>CBFDBO010000005.1:0-161913 GCA_965603075.1 uncultured Rhodospirillales bacterium | reverse complement strand
TCAACGTCTGTGCCGCTCAGTTGTCCGCTAACAGCGCCGCCATCTTCAATAGCTTCGTTGACCAAACCATCCGTAGCAATAGGATCAACATTTATAGGAGATTCAGATGTAACATTGAACCAGCTAAGGTCCGTACCACCATCGGAAGATGTGGCAAGGGTACTTAGAGTTACGCTACCGGAATAGTCTTTAGGTGGTGTGATCGTTAAATCATTTGAAGTATCTAGACGTTCAAGGTCTTGACCATTGAAAGTCCATGTTCCATCGCCATTATCCTGACCATAATTAAGAACGGCACCATCAGGAACACCCGCCACGATAATTTCAGCCACCGTTTCATCGGTATCTGCACCCATACTAACGGATATGTTTAAATCAATTGGGCTGCCGGAAATTCCTTCAACGTTTGTTGTACCCAGATTAGGATCATCCGCAACCGGCGTAACCGTAACACCAAGATAATGTGAAGTGGTCGAAGCGCTATCGCCGCTTTCGGTTTCTAATGAAGTCGCTTCAACAGATAGGTTGATGTCACCAAAGAAATCACGCGGTGGGGTAAAGCTTAAATCTGTAAGATCACCGGGTTCCAGTGACCATGTTCCATCGCCATTGTCCGTGCCTTGGCTTAAGACCGCGCCTGTTGGTACGTTACTAATTGTAACGCTCAGGACTTCAGCCCCACCATCCGTATCATTCAGTGAAGAACTGATATCGAGGGAAATAGCTGTATCTTCCGATCCCATTACCGGGGCAACGCTCAGATTAGGAACCTGGGCGATAATAGGTTCACCATCATAACTGCCGACGACTCTGACTGTGGCGTTGGATGTTGTTTCACCACCCGCACCATCGGATACTGTATATGTAATATTAACGAAATCATCTTCACCAAATTCAAGATCATTATAAGAATCACCCGGAATAAAAGTAATGCTACCATCGGGGTTAACATCAACCGTGCCACCCGCGCCGTCTTGAATTTCGGCGCTTATAACACTGAGGTTTCCACCATCGATATCGGTATCGTTATCAAGAACATTAATAGTAACACCAGAATCTTCATCTACTTCTGCTGTATCAGCCATGGCAACAGGGCCATCATTGGTGCCGTTAATGGTAATGGTAACGTCTGATGTTTCTGTGCCGCCCTGACCATCATCAACTTGGTAGGTAAATGTTACGTCTTGAGAATCACCAACACCAAGATTTTGGAAGCCTGCGCCCGGATCAAAACTGTAGGAGCCATCGTCATTAACAATAACCGTTCCTTCGGAAGGTCCATTAACAAGTGAGTAGCTAAGACTATCACCATCAATATCCGTACCGGAAAGCTCACCGTTTACGATACCACCATCTTCTTTAGCAGCGAGGGTTAACCCTTCATCCGCAATCGGGCCGTCATTAGAACCGGTTATGGTCACTTTTGCTACGGCAGTATCAGTACCGCCATGGCCATCATCGACCTGATATGAAAAAGTTACATCACGCGTTTCTCCAACGCCTAGGTCCTGAAAATCTGTGCCGGGGTCAAATGAATAACTTCCGTCAGAATTAATAGAAACCGAACCTTCAACAGGGCCGTTGATCAATGAGTAGCTGAGCGCGTCACCATCAATATCCGAACCAGATAATTGACCGCCAACCGCACCAGCATCTTCCTTGGCCGTATTGGTTAAACCATCACTGGCAACCGGACCATCATTCGTACCCGTGACCGTAATGGTCGCCGTTGATTCGGAAGTGTTGCCCTGATCATTGGTAACAGTATAAGTAACAACAACATCCTGTGTTTCGCCAACAGCAAGTGAATCAAATTCAGCGCCGGGTGTATAAGTAATCGTACCATCTGAGTTTGTAACAAGCGTACCGCCAACACCATCTGGCAATGTTGCATCAACCAATGTGAGGTCACCCGCTTCAAGGTTCACATCATTATTGATGACATTCATTGTCACGCGTTGATCTTCGCTGATTGTCGCCACGTCTGTGGTTGCAATAACACCGAGCTCAGAGCCCGTTAACGTTACCGTGGCTGTGGATGTAGCCGTGCCACCATTTTCGTCTTGAACGACATATGTAATTTCAAATTGTTCAGAGAAGTTTGTGCCTTTTCCATCATACGTTGGACCGGGATCGAATGTTAATGTTCCATCGCCATTAATGGTAAGTGTGCCATCAATGCCGCTTGGAAGCTCAGCAGAAAGAACGCTCAGGTTATCACCATCAAGATCAGAATCATTAGACAGAACATCAAAGGTAACGGTGCTATCAGATTGAACAACGGCCGTATCAACAACCGCTACAGGATCATCATTCGTACCTGTTACAGTAACAACGGAATCAGCTGTGGTTGTTCCACCCTGACCATCGTCAACTTGATAGGTAAAAATAACATCGCGTGTTTCACCGACGCCCAAATCCTGGAAATCATCGCCGGGATTGAAACTGAACGAACCATCGGCATTAATAGATACAGAACCTTCGGAGGGCTGGCTGTAAACACTAAAGGTTAGATCATCGCCCTCCGCGTCATCTGCAACCAATTTACCTGATACAGCGGCACCATCTTCTACGGCGTCCACGGTAACAACTTCAGTAACCACTGGCCCATCATTGGAACCCGATACATTAACCGTAGCGGTTGCGGTATCGGTTCCGCCATTGGCATCAGAAATAGTATAGGTAATTTCGACTTGATCGGTTTCACCCTCAGCCAGAGCATCAAAACCACTGCCGGGTGTAAAGGTTAATGAACCATCATCATTAACAATCACCGTACCATCCACACCTGCGGGAAGCGTCGCACCCGTCACATGAACCGTGTCACCATCAAGGTCGGTGTCATTTTCAAGAACATCAATGACAACGGATGTATCTTCATCCGTTGCAGCAACATCATCCGCGGCTTCAGGCCCCCGATTTACCGGTGCTGGTGCTGGCTCGGGCTCGGGCTCTGGTTCTGGCTCGGGCTCTGGTTCGGGTTCTGGTTCTTCATCAGGGATAGGGGCTTCAGGCTCTTCATCAACCGGTAACTCATCAACGGGTGGTGGTACAACACCCTCCGTGACGGGCGGCACAACTGGCGGTACAACGGGGGTTCCGTCCTCGCCAATTATTTCTTCTTCCGGGGCACCTTCATCAGCGTCTTCTTCTGATTTGCCACCGTCTTTTTCTTTATCGCCTTTATCAGCCCCTTTGCCTTTACCACCGCTTTTTTTGCCCGCGCCAGCATCAAATGTGCCGCCTGAGTCAAAACCGCCCATATCGGCCTCAGGATCACCATCAACAAGAATATCGACATCTGGATTTTGCGTCGTAATGCCATCCACACTAACGCCACGGTCTTTTAGCTCTGATGCGTCGATTTCTGGGGGTGCGCTGACAGCAGGTGCTGGCGGTGCTAAATTATCAAGGATTTCACTGGTCGTTTGCTGGCTACCCGTATGCAACGACCCCAAACTTAGATCTTCAGGGTCCGGTGGAGCGACGTCCGGAACTTCCTCTTGGCCGCCCTCAAGGCCGCCCTGACCATCATCTTCGTTTAAAACCGTTAAATCATCTAACGTTTGCTGATTTTCTTCTTCTTCATCAACAGCAGGGTTAGGATCGGTGTTTGGGGTTTTATCAGCCATAATAACGCTCTTTTCAAATCAATCCCGATTAAGGGCATTTTCCATGGGTACATCTCAACTCTGCTAATTCATAGTGACTGAGACAGACGCACGGGTTCATATTCTCTATTGAATGAGTATAATAGTATCCACTCAAAAACCTTAGAAAATTCGGAATGTTTGCCGATTAAGGTCATTTCACTGCCCTTAAATAAATTCGTATCGAGTAAGCATAAAATTAGTAGGAATATGGGTACAACCTCCCCACATAGATAGTCAGGAGAAAATTAATATACGTGAATGGGGTAAGCACAGAAATGCATACAGATACCGAAGCTATTTTGGCCGCAAATAGCAATTTTTACGAAGCTTTTGAAAAAGGTTCGGCTGTAAACATGGAGATATTATGGTCGAATTCGGAAAATATATCCTGCATTCATCCAGGGTGGCCTGCATTGTATGGTCAGGACGATGTCATAAGCAGTTGGCAATGCATTCTAAATGAGCCCCCGCCCTTCTTGGCTTTCAGCCAAGCTTCAGCGTATATGCACGGTGACTTCGCCTACGTTGTGTGCTGTGAACATTTAGAACCCGGAATGTTGTTAGCAACAAACATATTTGCAAATGAAGACGGCGTTTGGAAGATGATCCATCACCAATCAAGTATTTGCCCCTCTGAGGGAATCAAAGACGATTTTGATGAATTTGATAACTTTGAGAGCTTGGAAGGCCCCTTAAGTATTCAATAATTAACACGTCGCTAAATCATTCACTTAGGCATTTTACCATTTATGATATAATCCAATGCTTGAACAACCTGTGTCGGCTCCCGCGCAACGGCGCTGGCTGCGGCATCTACTTCTTTTAATGGGTGATCATGTTCTGACGGGTGCAAAATGATTGTTGGCTTTCCAAGCGCATTGGCGTAGCCAGCATCATAAGCGGCATTCCATTGTTTATATTTCTCACCAAACCGAACAACGACAATATCAGCTTCATTTAACAACGTTCCGGTGCGGATGGAATTGAGCAAAGCCCCTTTCCGGTCATGCCATGTTTTATCGGGTTCCTCGCCAAATATAGCAACACCACAATCGTCGGAGTCCTCATGGATGGTAATAGGAGAACTTAATTCAACAGGCAATGAAGCGGCCTTTACGCCATTGGCTATTTGCTCACGCCAATCTGAATGAATTTCACCAGACAAATATACTTTCCAAATTTTTGAACTCATTACCATTTCCTATTCTAAGCTATTACTAATTGCCTCAAAGGCCCGAAGGGCGAGCAGTTCATTATCATCATTCACCGGATCAGGTTGAGATGAAAACTGTACGATCACCAGTTCTTTTTCAGGGTTAACATATAAAAATTGATTATATATTCCAACACCAAATAACGGGGCTTTATTATCCCCCATAACATACCATTTATTTCTATATCGCAGGGGCCAATCAGGATATTCCGTGGCGAAGTCACCTGCAAGCCATTGCGCACGATCTCCATTATTACGAATGTCTTCAATCCATTGTTTTGGGACGATTTCAACACCGTCTCGTTTACCCTCATCACAGATTAATTGCCCCACCAATGCCAAATCGCGCAGGGTTGTACAGAGCCCTCCTGCTGTACGGGGCGCACCTTGAGCATCGTTACTCATATACGCATCATAACCAGCCCCCATTGGTTGCCAGAGAGTTTCACTTACCAAATCGGCATATCGCTTACCACTAGCTCGCTCAAGAATCCAGCCCAGCAAATCGGTCACAGGGGACATATAACTAAATCGTTCCCCATGTTCCCCATATGCACAGTGTTCACCGTGTTCACCGTGTTTTCCATTTTTGCCCTTCCGGTCCTTAAGGGTCAGCAGAAATCCCCGCAAATGCAGATCTGGAGGTGTCGTTGTTCTTTGGTTCCATCCTGTCGATTCTCTGTACTCTACGATGGGCCCTTCTGTTGCGGTGTAATCTTCGTTAAAATCAAGACTTACTGTCATATCCAATACATTTTGAACTTTTGCGTCACCAAAGGCTGTATTTACGGCCTCTGGAATATAGGTGGTGACAGGGGCTTCCGGGTTCAATTCCCCGCGCCCTACAAGAATGCCTGCAACCAAGGAAGTTACTGATTTTGTTACAGAAAACAAAATATGCCTTGATCTTTCCGTCATACTATTACGGTATTCTTCAAGGACAATTTTACCGCTATGCAAAACCAGAAAGCCATCGCAATCGGTGCGTTCAATCATTTCCGAAATGCTAACCGTCTCATCACCATGCGGGTATTGGATATCCATTAAATCAGATGAAACACTCTCAAGTGTTCGGATATTATCAGGGTTATTATAGATCGCTGCGGTGAGGGTAATCTCACTTATATGCTGAAAAGCCCATTTGTTAAAAGGCGGTGTCCGCCAATTATCCAATGTCACTTGATTATCATCTGACGGTGGGGCGCCCTGCATAAGCATGTTAGGATCCATCTTGTTTTATCTCCTTATGTTTAGGCGAAACGCAAAATAACGCGATCATCATGACGGCAAGTGAAATCCATATCCAAAACGAATGTTTTTCATCAAATATAATAATGCCCCATATCACCCCGGATATGGTGACAATATACGCCGTTTGACTTGCAAAAACCGGTCCCGCTTGCATGATCATATAGACAAATATTCCATAGGCAAAAACACTGACCGCTGACATGCCAATGATCGACCATCCCACAGGCCCTAATGGCCAAACCAAGGGGACAAATATACCATCAATAAACATGAACGGTGTCATAATAAGAGCGGACGCGAGAAACATACCAGCAGCGGTAGAAAGCGCCCCAACACCTTCTGGGGTTCGCATGGCAATAATCATATTCTCTATTGTATAACAAACCGCTGCAACAATGCCGAGCAGAACCCAAACTTCAGACCCCGGATTAGGCAAACTGGCCTCTGGTCCTACCAGTAGAATTATCGAGATCATACCAAAAACAACGCCCATAACGCGTAAAATGACGAACCGTTCAAACTTTAAAAGAACGGCCGCGATGAAGGTCATCAGTGGCACAGTTGCGACCGTAATAGACAAGATGCCCGGCGAAATGTTGGACGCAGCATAGAAGAATATTGTATTGGGGATTGCTGATCCTAAGATGCCACATAAAATATAAAAGATGATGTGCCGACGCTTAAAGGGGATAAATTTACGACTGTAAAAAGTATAAGTGATTAAAACGACAGCCCCAATTAAAGACTGCCAATAGGCGATTCCTAAGGGATGCCCCCCGCCATCAGCGGCGATTTTCGCCAGAGAGAACGTCAAACCCCAGACGCTTCCCAGTGCGAGTAAGACAAGCCAAGCCCAGAATCGTTGAATAATTGATTTTTTCTTGTTGAGAACTTCCAGAAAATTATTATCGGATGGAGGCTGCTTATTGTCCAAAATTCATTCCATTCTACAAGCTGACATATTGATTAATGCAAGCGTAAGTGATGCTCAGGCAACAAACGTTAGAAGTCAACTCTGAAGTCATTTTTCCTTGAAATATCAGACTTAACCAACGTCAAGGCGCATTAAGTTCCTTCAAGTAAGGTAAATAGATGCACGTGTAATCGGTATACGTGAGAGTGGTCATATATCCACAAAATTGTGGACTATATGATAATATTGGGAGGAATATTTATGTCCGACAATACACCCGAAGGGCAAAGCCCTTCACCAAACAATGATGACGAGGAACCCATTCCTGCAATGCAGAGCCTCCTCGACAATACTTTTTTATTACTTTTTATCGGCGTTGCAATCCCAACCGTTGTTTACACGCTTTGGGGCGTCATGGAAGTAGCCAACATTCCTTTAGCACACTGATGAGTAGGGAGATAATCTAATGGCTTTAACACCTCCCGAAAATCGATTGTGGTGGAAAGAACCACTACACGGGATCGAAATCACATGGATCACCATAGCATTTCTATGGGGCATCCTTATGTTCAGCATCATGGTCTGGTGGCATATGACGGGTGAACAAAACCTGTCAAATGAAGCGTACCGCATTAACCCCGATACCTACGCCGAGAAAGTAGAAGCCGCAGCGGCGCTCTATACAGTTCGCGAAGATGAAGAAAGCGGCATGCCTATTGTTCGTCCACCGCCAGGTAGTGACGTTTACATGCTTGCCCGTCTTTGGGAATGGTGGCCAATTCTGGAACTTGAAAAAGGGAAAGAATATAGACTTCACCTATCTTCATTAGATTGGATGCATGGCTTTTCACTACAGCCAACAAATATCAATCTACAAATTCACCCTAACTACGAAATGGTTCTAACGATAAAGCCGACTGAATCGGGTCAATTTGGCATCATTTGTAACGAGTTTTGTGGCATTGGGCATCATGAGATGCTTGGCAAGATGCTCGTCGTAGAATAAGGCAGGAGTAATTAATATGTCTAACTTTTCATTCCGCACCTGCCCGGAGACTGGCCTAAAGGTGCATAGTTCTGCAGAAGCTTTAATTAAAGCCAATGCCGTGGTCGGGGTTGTTTTCCTCGCCGTCGGTGGTTTTTTTGGACTTCTTGTTGCTCTTACACGCTGGCAAGCAGTTCACCTGCTTCCTGCTGATTTATTTTATCTAGTTTTAACAGCCCACGGTGCAGATATCCTTGTTTTCTGGATCATTTTCTTTGAAATCGCTATTTTGTATTTTGCATCGGCGATCCTCCTTAATTGCCGTTTAGCAATGCCCAGAGTAGCTTGGCTCGCTTTTGTATTAATGGTAATTGGCTCAGTATTAGCAAACATTGCCGTTCTTCAAGGTGAATCAAGTGTTATGTTCACCTCGTACGTGCCGATGAAAGCGGACCCGAACTTCTATCTGGGTCTTATTTTGTTTGCCGTTGGCGCCCTTGTGGCCGTTGGGGTTTTCTTTGGAACCTTGGTCATTGCAAAGAAAGAAAAAACTTATGAAGGTTCTGTTCCACTTGTAACCTTTGGTGCCATTACGGCGGCTATTATCGCCGTGTACACAATCGCCTCAGGTGCCG
The DNA here is from genome assembly GCA_965603075.1 of uncultured Rhodospirillales bacterium. GTDB lineage: Bacteria > Pseudomonadota > Alphaproteobacteria > Rhodospirillales > Casp-alpha2 > JABJOR01. Next base: position 153,263 of record CBFDBO010000005.1, on the reverse strand, counting down.
TTATTTTGGTACCCACTTGGCTTTGGTCCCTTGGCCTAATTGGTGATATTGATACCCTGACTTACCGTATTGTTTGGTGGGGTTTTGGTCATTCATCACAACAGATCAATGTTGCAGCTCAGGTCTCTGTCTGGTACGCCATTGCTGCCCTGACATTGGGTGCTAAACCGATTTCAGAAAAAGTCAGCCGTATGGCTTTCTTCCTGTATATCTGTTTCCTTCTTCTGGCTTCCGCCCATCATATTCTTGTTGATCCGGGTATCAGTTCAGAATGGAAAGTTGCTAATACATCCTACGCATTGTTCCTAGCCGTTCTTGGTTCATTAATCCACGGTATGAGTGTTCCAGGTGCAATCGAGGTTGCGCAACGCAATAATGGCTTTACGCAAGGTGTCTTCGGATGGCTTCGCAAAGCTCCGTGGGGTAACCCTGCTTTTGCGGGTATGTTCCTCAGCCTAGTATTGTTTGGTGTTCTTGGTGGTATCACCGGGGTTATCATGGGCACAGAGCAGCTTAACCTGATCATCCATAATACACTGTATGTTCCGGGTCACTTCCACGGCACAGTTGCGGCGGGTACCACATTAGCCTTTATGGCGGTCTCCTACCTTGTCGTACCATTAATCTTCCGCCGTGAAATCATGTTCAAGAAACTTGCCCAGTGGCAGCCTTACCTATTTGGTTTGGGTGTCACAGGCCTATCTGTCTTCATGATGGCTGCGGGTACTTTGGGTGTTTCCCGCCGTCATTGGGATATGGCCTTTAGTGATGCGACAATGGCCTTTGATTACCCGCCATCTGCCTTCTTGATAATGGCATTGAACGGTATCTCAGGCATAATTGCTTCAATTGGTGGCGCTGCATTTGTTATCGTTATTGTAGCCTCAGTTTTCTTTGGCAAAAAACGTACCGATGAATCAGCCAGAGCTAACCCTGTTGTCTTCCAAGGTGGTGGTTCTGTTGTGTCATCCACAGGAAGTGTAAAAGAACTGCATATCCCGGGAACGATTATCCTCGTATCGATCTTCTTCTCGGCCTTTGTTCTCTATTACTTCATCAACTGGAAATATCTCTCAGAAGTATGGCCACTAAGTTAACGATCTCTCCAGAGTTAACTTAAACTGGGGACACCTGAACACCCTTCCCTTTAGACAATTCAGGTGTCCCCTTTTCTTTTCTAAAATTCACCAATAAAAGGATGGTTATTGATATGCAAAACACCCCCCATTTATCATTAAAAAACCATCTCAAATTTTTTTATGTTTTTTTATCAATATTTATTATCAATTCAGAAAGCCGAGCACACACAGCTGAATCCCTCGAATTTGATGAACGCCAGTCTTTGGCGATCAGTGAAGCCTCCATTGGTCGTGAAGTAGGTAGGTACACATTTGTGGACACCAATAACCGCGTCGTAAAATTAGAAGACTTTCTCGGTAAACCCTTAATCATCAGCTTGATCTATACAAGCTGCAAAGATGTTTGTCCCATGGTCTCTGATGCTATTGCTGATGCCACGATTGCCGCACAGGAAGTCTTCGGTATCGATGCCTTCAATGTCATCACAATCGGTTTTGATGATCGCAATGACACCCCCAAGCGATTATATGACTATCAATCCAGTCGAGGATTGAACCAAAAAAATTGGACATTTCTGTCTGGTGATCACAATACGATTGAACGTTTCACAGAAAATGCAGGTTTTATATATTATAGCTCTGCAAAAGGCTTTGACCATATGACCAGAACAACGGTGGTGGACTCTGAAGGCATAATCTACCGCCATGTTTACGGCGAGCAATTCGCTCCCCCCCTCTTGATGGAGCCCCTTAAAGATCTTATATTTGGCCGTAAGAATAACTTTACCAGCATTGACGGCATCATTAATCAAGTCCGATTGTTTTGCACAATATACGATCCAAATTCTGGACGTTATTTATTCGATATGTCCATATTTATCACGGGATCAGCGGGTCTAATTTCAATCTTTGGGACGGGATTTTTATTGATACGCCTCATCATCAACAACCGACGACGAGCAAAACCCCGTAATAGGCATCTCCATAGTAGCTCTTAATATAATAATAAAAAAGAAACAGGAATATTAAACGTGGATATATTGAGATCTCCTCTCCGTTTTGGCCTGATGTGGATCGAAGGCTGGTTCGATCATATATTTGGCCAAAAATGGAACCCAACTTATTGCCTTGGTGCACTGGGATATTATTATTTCTGGATTGTTTCTATAAGCGGGGTCTACGTCTATATCTTCTTTGACACAGGTATTCCAGAAGCCTTTCTGTCCGTTGAATATCTAACCAATGAGCAATGGTGGCTGGGTGGCATTATGCGCTCTCTGCATCGTTATGCCTCCGATGCCATGGTTGCCATGATGGTTTTGCATGTTATCCGAGAATTTGCTTTTGATCGGTATCGAGGCGGACGTTGGTTCTCTTGGATAACCGGCATCCCTATGATCTGGTTGATTATAATCGCTGGTATTTCCGGATACTGGCTCGTATGGGATGTGTTGGCTCAGTACGTTGGTGAAGCCACCACTGAATTACTAGATTGGTTTCCTATCTTTGGAGAACCCATTGCAAGAAACTTTCTAGCGGCCAGTCATATCGACGGGCGTTTCTTTACGCTGATGACTTTTGCTCATATTTTCATCCCCTTAATATTGCTTTTTGTTATGTGGCTTCATCTACAACGCGTGGCACATTCGAGAATTAATCCACCACGGGGATTAGCAATCGGTACATTCTTGATGCTATTGGTCTTAAGCTTGGTCAAACCTGCAACCAGCCAAGGCATTGCCAATCTCGCGGTTGTACCGTCTCCTGTAGGATTGGATTGGTTCTATCTTTGGGTTTATCCGCTCACCGATTTGATTGGTCCGGGCATGGTATGGGCAGGATTATTCGGCGTAACTTTTTTGTTGTTTATTACGCCGTGGTTGCCGCCCGCTAAAAAAGTAGCACCCGCTGTGGTAAGCTTAGATAATTGTAATGGCTGCACTCGTTGTGTGGTCGATTGCCCCTTCAATGCCATCACCATGATCAGACGATCTGACGGTGCCGCTTTTGAACATGAAGCGGTGGTTGACTCCGATAGCTGTGTCGCCTGTGGAATTTGTGTTGGCTCCTGCCCGACATCGACCCCCTTCAGGCGCGGCGAAAACCTTATTCCTGGGATTGATTTACCGGATCTTTTATTGATGTCGCTGCGTGATAAAGTTGAAACAGCCACAGCAAAGTTATCTGGTCCCGTACGCTTGATGGTCTTTGGTTGTGATAAAGCACTCAAAGTAGATAAATTCCGTGGCACCGATATTGCGACCATCAGCTTGCCCTGTGCTGGCATGATGCCACCCTCATTTATCGACTATGTATTAAGTAAAAAATTGGCCCATGGTGTCATCGTAACAGGGTGCCGTAGCGGTGAATGCCACTATCGCCTTGGTCAAGTTTGGCTGGAAGAACGGCTGGATGGAAAACGAGATCCACGCCTTCGTAAAAGGGTTCCCCGCAACCGTGTTTCTCGAATTTGGGCGTCCGCAATCGATGGGTCTTCTTTTGAAAAACATATGAAGACTTTCAAGGCTGATATTAAAGAACTTGGCCCTTACTCACCGGAAAAAACCAAAAACCGTGATGGGGTGGAACAATGAAAAAGTATTTTCAATATGCCGCCCAAGCCGTCGTTTATGCCGGGTTCGCCTTTTTTCTGGGATACTTCGCTGATGGACCTAAATACTCTCGATTAGAAGATGGCAAAGCTTTGATAAAATTCAGTTTTGCCCATAGTGCAAAACCCAAGGATGGGTGCCGCAAAAGAAGCGAAGAAGAATTGATGGCATTAGCACCCAATATGCGCAAGTCTGAAGTCTGCTCGCGCGCGCGCCTTCCTGTGAAAGTTCAGCTTTCATTAAATGGTGAAGCTATTTATGAAGCCCTGCTCGAACCCACGGGGTTGCACAGTGATGGCCCCTCACAAACATATCAACGCATCACCATATCATCTGGAACATACAATATAATGGTTGCGATGAATGATACGGGTAAAGGCGATGGGTTTAATCACATATCTGAAAAAACAATTGATATAGTATCAGGACAAAGCCTCGCCATTGATTTCATGGGACCGAGCGAAGGGTTTATTTTTGAATAAATCTGTGAGAATAAACGAAGGAGGTCAACAATGACAAATCTACCAAAAATAGAATGGAGTGATAGCTTCTCCACAGGTATAAATTCTGTGGATTATGAACACCGTGAATTGATCTCATTGGTTAATGATGTCATTTCCAAAATGTCTCATTCAATTTCAAACGATGAAACCGCCGATGCTTTAGGGGAATTATTTGCGCACACATCGGCGCATTTTGCTCTTGAAGAATCGATTATGCGCCGCCATGATTATATCGATTATCAAGATCATAAAGAAGACCATGAATACTTACTTGATGAAATACGCGACATTATGGACGCTTATGACGCGCGAGACATAAGCAAAAATCCCAATGATTTTATTAAAAAATTGAATAATTGGTTTGTTGGCCATTTCAGCACGAAGGATGCCAAACTCCATCAATTGTTGGATAATAAATAATTTTGAAATAGACTCTCGTTATTACCTATAAAACTAGGTACTCTAACCGATCAGATAAACTTAGATTGGTGAGACTATGACCCCAGACGAATTTCAGCTTATTAAAGGCCATCCACTTTTCAGTGGCCTTTCGAACCAAGATGCTGAAAAACTGGTTAAAGATGCATCTCCTCGGGACCTCAAAAAAGGGTTTAGCTTGTTTACACAAGGTGAACCCGTTGAATATTTCTATTTCATTTTTGATGGTTGGGTGAAAATTTTCAGAGAGAGCATTGATGGAAATGAAGCCATCATCGGCGTTTTCTCCCGTGGCGACACCATTGTTGAAGCCATGGCATTTATTGGTGGTAATTATCCGGCCAACGCAGAAATCATCGAAAATGCTAGAGTTCTATCTATTCGAACAACCCCGTTTATTAATTACCTTAAAGAAAAGCCGGAAGTCAGTTTTTCAATGTTGGCCTCTTTATCAAGACGCATGCATTTGCTTGTGGGGGAGATCGAAAGCCTCAAAACCCAAACCGCGAGCCAACGTGTCTGCCATTTCTTACATATGCAATGTAAGGTAACTGAAGGTGCTGACCTTATCTCTCTACCCTATGATAAAACGGTTATTTCAGGTCGTCTTGGCATTCAGCCAGAAAGCCTCTCTCGTATTTTCTCAAAATTACGTAAAATTGGAATATCGACCGAACGGGGGCATGTGATTATTTCTGATGTGGCCTTATTAGAACGTTATTGTACGGGTGAAGCTGTATTATAGCATCGTTCAATTTATGCCCGTGGTGACGTTAATACGGGCCAGAATACCCAACTGAACAAGACAAAAGCCAAACTCCACAAGCAACCAGCGGTGCTTATCAGTGTTAAGTAATATTCTCCAAAGAACACTGGCGCAGTCGCCCGTAAAATAGCGGACAGGGCGATCAAGACATAAGCGCAGACAATTTGCCATGGCGCATGGATTGCGCGTCCTGTATGCCCTAATCCCGCGCGTGACATAACGGCGATTGTCATCCCCCCTGCTCCCCCTATCATTAATAGGTGGTCGGCTACATTACGGTCAATGGTGCCCCCCAAAATGGCGTATGACTGAACAAAAAGTCCCAAAATTAAAAACCCAAAGCCCATAAACAGGACCCATAAAATTGGGCTATCAAACGTTTTTGACATCCGCCATCCCAAATACCGTAGCAAATTAACAAAACCGACAAGAGCAGCTAATACACCAGCCAAGGTACTTTCCGGCATTAATAAATCTGCAAGAATCATTGTGACAGCGGTTAATATTGCCAGTTTGGTCAATACCTCTGATTGTCGTGGCAGGTCTACTTCATTCTTTTTTCTCAAGGCATTGGTGGTAAAAGCCGGAATGATCCGCCCCCCCAATATAATGATCAGGGTGATGACAAGGTTAATTACCAGTCGCTTACCAATATCAAATGTCGAGGTGCTATAACCCAGCCATTCAAGGTGCATCAACAAGTTGGCAATACTCATCCCTATCATCACGGGCAAGAATACAAAGTTTCGCATCGACCAACCTTTTATTAAGGCCCTAATAACAAGTGCAATAAGTACCGGAAAGAATGCGACATCAATTATGGTGACGAGTACACCAGGGAGCAGAGCTGAAAACCAATTGACGATACGCCCAGCCAACCAAAGCCCGGATAGCATCATCAACGTGCTCCCTTTCACCGGGCGAGAACCCGTCCAATTCGGCACAGCCGTGAGGAAAAACCCCGCAATTGCGGCCGCTACATATCCGAATAACATTTCATGTATGTGCCATTCCACCGGGCTCGCAACGATATAGGACCACGGGAAACTACCAACACTACCGCCAACAACGATCTGTAATATCCAAGGTACAATGACAAAGGCACCGTATAACCCCGCCATCAAAAAGAAGGGTCTAAAACCGTAAGAAAACACAACGTGGAATCGATCTGACATCTGTTAACCCGAGAAATAAAATGAACTTGTTTGATGATATTGCCATGATTATGAAGCTTCTGCATCATAAGGCATTGATAATGGTTAAGCGCTAACGGCCATTGGGGATAATTTTTGACGGGTACTAGGTTTAATGAACATCTATAGTGATTATCCCTGTGAAGATTGAGAATTTGTTGGATAATCAGAATGGCTTTTACAAAATCAATATTAATTCTTGCGTACAGTAGCAATGATTTCCCAAGCAAAGCTAAAAATGATCTCGAAGCTCATCTTATTGCCCAATTTATTCCCCAGTTTATTACCCAGTTTATTACCCAATGGAATTTTGACTTGATACTCTCGTGGTACGACAACGCCGATTTAGAAACCGAGTTATCGAAGATTACAAATCAGCATGAGAATATTTATATTTTACCCATATTTATGTGTGAAGGTTTTGTTATGGGTAAAACCATGAAAGAGATCACACATAGTTTATCACGGAAAACGTCCTCGCCAATTACCGTGCTGCCCCCCATTGGTTCAGAACGTACGTTTGCAGAATTAATCATACACCGATCACAAGAAATATCCCGGCAAAACAATTTAGCATTAAAAGAGTTGCCTTTGGTTTTGGTTGCTCATGGGTCACACACCTACCCATACTCCTCTCAGGCGACACAAGAATTAGCCGAGCGGATCAGAAGCAAGGCTGTATTTCTAAAAGTATTTGATTGCTACCTTGAACAATCGCCCCACCCCCGTGACATTATAAAAGACCTATCCGGTTCCATAATTCTAGAAGGACTTTTCTTAAGTGATGGGAACCATCTTCGTGAAGATGTCCCCGCCAGTATTGAAGGGCTAGGTGATTCTATTTATCGAACGCCTGCAGGAGGGCTCGTTTCCGATCCTTACTTTAGGAATATCGTTGATAATGCTCTGGAGGCGTTTAAGAATAAATCATCAAGCTGATTTTGATTGCTGCCATTGCGCTAATTTTTCGTGTGCTTTCAGCGCAGCCTGATCAATGTATTCTTTTGGGTCACCCTTTGTCGCGGTCAATTCAATGACGTAACCATTGGGATCACGGAAATAAATTGATTCGATAAAGCCATGATTTGCAACACCACGGGTATCAATATCCGAGGCATTCCCTTTATCAAACATCTGCATTAATGTTTCTTGATTAACTTCTAATGCAATATGCAGATCGTAATCATGTTGTTCTTTGAAATCAAAGGGTGTGTCGGGGACTTCAAAAAAAGCGAGAAACGAGCCATCATCCATTTGATAGAAGCTATGAAGAGCTTTGGTTTCTCTGCCTGTTTTTGATTCTGAAATGACAAAAGCATCCGCAAAGCGAAGGCCAAGAAAATCTTCATAAAACTGTCGGGTTTCTTCTGAATCCCGACAGCGATAGGCATTATGATGTAATCCTTTTATATGCATGTGTCGTCTCCCAATATTAGAATCGGTCTACACAATAACACAGATTACGTAATCGTCAGCAATTATGCGGCCATTTCAGAGGGGCGTGATGACCATTTAGACTTTGATTTAGATTTAGAGCCTGATTTAGCGCCAAAATTAGAATTCCGTTTACCCGATGAATTCCCTTTAGATTTTGACTTTTTACCCGGCGCCTTAGCCTTGGTTTCTGGGGATGTGTCATGATACGGATGATCTTCGTTAACAAAGACGCGTTGACGTATCGTTTTTTCAATATCCCGCAGATAGGCGCGTTCTTCAGAATCACAGAACGAAATCGCTATACCAGAGGCACCCGCACGCGCTGTACGACCAATACGGTGAACATAGCTTTCAGGCTCATTGGGTAGGTCGAAATTGATAACGTGCGTAATACCGCTCACATCAATGCCACGAGCAGCAATATCGGTTGCCACAAGCACCCGAATGCTACCTTTTCGGAAATCGTTCAGGGCGCGTTCACGGGCATTCTGTGACTTATTACCATGGATGGCAGCGGCCTCAACACTATCTCGGTCCAGATGTTTAACAATGCGGTCTGCACCGTGTTTTGTTCTTGAAAAGATCAGTACACGCTTGATATCTGTATTTTGTAGTATTTCAGTAAGCAATGCTTGTTTCTTAGCCTTTGGAACCATCAAAACGCTCTGCTCAACTTTTTCAGCCGTCGTTGCCGCGGGGGCGACTTCAACCTCAATAGGGTCAACCATCAAGTCTTCAGCCAGCAAACGAACTTTTGGTGGCATGGTGGCCGAGAACAAAACTGTTTGGCGCTTCTTAGGGATCTTCGCTGAAATTTTACGAACGTCGGGAATAAAGCCCATATCGAGCATCCGGTCCGCTTCATCGAGAACAAAGGTTTCTACGAGATTTAATCTGACAGCTCCCCGGTTCATAAGGTCAAGCAATCGACCCGGCGTTGCCACCAGAATATCAACGCTCTTACGAAGGCGGAACAGGTGTTTATTAATGGATACACCACCAAACAATACCGCATGTCGCATATCGAGAAATTTACTGTAGGTCAGGATGCAATCACTGATTTGGTTCGCCAACTCACGTGTTGGGGCCAAAATTAGAACCCGAGGGCTTCCAGCGGGAAGACGGGTTTTTGGCATTGTTGCTGGGTCGGATAGGCGGTGCAAAATCGGTAACGAAAATGCGGCAGTTTTACCCGTGCCCGTTTGAGCGACACCAAGTAGATCACGTCCTTGAAGGACATGAGAAATTGATTTGGCTTGGATGGGAGTAGGTTCTGTATAGCCAGTGGCTTTTACAGCTTTCAAAATAGGACTGGCAAGGCCAAGTCCCGAAAAATCGGTCATTAGTTATCATTCTTTCTATATTAGGGGCTGAGTTCAACCACACTTGTGTGGCGATATACATTCCTCAGCAATGCGCGCGCGTACATCTGCGCAGCTGCTGCGTGTTATCACGCATGCCGGGTTGTAGCGTACTTATCTTTAAAAAGATAGCGTTTTATTTAATTAATCAGCCGCCGCGATAATAATAATTTCAACATCATAATCTGTTGTCGCCAATTTTGCTTCACCTGCCGCGCGTGCGGGACAGTTTCCTGGGCTAACCCATGCATCCCAAACGGCGTTCATTTCAGCAAAGTGTTTCATATCTGAAAGCCAAATAATGGCTTGTAGGATTTTGGTTTTATCACTACCCGTTTCATTAAGGAGGCTGTCAATTTTGCTAAGCACGCTTTGTGTTTGCTCTGTAACGTTCTGACTGGGCTCACCGACTTGCCCGGCTAAATAGACGGTATCGTTATGGACAACGGCTTGGCTCATACGATCGTTTGTATGGAGGCGTTTAATCGACATGGTAGATCTCCTGTTTTAAAATTTTATGTTTCAATCTCTTGCATCCTTTTTGCGTTGATCGCAACAACATTGCAACAGAAAAATGGGCGACCCCATAAAACAGAGTCGCCCATATATATTCATAGTATCCAAATATAGCTTATGACTTACCACTTCCCATTTCAGTAGCATTTACCAAACACGCCATATTACCATAGGGATGTTTGTTGTCGTTCATTAATTGATGGGCATCGCCAATTTCATCAAATGTATATGTTGAAGACAAACACGGGTCGATTTTACCTGCAATCACCAATTCATTAACCGCTGCGGCCTGTTCATCATTTGAAAGATGGCTTCCTTGTAGACGTTTTTGCATCATCCAGTGATACCGAAGATCCATGGTTATATTATACCCTGTGGTTCCCGCACAGATGACAACCATACCACCCGTATCACATACAAAGCCGGATGTTGGCAGCGTTGCTTCACCGGGATGTTCAAAGACAATTTTAGGGTTTTGTTTTTCTCCAAGAGCGTCCCAGATTGCCTTACCAAAACCACGAGCACCGCCCATCCAATCCCGCCATTCTGGGCTATTGGTATCGGGCATCTTACCCCAGTGATCGAAATCATTGCGGTTAATCACACCAACCGCACCATGATCAAGACAGAACTGGCGTTTGTCTTCATCAGAGACAACCGCAATCGCCTTTCCCCCCAGCGCCGCTGTAATTTGCAAGGCCATACTACCCAGACCACCAGCAGCACCCCAAACCAATACCGCGTCACCTTCTTCAACTGTATGGGGCGCCCACCCCATCAGCATTCTATAAGCTGTTGAAGCACATAAAAGATAACAGGCGGCTTCTTCCCAGCTTAAATGCTTCGGTTTTGGTTGAAGTTGGTGCGATTGGGCACGAGCAAACTGGCAGTAACTGCCATAATTTGTCTGATACCCCCAGATACGTGTACTCGATGCCAACATCGGATCTTTACCAGCAAGCACCCAAGGGTCTTCAGGTTCCCACCAACCGCTGTGGACAACAACTTCATCACCGATTTTGGCATCCGTGACTTCTGATCCAATGGCCCAAACAATACCGGAACAATCGCTACCACCCGCATGGAAATCTTCTGGCTCGCCTTTTTTCTGGCGGTCCTTAATAACATCGACAGGAATACCAAGAGCAGCCCATACATTATTATAATTAATGCCCGTTGCCATAACGTAGACCAGAACGTCCTTGGGGCCGATTTCTGGAGTATTGATAACTTCACGTTGCCACGCATCTTTGGGCGGTCCAAAGCGGTCTTGGCGAACAACAAACGCATGCATTTTTTCGGGAACGTCACCTAAGGTCGGGCGGTCGCCCAAGTCATATAATTCAGTCATTGTAATTGATCTCATTTTCAATGTTGATGTCAGGAATAGATGGAAAATTGTAGGGCTATATGATCCTCTTTCTAATCTATATTTGTCAAACAACTAGGCATTAATTATTTGATAGATTGTAATAAGAAAAACGTGATCATATATCCTAGTGCTCACTTGAAAAAAATTGGCCGCGATTATTGACGATAGGAATGTCAATAATAGCGGCCAATGGTGCCCCAAATTAATCTATCTAATAAGGTTTAATTCCAACCCTCTACCCCTGCCATATCAGGCAGTTCATGGGCAATGCCTTTGTGGCAATCAATACACGTTTTCTCGCCCGTACTAAGAAGCCGTTCATGTTGATCAGCGGCCCGTTTAGATTGGAGGGTAATATCCATAGACTCATAAGAGTGGCAGTTACGGCATTCCAATGAATCATTGGCTTTAAATCGAGCCCATTCATGTTGGGCGAGCTCTAGCCTTTTGGCTTCAAATTTTTCTCGCGTATTGATCGTACCAAATATTTTACCCCAAACCTCTTTGGACGCCGCTGCTTTACGGGCTATTTTATAGGACCACTCATGTGGAACGTGGCAATCTGGGCAGGTTGCCCTTACACCAGATCCATTGCTGTAGTGAACCGTAGTCTGTAGCTCCTCATAAGCATTGTTTTCCATTTCATGGCAACTAATACAGAAAGTTTCAGTATTGGTCACTTCTAGGGCTGTGTTAAAACCACCCCAAAAGATAACCCCGGCCAGAAACCCGCCGAAGGTCAGAAACGCAAGGCTGAAATGTTTGCTAGGTGATTTCAATACACGCCAGAAATTTAATATCCGTTTCATCCACAACATGTTCAATTGTCTTTCTTGTTCTTAATCGTTCGAAGCCAGATCGTCAGCATCTATGAAAATGTTTTCCACCAACGGTTTAGCACCAAATTGCGGCACATGACATTGTGTACAAAAATATCTGCGAGCATTGGGTTGAGATAAAACTTGCCCATCGCGATCAATAAAGTGCGTAACACTGATCATCGGCGCTTCAGAAATTTCGGTTGATTTTCTGCTATGGCAGCTCAAACATTTATTACTGTTCAAATCAATTCGATAATCACGAACTTTATGCGGAATGATGGGGGGTTGCTCTGGATAGTTTCGGACAAAATTTTGCCCAAAACTAGCCGCACCTGCAAGAGTAGGCGGTGTAGGCTCTTCACCAATGGGCACGCCTCCCCTCAAGGTTGCTATCGGATCACCCGCGAGAGCAGGAATGACACTCAGAGCAAAGAAAGCACAGGTAACGCCCATAAGCGCCCAGCGCAAGGCCGCACTTAAGCGGAAACTATTTTTACGGCGCATTTTTTGTAATCCGTTTGTTTAGAGATGGGATCCGTCGCATCCAATGTAACTTTATTAATTAATTGGCTTGCATCGAACCATGGAACAAAGACAAGTCCTTTGGGTGGGCGATTGCGGCCCCGTGTTTCCACACGTGTCTTAATTTCACCCCGCCTTGATATAATCCGAACTTCACTGCCGCGCCGTAATCCACGCGTCTTAGCATCTTCTGGGTGCATGAAAACAACAGCGTCTGGGAAGGCTTCATAAAGCTCTGGCACCCGTTGTGTCATGGAACCAGAATGCCAATGTTCAAGAACACGTCCTGTGCTTAACCACAAATCATATTCATTGTCTGGCGATTCTGCAGGTGGTTCGTACGGCAGAGCAAAGATATTGGCTTTATTATCACCTTTTCCATAGAACTGAATGTCAGACCCAGCTTCTACATAAGGGTCAAACACTTCACGGAACCGCCATCTGGTTTCTTTACCATCAATAACCGGCCAACGAAGCCCGCGCACTTTATGATACGTATCAAAGTCCGCCAGATCATGAGCATGTCCGCGACCAAACGTCGCATACTCTTCGAACAACCCTTTTTGAATATAGAACCCATTATCTTCTGACTCGTGGTTACCATATTCTTTGGCGGTGATGGTCATCTCGTATTTATCGACATTCCCATTTTTAAAGAGAACTTCATAAAGCGTCTTACCTTTAAATTCAGGGTTTTTATCAAGAACTGCGGCGTCCCAGACTTCATCTGTTGTGAAGCGTTTGGAGAATTCTACCAATTGCCAAAGATCAGACTTTGACTTGCCTGGCGCGTCCACGAGTTGATACCAGAACTGTGTCCTTCGTTCCGCGTTTCCGTAAGCCCCTTCTTTTTCCACCCACATTGCGGTTGGTAAAATCAGATCGGCAGCTTCCGCTGTCACCGTAGGATAGGCATCCGAAACAACAATAAAGTTATCAGGATTACGGTACCCCGGCATGGTTTCTTCATTTAAATTAGCGGCGGCCTGAACATTATTGTTAACCTGCACCCAATAGGCATTAATTTTACCATCTTTTAGGTGCCTATTTTGCAACGCAGCATGGGCGCCTGGTTTAGGATTAATGGTGCCTTCAGGGATTTTCCAAATTTCTTCTGCTAATGCACGATGCTTAGGATTTGCAACAACCATGTCAGCAGGTAAACGATGGGAGAACGTTCCAACTTCACGCGCTGTACCACACGCTGAGGGTTGCCCTGTTAAAGAAAACGGACTGTTGCCAGGTTCTGAAATTTTGCCCGTTAATAAATGAATATTATAAAGCAGATTATTACACCAAACACCCCGAGTATGTTGATTAACACCCATCGTCCATAGCGACATGACTTTGGTGTTGGGATCGGCATAAATTTCAGCAAGAGCCGTTAGTTTCTCTGTAGAAACCCCTGATAATTTAGAAACACTATCCACATCATACGTACTGACAAATTCTTTAAAATCGTCAAAGGACATCGGTTTTGATCCACCGGCTTTGTCGGAATTTACCGCATTCAGCTCTAAAGGATGCTCTGGGCGCAGGCCGTAGCCAATATCTGTATTACCTTTACGGAAATTCACATGGCTCTCTACGAAGTCTCTATTCACACTCCCCGTCGAAATAATGTAATTAGCAATAAAGTTCAAAATTGCCAGATCGGTTTGAGGGGTAAAGACCATAGGAATATCGGCCAGATCAAAACACCGATGTTCAAATGTCGACAATACAGCAACCTTTGTATCCGGTGCGCTAAGACGACGGTCCGTCACCCGTGTCCATAAGATGGGATGCATTTCAGCCATATTTGCGCCCCAAAGAACAAAGGCATCAGCGTGTTCGAAATCATCATAACACCCCATTGGCTCATCAATACCAAAGGTTCGCATAAACCCACCCACAGCAGAAGCCATGCAATGACGGGCATTGGGATCAATATTATTTGAGCGGAAACCAGCCTTCATTAATTTAACGGCGGCATAACCTTCCCAAACGGTCCATTGTCCAGATCCAAACATACCAATGCCTGTTGGACCTTTATCACGCAAAGCGGCTTTGAATTTCTCAGCCATAATATCAAAGGCAGCATCCCAAGAAATAGGGGTGAACTCGCCTTCTTTATCATAAACGCCATTTTTCATGCGCAACATGGGATCGGTTAGGCGATCTTTGCCGTATAGGATTTTCGATAAGAAATATCCTTTAACGCAGTTCAGCCCTCGATTGACTTCCGACTTAGCATCACCATGAGAGGCAACGACTTTGCCATTTTTGGTGCCAACCATGACGCTGCACCCGGTGCCACAAAACCGGCACGCCGCTTTCGACCATTTCAGCTCAGATTTCATGCCGGTCGGTAAATTACTTGCAATTGCAGGAGCACTCATACCAGCGGCTGTTGCGGCAATCGCCACAGCATTTGCTTTAATATAATTCCGGCGGGTGAGCTTTAATGACTCTTTTTTATCACTCATCTAAATCATCCTCATCAACAATCTGGTGATAAACCAACGAGGCAGTTATCACACCATCCGCTTTTTCAATTTCTGTTATGCGGGCGAGCAGATCTCTGTCGCTCGCTGCTTCTATGCTTAAAATCATTTTCCCCGCATTGTTCGTATTGTGGACCTCAACGCCTTTAAGGTTGTTAAGTATGGGGGTTAGTCCGTCAATTTTCTCTGGTCTGGCTTGCACCATCAAACTGGCGATTTGCAAGCTTGCCTGACTAAAACGCGCTGTCAATAAATCACGGCGCCTAGGATTGGCAGATTGCGGAGGGATTGTGTTCATGAAGGGTCTCCAATAAGGAACAAAACAAATTTAGGGGTATTTATTAATCAGGAAACGCCCGGTGGACCAATGATTAATTGATACATCCAAATGGCAAATCCATACCCACCAACAAGAATAATCGATAGAATTGGTGCCAATAATGCGGTAAGGAAGAGAAAACCTTTTAGTTCTTTTTGTTTTTCCAAGCGAATGGTGTCACTGGTCATTTAATTACCTTTATCCAAAAACTTTTCATTGTGTGATCAATGATAAAGTCAGATATTAATCTATCTTATAAAAATAAACATATTGCCAACAATTAAACTTGATATAAATCAAGTTTTTGAAAATAAAAATTGATTTAATAGCCTTATTTAAATTGATATAAATTAAACATATTTCAACCACTTTTTTGAGATTTTTTATGAACACCCCCAAGATCTAATGGATACACCAAACACAATGGACACACAGGACCTAAACAAGCGTATCAGTGATCTAGAAATACATCTTTCTCATCAGGAAGGCACGATTCAGGAATTAAGCGATATTACGGCTAAACAATGGGATATAATTGACGACCTGACCCGTAAAGTGGATACCATGCGTGATAGATTGTTCAACTTAGAAGGTGACATGAATTCAGATAGCCCAAGTGACCCTCTGCCACCGCATTTTTGATTAAATTTAATAATTGTATGATGAAGATTACATACAGTTAAAATAATGTTTCGCAGAGATAGAAAAACTCACTCATGTCAAATCAAGTTAACTAAGATTTCAATCGTGAAGCCAAAACCAATGTTAGATCATCGTCGACGAATTCCGATCTGTTTTTAAAAAAATCCTTCAGTACTCTATCCATAGATAATTCATTAGATGAAGGATCAATCGTTTCTCGTATTGTGTCCTCAACCCGCTCAACCCCCATAATTTTTCCGTCTTTACCCGGACTTTCGTAATATGCATCACTATACATCAACAGCGATGCACCGGCTGGAAATGGTAAAATGATATTCTCGTATTCTGCATCTGGATGAATGCCTATTGGTAACCCCGAACCTTCACCCATAATCAATTGATCGGAATCAGGGTAATATATTAAGGGTGGGGGAGACCCCGCAACGGCGTATGACAATGTATCATTTTCAATATCAATCAGAGCAAATGTCATGGTCGCGAATTGCCCACGAAGAAGAATATCGTGAATTTGAGAACTTAAAAACTTCAAATATCTAGCCGGCGATACAGGAGCGGGGAATTGCTGCATGATGGTATGTAATCGGAAAGTATTAATCGATGCACCAACACCATGACCCGAAAAGTCCACAAGATAGAAACCGATCAATTTATCATTTAGATACTGAATACCCCATAAATCCCCCCCCAGTTCAGTTGAAGGGTGATAACAGGCATCAATTTTGAAATTATAGGAAGCCTCTGCGGTTTCAATTTCTTTATCCCGGGGCATCAAGCGTTTCTGCATATCGTGCGCAGAATTCAATTCTTGGGCAAGTCTATGTTTATACTCACGCAATTCATCAAGGAGGACCGCATTCTCAAGATGTAGTTTTACCCTTGAACCTAATAATTCCAGGTCTATTGGTTTTCGCATTATATTGCTTGCCCCCATTGAGAGAGCCTTTTTAACATCTGCCGGTGATCCGGGGCCTGTTTCTATGATGATTGGAAGATTGTCGTATAACGGTTGGGAGCGGATGATTTCTAGAACCTCTAAACCTTTTGTTCCCGGCAAGTTTAATTCAAGAATGAGCAAATCCGGGGCGGCGATATTTAGATTGTTCAAACAATCTTCGCCGTTTTGATACAAAATAACATTTTGCACCCCAATATTGTTAAGGGCTTCTTTGATTTGTTGGCAAACTTCTATTTCATTATCCACAACCATGACATGACAATTCCCAATAGACGGCATGGGTTGAACTGATTTTATTGGTTGGGATGGGTTATTCATAACGCACCTTTAATCAAGTTCTACTGAAGCGACAACACAACTTCCATTTCCTTGATATTCAAGGGATGCAAAACAGAGCGATGAGGCCATGGCAATACCACGCCCATGTTGGTGAGACAATCGAGCAGGATCAAACTCTATGTATTTTTGCCAATCAAACCCATCGCCGGAATCCGTAATTTTAAAAACGCCCTTCTTCCCCTCACGGCGAAAGTCAACGTAGACTTCCCGTGCTTTATAGTTTGTGAGATTTAATCTGCGTTCGATTTCTTCAGAATATTTTTTCGATTTAAGTAACGCCGATTTTTCTTCATAACCAATACAAAGATTGCCATGTTCAACAGCATTCACCAGCAGTTCGAGCAAACCAACGCCTGTGGTTTCTGGGTTGGGACAAATACTTGCTAATGAGAAGGCAATAACTTCGGCTTCTTCTATTCTTTTGAATGAATAGCTGGCCTGATTCAGGTTTAAAGCGCCTGGAAGAACCTGTTTGGCTTGCTTTGCATATTTTAAGTAACGATCAAAAATGTCATCAATTGACATATCCTTTTGATCAATTTGCTCCCCCGCTACTTCCTCAATTCTCTGATAAAAATTCTTAAATTTTTCTGAAATCGCGAGATCCGTGCGTTTGATTGCACCAAGACGGGCCTGAAGAGTTGCTTTCAGCAATTCAAAATCAAGGGGTTTCGAAAGGTAGTCATCAACCCCTAGATTTTTTGCGACGATAATATCTTCTCTATTACCCATGGCCGTTAAAAAAATAAACGGGGTTGCAGCAAGTTCAGGGGCTTCCGCATGAAGTGCTTGCAGTAATTCAATGCCGTCCATATTCGGCATGTTTATATCGGAAATCACAAGATCGGGTTTTGTTTTCTTAATTATGGCGAGTGCCACATTTCCATCTTCGGCTTGAATTACAGAATGATCCATATCCTGCAATTCTTCAGCTAACAAATCTCTAAGTAATTTTTCGTCATCAACCACCAATATCTTTGCCATGAATTTTCAATCCACTTCTATATTTTTCAAGTTGTGATTTTTAAGCTGTTTTCTTGGCAAGCATACAGTAAAAATTGATCCTCGTCCTTCTACACTATCCACATTAATCGACCCTTTGTGTAAATCTACCAATTGTCGGACTAGGTGTAATCCTATGCCCGTTCCTTGGAACCCCTTTGCGGTGGCAGCCCGAAAGTATTGGCGAAAAAGGTTCTTCATATCAGTATCTGGTATACCAACACCATGATCACGCACAGAGATATAGACATCGGCATCCGTTGTTATACCCGCCACTGCCACTGTACTTTCCAGTGATGAATATTTTATCGCATTTGATAATAAATTTGAAAAAATATGCTCAAGAGCACTTGGAATCCCCTCAATTGAATCCGGTAGAGAGCTTAAATCGATCAATACAGTAACATTATCAGAAGCCATTTCTTGTCGTTGGCATATCTCATTAATTAAAGAGCGTAAATTAATGTCGACGAATTCTTCATTCATCATGCCTTTCTCAACACGAGAAGACGTTAAATTCGTATCAATCTGGGTAAGCATTCTGGAGACCGTCGTTCGGATATTTTCTGTGGTTGTCTGCACATCATCAAGTGTGATTTCCGACCATTTTCGGCCCAAACGCCGCGCTGAGCCATCAATAATGGCGAGAGC
Source organism: uncultured Rhodospirillales bacterium (assembly GCA_965603075.1). Taxonomy (GTDB): domain Bacteria; phylum Pseudomonadota; class Alphaproteobacteria; order Rhodospirillales; family Casp-alpha2; genus JABJOR01. The sequence goes on along the minus strand of CBFDBO010000005.1, from coordinate 134,228 downwards.
CGTTCGGAACTCATGGGATAGTATTGCGATGAATTCTCGCTGTAATTCATTATCTTCACGGGCGTTCTCAATGATGGCTTCGAATCGTTTCCGTTCTGTCACATCTTCATAGGTGATTACAATGCGAGACCAGTCTTCTTCATGACCTTCTAGAATTTTGGTTACGCACATTAATTCTATTTTATCACCTGAGGCCAAAATATCAGACATAAAGCCCGAATATTCATTTTCACCAGATTGGAATGTTTGGATCACGTTATTAAAATAATGTTCCCCTGCTTCATTCATTCGTTGATGGTACTCATTATCATAGACCATAAAGTCATCAAATGATCGAACTTGAAAAATTTCAAATACTTTATGATTAGCTTCCAATAACATGCATTGAGAGATTATCTCCTGAATTGAATATTCATCGATGCTATCAACAGACGATTTGACGTTGGAAAAATCCTTAAGTACCATTCCTATTGGGGATTGGTAGAATATTTGCTGAAACCGTTGATCGATCTCGCTCATTTAAAATTTTCCTAACTTTAATATTCACCAAGATCAAATTATCTTTCCATCATTAGAAAGAAATCTTACCCATCGATCAATCGAAACATTCGATTACAGTAGAACTATTATAAGGTTTAAAAGCATGAATTACTCAAACTCATTTTCAAAGGCCAGTCTTCAATTTCTCACTCCCAGTGAGACCAAACCTGTCTATTATGCCTCTGAAGGGGGGGCGGACGCCACTTTATCTATGCAAGGTCTATTTGAAATGCATGATGTTGAAGTTCTCAATGCACGCACCACATCCGGCGGGGTAGGATCCTATACTCTGGATAAAGATGGTTTTAGTCTCATAAATCATAAAACTGTCGTTACTGATTTCTACGATATGGCATCCTACAAAGAAATCTATGAAAACGAGATTAAATCTCTGGTCAAGAATGCAACTGGGGCAAGTAGAACAGTCGTTTTTGATCATACATTGCGATCAGATAGCTCAGCAATACGGGGCGAACGTAATACCCGAGAACCATCAGCAATTGTACACAATGATTACACAGAAAATTCAGGGCCGAAACGTGTACGAGATATCTTACCGGATGAGGCAGACAGCCTTCTCAAAAAAAGATTCGCTATCATTAATGTCTGGCGTGGCGTCCACGGGCCTGTTATCCGCTCACCGCTTGCCCTTTGTACAGCCGTTAGCCAATCCATTGAAAATTTAATTCCGAGCGAACGACGCGCAAAGGAACGCATTGGGGAGCTTATGCTTGCCACCTATAATCCAAACCAGCAATGGGTCTATTTCCCAAATATGCAATTAGATGAGGCATTGTTAATTAAAACATTCGATTCTTCAACCGATGGCCGGGCCAGATACAGCATCCATACAGCTTTCACCGATCCAAAAACACCTGAGCACGCTCCACCCCGCGAAAGTATTGAATCAAGGTTGTTTGCTTTTTTTGATTAACCCGAGGTTCCTGCGCCGAACAATAATATATCGTCTCCATCGGACCAAGGACCGTATTTATTCATCACAACAGTGAACGGTTCAGTACTTAAAAAATCTATAAGCCATTTTTGAGTTGCCACATAAGGAGTTTGCTCAAACCACGGTTTATCAACATTGGCAAATTGCCGAATAAAGGGGGCAATGGCAACATCGGCAAGTGAAGGTTTAGCCCCAAATAAATAAGTTGATACGGTTAATTTACTTTCTAAAATTTTTAAAAAATGCTCTGCTTTTGTGCGTTGCTCTATTGCATCCACATCTTCATATCGATTGACATATTTATAGCGATCAAGGTTTTCTTTAAAACCTGAATCGTTTTGATTGATAAGTGACAACATATCTTCCAGGGTTCCCGCTTCTGGTATCAACCATCCATCCGGATCATGTTGATTGAGCGCCCATAACAAAACCTCCAAACTCTCATCGATCACGGCGCCTTCTATTGTTTGCAATACAGGCACCGTACCTTTTGGGGATAGAGCTAACATGCTCTCTGGCTTATTGCGCAAGACGACCTCGCGCAATTCACAAATTACCCCGCTTTTATAGAGACCTATACGCGCACGCATTGCATAGGGGCAGCGTCGAAAGCTATAAAGAATAGGGTAAGGATTACTCATTTTTTCCTGTTGTTTGTTTTGCCACGCTTTCTATTGTGTTGCCGTTCTTCCCCCCTAAGTGTGCTTGTCCTCGCAACTTGGCAAGCTCCATTTGTTTTTGGCGAGAGGTAAATCTGTCCAATTGTTTTTGACTAATTTTACCATAACACTTTGGACAACTAATCCCTTTTACATATTGGGGCGATGCTTTGTCTGTATCATCAATGGCATGACGACATGCATGGCAAGAGTCGTATGGACCTTGTTCAAGGCCATGACCAACAGACACCCGCTCATCAAAGACAAAACATTGTCCCTCCCATAAACTTTCTTCTTCTGGGATCGTCTCCAAATATTTAAGGATGCCGCCCTTTAAATGGTAAACTTCATCAACGCCTTGATCTTTAAGATAGGCTGTTGATTTCTCGCACCGTATACCACCTGTGCAAAACATCGCGACTTTCCGCTTTTCTTTTAAGACCCCGGTATCTTCACACCATTGAGGAAATTCTCTAAAGGATGATGTTTTGGGGTCGATGGCCCTTTTGAACGTACCAATTTCGACTTCGTAATCATTGCGAGTATCAACCACCACAACGTCAGGGTCTGAAATTAGATCATTCCAGTCTTCGGGTTCCACATAGGTACCCACCGTTATATTGGGATTAACCGTCGCCACCCCCATGGTAACGATTTCCTTCTTCAGTCTTACCCGCATACGTAAAAAGGGAATTTCTTGAGCCCAAGATTCTTTATGTTCAATGGCGCCAATTCGGTTATCTGCAGCGATAAAGCTTAGGATGTTACGGATACTCTCTTCTGGACCAGCAATAGTGCCATTGATACCCTCCCGGGCAAGCAGCAAGGTTCCAAAAACACCTTCCGCCCGGCATTTCTCTAACAAGGGTGTTTGGATGGCTTCGAATTCATCCAATTGAACGAATTTATATAGGGCAGCAACAAGATATGACATGATTAAAGACACACACTTTTTAAAATTTGAAGACTGAATGGCCGTAATCTAGTCAAAATTGCCCCTGTTTGTCATTCTTTAACTCGGATTCATTCATAAAATTCCATCAAAAACTTAACTTAGATCAAGAATCACAGAAATCCGGCCCCTAAAATATTATTCTTACTATAAATAAAACAGGAGAGTAGAATGACCGATAGCGGAATGATGTTTTTGATTTTTATAATTGCCGTGTTTATAGCATTTTCTGGCGTTCTGGTTTGGGGATCAAGCACAGCGAGTAAATCAGAATAATATTTTTCTAATTTAAATTATCTTATCGTCTCTCCGAATTCACGCTCGGAATACACGTTTTTAATAACGGTGTAGTCTGTTGTTGTGTCATAACAACAGTGTTGTTGTGTCATAACAACAGTGTGTTTAATCAAAACAATCCCTTATTTCAGTAATAATTATATTAAAAATACAGTGAGAATTACAGTGAACGATCGCGCCAAACGATTTGATTACCTGAATCCTAAGGTTGCTTCTGGCCTACACCTTTTTGATATTCCTTTGATAAAAGCCACTGCCGAGAATTTTGTCGATTTTGGGACTATCGTTACCGATTATAAAAATCATGATGTTCCCATCACAATCTGGCCACACACAGGGTCGCGCTCCGTAGATCCCGGCACAGGAAATGAAGGGGGATACCGGGAAGGGATTTTTGAATTCTGGTGGGAAGGTGATGTTCTATTTGGTGAAAATTTAGCCGTAAATGATAAATACATTCTGGGGTGGTCAACCGCACCGGAAATCGCCCGTATCGATAATCCAACCCCTGATAGATCCCAATTATTAATTTGGCATGCAAATCACCACCCAGATGGCGGACAGCTATTTTACCCATTAGATAATCAACCGTTCATAGCGGCCTTAGCCTGTAGTGGCGATGATATGAAACCCGAAGACTGGGTTGCTTTTTATTGTGATGGCAGTTTTGGAATCTGTCTTCACGCTGGTATCTGGCACGAAGCCATCACCCCAGTTAACCTTGGCTCACAAGTGGCAAAATTCTACGACAAACAAGGCGCCGTCCATGCCCGTGTCAGCGCTGACTTTCCAAAAGAATTCGGTGTACTATTATCTATACCGCTAAATTTTGAAGACGGATTAACCTAACAACTGTCCACCATCGACGGCGATTATTTGCCCCGTAACCCATCTCGCCGCATCTGATGCTAAAAATACCGCAACATTGGCAATTTCTTCTGGGGTGCCCATTCGATCAAACAGCGTGCTTGCAGCAACCGCATTAAATAAAGTCGGGTCGGTCTGTTTAACATCATCCCATACCCCCCCATCGAAATAGATCGACCCCGGCGCAATACAATTTACCCGAATATTTTTTGCGGCCAGCTCAACAGATTGACTGGTCGTTAGTTGAATGACCGCTGCTTTGATCGCACCGTAGGGGGGTGATTCAGGTGAAGCAGCCATACCGGAAATAGATGATATATTAATGATACTGCCCCCCCCGGCAGCTTCAATCATTGGTGTGGCATTCCACGTTGCCCTCACAAGGGCCATCAAGTCCACATCAATGCTTAATTGCCAACTTTCTTCATCATCGATTTCACCAAACCCCGAAGGGTTATTAACAAGAATATGAAGAGCACCAAGTTCGCTAACCGCGGCATCAAAATATGCTTTAAGGGCATCACTGTCGGCCACATTACATTGTGCGGCATGAACGATGCCACCGTAAGATGCTAATTCTTCTCGGGCGGCTTCTAGATCTTCAAGATTTCGCGCACAGATAGAAACATTGGCGCCTTCACGGGCTAACCCTAGGGCTATTGCCTTACCAATGCCTCGACTGGCGCCGGTAACAATAACCCCTTTGTTTTTTAATCCCAAATCCATAATGATTACCCTAGTGATTACCTAAGTGATTGCCTTTATGATTTTTAAATCGCAAGAATTTCAAGAATACCTTCTGGCGGACGACCTATCTTGGCTTTACCATCGCAAATAACGATGGGGCGTTCGATAACGATGGGGTTTGCAACCATACCATTTATAAGCTGTTCATCACTTAAAGATGTATCATTAAGCCCCGCTTCAGCAGCTTCCTTTTTACGCATTAATTCCCGAGCAGAAATATTCAACATACCTAAAATATCCTTCAACCTAGCCGCATTGGGCGGAGTATCAAGGTACTCAATAATTTCAGGATCAACATTATTATCTTCAAGTATTTGTAATGTTTGTCGAGATTTAGAACAACGTGGATTGTGATATATTGTAACACTCATTTAATTATGGTCCTGTTTAATTATTTATTATTCCGGAGATAATGGGAGATTGATCCAGAACGTACTACCTACCCCAAGCTCGCTTTCGAAGCCAATTTGACATTCCATTTGCTCAATCAGCAACTTACTAACACTCAAACCAATACCTGATCCTTCTTGCGCAATCAATGGGTTTGCACCAATTCGATTAAACATCTCAAATACTTTTGATTTATCAATATCGCTAATGCCAATACCCGTATCATTAACAATTAATTTCATATACTTATTATCAATAATGTCACTACTAATGGTGACTGTGCCATTAATCTTATTGTATTTTACTGCATTCGACAGAAGGTTCACGAACACTTGTTTCAATCTTAACTTATCAACGGAAACATAAATCTTGGTATTGATATCAATATTATTTTTAAATTTAATATCTTTAGAAAACCCGATCGGTTCAACCATATTGATACACTCGACAATAACGTGTGACGCAAGTACGGGTTCAATTGTAAAAGTTATTTTTTCGGCTTCAATTTGTGCTAAATCAAGCACCTGATTGACCATTTCAAGTAAATGATTTCCACCACTCAATATGCTCTGAACGTAATCTTTCTGGCTAGATGACATCGTGTTTTCTTTTTCGATTAACAGCAATTGCCCGAACCCTAATACAGCATTTAACGGGGTTCTTAATTCATGTGACATATTCGCCAGAAAATCAGACTTTACCTTACTTACACGTGTTGCTTCGGCGGCCACGAGTCTTTGCTCTAATACTTGGTCCTCAATCTGTTTTTTCTCTGTAATATCGTGAAGCAAGCCCATTGTTACTTCGCGCTTTTCAACCCCTAATATTCGTCGAAAAGCAACCTCATGAAACCAGACGATGCCGCGTTCAGGGTGATTATATCGATACTCAATATCTATTGGTTCACCACTTATTCGGCTTTTTTCATAGGCAATTGCAAGACGTTCCCTATCAGCAGGGTACGCCAGATCAACATCGCCTTCTTCACTGCCAACAATTTCTTCCAATTCCCCCATCTTCATGCCATGTAAATTAGCTAGATTTTCACTACAATAAATATTTTTCTGCGTTTCAACATCCCAAACAAACACACCAACGCCTGTTACTTTTTCAACTTGTTGAATGAAAAATTTCTCTCGCTCCAGCATTTCGCGTTCAAGAACATCATTGGTTATATCACGCATACTACGAATAGAAGTAAGCACCTTACCATTTTGAACGGTACCCGGTCGTGTGATTTCGTGAACCCATTTTACCGTGCCATTATCACATTCAATTCGATACCGAATATTATTGGATTCTTGGTGCAAGCGACAGTTTTTACGAAATAATTGAACTTTCTCAAGGTCATCTTCCACAACATGCAACATCCCCTTTTCTTGGGAAATTCGATCCAAATAATCTTCGGAGGAAAGATTGTGTAATTGCAAGATGACATCTGAGTATTCTAAACAGCTTTCATAAACCTCGTCCCAGAGAATATACCCTAGGCCTGCAATTTCAGCGACCGTTCGATATATATCTACCGTCTGATTAAAAACTTCATTGGTCTTTTTAGTAGCGATGACAGTTAAACTCCAATTAAAACATTCACCAGCAATAAACAACTAATTAAATAAGGTCATTATTTCCTTATTCCAACTTTGTATATACCAACAGCGGCACTTGCAAATACATAGCATTGTATTCTATGGTTGAAGTTAATACATGACACGCCTTCTCTAAATAGCTTCTATTACAAACCAAGGATGTGATCAACCATGCCTATTACATTTGATAGAACTCGTCAGGAAAAACTTATCTTACTTGCTGATGATAGCTCGACTGTCAGAAAATTAATGACGCGGGTACTAGATCAGGCAGGTTATGCCTACAAAGCTTTTGAAGACGGTACCGACCTCATAAAATTCATGCGTGAAAAAAGTAAAGAAATCCAAATTGATTTAATCAGTCTGGATGTTGAGATGCCCTATTTAAATGGGTTTGATACATGTCGCACCATCAAACAAGAATTCCCTAATCTAAAAGCCCCAATCTTATTTTTTACTGCCGACGATCGTCCCAATAGAAAAGATCTGGCGCAAGAAGTAGGAGGCGATGAGTTCATCCTCAAACCTTTTGCGCCCGATAAGTTGATTGAAAAACTAGATCAATGGGTCAAAAAAACAACGACGTGGGATGCTAGCCAGATCAAACTGGAACAAAGCCGCTCCAACAAACTGGTGATGATGGCTGATGACAGCCGGACCATTCGCGCCATGGTCACCATGGTTATGAAAAAAGCAGGCTTCACCATTGAATGCTATGAAAGCGGACTAGCCCTGTTAATTGCTTTGGAAGAGAAATCACCTAGCATTGTTATCCTCGATGTAGAAATGCCTATAATGGATGGATTTGAAACCTGTCAAAAGATCCGAGAGGATTTTCCAAATTTAACAACACCGATTCTGTTCTTCACCTCTCGCGATTCTGAAGACAATTTGGTTTACGCAGAAGAAGCCGGTGCCGATGGCTATATCCTTAAGTCTATGCCGCCGATGAAGCTTGTCGAAAAAGTCGAAGATTGGGCCGGTAAGAACACAGGCTTTAAATCATAATTACCCGGCCTCGCCTTTCCACTCTTCCCAAGTCATTCTCGCCCATACCCCTATCCCCAGAATTGGATCAGGCGGAATACGACAAGGCTGACCATATGCTTGAGCATCTTGTAACAGCGCTGAATTATGGCCAGCGGCCCAATCGGCAATCAAGCGTCCATGAATGGTACTTTTTGACACGCCAATTGCATTTTGGCATCCAACAATAAATAAATTATCTTTCCTTTTTTCGAAAATCGGTTCGTGGTTCATTGAAAAACACATGCCGCCACCGTAGGTATATTCAAAGTCTGGCTCGCCTAACATTGGGAAGCGTGCCTTAAAATCAGTTCTATTTTTGGCTTCATAACGCGGCAAATCACTTTCCGGGCAATGGACGGTGGGGGTGTAGCGAAAAGATGTTCTAAGCCATAGGCGTTCGTCCTGAGTTCGGCGGATGGTTGCACCGGACGCTCCAACGGGGTGCACCCCCCAATCACGCTCTCCTCCAAGACTATCTTGTTGCGCTTTGCTTAATGGCTTTGTCAGGCTGACAAAAGTCATCATATTAAATATTTTGTTATGAAGCAGTCCGAAACTCTCCGTAAATCCATTTGCGGCCACAATAGCAGCACCCGCAGTCACAGTCCCCGTTGCGGTTTCCGCGATGATTTTTTCACCAAATTGAATATGGGTAATGGGTGAATTTTCAAAGACAGTAACATTATCCGGCATCGTCCCGGCGAGCCCTCGTGTTAAAGCCGCGGGGTTCATCAAATGTGTACCGGGTGAATAAAGTCCCATGCCGTAACATTGCGTACCCAATCGTTCTGCCAGCGCATCTTCGCCCAAGACTTCACTGGGTTCGCCAATGCTAGATAGGAAAGCTTGGGTGGCATGAAGGTTTTGTGTGGCATATTTACTGGTGGCAACCATATACTTGCCACGGTGGCTCCAATTACAATCGATGTTATGAAGGCTTACCAATCGGTCCAACTCTGCAACCCCCGCACGGTGCAAGCGAAGAATTCTGTGGGCGCGTTCTACATTATCGTATGATTCTTGGATAAAGGGTAAATCAATGGCAAAGCCTGCATTACGACCCGATGCCCCTAATCCAACACGAGCGGCCTCAATGAGGGCAATTTTTTTATCCGGAAAATGCTCGGCCAAACGACGGGCAGAAGACAGCCCCGAAAGTCCTGCACCAATAACCATCCAATCAACATCGATCGACCCAGATGGTTGCTTAGCGGGAGGTGCCGTGGGTAAAATATTATACCAGCCGTTTTGACTGTCATAATTCGGGGCAAACTTGATCTTATGTCGTTTATTTTCTGCAGCCATTTATAATTCAGCCTTTGTAACGACTATCCATAATTATAACCATAAATATAAATATCTACCTCTAAAGCAATTTCGGGATGTCACAGGGGGGCATTATTATCTAATGTGCTATCCTAATCACTTCGATTTCATCTAAGTTACCTGAAAGCTCTCCATACACATAATGATTTCTCTTCCTCAATCACCCTCAGATCGTTCAAATTCGGCATTTGCTATTGTGATCATTATGATCAGTTGTATTTTACTCGCTGGTATGGATGCTACAGCTAAGAACTTGTCCTTGGAAGTACCCATCCTGATGGTAATCTGGGGGCGGTATTTTTTTCACACGGCTATTACATTCTCTGTTTATGCTGGCAAAACAAAATCATTAGAATTCCTTCGCGCAAAACGCCCAGGCTTACAATTTATCCGGGCTTGCGCCCTTTTTGGTGCCACATCGTTTATGTACGTGGCCATCACAAAAATGCAGTTGGGTGATGCTTCGGCTATTCAATTTTTTGCCCCTGTGCTGGTTACAGCTATTTCCGGCCTGTTTTTAGGCGAGCATGTCGGTCCCCGCCGCTGGGCATCAGTAGCATGTGCCTTTGTCGGGGTGTTATTGGTTGCTCGCCCCGGTTACGGAGTCTTAGGGTGGGATGCTTTATTGCCGCTCGCCACGGCTTTCTTACTTGCCGTTTATATGGTCATGACCCGTATCATTCGAACCAAAGACAAACCGGAATCGACCACGTTTTATTCCACAGCCGTTGGCGCATTGGTATTAACAATATTTGTCCCATTCCACTGGACAGAACTTTCTGGATTCCAATGGATGCTGATGGTTCTCATGGGATCCATGGGCGCTATTGGGCATTATCTGATGGTTAAGGCGTTCCATGCTGCCGAAGCCTCTATGCTGGCACCTTTTACTTACACCCAAGTGGTTGGCGCAATTGTATGGGGTTATATCGTTTTTGGGGATATCCCGAGCCCATGGACGATACTGGGTATGCTCATTATTATTTCCAGCGGTATCTATGTCTGGTACCGTGAATTCAAAGTCAAACGTCTGTAGAGTTAAATCCATCGATAAAAATGGGAAACAAAGTCTCATGGAAACAAAACGAGAGAAAATGCGGGCTCGCTATATCGACGGGTGGAATACAATGAACCCTGACTTGCTTATGTCTACCACCGTAACCGACTTCATCTTTGATGACCCCGCCGATCCTGCCCCTATCACCAAACAAGAATTGGTTGCCTACATGCCCATATGGCCCGAACGGGCGGCAGCCCTTGGTGGTACTTTCGATTTTCATATGGTTGATAAAGTCGTCAAGGATATGGATGGTATTCTACATGAGTGGTATTACTGGACACTCATAGGAACGGGTGTTGAAGGCTCCGCTCAGATTAAAACATGTGATGAAGGTGTCATGCTAGAACGCATCACTTATTTTAAGACCCCTTGGCCAATGTTACGATAAGCCTATGTTACGATAAATGGAGTTACTTTTCTGAGCGCTGTTACTTTGAAAGGTACCCAGCAATCGCTTCGGACATACGATACGTATTGAGCCCACGGTTCGTATCTAGAAATGTGGGCCAAGTTGAAAGCTTTACAATGACAACTTCTAATTCTGGATCGATATAAATAAACTGACCAAACACGCCACGTGCTGAATAGACCCCTCTTTTCCCATCAACTACCCACCACTGATTGCTATACCCGGCATTCGGGTAATGCTGGGCGAATTCATCATAAAGAACGCGAAAAGCATTGGTGTCCCCTTGGCGACAGCCATCGATCCAATCCATCGGAACAATCTGTTCACCATTGACCTTCCCGCCATCAAGGTACATCTGAGCAAAACGCCCAAAATCTCGAAGCGTGGCATTAAAACCGCCATCGGCAAGGGCTGTTCCCGCGCGATCTACAGTAAAACAAGCGTCGTGTTCCGCGCCTATCTTTGACCAAATTTCTGTACCGATCAACTGGGATAAACTGGCACCGCCGATGCGCTCACAAATCCAAGCCAGAACATCGGTATCTAGAGAACGATATTGAAAATACTCTCCATGATCCCGGTCACCTTTTATGGAAATAATCAGGTCATGAATTGATTTAGGATCGCTTTCATCCTTGAAATCTTTCCAGCCCGAGGCACGGTCAAGGTACACAAATTCCGCATCTGGATCTGTATAGTCTTCAATAAATTTTATCCCCGTTTGCATATTGATGGCGTTATCAATTGTTGCCCCTGCATACCCGCTCGTTGCCAGCTCTGGCAGGTAATCGGTTACGAGGGCTTGTCGATTGATCAATCCACGGTCAATGTAAATAGCAACAAGCGTCCCTGTGACAGACTTAGAAACCGATTGTGCCAAATGCAGAGTTTCTGGTTTCATACCGTTCAAATATTCTTCGCAGACGATCTCGCCACGATGCATCACAAGGAAACCATCCGTTTCCGTACTATCGAGAACAGTACGTACCGTTGAGGCGCTACCATCCGCCAAAGTCAGCTTAACAGCATTCAAATCACGGAAATTTTCTTTAAATTCCCGAACGGGGCCATCACCATTTGGAATGGATTCCACTGGAATGATGTCACGCACATTCAGGAACGTTGTTCTGTTAAATGGTGGTAAGTCCCAATTGGAAAGCGTGATGGCTTGATCTGGCATCGTAATATTATCCTATTAGTTTTTTATTTAATTGGGTTGTGACAGGCTCTGAACCAGTCAGCGTTCTCGGCTGTCGCCACAAGGTCTGGTACAGCGTCCGTGCACGTCGCTTGCACATTTTTACAACGCGGCGCGAACGGGCAGCCCGGTGGTGGGTTAATCGGGCTCGGTACTTCGCCGGATAAAACAGAAATTCGATTGCGTTGTGTCGGGTCGGGGATGGGGACTGAGTCAAGTAAAGCGCGTGTATAAGGATGTTTTGGATCAGCCATAACACTGTGTGAAGGGCCGGCCTCGATAATTCGACCAAGATACATAACCATAACCTTATCGGCAATATGCTCAACCACGGCTAAGTCATGCGAGATAAAGAGATAGCTTACTTTCCGGTGACGTTGGATCTCGCCGAGAAGATTGAGAATCTGAGCTTGCACTGAAACATCCAACGCTGCTGTCGGTTCATCAAGTATCATCAGTTTCGGTTCTAGTGCTAAAGCGCGGGCAATAGCAATTCGCTGTCTTTGTCCACCCGAGAATTCGTGTGGATAGCGTTTTAAATGTTCTGGTCCTAATCCAACATCTCTCAAATGTTCGGTTACCCGAGAGGTCAATTCAGCACCGCTCATATTAAATGCCGTACGTAAAGGTTCGCCAACAATATCAACTATGCGCATCTTTGGATTAAGGGACGAATACGGATTTTGAAATACAAAGCCAATTTTTTGGCGCAACTCGTTTATTTTTTTGTCTCCAGCATCAGAGAAATCAACGTCATCGAATCGAATTGACCCTGCATCGGGTTCCTGCAATCGAACCAGGTTCATTGCTACAGTACTCTTCCCACATCCAGACTCACCCACCAAGGCAACTGTCTCACCAACACCCACATCAAAAGTTACATCGTTAACAGCGCGCACGATACCTCGGGGTGTGGTGAAGCTTTTTTGCAGACCACTGACTTGTAATATCTTATCCATCATTTGATCTCCTGATTTATATTATCCACAATTGCCCCATTACCCTTAATGTGATGACAAGCCACTAATGATCCTTGCCGTGGAGAGATCGTTTTAGGATCATTTGCACGGCATGCCTCAGTAGCGACATCGCACCGAGGATGGAACGCGCACCCGATTGGCGGGTTGGCCATATTTGGCACTTGTCCAAGAATAGCGGGAAGCTCGCCCCGGCTTTGCCCTAAACGAGGCACCGTTGCCATCAAGCGTTGGGTGTAAGGATGAAGTGGATCAGCAAAAAGGCTTTCTACATCGGATGATTCAACAATACGTCCGGCATACATTACGGATACCTTGTCGCATAAAGTTGCTACGACACCGAGATCATGGGTTATGAACAAAATGGTCAGCCCGCGTTCATCGGCAAGATCACGCAACAGCGCAAGGATTTGTGCCTGAATGGTCACATCCAAAGCTGTAGTCGGCTCATCGGCAATCAGGAGATCTGGTTCACACGCCAATGCCAAAGCAATCATGACCCTTTGAATTTGCCCACCGGACATTTGGTGGGGATATTTATCTACAGCAAATTCCGGGTCTGGCATATGGACGGATCGTAATCCATCAATAGCGGCCTTCTCAGCGTCTGACTTGTTTAAAGGACGATGACACCGTATGGCATCGCTCATCTGTCTACCCACAGTAAAGAATGGATTAAGCGCTTTCATGGGATTCTGAAAAATCATCGCAGCTTCGCCACCCCGCAGATGGGCAAGTTCTTTCTCAGAACGATTAATGACTTCACGTCCAGATACTTTTACGGAGCCGGTTACAATACCGGGGGGGGGCACCAAGCCTAAACAAGCCGAGGCGGTCATGGATTTACCAGAGCCTGACTCACCAACCAATCCGACCAATTCCCCACGATTGAGGGTAAAATCAACCCCACGAACCGCCTGAACATTATTGACGAGACCGGGGAATTCAATTTTGAGTCCTTGGATTTCAAGTACCGTATCACTCATTCGCTTGTCCCATGTTTAGGGTCAAGAACATCACGCAGTCCGTCACCGATCAGATTGACGGCCAGCACGGTTAAGAAGATAGCAAATCCAGGACAAAGGGCGGTCCACCAGTGTTCAATAAATTGGGTGCGCGCCGTTGCGGCCATCAATCCCCATTCAATGGTTGGGGGTCTTGCGCCCAAACCGATAAAGCTCAGTGATGCAGCGGCTAAAATAGTAAAGCCAAAATCCATAGAACCTTGGACAATGATGGGTGTCAGTGAATTGGGCGTGACATGACGGAGCATGACCATTGCCGGCCTAACCCCCATGGCCTGTGCAGCATCAATATATAGTTCTCCACGAACCCGCATTACGGCGGCACGCATTATGCGAGCGTACCAAGGGAACCAAGAAACCCCCAACGCAATCATGGCGTTTGTCAATCCCGGCCCGAGGGCCGCAACGATTGAGATCGGGAGCAATAACGGTGGGAAGGCCAGAAACACATCGGTAACCCGCATGAGCACCGTATCAATTTTTCCACCGAAATACCCGGCTATCATACCAATGGGAGAACCAAGCAGTATGGCCATGATTGTTACAAATGCACCGATGGAAAGTGATGTTTGAGCGCCATATAGAACACGGGAAAAAATATCTCGGCCAAATTTATCCGTCCCCATAAAGTGCTCAAAACTAGGTGGTTGAAGCTTTTGAGAGAAGGCAATTTTTGTTGGAGAATATGGTGCTATCCACTCAGCAAGCAATGTCGCAACGAGGATCACAATAAAGATAACGCAGCCAACGACGAATAATTTATTCTCTGAAATGAAAGATCGAATGCGCAAGCTTCGACTCGCTTGCAATACTTCTGTGTCGAGATTTCCCGTTATATTATTCATTGTTTTCTCAGCCTCGGATCGACAACGTAATACAATAAATCAACAAGCAAATTGATACTTAAATAAGCACCAGCCATAAATAAAGTTGTACCAAGCACAGCTGGAAAATCATTTTGAACGATAGAGAAAACCAAAAACCCGCCCAACCCCGGCCAGTCGAAAACAAATTCAACAACAACGGCGCCGCCCAAGAGATACCCATAAGTCAGACCGATCACGGTCAACATGGGAATGAGAGTCGCCTTTAGAGCGTAACGGTAATAGATCATCCGTCGGGGTAGACCATAGGCAAAGGCTGTGCGTATGAATTCTTCGCTCAGAACCTCTACCATCATATTTCGGGTGATCCGGGTAACCGATGCCAGTGTTACAATGGACAAAGTCAGTGTTGGTAAAATGATATGACTGACCGCGCTTTTAAAAGCGCCCCATTGACCGGCGAGCAAAGTATCAATAAGAAAAAATCCTGTAATTTTTTCAAACGGGGCGTCCAATAAAAGTATCGAATCCATCCGTCCTTGGATGGGAAGCCAATTTAATTGACCATAAAATATAATTTGTAAAATCATCGCCAGCATGAAGGCGGGCATGGCAACCCCACCGACCGCCCCTGCACGCGCTAAATTATCAATCCATGAATTCTGTCGCACCGCTGAAATGACTCCCATGGGGATTCCGACGATAACAACAATGATAATAGCGAGTGATGTCAGCTCAAGGGTGGCACCCATTCGGTTGCTAATTTCGACCAATACGGGTTGGTTTGTGCGAAGACTTTTGCCAAAATCACCACCAGCGATCTGGCGCATATAAAGGGCATATTGAACGATCAAGGGTTTGTTTAGGCCTAATTCCTCTTCTGCCGCGATAACTTGCTCGGCCGTTGGGCGGTCGCCTACGATCAAATTAATTGGTGAAGCGGGGAGAACCCTGCTCAGAAAGAATGTGATCGTTAGCACCCCAAGCAGGATACCAATCATCAATATCAATCTATGAGCAACGTACCTGATCATGAGGGAGTTCCTTAAAACGGGGCAGGCTTAAACCTGCCCCGTTGTACTTAGAGAATTTGCAATCAATAGACTGATTGCGTTCTATGTTTATTTACGTAGATCATAAATAAACAGTGTTTCATAGGCAGGATTAAACTGTGTTTTCATGCCTTTGAGAGTATCGTTATGAGCATAGTACCGATCCACATCAGCGAAGAAGATTGCTGGGTGGTCTTTCATCAGAATGTCCTGTGCTTCGACGTACTTAGCTGCAGACGCTTTAACATCTACACCTTCGGCTGCAATTGCGGCGTCCAGAGCTGTATCAAACGCTGGGTTGGCGTAATAAGAAAGATTAAACAACGCCTTCTTTTCAGTACGATACTGCGCGTACAACCAATCTTGGGGCGTTGCATAAGCAGGCCACCATGTCATTGACTGAATGTTTGCCGATGTTTCCAATTTCTTGGATTTACCCCAAATTGTACCCCAATCACCAGGGATCAATTCAACCTCGACACCAACTTCACCAGCCGTTGCTTGGAAAAGCTCGATTGTGTTGGCATAAGCGGCGACACTGCCGATATACATGGCGGAAACTTTCCAATCTTTCTGTGGCACGCCTGATTCTTCCAGAAGCATTTTGGCTTTGGCTGGATCATAACTTGCTAGATCGTATTTGCCGTGACCCCACATGGATTTTGGCAAAGGACCAACTGGCGCTGTACCCACACCGTGCATGATGTCACTCAGAACGGCATTGTAATCCCAAAGATAGGTAAGAGCTTCACGGAATTTTGCATTATCAGTAGGATATTTTTGAAAGTTGAAAAGATACATACTGTTCCGCCAAGATGTACCTTGGCTAACACTGACTTTATCAAAATTGTTAACAGCCGTGATTTGGTCGGTAGGAACAGAAGTGATATCTGCTTCGCCCGATTTGATCATCTGAATACGAGTTGAACCTTCGGAAACGTTCGGAATGATGACACGATCAATCTGTCCATCTTTCCATCCACCCCAATAGTCATCAAACTTTTCGAGAACAACGAGAACGCCTGGATCTACTTTAGCGAACTTATAAGGGCCCGTGCCATAACCTTGACCTTCTTGCATCCAATCATGGCCTTTATCGACGGCACCTGGTGAGATGATATAGCTGCCGTATTGACCACTGGCGACAAGGTCAAGAGCAATCGGGCTCTTGAATTTAAAGACGACAGTATGGGATGATGGCGTTTCGGTTGATAGCAAACCACCCCACAGGAATGTAGCGCCACGGCCTTCACCCTTAGCCCATTCAACCGATTTTTTAACAGTTTCCGCGTTCATGTCGGCACCGTCGTGGAATTTAACACCTTTACGAAGCTGGAAAGTCCAAGTCTTGCCACCATCGGATTTTTCCCATGATGTTGCCAAACGTGGTTCAACTTTGCCATCGACGTAGAATGTTAAGGTTTCATAGATATTGCCCAGAACATATGTTTCTTCGGAATATGTTGCTGCGGGATCCCAATCGCCAAAGCTATAGCGCGTTGGCCAAGTCAGTGTGTTGTCGGCGGCAACGGCAATGCTGCTGGTTAAAACACCAGCGGCGGCTACAGCGATGGCGCCAACCATAAGTAATTTATTAAACTTCATTATCTCTCTCCATTGTTGGTAAAACCTCCGGTAATACTTTTGCACACCCCTAATTGGTTCTTCTGCATGGCTACGACTACTGACATGCGGAATATAGATTTATGCATATTTTTATAGTGCCTCTGTTTCTTAGCCCTTGGCAATTTCGCAACCATAGTATTAATGACGCAAAGTGACGCTCCATCGCGTCTAATCGCGTCATAATTTTTACAATATTTGTATTTATTTGATGATAAAAGGTTATTTGTTTAGAGAATTGGGGCCGATATATTAAAATCCGTAGGGGAATTGGATACAAGCAGACGCGTTCTGACGCTTTCCGAAATCTGGTCGCTATCATGGGGAAGAAATCCACACCTATTGATAGCGGCTCGGAGGTCAGGGGCCTCACCTAAGTACTCAAAAACGATTTGAGAGCTATACGGCATGCGAAAATTACCACCCGAGATACCAAGTACCAAGCCATTTAATAAATCGATTGGGCTTCGGAACGAAGGATAGAGCGCGGTATAAATAAAGCCACGATTATTCATATGCTCGTGTTCGACGATGTACAGAATCTGCGAAGATAAAAAACAGAAACCATGATATTTGTTTAGAGAAGACGAGGAATGTTTTTCTGAAACAACAGAAATCACTTCAAATGTTTTGGTTTTTATAACCCCATCTTTTTCAAATATACGTGTGATTGATTTTAAAATATGGCCCGGACGAGACGGTGTAACAACATAAGCGTGATAATATCCAAGGTACTTACGTAATTCTGCTGTGGATTCTGGGAAGAATGATGGTAGGAGTTCTCCCGGTATTTTATTACTATCAATCGCGGGGGAGGATTTTATAAATATGAGCATAAACGCCTCATGCGGCTCATAAATCTCGCCTTCATCGACACCAAAAAAGGCACAAATCTTTCTTAAATTATAAGGTGAAGGGGCTGATTGACCGCCGAGATATTTATTAAACTGTTGGCGATTGATTTCGAGACGGCGACATACCTCAGCGATGGACTTATAATGTCCACACAAGAATCTCAAATTCGCCGTAAAATCATCGCTTGTCATTTACTACCTCAACTCCATATGGGAAATAGACGCGATATGACGCATTAGAAGGCAATACTATAGGCCC
Source organism: uncultured Rhodospirillales bacterium (assembly GCA_965603075.1). Lineage (GTDB taxonomy): Bacteria > Pseudomonadota > Alphaproteobacteria > Rhodospirillales > Casp-alpha2 > JABJOR01. The sequence continues at coordinate 115,596 of CBFDBO010000005.1, read as the reverse complement.
TAGAGCAAGCTGACGCAAGTTGACGCTGTCTTTAAATTTCAGAATTTATGAAACGAATTTATAAACATTTAAACCGCAATCTTTGGATTATTGGCTTCGTTGTAGCACGGCTGAATTTTCAATAAAAATTAAAAAAAATGTCACTGCGGATAGAAGCAGTACAAGAGATATGTGCAATTTAAAAAGATCAATGCCACATCGGCAATGTATTCTGATGCACCGCTGCGGAAGGTTACACTATGCTGCGCCCACTGCATGAATTTTATCATTTCATTGCCATCGAGGTGTTGCAAGGAAGGGACGATCGTAAACAATCCCATAACCAACTGTGTTAGTATAATAAACAAAACCATAATATCAGCAAAAGTACTGTTAACCCTGATCCGCCGATCAAACAGACGATACCATGAGAGGTTCTTAGTTCTTGCCTGCTGGCCTACACGCGGAGAGACAAGAAGGGATAAGCTAATAAATACAAATACTTAACGGAACGCATACAGAATCACCAAGAACTCAGAGAACAAACCAAAAACCCCCGCTAAGCCATTGGCAAAGCAGGGGTTTTAATTGGTAGCGGAGGAGGGACTCGAACCCCCGACAAGCGGATTATGATTCCGCTGCTCTAACCAGCTGAGCTACTCCGCCATAATGGAATCCATAGTATTTTCTATAGTCTATTTACTATGTATGGCTGATGCCTTTTTGGCACCGACCGAGGGATATAAAGCGCAAGGGCATGAGGTGTCAAGCAACGGCTCGCTGGTTTTCGAAAAAAAGTTCATAATCCGTGCTTTCAGCTACATATTTCTTCAGAACCAAGCATTAATAGGCATATAAATGGTGATAGGTCAGAAACACCCTGCAAGGATTATGTTTCTGAGGGTTAACGGGATTAAACTTACTTGACGGGGCACCTTAACTGGTGGAATTTTGTAAGCAACCAACAACGCGTATAGCAGAGACACAAAAATGCCCCCTAAAATGCCTCGTAAAACAACAACAATCGCCCTTCCCGTCACCAGCCCCGGCACAAGCCGTCACCTGACAGTATGGCGATGGGGCACGCAAGAAAATAGGCATGGGAGCGGGAGTGGCCCCAAGGTTTATATTCAATCCGCGCTACACGCCGATGAATGGCCGGGATTAATGTGTTCTCATCATCTGTGTGGTATGCTCGATGCTGCCGAAGCCGATGGCTTGATAAATGGCGAAATTGTCATGCTGCCTTATGCCAATCCTATTGGAATGTCGCAATCCATCAACGACCGTATGCTGGGGCGCTTTAGATTGGCGGACGGCGGGGGGAATTTCAATCGCGACTGGCCCGATCTATCAGAGGGAATTTTAGAAAAAGTTGATAATAAATCAATTCAATTTGGCTCGGATGCAGCGGATGCAACTGAGAACGTGAAAACGATGCGGGCGGCTCTGCTTGATGTGGTCGCAAGTTTGCCCGATGAAACAGAAAAAGATGCCCACCGTAAAGCCCTTATGGGGCTGTCGGTGGACGCGGATTATGTGTTTGATCTGCATTGTGATTGGGAAGCCAGCTTGCATGTGTTCAGCCACGCCGAACACGTCGACATTACCATGGAGCTCGCCCGTGATATGGGTATTCCCGTGGCCTTGGTCGATACCGGCTTGGTGGGTGGCCCGTTCGATGAGGCCCACACCAATCCATGGATTATCGTGCGCAAAGAATTGGGGTTATCAGAGAGCGCCCTACCCTCGGCCTGTTACGGTACAACGATTGAGCTGCGGGGGCAACGTGATGTCTCTGATGAGTTGGGAGCCTTGGACGCAAGCAATCTATATCGATTTATGGTGCGCCGTGGGGTTATTACAGGCGATGCAGGCGCCCTGCCAGCGGCTTTATGCAATCCAACCCCCCTTGATGGTGTGGAAATGACAAAAGCCACACGTGAAGGCTTAATCGCTTGGAAAATAGAATTAGGGGATACCATTTCAAAAGGTGATTTGTTGGCGGAGATCATCGACATTGATCAAATTGATCTGAGCGTAGCGCGCACCCCTGTTTACGCCGCACAAAGCGGATACGTATTTTCAATACATTCAGACAGATTGGTTCGCCCCGGCACCATCATCTGTAAAATAGCGGGAGCAACCTCCCTCGAAAACCGTCAAGGGGCGCAATTGCTATCCAACTAACGTAAACCGATAATAACGGGTTCCGGAATTTCTTCGGTCTCTATATCACGTTGCCGTAAATGGCCAAGCCAGCGGTTTTCAGAGTACTTAAACAACTTTGAAATAATATATACGATGCACATATAAAAAATCATGGCCGTGATAAAGCCTTCATAGGCCAAATAATAACGCCCGTTTAACCAACGCCCCACGCCTAACAAGTCTTGCAAGGTAACGGTGCTCGCCACAACCGAGCCGTGAACCATAAAGATCACTTCATTGGAATAGGCCGGAATCGATCGACGAAATGCGCTTGGCAACACGATGCGACGCATGCGAGTCCACGGTGTCATGCCACTGGCTTTTGACGCTTCGATCTCGCCCCAAGGGGTGGTCTCGATGGCACCGCGAAGAAATTCTGTGGTATAGGCCGCTGTGTTGAGGGTAAAGGCGATCAACACGCACCACCATGCGCTGCTTAAGATCGGTCCCCATAAAAAGCTCTCACGGACATATTCAAATTGCCCCAATCCAAAGTAAAATAAATACGTTTGTACAAGCAAGGGTGTGCCACGGAAAAAATACGTGAAGCACCAAATCGGTCCATTCAGATAAGGCGTTTTATAGGCTCGGGCTATGGCGAGGGGAATACAAATCAATCCACCGAGCAATAAAGATAGAAAAGTCAGCTCTATGGTGATCCAAGCGCCTTCAAAAAATCGACCGATATTGTCATAGACCAAATAGAAATCGAGCGGAGAATGGTTCTCGCTGACATCGCGCAGATATTCCACAAAAGTGCGTTCTTGTTCCATACCTTAAGCCCGCCTTACGCCGGCATTGTATTTGCGGCCCAACCAGCGCAGGAACACATCAGATGTCGCCGTAATCATCAAATATATAACCAACACAATAATCATAAAGGTAAACAACTGGCGCACAGAGCGCCCCGCAGAGAATGCGTTCCAAACTAGGTCATGCAAGCCGATGACCGATACAAGCGCCGTAGCCTTAACTAAGACCAGCCAATTATTGGTGAAACTAGGCAGCGCAAAACGCACCATTTGGGGCCATGTAATACGCAAGAAAATCTGTTTAGGGTTCATTCCAGCCGCTACGGCCGCTTCAATTTGTCCTTTTGGGATCGCCAAGATGGCACCCCGGAAAGTTTCTGTCATATAAGCCCCGAAAATGAAGCCTAAGGTGAAGACGCCCGACATAAATTGATTAATATCTACATAGTCCCACCAGCCAGACCAATAACCGAAATCATTGATCAATTGCTGACCACCGTAAAATAACAGCATCATCAGCACAAGATCCGGCACACCACGGACCAAAGTGGTATAAGCATTACCAACTTTTTGCATACCGCGAGACGGGGAAAGTTTTAACGACGCGCCTATTAATCCGCAAACCACAGATAACAATAAAGATAAAACGGCCAACGCGATCGTTACGAGCGTTCCGTCAAATAATTGCCATCTATAATCAATAATTGCGTCCATTAAAGAACTCTATTTAAAATGAAAAAACGAAACCGGGGGTGACATCAAGCCACCCCCGGGAATTCAGACTTACAGCAGATTATTTACCGTAGATATCCATTTTGAAGTATTTATCATTCAACTCTTTGTATGTGCCATCAGCACGTAAAGCTTGAATAGCATTACTGAATTCAGTTGCCATAGCGTCGCCCTTACGAACGGCTACGCCTGCACCTTCACCAAGACAAGGGATATCGACTTGATCCTCACCATAGAAAGTGAAGCCAGTGCCGGCCTCAACATTCAGGAAACCTTCGAGGGCTTGAAGAGCGTCTGAAGACTGAGCGTCAATACGACCCGCAGCCAAATCGGAGAACACATCTTCTTGTGATGTATAAAGAACAACTTCTGAATCAGGGAAGTTTTTCTCTACAAAACATTGGTGTGTTGTACCACGTTGAACACCAATACGCTTACCTGCCATACCAGCGGCGGACACATCAAGGCTCATACCTTTTTTAGCGACCAAACGAGAAGGTGTGTTGTAGTATTTTTCAGAGAAATCAATTTTCTTTTTACGATCTTCGGTGATCGACATAGAAGCAACAATGGCATCAAATTTACGGGCCATCAGTGCAGGAATCATACCGTCCCATTCTTGCTCTACGAGGGTGCATTCACGGTTTATTTTTTCGCAAAGCGCGTAAGCAAAATCGATATCAAAGCCCTTCAAGGATCCATCAGGGTCTTTCCACGAAAATGGAGGGTACGCACCTTCAACACCAATACGAATTGGGTCGGCTGCGAATACTTGGTTGCCGGACAGTGCCATTACGCCGACAACAGCCGCAAGTACCAGTTTCTTAAAATTCATCTCATATACTCCCTTAAGTTAGTTTTGGTTATAAAACGATAGATTAGTTTAGCCTTAATTAGAACGAGTGTTCGATAAAAATTGTTCAAATCTTTCAGATTTAGGATTAGCAAAAATCTCTTTTGGAATGCCTTCTTCCTCAATTCTGCCTTCATGCAGGAAGATCGCATGGGAAGAAACATCGCGGGCAAATGACATTTCGTGAGTTACCACAATCATCGTCCGCCCTTCTTCTGCCAAGGCGCGAATAACCTTGAGCACCTCCCCCACCAATTCGGGGTCCAGTGCAGATGTTGGTTCATCAAATAACATGACTTCTGGGTCCATAGCCAGCGCCCGCGCGATCGCCGCGCGTTGTTGCTGTCCACCAGAGATATGTGCCGGATAATAATCACGCCGATCATACATACCAACTTTGTGTAAAATTTCCTTCGCACGTTCGATAGCTTCTGCTTTCGATTTTTTGAGAACATGGATAGGGGCTTCGATAACATTCTCCATAACCGTCATATGTGACCAGAGATTAAAGCCTTGAAAGACCATAGATAACTTGGAACGAATGCGTTCGACCTGACGCATGTCAACCGGCTTGGGTTCTCCATACTTATCGGCCATCATACCGATGACCTCACCATGGACTGTTACGGTTCCGGCATTGGGTATTTCTAGAAGATTAATACACCGCAAAAAGGTACTTTTTCCGGAACCAGATGAACCGACCATAGAGATCACATCACCTTGATGGGCTGTTACGCCAACACCTTTTAAAACTTCGACATTGCCAAAATTTTTGTGCATGTCCTCTACAACGAGGGCCGGTACGGTGTCAGACATATGCCTCCCTAACAGGTATTCTCATCTGTTTATTCAAAACGCCATGTTATTCACGGCTATTTTATATATAATATTTTAAGGTAATCACTTTTTTGGGTCAATCACAAGCACCTGAATACAGTACTGATCTTGATTAAATACTCACTGTATTTTCCAGCCCACTCCTTCTTCGGCCATAAAGGGCATAATGTCATCCTCACCGGGTACGGTGATTAAACCTATTGACGATGCTTCACAGCGATCCAATGTTATCGTTTCTTTATTTTCAGGCAAACCGTAAAACGCCGGGCCGTTTTTTGAGGCAAAGATTTCGAGGGCAGACAAGGCGTTTTCTTCATCAAAAACTTGGGTATAAGCCTGCAAAGCAACGGGAGCCGTGAACACCCCTGCACACCCGCAAGCGCTTTGTTTGGCAGTAATACCGTGTGGGGCTGTATCGGTCCCCAGAAAAAATGGCCCCGCACCCGAAATCGCTGCTTTACGCAATGCCAGTCGGTGTTTCTCACGTTTCGCAATGGGCAAACAATAAAGATGAGGACGAATCCCCCCTCGAAAGATGTCGGTTCGATTGATCATTAAATGATGGGCCGTAATAGTAGCGCCGATCATTCCTGGATTAGAACCATGACGATCAGCAATAAAATCCACCGCTTCCTTGGTCGTGACATGTTCTAAAACGATTTTCAGTTCTGGAAAGTCGGCTATCAAGGGCGTCAGGATAGTATCGATATAAACAGCTTCACGGTCAAAAATATCAACCGTTGGGTCGGTTACTTCACCATGAATTAAGAGCGGCATGCCAATGGATTGAAGACGCTCTAAAACACCATGAACTTTGCGTAAATCTGTTAATCCGAAAGCTGAATTGGTGGTTGCATTAGCGGGGTATAATTTAACCGCTGTAAATACCCCGCTTGAATAACCCGCGGCCAATTCATCCGCATCCGCTGTATCGGTCAAATAAGCCGTCATTAAGGGCTCAAAAGATACATTTTTAGGGACGGTAGCCATTATTCGGTCCCGGTAACTTAGGGCCGCTGCAACCGTTGTCACGGGCGGGTTCAAATTCGGCATAACAATGGCGCGACCAAATTGATGAGCTGTAAAGGGCACAACGGCTTCTAACATAGCGCCATCGCGAAAATGAACATGCCAGTCATCGGGGCGAGTAATTGTCAGAGTATCGATTTTTGGCATAAATTAATTTCCGGTAGAATTATTAAGGACCATGCCTATCGAATGGCTGTTAAGCCTCTAAATGTCAAGTGAAAGTCGCTGATTTCAGCCAAAAACAACCTCTCAGATTAGCACAACGATTAACCATATATATCTCAGACTAAATAGGCTGGGCATCATAAATTGCCTCAATCATGCTGACACGACCCAATGGATTAAGCTGTATAATAGCATCGGGTAAGCATTGCTGCCTGAGGATTACTTACACCCTTATAACGATTTTATGACTCAATAATAACAACTGTGATGAATATCACAGTCAAAACATTTGATCCCATCTAAAATTTCGGTTTAAATAAAAATAAAATAATATTTGCACAACTCTTGGGAATTTGAAAATGGGATTTATCACATTAAAACAAATGCTTATGTTAACCGTCATTGCGGGTCTAAGCATTATCGCTGTTCATAATGATGTACGTGCGCAAGAAGAGTTTATACCAATTTGCGAAACGCGCAGTGCTGTTATAGCGGGGCTTTCCTCTGAATATAAGGAAGAACCTGTCTCCATGGGAATTACCGCTCAAGGCACCGTCATGGAAGTTTTATCATCAGATAATGGTCATTGGACCATGATTGAGACCACATCAGATGGCATGTCCTGTCTGGTTGCCAATGGTAAAATGTGGCGCGCTGTTGATGATACGTTAAAAACAAGTGCTAATTCTAAACCATTGTACTATTAAGGCTGCATCAGAAACGTTTTTATAGACGGATAATATGGAAGCAGTCATTAACGTCGTATTGCCCGTATTCGCCATTGTGGGCGCCGGGTATCTATCAGGTCGATTTAAAATTCTGGGCGACGAGGCGAGCCCGGCTCTATCCGGGTTCGTGTTTTATATCGCCCTACCCGTATTATTATTCATTGCCATGACCCGGGTTACACCCGAAGAAATCTTCGATTGGAATTTTATCGGCACCTACGCGATTGCTCTGTTAGCGGGGCTCGCGCTGACCATGGTGGCATTGAGAATATTCTACCCCGGTCGCCGTTTAGCCGAAAGTGCGCTCGGCGGCATGGGGGCCATTTATGGCAATACCGGATACATGGGCATCCCATTGGTTATGATCGCCTTTGGCCCCGAGGCAGCCGTACCCGCCGTTATCGCAACCGTGGTTAATACTGCTATCATTTTCTGTTTGGTTTGTTCTCTGGTGGAAGCGGATTTATCCATTGGGGAGGGAGCTATGGATATCGTTAAAGACGTGACCAAAGGCTTAGCTCGGAACCCTTTATTTATCGCGCCTATTGCAGGGATAGCGGTATCCTTCAGCGGGGTTTCCGTCCCCAGTTCTATTGCCGCATTTTGTGATATTCTGGGCGCGGCCGCAGGTCCTTCCGCCTTGTTCTCGCTCGGGCTGTTCATGGTGGGGAAAAAGTTTAGCAAGGATGCTGGCGAAGTCACCTTAATCGTTATCATCAAGCTTTTCATCTTACCCGTACTGGCATGGCTTTTGGTTACCTATGTTTTTCAAATGTCCCCTCTTTGGGCGGCGGTAGCCGTGATCATGACGGCTCTGCCCACCGGAACCGGGGCCTTCGTATTGGCGCAACGTTACGGTGTATACGCCGATCAGACTTCAGCGGTGACACTGTTATCGACCATTATCTCTATCGTTACATTGTCAGTGTTATTTAGTATGTATGGAGGACTGGGAAACTAGGGGGGCTAGGAAATCTAGGGAGGCGAGAGGCTAGGAGGATAAAACTTCCAGAATGCCACCTTCCGGCACGATACCTTCGATGTGGCGGCGATGCCAAAGCGCGTAAAACAATAAGCTCCATGCCGCCTGTCCCTGTTGTTTGTTTGCCATATTATTAAATAAGGATCGGACTTTGTCTGGCTCACAAATTTCTGAGACAGCCTGAGAGTTTGCTACCAATGGCCCCAATTGATCGCCCTTAGCGGCCATCCAATCGACCACAGGAACCGTAAAGCCTTTTTTACGGGCGTAGGGTTCAGATTGTGGCATGGCCGTTTCCAGCCATTTACGCAATAACCATTTACCAAGCTTATGGCCTTGGTGCCGGTGGACCTTTAATTTGTCGGAAAGGCGATAAGCAAAATCTGCCAATACCGGATCGATAAAAGGCACGCGCCCTTCGATCCCGTTTGCCATCAAACAGCGATCTAATTTAGTGAGCAAGTCATTGGGTAACCAATCGCCTATATCAATGGCTTGCGCTACTTGTAAGCGCGAACGGTGCATATTGCCTTCACGTAATTCCGACTGGGCCACACCATCGCGCCAACCCACCGGGTCCTCACGTAACAATCCCAAACCATCAAACATGCCCTTGGTGCGCATATCACGGCCCCCAAATATCCGCCATCGCATGGCCGATCTATATCGACCATATCCGCCAAATAATTCATCGCCCCCTTCCCCCGATAGAATTACTTTCAATCCAGCCTCTCGGGCCGTCATCGCAAGTTTATAAGTAGGCAAGATCGCGTAATCAGCCGCAGGGTCGTCCATCGCGGCGGCGGCTTTTGGTAGGAGCGCCCAAAAGTCACTTTCCCCAAAACTTATTTCTTCATGGTCCGCCCCTACGCTGGCCGCAATCCGGCGGGCTTGGGCACGTTCATCATGAACGCTCTCCCTATCAAACCCGGCGGTAAAGGCTTGCACGGGGCGCATGTTCAATCGTGCCATCATGGCAATAATCGCCGAACTGTCGATCCCACCAGATAAAAACATGCCATAATCAACGTCAGCCCGTTGATGAAGATCAACGCTTTCTTCCAAATATTGATCCAGCAATATAAGCGCGTCTTCCTCGGTAAGACCCCGGGTTTCACCAGCGGGTAAAGCAGCGTGAGAATGGTGCTCAACGACCCTTCCCCCCTTAATGACAAGGACCTCTCCCGGCATGACTCGTTTGATTCCCGCAAAGACCGTCTGTCGCCCGGTTGTGAATTGCAGTTGTAAAAGTTCATTACGTTTTGTTGGAACGACCTCTGCCTCAACCAACCCTGCCCCAATTAAGCATTGAGCTTCCGACGCAAAGGCAAATCCCAGATCAGTCTCAGTATAATACAGTGGTTTAATACCAAACGGATCACGGGCCAAGACAAGCTGATCGTTTACAGGGTCATCAATGGCAATGGCGTACATGCCCCGCAAATGCTTAACGAATTCTAGGCCGTGTTTTTCATAAAGATGGAGCGGCAGTTCGCAATCAGAATTTGTCGCGAATGGACGATCCTTCATGCCCTCGCGCAATTCCAGATAATTATAAATCTCACCGTTTGCGACCAGGGCGACATTGTTGGTGCCAAAAAAGGGTTGATCCCCGCTGGTCAAATCAATGATCGCCAAGCGAACTTGCAACATACCAAGATTATTACGAACATGTTGACCGTGCCCGTCCGGGCCGCGGTGCGGCATTGCTTCGCGCAAACCATCAAGCAAACTCTGCTCAGGCTTTGATCCATCTAGGGTTTGGATCCCTGCGATACCACACATCAGCGCTCACCCATAATTTGTTTAAAGAAAGTCAGGTACTGTTCGACCACAACCGCTTCGGTAAAACTCTCTTCATAAGATTGCAGTCCAGCAGTGGCGATTTTTTGGGCCAGAGATTTGTCGCCAATAACCTCATTTAATATATCGGCCAAATTATCCGCATCATCGATATTGGCAAGCATTCCATTGCTACCGTGACGGATAAGCTCTAAGGGGCCTTGGGCTTTGGCGGCAACCACGGGGCGGTGGCTGGCCCAACCTTCAATGACCACATTACCCAAAGGCTCGTGGCGAGAAGGACACACATAAATATCGCAAGCGGCAAGCAAGCTTGATACATCTTGCTGCCACCCTAAAAACCGCACACGGTCCATGATGCCCAGATTGCGGGCTTGATTTTCAAGGGCGGGTCGTTCGGGACCTTCTCCGGCGATCCAAACATAGACGCCTTCCAATTTAGCCACAGCATCAAGCAAGGTATCAAAAGCTTTGTTTGTGTGCAGACGCCCTAAAGATAATAATAACGGTGCATCCTCCGGCGTAGAGAATGCCGCCCTTGAGATTGGGGTTCCCTGTTCAATGGTGACAAAATTAGGCAAATACTTTGCCCGATCTTCCGGCCACCCTTCAGCAATTAAATACTCTACAATGCCATGGGTATTGCCCACAATATAATCACATTGCCGATAATATTTCAGATCGTAGAATCCCCCTTGGCGGGCCACCAGTTTGTACCCTTTACCAGCGGGGGTCATTTTCGTTGCTCTATTCATCCAGCTCAGCACGATGTCCGGATTAAACTCTGCGATGAGCCGCTTTATTTTACGAGGCGTTTGGAAATCCAACATGCCACCAAAAGGTAATTCTACAGGATCAAGCCCCCCGGCCCTTAATCGCTCGGCGCGATTGTCGTCTTTACGGATGATGATTTTTTGGGTGATGCCTGCACGCTTAAGCCCAATCGCCAGTCGTTCAAAAAAAGCCTCTGCGCCGCCATGTTGCGCGCCCGCCATGGTTTGTAAAACACGCATTTAATCTCGCTCCAACTTTGCTTTGAGATGGGAAAGCAAAGGGTACAAGCCAGCACATAGGGCGATTAATAAACCATATCCCCCTTCGCGATATCCTTTACGGGATATGTAACATTTCAAAAACCTTGAAAATAACCGGCGTACATTATTAGCGGTGGAGCCAATTTCTCCTCGTTCACGCATATCGATGGCTTTTGCCGTTGAGTAGCTGTCCAGCCGTCTGATCATGTCAGAGATATCGCGATCAACAAAGTGATCGAGCGCGCCTTTTAAACGAGGTCCCTTTGTACCCGACCATGTTAAGCTGGGGTGTACCCGTTGTGGTCCCCACGTCTTTACGCCCTTGCGAGCCATACGGGGTACGGCAGAGGTGCCAAACGACCCGCCCCACCCGTAACGAACCAAACGATCACCAATGTAATTATCGATCGGAACCTCGTGCCAACCGAATGTGGAATTTTGCGCGGTATCGCGAACGTTTTTGGCCAGTTCCGCATTTACGTGTTCATCACTATCGACTTCCAAAATCCATGTGCCTTGGCAAAAATCGATACCCGCATTGCGGCGATCACCCTCGATTTCCCAGGAGCCTTCCAATAGCCGGTCCGTATACCGTGCAGCAATGTCTTTTGATCCATCGCTACATTTATCCAGTACCACAACAATTTCATCAGCAAAGGCTAAATGATCCAGACACGCAGCCAAACGGTCTTCTTCATTGTGGGCCACGACCAATGCGGAAATCATAATTTTATTCATGAAGTGACCCTCTGCCATAATGTATTTGCTGCCTCTTCAACAACATCCACCGATAACCCGGCCATAAGTTCATAAATTTCAGATTTCTGAAAATCATAATCTTTCGGAAAAATTTCATCATAGGACAATTCACCCCGGATAGGCATAGATTTTTCACCCCACGGTGCGTAATGGTTCTCGCGTGAGGGGCCAAACAAACCCAGAGTTGGGATATCAGCCGCCGCTGCCATGTGCATGAGCCCTGAATCATTACCAACAAAAAATGCACACCGTTTAAGGCAGGCGTAAATTTCAAGTAAGCTAAGCGTTCCCATACAATCCATAAGCTGGTCAGGCGGTATCCCTTGAAGCACATCCCTTGCTTGTTCTCGTTCTTCTGAGGTCCCAAAGATGATTACCTTGGCACCGGGTAGGATGCCATCTGTTCCTGATAATCGTTTAACCAGTTCAACATAGTTGGCAGCAGACCATGTTTTAGGTTTCCAATTGGCAATGGGTGCTATGGCGATAACCGATTGACCAGCGGGAATTAGTTCTTGTGCTTTACTTATATGTTCAGGAGTACACCATAATTTTGGGGTTGGGGGTGCATCGGCCATCCCGAGCAGGGCCCCATTTCTAATTACACGATGACCCGTCATATTGGATCGCCCGAGATGATAGCTTTTTCTGCTGGCCAGCAAATAAGAGATCGGGGCGTTACGAAGATCAACAACAACATCCCAAAATGATCCTATACACGCCCGCCACATATCGATCCAGTGTAATGAATAGGGCTTTTTGTTAAGGACAATCATTCGTTCCAGCCCCGGCACAGCATCAAATAAGCCTCGTGCTGCCGGGCCACACACGACGGTGATTCGCGCATTTGGATTTTGGGCGATCAAATGGTCAAGCACCCCCGTAGAGAGGACCGCATCACCAATGCGCGTTGCTGTGATAAAAAGAATTTTCATATCTTGCTTTATACGTCTATATCAAGGGCTTGCAAAGATTTAGCTATCTCTTAAATAATAAGATATATAGTGCATTGTTAAGATGTTGCTTAAATCAGGAAAGAATTTAAATGGTACCCCTCATTAAGCTCGAAAATCGTGGCATATTAGCCATTCACGGCAATGACGCGCGATCCTTTTTACAAGGAATTGTCACGTGTGATGTGGAAATTGTTTCACGTGAAACAATCATCTATGGCGCATTTCTAACCCCACAGGGTAAATTCCTGTTTGATTTCTTCATGGGCGAACATGGAGACGGCTTGTTTCTGGAGACTGAGGCATCCCGTATTCCGGATTTTATAAAGCGTCTGTCACTCTATAAACTACGCGCGGATGTCAAATTAATCGATGCATCTGCTGACTATAATATCTACGCCGTATTAGATAATGGCCAATCCAAGCCCCCCTTTATCTATGCTGACCCGCGCTTAAATGAAGCAGGATCAAGAGCGATTGTTCCTATGGATGATGTTGAAGCATTTGAAAATGACCCAAATTATACACTGACAGACTTCCAGGTCTATGAGCAGCGCCGTATGGAATTGGGCCTGCCCGACAGTGCATCGGATCTGATCGTTGATAAATCAACGCTTCTCGAAAATGGTTTTGATGAATTAAATGGCGTGAATTGGAATAAAGGATGTTACATGGGGCAAGAAGTTACCGCCCGGATGAAACATCGTGGATTGATCAAAAAGCGCTTGGTCAGTGTCCATATTGAAGGCCCCCCCCCAACACCCGGCACCAAATTAATATATGAAGATCGTGAAGCGGGTGAAATGCGGTCCTCATCAGGATCAAACGGGTTGGCTCTTATCAAGCTTGATTTTATGGATAAACAACTTCACCCAGAGTTATCATCCGAGACAACCATAAGTGCAAGGAAACCCTATTGGGTGAATTTTTAAAAAATTTCTTCAGGACGGCTTTCCCTTCTGATCCCCATCAGGTTGGCAATAATAACTTTGCCGAACCGGGAACCAGTCGTGCCGTTTTGGACAATTCAGAGAGCATGTTGACTGTTGTTAATACGGCATTTCGACGACGCTTCCACGAATATGGACCTCAACCCAAAGGGGTTTATTGGAGCAATATCGAAAATGTTAAACGACGATTTAAAATTCTCTGTCACATCTTTGACCCCGAAGACATCACCCTCGGCGAAGCCAGCATAAACGATCTGGGGTGCGGATATGGCGCATTATATGACTACTTAATTGGACACCCGGTCATGCGAGGCGGGGCTTATCATGGATATGATATATGCGAGAATATCTTGGATTCCTGTAAAAACCGCATAACAGACCCGAGAGCGAATTTTCATCTATCCAATCGGGCTTTGGAGACTTGTGATTATTCAATTGTCTCTGGGACTTTTAATTTAAATATCAATGCTGATGACAATCGCTGGTTGGCCTATGTATTTGCCTCTCTTCAGGAACTTTGGGAAAAAACGGATAAAGGTTTGGCTTTTAATATGCTTCATATCAGCGACAAAAAGGGTCTTGATGGACTCTATTATGCGGACCCAAAAGTCTTTGAAGGTTTCTGTCGTACACATTTGTCAAATAATGTTCAGATTTATGACGATTATGGCTTAGAAGATTTTACTGTGTTGGTTCGACGTTAAATTTAGAGTACATTTAAAATAGAATGATTAAAATTTGAGAGAACAATCATGACGAACACCCAAAAACCCACAGCCATTGTAATAGATGATATGCAAGCGATGCGAAGCATGGTGAAACTCCTGCTGGGCGCTACGGACTGTGAAGTGGTTGGTGAAGCCGAAAATGGCCAACTTGGATTAGATTTATATATTGATACCAAACCCGATTTGGTTCTTCTTGATATCGACATGCCGATCAAAGACGGCATATCAACGTTGAAATCCATTCTAGAACATGATGCGAAGGCAAATGTCATCATGATGTCAACGCTCAGCAATATGGATATTGTGGAATCTTGTATTTTTGCTGGGGCAAAAGATTATATCACCAAAGATAAAGAACTTCCCGTTATCAAAGCACGCCTAGACGACGTCATTGCTGAAATTCTCAAGTAACTTTAACGAACTTCAACAATCCTTGTGTAAAGGTTGGGCCTTTTTGAATTATGGTCGTTGTTTCAGGGCAATCAGACATATCGAGCATTTCATTTGCCGTAAAGATAGCAAAAGGTATATGCCGTAGTGCGTGAGCAGAGTGGAACATATTGACGATTTCAATACCGGATAAGCGCTCATTGACCATTGAAACTATGACAAAATCCGGTTTTAAAACCAGCGCCATATCAATGGCCATAATTGGACTTTCTTCTAACGTGACCTTGTATCCAAATTGAGCAAGTTCCTGACTGATAATTTTTCTTTGCAACCCTTTTGGCATAACCAGTAAACCAACGCCTTGGGTGATAGCCATTTTACCGGATTGTTTGCGCCCGGAAGGAAGACTTTTTAAAAGCATTTCCTGATCAAGCTCTTCGGGTTCAGCCCGGTCAGAAATAACCGACCTTATGCCATCAATGAAAATTTGAACATCTGAGACATTGATATTGTCATCATCACTTGTCGTTTCTAGGTAATCTTCAAGACCATGACATACTTTTGATATCGTTGGGAAACCAAAAGGAATACCACCGCCCTTAATACTATGAATATCCCGTTTGATGATTAATAAATTTTCCTCCCGAATGCCAATTTGTCGGTCAATATCATCAAGTGATTCTTGGATATCATCTAGCTTATGTGTGGTTTCGTCGAGATAATCACCCGCTAAAGCCGCCATCATCATTTCAAAGTCAGCGTTATCAGACATACTTTTCCCCTTAGCATAGATTATAGTGCACTCTTATTATATTATATAATTACGGAATATGTTCGCAGCAACAATTATCTCTGGGATAAATGTTTACGAAGATGCATGTCCCTATTCTCTGCCTCTGTATTTACTTTGATTTACAATATTAGACTAATTCTAAACTTAAAAATAGAAAATACTCAATGAAGTTTTGTAATTTAGTTTAAATTGTAGGATGATATCTAAGACAATAAATTCTATCTCAGCGTTCTGCCATCGAGGTTGTACTTCATAAAAAAGTAGTTTTACTTAAGTTTAAGTGATAACAAAAATAATCAGGGAGAAAACAGATGATGAAAATTTGTAACAAAAATATCCGTAAAACCATTTATAAAAGCATGTTAACAACGCTAACTGGATTGACCATAGGGTTTGGACTTGTCCTATCACAAGCGCTCCCATCTTGGGCTGAACCTGTCACCGTAACATTCTTACATACCAATGATGTGTACGAAATTTCGGCAAGTGACGGTAAAGGCGGCATGGGTAGACTATCGCATATGCTTACCGAAGAACGCAGCTCTGCATCACATTCCGTCACAACATTTGGGGGTGATCTTTTGTCCCCTTCCGTTATGTCGGGTTTGACCAAAGGCTCTCAGATGATTGAGCTGATGAATGCGATCAAGCTAGATGTCGCGGTTCTGGGAAATCACGAATATGATTTTGGTCCTGCGATTTTGGACAAACGCGTTAGTGAGTCCAATTTTCCATGGTTGGCCAGTAACGTTTTTGATTTATCTGGCAAACAAGCCAATGGCACAGCCGCCACGCATATGATGCAGGCCGGTACTTATAAAATTGGCTTTTTCGGTGTGTTGACGACTGAGACCATTCATCTTTCATCCCCTGGACCGAACATCAAATTTATTGATGTTATTGAACAGGCCAAAATCTCTGTTGCCGAACTTAAAGAACAAGGCGCTGATGTAATCGTCGCCCTGACTCACCTAGAACTTGCCGAAGATCGCGCCCTTGTACGTGCCGTTAAAGGCATCAATCTTGTTCTTGGCGGGCACGATCATGATCCTATTACTATATTCGAAAAAGGCGTAATGATTTTTAAAGCCGGCGACAACGCACATTTATTAGGTGCTGTTGATCTGACCGTTGATTATGTTGAAAAACGTGGAAAGCAAAAACTGGTTGTTGATTATGGTTGGCGCGTATTGCCCGTTCGCGCAGGCACCGTTGATGCCAGTGTTCAGGCATTGGCTGATGCCCACGAAGCTAATCTGGATGATAAGCTTAACATCGTCATTGGCACGACAAGTGTCGATCTTGATACACGTCGCAGCTCCGTTCGCGCTATGGAAACCAATATGGGCAACCTTATAGCCGAAGCCCAAATGGCCGCGGTTGGTGCCGATGTTGGCATGGCAAATGGCGGTGGCATTCGCGGTGATAAGGTCTATGACGCAGGGTCAGAATTAACCCGCCGTGATATCTTGACTGAATTGCCCTTTGGCAATGTTACCGTGAAGCTTGAGCTAAGCGGTGCGGTTCTGTTGGAAGCTCTAGAAAACGGTGTTTCTAAAGTTGAAGATGGTGCGGGAAGATTTCCTCAAATCGCTGGAATGCGTTTTGTATATGACCCGTCCAAACCTGCTGGATCACGCGTTGTCTCCGTTACTGTAGGCGGTAAACCACTCGATACTAACGCCACCTACACCATGGGTACAAATGATTACAGCGCTGGTGGTGGTGATGGTTATTCAATGCTCAAAGGAGCAAAGAACTTAATCGACGCATCTGCGGCCACCTATATGGCGACCGATGTAATGAACTACATCGAAGCCAAAGGCTCCATCGCGCCAATGGTTGATGGACGTATCAGTACAAAATAGTGACCGACTAAAACATCCCCTGTGTGGCAGTTTATTTGCCGCACAGGGGTTTACTTTTATTCAGGATGACAAAAATCTACTGCCAAAGATCCGCTTCAAGTACTTACAGGTAATTATACAACTTTAAAAAATTGGAGAGCCATTCTTGCGTATCCTCGTCTTCCAGCACATTGATTGCGAACACCCTGGCTCTCTACGCGATTTTCTTGCAGAAGATCAAATAGAGTGGCATGCGGTAAACCTTCATCGCGGCGAACCGATCCCTGCCTTTGACGATTTTGATATTTTATGGGTTATGGGCGGTCCGATGGATGTATGGGACGTGGAAGATCACCCTTGGTTGTTGGCAGAAAAACAAGCCATCCGTCGATGGGTTCATGACCTTAAAAAACCATATCTGGGACTATGTCTGGGCCACCAATTATTAGCCGATGCGCTCGGCGGTAAATGTGGCCCCATGGTTCCACCAGAAATTGGCATCCTCACCATAGAGCTTAACCAAGAGGGCCAGAACGAACCTTTATTTGCCGGCCTAACCCCCACACAAAGATGCCTTCAATGGCATTCCGTTCAGGTCACCGAAGTACCAGATAATACTACTATTTTGGCAAGCTCAGATATCTGCCGCAATCAAGCCATGCGCGTGGGCGAGAACGCTTGGTCCATGCAATATCATGTGGAACTAGAACCCGACACAGTGGCCAATTGGGGCCGTGTTCCTGCTTACCATAATGCGCTGATGGCGAGCGTTGGAGACGCTGGCTATACCCAGATGTTATCGGACGCAGAAAGATATATACCCGACTTTTTATCCAGCGCGAGAACACTCTACCAGAACTTTATGAAACAGGTTTAGCCCTCTTTCAACACGGCCTCTTTTAATACAGCTTGGGCCGCCGCCAACCTTGCAATCGGGACACGGTAGGGTGAGCACGATACATACGTCAGACCGATACGGTGGCAGAACTCAACCGACGCTGGATCACCACCGTGTTCGCCACAGATACCCATTTTCATGCCCGGACGTGTTGCTTCACCGCGGTCCTTACCCAAGATAATCAATTCGCCAACCCCCTCTTGATCAATCGTAACAAAGGGATCATCGCTCAAGATACCGTGAGAATAATAGTCATCAAGGAATGAGCCCGCATCATCACGGGAATAACCAAATGTAGTTTGGGTTAGATCGTTTGTACCGAAGCTAAAGAATTCAGCAGATTTAGCAATTTCACCCGCCCGCAAACACGCCCGTGGTAATTCGATCATGGTGCCGACGATATAATCAAATTCGATACCCCGTTCGGATTTAACCTCATTGGCGATTGTATCGACCAGTTCCTTAAAGAATTCAAATTCACGCAAGTTTACCACCAATGGGATCATCACCTCTGGTTCAACAGTATTGCCCTTAGCGGTCACTTCGGCGGCGGCTTCAAAGATGGCGCGCGCTTGCATGCGATAGATTTCTGGGTACGTCAGTCCTAGGCGGCTTCCACGGTGACCCAGCATTGGGTTCACTTCGTAAAGTTCTTCAGCGCGTGCTTTGATGGCGTCCACAGTAATGCCAGCGGCCTCAGCCACATCAGCCATTTCCCGCTCGCCATGGGGAATGAATTCATGAAGCGGGGGATCAAGCAATCGAATGGTGACGGGCAAGCCTTC
Source organism: uncultured Rhodospirillales bacterium (assembly GCA_965603075.1). Classification (GTDB taxonomy): domain Bacteria; phylum Pseudomonadota; class Alphaproteobacteria; order Rhodospirillales; family Casp-alpha2; genus JABJOR01. The sequence continues at coordinate 96,388 of CBFDBO010000005.1, read as the reverse complement.
CATAATATCAAAAAGCTCAATGAAATCCTGACGCTGATAGGGCAGTAATTTATCGAGAGCGGCTTTCCGAGTTTCTAAATCCTTGGCAAGGATCATTTCCCGCATATGAATAATACGTTCCGGATCAAAGAACATATGTTCTGTGCGGCTGAGGCCTATACCTTCCGCGCCGAATTTGCGGGCCGTCGAAGCATCCAATGGCGTTTCGGCGTTGGCGCGAACACCCATGGTGCGAATTTCGTCCACCCAGACCATTAGTTCAGAAAACGCGCCGGTTAATTCAGGTTGAACCATGGGAACAGAACCAGCCAAAATTTCACCACTGGTGCCATCAAGGGTGATCGTATCCCCCTCGTTATAGACCGTACCAAAGATGGTCATCGTTTTCGCTTTGTAATCAACAAATATATCGCCCGCACCAGAAACACATGGTTTACCCATACCACGCGCGACCACGGCGGCGTGGGACGTCATGCCACCACGAGAGGTCAAAACCCCTTGGGAGACATACATACCACTAATATCTTCTGGGCTGGTTTCACTACGGACCAGAATGACTTCTTCTTTATTGGCGACCCACAATTCTGCATCCTTGGAATCAAAGACAATGCGTCCCACGGCGGCGCCGGGTGATGCGGGCAACCCTGTTGCTAAAATAGTGCGTTCTGCATTTGCATCCAACATTGGGTGTAACAACTGATCCAATTGATGCGGGTCGATTTGCATAATGGCTTCTTCTTTTGTCAGTAGGCCTTCTTTTTGCATATCAAGGGCAATGGTAAGGGCGGCCTTTGCCGTGCGTTTTCCACCACGGGTTTGGAGCATCCACAGGCGACTTTTCTGAACCGTGAATTCCATATCCTGCATGTCTTTATAGTGATGCTCGAGGGCGTCGCGAACGTTGCATAGCTCGGCGTAGACCTCTGGCATAGCATCTTCAAAAGAAGGCAAATCGCTGTGTTGTTGTTCGCGTTCAATATTGGTCAGTGCTTGTGGTGTACGAATTCCCGCAACAACGTCTTCCCCTTGAGCGTTCACCAGAAACTCTCCATAAAACAGGTTTTCACCTGTCGCTGGGTTACGTGTGAAACATACCCCAGTGGCACAATCATTGCCCATATTACCAAATACCATGGCTTGAACATTGACCGCTGTGCCCCAGCTTTCTGGAATATTGTGCAATTTACGATAGACGCTGGCACGGTTATTCATCCAACTTTCAAACACCGCACTGATCGACCCCCAGAGCTGTTCTTTCGGGTCTTGTGGGAACGGCTTGCCAGTCTCAGATTGAACTTCGCGTTTGTACTGAGCGATGATGTCTTTCCAGTCATCGGCGGTTAAATCCGTATCCATCATCACATCAAGACGCAATTTTGTATCATCTAGGATGTCTTCAAAAAACGAATGATCAACCCCCAGCACAACATCTGAATACATCTGGATAAATCGGCGGTAACTATCATAAGCGAACCGAGCATCGCCACTTGCTTTGGCGAGACTTTCCACGGTCACATCGTTCAGCCCCAAATTTAAAACCGTATCCATCATACCTGGCATAGACGCGCGCGCGCCAGAACGAACAGATACCAACATGGGTTCCTCTCCATCGCCGAAAGGCATTTCCATGATTGCTTCCATGTGTGCCATAGCCGCATCAACCTCAGCGGCTAGACTTTCGGGGTATGTATTTCCGTTAGCGGTATAATAATTGCAAATTTCCGTGGTGATTGTAAAACCGGGTGGAACACTAATCCCCAGAGAAGACATCTCAGCCAAATTGGCACCCTTCCCCCCCAACAAGCTTTTCAACTCGACACTGCCTTCGGCCTTGCCACCACCAAATGTGTATACGTTCTTTGTCATAACTTGAGAGTTCCTGGTTTAAGGGTGCTAAAAATCAGCCTTCAATTTTTGAAAAATCCGCTATGGGATCGAGAGTCTTCCGCACGTAAGCTAATAGATTAAGCCTATTACGTCGTAATTCAATATCATCACAATTTACTGTCACATGATCAAAATAGGCATCAACTAAAGGGCGGGCCGTTGATAAGACAGCCATTGCATCGCCAAATTTTTCAGCAACCAATCCTTGGATGATTTCTGGAGCGGTATTCTCCAAATGCGCCATTAATGCTTTTTCTTCTGCTGCTTCCAAACCGCTCGCATCGACGGAGCCATCAAAGACAACGCCATCTTTTTTCTCTTCAATGCGCAATATATTGGCAGAGCGTTTATAGGCGCTTAATAAGTTAGCTCCATCATCGGTTTTCAAGAATGCGTTCAACGCTTCAACCCGAGCGAGCAAGCGAACCAGATCATCTTCGCCCCCTAGAGCAAATACCGCGTCGATTAAATCATGACGAACGCCTTGTTCTTTTAGGTGGACTTTTAAACGATCAGCAAAGAATGCCATCAGGCCGTCTGCTGTTAAGCCATATGTTTGTTCTGATCGCGCGAAGACGTCATTAAGGGGCAAACGAAGTTTGTTTTCGATGATTAAACGAATCACCCCCAACGCCGCGCGGCGAAGAGCGAACGGATCTTTTGATCCCGTGGGTTTTTCGTCAATACCAAAGAACCCAACCAACGTATCAATTTTATCGGCGAGTGCCACACACACACTCACCGGGGCGGTTGGGCAAACGTCACCCGGTCCTTGGGGGGAATAGTGCTCGGCAATAGCGGTGGATACATCATCATGCTCACCATCGGCATTGGCATAATAACGCCCGATGACACCTTGCAGATCGGGAAACTCACCGACCATTCCCGTCGATAAGTCAGCCTTAGCAAGGTTTGCGGCTCGAACCACATGATCAATCTCGGCCCCCTCAACATGGCTTGCAATATTTTCAGCAAGCATTGATACGCGTTCGACTTTTTTAGCTAAGGTCCCAAGTTTTGCATGGAACACCCGGTCTTTTAAAGCGCCTGTTCTGCTGGATAACGGTGCCGCGCGATCATTATCCCAGAAAAAACGAGCATCAGATAATCGCGCACTTAACACGCGTTCGTTACCCGCAATCACTTGCGCGCCACCATCACGGGTTTCGGTATTGGCAACAACAATAAATCGATTGGCAAAACTGCCGTCACTGTTCAAACAGGAAAAATACTTTTGGTGGGATCGCATTGACGTTGAAAGAACTTCTGGTGGTAAATCCATATAGGCATCATCGATGCGCCCCATATAGACAACTGGCCATTCGATTAGCCCGGCTACTTCATCAAGCAAACCCTTATCGTCTTTTAATGTCAGCCCTTCTTTGCTTGCCAATCTAGCGGCTTGCGTGGCAATCAATTCACGGCGCTCACGTGCATCGATCATGACCTTAGACAGTGTTAGTTTATTTTTATAATCAGCAAAATCCATGACCTGAAGGGCACCGCCTGACAAAAAGCGATGACCCCGTGTTTCCAATCCGGCAATCACAGGGCCAAACTCAACGGGCAAAGCCGCGCCATCGAATAAACATAGCATGCTATTAATAGGGCGCACCCACCGCATATCATGGCTCGCCCACCGCATGGATTTAGGCCATGCAATAGCGCTTAAGGCCGTTGTTATTAATTCCGGTAAAACATCGGACGCCGCAATGCCGGGTTTTTCGATTTTCACAAAATAGAATTCACCCTTAGGCAATTCCCGTTTTTCGCAATCATCCAGTGTCATGCCAATAGACTTTAAAAATCCTTGGATAGCTTGATCAGGCGCAGACGTACTAGGGCCTTTACGTTCTTCGCTGATATCGGGGGTTCGTTCGGGAATGCCGTCTGCTACAAAAACCAGCCGACGCGGGGTAACATAGGTCTCGGCATTTGAAAATTCCAAACCAGCGGTTTTAAAACCGTCACAGACCAATCGTTTTAAATCGCTGGCCGCGCGAGCTTGCATTCTTGCAGGGATTTCTTCCGATAGAATTTCAAGGAGCAATTCAGCCATCAGCTTGCTTCCCCTTCTGTATCTTCTTTATGTGTATCCACCCACATTTCACAACACGCTTTGGCCAGAGTACGAACACGACCAATATAGGCCGCCCGTTCTGTTACACTGATCACCCCACGGGCATCCAGCAAATTGAAAGTATGACTGGCTTTAAGACATTGATCATAGGCAGGAAGCGGTTTTCCAGCTTCCAAAATATTGGCACATTCTTTTTCCGCATCGGCGAAATGGCGAACCAGCATTTCTGTATCGGCAATTTCAAAATTATAAGCGGAATACTGTTTTTCATTTTCAAGGAAGATATCGCCGTAAGTCTTACCACCCTGATCCTTAGGCACGCCGTCCCAATCGAGATCATAGACGTTTTCGACACCTTGTACGTACATAACCAGGCGTTCTAAACCATAGGTGATTTCTACGGGAACAGGGTTACAATCCATACCGCCGACTTGTTGGAAATAGGTAAATTGAGAAACTTCCATGCCATCGCACCAAACTTCCCAACCCAGTCCCCAAGCACCCAATGTGGGGCTTTCCCAATCATCTTCGACAAAGCGGATATCGTGAAGTTCGGAATCAATGCCAATATGACGCAGGCTATCAAGGTACATATCTTGAATATTCTCAGGCGATGGCTTCATCATGACTTGAAATTGATAATAATGCTGTAAACGATTGGGGTTTTTACCATACCGCCCATCGGTGGGGCGACGCGAAGGCTGAACATAGGCTACATTCCAGATATCGGGCCATAAAGCCGCCAACGTCGTGGCCGGGTGAAATGTGCCCGCACCGACCTCTGTATCATAGGGTTGCAAGATCACACAGTCGCGCTCTGCCCAAAAGTTCTGCAGACCGAGAAAAATTGACTGAAAACAGGTTTTTTTATTCGCGTTATTTGAGGCCACGTTTTTAATGCCTTGTTCGTTTAATGCCCTATTTGGATGTCCTGTTTGGATGTCTTGTGGGGCCATAAGTCTTATCCACTCAGAGAGTGCATGCGTTATTTTGCAATGCACAATAACCAGCCCTTAAAGAAGGGTCAACACACCGTTTCGGCAATTTTCAGGGCACTTTATGAAAGATTTTATTATATCACCCCGGATAAGGGCAATCATCCCGACCACAGGACCGGGTACCACTTGCGGCCACAAAGATACCACAAGATTTGCACTCTATCATCAATTCGGCTTCATCCGTATGAGGGCCAGATTGCGAGGCTGCTTGTTTGGTTGAATTCGTAGGTTTAGAAGGCCTTTTACGGGCGTTCTCTGCCTGACGTTGTTGCATGGCACTATACCACCGAAAGCCGTAGATAACGACGGCAATGGCTAGTCCTGTGAACAGCAATTTTTGTAAACTAAATCCAAACATAATACCTTGTAAGGGAGCAACCTTGATCCGGTCAAGACTTATGAGGTTATATTAAGCGCTTTAGCATCAGATAAAATGGCTGCTGCATTCGGTGAATATGTCCCATCTGATTTATGAAGAGCAAGCCCGGGGAGAATTGATAACGGTGTTTTTATGCCCTTTATCGCCCGAATGAGCACCCGCTTGGCGGGTTGAACACGCTCCATATCAGGCCACAGTGGATAGACCACCACGCCACCAAATTGTTTTTTCAAACAGCCAAGAATATCCTCTAAGCGGTCTGCTCTGTGAACAAGCGTTAGCGTGCCTTTGGTTTTAAGCACCTGACCCGCCAATGATATCCATCGATCAAGTCCTGCTTCACCTTCAACCATAGCGGCGGCTTTCACGGGGTCGGGGGGTGGATTACCAGACCCGGCGGATAAATAGGGCGGATTGCTCATCACGTGATCATAGGGCCGTGCTATGATCTCCGCCGGGGGGTGAGCCACATTTCCGTCTATAATTTTTATCCGATTCTGTTGATCGTTTGCTTGGGTATTTAAAACCGCCAATTCCCGCATCTGCGGCATTAATTCCAATCCATCAATGGTAACACCCGACACCCTTGCCGCCAGACATAAGCTCGCGGCCCCACTGCCACACCCCATATCCAACACATGCTCACCCGCTGTTGCTGGGACGCTTGCCGCCAATAACACAGGGTCTATAGCGACGCGGTAACCACGCCGCGCTTGATTGAGCGTAACCCGTTCGCCAAGCAACATATCGGTTGTAATATTATCATTCATACCCCATCTCATACATGATTTTACCATAGTGAGCATTAATTATTATCGCTCTAAATCTCTTTGCTTGCGGGGGCTTGGCATGCCCTTTATATTTCATCCATAGGGGAAATCCCATATTATAGTCCCCTGTATATAATGCCTTATTTTATTATTTAGGGCGTGATTTTATTATTTAGGGGCGTGAACGTGGGCGTTGTTATCAAATTGGACGAAAACCAGAGAAAACAGCCATCTATTGATCGGCTCGTCACTCTTGTTGAAGATGATATCAAATCTGTGAACCAACAGATTTTGTCACGGATGCACAGCCCTGTCGCAATGATCCCACAATTGGCCGGACATATCATCGCGGCTGGTGGGAAGCGCCTACGCCCCATGTTAACATTAGCAGCAGCGCGTATGTGCGGATATGACGGTGATCGACATATTTCATTGGCAGCGTGTGTTGAATTCATTCATACCGCAACCCTCTTGCATGATGATGTTGTTGATGAGAGCGATTTACGTCGTGGCAATCAATCAGCCAATGCCATTTGGGGCAACAAGGCCAGCGTACTGGTCGGTGATTTTTTGTTCAGTCGTTCATTCGAGTTGATGACAGAAGACGGATCGCTTGATGTTCTGCGTATATTATCCAACGCCTCATCCGTCATTGCCGAGGGGGAAGTCCTGCAATTAATGACAGCAAATGATACCGAGACAGGAGAGACCGAATATCTTGATGTGATTGCTTCCAAAACCGCCAAATTATTTGCAGCGGCGTGTCAAATTGGCGCTGTTGTTGCCAATCGTCCCGCTGTGGAAGAAGAAGCCTTAAAAGCTTTTGGTCAAAATCTTGGTATTGCCTTCCAAATTATTGATGACGTGTTGGATTATTCCGCTGTTCAGGCCGAGCTTGGAAAATCCATTGGTGATGATTTCAACGAGGGTAAAATCACCCTTCCCGTCATTCTTGCTTTCCGCCGCGGCAATGATGAAGAACGCATATTCTGGCGTCGCACGCTGGAAGACCTTGATCAAAAAGACGGTGATCTGGCGCATGCTGTTGAGCTAATGACGCTTCATAATGCATTGAACGATAGCGTTGAACGCGCCCGTCACTATGGCGCTATCGCCCGTGATGCATTGGGTATATTCGAAGATAGCCCCACCAAAGACGCGTTTAAGGAACTCATTGAGTTTTGTATCGACCGTCCGTATTAATATTAAGTTTCAAATTTCATAATCCCGCTCATTCAATCATTCCTTCTTTAGTTTGAAATTTATTCAAGTTGCTATTTTCAAAAAAGCATCCGAGGAAATTTTATGAGGATATTTCAGGAAGATATTTTAGAATGGGGACTAAAAGGGGATTGAAAATGACAGTGCTCACAAAATCACAAAAAGATTTTTTCTGGAAAAACGGTTATCTGGTCGTTGAAGATGCCATTGATCCCGCTTTACTTAAACAATTGAAAGATGATTTCAATGGTTGGGTAGAAGAAAGCCGCGCCCATGACAAACCGTACGGTGAAATTATTGACGGTCGAGCTAGATTTGATCTAGAACCGGGGCATAATGCAGAAAAGCCAGAACTGAGACGGGTTAATGCCCCCATTGAGGTCTCTGAAGCTTATTTCAAAGCCATGGCCAACAGCAAGGTAACCGATTGTGTTGCTGATCTGATCGGGCCAAATGTTAAAATCCATCATACAAAAATTAATTCAAAACTACCGGGCGGTAAGACGGTGGTAAAATGGCATCAAGATTTCCCCTTCACCCCCCACAGCAACGACGATATTATCACCGCCCTTGTTATGATTGACGATGTTACCGAAGAAAATGGCCCCTTGGAAATTGTTGCGGGTACCCATAAAGGCGACATCTATGATATCTGGCAAGGGGAGGTGTTTACGGGCTCTGTCAATGATGACCTGGCCGATGAATGTCGGGCGAAATCTATTCTCTGCACCGGCAAAGCAGGGACCGCATGCTTGATGCACACGCGATTATTACATGGCTCCACCGCTAATAATTCACCAGATCCGCGAACATTATTTATATCGGTATATACGGCAGAAGATGCCGTTCCTAGCGCACCAAATCCCGTGCCGACAAAATATCAAGGACACATCGTTCGAGGCGTTGAAACCGGCAACATCAGATCGATACCTTTTGAGATTAAATTACCCCAAAAACCATCAACGGCTTCGTTCTTTGATCAACAAGCCAAACACGATCATTCAGGTAATTATTAATGACAAAAAAATTACGTTATGGGGGCATAGGCTCGGCCTAGACAAAAGATATCACGGCGGCTGTGTGTGCGGCCATACAGGGGCCAATGATTAACGTGCTTATCGATCAGCATAATATAAAAAAAATCCTCTATCATCGCAATCAGAAGATAGCGATAACAGAGGAAGGTTGAGGAACAAAATAATAGGTCGATTAAAAATAGATAGTTTAGTTTTTACGTAAAAAATTGTTTTATAATTTATTCTACTAACTTTTCAGCCAGCAATATGCTTTAATACAATCATACTCACACTTTTTTAGAAGTAAAGTAACTGTGGTAAAATACGGGGAAGGTTTTAAGGGCAGATTTCGCGAATTTAGGGGAGTGACCGGTGGATTTCAACCAATTCAGACACAGACCCTACACCCAGCTTTTCCAAGATGTTTTTCCGGTGAAATTCAACGGTTCTAATACCTATATCAAGTTCTCGAGCAACCAATTTATTCGATCGCCCAGCAACGATTAGATCAAACACATCAACTTCTCGTGCCGTCAAAATTGAAACTTTCTCAATATTCTTTTGATATTCCTCAATGCGGCCAAAGGCTTTTTTAATAACCGATAATAAGACATTCACCTTAAATGGTTTTTCAATGAAATCGATAGCGCCAAGCCGAACAGCTTGAACTGCGTCGGGTATTTCACCATGCCCGGTTATAAAAATAATAGGCAGCCAGCAACCCTGCTCAATAAGCTTACTTTGTAGCTCAATACCGCTCATGCCAGGTAATTTGACATCCAGAAGTATGCAGCCCACAAAGTCGCTATTGTATGCCTCTAGAAAGGATTCTGCAGAAGAAAAAATTTCTGTACTAATGCCCTGTGTCTCCATCGCAGCGGAGATGGTAGGGGCCAGATCCTTATCGTCCTCAACAAGGTATATGCGCATTTTTTATTCTTTTTTTATAATCGTATTTTATTATTATTCGAGCCTATTAAATTTGACCATGCATCTCAAGGTTTATTAATTTCATCAAATGCGTTTTCTAACTCAGCAATAGAAAACGGTTTGTGCAGTAGGTTATAATCGCCTTTGCCTTTACCCAATTTTTCTAATTCTTCTTCTGGATACCCAGAAGCCAGCAACACTCTGATTTCAGGGTATTGTATCCTACAGGTGTCAGCCAATCCAAAGCCGGAAATTGATCCCGGCATGAAAACGTCAGAAAAAATAATATCGAAATTCTGATCATCAATTAATATATCCAAAGCGGTGTCAGCAGATGTCGCTTCTTCAAGGGCTATGCCAAGGCACTCCATTAAAAGCACCGTCGATCGGCGGACCTCATCATCGTCTTCAACGATCAATACACGCTTGATGGCATTCGTTGTTGTTATGTTTTGCGAAGTGAGCCCCGGTACCATTGCCTGGCTCTCACCCTGCTTGCTTGTTATTTCTGGTTCCATAGAATGGTGTTTAGAAATTTCTAGAAGTTTAGAGGTAATAACACCGCCGCGCTCCACGGCGTTATTTATTCGAGAAAGAAGCTCGACGGGCGAACCTTCATCGTTCTTCTGCAATCTTAATAATTCAATATTGGTCTGAATTATTTGCAATATATTGTTAAAGTCATGCGCCGTTTCCTTTGCCAACTCACCAACTGAACACTCGCCGGAACATGTGCATAAATCAACTTTAGTATTTATAGGTTTTTCTGAGGACAAAATATTAGTCACAATCCATGACAAAGGTGTATGCTATGACAGAGGGTCATGATCGCACCTAACTAGAATTTTCAAAGGGTCAATCATCATAATCATTTTCTCTGCAAAAAATCTCTAGTTCTTCTTGTAAGGAATATTGATCATCTTCGTCATGAGGGAATACGACAGCCGCCTTATCATCCCATTGCCGAACAACAACCGCGTCATAATTCCCGATATTTAGTATTGATAATCCCATGGGATCTTCATTCAGTTGAGTTGTATCAACGCTGAGCAAAGCACCGCCCCCTGAAATATCAAGAACCTTAACAACGTGATCCTGACTGTTTATAAAATTATGGTTTTTTAATTCAGCTTCGGACTCAATTGCCAGACGTTGCCATTTGCGTCGTTCGGCGTTTTGGTGTTCCATATTTCTAAGTTGCTCCATATTCATAGTGCCTCCTATTAATATAAGATTACAACAGTTTAAACCGACATACTGTTTGATGCGACTCAAATATTTCACCTAGATAGCGAGCGAATGATTTGCTATGCCCCTACCCTTTTGATATAGGTATAGAGGATGGTTAATTTCAACTAAATAGTTTGATTGTTAATACCTGCGATACACAAAACAGGAGTACCGATATGACTGAAATGCGTCGCCTCAGTGATAAGATTATCGCTGCACATTCACAAGCGTGTACAGAAGATAAGCAAGACGTCGCCACATTGTTGTTGCAGGCCCTTGAACTTGATATTTCTGGCATTGGCGGAAAAAATAAAGAGCACCGTGAAGCAACTGAAATGCTGGAACAAGCATTCATTCTTCACGAAAAGTTCTCTTAAATCGACTTAATTGGATTTACAATTGTTTATGAAGTTACCCGAAACAGGTTTGGGTATTACGATCCGCAATAGAGACACCCCTGTGCTCAGCCCATTTATCGCCAAGCCTTAATTGAGTTTCTTCATCAAGCACCTTCTGTGTAATAGCAAATAGAACCTGTTCTTCTTTAGCAAAATGCCCTCTTAACAAATCCAGCATCAAACGTGTATTTAAAGTGAGCGTTTCAATGGTTTTAGCATTGATCGCTTGTTCAAATAATTCATTAATTTTTTCATGTTCTGAACGCATGACCGCAAGAGGACCTGCTTGACCCAAAAAAGGTTCAAGTTTTGGGAACAGCACTTCTTCCTCAAAGTCCGCATGATCGATAATTATTGAGCCAAGAAATCGGAGCGCCGTTTTAATCTCTGTTAGTTCTGATCCTTCATTCAATAATGCTTCTGTATAGTTAAACATAGGATAAAATAACCCATGTTCGCCGTATAGAGCATCCGTGATTTTCATTACATACTCGCCAAAATGGTTCTTGTTAGCGTATATATGACATAGCTTGTATGAATTGCGATTGACCACAATCAAGTCACAGAAAATAATTATTCCGGAAAGCCGCCCATATGCAAAAACCTACCCGACTATTACCAACCTTTGTTGCGGGGCATTTTTGTATTGATTTTGCACCGTGTGCGGTATGGATTATCGCGCCCGCCGTAGCGGTTTCCATGGATCTATCCCCTGCTGAGCTTGGATTGCTGATTACGCTCTATAGCTTAGGGTCGTCTTTGGCCTTTTTCCCTGCCGGATTAATTGCCGACCATATTTCTAATCGAGGCCGAATGCTTCTGGCGACTTTTTGGTGGGTTGTGATCGGCTTTATCCTCGCATCATTCGCGCCGGGATATTGGTCGCTTATTATATTAATGGCCTTGGCTGGCATGGGTGACGCTGCTTGGCATCCCGTGGCAACGGGGGTTCTGGTTCAACAGAACCCGAATAACAAAGCACGCGCGCTTGGTGTTCATTCCATGGGGGGAAGCTTTGCAGAAGTTATAGCCCCCCTCGCCGCTGGGTTTCTCCTCGCCTATGTTGATTGGCGAACGGCCCTGCAACTAAGCATCGTACCAACCCTGATCATGGGTATATTTTTCTTGCGCATGGTCCGTCATGTTCCGAAAGGGGCTGGAACAAGTATTTCAATCTCTGATTTAGCAAGCATCTGGCAAACATGGAAAACACCGGACGGTTTGCGGATAATATTTCAGGTCAGCTCCTATAACATGGCAATGATGGCTTTGCTCAGTATGGTACCGCTCTATATGCAGCGCACATATGGCTTGGATTCTGTCGCGACCGGACTATCCTTTTCCGCTATGTTGTTAATTGGCGCATTGGCACAGCCCATCATCGGACATTTATCCGATCGCATCGGTAGGCGCCCTGTTGTTCTATGGGGAAATTTGGCCGCCGCCCTGAGTGCGGGAACCGCATTTTTTGCCTTACCTTTCTTTTGGTTCATTATTGTTATGGCGATTTCGATTACCACTATGGTCGCCATCAGATCAGTACTTTTGGTAACGGCTGTTGAACATTCCGGTGAAAGAGAATCAACCACCTTGGGTCTAACTTTCTCACTAATGGATGGGATTGGGGCGGCCGGGGCGGTATTGGCGGGCATCGCCGGGACTGTCCAACTGGAATACGTATTTATTATGGCGGCATTTTTATCTTTTTGCGCATTCCTCTCGACCCTGTTGTCACCTGTAAAAAAGATGATTACAGTCTAATAATCAAAATTTTCTTTGTGCGGGAGAGCCATTATTTCTAAGTCTGCGAACACACATTACTCCGCCTGCCCTCATGACTGCCCCAGCACGTGCGCGCTGGAAGTCGAACGAGAAAGCGCCACCCGAATTGGCCGGATCAGAGGCGCTCGTGAGAATTCCTATACTGATGGTGTGATATGCGAGAAAGTCGCCCGCTATAGCGAGCGCGCCCATCATCCGGATCGCATACTGACCCCTATGCGACGAACAGGGCCTAAAGGCTCCGGTGAATTTGAACCTATCACTTGGGATGAAGCGTTGGATGAGACCGCCGACGCATTGCTTAAAGCAGAAAAAAAATATGGTCCGGATACAGTTTGGCCCTATTCTTACGCGGGAACCATGGGACTGGTTATGCGTGATGGGCTTAACCGTCTGCGGCATGTAAAGAAATATGCTGGATTTTATTCAACCATTTGTGTCACGCCCGCATGGACCGGGTTTATCGCCGGCACGGGGAAATTAATGGGTGTTGACCCCCGTGAAATGGCAAAGTCCGATCAAATTGTTATTTGGGGCACCAATCCGGTTAATACTCAAATAAATATGATGACCCACGCGACAAAAGCACGCAAATCCAACAATGCCAAAATTATTGTCATTGATACCTACCGCAATGGCACCGCCGACAAGGCTGATTTATTTTTATGCGTGCGTCCCGGCACCGATGGCGCACTGGCCTGTGCTGTCATGCATGTATTGTTTCGTGATGGTCATGCGGACCGTGAATACTTAGCCCAATACACCGATCATCCAGCGGCGTTGGAACAACATCTATCAACCCGCACCCCCCAGTGGGCAGAAGAAATATGTGGTGTACCCGTCGCCGACATCGAAAAATTTGCCGCGATGATTGTCGCGACACCGAAAACATATTTCCGCTTAGGATACGGTTTCAGCCGCTCTCGCAATGGGGCCGTCAACATGCATGCGGTGACCTGTATTGCGGCTGTTTGTGGTGCTTGGAAACACGAAGGCGGCGGTGCTTTTCATAATAACGGGGCCATCTACCACTGGGATAAAAATTTAATTGAGGGGTTAGACCACTTTGACCCTAATGTTCGGATGTTCGACCAATCCCGTATTGGGGCAGTATTATGCGGCGATGAAAAAGACCTAAAAGGCGGCCCCCCTGTGACGGCTTTGTTCATTCAAAGCACCAATCCCATGTCCATAGCCCCGGATTTAAGCAAAGTTCATAAGGGTTTTGCCCGTGATGATTTATTCATTTGTGTGCATGAACAATTCATGACAGAAACCGCCTTAATGGCGGATATTATTCTTCCTGCCACCATGTTTGTCGAACATGATGATGTTTACCAAAGTGGGGGGCATCAGCACATTATATTTGGCCCTAAGATTATTGATGGACCAGAGGATTGCTGGTCCAATCATGATGTAGTTTGTGCACTAGCAAAACGATTGGGGGCTGAACACCCCGGTTTCAATATGACCTCGCGCGAGCTTATTGATGAAACCTTGAAAGTATCTGGTTGGGGCAGTTTAGAGGGGCTGGAAACAGGCCGCTGGATTGATTGCCAACCCCCTTTTGAAGATGCACACTTCACCGAAGGATTCAAACACCCCGACCAGAAATTCCATTTCAAACCAGACTGGTCTGCTATTACCCCCCATGGTTATGTGGATAAAGATTGTGTCGCCTCCATGCCTGAACTGCCCGATCATTGGGATATTATCGACAACGCGACCTCTGAAAGGCCTTTCAGGTTGGTAACAGCTCCGGCGAGAACTTTTTTAAATTCTACTTTTAACGAGACGCCATCATCCTTGTCCCGCGAAGGCAAGCCCGAGGTCATGATCCACCCAGAGGACGCCGCAAAGTTATCTATTGGACAAGGCGACAAGATCACCATCGGCAATGCTAAAGGGGCGCTCAACCTAAACGCTCGTATATTCGACGGCATTCAAAAAGGCGTAGTCATCAGCGAGGGCATCTGGCCTAACCATGCTTTTGAAGGCGGTATTGGTATTAATTTGTTGACCAGCGATGAAGCCGTAGGCCCCATTGGGGGCGTAGCATTCCACGATACGGCGATCTGGATTAAAGCATGCAAAAATTAATTATCAGTACAATAATTGGTGTTGTGATTGGTGTATTGCTTGGCGCATCAATCGTTGCGCCGCGATTAACAGGTCCAGAAAAGCCCTCTGAAACAGCCCAAAATAGCGTCACTGAAGTAGCGCCTATTGAGAGCACTACAGTAACAGAAATATTACACCCTGAACCCACATTCTTGGCGGAAAAGAGCAAACAACCAATCCAAGGCGATGTACATTGGAGAATGGCCAGTGCCTTTGATATGGACATGCCCGTGATGGGGGCTCTGGCCCGAAAGCTGGAAACTGATATCAATATCATCAGTGGTGGCGAAATTTCAATCAAGCATCATGCACCGGGGACCATTTCCCCGGTCAGCGAAATGTTTCAGGCGGTTAAGTCCGGTGCCATTGACGCGGCATTCTCTACCCCCTTAATAGATATGGAGCATAATATTTCCTTGTCTTTATTCGGCGCGCAACCATTTGGCCCTGAATTCGATGAATTGCTCGCATGGTTTTACGCCGGCGGTGGACAAGAAAAATTTGAAAATATATACCATGCGCTCGGCATGCATGCCGAGGTCTGCGGCCTTATACCAGCAAAGCCAGCGGGGTGGTTTAAGAAAGAAATAAATTCAGTTGAAGATTTTAAAGGATTGAAAATTCACATTAAAGGTTTAGCCGCGCGTACCGTTGAAAAATTGGGTGCTTTAACGGTTGAATTGGATACGAATAAAATTCATAAAGCCCTTAAAAATGGGGGTATCCATGCGGCCTCCTATTCATTGCCCTCCATTGATTACATCTATCAATTACATAAAGCGGCTTTATATTATTACTTCCCAGGTTGGCATCAGCGCGCAACGTTTATAAACTTGCTTGTTCGCCATGACACATGGACAGGCTTAAGTGAAAAGCATCGTCAGCAATTAAAAACTGTGTGTGGTAATAATACCCGCCAGGGGATTGTACTAGGTGAAGCCGGGCAGTTTGACGCACTCAAGGTCTTCAGCGCCCACGGTGTCAAAATCAACGACTTTCCACCGGAAATTTTGAAAGCCCTAAAGGGCGCTTGGCAAGATGTTGCGAGTGAGCAATCCGCCTTAAATAAGGAATTTAGACATATTTGGAAATCATTATCCCTGTTTCGACGGGATTATGACATTTGGAATGACCTAAACAGTATGTAACTGAAACAAACCCTGTATATAATACAAAAAAACTACTCAGAGACTGGTTGATAAATTCCATTTTGTCCTATATGTAGGGCATAATTATAGGATAGTTTAAGACAATTTAGACGCTTTTATTTATCAAAACAACTATGACAACGTTAAGGAAATTTTTATGAAAAAGACCCTGATCACTACTTTCGCTATTGCCGCCGTTAGCCTTATCGGTTTTTCCGGTAATGTTGCGAATGCGGCTGATGGCGAAAAAATATTCAAAAAATGCAAAGCTTGCCACACTGTTGAAGCTGGCGGCAAAAACAAAATTGGTCCTAACTTGAATGGTATCATAGGCCGTGTGGCTGGAACTGTTGAAGGCTTCAAGTTTTCTGATGCTATGAAAGATTCAGGCATTACTTGGGACGCAGAAACTCTTGATGGTTTCCTAACCAAGCCTAAAAAATACCTCAAAGGGACAAAAATGAGCTTCAATGGCATCAAAAAAGAAGACCAGCGCGCTGCTCTGATCGAATTTTTAGCTGCTCAATAAAAACAGCTCAGAATTCTTTGAAAGAATTCAGCGCTGCATACCTTGCTACATAGCTCGGGGTGCAGCGCTTTTCTTTTGTCTGCTTAATATTTCAAAAGTGATATTTCAGAATTAATAATTCCCGGCTAACAATTCACGAGCCTGATCCGCACTTGCTACCGGACGGGAAAGTAACTTTGCGCCGTGCACAACCTGATCAACCAAGTCAGCATTTTGCGCGGCCAATCCACCATCATTCAGCAGCATATTATTCTCGAACCCGACCCGAACATGGCCGCCAAGTGATGCCGCCGAAAGGGCGCATGCCCCTTCCAAAGGACCAAAGGCACACATGCTCCAATGCCAATTTTTACCAGCCCCGGTTTCCGGCTCATTCGCTGCACTCAAGAAAGGTAACAAGTCAGCGGGGTCAGATTGCTGATTAACGCTATAGCGTCCCAAAACATACAACACCGACAATTGGTCTCCCGGAATAATCCCGCGGTTATTCAAATCAACCAATCGCTGAAGATCATTCACGTCATAGAGTATATATTGAACGGCGATATTTTCTGCCATAGCCCAACCATAAAACTCAGCCGCATCATTTTCTGATTGAATATCCGGGATCAATTCTCGTACCGCGGTTGAAATCGCTTCTGGACGCACGGCACGCACCATGTCCATTTGCTCATGAATTTGATAGATCCCTACCGCTTCGGTGGTGGCCTGAATGATCATGTCATCGCCTATTTCCGCTCTGATGGCTGCAATAGTTTGTTTATAAGTATCTGCATCCAACGAATGTTTACCCGCTTTATCGCGTACATGCAGATGGATCATAGCCGCGCCGGCCTCTTTACAGAGGGCAGCTTCTCTCGCACATTCGGAAGGGCTCATCGGTAAAGCAGGGTGATCGGTTTTGGTTTTGCGTGCGCCATTTGGTGCTACGGCAATAATCAATGGCACCCGGCCTATCATAACGTCTGTCATAAATCCAATTCCGCGATTGAGGCTTCTATAGAAGCCCCCAATCGATCGGCAATTTCGTAAACGTCTTTTTCGGTAACAATAAAGGGGGGCGCTAATAAAACATGATTACCCTTGGTGCCATCCGCTGTTCCAGCGCCGGGGTAACAAATCAACCCCCGATCCATGGCATTACGCTTTATGACGTTATGTAATTTCAAGGCGGGATCAAATGTTTCCTTGCTTACGCGCTCCGTGACCAACTCCACCCCCCATAACAAGCCGCGTCCCCTGATATCACCCAGCCAGGGTTGGTTCCCCAATCGCTGGGTTAATGCTGTATGAAAATTTGCCCCTTGGGTGCGAACATTTTCAAGTAAGTTTCGCTCCCGCACGACCTTTTGAACGGCCAGAGCCCCGGCGCAAGCCGTCGGGTGCCCCATATAGGTGTGGCTATGACGGAAAGCACCAGAGCCCCCCGCAATTGTTTTATATATTTCCGTAGAAACCATCACCGCTCCAATGGGTTGATACCCAGCCCCCAATCCCTTGGCCATCGTAATCATATCGGGGTCAATGGCTTCTTGTTCACAAGCGTAGTGGGTTCCGGTTCTTCCCATGCCGCTCATGACTTCATCGAGTATCAGTAGAATGTCGTATTCATTACATATTTCACGAATGCGTTTGAAATACCCCGGCACTGGTGGAATGCATCCGGCAGCGGCCCCCCCCACGGTCTCCGCAATAAAGCCACAAACATTTTCTGCCCCCAATCGCTCGATCTCAGCTTTCAATTCATTGGCAATGCGAAGCCCATATTCTTCAACGCTCTCATCATCATCTTTATACCGGTACTCGTAACAAGGGGCGATATGGCTTACGGGAAATAATAATGGCTCTACCGCTTCCCGCCGATACTGGCTGCCCCCCACAGACAAGGCCCCGACCGTATTGCCATGATAACTTTGTCGCCGCGCAATGAAATGCTTTCGCGATGGCTCGCCCCGTTCAAAATAATATTGCCGGGCCATCAACAAAGCGGCTTCAACGGCTTCTGATCCGCCAGAAACAAAATAGGTCATGCCGATGCCACGGGGGGCCGTTTCGATTAATAAGTCTGCCAGTTCCTCTGTCGGTTCCGATGTAAAAAAACTGGTGTGGGCAAAAGCTA
Organism: uncultured Rhodospirillales bacterium; assembly: GCA_965603075.1. GTDB lineage: Bacteria > Pseudomonadota > Alphaproteobacteria > Rhodospirillales > Casp-alpha2 > JABJOR01. The sequence goes on along the minus strand of CBFDBO010000005.1, from coordinate 77,780 downwards.
CTTTTCCCACTTGTTCTTGAATGGCGGCGATCACATCAGGATCAGAATGCCCCAAACAAGAAACCGCCGCACCACCAGAAGCATCAATATAGCGTTTACCATTGGTATCGATCAGGCATATACCGTCACCGCTGGCAACAACAGGCAATTCAGAACCGGGGCTTCTCCCAAACACGTGACCCATTAAATTTTCTCCTATATAAATATTTATACTACAGTGCGTTCAAAAATATTAAATAATGATATACAATAAAAAATGTTACTGTCATTTTCTTCGCTCAAATTTCATTAGTATACTTAGGGAACCATATACATGACCACGTGGGTTAGATTTCAAGTTGCGGGCATAAAAAGTTTTGGTACGTTGAAAGACGATATAATCACCATCTATGAAGGTGATATGTTTAACAACCCTTCACCCACCCGATATCAAATTGCCTTAAGTGAAGTTCAACTCATCATTCCTTGCGAGCCCTCTAAAATGCTTGGGTTATGGAATAATTTCCATGCACTGGCGACAAAGCTTGAATCCGCTATTCCGGATAACCCCTTATATTTTCAAAAATCCAGCAATTCGTATTTGGCAACAGGTGGTGTTATTAAGCGCCCGAGCAATTATACTGGCCGGGTGGTGTTTGAGGGTGAATTAGGCATTGTTATTGGTAAAACTTGCAAGGACGTTACAATCGAGCAAGCCCCAGAATACATATTTGGTTATACATGCATCAACGATGTAACCGGGTTTGATGTCTTACACAAAGACCCCACGTTTGCTCAATGGGGGCGGGCTAAAAGCTTTGATACCTTTGGGCCATTTGGACCGTGCATTGCCACGGACTTAGAGCCTGAGAACCTTAACATTGTAACGGTATTAAATGGCGATGAACGTCAGAATTACCCGGTATCTGACATGATCATCCCCCCCTATAAAATAATCAGCATGTTATCGTGCGAGATCACCCTTTCCCCCGGTGACATAATTTGCTGCGGTACATCCGTTGGCGCAGGTTCCATGAAGGAGCCGCATAATACTATTTCTGTTACCATCGAGGGTGTCGGGACACTCCAAAACACCTTTGATAACTTATAAGGAAAATACAATGAAAATTTGCATCATAGGAGCCGGCGCAATCGGCGGTTTAATGGCTGTCCGGTTTGCCACAGCAGGTAATGATGTCAGCGTCATTGATCAAGGTTTGCATCTAAAAGCCATACAAGAAAATGGTTTAACGCTGCAGGAAGCTGATGGCACCCGTAATACTGTTCAAGTTAATGCTGTTTCCGAAATGTCTGAACTGCCACTACAAGATTTGATTGTGCTTGCTGTAAAAGCGCACTTCCTTGATCAAATTGCCCGCGAGGTCGAAAGCATCTGTGGACCAGACACGATGATTCTCCCCATCCAAAACGGTTTGCCATGGTGGTATTTCCATAAACTTGGTGGTGAATTTGATGGCAAGCGACTGCATTCCCTAGACCCCAGTGGCGTCTTGGGGAAGCACATTGATGCGAACCGTATCATCGGGTGTGTGGTTTACCCTGCCTCTGGCATTATTGAGCCCGGCGTAATCGAACATGTTGAAGGTGACCGTTTTCCCATTGGTGAATTAGACGGCTCTCATACCGACCGTATAGATAAGCTTTTCAAGCTGTTTACCGAATCCGGGTTTCGCTCCCGTATTTTGGATGATATTCGATCAGAAATCTGGCTCAAGGTCTGGGGCAATATGTCCTTTAACCCCATTAGCGCGCTAACCCATTCCACACTGGTTAATATATGCCAATTTAAAGAGACCCGGGAACTGGCGGCTACAATGATGCGCGAAGCTCAAGATGTCGCCGAAGCTATCGGCGCTACATTCCGTCACACCATAGAAAAACGCATCGATGGGGCAGAAAGTGTAGGATCACACAAAACATCTATGTTACAAGATGTTGAACAGGGGCGTTCGCTTGAAACCGAAGCGATTATTGGGGCGATCATTGAAATTGCCGTTTGGGTAGACAAACCTGTACCTTCTATTTCGGCTATTAATGCCTGCGTAAAACTATTGAACCGAGAAATGTTAATGGAAAATGCCGGAATAAAATTTGTCGATATTAAATAATTTTTACTGAAAGACGACCCGATGGACCTTAAAGACCACATCCGTACCATTCCTGATTTCCCCAAGCCGGGTATCTTGTTTTACGACATCTCAACGTTGCTTGCAGATCCGGATGCGTGGTCCGTTGCCATGGGTCGTATGGCCAAAATAATCAGCCGTCACCAACCCGATGTGCTGGCCGGTATCGATTCTCGCGGATTTCTGGTCGCAGCCCCCCTTGCCCTAAAACTGGGTCTGGGATTTACCATGATCCGCAAACAAGGAAAATTACCCGGTGACGTTTACAGCTACGAATATGGGTTAGAATACGGCACCGATATTATCGAAATGCAAAAAGACGCCGTCAAACCCGGTGATCGAGTTGTAGTTCTTGATGACCTGTTGGCAACGGGCGGCACCATGAGCGCATCTTATGATCTGTTTGAACAGGCCGGCGCCACAGTGGTCGGTGCTGCCTGCATCATCGAGCTCACATTCCTAGGCGGACGCGACAAATTAAACGGCATCCCGTTCGACGCGCTGATCTCCTATGACGACTAGGCGGTTAATTGTAGACGGTAAGACGGTTAATTGCTTTTAGGTATGAGCAAACCGAAAACCGCTTCGACCTTCTAACCCTCGATCTAAATCATCATGACGGCTGAAACGCCCCTGCGTAGCATTACCGATCAATTTTTCAAATTGGTCGGTCTGCATGTGCACAAGCGTTACATGGTCACCACCTTCGAAATAGATATCATCACCATTGGTAAGGCTCTCGTCGATGAGCACATCAAGCCCATAAGCTTTGCCGAGCGGTGGAATAGCACCCTCTTCACAATCAGCAAACAAGGAGGTGACTTCATGTTCATTGGCAAGCTCGACCCGTTGATGCAGCACTTTTTGCAATTCATTGAGACGAATGTGATGGGACGCGGGTAATACCACCATCAAATAGGCATCTTCATCCTTGATAATGACAGCCTTAGCCAATCGTGATCCCGGTATATGCGAGACCTCAGCTGTTTTTGATGATGTTTCAGTTTTATGATGGACGATAGTATCGTAATCAATTTGACGATCACTCAGGTATTGTTGAAGGGTAAGTGAGATAGCCATGGCTCAACTCCTTCTCTGTCTTCAGAAATGAAAGGGTTATTATACCACAAAATTAAGCAGAAATCAGTTTTGTTTCTTGTACCAGATCAACAATTTTCTTCATAACCGTGGGTAAAGCATAGTCCGGAAATTCTTCGGGTAAGGCCCAAATCGCGTTGCTATTGTCTGAATGTCCCCCCCTAACAATTTCTAACTCTAGATGAAAATGAGTAAACGTATGGCGGACTTTGCCGGGCACTTTTTCCCACGTAATATTTTCAACGGGCGCAAACTTTAAAAAATCATTTTCCTTGTGACCTTGCGTCCAATCGCTTGAGGGAAACTCCATCATTCCGCCTAACAAACCTTTCTCAGGACGGCGACGCAGAAGCACGCCCCCCCTGTCATCAACCAACCAAAAGACCGTTCCGTATCGGGTTGGTTTCTGCTTCTTTGGTTTTTTCCGCGGGAACTCATCTGGCGTGCCCATTGAAAGGGCCTGACAGTTTTCTTGCCACGGGCATTGTTGGCATTTCGGCGATCGGGGGGTGCAGACCATGGCCCCTAAATCCATCATACTTTGAGCAAAGTCACCGGGCCGGTGGCTGGGAACGTACTCTCGCACCAAATTCTGCACGGCTTGTTTCCCCGCTGGCATGATTTGCTCCAATCCTGCCAATCGCGATATCACGCGAATAATATTTCCATCCACCGGGGCGGTTGTTTGCCCAAATGCAATCGCTGCAATTGCCGCTGCGGTATAATCGCCGATACCCGGCAGACTTAATAAAGCGGCCTCATTACTTGGGAAAACACCTTTATGATCTTGCGTGATCGCGCGTGCACATTTATGTAAATTTCTCGCCCGCGCGTAATACCCAAGCCCTTGCCATTCATGCAAAACATCATCAAGGGGGGCCGCAGCCAACTCCTTAATTGTCGGCCAGCGTTCTAGAAATTTAGCAAACCGGGGTTTAACCGTAACCACCGTGGTCTGCTGCAACATGACCTCGGACAACCATACATGATAAGGCTCCGGATTATCCTCGCGCCACGGTAGATCTCGGCGCGATTGGTCATACCAAACAAGTAAAGCTTCAGCCGGATCAAATTTTTGGATGGTTCTTTTTACCATTTACGATGCTTTATCTTGTTCTGATTCTTGTGCGCGCCTATCATCCCTTTATGAGCGATTATACAGAAGATAAAAAGCCCCTTCGCCGGCGAGGCGGTAAAACCAAACCAGTAGGACAGCATATTGAAAAGCTGACCAAGCGGGCTTTTGGTAAACGGGGGTTTGCGGGTGGCACCATTATTTCTCAATGGGACAAGGTGGTTGGTAAAGAACTGGCGGCCCTTTCGGTTCCCGTTCGTATCACTTACCCCAAAGGCAAACGCTCTGGCGGTACGTTATATTTGCGCATAGCGTCCGGATCTATTGCTCTGGAATTACAACATATGGAAACCATTTTAATAGACCGGATCAACACACACTTTGGTTATCGCTCTGTCGAGCGTGTCCAACTTCAACAAGCCCCTCTGCCCGATTATGGCGAAGATGGGTCTGAGATTTATAAAGAAGAATTGCCCCCCTTAACGCCCCAGAGCCAAAATGATCTGGATAACTCGCTAAGTCACATCGAGGACCCAGAGTTACATGCAGCCCTTGAGCGATTGGGCGAGAACATCATGCGACGCAAAAAGAATTAATCGTAATATCCCGCCCGAACCGACGCGCCGATAAAGTTGAGCACAATCCGCCCCGCAACTTGGGACGTCACATTGTTCACATCGAACTTAGGCGCTATTTCGTTAAGGTCCATTCCTACAACCCGACCTTTGTTGATCAGACCGTGGACGAGCGTTCTGATTTGATGGAACAACAACCCACCTGGCGATGGTGCCATCACGGCGGGGGCGACGCTGGGGTCTAACCCATCAAGATCAATGGTCAGGTAATAATGACCACCATCAGGAATACGCTCCAAAATGCTGCTCATGCCATTGTCGTGTACATCATAGGCAGTGATGATATTAGAGCCGTATGCCATAGCAGCGTTGTAGTCTTCCTCACGGGCGCTACCACACCCCCGGATACCAATTTGAAAGATATCGCCAATGTGATCCATTTCAGATGCACGACGAATGGGGCTGGAATAACCTTCTTTGACGCCATTTACATGATCGCGCCAATCAATATGGGCATCGACCTGAATGAGCGTGATTTTCTCACCAAGGCTATCAAGGGCGCGCATAACGGGGATTGGCACCCCATGATCGCCGCCAAATACGATAGGCGTGATATTGGCAGCCAACAATAACCGTGTGGCTTCTTCGGCTCTTTTATAGTGATCATCAAGATCACGGACTGAGGCTGGCACATCTCCCACATCAATGACTTTTATATCTCTGCCATCAAAGATCGTCCCCCCAACATCAAAATTCCAATGTTTCAATCCGCTGGTGATAAATTTAGATTCTCGTCTAATCGCCGTTGGTGCGTTCGATTGGTCATTGGTGACTTCGGCTACGGAATAAGGGGCTCCGTAAGGAATGCCCATAATCGCCATATGGGCATCATCCGCCCCTAAACCTTCTAGTTCACAATTCAAAGGGAAATCCATAAAGGTTTGAAACTCACGTCGAGGCGGCTTTGTAAGAGGCATTTTTTTAGAATTCGACATGCTGTTTTCCTTATACTGGATGAGAGTAACAATTAGGTCGCAATATTGCCTATTGGCGACATTACGGGCAAGCATTATAGAGAAATCACCAAAATGCCATGAAATGAACATTATTCTTAGAGATCTTCATTATCCGAGAAAATATCGGGTAGGGAATTTTATTCACAGGAAAATGCATTCTGTGGATAATATTGGCTCGACTCGGAGGTCATTGGGACCTTATATTCTATATCTAGTGGCTTAGGAGGCTCATTTGTATAAATTAATACTAAATATTGCGGATAATTTTCGACCGTCATTAACGGGTTTAGCCCTTTTTGCGCTCACCATCAGCGCAACGCTATCGCCAGTGTCTGTCGAAAACGCCTATGCGGGTGAAGTTGATTTAACCACCGCATTGTCCGTTCGCTCTATTGGCAGGGACGACGCGCCTGTTACATTGATTGAATATGCATCTTTGGGATGTTCGCATTGTAAGAGTTTTCATGACGACACATACCCCATTATCAAAAAAGACTACATTGATACCGGGCTCGTACGTCTAGAGTTCCGTGACTATCCATTGGGAACCCGTGCTATGGCAGCGTCCATGTTGACCCGGTGTGCGCCGGAATCCATGTATTTTGGTATGGTTGGGTTGTTCTTCGACAAACAAAGCGTCTGGGGACAATCGGAAGACCCGATCGGGGCATTATCCAGCGTCGCCAAACACGCAATGATGACACCTGACGATGTAACGGCCTGTTTGCAAAATAAAGATTTAATGAACGGCATCCGTAGTGGGGCAGAAGAAGCCAGTAATAATTATGGTATTCAATCAACACCGACATTTTTTATCGGTGAAGCCGGGGGCACAAGAATTGAAGGGGCGCAAGATATCGACGTTTTCCGCGCGGCCATAGAAGACGCCCTCAACTAAGAGAGATACGTACTAAATCGGCAGATTTTGTGATATAGTATCACCTAATTTTCCTTTGGTATTCACCAGTAGATAATTCGTTTTAAGGATTAAGACACTTTGTTGCATTTTACTAAACTCAAACTGACGGGATTTAAGTCATTTGTCGATAAAACCGAAATGCCGGTTGAACTCGGCATGACGGGTGTCGTTGGTCCTAACGGGTGTGGTAAATCCAATTTGGTAGAAGCGCTTCGCTGGGTCATGGGCGAAACATCGGCCAAGCAAATGCGGGGATCAGAGATGGAAGATGTCATCTTTGGCGGCACAACCAATCGCCCTTCTCGCAATATCGCAGAAGTCGCTCTGGTTCTAGATAACAAAGACCGTGTCGCCCCCGCCGCCTTTAACGAATACAAAGACATGGAAATCTCACGCAAAATCGAGCGTGAAAAAGGCTCTACCTACCGGGTGAACGGCAAAGAAGTCCGCGCCCGTGATGTACAGCTCTTGTTTGCTGATGCATCCACCGGCGCGCGCTCTACCGCCATGGTCAGCCAAGGCCGCATTGGTCAACTGATTTCGCAAAAACCCGCAGAGCGTCGGCACCTGTTGGAAGAAGCCGCTGGCATTACAGGCCTGCATTCCCGCCGACATGAGGCAGAATTAAGGCTTCGGGCGGCTGAGAACAACATGGAACGTCTGGATGATATTCTAGGCACCTTGGAGACCCAATTAACGGGCCTTAAAAAACAAGCCCGTCAGGCCACCCGTTATCGTAATCTCAGCGATCACATTCGTAAGGCCGAAGCAACGCTGTATCATCTTCGTTGGACCCAAGCGCAAGGCGCTATGGACGCCTCTCGCAGCACCTTAAAAACCGCCGAGGAAACCGTTAACGAGCTGACCCGGCGCACGGCGACCGCGTCACTGGCGCAAACCCAAACGTCCTCTGATCTTCCTGCATTGCGCGAGGCCGAAGTGGCCGCCGCCGCTGAGCTACAACGCTTGGCCATTGCCCGTGATGGTTTGGTTGCGGAAGAAGAACGTATCCAACGCGAACAAGATGAATGCATGGTTCGCATCCGTCAGGTATCGGGTGATATCGGCCGCGAACGCAGCCGCGCCGAAGATGCGGTAGAAGCCGTTCGCAAACTGGATGAAGAAAATAAAGAGCTTGAAGCAGCCCGTACCGATCAAGACGATGTGGTTGCAAAGTCCGAAGAAGCCCTGGCCCATGCCAATGCGCAGGTCGAAGAACTTGATGAAGAGCACACGTTGCTCACCGAACAATTGGCCGCCGCCGAGGCCCGCCGCGCCAGCATGGAACGTACAGCGAGCGAGCTTAATGAACGTCTGCGCCGTATTCTGGAACGCATCGATATCACGCGCGCGCAACGCAGTGCACTGATGGAAGAAATCGGTGACGCCGATGGTACCGATAGTGTTGATGAAGAATTTGGTAACGCCGAGCAGCACTTAGAATCCTTACGCGCCCAAATCGAACAGATTGAAGTTGATCGAGAAAACGCGCAAAGCACCGTTGAATCAGCCCGCTTGGCTGAACAAGAAGCCCGCTCTGAGCTCACCGGGTTAGAAGCCGAAGAACGCGCCCTCAGCAATGTTTTGGAAAGCGGTGAGCCCGAAATGTTCCCGCCGCTCATTGATGCGCTGAGCGTTAAATCCGGCTTTGAGGGGGCCTTGGGGGCCGCCCTTGGCGATGATCTATCGGCCCCGGCAGATGAACCTTCCGCCGTCCATTGGCGCACGCTGGATTCTTATAGTTCCCCGCAAGCCCTACCCGCTGGTGCTGAGCGCCTCTCAGATATGGTTAAAGCACCCGATGCGTTAAACCGTCGTTTATCACAAGTGGGCGTGGTGGTTGATGTGGAAACCGGGCACAAGCTGCAACCTGATTTGGCACAAGGCCAACGTTTGGTCAGCCGTGATGGTTGGTTATGGCGCTGGGATGGTTTCACCATTTCACCCGACGCCGCCACCGGCGCCGCCAAACGTTTAGAACAACGTAATCGGTTATCCGAAGTCCGCCGTGACATGGAAAATGCCGTTTCCAAGGCCGATCAAGCCGCAACCATTACCCAATCAGCACGGTCCAAAGTTGATGAAGCGGGCGTCAAGCAACGTGAAACCCGCGAAGCCGTTCGGTTGGCAGAAAAACGCTTGGCGATCGCCCAAGAACGCCAGATCGCCCTGAAAGAAAAAGCAGCCGCCCGACAATCGCGTGTTGCTTCATTTGAAGAACAATTAGAAGAGCTAGATACAGACCGCGAAGAAATCTCGACCCAAGCCATCAAAGCCGATGCCGACTTCGCCGCCCTGCCCGCCACGGGTGAACAACGCGGTAATTTAGAAGCCGTTCGCGAAGAGCTCTCAAAACGCCGCGCCACCCAAGTGGATAGCCAAAGCCGTTATACCGGATTAAGCCGCGCCGCCGAAGACCGCGAACGCCGCATTACCGATATTGATGCTGAGCTCCTATCTTGGCGCAACCGGCAAAAAGACGCGGGCGGCCAGATCGAGCAACTAGAGGCCCGCAATGAAGCCCTTATCGCCCAACAAGTGAGTCTAAAAGACAAGCCCGCCGAGATTGAGAGAAAGCGCCTTGATCTCACAAACCTTGTCGAGAACGCTGAAATAAAACGCACCAAGGCCGCTGACGCTTTGGCGGCAAGCGAGAACAAAGTTAACGAAGCGTCGAAAATTCTACGGGATTACGAACAGGCCCTCGGCGAAGCCCGTGAAGCCCGCGTGCGCGCCGAAGGCATAGTCGGACAAAACCAACAAGCCCTCGACAGCATTTTGGAGCGGGTCACAGAAAAGCTTCAAACCCGCCCTGAATCCTTACGCGAATTGGCCGAAATTACCGACGACGCCAAATTGCCCGACATGGAAGCCGCCGAACGCCGGGTTGATCGCTTGATCCGTGAACGCGACACCATGGGGGCTGTAAATTTACGCGCCGAACAAGAAACCCGCGAAATGTCGGAACAAATTGACACGCTGAATTCCGAACGCGAAGATTTGCTCGCCGCCATTGATAAACTCCGCAAGGCCATTGCCGAACTAAACCGCGAAGGTCGGGCAAGATTGCTCACCTCCTTCAAAGAAGTCGACGAACACTTCCAGGAATTATTCGTAAAATTATTCGGCGGCGGTAAAGCTCATTTGGCGCTTACCGACCACGATGATCCTCTGCAAGCCGGCTTGGAGATCATGGCCAGCCCTCCGGGTAAGAAACTACAGGTGCTCTCGTTACTCTCCGGCGGCGAGCAAGCCTTAACGGCAACAGCGTTGCTGTTTGCGGTGTTCCTGACCAATCCGGCCCCCATATGTGTACTCGATGAGGTCGACGCCCCGCTTGATGATGCCAACGTAGAGCGGTTCTGCAAAATGGTCGAAGCCATTTCGCGTGATACCGGCACCCGCTTCATCATCATCACCCACCACCGCATGACCATGGCCCGCATGGATCGCCTGTTCGGCGTCACCATGACCGAACGCGGCGTCTCCCGACTGGTCTCCGTCGACCTAAAAGAAGCCGAAGAAATCCGCCAAACGGCTTGAGGTTATCCCCCATCACGGCTGGTACCGCGCAATTGTTTCACGAGGGTACGCATGACGTGGTGGATCATGACGTCTTGATCTTTTAGTTTACAGGTGCGGTCCGTCAGGTCGTCTTGGGATATACAGGCAAGTTTCACCAAGAGGTCCACCATAATGGTATAACCCTTGAATATTGATGTATTAAAAGCGCACCTTGCACTCGGTTAAATAGTGAGTCGCAAGGCAAATAACTTTTATCTAGCCGTTGTGGGATCGATGACGCTTGTCACCTCTGTAATGACTGTCGCAGGGAAACCACTAAGTTCAGCATGTTGATGAATAGCACTCTCATCATCGGCAAGGTAGATGCAGAAAGTTTTATTAGCTGTTACATACGAATGTTGCCATTGCACCTTTGGAGCCAATCCTGCCAAGGCGGAGTTAGAAACCTTTGCAGCACCACCGAGTTCGGTTTCGCTCATTTCACCAACAGCCGGAATATCACGTTCGATAACAAATTTTTTCATTTTAGAACCCTCCATATAAAATTTATAAGTTAAAAATTTATTATGTTAGATTAGGGGCACCCCTCCTTGAAGAGCTGTATTATAGCCAATTTTTTTTAACACGTCCATGTTAACAAGAAATCACACAGAACAGTCCATCAGCCTCCAGACGTATCGCATTACGCCATTTCGGTGGGAACTCACAAGTATAGTAAATTATTCCCCATCGCGACTGGTACCGCGCAATCGTTTTACGAGGGTGCGCATGACATGGTGGATCATGACGTCTTGGTCTTTTAGTTTACCGATGCGGTCCGTCAGGTCGTCTTGGGATATACAGGCGAGTTTTACCTTGCTGACCGCGCGGGCGGAGGCCATGCGCGGTTGGTTGTCGATCAGGGACATTTCGCCGATGATCTCGCCTTTGCCCAGTTTGGACAGGATTTTCTTTTTGCCGCCGGGGGTTCGGTAAATTTCCATGGTGCCTTCGATGATAAAGTACGCTGTGTTGCCAGCGTCACCTTCTGAGAACAAGACCTCGCCGGAGGTTAATTCAGAGTGGCTGTTCATTTTGGCACCTTCCTTTTGATCTTCAATCTTGATGTTAACATCAACTTTTTTCGGTTTTGGCTTGCTGTCTGCTTTCGCTTTGGATTTTTTGACTAATTTTGTAAACGACGCAGCAAAGCTTGACTTCATTTCATCGGACAATCCGCTCAGGCCCACACGTTCTCTTAGGCTTTCAATATGCACGTAGCGGGTTTTATCCTTAATACTGGCGGGAAACAAATCGTCAATCGTCCGGACTTTATCCAACAACAACCCTATTTGAACCCGCAGGGCGGCATCGTATTTAGTGCCCACCCCCGTGCCCGTCAGATCGAGCAATAACCCAAGTCGGGCGGCGTTGCTGGGTAATAGATAAATCAGCTTTTGTAGGGCGCTGGCAATGGGAAGATCATCATCATCTGGGCTCAGCAGAATTTTGGTCCGCATTAAAATGGCTTCGCTCATAACGGCACCGCCCAAGATGCCGGTTGGCTCGATCAGCTCATTCACAAGTGTCACAAAATGTTCGCGGTTAGAGTTTTTGTCTTCTCGCGATATGGGTTGGGTTCCCTTTAATTGGCGGGAAACCCGGTCCAGCAATACAGCTTTGGTCACGGGCAAGTTGTGAGCGGCAAATATTTCATTTAACCGGACGATTTCTTTGGTTGCGTATTTATTGGCTTTATGGTGCCCGCTGACCACTTGAATAACGGTTCGCCACGCATCAATGGGCGACGGGGGCGCGCCGAAGGTATCTTGGAGGGCTTGTTGCCCATCAAGGATTTCGGCGATCACTTCGTCAATAAGATCAATCGAGATCGGATCTTTGGCGCCATCGAACACCGTCATCAATTTCGATAATTTGTTGGTCCAGCTGCCTTTGCCCAAATGCTCCGAAATCATACCGTAATGATAAAAATACCGTTCGTTTTCGGTCACATCCTTGGCCACGGCCTTGATGGCTTTATCCATCCCTTTTTCCGTGAGAATTTTGGTGTAGGGACGGCATTCTTTCAAATCGCGGGCTTGCTCCCGAATTTGGCGGAAGGCTTTGTGGATTTCATCCACCCGTTTCAAGGGTTTTATCCCGGCTTTCTTGGCCTGAATTCCGGCGACATGGCTGACACCACCATTAAAGAAGGTATCTAAACGTTCCAGAAAGGCCAAATACCCGGTATCAAATAAAAGCTGTAAGGTACAGATACCGTGTTCGTCCAAAAAAGCCCGAAACAAACGCCCGGTTGTCTTACGGGCGGGGAATTTATAATAATCTGAGAGTGTGCTGCAATCACTGGATTCTTTAACAGGGATGATTTTTAAGGCTTTAGTCCCTTGGGTAATAGCCTCTTCAAAGATGATACGTTCCTGATCATCACCTTTTCGCTCTTCAATAACGCGTACGCCATCGCATTTGCCAGCGGCCTGCAATTCGCCCGCCCGTTCCATGGCCTCATATTTCTTTGCATGGGCGGAATCGATTATCCAGCGGCTGCCTTTTTTGGTCTGGACTTCATAGCTATTGCCGCCCAGCATTCCCTTTTTATGAGCCATTGTTCCCACTTTTTTTAGCCATTTTTTCCACAATATTTACCGTCATCTGTTTCTTTGTGATGTGAGCTTATAGGGGATTCTGACAAGTGAGAACCCAATTATTATCCCAAGAGGATTTTTAATGCCAAAAAGATCATTTTTTGGTCATCAAGTGATGGCTTTTCAGTGAGAATCCCTTTATAGAAACCTCACTAAATCGCTGAATGATAAAAAATTAGATATTTTTTTGATTTTAGACAAATTGGAAGCACATGACTGAAAAACAAGGCGATCAGAACAAAGGCAACGAACAAGACCGTTTTTCTGAGGAAAAACAAGGACTTGCTGAAATTGAACGCAGATTAAATAAAGTCCATGCGACCCGAGATGCGCCGTCAAAGTTGGCGGCAAAAATAAAACAGCCCCCAAGTAATGCACTGGGGCTTGCCATGCGGGTATCTGTCGAGGTAGTTTCCGCGCTGGCTGTAGGATTTGCTATCGGTTGGTCACTTGATAAGTGGCTTGATACAGGTCCTTGGTTTATGCTGGTTTTTCTCCTGATCGGGGGCGCTGCCGGTATGTTGAATGTTTATCGTATGGCCAGTGGCCTTGCCCAACCGGGACAACACGCTAAAACAGATCAAGATACGGACGATAAAGCGACATGATCATTGAAGACGACGTGTAATACGTATAGACGTTAGGTTATGGTATAATTATTATTAAGTGTGCCCTACAAAGGGTCACACAAGAACGATAAGGGGTTTATAGGGTGTCTGCAGAAAAGCATAGTCCGCTTGCACAGTTCGAAATCAAAGAGCTCATTCCCATGCAGCTCGGTGAATTGAACGCATCGTTTACAAATTCATCACTTTTCATGGTTTTAACCGTGCTCAGTGTTTCGGTCTTTCTTGTTCTGGGCATGCGTAAAAACGCATCGGTCCCCGGACGTTGGCAGTCCATGGCTGAATTAAGCTATATGTTCATCGCCAATTTAATGAAAGACACTGTGGGCAGCGAAGGTCGCGCCTACTTCCCGTTTATCTTTACCGTATTTATGTTTGTGCTGTTTGGTAATCTGTTGGGCATGATGCCGTACAGCTTCACCTTTACCAGCCACATCGTTGTGACTTTCACCATGGCATTGTTTGTGTTTATTGGTGTAACGATCATTGCGTTGATTAAGCACAAAATGCACTTCTTTACATTCTTCATGCCACCGGGTGTCCCTATGTATATGGCCCCGTTGCTGATCCCTATTGAGATCATCTCCTACCTGTCGCGCCCGATCAGCCTCAGTGTTCGTTTGTTTGCCAATATGTTGGCCGGACACACGTTGTTGAAAGTGTTCGCAGGTTTTGTGATTTCACTGGGGTTCTTTGGTATTGCGCCACTTGTTTTTGTGGTTGCGCTTACCGGCTTGGAATTCGTTATCGCTTTCTTGCAGGCTTATGTTTTTGCTATTCTGACATGCCTGTATCTGAATGACGCACTACATTTACACTAATTAACCACTTATTTGATACTACACTTAGAAAGAGGATTTATAAAATGGAAGTAGAAGCAGCAAAGCTTTTGGGCGCTGGTTTGGCCGTTATCGGTGTTATTGGTTCTGGTATTGGCATTGGTAATATCTTTGCCTCATTCATCCAGGCTGTTGGCCGCAACCCATCTGCACAAGCAGCTGTGTTCCCGATGACTATGTTGGGCTTTGCGTTGGTTGAAGCCATCGCCTTGTTCGCGTTGGTTATCGCACTCGTCATTCTGTTTGGCTAATCATCCAATAAGTTTGTCTGGCTCGTATAGCGGGCCAGACTTACCAAGGAGGAAGACATGCCACAATTAGAACAAATCTGGTCTTTTCCGTCACAGATTTTCTGGCTTGCGATTACATTCGCCGCACTCTTTCTAATTATTTGGAAAGTTGCTGCACCGCGGATTTCGTCTGTGCTGGAATCTCGTCAACGTCGGATCGAAGACAATTTGGACAAGGCCGCTAATTTCAAACGCGAAGCCGAAGCCGCTATTGCTGCGTATGAAGAGTCGATTGCTAAATCTCGCGCTCAGGCCCACGATCTGATCACCGAGACCACGCAGACCCTTACTGCACAAGCAGCAACCAGCGAAGCAGCTCTCGCCGAGAAACTACAAGCCCGGCTCACAGAAAGCGAACAGGCTATCGAGGCCGCAAAACAAACCGCCATTACCGAACTTCGGGATGTGGCGCTTGATGTTGCAAGCTCGGTCGTTGAGAAGCTTTCCGGTGACGCACCAGATAGTTCAGCCGTCAGTAATGCTGTTGATTCAGCATTCAAAGCTCGTACATAAGGAACCAGATACATGGATCAAATGATACAAGACCCGTCGTTCTGGACCATGATTGCGTTTTTCTCGCTTGTGGGCATTTTGATTTATTTGAAAATGCCGGCCACCATTGGTGGGCAGCTCGACAAACGCGCTCAGAAGATCGAAAGCGATATTCGCGAAGCTGAAAAGCTTTGTGAAGAAGCCCAAGACCTTCTTTCTAAATATGAACGCAAACAAAAAGACGCCATGAAAGAAGCGACAGAGATTCTTGATAACGCCAAGGCTCAGGCCAAAATGTTACAAGATGAAGGCCAAGTCCGCTTGGAACAGTCGCTTGCTCGTCGTGAAAAAATGGCAATGGACCGTATTGCTCAGGTCGAAGCCCAAGCCGTTGACGAAGTTCGCTCGCTAGCTGTGGACATCGCCATGGACGCTGCCAACGTCCTGATCACCGCCCAAGCCGCCAAAAGCGGTGACAAGCTGATCGGTGACGCTATTGCTGACTTAGGCAATAAACTGCACTAAGTTTTTCAGGCCGCTTAAAAAATTAAAACCGGGAACGATTTAACGTTCCCGGTTTTTTTATTCTAAATGCCATAAACCGACACCGTTCTCTATTCCCAAGCAAATACCGATGGCAGGTGGGTGTTATCAATCCAGCTTGCAAAACATAACAGGGGTTGATCATTGGTCCATGTGGCGTGGCGCATGCCGGATGAATGGTAGATGACTTCGCCGGTATCACGGCTGACGATGGGTTCGGCGCCCCGTTGCCAGTCCGCCTTGCCACCGATGATACCATAGATTTCTTTTTGGCGATGGACGTGGGGCGGATACCATGTATTGGGTCCCTGAAGGGAGAGGGCGGTGGTAACATCATCGGCAAACCATGCCCCCTTGGGTCCCGCCAGTCGCAAGACCGCATAGTTTTTATGCAGCCCTGCTAAGCGATCATCGTCTTTATAGGAATGGTACATGGTGAACCAATCGAGCATATCACCATCACGCAATGCCGCCCGCCCCAGATCACCCAGCGGGTTATCCCCGGCCAGCTCAACACATTGTTTGAAGTATTTCTTAACCACAGGAAAGGTCTTGGGTTTTGGTTTGAACAGAGGCCCACTATTCCAGTCTACACGATCCAGGATGGTGGCAAACCCTTGCGCGCAGTCCGTATCACTTTCCGCACCCCATTCACACAAACGTTTTAATGCGTTGATTGTATGTTTCATGTCCTGCCCACTTCTTAAATAAGTTACTTCAATTGGTTGTCTAGCTAGGTTACATATCCCGTGCTTGTTCACGCAGTATGTACTTCTGAATTTTGCCTGTCGAGGTTTTTGGTATTTCACCGAATATCACCGACTTTGGTCGCTTGAAACCCGCCATATGGTCACGGCAAAACGCAATGATTTCATCTTCCGTTGCGCTTTCGCCGGGTTTTAGTTCAACAAAGGCGCACGGAGTCTCGCCCCATTTTTCGTCGGGTTGGGCAACCACGGCGGCGAAAGCAACGGAGGGATGTTTATAGAGAGCCCCTTCAACCTCGACGGAGGAAATATTCTCCCCGCCAGAGATAATCACATCTTTCAACCGATCACGAATTTCAATGTACCCATCGGGGTGTACCACCGCCAAATCCGCTGAATGGAACCATCCTTCGGCAAAGGCCGCCTCGGTGGCTTCAAGGTTTTTATAGTACCCCTTCATCACCGTATTGCCCCGGATTAGGATTTCCCCCATGGACTGACCATCGGCGGGAACCGGCTTGGTGGAGCCAACCTCCGCCACCAAGACGTCTTCTGTCATGGGAAAACGAACCCCTTGTCTCGCTTTTATGATAGCTTGCTCATCACGGGGCAGATCATCCCACGGGGACTTCCACGCGCAATGGGTGATATGACCAAAGGTTTCGGTCAGGCCATAAACTTGTGTAACTTCAAAGCCCAACGCTTCGACCTTTTCCAGCACCGCCGCCGGGGGTGGCGCGCCGGCGGTCATGGCCTGTACCGTGCGTTTAAGGGGTTTACGATCAGCCTCATCCGCATTGACCAACATACCCAAAACAATGGGTGCGCCGCCAAAATGGGTGATATCATGTTCGTCGATTGTATCAAAAATAGCCTTGGCGGTAATATAACGACAGCACACAATGGTGCCAGCCAGTACCGTCATGGTCCACGCATGCCCCCAACCATTACAATGGAACATCGGAACGGTATAGAGATACTTAGGATGGTTCTGTAGCCCCCATGCGATCACCGTACCCATGGTCATCAAATACGAGCCTCTATGATGGTAAACCACGCCCTTAGGCTGTCCACTTGTGCCGGATGTATAATTCAGCGTCAGGGCCTGCCATTCGTCCTCTGGCAAGCTCCATGGGTAAGTCGGGTCCCCCTTTTTGAGGAACGTTTCATAATCAGTTTTGCCCAGTCGTTCGCCTTCTCCCTCCCCTAGAATAGCTTGATCATCCACGATATCAATGATGATCAGGTCGTCGCGTTTCAGCATCGCTAATGCTTTTTTCATGACCGGAGAAAACTGTGTATCGGTGATCAGAAGGCGCGAGTCACTGTGGTCGAGAATATAGGCGATTGTCGTCGCATCGAGCCGGATGTTCAGGGCGCTGAGAACCGCACCACACATGGGAACACCAAAATGTGCTTCAAATAATTCAGGTGTGTTGGCCGCCATAACCGTCACCGTATCACCGAGCTTAATGCCCTGTTGCGTCAATGCACTGGCAAGACAGACGCAACGCTCATAGGTCTCACGCCAGTTATACTGACGCGTGCCATAGATGACAGCGGGGCGCTCTGGATAGACGTCACGGGTGCGACGGATGAATGAAAGGGGTGACAGAGACGTATAGTTCGCCGGGGTCTTCACCAAATCGGTTTCATAAGCCTGTCTCGACATTCTCGCAACCTTCCCTGTTTAAATTTATAATTTACTATAATTATGATGCATTATCCTGAACAAATGGTATCGCGCAAACGCGGGCATCACGGGTTTGACCATCGGGTGTCAGAACCTGCACTGTATTGCCAATATCCCATGCTTCACGCTCCATCATAGCAAAGGCTAAGCTCATGCCGAAATGGGGCGAATAGGCCGCGGAGGTAACTTTGCCGATCACCTGATTTGCCATCTGTACAGGCCATGTTTCATTACAATCTGGAACCGGATCGCCGCTGATCTGCAACCCGCGTAAAACACGTTTAACGCCCTGATCCTGAATAAGTTGCAGCGCCGATTTTCCAATGGAGTCAAATTCTCTATCTAAATGGCAATAGCGCTCCAACCCACATTCCAGCGGGTTATTCTCGCGGGTGATGTCATTGCCATAAGACATCAAACCACCCTCGATCCGTTCGATCAAATTAGGGCAACCCGGCGCCACATTATAAGTTTGCCCCGCGCTCCATAATGCGTCCCATAGGGTGCCCGCAACAACAGGGTCATCAACGTAGATTTCAAACCCGCCTTGTTTGCTCCATCCAGAGCGAGCAACGATGAGTGGGTGCCCCTGAAAGGACAGTTTCTCAAAGCGGAAGAATTTAATGGTGCGGGTCACATCACCAAATATATCTGCCATCAGATGATCGGCTTTTGGGCCTTGTACCGCCAAGGGCCATATATTTGGTTCCGTAATTTCAACGTTTAGACCAAGGCCATGGGCCAACCCCCGCGCCCATAAAAAGACATCGGAATCCGATATGGAAAGCCAAAAATGATCTTCTGTCAGTTTCAAGATCACGGGATCATTGATCAGACCACCATCTTGATCGACCAGTGGTGCGTAAAGACATTGCCCCACGACCGCTTTACCCAAATCGCGAACGGTCATCAATTGAATCAACCGTGCGGCATCTGCCCCCTTGATTTGAACCTGTCGCTCACAACCCACATCCCAGAGCTGCACATGATTTTTTAAATGATAATACTCGTCGGTAAGTGAACCAAAAGACGTTGCGAGCAGCATATGATTATAGACCGTATAGCCCGCCACCCCCAATGCTTCGATGCGTGACGATAGAGGTGTTCGACGTGTTCGGGCTGAAACGGCAAGTATAGGAGTGTTCATTTTTGGGTTTCCAATACTCAATTAAACCCGGGTTATGGTCCGGACCAATCGATGGCGCAGATTTCAGCGCTGCGTCCATCAAAGTTCCAAACCCGGCCAAAATCACGCAATTTGCTGACTTCGGCTTTACCGACAATCACATCATGAGAAATCCAATACCCACTGTTCTTGATGACCACGGGGTCTTTGCGGTTGCCCCCCATAATGGGTACGATGGTGCCTTCAATTTTCTTTGGAATATTAAAAATACGGGCATCACCATTTTTAGCATATGAAATCGGCAGAAGTTGGGTGCCGAGGAATTCACCAACCAATACATTTAATAAGCCCGTGCTGCCCCCGGCTTGCCCCGTGAAGATTTTTTCCAACCCCGATGATGCTGCACCATCGGCGCGTTCGTCTATATACAGTGCCGCTGTCCAATTACCGCGGCCCATGTTACCGGGAATATCCAGCATCAAACCGATGTTTAATCCATCGAGTTTGGAGTTACCATAGAGGCCTTCATCAATATGGATACCCGCCCAACCTTGGCAGTAGCCTTCTGTTGGCGGGTGCTCCCCCAACGAGACCACGCAAGGGCAAAATACGGTGCACGAACAATTCAGGATCAATTCACCCTTAATATTCCATTTTTGTTTCATCGTTTAGATATCCAATCCTAAAAAATACGTTCAAACTTGATAATTTAAATTCCAAAACTTAATAACAGTAAACCCCAGAGCACAAAGATAACCCCCGTAAACTGTCCGAAGCGCTTACCTTGCGGTAAAATTCTTTCTAATAACATAACAACCGTCAACACAGCCATCCAGATTAAATTCATGCTGCCACCAACAAACATCAGTGCCATGATCGCCCAGCAACACCCAACACAGTATAAACCATGACGGATCCCCATCACGGTGGCACCAAGGGTGCCTTCGCGCCAATAGGTCATGAAAAATCGCATGGGGGATCGACATTGGCTTAAACAAGCTTCTTTGATCGGGCTCCATTGATAGGCACCCGCAGAAATCAATAGAATGCCACCCACAATAGGCGCAGAATTTATTAATACAGGGATATCATTACCCGCATTGGCGATGCCCCCGAGACTCCATTGAACCCCTGTCGCCACAATGGCAGCGGCCCCCCAAACCATTAAATAGCCAGCGACAAAGACAATTGCACCGGGTTGTTTGATATCTTTTTGACGCGCCGCAAAGGCGATATCCCCGTACGTAGATATAAAGGGTGCGGCGGTGGGCAGCATCATCGCAAAAGACATCACCATCCACATCATGAAGGCCAGTACTGCTTCTTGCCAAAGCCACGCCGCTGATTGTGGTTCACTGCTAATGACAAAAGCCCGGCAAATATCACCCCACACCCCCGTAGGTAACTGATCAAGGCCCGCCAACTTAAGTATCCAACCCAGCATTTCCATACCGGGTCCCAACCCGGCATACCCCTCAACCGAGATCGCATGCCCGCGCGCCATAAACACCAAGACAGTCCATCCGAGCACGGCACAAACCACAATACCAATAATCACCATCCAACGCTCAACAGAAATCCTCGCACCCATTGATGGCGGGGCCTGTGTGCTCTGGTCGGCTTGAGTGTTCTGTCCTAATTGTGTTGAAACGGTCTCATTCATGAAATTCGTGCTTTCTATATTCTAAATGACAAATTGCTCATTTATCAGCATATCACAAGCAATGAATATTAGACATTAGACCCTATATAATTTATAGCTTAATTGGTCTCAGTTACTTTAACAAATTGAAAAAATCCATGGCACGTCGATTACCACCGCTGAACTGGCTTCGTTCGTTTGAATGTGCCGCCCGGCATTTGAGTTTCACCGCCGCCGGAGAAGACCTGGCCCTGACACAAGCAGCCATCAGCCAGCATGTGAAGGCGCTGGAACAATTCCTGAATAACCCGCTATTTGTTCGGATGCCACGAAGCTTACGACTGACCGATGCGGGACGGGAATATCAAAGTCGGATCGAGGTTATCCTTGATCAAGTCTATCATGACACCGAAGAAATTTTTGGTTCCCAAACACCCAACCAAGTTACGGTTCGGGCAAATGTTACCTTCTCGGTATATTGGCTGGCTGTTCGTTTGGATGATTTCTTCAAAAAGCATCCCAAAATATCCCTGCGCATCATAAACCCGATCTGGTCCTTAAATGAGATGGAAGAAGGCGCAGATGTGGAAATCAGATATGGCAAGGGGGATTGGCCTGATTTACGCGTTGATCAGTTAACCGAAGATCAGATTTTTCCAGTATGCGCCCCGGCCATGCAAAAGACCGTTACAGCCGCTTTGGATAAAGCCATGCTGATCCACGTCATTGGCTACCGCGATGGATGGTTAGAATGGTGTAAGGCGGCAAACATGAAAAATATTGATACCCGCAAAGGGTTGCAATGTGACAACTCTATAATGGCTTTTCAAACGGCGATAAACGGTTCGGGCGTGGCGCTGGCGCGTTCTTCCATTAGCAAAAATTTTCTTGATAGTGGGCGTCTGGTTAAACCGTTTGAAACAAGCATCACCGCCCGTGAATCATTTTATCTGGTCACCCCATCGAAGACACCATCCAGCAAGGCCGTGGAAACCTTTAGAAGCTGGATACGAGAACAAGCCGTCCTTGATAGAATTTCTACCCCCGAACAATAACGACGTCTGAATCCAAATGATCAGCCCAAAGCCAGACACATAACATGGGGACCGCATTTGTTTGCATGGCATGACGCACCCCGGTTTCGTGAAATATCATTTTGCCCGGTTCTACACCGTACCAAGGTTCTTGGCCGATTTTCCAATCCCCGGAACCGCCGACCACCCAATAGCGCTCGATTGCTTGATGCACATGGGGGGGATAATAAGTGTCCCGGCCTTGCAATGAAATTCCCATATAAATATCATTGCTTGGCAATGGCGCCCCTTTACCAACCAGAGTACAATACGCAAAATTTCTACTGAAAGCCACGATGTCGGGTTCATCATTTTCTTCAAAGTGAGTATTCCATTTGATTTGGTCGCGGGCATTTAATAAGGCCTCGCATACCATATGGGCATTCGATCCATATTCGTGCATGGACGCGTCACATGCCATATCAAGCTGGGCATCGACAACGGGTAAACTATGGGGTTTGACCTTTTTTAAATCAGCCGACCAGTTGACCTTTTCTAAGGCCATATTAACATCTTCGACAGATTCCCCTCCATCGATGGAAGCGGCGGTTAAAATCCCATGCAGGGTGTCTATTAAAGGTCGCATTCAATTCTCCTGTAACCATTCTCAATTCGATATAAGGGCTATCCAATCATCTTCACTCAAAATTTCAAGCCCTAACTCAACAGCTTTTTTGCCTTTTGATCCCGCCCCCGGTCCGGCAATGACAAAATCGGTTTTTGCTGATACCGACCCCGCAACTTTGGCTCCTAGACTTTCCGCGCGGGCTTTAGCCTCGCTACGGGTCATGGTTTCAAGCGATCCGGTAAACACCACCGTTTTCCCCGCCACAGGCGATGATGAGGTGTCGAGTGGCTCGACGGCCAATATACTGAGTTCGGAATTTAAATCCGCGAGCACGGCAAGGTTATGATCTTCGTTGAAGAATTCTGCTAATGCGTCGGCGACCGCATCGCCGATTGAATCAAGTTCAATCAGGTCTTGTCGTTCTTGGGTCCCCATATTTTTTGTTGTTTTTGCAATGATGGAAATCGCTGCAAACCAGTTCTCGTAAGTTTCAAAATGACGAGCAATCAGCTTGGCGGTGGTTTGTCCCACATGGCGAATGCCCAGTCCGTAAAGGAACCGATCAAAACCAATTGTTTTGCGTGTCTCAATCGCCGCGATCAAATTATCAGCCGATTTATCCCCGAAGCCTTCCCACCCAGAGATCAGATTACGGTGATCCTTTAATCGGAAAATATCGGCGGGGGTCTTGATCAATTCTCGTTCCAGAAAACGTTCGATTTGTTTGCCGCCCAGCCCTTCAATATCAAAAGCATCGCGCGAGACAAAGTGCTTTAAACGTTCCAGCACTTGCGCCGGACAGCTTAGCCCACCGCTGCAACGCCAAGCAACTTCGCCTTCATCACGTACAACCGTGGCTCCACATTCACAAATTTTTGGAAATACATAGGGGACGGTGTCATCCGGACGTTTATCCAAAATGACTTCGCGTATTTTTGGAATTACATCACCAGAGCGTTCAATCACGACCGTATCACCCACACGCGCACCAAGACGCATAATTTCGTCTTCGTTGTGCAACGTCGCCCGGGCCACCACCACGCCCCCAACGGGGACGGGTTCTAGATTGGCAACAGGTGTCAAAGCACCCGTACGCCCAACCTGAACGGTGATTTCATTGATGACAGTTTGAGCTTTCTCCGCCGGAAATTTATGGGCAATGGCCCAGCGGGGGGAGCGCGTCACAAAACCCAATCGGTCCTGCCAATCAAGTCGGTTAACCTTATAAACAATGCCATCAATATCATAATCGAGCCCCGCCCGTTGGTATTCGATGGCGTGGTATAATTCCATAATATCACTGACGTTTTGACATACCCGTGCCAGCGGATTGATCACAAACCCCCATTTCTGAAACTGGTCAAGAACATCCGCATGTTTCACCCCAAGCGGTTCGCTGAGCTCACCCCAAGCATAAGCAAAATAGCGTAAGTTACGACCCGCTGTAATTTTTGTATCAAGCTGGCGTAAGCTCCCCGCCGCTGCATTGCGCGGATTTGCAAACACCTTTGCATTGCGCTCAAGTTGGCGGTCATTAAGGGCGGCGAAATCGGCCTTAGCCATAAAGACTTCACCACGCACTTCAACAATGTTTGGCGCCTCAGCAGGCAATGTTCTGGGTATTTGTTTTTCACTGAACGTCAGAATATTGGCAGTAACGTCTTCACCTTCTGCCCCGTCCCCGCGAGTTGCCGCATAGATCAATTTGCTGTTTTCATATCGCAAAGATATGGATAACCCATCGATCTTTGGTTCTGCAGCAATTTCAACGACATCGTCATTTTCCAATCCAAGAAAACGCCGAATGCGATCCATAAAATCCGAAACGTCTTGTTCGGAGAAAGCATTACCAAGCGACAGCATAGGACGGGCATGTTTGATTTTTCCAAAACCGCTGGCTAATTGCGCGCCGACTTTTTGACTTGGACTGTCGGCCTTTACAAGCTCGGGAAATAATTTCTCAAGGGCCTCATTGCGTTGACGCAATGCGTCATACTCGGCGTCGGTGATGGTTGGCGCGTCTTGTTGATGATAGGCCAGATCGTGGGCCGCAATTTCTTCCGCCAACGCGCGAAGTTCTTCCGCCACTTCCATGGGCAGAAGATCTTCTATCGGCATAAATCTAATGGAATTCGTCACGCCACACCTTGGGCCATTAATTGACGGGCCGCCGCGCGGGCTTCGTCGGTGATTTCCGCACCAGATAACATACGCGCAATTTCTTCTTGCCGGTGATCAGATGACAAAATAGATACCTTTGTTGTTACCATATCGCTAGCGCCGTGCGCCCCTTTGCTCACATGCCAATGTTGCGCGCCCAGTGATGCCACCTGTGGTGAATGTGTTACCACCAGCACTTGCACATCTTTTGCCAGAGCAAGCAATCGCTCACCAACAGCTGCCGCCGTCGCGCCACCAATACCACTGTCCACTTCATCAAAAACAATGGTTGCAACCGGATCGGTCTGCGCGAGGATTACTTTTAACGCCAACACAAATCGTGCCAGCTCACCGCCAGAGGCAACTTTGGAAATCGGACCGGGTTCTGCGCCGGGATTGGTCGCCACCAAAAAAGCCACACGGTCCATGCCATTGGCGCTCCAATCATTCTCGTTCAATAGCGTGACCGACACCACAAAATGGGCGTTGCCCAGCTTTAAGGGTTCCAGCTCGCCACCGACCGCAGCCCCCATCGCTTGGGCTGATTTCATCCGCGACGCACTTAATTTTTTAGCCGTATCTTGGTATTTCTCACGCGCGGCGTTTGCGGCCTGTTTAAGACGTTCAATTTCTGCCCCGCCGTCGACAATCGAAAGCAGTTGTTTATCAAAGGAGGCATGCAGTGCCGCTAATTCATCCACCGCGACATTGTGTTTACGCGCGAGCGCCCGCAAGGAAAATAAACGCTCTTCAACTTGCTCTAAGCTAGCCGGGTTTAAATCCGTATCGGCGCTGATCCTGTCAAGAGCTGCCATCGCATCCGATACATCAACCGAAGCACGGTCGAGGGCGTTTATGACAGCCTCAAATCGCCCCCCCACTTTTTCAGCCAATCGGGCGAGCTGTTTTGCCGCATTTTGCAAAGAATATTCCACACCCCGACCATGGTTAAGTTCTTTGGTGGCGGCGTTCATGGCTTCCAATATTTTCTCGCCATTCATCATGTCGGCGCGGCTTTCTGCCAGCACGGTTTCTTCGCCGTCTTGTGGGGCAAGGGCACTTATTTCCTCTACGGCGTGCCGAAGGAAATCTTCATCCAGTCGTGCTTTATCATAACTCTGTTGGGCTGTTTTCACAGTCTCTTCACACACCCGCCAAGTCTTCCAGTATTCCGCCGTTTTAGCCGCTATCCCATTTAACCCGCCATAGGCATCCAGCAAATCCCGATGGGCCGCTGGGTTAAGCAAACGCTGACTTTCAAATTGTCCGTGGACTTCTGCAAGTCGCTCCCCAATGGCCCGTAACGCCCCCACCGTTGCGGGCTCGCCATTAATAAAGGCTTTGGAGCGACCATCGGCGGTGATAACTCTTTTGATAATCAGAGAGTCCTCTGCAACAATTGGCTCAAGGCCATATTGATCCATTAGATCATCAATATTGCAGGCTAGATTATCGAATACGGCGGTTACAGATGCTTGCGCAGCACCGTGCCGAACAAGTGACGTATCCGCCCGCTCGCCCAGAGATAGCCCTAAGGAATCCAGCAAAATGGATTTACCGGCACCGGTTTCGCCGCTTAACACAGACAAACCCTTGCCAAATTCAAGATCAAGGCTTTCTATCAAAACAACATTTCGGATGGATAAGGTGCTAAGCATATATGAGAACCGCTAAATTATTGAATTCTGTAATCGCCGTAATTACCAAACTTTATACCAAGGCTCCGTTATTTCTTCTTCGCGTATGGTTACGCCCTCGACCAATTGATAAGCGTCAATATACCATTCGCTACCTGGGAAGTTGTGTCCAAGGACCGAAGCACTTTTCTGGGCTTCTTCTTTTAGACCGATCGCCCAGTATGATTCTGTCATCCGCAATAATGCTTCTGGCACATGCGTGGTAGTCTGAAACTGCTCAATTACTGTTTTGAAACGGTTGAGAGCCGCTAGGTGTTGACCTTGTCCTTGATAGTACCGACCGATAGCCATTTCCTTGCCCGCCAAATGATCGAAAGTCAGATCTATTTTTAAACCAGCATCGCGGGCATATTTGCTATCAGGAAATCGGGTGATTAATACATTGAGCGTCTTTGTTGCGTTCGCGGTCATTTCTTGGTCGCGTTCGACGGTTGAAATCTGTTCGTAGTAACACAGCGCCTTTAAATAAAGGGCGTAAGGAACGTCCTTATTAGAAGGATGCAACTGTATGAACCGGTCCAGCCCGATAACCGCATCGTCATATTGATTGGCCTTATAATAAGCGTAGGCCGACATAAGTTGTGCTTTGGTTGCCCATTTGGAATAAGGATGTTGGCGTTCGACCTCATCGAATTTTCTAGCTGCCCCTTTATAATTCTCACTGGACATCAAATCTTGGGCTTGGTTATAGATCGTATCAACAGGTTGTTCTACATAAACCTCTTTGTCAGAATTAGCGCAGGCCCCCAACAACAATGTCAGCATAAGCAATACCGAGAGGAGGCTCACATTTCGAAACCAAACAGGACGCAGTGCCTTATGAAGGCAAAAAGATGAGGTATGTAAATCGTTGGGCACTATCATTTTAGATCTGTCTATAATGTAAACATAAATGCAGATAACATTTTGCACGGTTAGCCAACTATAGCACGCCAATATACGGGGTCGAACACCCTAAAATCAGCTTTTCATAAAGAAAAATGTTTTGCAGGGGTTATATCAAAGGAATTAAGCTTTTAGGAGGGGACTAAGGGACCCATTACGGGTCATTAGCCGATCATGAGACGATCAATTAGACATGCGCAGCGACGGCGATATTCTCTATATTCGCATACAAACCACCATTTGGCATGGAATCGGCTTCGTCCATAGAAATAGTGTCATAGCACCAAGCTGTATCATCAGCAAATAGCGCCCGTAACAAGGTGTTGTTCATCGCGTGCCCTGAACGATTACCATTGAAAGCGCCCAAGATTTGACCGCCAGCCAGATACATATCACCAACAGCGTCCAATGCTTTATGACGAACAAATTCATCATCGAACCGCAAGCCATCTTCATTCATAACATCATCACCGGAAATGACGATGGCATTATCAAGCGAGCCACCACGGGCCAGACCAGCGGCGCGCATGGCTTCGACTTCATGCAAGAAACCAAAAGTTCTGGCTTTTGCCAATTCATGGGAAAAAGCCCCATTGATGACACCGACTTGTACATTTTGCTCGCCAACAATGGCGCTGTCATAAGATATCGCCATATCGACAGAAAAATGAGAGGCAGGCACCAAAGTTGCTGAGCA
Source organism: uncultured Rhodospirillales bacterium (assembly GCA_965603075.1). Lineage (GTDB taxonomy): Bacteria > Pseudomonadota > Alphaproteobacteria > Rhodospirillales > Casp-alpha2 > JABJOR01. The sequence goes on along the minus strand of CBFDBO010000005.1, from coordinate 49,766 downwards.
GGTATCATCGCTGACGTTAACGGGTTTTAAAATCCGAATAACCCGGCGTGGCGCGTCAAGTTCTTGAACACCCGCACATTCAATTAAGGACACAAAAGGTTCGGAACTGCCATCCATAATAGGGATTTCAGGCCCCGTAACATCAATAACCGCATTGTCGATACCGCAACCGGATAATGCGGCCATTACGTGTTCAACGGTGGAAATTTTAATCATTTCGCCTTCGCCGCTATCAACGCCGAGCACTGTGCATAACCGTGTATCAACAACATTATTCCACAAAGCAGGAATTTCTACGCCTTGACCACCAACATCTGTCCGGCGAAAAATGATACCTGTATTGGCTTCACCCGGCTGCAGGGTCATGGTAACCTTGTCTCCGGAATGCAGAGCAACCCCCTTACAGTCGACCGTTGATTTCAACGTCCGTTGTTTTAAGGGGAGACTGTTAATGTGAAGGCTCTCAATACCATCCATGTTTTGTAATTCCATTTTAGTGCTTCATCAAATACGTATACTAAATACGTATAATTTTTTATCAAAAATTGGTAGTCTCTTTTAGCAAGAGCCATATGGCTATTCAAATCACACTTTGTTACCTAATATTACATTAAAGATGCTAGGGTAACATATTGTTAAACAACAATAAAAAAGGATGAGACTTTTTTCAAATCTCATCCCTCTTATTCTCTCCAGGTCGTCATTTTATTTGCTAGTTTTGTAAGCTCAATTGGCTTGCCGACGTAAGAATGCAGGAATATCCAAAAGATCATCATCCCCATCATTTATGGGCTGGCTTTCTACTTGTTCCATCACACCCAAATTCGGCTGAGTGGCCTGTTGCGTGGATTGGGCGGGATGAGCCGAACCAATGACCGAACCAGTAGGGGCAGAGGGTGATGTTGTCATCGTCGGTGCGGGTATTGATGTTCCCGTTGATGGTGCCGTTGATGTTCCCGTTGATGCTGCCATTGCTACATTCGCAACGGCGGGTTCTGGCGTTGCTGTTTGGCCCTGCCAATCAAGTGGCTGCGGTGCAGCAACGGTTTTGTTAGCACCCAAAATCGTTTTGAACAAACTTCCAGCCCGTTTCATGGCTGGTTTACGCGGCGCCGCTTCCGATGAAACTGCGGCACGTTCCTTCGAGCCATTTACAAATTCAGACTCAGCAAAAGGCTTAGACGGTACTGTTTCTTCTTTACCTTTAGCAACCGCCGGGACGGGGGGAATAAAGGCATCTGAAACAGAAGCCACTGGCACTGGTGCTGGCATCATCACCGGGGCCGCAATCGATTCCTCGATTGGCATCTCAGCCGTTGGGGCCGCTTCGACGTCTACCTTATCTTCAATTTTAACAGAAAATTCAGGCGTTGACGCTGTATCTAATAAATTATCAATACTAATATCTTCTTCAACTTCATCGACCGTTTCTGTCGTCGTTGGTGCCGAAATAGCTTCTTTTAGCATTGAAAAGGACAATGGTGTCTGAGTTTGCTCCGCAGGTGTTTTAGCGACAACTGTTTCTGCGTCAGCGACTTCTTCAACGACTGCTTCAAGGGCCAGATCATCATCAACACGAAGAATTTCTGGCGCGTCAACGGTTGGCATTGATTTAACCGGGGTCGAAGCCATAATACTTGCTCCGTGGGCGGTTGGCACACTACGCGCGCGCATGTCTTCGTCGATGCCCGTTGCAACGACAGAAACCCTGATTTTACCATCTAATTCAGCTTCGAATGCAGAACCAAAGATAATATAAGCATCTTCGTCCACTTCTGCACGAATACGGTTTGCCGCTTCATCAACTTCGAACAATGTCATATCATTGCCGCCAGTGATATTAATTAAGACGCCTTTTGCCCCCTTCATGGAGCAATCATCAAGCAGCGGATTGTCAATGGCTGCTTCAGCTGCGTCGAGCGCGCGGCGTTCGCCTTCGGCTTCGCCCGTGCCCATCATGGCTTTACCCATTTCATGCATCACGGATCTGATATCAGCGAAATCAAGATTAATCATACCAGGCATAATGATCAAATCAGTCACACTGCGTACGCCAGAATAGAGCACTTCATCCGCCATCCGGAAGGCGTCTGCAAATGTCGTTTTTTCATTGGCAACTCTGAACAGGTTTTGATTAGGGATAACAATCAACGTATCAACGTGTTTGCCTAATTCCTCAATGCCCTGTTCGGCAAGTTTCATGCGGTGTGAACCTTCAAAATGGAAAGGTTTGGTCACAACACCAACGGTTAGGATGCCTTTATCCCGTGCCGCTTTTGCAATAACTGGTGCTCCACCTGTACCCGTTCCACCCCCCATACCAGCGGCGATAAACACCATATTGGTACCGTCCAAGTGTTCCATTATTTCATGAAGGGATTCTTCTGCGGCGGCATGTCCGATTTCGGGACTAGCGCCAGCACCAAGACCACTGGTGATCGATGCGCCCATTTGCACGCGACGATCAGCACCTGATCCTTTAAGGGATTGTGCGTCCGTATTAACGACGAGAAACTCAACACCTTCGAGCTGCGAGTTAATCATATCATTGACGGCGTTACCGCCAGCGCCACCGACGCCCACGACTGTAATTCTTGGTTTTAATTCCCGCTCAACGGTTTGTTCGGGAACACTAAGGTTAATGCTCATTATGACCTCCGGATCTATAATATTTACTCTTCTATAGCGACATGGTTGATAACAGGTAAATTTTTTGCTGTTTTCACCATTTTTTATTCATCTATTTAAAAATTCTCTCTAATCCACGCTCCAAGACGTCCAAATTTGCCCGTTGTGGGCATATTTGTGTCCAAAATACTGTTCGGCCGGTCCACCGATTCGCGAATCGCGAAATTTATAAGCCCCGTGCAAGTGGCAAAAGCCGGTCCAGAAGCGGCTTCGGCCAATCCATCCATGGTATTTGGCTTAGCGATTCGCACATGACGATCAAAAATTTCATTGGCAACATCTGTTACGCCGGGCAATTGGGACGCGCCCCCCGTTAATACAAGGCGGGGTCCCGATGCCTGCTCGAACCCAGCAGCATTCAAGCGATCGCGGATAATCTCAAAAGTTTCTTCCAATCGAGGGCGAATAATACCGACCAACATGGAACGCGGCACTTGGGTTGCCTCCCCCGCACCGTCTTCACCTATTAAAGGCACTTCAATAACCGCCCTATCATCCGATGATGATGGCACAGCGTTGCCAAATAATGTCTTCACCCGCTCTGCATGGCCCAGCGGTGTGGATAGTCCCCGGGCAATATCGTTGGTGATGTGCATACCACCCAGCGGCACCATATCTGTATGGACCAATTCGCCATCGAAGAACACAGCGACGGAGGTTGTACCACCGCCCATGTCGATAATCGTAACGCCTAATTTCGCTTCATCCCCCACCAGACACGATAAGGAAGAAGCTAGTGGTGTCGCCGCCATGCCCGCCACCCCAAGATGGCACCGAGAAACAGCCATTTCTAAATTGCGCAAAGGTGCAGAGGCCGCTGAAATGACATGCATATTAACCGCCAAGCGTTCACCGTACATGCCAATGGGATCACGAACCCCGCGAACACCATCGATACTATAACCCACCGGAATAACATGAACCCGTTCACGACCTTCATCTTCTTTTATCTTAAGGGCATGTGGATCAAGCAAATGACGTAAGTCCGCATCATCGATGCGATGACCCGCCGTGGCAATCTCATAAGAAATCAACCTCGATTTAAGGTGCGCGTTCGATACATTAATATAGACATCTTTAATATTCTCGCCGGCCATCAACTCCGCCGTTTCAACGGTGGCACGAATAGCGGCCTCTAAGGCCTCAATATCGACAACGGTACCATTGCGCATTCCGGCGGAAACTTGATGTCCCATACCGACCACTTTAGGGCCAAAATCTCCCATGCGGGCAATCAGACAACATATTTTGGTCGTGCCAATATCAAGTGCTGCTATTAATCCGTTTTTTGCTATGGGTTGCCCCTTGATGTTTTTTACCATCACGTTTCCTGACCAAGACTTAAAGGAATTGAATTCTGTAATTTTTGATCCTGATCTTGTTCATCTACCTTCCGAACAATCAGTCGATCGGGTAAACGTAAGTCCACAATCATTACATTTCGGTTAAGCACACTATGACTGCGCTGATACTGGGCGAGGCGGAGCCATGCAAGCGGGGCATTATCTTCTGGCAATTGAACGTCTACACCGCCAACCAACCTTAAATTCCACCGTCTGCCACCCACCCGAACGGCGGCACGCACCAACACAAGAAGCTCTGGTTGCGAACTTAAAGTTTCCATGAGGCTCGCGGTATGTTGGGGTGCGTCTTCACCAACCACGACCATGAAATCGCTATAGTGTCCCAACCCTTCTTCCAAAATCACGTGACCTTCATAATCGATCAGCGAAAAATGACCTTTATTTTGCCAAAGGGCGATGGGGGTGCGTTCCTCAACGCTGAGCAAAACCGTATCGGGTAACAAGCGTTCCACTGATGCCCGCCTGACCCAGGGAAGTTCCTCTACCCGGAGCTTGGCTTGTTCAACATCAAAGGCGAGAATTGGTGCACCGCGGCTCATACCCAACGCATTCAACAATTCATCGCTGGCGGTATGATCACGCCCTACCACCAAGACATCTTCGACCTTCAATCCAATACGGGCGGACAAAGCAATACCTTGCCATTTGGCTGTCTCAACAATATGGGCCAACAACCCTGAATGAGTAACCCACCAACCGCTGCCAACAATTGCAGCAAGCGTCAAACCAATGACACCCCCTCGGAACCAGTTCAATCGCCAAAACGGTGTGGCCCTCTTGCGCGGTTTACTTTTCAGGGGCAATTTATTTTTCAAATTATATTTCGGATTATATTTCAGAGTGTTCATGCATCACACTCCGCATTTTCGACCATCCAGCTAACAAGCTCGATAAAATCAAAACCAATCGTTTGGGCTTGTTCAGGAACCAATGATGTTGGGGTCATGCCCGGCTGTGTATTGGTTTCAAGAATATAGAGCGTCTCACCATCATAGCGGAAGTCAGAACGCGAAATTCCACGGCATCCTAAAATACGGTGGGCGGATTCTGCAGCGCGCATTATTTCATCAAATAATATTTTATCAATATCAGCGGGCAGCACATGAACAGAGCCGCCACTGGCATATTTTGCGTCATAGTCATAGAACTGACGACTGGTTGATATTTCGGTTACGGTCATGGCTTTGGCATCATTGCCTTTGCCCATAACAGCGCAGGTAAATTCCTGACCGGGAATAAATTTCTCAATCATGACTTCTTCACCCAAGGGCCAGCCGATGCTGTCATAAGGTTTATGATTATCCCCATCGCGGATAATATGGACGCCAACGCTGGAACCTTCATTAATCGGCTTTACCACATAGGGGCGCGGCATAGGATCACCGGCGGATAATGTTTCCGGGCTGACAATAATTTCATCTGCGACGTTTAATCCTTCGGCAGCGAACATCTTTTTAGAGAGCGGCTTATTCATGGCAATGGCGGAGGCAAGCAAACCAGAATGAGTGTAGGCAACATCCAGAATATCCAACATCCCTTGTACACAACCATCTTCACCAAAGCGTCCATGCAATGCGTTAAAAACAACATCGGGACGCGGCAACAGACGTGTCATCAACGCCCCCATGTCGCGCTGTACATCAATCGGTGTTACCATATATCCGGCGTGGACGAGCGCCTTCGAACATGCCGCACCACTGATAAGCGACACTTCACGTTCGGCGGACCATCCGCCCATCAGGACCACAACTTTTTTTGACATCAGCCCCTCTCCTCTTTATCCATCATGGCTTCTTTACACATCTTGTAATGTCCGCCCTATACGACGGATTTCCCATTCCAGTGAAACGCCTGTGCTCGATAACACTCGTTTGCGGACAATTTCACCTAATTCTTCAATATCACTTGAACTAGCATCGCCTGTATTGATTAAGAAATTGCAATGTTTTTCAGAAATCATTGCCCCACCATGTTTTAATCCACGACACCCTGCATCATTGATGACCTCCCAAGCCCCGCGTCCTGCGGAATCTGTGGATTTTGGATTGCGAAATGTTGACCCCCCGGTTTGTGTCCGCATAGGTTGAGAATCTTCCCGGTATTGACGAATTTCTTCCATTTTTTGCGCAATTTTCCCCCTAGGGGCGCGAATACCCTTCAGCATGGCACCGACAACGATCCACCCTTCGGGGATGCTTGAAGTGCGATAATCGAAGCCTAAATCTTGTGCTGTTCGGATATGGAGCTCACCGCGATCATCAATAAGGCGGGCATACACAACGACATTCTCCGTTGCTTGATCGAACGCCCCCGCATTCATCCGAATTGCACCGCCAATGGTTCCGGGAATACCCGATAGATATTCCAGCCCCGTTAAACCGGCGTCGCGCGCAGCCGCGGCAACGGAATTATCAAGCGCGCTGCCCCCCACCAATAAATTTTCTTCCCGCACACTAATCATCGCAAATTGTTTATTTAACCGAATGACAATACCGGGGATGCCGCCATCGCGAATCAATACGTTTGATCCTAACCCCAGTACCGTTATGGGAACGTTTTCGGGCTTTCCCCGCATAAAAACCATCAGATCATCGAGATCGGCCGGGGTATAAAGAACCTCTGCCGGGCCGCCTGTGCGGAACCACGTATATTTCTTCAACGAACCGTTTTCTTCCAACGTGCCCCGAACAGGGGGCAACGTGGCGATTAGGTTATTGTCAAAGGTAACGTCAGCATTCATTCCGTATCACTCACATTCATACGTACATTATTATTCAGTTGTCTTAATTCTTCTGGTAAAGCGGCGGCCCAATGGGTGATGTTCCCGGCGCCCAAGCACACAACCATGTCGCCAGACTTGGCAATCTTGTGAATAGCTTCGGCTAACCCTTCCGGTGCGTTTACACCGTTTACTACGCGATGACCTCGCTCTCGAAGTCCCGCAACCAAAGAGTCACGGTTGACGCCCTCAATAGGGTCTTCGCCAGCCGCATAAACATCGGTAACAAGAACCGCGTCTGCATCATTAAAACAAGAACAGAACTCTTCGAATAAATCTTCCAGGCGGGAATAGCGGTGGGGTTGCACAACGGCAATGACTTGTCCGTCTACCGCGCCGCGTGCTGCGCGAAGGACGGCTGAAATTTCGACCGGGTGATGTCCGTAATCATCGATGATGGTAATACCATTAACTTCACCTGTTTTGGTAAAGCGTCTTTTAACGCCTTCAAAACCACCAAGGCCTTTTTTAACCACGTCATCCTCGATATCCATTTCATCGGCAATGGCCAAGGCCGTCAGGGCGTTCTGTACATTGTGTTCTCCGTGCATAGGCAGGAAGATATTTTCGATGGTGCGTTGGGTACCATCGCGGCGCTGGCTGATAACCGCGTCAAAATGCATGCCCTTTGAAGAAGATTTTAAATTTATACCGCGAATATCGGCTTGAGGGGAGAACCCGTAAGTGACGACCCGGCGATCAGAAACTTGTGGAATTATGGCTTGCACTTCCGGATGATCGATACACAAAACCGCAAAGCCATAAAATGGGATATTTTCTATGAATTGTACAAATGCCGCGCGCACGGCATCGAACGACCCATAATGGTCCAGATGTTCCGGATCGATATTTGTTACAATCGCAATCGTCGCTGGCAGCTTTACAAAAGTACCATCGGATTCGTCTGCTTCGACGATCATCCAATCACCACCCCCCAGCTTAGCGTTAGAGGCCCACGCATTAATAATACCACCATTGATCACCGTTGGATCAAGATTAGCCGCATCGAACAAGGCAGCAAGCAAGGATGTGGTCGTGGTCTTTCCATGGGTACCGCCCACCGCGACCCCCCATTTAAGACGCATCAATTCGCCGAGCATCTCAGCGCGTTTTACCACAGGAATGAGCCGCGCTCGTGCACCGACAACTTCGGGATTATCAGAACCAACCGCCGATGAAATCACCACAACGCTACTTTCGCCAAGGTTTTCCTCGGAATGCCCAATAGCGATATGAATACCCATAGCGCGCAATCGAATAACATTGGGGTTTTCCGCCATGTCACTACCTTGGATGGCATAACCTAGATTGTGTAGAACTTCGGCAATCCCACTCATGCCGATACCACCAATACCAACAAAATGAATGATGCCAAGATTTAACGGAAGTGCTCTCATAATATCTGGGCTTTCATTATATCCGTCTCTCTTTCTGTGTTAAGTTTTCAACCATATCCGCCAATCGACTGGCCGCGTCTGCCGCCCCGACATTACGCGCGCAATTTGCCGCCGAACTTAAAATCCCGCCGGCCCCAAATAATGCGGACAACCGTTCCGATAAGTTTTCCGGGGTGAACACCGATTGATCCATAAGCCACCCTGCCCCGGCGGTTGCCACCGCGTGGGCGTTAGCCGATTGATGATCATCCACCGCATGGGGATAAGGCACCAATATGGCAGGACGACCAAGCGCCATACATTCCGCCACCGTGGAGGAACCCGCGCGCGCGATTAATAAATGTGATTGCGCAATATGCCGTGGCACATCATCGATAAAAGTATCCAATTGGGCACTAACACCCATTGCTGCGTAAGCTTTGCGGGCCTGTTCTAAGTCCTCATCCCGGCATTGTTGAACGACCGTCAACCGAGACCGCAAACCATCATCCAATAAACCGATTGCCGCTGGAATGACTTCGCTTAAAATTCTAGCGCCTTGCGACCCCCCCAGCACCACCAAAGATAAAGGGCCATTCTCATTAACGGTGGGATAAGGCATTTTCATATACGGAGCAGTTTCTTCACGCACAGGCATCCCTGTCAAAACAACCTTGGATGCAGCGTCTGCTGGAATGGCTTGGATTTGATTATAAGATGTCGCGATTTTTCCAACCGATCCGGCAAGCATTCGATTAGCACGACCTAAAATTGCATTCTGCTCGTGCAAGGCGGTGGTCGTTTTCATAAATCGAGCGGCCAACATGGTGGGAACCGATGCGTATCCGCCAAAACCCACAACAATATCCGGGTTCAACCGTTTTAATATAGATCGCGCTTGGATTAATCCAATAAGAAGTTCAAAGATGCTTCTAATGCGCCCAAAAATACTTTTACCGGCAACGCCACCCGCTTTTATCACGAATGTCTCGATGCCCTCCATACCTGAAATCTTTGCCCCCCGTTCATCGGTTACAAAGACCACTTGCCAGCCCCGTAATTTAATTTCTCCGGCCAACGCACGGGCGGGAAAGACATGACCAGCGGTGCCGCCAGCGGCAAGGACAAGCAATTTTTTTTCTGCCATTATGTTTGCCTCCGGTTTTGGAGGTCGACATTTGAATGACGATAAGGGTTAAGGGGGGTGCTGCCGCCGGGGACTGTTTTGGTTAGCGCCAACACCATTCCCATGCCAATCGCCATAGCCATGGTTGATGAGCCGCCATAAGAAATAAACGGCAAGGTCATACCCTTGGGGGGCATCATGTTGAGGGTGGAGGCCATATTGATGATGGCCTGAAGGGCAAATTGCGTCATCAATCCAGAGACCGCCAACAAGACAAATAAGTCGCCCCCTTTAAAGGCGCGGCTGAACCCCCGCAAAACAATGCCGGCAAATAACAACACCAACCCTAGACAAACAATAAGCCCGAACTCTTCTCCCGCCACGGCCAAAATAAAATCAGCATGGGCATCGGGTAAAACTTCTTTGACATGACCTTCACCCGGACCGCGCCCGAATAGCCCACCGTTTTTCAAAGCATCAAGAGCGCGCGAAACCTGATACCCTTCGCCCGCTGCGGGATCGAGGAACCGATCAACGCGGGTTTGCACATGATCAAACATAAAATAAGCACCGACACTACCGCCCAGAAATACTAATCCTAACCCAACCACCAAAACGATGGGTAACCCCGCCAGGAAAAATTGCACAGCCCATACCGCCGAGACCACTAAGGCCATACCGATATCGGGTTGCAGGGCGAGCAAGCCAATGATCAAAACAAACAATCCTGTTGCCATCATATAGCCCGGAAAACGATCATCTAAACTGCGCCTTGAGAAAAACCAAGCGGCGATAACGGCAAAGCCGGGCTTTACAAATTCAGAGGGTTGCAAAGCGAACCCACCAAAACGGATCCAACGTGTGGCGCCTTTGACCTCGACACCGAAGACAATGCTCACCAACATTAAAACCATGGCACCGCCCGTTACAAGCAATGCCAACCGACGAACCGAGCGGGGGGTTAGTAATGAGACCAATAACATGACGACCACCGCCATGGGCAAATAAACAAGTTGGCGTATGACGAAATGATAGGTGTCAAATCCGATCCGTTCTGCAACAGCGGGCGAGGCAGCCAACGTCAGCACAACGCCAGAAAAAATCAACCCGCCGATCATGATCATCAACCAACGATCAACGGTCCACCACCAATTACCGATTAAGCTTGTATCTGTTCTTGTTACACTGCTCATGCCAGACCCTGTGTTTTCTGAGTTTGCTGAACCCGTAAAGCTAAGACGTGTTTCTTAAAATCATCGCCACGTGCTTCAAAATTTTTGTATTGATCAAACGACGCACATGCCGGGGATAACATCACAACCGGATTATCCTGCTTCGTTTTCAATGCATCTTGAAAGGCCGTATTTGTGGCTTCGCCCACGGTATGGGCAATCGTACAATTTACCTGATCGCTGATGACGCGTTCTATTTCAGCAGCCCCTTCCCCAATTAAATAGGCGGAGCGAACATTTTCAAGCGTTGGTATTAAGGCGTCCAAGCCGCCCTCTTTCATCTGCCCACCAGCGATCCAGTATATGTTTTTATAGCTGGCAAGAGCGCGCGCCGTTGCATCTGCGTTGGTGGCCTTTGAATCGTTAATGAACAAAACCCCATCGATGGTATCGACCAGTTCCTGACGGTGGACGAGACCCGGAAAGGTTTTAATCTTTGCCACAGCATCTTCAACCTTCATACCCATGGCACGTACCGCCGCATATGCCGCCGCAACGTTTTGATAATTATGAATGCCGTTCAAGGTTGGAATCGAACCGATATCCATAATGGTCTCAGCCATGAACTGACGGTCATCAATCAACACGCTGCCTAAAACGTAGACACCGCCCTCAATTGCTGCGCTCCCGGAAATGGGGATGACGCTCTGTCGGTTTGTTGCTTTTAGGGTTTCATATATTTTTCGTGATGGCGCCGTATCAATACCAATAATGGCGGTTTGATTTTCCCTTTGATGATCAAACAATGCAGCCTTGGCTGCAATATAGCCCGCCATATCGCCATGGCGATCCAAATGATCGGGAGAAATATTGAGCAATACCGCTACATCAAATGCATGGGTCGGGGTTAAATCAATTTGATAAGAAGACATTTCAAGCACATAGAGCTCACCCGCATCCAAAATATCCATCGCTAAGGCGGGTTTACCAAGATTACCGCCAACTTGGGTGGTGCGTTCACCGTCGAACATATGCCCAATAAGGGATGTGGTGGTCGATTTTCCATTTGTACCGGTGATACCCATATAATGGGCATTTCCCGCAAGACGGCCCAGCATTTCAATATCGCCGATGATGGCGCAACCTGCCCCACGGGCAAGTTCCACAATGGGGTGGGGCTTTGGAAAATTAAGCGGAATGCCCGGTGCCAAAATCAATTCATCGATTTCGCTCCACTCAATTTTATACAAATCAGTTAGATGCACCCCTTGGTGCTGGGCGTTTTCGCGCGCCCTTGGCGTATCATCCCACGCGAAAACGTGCGCGCCGTATTGCGCAAGACACAGTGCGGCGGCAATGCCGGACACACCCATCCCGAAGATGGCGAAGCGTTTACCGCGAAGTGAGTTATTGGCATTCATTGCGTCTGTTGTTTCCTGTTACCGCAATTTCAAAGTCGCCAAACCAGCAAGTGCCAGAATGGAAGCAATGATCCAGAACCGAATAACAATGGTGCTTTCGGCCCACCCTTTTTGTTCAAAATGATGATGGAGGGGGGCCATTCGAAAAACGCGTTTTCCCGTTAATTTAAAAGACACCACCTGAATAATGACCGACACCGTTTCCAAAACAAATAATCCACCGACGATGGCAAGAACCAATTCATGTTTGGTAATAATACTAACCGCACCCAATGCACCGCCAAGCGCAAGCGAGCCGGTATCCCCCATAAAAATACGCGCCGGGGGAGCATTGAACCACAAGAACCCAAGACCGCTGCCAACCAAAGCACCACAGAATATGGATAGCTCACCAGCGCCGGGTACATAATGTATTTGCAAATACTCTGAAAAGACCGAGTTCCCGACTAAATAGGCAATCAACGTAAAAACACCCGCCGCAATCATCACAGGGACAATGGCGAGGCCATCCAAACCGTCGGTCAAGTTTACCGCATTAGACGAGCCAACCATGACAAGAACGGCAAAAGCAACAAACACCCACCCCAATTGCAATAAGGTATCTTTAAAGAACGGAACGGCGAGGGTTGTGGTCAAACCTTCGGGTAAATGGCTTAAGATCCAAAACGCCACCACCAATGCAATACTGACTTGTAGAACGAGTTTTAATCGACCTGAAAGACCGTTGCTGGTGCGTTGGCTGACTTTTAAATAATCATCCATAAACCCGATTAATCCATAACCAATGGTCACGGCCAAGGCACCCCAAATAAATTCATTTGAAAGATCCGCCCATAACAATGTGGCGCTGGTCATGGCCAGCAGAATTAAAATGCCACCCATGGTCGGCGTACCCTTTTTGGTCAGAATATGACTTTCCGGACCGTCTTCGCGAATGGGTTGACCGCTGCCTTGTTTGTCTTTCAACAACCGGATAATAACCGGACCAAACAAAAAGCTGAGCAGCAATGCCGTCATCACGGCCCCGCCCGTTCTGAAAGTAATATAGCGAAAAACGTTCAGGGCTGAAAATTGATCAGCAAGAGGCACGAGTATATACTGTAACATCCTTTAGTCCTCTCCAAGTTCGAGCATTGATTTAACAATAAAGCCAACGCGGCTTCCTAATGATCCTTTAACCACCACAACATCCCCATCACGCAGCTCGCTGGTCACGACCCGGGAAAGTTCTTCCGGGCTCACCGAAAAACCGCCGCGCATGGATTGTGGTAATTCGTTCCATAGGTCGAGCATGTGCTGACCACTGGCAAAAACCAGATCAAAACTATTATGCGTTAGCGGGCCACACAGTTCACGGTGCATATCGGGTGAAGCAGTGCCGAGCTCCAACATATCCCCCAGCACAGCAATCCGGCGGCCATTTTTAGCAGGGGTCATCAAACCAACAACCTTTAAGGTTGCTTCCATGGACGCGGGGCTAGCGTTATAGCTTTCATCGATCAAAACGGCTTCTCCACCGTTTGGTAAACGTATAATGCTTCTCACACCACGACCTTTTAAAGGACGAAAATTCTTCAAAGATTTTGCGGCTTTCTCCAAGCACCCACCGGCTACTGAAACCGCCGCGAGAACAGCAAGTGAATTCAAGGCATGATGACTTCCCGGCACACTCAATTCATATTCAATGGTATCGCCTTCGATGAGGGCCGTAATGTTTGATGATGTTTCCGACATTGTTAATGATAACAACTTTGCATCGCTTTGTGCGTCTTCGCCAAAGCCAATAATCTTTGCTGCACCCGCATCCTTTGCCGCGTCCGCCATTTGCCCAAAATAGGGACTGTCGCGGTTTATGATAGCAACACCACCGGGCTCCAGCCCTTGGAATATTTCGGCTTTAGCTTTGGCGATTTCATCAACCGAATTAAAGAATTCTGTATGAACGGCTTCAATAGCTGTAATTACCGATACATGCGGGCGGATCATTTTAACCAACAAGAGAATTTCACCAGCGTGATTCATCCCCACTTCAAACAAGCCGAAATCAGTTTCTTTCTGCATGCGCGCTAGACTGAGCGGCACACCATAATGGTTATTCAAGTTCCCCGGGCTAGCGGAAACCAAACCTTGATCATCAAAGGCCTGACGCATCATCTCTTTGGTGCTGGTTTTACCCACACTGCCGGTTATGGCAACGACTTTACCGTTCATCCGGTCACGCGACGCGGTGCCAATTTTTTGGAGCGCCGTAAAAGTATCGTCAACCACCAACAAGCGCGAGGTATCGGCGCAATCGTTCGGAACGCGGCTGACCACGGCGGCGGCGGCTCCCATTTCAAGGGCACGGTTTACATAATCGTGACCGTCATGGTTGGGGCCACCGATGGCCACGAACAAATCATCGCGCTGTAATGTTCTGGTATCAATGGACACACCATTTGCCCCCCAATTGCCTTGAGCATCACAACCCAAAACGTCTGCCAATTCTCCGGTGCTCCAGCATGCACTATTGGGGGTCATGTTGGGATCTCCCCGATTATTGATCGAGCCACACTCGCATCATCAAAGGGACGCACTTCATCACCAATAATTTGGCCTTGTTCATGACCTTTTCCGGCGATCACAAATAAATCCCCCTGTTGCAGCATAGAAATTCCATGGGCAATGGCGGCGGCTCGATCTCCGATTTCTGTGGCCTCTGGACAACCAACAAGAGCTTGGGCACGAATGGACGCGGGGTCCTCGCTGCGCGGATTATCATCGCTGAGAATAACATAGTCTGCATTGTTTGCCGCCGCCGTCCCCATTGGGGCGCGTTTGCCGGGATCACGGTCGCCACCACAACCGAACAGCACCAGCAAGCGTCCCCTTACATGCGGGCGCAGAGTTTGCAGCATGCTTTCAAGGGCGTCGGCGGTATGGGCGAAATCAACATAAACGCTGGCACCACTGGTACGACTGGCACCGGTAACACTATTGGGTAAATTCGCAACGTGCTCAAGCCGTCCCCGAACGCCTTCTAATGTGGGTAATAATTTTATAACTTGGTGGATCTCCGCGCCAGATGCCATAACGATGCCCAAGGCACACAGGACATTCTCTACTTGAAAAGCACCAATTAAAGGCAGGTCAATTTCTAGGACCTCCCCCGCAATATTCAGTTTAACTTGCTGTCCACCATTATGGGGGACGCGCTCCAACAAAGCGATCGCCCGCCCTGCTTTACCGTAACTCATAACCGGGCAACCGCGCTTCTCACAAAGAGTTTCTAAATCAGAAAATTCAGGGGTATCGGCATTCAAAACCGCTGTACCACCCTGTTCTAAAAGCTCTTCAAACAAGCGCCGTTTGGATTTTCCATAGGAAGCAAAATCACCATGATAATCCAAATGATCGCGGGTTAGGTTTGTAAAGGCGGCAATATTAATCTTAAAACCATCCAAGCGATATTGATCAAGCCCGTGGCTGGACGCTTCCATGGCCAAGTGGGTGACAGCTTGCGCGGTTAATGCGGCAATTGATTTGTGCAAATCCGCCGGGTCGGGTGTGGTCAAGCTACCGGGCACGTCAACATCCAATCTATCACTACCGCCGCCGCCGCTTGCTTGAACACCCAAGGTGCCGACACTGCCGGCTTTCAATCCGAGCCCAGACCATAATTGACGGGCGAAGGTTGCCACCGAGGTTTTACCGTTGGTTCCGGTAATGGCGGCAATACAATCCGGTTGCGCACCATAGAACGCCCCCGCCATTTTGGCGTAAAGTTGTCTTGGATTTTCGTCCGTTATCAACGCAACGGGACTCGCTAAATCTTTCAGCTCGGTACCTTGCTCCGCAATGATCGCAATGGCCCCTTTATCAATTGCACCCGCTATAAAATCGCGCCCATCAAGATTTATTCCCGGCAATGCAGCGAACACATAACCCGGCACAACGTTGCGGGAATCGCAGGTGATTCCACTAACATCATGCTCGCTTATGGGGGCAACACTAATCATTTGTTCTTTTTTTCCTGCATCCGTTAATGCATTAGTTATCAATTCAACGAGCCTCAAAGGATTGCTCCCACGCCTTCATAAACACCTCTGGTGAAGACGGTTCAGCAACACTTCCCGCCATCATTATGTCAGGGGCCATACCCAACAAAGGTCCCATGCGGGAAACAATTTGACTGACCACAGGGGCCGCAACCCACCCCCCCGTGGCGTAATTGTATGTTCTTTCTAGGCCCACCGGTTCATCGACCACGACCAAAACAACAAATCGTGGCTTTTCTATGGGAAAGGCACCAACGAACGAGGCCATTCTTTGATCGTGGCTATAGACGCCGTTTATCAATTTATCGGCGGTGCCTGTTTTACCGCCGATTTTATACCCTTTGGCTTCGGCATTTTTCCCCGTACCGTACTTCACCACTAAACGCATCAACCCTCGCATGGCGCTAGAAGTCGTCGCATCAATAACCCGTATCCCTGCGACGGGATCACCCGCATTACGTTTTAGCAGCGTTGCAGGATGGCGAAGGCCGCCATTAACCAAAGTCGCCACACCGCTTGCTAATTGCATCGGGCTGACCGCTATGCCGTGACCGAATGAAATGGTCATGGTATTCACTTCACGCCAACGACGGGGCAGTAAGGGTTTACCAATTTCTGGCAATTCAATTTCTGATGAACGTAACAACCCGAGCGCGTCCAAATACGCCTGCTGGCGTTCGGAACCCACATCAAGAGCCATTTTTGCGGACCCGATATTGGAAGAATGAATGAGTATTTCTGGTACAGATAGCCAACGATTTTTACCGTGAAAATCAGAAATCGTAAAACGCGCTACTTTGATCGGTTTCGACGCATCATAACCACCATCAAGCTGCACGGTACCCGCGTCCAGCGCCATGGCCGTGGTGAACAATTTAAACGTCGATCCCATTTCATAGACGCCCTTGGTCACCCGGTTGAAGATTGCATTATCATTGGCCGTGCCAGGAACGTTAGGATCGAAATCGGGCAACGAGACCATGGACATAACTTCGCCCGTGTTCACATCCAACACCACAGCGGTTGCCCCGGTGGCTTTAAATTCGAGCATGGTTTTTAAAAGCTCTTCACGGACCAATGCCTGAACCCGCACATCAATGGACAAGCGCAAAGATTTTGCGTTGCCTTCCAACATACCATCAAAATAACGCTCGATGCCGGCGGTTCCTTTACCATCCGTATCGGTCAAACCAACCACATGAGCAAGCAGTGGACCTTGCGGATACACCCGGCGTTCTTCGCGTTTAAAACTGAACCCGGGTAGACCCAAAGCATTTACCCGGTAATGTTCATCGGGTGATAGATTTCGTTTAAGCCAAACAAAACGTTTTTTAGAGGTAATTTTTTCCAGCACATCGTCTCTGTCTAACTCGGTAAGAACCGAGACCAGCTTGCTCGCTGCACCTGTTGCGTCTTGGACCATGACCGCGTCCACATAAAGCGAGGCCGTTGGCAAGCTTGTTGCCACAAGAACACCATTTCTATCGGTGATATTGGCCCGACTAACGGGCGCTTTTATGGTCATACGCTCACGGGTGATCAGGGCTTGTTCGGCCCCGCCCAACACCATTAAATCAACCAACCGAACAGAAATGGCGGCAAAAGCCATCATGATCAGCGCCCCTGCCACCAATAATCGACTGCGCCCCATTTCAAGGGCTTGCTTGTGAACACCCTCTATCTGGATACGTGTTGCGCCACCGTTTCCGGTGGCGCCATGTTTCACATCATGTATTGCATTAAGTGGATCAGGCTGGGTTCGCTGCATTATTAGGGCGACCCTTCTGCTGCGCGAAGCTCCTGCAGGGCCGCTTCGATGGCGGCCATTCTTCCAATTGAAGCCTCACTACGGACCGTTTCTATAGTGGCAATATTATCTGAAGAATTATGATCAGGCTCAACATCTTCCGTCGCCCGCATGGGGATTAATTGTAACCGCCCCATTTGTTCGGACGTAAGATTAGACGCGCCCAGATGTAATTTAGCCAATTCGCGTAATCGCTGGGGTTCGTTTAAATAGCTCCATTCGGCTTTCAGAACATGGATGGCCTGACGGTCCCGTTCGATACTCCGGTTCAATGCTTCGTACTCAGCTTCTAAATCCTGCACATCGTATTTAATGGCAAAGACGAATACAGCCATTAAAGTACCAACAAGCAATCCTAAAATTGTGGCGCTACGGATCATGACGAACATCCTATAACTGGGGTACTATTTGCGGGGGCGTTTGTTCGTTCAGCCCAACGCAATCGAGCAGAACGCGAACGGGGGTTTGATCTGGTTTCTTCCTTGCTGGCTGAAACGCCACTGCGTTTAAATTGTTTGAATGTGGGCTCAGCAACTTTCTCGTTTGATTGTGGTGAATGGCGCGAACCGCGCGCCTGTCCCCCACTTCGATCTCGCAAAAACCGTTTAATCAATCGATCTTCAAGTGAATGAAAAGACACAACAGCCAAACGACCACCGGGGGCCAATACCGTTTCCGCCCCTTGTAATCCGCGCTCGACCTCGCCCAATTCATCGTTGACGTAAATGCGCAAAGCTTGAAAAGTTCGGGTCGCACTGTCAATGCCATCTTTGGACTTGCGTACCACTTTACGGACGGAATTCGCCAATTGCGCCGTTCGGGTAAAAGGGGTCTCAGCGCGATGCTCTACAATCACATTGGCAACTTTGCGAGAGGCACGCTCTTCACCGTATTTATAGATAATATCGGCCAACTCGCTTTCTTCCATAGTATTGACAACATCCGCCGCCGACATACCGCTTTGTGACATACGCATATCAAGTGGTCCATCGAAGCGAAATGAAAAACCCCGGTCAGGCTCGTCAATCTGCATGGAAGAAACGCCCAGATCGATAGCAACGCCATCGATATGATCCGCGCCTGCGTGTTTTAATAATTGAACCATATCACCGAAGCAGCCTTGCAATAAATCAATGCGGTCCGGAAATTCTAATTTCAATTGGTCGCAATGGCTTTGCGCATTTGGATCACGGTCTATTCCCCACACGGTACAATCAGCCGCTTTTAGAATCGCCCGGGAATAGCCCCCTGCGCCAAATGTAGCGTCCACATAAATACCACCGTCACGAGGTTGCAGGGCGTCGAGGACTTCGTTGATTAAGACAGGAATGTGGGGAGCTGTCGGTGTGCTCACGCTCACGACTCCCCTTTTGATTTTGGTGAACCGGGTGAGACTGATTGCACGTCGCGCAAAGGCAAAGTCGCCCCCCGGACACGGGCACGATCAAAAGCACGGGCATTTTGCAGCTCAAAGGCCTCCGGCGCCCAAATTTGGAAACGGTGCCCACGGCCCACAAAAATCGCATCAGATTTAATCTCGGCGTGATCAAGGAAGCGTTTGGGTAAGACAATACGCCCTTCTGGATCAAAGGATAAGGCCTCGGCATTGTTCATAATCACCGTCGCCAAATCATCTTGCTCATCGGAAAACATATCGAGGTCATCAAGGCTCAAACTGATGCGCGTCATAAACGCTTCATCGCAAACCTCGATAGCCGGAAATTTAAACAGGGGATAAGCATAAACGCCGTTGAAATCTTGTTCGGCAAAGGTTGAGCGGAAGGGCTTGGGGACAGAAACCCGCCCCTTTCGATCAATCTTATTTTTATGTCTGCCGACAAGTAAAGCCATACGCCCCTCATGATCCCAGCATTACATGCTTACTGGGCATATATGGGATAACATGGGCAGCTATGGGCGTCAATGGGATAGTTATCTAAATACGCCGAAAAAGCCCAGCTTTCTGCCCGTAACAATCCAGTAGAATCCTCAACATGCGAAAACTTGGAACCGCTTCTGCGCACCAATAATTCGCATCATAATTATCGCATGGGGGTGTTACCGGGTGATTAAGATAAACAAAACAGTCTTTATCTTCTGTGTAATTTTGCCAGACGGCCTGTAAGCCGGGTTCTGTACCTGTTACCAGGTGACGACTATTCATCTGGGACGTCCGTTACCGAACGCCTCACGCAACCTACCCGAACAACAGCGCGAAAACACACCTGATCCTCCGAAATTAATCAGGGGACCTGCCGTTCCTATTCGGTTTTGCTCCCGGTGGGGTTTACCTTGCCGCTTCCATTTCTGGTCGCGCGGTGCGCTCTTACCGCACCCTTTCACCCTTACCCTGCATTATTCCAGCTATTGCTGGAAGCAGGGCGGTTTGCTTTCTGTGGCACTTTCCCTAGGGTTGCCCCCGCCGGGTGTTACCCGGCACCGTATTTCCGTGGAGCCCGGACTTTCCTCCCTTTGCGATTAGCACCTGTACAAAACACAAGGCTTCACACAGAACTTCACAAAGAGCAGTCGTCCAGCCGTCTGGCAAGCGCAGCGATAACACAAAACTGCCCCCTTGGTCAAAGCCTGAGTTGCGTCTATAGATAGCCCATGATTAATTTACGCGCACCCTTGATTGAAGAATTGCCCGTTTTAAGTGAGCTTTGCATGCGATCGAAAGCCCACTGGGGGTATGATGCCGCCTTCATGGAAGCCTGTCGGGAGGAGATCACCATAACGACGGCAATCTACCATCAAGGTCCCATGCAGATTGCCTATGATAACAATCAATTTATTGGTGTAACCCAAGTCGTCAACCGGGATGATCATGCCGAGCTAGAGATGTTTTATATCGAACCAGACAGAATGGGTATGGGCGCCGGGCGAACTTTATTTGCATGGGCCGTATCAACAGCCCGCTCCATGAAGGTACCCCACTTGCGCATTGAATCCGATCCCCAAGCATGTGCATTTTATCTTCATATGGGGGCGAGAAAAGTTGGCGAAGCCCCATCGGGCTCTATCGTTGGGCGCATGTTACCGTTGCTGGAATTCACCCTAGATTAAAAACCGCCATCACCAAATTGGTGGTTTCTTGATCCATAACGCCATCCATTTTTGAGGGTCGGTAGCGACGTTGGAATGCCCGCACGGCCGCTTTGAAATCAGCAACATCATAGCCTATTTTGTGTAATGTTTGTTGTGCATGATCCTCATTAACGTCGCTTTGCATACCGTGATTTTGATACGGGGCTAGATCTGGGTACTGACCGATACCTTCACCTGCCAACCGTTGCCAATCAAAAAGCTCGCCGGGGTCTTCCTTGCGTGTCGGCGCTATATCACTATGCCCGACCACATTATGCGGGAGGATGTTATGGCGGCTAAGAATACCTTTGCTTAAGTCAATCAAGCTCATCATTTGTTCTTCGGGAAAATTCCGGTAGCCAAATTCATGCCCCGGATTAACCAGTTCGATACCGATGGAACAGGCGTTTATATCACCAATCCCCCGCCACGAGGCGACGCCGGCATGCCATGCGCGTCGGTCCTCATCAACCAATTGATAGATCGATCCATCTTCATCGATTAAATAATGCGCACTGACTTGGGCTGTTTCATCGCACAACCGCTCCAATGCTATATCGCAACTTTCCATGCCCGTATAATGTAGCACCAGCACCGTAACAGCCGTACCCGGTGGACGTTCATTGTGGTTTGGAGAAGGACGAATAATCATGGCTTGTCCGGGTTTAATCAGTCGTTGGAACGGATACATTGGATGTAGTGGATGTAATGGATCGCTTTGCGTTGCCCCTGAATTGGATGAAGGCAACCCCTAGCAGCACTATAACACTTCCCATGATTTTCTCAAAAGTCATGATTTCGCCCAATAGAAGCACACCGGACACGGTACCGACAACCGGATTGAGTAGAGCAAAAGGTATCATTTGCGCAATCGAATACTGACCCAATAAATAATACCAAATACCGTACGCCACCACGGACGATCCCAGCCCCATATAACAAACCAACAACCAAAAATCGAGGGGTGCTGCCATCATGGCATCGATCTGTCCGGTTTCGAAAATGGCCGATGTTATCAGCAATTGGGGAACAGCAAAGAAAGCGTACCAAGCCGTCAGTTGTAAAATATTCACCTTACCGAGACGCTTCATATAGACGTTCACAAAACCCCAGCATAAAGCCGAGAGAACCATAATGGCGACATGATAGCTGGCGGACCATACTTCAGGTTGACCAATTAGAACGGCCACACCCAGAAAGGCCACACCCATTCCCAAGCCTCGCCGCCAACCGAATTTCTCGCCAAGCAGCACCCACGCAAAAATCACCGCAAAGGGCGTTCCCAGTTGTAACAATATAGAACCAACGGCAGCGTCGATCCCGACCAATCCGATGTACAATGCCCCGTGGTGGAGCAAACCTTGAACCACCGAGAAAACAATCACCCCAACCCACAAAGTTTTAGGTAATTTCCAAGGAGGGAAGAACCACACCAACACACCCGCCACCACCGCAAAACGCAATGCCGTCACGAAAATCGGTGGGGCGTATCCAACGGCAAGTTTAATCGCCACCATATTGACACCGAAAAGCAACGTGGCAATAGAGACGAGGACAAGATCACGTAAGGACACCTTAAGTATGCCCCGCTACTTAATCCCTCGCATTTTGTTGATATGGTCATAGGCCGCATTAAAGGTCGCCATTCGCTCATTGGCTAAATCAATAAATTCTTGCGGCAGCCCTTGTGACATTAATTTATCCGGGTGGTTCTCCATGATCAATTTACGATAATGTTTCTTAAGCTCGTCGTCGCTTACATCCGGTTTGATATCAAGAATGGTATAGGGGTCTTCGGATTCCTCTTTGTTTATAAATGTATCTTCCAAGCGCTGGAATTCACGCATGGAGAAACCAAAGATAATGGCGACTTTGCTGAGGTATTCTTTTTCCGCCGGATGATATTGTCCATCGGCCATGGCCACATGGAAAAGCGCCCCAAGCAAGCCTTCCAGCATTTGGCGATTACCGCCAAAGATTTGCGCAATTTGACGGGCGTATGGCTCGTACCCTGCGGCGTCTTGTTTGGCTTCGTTAAATAAACGACCAACCTCTACGGCCTCGGACGATGGAATGCTGAAGACTTTTTTAAAGGTGTTGACTTCGTCACTAGTGACGCGACCATCTACTTTGGCTAATTTTGCGCCCAACACGATAACCGCCATGGTGAAGACCATTTGGCGGTCTTCGGTATCAAAGGCGCTCTCATTTTGTGGCAAACTGGAACGCATTTTATCCATCTGGTGTCCCGCAAACGCGCCCATAAGCGCCCCAAACGGTCCGCCGAGCGCAAACCCGGCAACACCACCAATTACCTTACCCCAAACTGACATTGACTATTCTCTCCTGTTAAATCTGCTCATTATTTAAGCTGGATCACGCCATCAAGCAAGCCATCACTCCGTTAAGAGGGATAGTCGTCCGAAGCCCGGTAGTTTTATGGCAATATCTTTTGGATCAATGCCAAATGTTAGCCCCAGTATATTAACCTCCAACCCCTCATCAATTGCGGCCATCACCCCAAGCAATCCGTATAGAGAAACTTGCATTCCCGAACCACTGGGCGCCTTGCCGATAAAACCATCCGGTAGGAAATCTTTGCCAATGGCGGTGGGGGGGAAATCTACTTTTAGCCCCGCTGTTTCGCGGGCAACAAAGGCCGTAAAGGTATTGGAATTAGGACCGGGCCAGACATGATATTGGTTGCTGTAAGGGTAACGCATTACGGCACTTTCAATATCATCGATGATGGTCTCTACATGATCACCACGTTCATCAAAAATAATTTCCGGCATGGCACCGAACCAGCGTTGATCGGGCGGACGGGCACTAATCGCCACAACCGATCGCCCGCTGTACAATCGCCAACCGATGACTTCATAAACAACAAACGTATCCGCGCCCCGTCGTTTTGACGCGATCCATGTATGCACGCCCAAATACCCCCGCCAGTTAAACGCCCGCGCGGCATATACTTGTACAATCGGTTCAGAATGCACCGCCGGATCAGGCGCAATGCCCGCCGGTTCGTGGCTGGCGTTGCGCCAATCAGCGCTCATGGAATGCCCCTTGCTGCAGGCAGAAAGAGCCGAACCGCCAAGTAACAATACGAGCCCAGAGAGGGTATAAAAGATCTTCTTTTTTATAGACATTAGTATCAACCACGTTTCTAATCACACTGCTAATCACGGTCCTACCTGTGCGTTTCATCACTGACTTCGGCGTTTATCGGGTGTACACAAAGGTTAATATGATGTCGAATTAAGTCAAAATTTCGGCACCCTTATATTTAAATTATATTTTGGAGAAGACCATGCTACGTCCCACAAAGCCATTCACATTTCGGTTACTAGCCAGCACAGCCATTCTTGGCCTGTTTATGGCTGCCATGCCTATCGGATTTGATTTAAATACCGACATCTTAGATAAGTCGGCTTACGCCAAAGACAATAATAATGGCAATGGCAATGGCAAAAATAAAGATAACGGAAAGAGTTCTGATAAAGGCAAGAATACAAATTCGGACAAAAGCACAGACAAGAATACGAATGCTAAAAATGATCTTGGTAAATTAAATGCTGCCCACGCGTCCGCTACGGGATTAAGCAATGCATCCTCTAATTCAGCGGTTGGAGCTATTGCCGAAGGTAACGCAGAAGAAATTGCCAACAAACCTATGACTGATTCTATCTGGGGTTCTTTGATGAACTTACTTGAGGGCAAAGAAATTAACCGCGAAACCGAAGAGGATACCGGAGAGGAAGTCGTAACGGACGAAGAAGGTGGTGAGCCCATCGATGAGACAATAGACGAACCAATTATCGTAACGGAGGATCAACCAGAACCATAATTTTCTTCTGGATCAATTACTTAATGATATACGCCATCTCTCTAATCGAATAATGTCTAATAAAAATAATATTTAAGACGTTATTGAATGATGGTTAAGAACATTGACTTGTGAAAACAAATGGCAATTTTGGATAGACCGCGGCGGTACGTTTACCGATGTGGTCGCCCGCAGCCCGAACGGCACTCTGAGCACCCATAAATTATTATCTGAAAACCCAGAGCAGTATGCCGATGCAGCATTGCAAGGTATCCGAGACATCTTGGGGTTGGATGCGGACGCCCCTATTCCGTCTGAACGGGTGGCGGCTATTAAAATGGGAACCACCGTTGCCACCAATGCTTTGTTAGAACGCAAAGGCGACCGTACCGCCTTAATTACCACACGCGGTTTTGCCGATGGATTGCGCATCGGCTATCAAAATCGCCCCAAGTTATTCGACCGCCATATCGTCTTGCCCGAAATGCTCTATGAACACGTGGTCGAGGTTGATGAACGCACGGGCGCCGGTGGCCGTGTGATTAAGGCCCTCGACCTGCGCGCCCTACAAGCGGATTTACAGCGTGTATTCGATACCGGCATTCGCGCCATTGCCATCGTCTTCATGCACGGCTACCGATACAATGATCATGAACGCTTAACCGCAAACTTAGCCCGCTCCATCGGCTTTACCCAAGTTTCCACCTCCCATGAAACCAGCGGCCTGATTAAGTTCGTATCGCGCGGCGACACCACCGTCGTTGATGCGTATTTGTCCCCTATCTTAAAACGCTACGTGGAGCGGGTTGCAAATGAAATTGCCGGCGCAACGCGATTGATGTTTATGCAATCAAGTGGCGGCTTAACCGACGCGTCCTTGTTTGCGGGGAAAGATAGTATTCTATCGGGTCCTGCCGGGGGTGTGGTGGGCATGGTACAAAGTGCCGAATTTGCCGGTTATGACGCCTTAATCGGATTTGACATGGGTGGTACATCCACCGATGTATCCCATTACAATGGAGAGTACGAACGCGAGTTTGAAACCCAAGTGGCCGGGGTTCGAATGCGCGCCCCCATGATGCGCATTCATACCGTGGCCGCCGGGGGTGGATCGATCTTACAGTATGATGGCAACCGCTTCCGGGTTGGCCCGAGCTCCGCTGGAGCCGACCCCGGCCCTGCGTGCTATCGTCGGGGCGGCCCTTTAACCGTGACCGATTGCAATATTATGGTCGGGAAAATTCAACCCCATCACTTCCCCAATGTGTTTGGTCCCCTCGCCGACCAACCGCTCGATGGTGATATCGTCAGGGATAAATTCACCAAACTTGCTTGTAAAATTAATGGGGAGATAAACGGCAAGATTGGTAACACCTCCCCCCAAGAGATCGCTGAAGGTTACTTAAGCATTGCCGTTGAGAATATGGCGAACGCCATCAAACAGATCTCTGTCCAGCGCGGCTATGATATAACCAGTTACACGCTCAACAGCTTTGGCGGTGCGGGGGGACAGCATGCGTGTATGGTGGCTGATGCGTTGGGCATGAAGCGTATTTTCTTGCACCCCTTCGCCGGGGTTCTCTCCGCCTATGGCATGGGGCTTGCCAGCATACGGGCCAACCGCGAACGCTCTGTCGAGGACAGATTATCACCCGCCATCATTGATCAACTCGCCACCATCCTTGATGAACTTGGCAAGCAAGCCCAAGACGAAGTCGCACAGCAAGGCTTAGCCCCCGACACCATCCAGATTATCAAACAAGTCCACTTACGCTATGAAGGCACCGACGCGTCCTTGATTGTATCCTTTGATAGCCATGATAACATGATCGCTGAATTTGAAGATCTTCATTTCAAACGCTACGGCTTTAACGCCCCAACACGGGGCCGGATCGTTAGCACCCTCAGCGCAGAAGCCATCGGCGAGAGCGATAAAGTACAAGAGCAACCAACACTATCTTCGGCCACAACCACAGCCGCAAAGCCAATAGACACCGTGCAAATGTTTTCCGGCGGCACCCATCATGATACCCCCGTCTATAACCGTGATGATCTGATCAGCGACCAACAATTGATGGGCCCCGCTATCATCGTTGAAAGCACGGGGACCACCGTATTAGAGCCGGGCTGGCAAGGACAGTTAAGTCCTACGGGCAATTTAATTCTTGAGAGAGTTATCGCTCTACCATCACGTATTGCAATAGGAACAGGAGCATCCAACGACGCGGGAGCCGATCCCATTATGTTGGAAATTTTCAATAATCTGTTCATGTCCATTGCCGAGCAAATGGGGGCGACGTTACAAAACACAGCCTATTCCGTGAACATCAAAGAACGATTGGATTTTTCCTGTGCGATCTTTGATCAAAACGGTCAGCTTGTCGCCAACGCCCCCCACATGCCCGTGCATTTGGGCAGCATGGGCGAGAGCATCCAAACCATCATTCGCGAACGGGCAAACACCCTAAAGGCAGGCGAAGTCTACGCGCTGAACGCCCCCTACAATGGCGGTACGCACTTACCCGACGTGACGGTCATCACCCCGGTCTTTAATCACGACAATACCGAGCTGTTATTCTTTGTCGGATCGCGCGGACACCACGCCGATATCGGCGGCATGACACCGGGTTCTATGCCCGCGGACAGCACCACGGTCGATGAAGAAGGCGTGCTGATCGATAATTTCTTATTGGTCGAGGACGGCACGTTACGCGAAGCTGCATTGCATGATTTGCTCACAAGCGGGGAATATCCCGTTCGCAATTTCACCCAAAACCTTGCCGATTTATCCGCCCAAGTCGCCGCCAATGAAAAAGGCGCATTTGAACTTCATAAAATTATCGCGCAATACGGCCTTAAAACCGTGCAGGATTATATGGGCTACGTACAAGATAATGCCGAGGAATCAGTACGCCGGGTGTTGGAAACCCTGAAGGGTGGAACGTTTGAATACGCCCTAGATCAAGGTCACAAAATTTGTGTTAGGGTCTCTATCGATAAAGAACGTCGTTCTGCAACGGTGGATTTCACCGGAACCTCGGATCAAGTTAAAAGCAATTTCAACGCGCCCTCTGCTGTGTGCATGGCGGCTGTATTATACGTCTTTCGAACCTTGGTCGATGATGACATTCCGCTCAATGCAGGGTGTCTTAAACCCATTCAAGTCATCATCCCAGAAGGCTGCATGCTTAACCCGGTTTATCCCGCCGCCGTGGTCGCGGGTAATGTGGAAACCTCACAAAGTATTACCGACGCGCTCTACGGCGCGCTTGGCAGTATGGCGGCGGCGCAAGGGTCCATGAATAATTTCACTTTTGGTAATGATCAGTATCAATATTATGAGACCATCTGTGGTGGATCGGGCGCGGGACCCGGCTTTGATGGTTGTGACGCGGTACAAACCCATATGACCAATTCGCGACTAACCGATCCAGAGATACTTGAAATGCGGTTCCCTGTATTATTGGAAGATTTCTCAATTCGCAAAGGCTCGGGTGGGGCGGGTGAGACCAAGGGCGGGAACGGCACAGTGCGACGGGTGAAATTCTTGGAGTCCATGACCGCCTCTATTTTATCCGATCATCGCCTCATCCCGCCCTTTGGCATGGCGGGGGGCGCGCCCGGATCATTGGGGCGTAATAGTGTCTGGCGCGCGGGTGGCGACACCGAAGAGTTATCCGGTTCCGCCAGCACCGAAATGAACCCCGGCGATGTGTTTATTATCAAAACCCCCGGTGGGGGTGGATATGGGGATGAAAATTGAGATGGAAATGAGTAAGTTTAAATTTCTCTGATTGATGTTAACTACTTATTTAAGCCCTAATGGTGTATACTGACGCCATATTTTGCGAAGGACGCTTGAATTGCGGATGATGTTTACAAGTATCAGTTCTAGGCACCTGCTGTTGCGGGTTGTTGCTGCTTGTGGAATTTACGTTCTTGCCAATTCGCCCTCTTACGCAGGTCCCCAAGATCACAACATTGAAACCGCTCTTGGGTATTTGTTGGTTGAACACCCCAGCATTCTATCGGCTGAAAAAACACAAGCCTCCAGTCGCGCTTCCATTGACGTTGCCAATTCAGGGTACTTTCCCACCGTCAGTATTATCGCCGATTCAGGTCCACAAAATATCGATACCCCCACAACCCGTGACCAGGGTAGTGATCACTCTAGGACTAAACACGTCACCACCTTGACCGTGAACCAAAATATATTTGATGGTAATTTGACAACCTCGAGTGTCCGTACTGCTCAACTCAACACCGAAGTCTCAAGCATTAATTTGGAACAAGTCCGACAAAACGTTTTGTTCGAAGGAATCACCGCTTATATCGATGTTCTTCGCCAAAAACGTCTGGTCGATCTTGGCATTGAGAATGTTAGTAATATCGAACAACAACTCAATTTAGAAGACGAACGGGTTCGCAGAGGATCAGGTATAGCCGTTGATGTTCTTGAAGCTAAATCACGTTTACAAATTGGCAAGGAACGCTTGGTCAGCTTCAATGGCGCGTTAATTGATGCCATAACCCGGTATGCGCAAATTTTTGGTCGTACCGCCAATCCAAACCTTATGGAAGATCCGTGGCCCCCTGTATCATTGATACCGACCACGTTGGATGCCGCCATCGACATTGCCCTGCGCGAGAACCCCGCCATTGGCACCAGCAACACCAATATTGAGATCGCCCGTGAACGACGCCGGTCTCTTTCGTCGGAGTTATACCCGAACCTCGATATCGAAGGGTCTGCCAATTACGAAAAAAATAACGATACGACCATTGGCTACCGTAAGGATTACTCCGTTTTATTGCGGGCATCGTGGGATTTATATTCCGGTAATTCCACAACGGCGAGCATGGATCAGGCGTTTTATGATTACCGTGCCAGCATGGATAATCATATCTTCTTAGAACGTAAAACCGCCGAAGGGGTTCGTCTGGCGTGGCAAAATTTACTGACAACCCGCTCTCGTATCGAATTACTTGAAAATGCCGTCAACATTGCCGGCGAAGTTTACGGCTCGCGTGTTAAACTTCGTGAAGCGGGTAAGGAAACCGTGATTAACGTGCTCGACGCACAAAATCAGGTCACCAGCGCCCAGATTAATTACACGTCAACCGCTTATAATGAACGGTTGGCGGCGTATCAAATGTTGCTCGCCATGGGTCGCTTAAACGCCACCAAACTAAATCTACCCCAACCTTAATTAACCCGCTTTAACTTTGCGCTCATGAAAGATGTAACCAAGGAAGCCGAGCAGAACTTGTGCGGCAAGAAATCCGGTTGAACCTGTGTGATCATAATCGGGGGCGACCTCGACCAAGTCCATACCCACCACATCACCTTGTTTGGTTAATCCCTGCAACAGCTCTAATACTTCATAATATAAAAATCCGCCGTGGCTGGGTGTGCCGGTTCCGGGGGCAATAGAAACGTCAAAGCCATCAATATCAATGGTCACATAATATCGCACGCCCTTTGGAATGCGATCAAGAACGCCTTGGGTTCCTAATTTTCTAACATCTCGAACCGAGAGAATATCCGAACCGATAGAGCGCGCATGATCAAAATCATCCTTACCCGTGGAGGACACAAACCGGATGCCCAATTGAGTCATAGAAGTCACGTGGGATTGTTCTGAGGCGCGACGGAGCGGATTACCGTGGCCCTCGGTCACCCCGTGACGGCTGTCAACGAAATCCATGTGGGCATCAATATGAATGATATGGATAGGCTCTTGATCATCAAAGGCCCGAATACACGGGATATTAATGGAATGGTCCCCACCGAGCACCACGGGCATGGCACCAGCAGCCAGAATTTTACGCACACCCAGCTCGATATTGGCGTGGCTGCCATCCGTATCGGTGTGGATAATATCCGCGTCCCCCATATCAACAATCCGGACGCTGTCATCCAAGTACGTCACATCATCTTCGAAATCATAAGCCCCCGCATGACCAAAGGAAAACAACGTGGATGCCTCACGAATGGCGCGGGGACCAAACCGCGCCCCGGCGCGATATTGTGTACCCAAATCAAAAGGCGCCCCCAATATAGCAACGTCCGCATCAATGCCGTCCCAATCCAAACAAATAGGGCGTTTGCCAAATGTGCAATGCCCCACAAAGGGTAAATTCAATCGACCGCTTTCATAGTTATTTTTCGACATTTTAAAATCTCCCAATATGCTCTATACCAAGTTTCAAATTGATCATGACCTAAATGAGATTTAACCACAATGATGTTTCCAGTATGATGTTTCCCCGTATGATGTATCCAATATGACCGTCACCATAGAAATTTTCGTCGATGCGGACGCTTGTCCGGTTAAGGACGAAGTGCTTCGCGTGGCAACCCGTCACCAGATCACCGTCCATATGGTCTCCAACAGTTGGATGCGATTAGAAAACAACCCCTTGATCAACCAAGTTGTGGTGCCCGAAGGTCCCGACGTGGCCGACGATTGGATTGCTGAACATATTCAACCGGGGCAGATTGCCATCACGGCGGATATTCCTTTGGCGGACCGGTGCGTGAAAGCCGGTGCCACCGTCATGGCCCATACGGGGAAATTATTCACCGAGGAAAGCATCGGCATGGCCCTCGCCATGCGCAATTTGATGACCGAACTACGCGAAACGGGCGAGATCACGGGTGGCCCCGCAGGCTTCACCAAGAAAGATCGCTCCCGTCTGCTCAGCTCACTCGAACAAGCTATTCAAACCGCCAAGCGCCGGATCAGTTGAAGCAGGTGGGTCGCGTCATCCTCTGAATTCTCGTAGTGTAGGAAACAGACGCGAAGGCAAACACGCCCCCGTACTTTGCTGGTCGGCATATGGGCTTCACCACTTTTTGAGATGTCGTCCGACATTTTATTATTCAGCCAATCCAAGGCGGCGTCATCCAAATTCAGGTCTTTTGGAACGTATCTGAAATTTACGACCGAAAGGGATACAGGCGATAACAATTCGAAATCATCAGCCTCCTCAATTAAGTCACCCAGCAATGATGCAACCCGGTTACAGCGAATGACAAGCTCGCTCACCCCGGCTTGCCCCAGTCGAGCAATAGAAGCCCATGTTTTTAAGGCTCTGTTCCCAAACGTTAGTTCAAACATATGCTCGTAGGGCCACGGGGCGCTGTGTTCGTCATTACCCCCCGCTTGTAAATAATCCGGCACCAGCGCAAAGGCTTCGCGGTTTAAGGCCCGGTCCCGCACCAATAACGCGCCGCAATCAATGGGTACTTGTAATAATTTATGAGGATCGAGCGTCAATGAATTCGCCCGCTCCAGCCCGGTGTATTGTTCTTGGTATTCTGGATCAAGGCCACCAAATCCACCATAGGCACCATCGATATGCATCCACAAATTATGGGTCTCACATAGATCGGCAATGTCATTCAGAGGATCGATGATACCGGTATTGGTTGACCCGGCAGAAGCCACCACACAAAACGGTCGATGACCCGCCGCCAAGTCGGCTTCAATCATCGCGCTCAGATCGCTTGTATTCATTTGGAAATTCTCATTGCTCGGTACCACACATAAACTATCCGTGCCGAGCCCCAGCATCTCGACGCATCGCTGGATCGAACTATGGGCCTGATCCGATGCATAGATTTTGAATATGGGGTGATTGCCTTGCAATCCTTCTTTACGAATATTCCATCCATCGTCTTTTGCCGCTTTATAACGGGCCACACTAAGGGCGTTCAAGCTGGCCGATGATCCCCCCGAAAATAAAATTGCCATGCCGTTTTTTTGATTGAAACCCGATAGCTCCATCAGCCACTGGCTCAGACCCGCCATGAGAAAGACACTGGGGTGATCATATCCATCCAGACCCATATTTACCGCACTTGAAACCGTATCGGCGAGAACAGCTATGGGGGCGGGGGGCGAATTGATCCAACCATAGGACCGTTTGTGTCCAATGGGCATGGGCCATGGCAAAATATTGGTTTCAAAAAAATCAAGTATGGCATCCGCGCTCATACCATCACGAGGCAGAGGAAGTGTTGAAAGATAGTGTTGTAATTCTTGCGGGGGGACGGCCCGGTCCACAGGGGCCGTTGGCAAATCATTCAAAAAATCGCTGAGAGACGCAATCGTGCGTTTTCCCAATCGTTGGAAATCATCACGATCTTGACTAAAAGGAGACACCATCAAAATAACCTATTAAAAATTTCAATTAAACTGCAATAAAATCGCCATAAAAAAAAACGGCAACCGTGGACAGTTGCCGTTTATCATTATGACGAACTACATTGCCTGTCTACCGTATAGTAAACAGATGTACCGCATAGTCCGAAATTAATAGCGTTAAAGGAGAGTTAGTCCAGGGCTACTAGATTTTCAGCTGAGGACTTTCCATTTTGTCCAGGTACGAGTTCAAACTCAACCTTTTGACCTTCACGAAGGCCTTGCAAGCCTGCCTGTTGAACGGCAGAAATGTGTACAAAACAGTCTTTAGAACCATCTTCTGGCTCGATAAATCCATAACCCTTTGTTGAGTTGAACCATTTAACTGATCCAGTAGCCATAGTCGTATTCCTTATAAAATTGATCTTAAGTTGTGTAACAAAATTTAATCTGGAACAAGTGATTTAAAATTGCAAGCATTACTTATATATACTCATACTTTGAAATACTGGACGCTGTTTACTCTCTTCTGTCTTTGCGGTTGCTAAGTCTCCACCATGTAACGCAGCAAGTAAGTCAAAGATACGCTACGAGCCAAAAATTAATTCCTCCCGTTCATATAATCGTATTGCAATTATAACAAGCGTTCCGGTGATAGCAAAAGTTGCAGCCATTGAAATAAAAACATTTATCAGAGACACGGGATCTTGGCGCAAGACTTGTCCCATCAATAGAGTCTGGGACAGGATTGGCACCATCATCATCCACGCCTGAATTTTAAGTGGTGCAAAGACCAACAACATGGCGGGTAATGCCGGGACCAATGGCAACAATCCAGTATAGGTTTGAGCCTCTTTAAAGCTGCGGGTGACGGTTGCAATAATAAATTGCACCGCGACGGCGGCCATCATTAAGGGTAATGAAATAACCAAAATCCCCATGATGGCAAGAACCGAAATAGAAAATTCAAACGCCACAGTTTGACCGCCGCCAAAATAAAAGGATGCCTTGAACGCCAACATCTGCACCGCCACCGCAATGAACGTATAAAAAAGTGCTGCGAGGAATTTGCCCATAACCAAAGATGAACGCTTCACCGGGTTTATTAATAAGGGCTCTAACGATCCCCGCTCGCGTTCACCGGAAGTGGTATCAATGGCTAAATAAGCGCCCCCCATAAACAAATTAAAAATAAACAACGGCGGCACCATCAACAAAAATATATCTGAAATATGAGAACCGGATGTCACATTAGCAGTCTCAAAATTAACCGGTTGCAAAGCCCGGTATTCAATACCCCGTGCGGCAATGCGTTCACCCCATACAACATTATTGAAATTTCCCAAAAGCGACGCGACCTGATTGACGTGCACCAAACCGCTCAAGGATGAAGAATTCACCACAATGGTAATAGAGGCCGTAATTTCGGTTGCAAATTTTTCTTGGAAATCCGGCGCGATGATAATGGCAACGTCAACATCACCATTACGAACAGCGGTTTTCACATCATCCGGTGCCTTAACAACACCCACTTTTTGCTCAGCTAGCCACTCTATTAACACCGGCGCATTCTCCGCACCGGCAATATGCAATGACATGTTTTTAGGAGCACCGCTCATTGTGGCACGGTCAACTGCCGAGATCATCAAGCCCAATAACACAGGCCCCATCAACGGGTAGATGAGGGCAATTAATAAAGACCGCCGATCACGGGCATTATCAACAACCTCTTTGCACAATACGATCCAGATATGACGTAACATTATACAGCCCCCCT
This sequence comes from uncultured Rhodospirillales bacterium, assembly GCA_965603075.1. Lineage (GTDB taxonomy): Bacteria > Pseudomonadota > Alphaproteobacteria > Rhodospirillales > Casp-alpha2 > JABJOR01. The sequence continues at coordinate 15,153 of CBFDBO010000005.1, read as the reverse complement.
CACTAGAGTAGTGTCCTCCAAAGTATCGCCCGTTAATGCCAGAAAGACATCTTCCAAATCATCTTTTCCGGTTTGCGCCATTAATTCAGCAACGGTTCCATTACCCGCTATGCGCCCCTGAGCAATAATAATGATGCGATCACAAATGCTGGCAACTTCTGACATGATATGCGAGCAAAATAAGACACACCGCCCTTGGGCTCGTATTTCCCGCACCATCGTGTGAACCGCGCGCGAGCTTGCAATATCCAGTCCATTGGTCGGCTCGTCCAATAATAGGTTATGGGGTTCATGCACCAATGATCGGGCCAGCGTGACTTTCCGGGTTTGCCCCTTGGAATACCCTTTGGCACGTCGATCTATAAAATCATCCATCCCAAGTATAGTGTTTAAATATTCAATACGGTTTTCAAGGTGGTCCCCTTCCATACCATGCAAGCGACCATAATACCGAATATGTTCACGGGCGGTAAGGCGCGGATAGAGCCCCAATCCATCGGGTAAGACACCGATACTTTGTTGAACTTTCAAGCGATCATTCACCACATCAAAACCATCCACCCGCACCGACCCGGCGCTTGCTTGCATGACCGTATAGATAATCCTGAGCGCGGTTGTTTTCCCCGCGCCATTAGGACCGATTAACCCGGTGACCTCGCCATCAAAAGCGGTAAAATCAATTCCATGAAGCGCCGTTACGCTTTGAAATGACTTCTCTAATGCTTTAACCTCTATCATCTTGCATCTTTCCCAGTGTTGTTCTCGTGTTGTATCCTGTGGTGTATCCTGTGGTGTATCCTGTGGTGTTCTTCTAATTAAAACACAATAATTTAAAAAAAACAGTCTTGCCGTGGAACCTAAACTTTGCTACGCCAGAATTACTATTGGTGCCCGAAAGGGGTCATAGGGAATTCGGTGCAGCACAATTTAACGCAAAGAATGCTAATTCCGGAGCTGTCCTCGCAACTGTAGGTGTGGAGCGACTGTCTTAAATTTTTGCCACTGGGCCTTAAAAACCTGGGAAGGCTAGACAGAAGCAATGAAACACAAGCCAGTAAACCTGCCAATACAGACGTCATCATTTCGTGGCACGAGGCATGCCTAGGAGCGGTAATTTCCGTTGATCGTTGTTTTTTGAAACGTTAACGGAACGCGCAATGACACCCGAAAACCGACTTATTGTCGCAAGTTTAAACGACAGGCCAGACAAGGTGTTTACCCCTGACTTTCCTGTTATGCCCCCCGGCATAAACGGATCAGGGGGCAGTACGTTTAAACGGGCTCTTAAATATATCTCAGGCAGCGGCATGGTGCTGACCATATTGGCAAGCTCCGCCGCCCACGCCGCCGTGGTATCGTATTTACTTTATACCGGTCTTACCAAAGCTCCCGAACCCATCACCATCATGGACGTCGAGCTTATATATCTGGCCGCGCCACAGGCGGTAATTCAAGAAACACCGCAAGTCATCCCGACGCCAATTGAAGAAATAACGCCCGAACCGGAAGTTGTAAAAGAAGTTATTATTGAAGACCTTGTTGTTAACGTACCAATCGCTGAAGAACCGATCATCGAGATCGCTGAAGGTATCATCAGCAAGGATGTGGTGGTTGATTTAAAACCCGAAATGGCTGTCGCGCCCCCAAAACCTAAATTCGAGGCGGCAGCGGAGCCTGTTCAAGTTGCTGTCATCGAGATCGTTATTGAAGAACCCGCAGCTGAACAGATCGCACAAATAGAACCTGTCACCAAGCCCGTAATTGAACCAGCCCCCCAACTCGCCGCCTTAAGCAATCAAGATACCATGGCGGGCGAAGAAATTGATGCCGGTAGCAACTCTGACCTTATCGTCGCACCGGATTACAATCTTGGTTTCTTGCACAATGCAAAACCCAAATACCCCAAACGCGCGCGTAAGCGGGGTTTAGAAGGTAAAGTCGTGCTCACCGTTTTGGTCAGCGCAAGCGGTCTGGTTGAAAATTTAAGTATTCAATCTAGCAGCGGCCATTCCGTTTTGGACAAAGCCGCCCTGAAAGCCGTTAAGACATGGCGCTTTAAGTCCGGTACGTTTAATGGCCTAGACACCGCCGCGACCATCAACATACCGATTACGTTTAAACTAGAAAACTAAAAGTAATACGGACGAAGAAGCCACTGACGAATAGCCAGTGGCTTTTAGGACTAGCACCACTGAGGTGCGCAGCCAGCGCGGCGCTTGAGCGCAATTCATAGATTATTCTAATTGATCTTTAAAAAGTTTTATTTTTTGGCGATCCGGTTTGGAATGACCAAGTAATTGATCCAATTACGGACCTCGGCCAATCGAACGTCTTCGTTCATAATGTCCTCATCAATACCCAACAGCCACGAAAGATCAGTGCGGCTGGGGTCGAGATGCAAGGCTTCCAATTGATCGACAAACACTTGCGCGTCATCGGTATTTCGGAAGAACCCTTTGTCGGTCAACTTTTGTTTACGGCAAAAACACAAACGGGCCATTTCATGCAAATCATATTCCGGATGATATTGCAGTCCCCAAAACACACCGCCTTTATGAGTAACGGAAACCGACTGAACCCGCGTGAAACGATTACTGGCAAGCAACACGCCACCGGATGGCAGATGCGTGATTTCATCATCGTGACTGATCCATGCATCGAATACGGAATACTTGCCCGTATAGAGGGGATGCGCGCGCCCCTCATTGGTCAACTCGATCTTACGGGCGATGCCCATTTCACGACCTTTGGGATTAACCGCACATATGCCGCCCGCGGCCACCACAGCAATTTGCGCTGCCCAACAGCTACCAAAGCCGGGAACGCCCGCTTCAAAAGCTGCTTTCGCGAACTCAATTTGTGGCGTCACATTCTCATCGGGTTGATGCACGGTCAGGCTGGAGCCCGTCCACGCGATGCCGTCATACTGTGCAATGCCCGCCCCCGTCGGCAGCGTGGCATCCGCATCGCCGGGGTAGATAATATCCACGTGCGATCCCGGCATACATTGTTTAAGCATCTTGTCGTAAAGCTCACCCGCCGTGGACGCGCCACCCGCATTTAAATCCGCGCGACCCGCAACGGCGTAACCATCGAGCACCAGAAATTTAAGTTGTTCAGCCATAATATTTTTTAATCCTTAAAGTGCAGCGAGAGCGTCAATGATCGCGGGCAAATCAGCATAATCGTCACAGATAGCATCCGCCGTTGTGATGTCGCGATCATCGGGGCGGGTTGCTGTGAATAAAATCGCCTTGGCACCGATCGCATGGGGCCCCTTGATATCATTATGGTCCCGGTCGCCAATATGAACGATTTCATCAAGCTCAACACCGAGCTGATCGGCGGCGGATTGGAACATTGTGATATGAGGCTTGGAATGGCCAACTTCATCAGAGAAGGCAAAACCGTCAAAATATTCTAACACTTCATATTTCTCAAGAATTTCACGCAAGCCAGACCCCGGTGTCACAATGGCGTCAGAAACAATACTGAGCTTGTAACGTCCCGCAAGGTTTTCAATGGCGGTTTTAACACCGTCGATGACGTTGGGGGGAATGTCCACTTCCATACGACCCGTATCATGGACTAATTTTGCCATCACATTATCCGGTAATGATTTACCCATTCCGCCCACGATAACCCGCATGCGTTGTTCAACAGTCCAATTGATATGGTTTTCTTTCCACACCACATTAAATGCCGCATCGGCAACATCGTAGGCCGCAACAACCGCGTCTAGGTCCACAGCTTCAACGGTATTTAAAGCTTCCCACACTAAATGTCTGCGTTCATCCCGTTTTGACCGCAACCCTTGGGCCGCGCGTTTGGGTTCATCGGAATCGTCATCGACAATGGTGTCCCAAATATCGAAAGTTACTGCTTTAATTGTCATTTATATCGTTCCTTAGCCGTGTTGACCGAGAATAGCCTTGCGGCATATTTCTGCATATTGTTCGTCCGTGAAGGGGATGGGGTTTGATCCCGCCGATGGGTCAACCGCGGCTTTTGCACCAATCGCCTCAACGCAATCTTCGGTGATACCGATCGCGGCTAAATCATTAGGAATATCTAATTCTTCGCGCAAGGCCAGAACCCAGTTTACGACAGCGTCGAAGTTTTCCCCCACATCCAGACACCGACCAAGATAGGCAATGTCCTTTTCAATAACCGGTTTATTGGCCCATAGAACATAGGGCATCACAATGGCGTTCAGCAGGCCATGATGGGCATCGAAAGTCGCCCCGAGTGGATGGGCCAGCGCGTGCATACCGCCAAGTCCGCGTTGAAATGCCGTAGCGCCCATGGTGCTTGCGGCCATCATCATACCGCGCGCGGCGATGTTGGAACCATTGCGGGTGGCCTCCGGCAGCCAATCTTTAATGATCTGCATCCCTTCGACCGCCATGCCCCGTGCCATGGGATGGAAGCCGGGCGCGCAGAAAGCCTCTAGGTTATGGGACAAGGCGTCCATCCCCGTGGCGGCGGTGATCTTTGCCGGCAATCCAATGGTTAATTCAGGATCGGCAATAACGATTTCCGGTACCATAGCGGGATGGAAGATAATTTTTTTCAGATGGGCACTCTCGTCAACAATAACCGACGCGCGCCCCACTTCTGATCCTGTTCCCGATGTGGTTGGTACCGCAATAATTTTCGCAACACCCGCCACATTAACCCGTGTCCAATTATCACCTACGTCCTCAAAGTCCCAGATCGGCAAATCTTGACCAATCATCAAGGCCACAGCTTTGGCCGCGTCTAAACCACTGCCCCCGCCGTAGGCAACCACGCCGTCATGATGACCCGCGCGATAGGCGCGGACACCGTCTTCGACGTTTTCGCCATTGGGGTTTGGTTTGATGTTTGAGAACAAATCACACGTCACACCCGCGGCCGCAAAGCTCTCTAGGATTGCTTTGGTCATGGGTAAATCACGTAACCCCGGATCGGTAATGATCAGAGGATTAGACATACCAAGGTCAGCGCAAGCCGCTGGTAATTCAGAAATACGACCCGCACCAAATCGAACGGCGGTAGGATAATTCCAGTTTCCAACCAATGTGGCGGGATCAATAGAAGGCGTAGTGTTCATAGCAGTATCCTTAAATTAGCTGATTGATGTTCTAAGATGATAAGATTTAGGTCGGGTGATGGCCTCATAACCGACGCTTGAAAGCGTACAACCGCGCCCTGTGTTTTTAACGCCTGTCCAAGCAAGGGCCGGATCAAGATAATCACAACGGTTCATAAAGACGGTCCCCGTTTCAATCTGATCGCCGATCTCGATGGCTTTGTTCTCATCAGGTGTCCAGACAGAGGCGGTCAATCCAAATTCGCTATCGTTCATTAATGTAATGGCCTCGGCGTCACTGGATACTTTCATAATGCCAACCACGGGACCAAAGCTTTCTTCGGTCATAATGCGCATAGAGTGATCAACATCGACCAGCACCTGTGGTGCCATATAGGGTGTACCGACCTTGTCCATGGCAAAATCATTTGGATTGATCAACGCTTTTGCCCCTGCTTTTACCGCGTCGTCAATTTGGCCCCGCACAAAGTCAGCGGCCTTGGTTGAGACAAGGGGTCCCAAAGTTGTATCAAACTCCATGGGGTTGCCCAAGACGTAGCCATTAACCACGCCGACAAAACTTTCCACAAAGGCGTCGTAAATGCTTTCGTGCACATAAATCCGTTCAATGCCACAACAAGATTGTCCGGTGTTAAAAAACGCACCGTCCACTAAATTCTCAGCGGAATAAGCGACATCCGCATCGGCGCAAACATAGGCCGGATCTTTACCGCCCAATTCAAGCCCTAGGCCAATAAACCGACCCGCTGCATTTTTCTCCATCACTTCACCCGCCGGGACAGATCCGGTGAAGGCAACAAAATTAATTTCGGGGGAAGCAATAACTTGTGCCGTTTGATCGTGAGACATATGCAGGACTTGAAATAAACCGTCTGGTAAGCCGGCTGCTTCAAATGCATCGGCGATACGTTCGGCGCACAATAAAGTCTGCTGGGCATGTTTTAAGATAACCGCGTTTCCCGCCATCAAGGCCGGAACGATAGAGTTCACGGCGGTCATGAAGGGAAAATTCCAGGGCGCGATTGTCAGGACAACGCCAACGGGTTCGCGTTTAATGTAGCGGGTAAAACCTTCTTTGGCACCCACATCAACGGATTTTAAAGCGTCTTCGGCAATTGAGATCATGTAGCGTGCGCGTTCTTCGAACCCGCCAACTTCACCCGCACCAAATCGAATAGGGCGGCCCATTTGCCACGCAAGCTCGGTTCCAATACGGTCCTTGTCGGCAACAAACGCGTCTACGGCTTTTGAACAAATGGCGGCGCGTTCGGCTACAGATGTTTTCTTCCATGCCCCTTGAGCGCTGCTTGCTTTGCTGAGTGTCTCTTTAATGCTGAGCTCTGAAGCGTAGGGACGTTCTGCATAAACACTGCCATCGACGGGAGAAATAATTCTTAACATTATAAGATCCTTTTCAAATCAAGATGCCATTATATGGCAGCAACATAGTTTGCAAATTCAGGAGAATCCATCACCTTTTTGCATTGTTTAAATCGCTTTTGAGCAGCGCTTTTAAAATCATCTGCGGGATTGCCATTTGCTTGCTGGATCATCTCCCAAAGCATTGATATTAAAAGACATAATGACTTATATACAACGAACCGCCCTTGTTGAGATTTGTTTAAAATCGTTCCAAAATACGCCCCCATTAAATCCTGATCCTGTGCTTGGGTAAAATTGCCTTCCACCGATAAATAACTTAAATCCCACATAGGATCATTCATGGCGGAAAATTCCCAATCGACCAGCCAAGTTCTCATACCGTCATCAATAAAATTCTCGCATGCCAAATCACAATGGCTTGGTAAGAACGCTACAGGATTTTTAGTCAAGGCTTGTTCAATGGGTTTTATTTTGGCGATTATCGAGCCAAAGCCATCTGGATAAACCACCCCCGCATTGCGCAGATGCATTTGATACTCGGCAATAAAATCAAACGTCCTAAATTTATTTTTAAATACCTGATCACTTTGATGAACCGATTTAATAACCCGCGCTGCCCGTTCAATTGCACCGGGCGTATTCGTGAAATGTTTCGGGCTGGCCGTGGTGCCGGGGATAAATTTTGTTACCATAATACTGTCATCATCATAATAATGCAGTTCAGCCGTTATGCCGCATTTGGATATTTGTTGCAGCGTTTGTTTCTCCGCAATTCGGTCAACTAGATTTTCAGAACCTTGCCCGGGAATGCGCAGCACATATTTTTCGCCATCCAACTCAATCCTATAAACAAGATTGGTCAGCCCCCCCAATCTTTCAACAATGGCGGATTTTTCGTGGTTTTTAAACAACGGAATTTTACGTAAATATGAATGAATGTTTTCCATCAACCTTTTTCAACAGCTTTCAGATACTTATCAAATTCAGGTGTGTTCATTAATGATTTGCAGCGCTCAAACCGACCAACGGCGTAAGCCCAAAAATCATCCACAGGATTGTCATTGGCATGTTGGATCAAGCCCCATAGCGTCCATAACAAATCACACATGGCTTTATAAATTACCATGCGACCATATTGCGCGTCCGTAGGGGGGGCGCCAAAATAAGCCGCCAACATTTCTGCGTCTTGCGCGTCGCTAAATCCTGCTTCGACGGATAAATCCCCCAAATCCCACAGCGGGTCATTCATGCCGGAATATTCCCAATCGACGATCCACATTTTCTCGCCATCATCGATAAAATTTTCGCACAACGGATCACAATGACAGGGCGCTAATTTTGCAGGGTGGGCATCAAGTGCGCGGCGCACGGTGTCTGCATCGCGTACAACATCATGATAACCATCCGGTAACGTTGCCCCTAAATCATTGAGGATTTTCAGGTAATCATCGATCATACTAAACAATTCAAATCGAAATTCAAAAGGCTGATCACAATTGTGCATAGCCCGAAACGCCAGCGCCGCTCGGTTTGGTGCCCCTTGGGTAGATTGGAATAATTCTGGGCTCATGGTTTCGCCGGGAATGAAAGATGCCAACATCAAACCATCGCTGTCATCGAAAAATAAGACGTCGGCTGATACACCTGCGCCGGCCGCGACCTTGGCATTGTGGCCTTCGACTTTACGGTCAATGTAATCTTCCGTCCCCTCGCCGGCTAATCTTAGAATATAATCTTTTCCATCAAATACCGCTCGGTAAACCAGATTGGTCAGACCGCCAAGACGTTCCAATGTAACGCGATCTTCCTGACCTTGAAAAACCGGTATTCGGTTTAATTGCGCGCGTGCGTTTTCCATTATAACTCTTCCTCATTTTAAGCTTTGATTTTAAGCTTTTACACGTTCCATCTTTGGATCAACGAGAGCACCAAATTGAATGGTACAGGGTACGCGTATGGTTGCAATATCAAGCTCGTAATTTCCTGATGCCAAATATTCTTTGGTCACACCATCAGGATTACGCACATAACCAAATCCGATATTCTTTTCAACCGTATACCCCCAACCCCCACTGCTCAACCAACCAACCCGCTCACCGTTTCGGTAAATAGTTTCGCGGCCCAGCAAAACGACATCGGGATCATCTATGGTGAAACACGCTAGTTGCTTAAGTTTTACGCTATCTTTCATTTTTTGCGCCGCTTCGCGCCCCATAAAGGGGGTGTTGCTGTTTAATTTCACAGCCCACCCAAGTCCCGATTCAAAAGGCGAATAATCCGGCCCAATATCAGACGACCACGCCCGGTAGCCTTTTTCCAATCTTAGACTCTCAATGGAACGATATCCCGCATTGGTAATACCAAATTCTTCCCCCGCCGCCATGATGGCTTGATAGACGGGCAAGGCATATTCGATGGGAAAATGAAGCTCCCACCCCAATTCACCAACATAGGTAATGCGTAGCGCCATGACCGGGGCACCAGATATGGTAAGTTCTTGGCATGTTCCGAAGGGAAATGTTTCACGTGAAACAATTGTACAAGTTATTTGTGTAAAAACATCCCGCGCCCGTGGCCCCATGAGAGACAGGGTACAATAATCATCGGTGATGTCTTCCAACGTGACATCCGCGTGCTCTGGAATGTTGCGTTTTATCCAACTGAAATCGTGGGTGCGGTAACCCGTTCCCGTAACCAGATAGAATTTGTCTTCAGTCAATCTGGCAACGGTTAAATCACATTCAATACCGCCCCGAGAATTCAGCATTTGAGTATAAATTAACGATCCGGGTGCTTTATCTACATCGTTGGCGCAAATCCAGCTGAGGGTTTTTTCAGCGTCCGGACCCGAGATCATAAACTTAGCAAATGAACTTTGGTCGAACAGCCCTACGCGCTCCCGAACCGCTTTATGCTCATTGCCCACATGCTCAAACCAGTTTTGCCGACCAAACGAGTATTCGTCCTTGGGTGTCACCCCCTCTGGGGCAAACCAGTTGGGACGTTCCCATGCCATTTTTTCGCCAAAACAACCACCGGCTTTTTTCATTTCTTGATACAGCGCAGACGTCCAAACGGGTCGCGCGCTTTCGTGTTCTTCATGGGGCCAGCCCATGGTGTAGTGTTTGCCATATAATTCCAGCGTCCGGGTGCGCACCCAATTCTGGTCATTGTGATGTTTGCCAAAACGGCGAATATCCACGGGCCATAAATCGAGGCTCGGCTCCCCCCCGACAATCCATTCGGCGAGCGCTTTTCCCGCCCCACCACCCGAGGCAATACCAAAGGCGTTAAATCCAGCGCCCACATAGAAATTATCCAATTCAGGCGCTTCACCCAAAATAAAATTACCATCGGGCGTAAATGATTCAGGACCATTGGTGAGGGTTTTAATGCCCGCATTTTCTAAAGCAGGGACCCGAACCAAAGCATGCTCCATAAGCTGTTCAAAATGATCCCAATTGGAATCGAGCAGGGTGAAATTAAAGCCCTCTGGAATTCCTTGTTCCGCCCACGCGATGGGATTTGGCTCATACCCGCCCATAACCAAACCACCTACATCTTCTTTGAAATAGGTCAATCGATCCGGATCGCGCAAGGTGGGTAAATCGCTGGTAATTCCTTCAATGGCCTCGGTGATCATATACTGGTGCTCAACCGAACACAGCGGCACACAGACACCCGCCATGCGGCCAATTTCACCCGCCCATTGCCCACCACAGTTCACCACAATTTCACAAGCGATATCGCCCAGATCGGTGGTTACGCCCGTGGCGCGACCGTCCTTAATCGTAATACCGCTCACGGTACATTCTTCGATAATTTGAGCGCCACCATTGCGCGCACCCTTGGCAAGAGCTTGGGTAATATCAGAGGGATTAGCCTGTCCGTCGGTGGGCAAAAACGCCGCCCCCGCCACGTCGGAGATATCCATCAGCGGCCATAAATCTTGTGCCTGCTGTGGGGTCAGCATATCCATTTCCAAACCAAAACTTTGCGCCATTGTGGCTTGGCGTTCGATTTCGATCATGCGTTCTTTATTACAGGCTAGCCTCAGGCCACCATTCATTTTCCAACCCGTGCCAAGACCGGTTTCAGCTTCCAACGTGTTATAAAGCTCCACACTGTATTTCAATAATTGGGTGATATTAGCGCTGCTGCGAAGCTGCCCTACTAAGCCTGCGGCATGAAAAGTCGAGCCACTGGTCAGTTTATGTTTCTCGAGCAACACAACATCGCTCCACCCCAACTTGGCTAGGTGATACGCTGTACTGCAACCAATAATACCGCCGCCAATAATAACAACGCGGGCATGGGAAGGAAGGTTCGTCATGGTGGTTATTTCCTGTTGGTTTTATTTTTTGTTGATTTTATAGTGTTCAAATACACCTTCAAACCGTTCAAGGTTTTCTGTGGTATAGGCTTCGAAATCAAAATCAAGGCTGGAATGAAGTTCTGAAATCATGCTCCACATGGCCTCACGCAACAGCGACGCACATTTCATAGCCCCATAAGAATTCCACAGCGTCCCGCTGAGGGGTTTGTTGTCGGACTCATTGAAGTATAACGCCAGCATGCTGCGTTCTTGGTCTTCATTGAATTCGTTGTTGGATGCCAGATTGGCAAGATCGAATAACGGGCTGTTAAACCCCGCGTAATCCCAATCGATAATCCACAGACGCGACTCGTCATCCAAAAAATTCGCCGCCAATAAATCATTGTGACCAAAAACCATATCGATGGGACCAACGGCTGCTTCCAATTCATCGGCGACTTTTTCCAATCGCCCAAGCTCAGGGATCATCCGACTACCGCCAACGCGCAGGCTTCGACGGTAATCACGCAGAACCTGAAACACCCAAAACACCAACGACGGACCTTCTAAAAAATTCGGCACATCATGGTGAACACTTTTAATGATGGGGATTATTCGCGCTAAATTCTCAGGCTTTCGCACATCCGCAGGATCAAAGGTCTTGCTTTCGACAAAGTCCAAGACCAACGCGCCGGGTTCATGATGAATGACCGCCGGGGACAGCCCCGCACTGTGGGCCGCACGACTGGCGGATAATTCATTAAACCGCATAACACCATGAACCGGAATATCATCGCCGATGCGAACAACGTATTTAGCCCCCGCGTCCTCGACAACAAAATTTGTATTGGTAATCCCACCGGCCAGCGGCACGGGCGTAACAGGACCACGCCAACACGGTAAGGTACGGGCTTTGTCGCTCGGTGTTACGGTTGCTGATCCCATCTAAAACCTCACAATTTCACATAAGCGCTTAATTATACCCAATAATGCCACGTGTTTTCCACATTAATCAACAATAAACGTGGTATTTATGTGGAAAACTATTGCTTTTCGCCCGATGACCCTTATGATTCGCTCTATGAACAGCCAACCACCACCAACAATCTTATCGAATAAACGACAAGCTGATATCCTGGATGCCGTGCGCACCAATACCAGTGCCAGCACCAGTTCCAATACCAATGGCTCGTGCAGTATCACCGACCTCGCCAAGCAATTAAACGTATCGGACGAGACCATTCGCCGAAATGTTAAATCATTGGTCTCGCAAGGGTTAGTTGAAAAAATTCGCGGTGGCGTGATGATGCCCAGCGGCGGAACAGAGCCCGCCTTTCCTTTACGCATGAACGAGGGCCGAGAGGCCAAACAACGCATCGCCGCCAAGATCGCCAGCCAGATCAAAAACGGCGAGTCACTTATTTTGGATAACAGCTCCACCACCGCCTATATTGCCCACGCGCTCACCAATCACGAGAATTTATTGGTGGTGACAAATTCGGTGATCATCGCCGGCATTCTCGCCACCAAGCCGGGCAACCGGGTGTTTATGGCGGGGGGCGAATTGCTCAACCATAACGGCGGGGCCTTCGGACCAGAAACCTTGGAATTTGTTAAAAAATTTGAAGTGCAAAGCGCCATATTCTCCGCCGCCGCCCTGCACCCCACAAAAGGCTTCCTGATCCACCACCTATGCGAAGCCGAATTCGCCCGCGCCATCACAAAACAATGCGAACGAACCTACATCGCGGCGGATTCCAGAAAATTCGGGCGAAAAGCCCCCTTGCGATTATGCGAGCTTTCCCAAATCGACGAACTGGTCACCGATAAAATGCCCCCTGATGATCTGGCAAAGTTACTGACCGACAATGAAATTGATATTACGGTGGCCGACGGGAAAAGCCCATTTAAGATTTCAGCCAAGCCGCAAAACACCCCTGACTAATCCGCTCTTACTTTCTTGTTTAAATTAACAGCCGGTCATACTCTCTCTCTCTTCATAACGCATAATATTTTACGACTAACACCCCATATTTTAAGGCAGTTAATAAATAGATCATCCACTAAAAATTGAATTTATATCTTTACTATACATCTCACATATCTCATTAGTTGTTTTAGAATAATTTTATAGTAGCGAGGGGCTAGGGGTGTTAAAGAATAAAGAAATTAACCTGCTTTATTGCATGGAATTATTCTCCGGACTTGCTTATGGCTCCTATTTAGGGTGCATCGGTTGGTCCACACTGGTTATTACAAACAGTGTGGCAACTGTTGGTCAAATTTTTATTGTTCAAGCCATGACCATGATGCTAATGGGGCCATTGGTCGGCGTTGTAATTGATCGATATAAACGTAAACACCTCATTATTTTAGGTCAGATGTTTATCGGTTTACCTATGCTGAGTTTGGGCATTCTTATATTCAACACATCCGATTTTTCAATCTTTTGGTTGTTTCTTGCTGTGTTTGTCGCCAGTTGTGCGCGGTTATTGTACCGTGGGTCTTTTGATGGAATTATTCGCGAGGCGATTAAGGATGATGATGACGATATTATATTACAAATCGTCGCCCGTTCTAATACCCTTAACTCCCTATCCAAAGCGGGCGGCATGGCGGGGATTGGTATACTCATAAACGAAACATCTGTGGGTCATGGATTTTTTGCCTGTGCAATAGCATCGGCGCTTTTGCTTTGTGTTGCTTGCTTCCTTACCGGTGGTGTAGCCAAAACCAATTCTAATGGAATTGGAGGATACTGGTCAGATTTTAAAGAAGGTTTAGAGATATTTAAAACCAATAAAGACATTCAAATGTTGGCGCTATTATCGGCTGTGGCCCTGCCCGTGGGTCAGCTTACAAATGCCTTATTGTCTTCCTTTATTCGCGACGATTTGCATCAAGGCAGCGATGTTTTTGGTATGGTTGATGCCGGGTGGGCGATTGGCGGCATGGCGGCAGCGGCCATCATGAGCATGGTCGCCAAGAGATTTGATCGACCCCATATTGAATACTACCTTGCTATTCTGGCCGGTGCCTCGACGATACTTTTTTCCTACTGTACGGATTTTATAAGTCTCGCGTTTGTTCACGGCGCAATGGGTTTCTTTGTTTGGTTTTGTCGTATCATTATTAGTGGCCGGGTCATAAGAGCGTGTAATAATCATAATGTGGGACGGACACGGGTTTATATGGAGGTCATGGTTGGTGTTTCAGCTACGTTGATGTGTCTATCACCTACGGCCTTTGTACTTGACGCAACAGCCCACTACTTTTTGTATTGGGGCATGTTTATTGTTGGAACTGCCGTACTGTTATGGATGTGGCGATTGGTGCAATACCGTAACCGCTAAGCCTGTCTCACTTGCAGGTTTTACAAATTAAATTTTGAATTTAAGGTGGAAATAATTAAACTACCGCAAAGATTAAATTTAAAAGGGATCATTCTTTATGGAAAACGGAAACGTCATTACGCAAATCGTATTGCCAGCGTCATTGGCTTTCATCATGTTCTCCGTCGGCTTAGAACTGAGCCTTAAGGATTTCAAGCGGGTCGCCGTGCACCCCAAAGATTTTTTCATTGGCGCGGTTAGCCAGGTGATCGTTTTGCCCTTGGTAGCCTTTGGCTTATTGTCCCTGTTCACCTTGGAGCCCGCACTGGCCGTTGGCGTGATGATTATTGCCGCGTGTCCGGGCGGGGTAACCTCCAACTTGATGACTTATTTGGCGCGCGGCGATACCGCCCTTTCGGTATCCATGACCGCGATTATCAGCGTGCTTGCCGTGGTGACCCTGCCCTTGATTGTCAGCTTTTCGATTATGCATTTTATGGACGCGGCAACCGCACCCGATCTTTCCATCGGTAAAACCGTGGTGGGTGTTTTTGTCATTACCACGGTGCCCGTGATTATTGGCATGATGGTCAAACGCTTCGCGCCCGTCTTTGCTGAAAAATTTGAACGAAAGGCCCGCGTGATTGCGGCGGTTTTATTTGCCGTGATCATCATTGGCGCCATTGTCAGCGAGAAAGAAAACGTGATCAGTTACTTCCAACAAGCGGGTCCTGTTACGTTGGCTTTAAATATCATTATGTTGGGTCTTGCCATTTCAATCGGCAAAATCACCGGATTGGGACAGCCCCAGCGCACGGCCATTACGCTAGAGTGTGGCTTGCAAAATGGGACCTTGGCTATTTTTGTGGCCGTAACCTTGGTCGGTTCCCAAACCATGATGATCCCCGGTGCGATCTACAGCTTGCTCATGTTCCCAACCGCCCTTGCCTACCTGTGGTGGGCAAAAAGAACGGCGCTACCTGTGGTGGGCTAAAAGAAAGGCGCTATCTGTGGTGGGCTAAAAGAAA
>CBFDBO010000004.1:0-178753 GCA_965603075.1 uncultured Rhodospirillales bacterium | reverse complement strand
AACGATCCGGGGCAGAACGATCCGGGGCTGGGCTTTGCGTTACTGATCGATGATACAGGCGCGCTTGCCCTGCGGGTCGGTGACGGTAGTGGTAAAAACGGTATCGCCGAGGTCAACACCGGTGTGGCTTTAGCCAAAAGGCGCTGGTGTCTGGTGAGTGGATCGTATGATGCAAAAACCGGTGAGCTCTCCGTCTGTCAGGAACCCATGAATGCAGATCACGAGAACCATCCGGTAGCCCGTGCATCATGCAACGCAACACTCAACAAGGTTACCGGGTCCGACTCGCCTCTCATGTTCGCAGCTTTTCCAGCAACGCTATCCACCGGAAAGCCCGGATCACAGTCTCATTATAATGGCAAGATCGACCAGCCACGTCTGACAGCTGGTGTTATCTCAGCGTCAGAGCGTCACGCCATGGCTTGGGATACCCTGCCGCACGAGCGCAACGCACGACTGATTGGCGCGTGGGATTTCTCTCGTGATATTGGCGGCGACACCATCAGTGATGTGGGGCCGCATCAATTGCACGGTAAAACCGTCAACCTGCCCTCGCGCGGGTGCAAGGGTTTTAACTGGAGCGGCGCAGAACAGAACTGGAAACATGCACCTCAGGAATACGGGGCCGTCCATTTTCACGATGACGATCTGTATGACGCCGCGTGGGAAACGGATTTTCAGTATGTGGTCCCTGAAGATCTGCGCAGTGGTGTTTACGCCGTTCGTCTGAAGGCTGGCGATGATGAATGGTACGTGACGTTCTTCGTTCGACCACCGCGCGGCACCACCACGGCCAAGCTCGCCTTTCTGGTATCCACGGTAACCTACATGGCGTATTCCAATTATCACTGGTTGTTCCATGAGCGCTATTGCGAAGTGACAGAAAGTTTATGGACCACCTTGGACAAAGGCGAAGTCTTCCTGCAGGAACACAACGAGGTAGGTCTGTCGACCTACGACTCGCATTCTGACGGCAGTGGTGTGCGCTATGCGTCTCGATTGCGTCCGGTGCTCAATATGGCACCCAAGACACCGCTGTGGAGCTTCAACGCCGATACGCACATTTTGGGCTGGCTGGAAAATCAAGGCATTGAGTACGATGTCATTACAGACGAGGACCTTCATGAAGAAGGCGTGGCGCTGCTTGATCGCTACCAAACCGTTCTGACCGGCACGCACCCGGAGTATTACACCACACCTATGTGGGATGGCCTGCGGGCTTATCTGGCCCAGCAAGGTCGGTTGATTTATCTGGGGGGTAACGGCTTCATCTGGCGTTGTGCACTGTCGGATGAGATGCCGGGCGTGGTTGAATTGCGTCGTTCCGAAGACGGTATTCGTTACCGTGATGAGGAACCCGGCGAGTACTATCTTGAATTCACCGGCGAATACGGTGGCTTATGGCGCCGCCTCGGCATGTCCCCCCAAGCCTTGGTCGGCGTTGGTACAGTTGCTGTCGGCTTCGATGCGTCCGGGTATTATAAACGCAAGCAGGAAAGTTTTGATCCGCGCGCCAGCTTCATATTTGAGGGCATCGGTGAAGACGAAGTGATCGGTGATTTTGGTATTCTCGGTGGGGGTGCCAGCGGATCGGAAATTGATGCCGTGGATGCCAAGCTGGGCACTCCATCCCATACATTGGTGGTTGCCAGTTCCGAAGGTCACTCAGAAAACACCTTGTTGGTGCCCGACGAAATCGGTTTTCACCATGCCGCTATGGATGGCGTTCAATGTCCCTTGGTTCGCGCCGACATGACATTTTTTGAGACCCCCGGTGGTGGTGGTGTGTTCTCTGTTGGCTCAATCGCTTGGGGGGCTAGTTTGCCCCACAATGGATATGACAATAATGTATCCCGGATTTCCGAAAATGTGATTAAGCGCTTCTTGGAGGACACGCCCTTTAAAATGCCCCAATAACAAAAGGTGATTATGTCAGCCTTTACGCCACACACTGGCAAGCCAAGGTTGTTGGTCACGCGGTAATCCCGTGGGGCGGTAGTAGTGTTGAATTTCTGAGAAACCCGCGCCGGTTATGTATTCATGCCAAGTCTCATAATCATGGAAGGCACAATAACGTTCCCCTTGCCAGCCTTCCTGATTATTGCCGCGAGGATTAGAGGTAAACAATACACCCTCTGGTTTTAAGGCAACACATAGATCTTTCAGTACCCTTGGCAATTCCTGAGAGGGGATATGGAACAGGGATGCATTGGCGAATATGCCATGAAAGGCTTCTGCGGGTAGGTTTAAAGCAAGAAAGTTTTGTTCCAGCACTTCGCATCCTGTCAGATTGCGAGCGTGTTCGGCAAATGATTTCGAGCCCTCCAGTCCTATGGCTTCATGCCCCAATGATTTGAAGTGTGCTAGATCGCGGCCAGGCCCGCACCCCATATCAAGTATCGTATAGCGATCAAGCTGTGTGGATTGTACAGATTGTGAAGGCGCTTTGCCCTCAGCAAGACCATCTAACAGAGCTTTGTAATTTTGACTAACGTCATGATCTTTTGTGCCTGCCCAAAACCTATCCGCTGATTGTTCATAATGATTCAGGGTGCGTTGGGATACATCAATATTCATCAATAATACAAATCCTCCTTGTCCATAGGGCGCACTAGCCAACAAGGTGCGCTAATAGCCTGTATGAAATTTAGAAATAGAAAGTTAAATTAGTTTTGATTGGAAAGGCCCGCTTCTACCCAGGCAACCGCGCCACCGGTCATGTTGTACGCGACAGAAACGTGATTTCCTGATATTAGAAAGTCGCAGACTTGTCTTGAGCGCATGCCGTGCGCACAGAAAATAACCAGCTTTCTATCTACTTCTTTCGGGATCGCATCAACATTGAAATTAGACATGGGATTGTGTAGGGCCCCGGGGATTGAAAATTGTGCCAATTCTGGGTGTTCACGAACATCTATAAGAACAGCGAGTTCCTGATCAAGCCATTGTTTTATTTCCTGTGGGTCAGTTTCAATCATACTTGTCACTTCCAATCATAACGTTATATTATTTTTCTGGCTATTTTCTTAAGTGATTTTCACCCATGAATAAATCAAGAACCATTCATACCAATGACAGTGAATAGCCTTCGTGCTTCTATTTAGTCAAACATAGCATCAATAGCATCTTGCCCCATGCCCTGATCATTTTGTGGTCCGTGAAGCAATTCCTTACTTTCTCGAGCATCATCTTTTGGTAAGGCAATTTTTTGCAAATCAGCTGTACCGTGTTCTATTTCCCAAATATCGATCATCTTCATGAGGCGTTCTTCGATATAGGCAAGTGAGTTAACGACTTTGCTAATACGTTGCCCCGTAACATCTTGAAAACTGCACGCTAGAAATAATTCCATACTGATAAATTCAAGTTGGTCAATATCAGGCAATAAACCATCTGGATCTTCTTCTGTAATTTTGCCACGTAGTTTGCCGACAATGCTGTTTATGACTTCTGCATTATTCAAGATTGCATCGGCGGCTTCTTCTGTACTGATAACAACTTGATTGAGCTCATCAGTCGCTGTTGTGATTGTGGTATTTGCATCGTCAATTGGCTTAAGGGCGGCAACTTCCTGTTTGGTTGTCGCAATATGAACATTCATGGCCTGGATTTCGGACATGATCTGATCAACAGATGATTGTCCCGCATTTTCTTCTGCGTCAATATCAAGCTTACTTCTCATTTGAGATAGCTCGGCTTTAAATGTTTCCTTCAGATTTTTCTCTAGTTCTGAGATACGCTGGATTATTTCATCCGACGTGACATCCACACCACTTTTTTCTTTCTGGATTCTCTCAGCAGTAAACATCTGATTTCCTTTTTGGAGCTTAGCAAGCCTCTGTTTCTGATTAAAAATTGATACTAAATCAATAGTAAATTAAAACCAATTCAAAACTACCCCATACTTATCCGTCTCATTAACGCACACCACGTTGGCCCCATCTTTTATGGGAAGCTTACACATGACATTACTATATCCCATATTGGCTTTAAGTAGTAATATTTCAACCCATTGAATATGTCCGTTTACGGGGAGGAGTACTGTTAACCCCCTAGACCGGCCAACTTTAATTCCGATAATAAAGAATTAAGAAAATCATCATTTTTATAGGGTTGTCTTTTGGCAAATTCATCTAAGGAAAATGTAGGATCAATCAAATAAATCTCATTGACCAGATTGGATGCCATTTCCAAGTTCTGCTTCTTTACGTGAAGGCTTGCCAATAGCACTCTGGAAATCAGATCATTTGAATTGCTAACGGATGCGTCTTCTGCTGCGGCTATGGCATCCTCAACGTTTCCGACACCTCGACAAATGGTGGCGAGTATATTTTTGAATAATGGCGGATGGATTGGTGAATGCCGGATCGCTAATTTAATATGGTGAAGAGCCGTTCTCTGTTCACCGCAATAATGCAAAACATTAGCATAAAAACCATTGGCATGGCTACAATTAGGGCGATTTGCAATAGCCTCACGACCTGCCAACAAGGCGTCGTCATAACGGCGGTCTAAAAGAAACACATGGCTAAGGATCGTATGGGCTTGGCCATCAGCATCTTTCATTTTTGAGGCGCATTCCGCCCAATAACGCGCCGAGTCCATTGCTTCAACTGGATTATCTGACCAACCACGTTGAAAATCATACCAATGGGTTAAGGCTATCCACGTTGGACCAAGTGATAATTCAGGATGATGATCCCTGACTTTTTTAAAATAGCGGCGGGCAGAAGACAAAGCCTCGCCGTCCATCTTGAAGAACTCGTTGATGCCATGGTAAAAGTTTTCCAACGACTTCAAGTCACTTAACGTCTTGTGCCAAACCCTTGCTTGCTCCCCTACGACAAGTTTAACGTTGATCGCAGTTAGAATTTTGGCTGTGATTTCGTCCAATAGCACGAAGGTATCCTCGGCAAGCCGATCGTATTGATCCGACCAAATGATCTGACCTAACTGGCAATCGGAAAGCTGTATAGAAATTCGGATATGATCGCCGGTTCGACGTACGCTGCCGTTAAGAACATAGCGCACCCCCATGTCATGAGCGGCCTCTTGGGGTGAACTCTCGCTTACGGCATTCGCACTTCCTGCAGCAATCAGAAAAACACCCGAGACCTTTACCAATGCATTTTGTATGTCAATTCTAAGACCATCCGCCAGATAACCTTGATGAGGATCATCGCTGAGGTTCTGGAACGGTAGGATGACGATTGAAGGTCTATCTGGCAGCCGAAGGTTCTCGGCAGAATTCCCGAAACGGGGGGCGCTTGAACTTGGAGATTTATGATCGCTGCTATGGACTTGAATATCAGGCATGAAACGAAAGCCGCGCCGTTGAACAGTTTTAATCACGCGTTGGCTTTTGCCATCGTCGCCAAGCGCCTTGCGTGCTGCGTTGATGCGCGTGGAAATCGATCCATCGGAAACGATGCGTCCTCCCCAGACGCCTTGAATAATATCGTCCCGAGATACCACCCGACCAGCATTTTCAGCTAAGAATCGGATCAGGTCGAAAACCTGTGGTTCCAATGACACAACGTCGCTTCCACGCCGCAATTCAGCGATTGTGGTGTCCAAAGTAAATTCATCAAATTGAATGAGCATGGTTGGTAGTTTTGCCAAATTGTGCCTCAATTTTAAAAATCTGCTATTACATAAATATATGACTTCTTAAGAAAATCATATGGCAATCTTTAAGCGAGCTGATTTAATTGCCTCTATTTTAGTGATCATCAAAGACAAACCTTCAAATGGAGAATGATCATGACAAACAATACAACTGACAAATTCATGAGCCCGAACGGAACGTTCAATACCAAGGCTGCTATGCAGGCTGGTCACAACGCCCGAACAGAAGGGCTTAGCATCCTTATTAGGGGTGGCGTTGGTTTTTTGAAAACTATCAATCTCGCTAAAATTCCTTTGACAAACTTAAGAACCAGATAGTGGTGTCTGAAAAGAAGTTGGCGATGCGTAATCCTGGATATGCAAATTTCCGATAATGGCTGTTGGCAGAAGTGTAGAATAGCCATAAAAAGTTTTGCTTTTAAGTCGCAAACGACATGCTCAGGAAACATGTTTGGTCAAAGAGAATGGGACGATCCAACGCCCTTGTAATTTACCAAAAGATCCTCAACGTCTTTTCTTCTTGTATAAAAGAATGTCTTATAAGCCATATCATCTTTCAGAATATGGTCGTACCACCATTCCAAGAGATGATCAGCCAATTCAGGGCTGTGCAATTCATCTTTTGAATCAAGGGAGGAATTCAGTATAGCCTTCATCCAGCCCCGAAACTCATCATGCTTGGTTTTGTGAGCAGCATAGTCAGGATACTCCAGTTGCTTCATGACGAATTCTTCAGAGGCGAGATGGATATCTACATAATGCGCAAGTGTCTTTTTAAGGTTATTGGCGACCTCAAAAGGTTCATTTTCATCAGCAGAGTTTTTCAATTTATTAATTATATTGAGTAATTCCACATGATCTAAATCCCATTTAACTGTACCAATGCTCATTGAAGGTACCCATTGAGGGACTTCTACCGGTTCTTCAATAGAACCGCCCCCGCCCTCTATGGCATTAATACCCGTTGAAGGGAGAGAAATGGTTGCCGTCGTCCCTTTGCCTTGTTTGCTTTTTAATACGAGCTCACTGCCCTGAAGGGCGGCAAAATGTATGCATAATGAGAGCCCAAGGCCCGTTCCCTCATGATGCCTACCTTTTTCCCGTTCTATTTGCACAAACGGCTCATACGCCCGTTTTAATTCTTCAGGTGACATGCCGATACCGTTGTCGATGACATCAATAATGATGTTTTCTTCACCACTCGTTGCCCGTATCGTTATTGAATTTGAATCCGGTGTAAACTTAATAGCATTTGTCAATAAATTGATCAGGACTTGCTTGGTTATCATTTGGTCAGCCTTGACCTGAAGAGGGCCTATGGGGATTTCGGTAAGGAGGGATATTTTCTGTGAAATGGCCCGACCTTTCATCATGGCGATCACTTCTTCGATGGTTTCTTTAAGTTCAAAATCCTCAATATATACGGTGTATTTTCCAGACTCGATTTTTGACATGTCGAGAACCTGGTTAATCAAATAAAGCAGATGATTGCCGCTCACGTTAATATCTTTAGCATACTCTTGGTATTTGGAGGGGCTTACCGGTCCCATGATCTCATGGCAAATCACATCAGAGAACCCAATAATTGCGTTGAGGGGGGTTCGTAGTTCGTGGCTCATGGTTGACAGGAACTCCGACTTGGCCTTGTTGGCTCTCACGGCCTCAGTCTTCGCTGCTTGTAACTGAATTTCATTTTTCCTAATTTGGGTCAAGATTATCACCACGAGGACGAGCCCGCCAAGCGAGGTCACCAAAACAATGACGCCTAGAAGAATATTCTCGTTTTGCTTTTCTTCCTTTGAAAGTTCTAGGGCCTGTCTGTAGCCGGTATTATAGATACGGTGGAGTTGTTCGGCGCGAAGGCGATAAACTCTAATTTGATTGAGCAAGGTCTCACTGTTGTCTTGTGCATAGGATTCTGGGGTATTCATGAGCGCTTCGATCGTCTGTTTAGCTTCGCTCAATTGAGTAACTGTTAATATAGCAGTGTCATCACCGTATTTTTCCTCCAACGATTGCAATGTTTTAATTGAGAGCGTTGATGCATACATGGCGTCTTCAACAACCTGAGAAATAGTAAAGTACTCAATTTCGAGTAGCGTGTTGTCAGATCGTATTTCTAAGAGCCTTTGTATTTTGAAATTGGTTTCTACCTTTTCGAGCAAAATCGCTGCTATTATTTCAATCTTTGCAGACCACTCTGCAGCAGCGAGGTGATAATCATTGGCCAGAATTCTACGATTGTCCTCAGATTTGTGCTGCCAGATCAAGCTCGTTACAACGATCGCCACCGTAAATATCAAGACCCCAACGAGAGAAAACACCTGGCGGTATAATCTCTTATCAGGTGCAAGGCTATTTTTATCAACCGGCGCGCCCATGACATCCATCTAGAGCATTCCCAAATTCTCTGCTATGGCCTGTAATTCCTGAAAGTCGCCCACACTAGCAGGCAAAAACCCACCCGCATCGAGTTTATTTAATATTTCGGCGTGGGCTCCATTATTGAGGGATAATATGAGGAATGCAGAGATCAATGATTTCTGAATATTCTTCGTCAATCCGTCACGGGCTGCCCATACATAATCTGGATAGGGAGGTGTTCTCCAAATAATTTTTATGTCGTCAACGGGAAGGCGTCCATCGGTAAACATCGAGTCTATAATCGAAGCATTAGCCGCACCAAGATCAACGCTCCCATCAAACACCAAAAGTCCCGTCTTGTCATGAGCACCAGAAAATTTGACTTCGGAGAAATATGTATCAGGGTTTATTCCCTTATTGATGAGAAAGTGCCGTGGCATAAGATGACCCGATGTTGATAACGTTGCCCCAAACGCCAGACGTTTACCCATGAAATCGTTGATTGTTTTTTCTGGACGGTCTGCCCGAGCTAGAAAATAGCTTCGAAACTGAAGGTCTGTGTCTCGCATAGCCAGCGGTACGGCGCCAAACTTTTTGTGGGCATTAAGAAACGTTAAACCACCGAAATAACCGACATCAACTTTACCCTGGTCAAACAACTCAAGCAGATGGCTGTAGTTATCAGGTATAATCAGTTCGACACTTAGACCGGTAACGCTCTCAAGATGTCGGAAAAGCAGCTTATAACGATCACGAAGTTTTGCTTCGGTCTCGTCAGGGAGAACACCGATATGAAGAACCTTCTGATCTATCTCTCCCCCAGATTTAAAGAAACCCGTTGGGTTTAATATTACCAATCCGATGACAAAGACTAAAATGGATAGGCCAATTAAAAGTCGTTTAAGCACGTCGTTTATCCTGCTTTTGTTATCTGATGGGTATGATCAAAAATAACTATTTTCTACTGTTGTGAAAACAGTACTCTCCCCATCAGGGACAGTAGAATAAATATGGTTATAACTGTATGTCGTTTCAAGTGTTATATAAAACTATATTATTCTTTGTGACCCTGTCTCTAAAGAGCGAGTAGTGGGTGTTGTTAACACCTATAAAACAGCTATTCTTTTCTGACTACGATCAAAAAAGTTCAAATCATCTTAATAACAATCTGAATTGCCTGTTGATGGGTTAGACCTTGTTTGTGTGTTAACAATTTCCACGTATCAAAACTCAAGGCCAGAGCCAATGACGCTTTCAGTAATTCTTGCTGTGCAACTGGTTGTAATGGTTCAATGAGGACATCTACCGCATCCTTCCAATGATCATGATAAGGTTTCGTAATTTCTAGATCACCTGCTTCTGCCAGAACCTTTGACATCATAGGCTCTGTTGACTGATGGTAGGTATATGTTTCAAGCAAGCCATGTTTCAATCGTTCCCTAAAATCAGGAAACTGACGCCAACTTTCTATATCAGGCAGGGGGTGTTGTTGAAAATACTGCCCACTACACGCACCGATCAATTCAGCTTCATTAGCGAAGTGCCGATACACCGTTACCTTGCCGACTTTTGCATGTTTCGCAATATCGCTCATAGAGGTGGCGGCCAACCCCTTTGATTGATGGAGATCAACAGCCGCATCGACAATCTTTTGTCGGGTGCGATCTTGACCCTCGGCGCGTTTCTTTTGTTGGTATGAACGTTTCATAATTTCATGATACACAATCTTTCATCAAATTTGACAAGCATTATTTAATGTTATAACTATATTTGGCGATACAAGATGTTTCATTAATTTATTTTATACATTAAGGAAAACAGAAAATGACCGCACTAACACTAGATAACCCCGTATTCATAACATATATGATCGCTGCCTCTTTGATGGTTTTGAAAATAATGGGCCAAGGGTGGATGACCGTATACAGGATGCTAAAAAGTGATTCTGGTCTGGCTAGCCCTGAAGATTTACAAAATGGCATAATTAATAGAAACCCACGTCCTGAACAACTTGAGATCAATGATTATGTGGACCGATCAAGACGAATGCACAGAAATGATCTCGAAAATATTCCGGCATTTCTGGTTTGTGGATTGTTATTTGTGATCGTTGGTCCCTCGCCCCTATTAGCGAGTTTTCTATTCTATGGCTTTGTTATATCGCGGTTGATACACACGCTTGCTTACGCAACCAAACAAACACACGAAGTCCGCGCAACCCTATATACAATTGCTTCTGGAATCGTCGTGTACATGGCATGTTATGTATTATATGAGTTGGTTCTTTAGGGGCGTCTTCACAATTTATAGTGCCACTTCTAGGCATTCTACCTAATTGTTAAATTGATTTCTGGTCCGGATAAGGTTCATCTGCGCCTTACCCGGATCAGAGTAATCTTAGATCAGAGCATTCTTAAATTTTTTCTATTGAAATCGTTACAGGCAGTGATTTTGAAACGATGTCATAAACCGGTGAAAATTGGGCCAATGATTTAAGCGTTTCAGCGTCGGCATCAGACTTAACCTGCATCTGCACACGAACCGTAGAAAAGCCTTTACGAACGGTACTATCAAGACCAAGAAATCCCTTACAACAAGGTAAGGCCTAGAGCCATTAACCTTTTTTAGCGGCGGCTTTATTCAAATACCATACCGGGTTTTTATCTTTGCTGCTGTTGTGTGCTCACGTTTGGTCTACGTGTTGCTTTATGTCTTACCTTCTTTTTCGTTCGCCAATCGCAACGCTTTTAACCGTTCCGTTTTTTCTATTGATTTTGCTTTTATGGCTTCTTTTTCTTTAATGAGTTTCTTATCCTTATTTTTAACTGGATTACGATCTTTAAACTCAACGCCAGTACCGCGTTCAATGGCGGCAATCATTTTTTCGTCCGCATTGTTTGGTCTTGTTGAACCTGAACCCATTACGCTTCCTTCACTGCTAGGTGTTGTTGACTCAGGTTAAGAGTACCTTCTACATCACTTCTAATCCAACCTTTTGAAATTTCAATTGCGTGAATTAATATAACTGCCGCTGGTATCATCATTTTCAGGGCATGTTCTGTACGCAATGACTTGGTTTTCTAGGGCGTTCGGTTGTTACATTGACCCCATAAACAACTGGCCCAAAACCAAAACCACAAACGCGACAACCAAAATTCCAACAATATCCAATATCAACCCAGCACGAATCATGTGGTGTTGTTCGATTTCGCCACTGCCGAAGATAATGGCGTTTGGTGGGGTGGCGACGGGCAGCATAAACCCCAGAGTGGCAAACAAGGCCACGGGTAAAGCAAGCATGATGGCGGGTTCGCCGAGGCTGATGGCTGTAGCCCCCGCCACGGGCAAGAAAACCGCCGCCATAGCGGTGTTGCTGGCAAGCTCGCCAACGAAGACGATTAACAGACCGATCAACAGTAACAAAACGAAGAAAGGCATCGTGCCAATATTGCTGAGCTGATCGCCGATCCATTTGGCTAACTGGGTTTCCCCCATTGCCGCGGCCAGTGCAAGACCGCCGCCAAAAAGAAGTAAGACGTCCCAACGGATATTCACAGCTTCTTTCCATTTTAATAAGAACCGCCCTTGCCGCAAATCAACGGGTATAACAAAAACAAGCATTGCCCCCGTCATGGCGATCCCTGCGTCAGACAAGTGAAGCCAAGGGAACGCCTCAACCAACAGTGATCTGAAAATCCAGCCCGATGCAACAATCACCAAGATAACCGTCAAATATTTTTCCGCCCGTGAGAATGGTCCCAAAACCGCCAGTTCACTTTCAATCACCTCTGTGGTTTCAAGCGAGCCCCTATTGGAAACTTTAAATGTCACTTTTGTCAGAACAAACCACGTAATCGGCAACATAATCAGCACCAAAGGAAGACCGATCATCATCCACTGTACAAAACCGATTTCAATGCCATAGGATTCTGCCATGAAAGCAACAAAAAGAGCATTGGGCGGCGTGCCAATAATTGTTCCCATGCCGCCAATGGTTGCCGCATAAGCGATCCCCAGCAACATGGCGGGTGCGGGATCATCGTATTCTAGGCTGCCAACGGTAGCGCCTGAATGCGAGAGCGTTGCAGCAATGGACATAGCAATGGGCAGCATCACCATGGAGGTCGCCGTGTTGCTAATCCACATGCTCAGAAACGCGGTCACACCCATGAGCGCACCGATTACCACGCGCGGGTTATCACCAGAATATTTAAGGACCGTAAGGGCCAACCGTTGATCCAATTTCCAAACGTGCATGGTCCGGGCAAGCAGAAAACCACCAAGGAACAAATAAATCAGCGGGTGGGCAAAAGAGGACGCCGTCGTATTTATATTTTGGATGTTCAACATTGGGAACAAAACCAACGGCAACAATGCTGTCGCGGGAAGTGGTATGGCTTCCGTCATCCACCACGTCGCCATCCAAATACCAACCGCCGCCGTAAACCATCCTTGTTGCGATAATCCCTCTGGAGGGGAAAGGTTTAACATAACAATAGCGATGACAGGACCGCTTATCAGACCAAGCAGACTATAGAGCGGGTAGCGGTTTTGTGTTTCAGAGTGAGCCATAGAACGAGTGTATTCTAATTCTATATCTTTGATAATAACCCAAATCAATTAAATGGGATAATTCCAATTGATAGAGTTTGTGTGTCGTTAGTAGAAACCTCTAAGGGTTAAATCATCACTTCGTTGCAGCCAATTGTCTTTAGGGTAATCGCACGCCCCGTCAATGACATGGAGGGTATAGGCATGCCGTGACAGGTTGCTGCGATTATATTCTGAGGCGTGCGGCAAGCGACCGTGGAGCATGACCAAGTCGCCTTTCTTGGCTTCCAAAGCAACAGCGTCCTCTGTTTGGTAATCGCTAGCTTCTAATAGATTTGTGGCAAAGCCTTTACCTAGACGTACAAAACGTGATTTTAGACCGCCTTTATGACCGCCCGGAATAACGTAGAGGCACCCATTTTCCAGCGTGGCATCATCAAGGGCGAACCAGAATCCAATAACACTTTGCGGTTCGGTATAAAGATAGGTTCCGTCTTGATGCCATTGCACTTCGCCGCCAATTTCAGGGGATTTAAAGATAAACATGGATTGCATAACCCGCGCATCGGCAAGCCCTGCGTCTCTGGCCAGTGTCGCTAATTGCGCCGAATGAGAAAACCCGTCGAAGACCGGGTCCAGATCATGCATAGCATGGCCAATTTTGTTGATGGCTTTTTCTTGGGCCACCAATAACTGACCGTTCTGGTCGGTTAACAACTGACCGTATTGGTCAACGGCTTCTTCCTCTAGGAAGCACCGGATTTTATCACCAGAGTCGCGAAAATATGCGTCACGGTCGGCGGCTTCATGACGGGTGGTAAAGGTATCCGCGTTCGATAAATCGGCCTCACAGGCAATCTGTTTTGCCCGTTCGGTAAGCGCGTCACATTCCGCGAGGCTCTTGAAACCTTCAAGAACCAAAAAACCGTTTTCTTCCCATGACTGTTTCATCTGTGGTGTCATGCCCCCCTCAGCGGCGGGCTTAAAGCGAAGATCAGATGCCATAATTTTTATTCTCCATTCCCTAAAATATTACTTTCTTAAGGTGACCATGCGGTGAGGTGAATACTTTCAACTGTTTAATCCCGTATCTATAATACCTGCTATAATAACTGTATTAAATTGGCCCGTTTCAAATGCTTATGCAATACTATTGAAGCCCGCATGTTGTGAATTCTCTAACACATTATCTTAAACAGGAAATAAAATGAAATTTATAGTTTATATTTTGGCTTCCGTAATTTTCAGCCTTTCTGCACAAGCCAATGAAACAAATGAAACCAGCCATACACAATCATCACATTATGCGGGTGAAGAAAACCGGAGCATCAAAAGTCTCTCGGCCAATGATATTGCCGAATTAAAAAGAGGCGGCGGTTGGGGGCTTGCCAAAGCGGCTGAATTAAACGGCGTACCCGGTCCCGCACATTTATTAGAAATGAAAAATGAAATTTTGTTGAGCAGAGAACAAACTGTGCAAATTGAAGCCCTATTTAATCAGATGAAAACCCAAGCAATAGAACTGGGCGAGCGCTTGATTGCCAATGAACAAGAACTGGAACTTCTATTCCAAAGCGGGTCGCTCTCTCGTGATGATCTTCGCGCGTCATTAATCAAGATTTCAAACACCAGAATGGAATTACGGTTTATACATCTGGCGACACACTTAAAAACACCGGATATTCTATCGCCAGAGCAGATCAAGACCTATAATGATTTACGCGGTTACACCAATTCAGACCCTTGTGCTCATGTTCCCGAAGGGCATGATGTCGAAATGTGGCGTAAGCATAATGGATGTCCCTAGACCTAAAATTAAGGTCCAAAATTAAGAGCCCAAATTATTCAACCAAAGCTATAACGCCCTTCAGCCCCGACCTAAAAACACCATTACCCGTGACTTAATCCGGGCAAAGCGGCGTTGTTGGTTGGGTTCGTCCCTTTTGGCCCAATAGATTTCGCGGTGCAGCATATAAAGGCTGCTGGCAATGATCACCCCGGCGCCGAGCCATGTTTCAGTGGCGGGGACTTCGCCCCAGACCAGATAGGCGATCCCGGCGGCCCAAATAAGGGCCGTATATTTAAAGGGGGAGACGATGGCAACTTCGGCGATGGCGTAAGCACTGGTCAAGAAATACTGTCCCAATCCACCCAACACGCCAATGGCGATAAGCAATAACCAGTCATTGCCCTGGGGCATGACCCAACCTTCAAAGACCAAACCGACGGAAGCCACCGCGATGCCAAACACCGTAAAATAAAACGAGATCACCGCCCCATGATCGGTTCGACCCAACACCCGCACCGTGAGCATGGCAACCGCCATTCCGGTCGCGGCGGCTATGGGATAGATAACATCAAACGAGATCATACCCGATCCCGGCTGGACCACGATCAATACCCCGATAAAACCAAGCACAATGGCCCAGGCTCGGTGCAACCCAATACGTTCACCCAATAAGGGTATCGCCAACAAGGTTGTTAACAAAGGAGCGGCGAACAAGATAACAACCACATCGGCCAGTGGTAATTTTGTATAGGAGGTAAAGACAAAGAACATGGCCGACATACCTGCGACACCCCGCAAGATATGTTTCAAGGGGTGTTGGGTATTAAGTTGTCTGAAATTCCCCGTCTTCCACAAAATGATCGAAATCGGGATAAGCGCAAAGACGCAACGGAAGAACAATAACTGGACAACCGGATAGCTGGCCCCGGTCCATTTGACTAAGCTATCCATTATTGTGAAAACAATTGTTGAAAGCGTGATCAGCCAAATGCCTTTTACGGCATTACTGGCGTTGTTTTTATCGTTCATTTTTATTGATCATTATTATTCTTTTTCATACCGATACCGAAAATCGCAATGGGAGGCGCCTTGCATAATCGTTTGGGTGCGCGTCAGTTTTATGTTGTCATCAAAGCCGGTGCAAAACGTGCCATCGCGGCTGCACGATAAAATTGGGCCGATCTCGCTCAACCCCATATCACGGTACATCTCGGCGTAGCGACAGCGGGTGACGTTATAATCAACATTTTGTTCGTTCTCGGTGATCATCTCGACCTCCAACGCCCCGCCCGCTTTCCATTGTTCTAATAAGCCATGAAAGGCCAGCAAGGAAGTCGGTTCGTTTTGTTCTTCGGCGTACGCTTTACCATGGGCAATGGCGTTTTTAACAATCGCCGCTTCCAAAATAGATTTAGCGCGTTCCACACCCAATTCGGTTGAAAGCTCTTCAAATATTGGTTTGATAATGTTGGCTTCAATGCGGCGTTGTTGAAAAATAGGTAGATCGGTTTTGCTCATGTGGCGGGCTTTCTATCATCATGGAATCATGCCATCACGATACCACTACGAACGAGAAAAGAAAGGAAATCAACCTATCAAACCATATCCAATCCATACACTAATCCATATACCAATCCAAGGGCGATGAATAAAAGCACCGCTCCCATGGCGCGTTCAATAGTGATTAGGTTGTTTTTCAAGAACGTATTCAGCGCAGGTCCGGATAATATAAATGCCACGGTGACGTACCAGATTGCATCCACACCCCCGACGGTTAACGCCATGATGACCTTCTCTATATTTAAGGTTTCGGAGTTAAGGAAAGGGGTAAAAATAGCCAAAAAGAACGCGGCTATTTTGGGATTGAACAGCGCAATCAAAAATCCGGTTACAAAACCGCTGTACCCTGTGATTTCTTTATGAGGTTTACTTTGGTTGTTTGCGGTTCCGAACTTGAGCCCCAATGATTTTGCGCCAAGCCAGAACAGGATCATGATGGCCAAAACAGAAAAGATAAATTCTATGCCAGGGATTGATGCCATGGCAGCGCTCATCCCCAAGACCACCAATCCACCGTATAAAAACATACCCAGACCATGGCCGATACCAGTTAGGATGCCTTGTGACTTACCCCCCCGGACGGTATTTCGAAGCACCAAGGCTAGGCTGGGTCCCGGTGACATGGCTCCTAATGAACAAACTAATACAATCTGGAGCCAAGATACCAATTCCATATATTTATTTACCCGTCAGTTCTTGGGTTATGGCATTCACCACATCAATTTCATCAAGCACATTTTCCGTACTAAGAGCATCAAGCCACGTGGATAACCCGACCGCGACAATATTGTTTACCCCATCGATGTAAATAGATTGGCCAAAAATACCACGGGCCATGATGAATTTTCGGGTAGAATCGATCATCCAGAATTGGTTTTTATAGGCACCATGCGGAAAGTGCTCAACGTCTACATAGTTTTTAAAGGCCTCTGTATCACCATCTTCTAATGTCTCACGCACCCATTCTTCTGGGACCAATTGTTTATCACCCACACGCCCATTGTTGGCGTAAAGCAGACCGATACGGGCGTAGTCACGCATGCAGGAATTTAACCCCCCGCTGGACATAGCATAACCGCCATAATCGACCGTAAAACAGGCATCCTCTGACGCGCCCATTGGTTGCCACAATTCTTCACTTATCAATTGCGCCACGCGTTTACCCGTTGAACGCTCCATGACCCAAGCCATGACATCTGTTTCAATGGAACGGTATAAAAACTCACCGCCATGGTCTCGCTCTTTGCGCAGGCCCAAGGGAATATCTTGTACGCTGGTGGGTAGACCCTCGATCCGTGGCTTCCATCCAGAAGCCACATCAAAGATACCAATGTCAGATTCAGTATCGGCGTAATCTTCACTGAATTTTACACCACTGCGCATGTCCATAACTTGACGGAGCGTCGCATCCGCGTAGCCGGTTTTGGCTAGTTCTGGGATCAAATCACCAATTGCCTTGTCGCGATCCACCTCACCCCGTCCAATTAAAATCCCACAAACAGTCGCAACAACAGATTTACCAACCGATTGAGAAAGATGCAGTGTCGACGGTGTCATGTCGTTTAGATAACGCTCGTAAACCACTTGATTATTATGAATAACCATAAATCCATCGGTGTAGGTATCGAGCAAAGTATTCATGACCGTGCTGTCACGTCCATCGCGATAGTGTTTAAGGCTTAAGTTATCAAAATCTTGAGGGGCTTGGCTCAATACAGCAACAGGGCCTTTCCCGCGCGAAACATTCACCGTGGGCAAAATTTCGCGAACATGCTGGAACGACCACCGGTTATAGGGCGCGAAATCCCAATTCTCTAAGGTGATTCGTTTATCAATCGGTGGCGGCGTGCCAACCATAATCCCCATTTCGCGTGCTGTTTTTGGCTTGTTACTCATCTATCAAGACCCCTGTATTTCAAGAATAGAATATTAATCAGGTACGGTATTCTGGCTCTTCATCATCAAGAATTTCCTTAATAGCGTCCAAATGGCATCCCGTATTTTCGTAATCAAGCCATTGTTGGGCGGTTAGGCTAGCAATTTCGTCAGACATAATATTGAGCTCGCGCCCCGATGATAAAGCCGTAATTAAAGTTTCGCAGGCCCGTTCGAAATAATACATTTCATCGAACGCTTGGGCCACAGTATTGCCCGTGGACATAATGCCGTGATTGCCCATGATCAACATGGATTTATTGCCAAGGGTGGTGGACAGCCGTTCACCTTCGTCTTCAAACCCCATACCCGCAAAGCCCGTATCAACGGCAACGCGTCCATAATAACGGGCCGTATTTTGATCGATGGGCGGCATTGAGCAATCTTTCAAACTGGCCAAGGCTGTTGCATATTTTGGATGTACATGCAGCAAACAGCGTGCCTGTGGCAAGTTTCGGTGCATGGCGCCATGAATACACCACGCCGTGCGGTCCGGCGCGTTGGGTTGGTCCATAGTGGTCATGTCATTGGCATCAAGCAGCAAAAGTTCGGAAGCTCTAATACGGCTAAAGTGTCTGTCTTTAGGGTTTACTAAAAACTTTGAACCATCATCTGATACGGCAAGAGAAAAATGATTGGCAACACTTTCGTGCATATTCAACCGCGCGGTCCAGCGAAAAGCAGCGGCCAGATCAACCCGTTCCTGATAGTATGGATCGTTTTCAAAGTCTGGTGAACGTGTATCAAGATTTGTGACTGACATATCAATCCCCTTAAAACTAATGGTTAAAAATCGTATCTAGATCTATAAAAAGCTCATTATTCATTTGATAATTCGGTTAGCTCTCGTTTGAACGGCACCCCATCGAAATCAGGATCGAATTCAGGCTCTCCCATATCTCGTGCGTAACGATGACCAGACCAAACGGCCGAAGCAATTATGCCCGGACTTTCCGCATCGCCAATCATTTTGACCGATTTAATACCCGCGGCGTCCCATTCATCAAAACGATCTTTCAACGCGTAATAGAGATCGTTCTGCGGATATTGTCCGGTGACCAAAATCACAGAGGCGAATTCATAGTCGCTAATGGCATCTGTATAGATACAACTGGACTTTACCGATGATCCATCAATTTCTTTCAACAAGTGCTTGGTTATAATCGTGACACCCATTTTCATCAATCCCGATTGAATGATGTGTTGTTCCAATGAATTAAGGGTAAAACTGGAAACGTCTCCTTCGGGTGTCATTAAAGTAACATCTGCGCCATTTTTGCTGAGTTTTTCAGCAATAACGCCCCCCATGTAAAATCCGTCATCATCATAGATTAACACTGGGCCTTTGATATCCACCCCGTCCATTACATCATCGGGGGTGAAGATATTCGTCCCGTCCGTACCGGGAACCGTGAAATGATTATTGGCCCCAATGCCATCGCGCCGCCACTTAGACCCCGTGGCAATGGCAACATGGGTAGCCCCAAATTCCATAACGGCGTCCGCATCAAGCGCGCTTGATAGATATGTTTCCACATTGACCATGGGCTGAATTTGTCCGGTGCGGTAATCCCCGACCCGTCCCCAAGCAGATAAACCGGGCAATTTTTTCTCGCGTTCAACACGTCCACCTAAAGTATCTAATGCCTCCGCCAGCACCACGCTATATCCACGCTCTCCCAATACCCGTGCGGCTTCAAGTCCTGAAGGACCACCCCCTACAACCAGAATACTGTCCTCGGATGTTTTGGGGGCAAATTTTTCTGGGTGCCACCCGCGACGCCATTCTTCACCAACGGTGGGATTTTGCGTACAGCGCATGGGCACGCTTAAGTGATCCCCCGTCACACAAATATTACAGCCGATGCATTCGCGGATATCTTCAATGCGGCCTTCTTCAATTTTCTTGGGCAGGAAAGGGTCCGCAATCGAAGGCCGCGCCGCGCCGATCATATCCATCACGCCGTCTTTGATTAATTTAACCATTCGGTCGGGGGACGTATAACGCCCCACACCAACCACGGGTTTGGTGGTGATTTTTTTAACAAAATTAATGAAGGGTTCTTGGAAGCCTTCTTCTGAGAAACGTGAAGTCTGAGAATCATTTTCCCATGATGCGACATTCACATCCCATAGATCCGGCATTTCGGCCAACATCTCGACCACATCACGGCCTTCATTCTCACAAGACAAACCATCAGGTCCCATTAACTCATCCACCGCAAAGCGTATGGGAACAGCACATGTATCACCAACAGCTTCCAGTGTATCTTGCAAGATTTCGCGAAATAACCGAACGCGGTTTTCCAAGCTACCACCGTATTCGTCGGTACGATCATTTAAACGGCGCGACAGAAAATCTGTCAGAATGGTGAGGTTATGACCACAGTACACATAGATCAGATCATAACCACAAGCCTTGGCACGCAAAGCCGCATCTCGGTACCACTTACGCATATTCTTGATGTCTTGTTTATCCATAGCGCGGGTATGGATGGGATCAGTATAGACCGATGGTCGGTGTGACGGTCCCAAAACGGGTTCGCGGGAATAACGGTTAAAGGCATGACTGCCTTGATGCATAATTTCAATGCCAGCCAGCGACCCATGGGCTTGAACCTTTTCAACCATGCGCTGGTGGGCGGGCATGTCTTGGTCGCTCCAAAGTCGGCCTTCGTTGCTGGGCGATACATCACTGGTGTAGTGCAGTTCAACTTCTTCGGTACAAACAACAGCCCAACCGCCCTCGGCTTTAACGCCGCGCATTTCAGCCAGAGACGATGGGTACGTGCGTCCCATACCATTACAGTGTGGCACTTGATAGAAACGATTACGCGCTACTTTTGGACCGATTTTCACAGGTTCAAATAAAATATCGTACCGAGGATCGCGTACCATGATGTACATCTCCATTAACTTGATTATATAGTAGGTAACATACTGCCAATACGGTGTTTAACACACAACATCAATATCATATAATGGATAGATAACATGAAATACTTACACACAATGGTTCGGGTTACCGATCTTGACGCCTCCCTAGAGTTCTATAGCAAATTGGGCTTAAAACAGACCGAGCGCAATGATTACGAAAATGGCCGTTTTTCGTTGGTTTTTTTGAGTGCCGATGAAGATGATGGGCCTGAGTTGGAATTAACATGGAATTGGGATCCAGAAGCCTATTCAGGCGGACGGAATTTCGGCCATTTGGCCTATGCCGTGGATAATATCTACGAGCTGTGCCAAAGTTTGATGGATAGCGGTGTGACCATCAATCGCCCACCCCGCGACGGACACATGGCCTTTGTGCGCTCGCCCGATGGCATTTCAATTGAATTATTGCAAAAAGGCGACAACTTACCCGCATCTGAGCCTTGGGCATCCATGGAAAATACTGGTGAGTGGTAAAAAGTGAATGGTAAGGGGGGGATAGTAAGGGCTTAATACCTTATCATTCCCCTATTTCCTAGCTCCTGCGACGACCGCGTTTATTTCTGGCGGCATCCTCGGCTGCACCATGGGCGCGGACGGCGGGGGCGGCGATAGGGCCCAGCGCGCTTTCGATTTCTTCTTTAGTGGGTAGGGCGCGTGGTGTGTAGCCGTCGAGCGCCTCTACTATGGCTTTTAAGTGATGAGCTGAAGTACCACAACACCCGCCAATGATACGCGCACCAGCGTCACGTGCCATGCGGGCATAGTCCGCCATAATTTCTGGTGTCCCCGTATAAACGATTTCACCTTCTTGGAACTCTGGAATACCGCAATTACCTTTGGCGACGATAACTTCGTCCCCTGTTCCACCGGCGCGAAGCCCGAGAACCGTATCGACCAGTGTCCCCGGACCAACACCACAATTGGCCCCAAAAGCCATCAAGGATGTCTTTCCAGCCGCCAGCAAATCAGCGCTGAGAGAATTTTTAAGCTCCATGGCATCGGCAGGGCTTAACCCCATCATGGTTTTACCGACCGTATCAAATGTCATCGTGGCGACGACGGGAAGCCCTGTTGTGGAGGCCCCCTCTACGGCAGCGGTTAATTCTTCACGACCAGAAATAGTTTCGATCCAGTGAACATCCGCTCCCGCGTCTGCTTGGGCTTGGGCCTGTTCGGTGAAGGCCGCTACGGCGTCTTCCATTTTCAACGTGCCAATGGGTTCGTAAATTTCACCCGTTGGTCCCATAGAGGCCGCGACAACCACGGGGCGGTCAACGGCGTCTGCGGCTTCACGGGCAATTTTAATGCCAGCGAAATTTAGGTCATAAACTTTATCTTGGTAATTATGTAGCTTTAAGCGATAGCGTGTGCCGCCGAATGTATTGGTAATCAGAATGTCCGCGCCAGCATTTACAAAGCTGTCATGCAGCGCCCGTACTTTTTCAGGTGCTTCCAAATTCCAAAGCTCTGGCGCTTCGCCCGTCTCCAAACCCATTTGAAACAAATTGGTGCCGATCGCGCCATCGGCTATCAGATAATCACGTTCTGATAATAAACGTGCAAGTAAGTCACTCATGTAAAACTCCAGAAAAAATAGAAAATTTTAAAAATCGAATTATCGTATAACAGCTATTGATTGCTGCTACCAGAACGTCGGCGGTTTGTTCGGCGCGCACGAACAGGGGCAGTGGCTTCGCGTCTTTCATGCAAAGATTTGAGCAATTGACGTTTTTCCTCATCAATCATTCTTTTCCACCCGGCAATTTCCCTGCGGGTACGCCAGCACCCGGTGCAATAACCAGACTGTTCATCTAATTCGCATACAGATATACAAGGAGAGACAATATCCTGCACGGCATAACCCTTTTATGTTTAAATATGGAAATTATATAGCACGTTCTTTTAATATTTGAAGGCTTTAACATCAAGCATGAGATTATTTATTAAATTATTTCCCTAATTATTTAGTAAATTATTTAGCGGGAAAAATAGCCGTCACCGTCGTGCCTCTACCAAGCTCACTATCAATCAGCAGCTTGCCACCATGTTGTTCCACCAAGGATTTTGTTATCGCAAGCCCAAGCCCTAAACCATCGTAGGCTTTGTGCGGGTCCTGTACATGCCGACTGAACGGGTCAGCGATTTTGGATATTTTATCTTTTTCTATACCAGCCCCATGATCAATCACATGGATGATATGATAGTCGTCATCATGTTCGACAGCTAATTTAACGTCGCCGCCTTCCTTTGAGAATTTAATCGCGTTACTGAGCAAATTATATATTATTTTGGTAATGGCATCTTCATCAACAAAAAACTCTGGGGTATCCTCTGGCAAGGATGATGTAACCGTAACACCGTGCTTTTCAGCTTCGGATTTAAGGGTCATTAGTCCTTCCACAAAAACGGCACCAATATTAACCTTGGTCTTTTTAATATCGGATGTCGCCCTGGCGACCTGATCAATAGTGAGAATACCATCAATCATGATCATAAGCCGCTGAGAACTGGCCGTGATATCTTTTGCGTAATCAACATATTGCTCATTCTCAATGGGGCCTAGGTATTGATGGCTGATCATATCGGAGAACCCAATAATGGCATTGAGCGGTGTCCGTAGTTCATGGCTCATATTCGCCATGAACTCGGATTTAATTTGGTTGGCCCGAACAACTTCATCCATAGCCAATTGAAGCTCTTGTGTTCGTTCTTTTACTCGTTTTTCAAGATATGCGCGATCCTGTGCTAAGACCTCTTCGGCCTGTTTGCGTATAGAAATATCGTTTGCAGAGAAATACAAACGGGTTTCAGAACCAACTTTAAACGGCACTATATATATTTCTAGCGAGACCGGTTTACCGAATGTGGTTTTCCATGTTATATCAACATGTTGCAATGAATTGGTCGATAATGCTTTCAGGGCATAATCAGATAACCCCGACTCCTCCCATTGCTCTAAATCATGGTAATTAATCTTTAGAAATTCTTCACGTGTTGTTCCGATAATTTCGGCAACCGCATCATTTGCATCAATACAATTTCCTTTGCTGTCGAAAATTGTAGATCCAATGGGGGACGTTGAAACCATAATTTTATTGAGCTCGAGGGCTTCATTCAATGATTGTTCCGACTTAACGCGCTCGGTCACATCGGTTCGGATGGCAATATACTGAAAGGGAACGCCTTTTTCATCTAAGAACGGCACAATGGTAGCCTTAACCCAATAAGGCTCCCCTTGTTTTGTCATATTCTTTATGGTGCCATCCCATACATTACCACTTGAAATCGTTTTCCAAAGATCGTCAAAGAAGTCTTTTGAATGTTCAAAAGAACTTACAATTCGGTGGTTCTGCCCGATTAGATCTTCATGAGAATAACCGCTAAGGTCACAGAATTTATCATTGGCGTAAGTAATATTACCATCAACATCCGTAATACTAACAATAGCATGTTCATCCAGAGCAAATTTCTGGTGTTTCAGTTCTTCTTCTAATTTTATGCGGGCTGAAATATCCCTGTAAATACCTGTATAATAATTTGCACCGTCGGTATTCCATAGGGTAATGGAAATGTCGACAGGAATACTATGACCATTTTTATGAATTCGGTTGGTTTCGAAATTTGTATCTGCATAGGGATAAACGCTATGGTGGCCATCGTCGGATAAGGCTTTGTTAAACGCTTTCTGCTCTTCTTCTGGGTACAAGAGACTAATATGTCTTCCGTAAACTTCTTGTTCGGTATAACCCAGCATATTCTCAGCACCCTTGCTCCAGGCAATGATTCTGAGTTTTTCATCTGTGGTGATAAATCCATCTCTTGCAGAATCCAGCAAAGCGTCATATTGGGCTTTTTTCTCGGCCAATCGTTTCGCCATATCAGATTGATCACGAATTCGTCTTGCCCGAGCCAATACGGTTCGGGATAAATGTTCAGGGCTGATATCCTTTGTCAGGAACTCGTCACCACCAACATCCATAGATAATAAGTGAGCGTCTTGTATTTTTGACTCGGTCAGGAAAATTATAGGTATAGTGACATAATTACTGTCCTGACGAATGACCTTTGCCAATTCAAAGCCACTGCATTTGGGCATATGGATATCCAGCAGCAATATATCAGGTTTAAAGACATTGATGCTCGCCACGGCCTCCATAGGGTCGTTGACCACCAAAATTTCGATGCCTACTTGTTGTAATACAACGCTATAGAATTGAGCCAGAAAATCATCATCATCAATAATTATAACGCGGAATGCTTCTTCTTCGACTCGGTGGGTCATTCTTTCAAAGAAAGTGATAAACTCTCCAACGTCAAATGGCTTTTTAAAGTAACCGTCTGCGCCCGCGCGTACTGCGCTTAACCGGGCTTCTATATCATCACGGAAGGATAAAAAAACAACCGGGCAATCAATGTCGCCGGATTCTTTAAGTTCATTTATTGTCTCAATACCCAAATTAGAATTTTCAGGAAAGACCACATCCATAATAACAGCGGCTGCATTGTGCTTAACGATGGCGTCTTTTAGGCCGGCAACGTCCGATAGCACAACAACATTAAAACCTACCCCCTCTAATTGGGCGTGTAATTGATTAGAGAAATCTTCGTCATCATCAACGAGAATGACATTTTGTGTTTCCGTTTCTGGTTCATCCTTATAAATATTTGAGGAGAGAGCCTTCCAATCCGGGATGTTTTTATTATTGGGGTCGCTTTTTAAGCGCTCACTTTCCAAGTCATTGATAAGTTTGGTAATTTGTGTAACTTGATTTTTAGTTAAGGGGTCTCCCACAGAAATCAGATCGAGAACGATGTTTTGAAGCTTATTGGAAAGATCAGAAATTTCATGAAAACCATAAGGCTTAGCGGATCCCGCTAATTTATGGCTTTCGCCATATATTTCTTCTAGAGGTTTTTGAATATCGACGAAGGCAGCGCCTTCGACAAGTTGCACACTTGATTCCAGTAAGGATTGTAACCTTGGCTCTAGATTGTTACGAAAACTGGCCTTTAGTGCTTCTAGTTTCTCAAAAACGTCCATAAATAATCACATACCAAAATCGTGAATTAGGTTTTTACCTACGCTAGGCTTCATGGTTAACATACCAGAGAAAGCAATATGCTTTCTACATATATTTAATCTTATACTATAGCATATAGCCAATTCGTCAATTTACAACTGTATGCAGTTTCAACATTAAACTCTAAAAAAAGTAAAGCCAATATTAATTTTCTTTAATGCCTTAGAGCACGGCTAAGGTACTGCGTAAATTCATGATTTTGACGTTCCAACCAACTTAGGGGACCGGATGTGCTTAACGGGGCATTGGCCCCCTTAAAGATACCTTCAACAACAAATTTGTCTTCAGCGTTCACGGCGTTCAGAAATTCTTTAATTGAAGTAAAAAAACCTTCTGGGTCATCAAGGTCTTCAACAACTTCCGGTGCAATGGACGCTCCATAACGAATTCGAACTTGATCAACACCTTGAGGGTGCAAGGATAAATACCAAAAATGGTCCGGAGCAAGAGTAATTAAATGCGATGGGTATATCACAGGCAACATAGACGTATGGCGCATTTCATCTTTTAAATGGATGTTCTTTGGATGGGCGATGCCAACGGGCGAGTCATCGGTTTTAGTAAATGTCTGATAGCTGAAATGCTCAAAGGGGGCACGTTTATCAAACCCTGTATTATTTGCATCATAAAAACCACCAACCGTTGCCTTGTGGGCCATGGGCAGGTGATACGCTTCCATAAAATTTTCTGCGAGCAACTTCCAATTTGTATTCCAAACATAGTCCTCTGATACAACTCCTACATAGTTTTCCATTTGATAAGGAGCAACAATTTCCGCTAAATCAGTCAACTGCTCCGCTACCGGGGTGGCATTTGGATTAAGTGATACATATACCCAACCCAGCCATATTTCGCATCTGACACGGGGAAGCTTATGGTGTCCCTTATCAAAACATGATGTTTTATCCATATATGGGGCGGCTTGAAGTTGCCCATCCATTTCATAAGTCCATGCGTGATAAGGGCAAACCATCTTCTTGGAGTTTCCCTGTCCTTCAACTATTCTCATCATTCGGTGAAGACAGATATTTGACATAGCGACGATAGAGCTATCTTTCTGACGGATAATGACCAAGGGTTGCTTACCCAGATCAAAAGTCCTGTAATCACCCGGATTTGGAATATCATCGGTGCGCCCCACGCATACCCATTCATGATCAAATATTTTTTGTTGTTCGAGGGCGTTCAACTCATCTGAAAGATAAACTTGTTTTGGCATGCTGGTCGCCTCTTCAAGAGGACGGGCGGCAAGCTCATTTAATTGCTTAAGAAGGGCTTTTAAAGAAAGGTTTAGGGTTTCCATCAAGATACTCAAAAATAGGGTTCATCAATTAATTGGTAAGGCATTTGCACCCAAAGTGATTATTTCGCAATACTTTTTTAAGCATCTTATCGATAAATTTATTTTATCTTTAACGGGTATACAATTTGCCGCTAAAAAGATATTCAATAAGGCAGTGTAAAATCGAGTATTTATCTTGCTCGATATTCCGGATCAAGTTTATATATTGGGACTATGAATAACCTTATTAAAACGACCAATCAGAATTTGCCTCCATTATTGGGTGACATTGATCCCCCTGTTTTTGAGCACATCAATCAAGCAGCCACCACAAATTTGGTGTTGATCTGTGATCATGCCGGACGCTCGGTGCCATCCTCCTTAAAAGATTTGGGTATACCCGCATCAGAATTTGAACGCCATATCGCCTATGACATTGGTGCTGCCGCCGTTACCAGACGGGTTTCTGAATTATTAAATGCCACGGCGATATTACATAATTATTCTCGCTTGGTGATCGATTGCAACCGTCCTGGCGGACACCCAGAAGCAATCCCAGAAGTCAGCGATGGAACCCCTATTCCGGCCAATCAAAACCTGTCAGAGGACGAAGCCCAACAGCGTACAGATGAGTTGTTCTGGCCGTATCAGCAAAAAGTTTCCAATATCATTGCCCAGCGGTGGCGCACAACGGGTCATCCCCCGGCATTATTTTCCATCCATAGCTTTTCCCCCGGATATGGCAGCGAGCCCCGTCCGTGGGAGGCAGGCGTGCTATACCATCATGACGTCCGCATCGCCCGGCCAATGCTGGATATGTTACGACACAAAGGTATCAACATGGGCGATAACCAGCCTTACTCTGGACTAGAGGTTGCTTATTCCATCGATGTTCATGGGGTATCACCGGGGCTTGCCAACTCCGCCATCGAAATTCGGCAAGACCA
Organism: uncultured Rhodospirillales bacterium; assembly: GCA_965603075.1. Classification (GTDB taxonomy): domain Bacteria; phylum Pseudomonadota; class Alphaproteobacteria; order Rhodospirillales; family Casp-alpha2; genus JABJOR01. The sequence continues at coordinate 150,679 of CBFDBO010000004.1, read as the reverse complement.
TATCACCGAGCCCGAAGGTCAGGAAAAATGGGCACAACTCATTTCTGAATGTTTACAAGAAATTATGACCCACGAGAATATACATAGAGTACAACGATATTAGATCAATTACGGGAAGCATCTTTCATGTCATATGTATCAAGCTCGCCCCCCCCTTTCACCCTCGGTATTGAAGAAGAATACCATCTGGTGGATTTAGAAACCCGTGAAATAGCGATTTCTCCCCCTGAAGAGCTTTTTCGCAATTGCGCCAAAAAATTCGGTGCACAAATCACTCATGAATTCATGGCTTCACAGATCGAGGTTGCGACCCCCGTTTGTGCAAATATGGTTGAAGCAAAATCCCATTTGAGCGAATTGCGTCATGAGATTGCCCACGTATCAAAACGTTATGACATCGCGCCCATCTCCGCTGGAACGCATCCGATCTCTCGCTGGCGTGATATGAAACAAACCGATGATGAGCGCTATAATGACATAGCAGAAGATCTACAGGCCGTGGTTCGGCGCATGTTGATCAGCGGCATGCATGTTCATGTAGGGCTGGGCGATGATGATGATTTGCGGATGGATTTGATGCAACAAGCCAGCTACTTCCTACCCCATCTATTGGCTCTTTCAACATCTTCCCCTTATTGGCAGGGTATCGATACGGGACTTGCCAGCTACCGACTTAGCATTTTTACCGAACTGCCTAGAACGGGACTGCCGCTGCCGTTTGAGACCTATCAAGATTATAAGCGGCATGTCGATATTCTGGTTAATACTGGTATTCTTGCCGATGCCACTAAAATTTGGTGGGATATGCGTCCCAGCGACCGTTACCCAACACTGGAAATGCGTATCTGTGACGCTTGTACCCATGTGGATGACACCATCGCCATCGCCGCTCTTTATATGTGTATCCTCCGTATGCTGTACCGATTGAAAAACAACAATCAGCGTTGGCGCCAATACAGTAACATGCTGATCGAAGAAAATCGTTGGCGGGCCCAGCGCTATGGAATTGATCAACCCTTCATTGATTTTGGCAAGGGCGAAATGATGCCCTTCGACAGCTTAATCCATGAGCTGATCGAGATGACCGCCGAAGACGCTATTGAGGCAGGATGCGAAGCAGAAATTACCCACCTCAAAACCATTCTGGCACGCGGCACCAGCGCCGGGCAGCAACGAAAAGCTTATGATACGGCCATTGCAGGCGGTGTCGATCATACCGACGCGTTAATCGCCGTTGTTGATTATTTAATTTTAAACACCAATCCAGAATAAATTAATTATATAAAATGTCTCAATCTCAATCACAGCCACCATCCACCAGAGAAACGCTCTACGCATACTTCTTGATGGGGGTATCGGCGCTTGCTGTGGCGGTTATGGTCAACGCGCCAAAGCTCGCATTCCAAGGGGGCAGCAACCCGGCCACTGTGGTGACCATTCGAGCCATCATCGCCTGTCTGATCCTAAGCGTCATTCTGATCGTAAAGCGACAACCCTTTAAATTAAAAGGGCGGGCCCTTGTAAACGGCATGGCCTGTGGTGTGGCTTCCGCCTTGATGCTTTATAGCACCTATGTTGCGATCCTTTATATCGGGGTCAGCCTAACCATTTTAATCGTCTTTATTAATCCATTTTTTCTGGCGGTTTATTATCATTATTTTGGCGCCTCAAAATTAACTACCTTGCGGATCATCGCTGGGTTCATAGCCTTTGGCGGATTAGCGTTGGCTTTATCTGTTGACTTATCCTCCTCGGACCCTTGGGGGCTGGCTTGTGCCTTTTTTGGATCGATTATGGCAACCGTAATGGTAATATTTACGGTGAGGCTTAGTTCGGATAAAGGTGTCCTCACTGCTAATTTTCATCTTTCGTTCTGGTCATTACTTTTATTTATCATCGTCTTGATCGTTACCGATGATCTGCAATTTCCCCAAACCACTTTGGGTTGGACCGGGGCTATATTAAGTGGGGTTTCCTTTGCCTTTGCCTATTTAACCTTTTTTGCCTCAGCCGCGATAATTGGCATTTCCCGGGTATCCATGATCAGCTTTATCGAACCGGTTTTAACCATTTTATTAGCCGCCGTCTTGTTTCAAGAATATTTGAATTTGTTGCAATGGGGCGGCGTTTTATTGGTCGCTATGGGTTTGTTCATTATGGAAATGCCCAAAGATTTTTTAAAGCGTAAATCCTGAATAAATATCGCGATAGCCTACTTGCACCCTTGCCGGGTCAGGGGTAGTCTCGCGTCCAGAAATTTTCACTTTATCACAATTTATCAAAGGTAAAAAATCATGTCAGATGTGGGCGGCGTTGCAGCCGATCGATTAAAATCTTTTATTGAGCGTATTGAACGTCTTGAAGAAGAAAAGAAAGCCTTAAGCGATGATATTCGCGAAATTTATTCCGAAGCTAAAGGCTCAGGCTTTGATATTAAAGTCATTCGCCTGTTGATCCGTATTCGAAAAATGGATACCACTGATCGCCGTGAACAAGAAGAAATAACCACGCTTTATATGCGTGCGTTAGATATGGAAATATAAACAGCCAAAATGACCGCAAACGCCCCCCCTTTTCAGATCAGCCATTCAAAAGTCTTGGTAACCGGTGCAAACCGCGGATTGGGAAAAATGTTTGTGGAGACTTTGATCGAACGGGGTGCCACATGCGTTTATGCTGGCGCACGCACCCCCGCTGATCTGCAACCGCTCATCGATATCTATGGTTCAAAAGTAATTCCGGTAGCATTAGATGTGACCGACCAAAACCAAGTTGACCAAGCTGTTAAAACGGCTGGGGATGTTACATTTTTGATTAATAATGCAGGGGTTCTTGGTCCAAAAGGTCTTATGGATGCGGGTAATCTGGATACCTTGGATTATGAGATGCAGGTCAATGTTTATGGCTTGGCACGGATGTGCATCGCCTTCGCCCCGGTCTTAAAGAAAGCACCACAGAGTGCTATTTTGAACATCCTGTCTGTCGCTAGCCTTTATGCGTTTGCCCCCTTTGGCACCTACGCGGCCAGTAAAGCCGCCGCCATGTCGCTTACCCAAAGCATGGCTTATGAATTACGCGATCAAGGGACCAGTGTATTTGGTGCCTACGCTGGCTTTATTGATACGGAAATGATCAATGAGTTCGACTTTGATGCCTCCTCCCCACAAGATATTGTTGCGGCGGCTCTGGATGGGATCGAAGCGGGAGAAAGCGACATTGATACCGATTATCGCTCGGCTACCATTCGTGCTTTACGCAACGAAAACACCGATGCCATTCGTCAAGCCTATTGGCAAAGAGCCGATGATCATTACCAGAAATATCCCAAAAAATCTTAAACCCTACATGATAAAAGATTTGGGTTTCGGGGCTTCTTGATAGAGCTGAACGATGATTTGCAAGGCGCTTTCCAACTCACCTTCCGGTAACTCGCGCAAGCAAATCCGAATGCCCGAATTCTGGCTGCCCGGATCGGTGGCGAATTCATAGGACGACGACACCCGCACCCCTTTTGATGCCGCCCGCTCTTCAAACTCACGCGAGGACCACGCTGTTGATAGCGGCAGGGGCAACCAGACATGGGTATTGGCCTCATGAATTCGGATCGGTATGTCTTTCATGACCGTCTGGGCGATAGCCAGTAGGTTCTGGGTTACTGTTGAACGCCTTGCCACCAAGTCCTTCACTGTGCCCTTTTGTATCCACAGACAGGCCAGCTCAGCCATGAGCGGCGGTGCCATCCAACTGGTGGTCTGGCTCGCGGCTAAAACGGATGCGAATATAGCTGTCGGGGCGACGATCATGCCAACACGCAATCCCGGTGCGACAATCTTTGATAAGCTAGAGATATAGATCACCCGTTCTGGCGCCTGAGCTGCAAGCGGTTGGAAACGATCATTTTCTGTGTGGGTATTCACGTCATCTTCAATCACCCTTAAACCATGATGTTCGACGATTTCAAGAATTGCCGCACGGCGCGCCGCCGACATGGTGGCCGTGGTAGGATTATGGGCGTAGGGCATACAATAAAGTACTTTTCCACCACTGGCGAGACACGCTTGATCCAACGCTTCGGGCAAAATGCCCTCGCTATCCATAGCAACGGGTTTCAGCGTCAGTCCAAAAAATCCCGCCAGATTGCGCACCCCCGGATAGGACATTTCCTCAACCAGTAACGTATCCCCCGGATTGGTCATGGCCCCCAATGTAATGGTCAGCCCTTGCTGAGCCCCCCCGGTGATGATGATATTTTCTGGATTTGGCGAAAACCCTTGTGATCCAGCGAGCCAACCCGCCAAAGTATCACGGTGACGGGGTAGCCCTTGGGAATGTCCGTATTCCATCATACCGTCCAAGGTGCTATCACGGGCGATTTCTTTCAGCGATTGCCGCAACAATCCATCGAGGGGTAAAAACGGCGGTTCATTCCGCGCGAGATCGACGATCCCTTGATTGTCATTCGAGAGGGTGACGGGGGGGGTCGTTCCTATACGGCTACGCACGAAACTGCCGCGGCCCACTTCTTTGATTAATAAGCCCTGTTGTTCTGCAAGGTTATAGGCCCGAAAGGCCGTGCCGACATTAATGCCCAATGTATCGGCCAAGGCACGAACCGTTGGCAATTTTGCGCCATCTTTCAGATGCCCCTTGGTTATATCCTGTGCAAGGCATTCAACGATGGCACGCGATATGGGCAAATCAGCATTAAGGTTCTCAGGCTTCCACATTGCAGTTCCTCTATTTGTATATTGTATGAGTAACAAAATACCTATTGACCCCTAAGTTAATCCATTATACCCCTATTAACGGGGATTGATACATAATTGTTACTATAACAATTTATCAATTATATTAATATCATGCGGAGGGTTCCGTGACTGTTCTGAGTGTTAATTTGAATAAAGTAGCTTTGCTGCGCAATCAACGCGATCTTACCTATCCCAGTGTTTTGGATATGGCGCGCATTGCTATTGCCGCGGGTGCGGGTGGTATCACCATGCACCCCCGTCCCGATGAACGTCACATTCGCAAAACCGATGTGTATGAGATGGCCGATATGTTGGGGCGGGAATACGCCAACACCTCACCCAATACCCCACACAGCACCTCATCCAAGATCGAATTTAATATTGAAGGCTACCCAACGGAAGATTTTCTAAAGCTGGTTGAAGACGTCCAACCCGATCAAGTTACTTTGGTACCCGATGATCCCGGCCAGAACACATCCGATCATGGTTGGGATATCCCCGAAAATATGGACCTGTTACGCGGTATTGTAGAACGCCTTCATAAATTTGAGGCGCGCGTTGCTTTGTTTGTTGATGATGATCCCGCAATGGCGGAACCGGCCAAAGCTTCTGGCACGGACCGGGTTGAGCTTTATACCGGCCCCTATCATGTAGGGTTCATGAAAAATGGTGGCGCAGCGGCTTTGAACAGCTTTGTTGAGACCGCCCACGCTATGACAGCTCAGGGTCTTGGTTTGAACGCCGGGCACGATTTAAATCAAGATAACCTACCTGCGTTTTTAAAGGCCATTCCCGAAATTGAGGAAGTCTCCATCGGTCATGCCATAACCGCTGACGCGCTTATTCAGGGCATGGACGCGACGATCAAAGCCTACGTTGATATCTGTCAGTCGTAACCCGCTATACCCTAGTCGTTATTCCTAGCCGTTATACCCTCGCCCTTATCCCTTAGCCGTTAAAATCTAGGGCTTTACAGTCTAGGACGTCAGCTGCCTTTAAGATCGCTCAAGAACCGACCGTAAATATCATTGACGGCCTGATTGGCTGCCACAACGGCGGCTTCAACCGATGCGTCGGTGGCGGGAACATCGGTACGATAGGACCGTACCATCAATACAGCCCCATTACGGGCGTCACTGATGGCCAACTCTAATTCCACCGTCATCATATTGGGCGCACTACCCCGACGTACTTCTAGGCGTTGGATACGGCCTGACATAAGGTAATCAGGCTCAGCTCGCATTTCCGGTGTCACAATTGAGGTCGCCACATTGGCACTGCGCATAAATCCAATCAACGCGTCCCGCAACATAATTGACGGCGGTTCGTGCCAAAAATCATAATTATATTCTTGTAATACCAGTGCGTCTTCGTCGGTGGTATAAACAATGGCCCGTCCCGCGGCCAGACCAACGGCACTAAATCGATCGGTTTCCACCACGCCGGGTAACAAAACCGAACCGGCGGCGGGGTTTGTTATATCGACACGGTAATAACGATCTTGTGGAACACTGGGGACCGCACAGGCCGATAAAAATTGCAACGAGGCCACCCCCATAACGATGGCGATTAGTGTATTCTTCAATGTCATTGTATAACCTCTGCATTATCTTTCGGGGGAGTCCCACCCAATAGCAGCCCCGGATTCTGTCTGATCTGACGGGAGAATTCATACATATTGCGCGATGCGCCATCCAAATTATGATTGATGGCATCCACATATCGCGCGACAGAGGCTGCGGTATGACGTAGATCACCAGTAGCTGCCATAATGTCCTCATGGTTGGTTTCGATCATTTCGGTCGCCGTTGACGTCAAGGCGTTGGCCTCTATCATCAAGTGATCCATACTGGTCGCCGCCCGGTCCACATGATCAATAATACCTTCTAGTTTAATGCGGTTTTCCTCGGTTAAGAATGCGTCCATCTGATTGGATGTGTGTTGAAGGCTGTCACCCAAGTCTTCAAGATCCAAGGCGAACTTCTCGATGTTATCGGTTATGCCCGGCGCTCGTAATGTCAGATCATCCATCAAGAGGCGTACTTGTTCGATAATGATGCGGCCATCTTCTTCCAATATTTGGGAAAGAACACTACCGCTACGGGTTAATTGATCAAGAAATGGTTTAATGTTTTTGTCGGTTATATCAGTGATTTCCGTTGCAACATTTGTTACCACATCAAAGATATTAACCGCCTCACGCGTGGTCATTAAATCACCGGGTTCTAGCGCTGTCTCGCTTGATCCAGAGGATATATTTAAGCTGACGGCCGACAACAAACTGGACGTTCCAATTTCCGCGATTGAGTCCGCAGGGATACGCCAACCTTGTTCCACATCAAAATCAATACGGAATTCCATACGCGCGTTTCGAATTTCTGGTTTTACGGCATTGACTTGGCCTATGGGATAACCTTCATAGAACACTTGTGAGCCAAACTTCATCCCCGTTACATTGCGGTAATAGGCATGGTAAGCATCTGTTGGTCCGGTTCGACCGCTTAAAATGGCGATTGAAAAAATCCCCCCGACGAGCGTTAAAACGACGAACAATCCAACAACCAAATAATTCACTTTGTTACTTCTCATAAATCAACCCTTGCGTATTTTTCATCCCCGGTAAGGCGCCCCAGATAGACATCGGGATCTAGTTCCTCTGTATCGGCTTCTCGGTTTAATAGTTTCTGGATACGTTGATTGGAAGATGCCCGAATTTCATCGGGCGTGCCAATAAATAAGATGTTACCGCGATCAAGCACCGTAATGCGATCGGCGATTTTAAAGGCGCTCTCAAGCTCATGGGTAACGACGACAATGCTCATACCCAAGGCCGAGCGTAGACGGAGGATCAAATCATCCAACGCCGATGACACCGCCGGATCAAGTCCCGCTGATGGTTCATCGCAAAATAATATTTTGGGGTCCATCACAACGGCACGCGCAAAAGCCGCCCGTTTTATCATACCGCCAGATAATTCAGAAGGCATAAGGTTTTCAAATCCACCCAATTCGACCACTTCCAATTTCATACGAACCATAATTTCCATGGTGGCGCGATCAAGGGCTGTATGCTCAAAAAGCGGCAACATTATATTCTCGCCAACGGTCATAGAGCTAAACAACGCGCCGCTTTGAAAGGCGACCCCCAGTTTTTTGCGCAAATTAAACATATCGCGCATACTTAAATCGTCGATGTTTTGATCGAGGATGCTCATGTAACCAGAGGTCTTTTGCTCAAGTGCCATCAAATGGCGCAATAAAGTAGACTTACCAGAGCCAGAACCGCCCATGATCACCATGATCTCGTTCTCACGCACTTCCATGCTGATCCCGTTGAGGATTTTGCGAGAACCATAATGGGTGACCAGATCGCGAACTTCTATGACGGATTTTGGAGCGTGTGTTTCTGATGACATTTTATAGTTCCCCCCTTTCCCTCAATTTAGTGTTGCGATATAGGCAAAGACCATATCGGTCACAACGATGGCGGAAATAGCTTGTACCACCGAGCGTGTCGTGGCCTTGCCAACCCCATCAGCACCCCCGGTAACAGAAGAGCCATTTACCACACCAATGATAGCAATCAATAGCGAGAAGAGAAGGCTTTTTGTTAATCCGTGTAATAAATCATCGACGGTTAGGACGCTTGTAACTTGATCAAAAAAGCTTGATATAGAAATACCCAAAGTAGCGTCAACATAAAGTGCCGCCGTAAACAAGCTGACCGCGCCACTAAAAAATGTAACGGCTGGGATGATAATGACCATGCCAAAGATTGCGGGTGCAGCAAGATACCGCACGGGATTAATGCCCATCACGTGCAGCGCGTCTAGCTCTTGATTAATTCTCATAGTACCAATTTTGGCGGCTAGGGCTGAACCTGTTCGTCCGGCAATTAAGATCCCCGTGATCAATGGCGCAAATTCACGCACAACGGCAACGGCAATTCCAAAAGTAACCTGACTTTCCGCACCAAATATTTTTAGTGTATAAATGCCTTGAATAGCCAGCATCACCCCGATGGCACCGTTTAGGGTAATTAGAATGGGCAGCGCCTGAATACCGGATTCAAGCATTTGAACAACAATGGAACCCAGCCGAACAGGTTGCCCATACCGAGGGCCGGCAAACAGCCAAAAGATACTCTGGAAAACCACCATGGCACCATTGCCGATTTCTTCAATGCCCGCAACGGTACCGCGACCCACACGTTCAAGCGTGCGGACGACAAAATTATCAGGTCGGGGTGGTGTTTCGCTCACTTCACGACCTCAGTCATATTAAAGTTCGCGGGCTTCACTGATAGAACCGCAAATTGTGAAGACCTTATCAAGGCGAGCTAACTCAAGCACCCGTAGAGCACTCTCCGAAACAGAAATTAAAATAAATTTTTGATGATTGGATTTAGCTTTCTGAAAAGCTTCCACCAATGATGCGACACCGGAACTATCAATATAGTCAACGGACGACAAGTCGACCAATATAGTCAGACCTTTTTCGACCGCCCCGAGTAATGCTTTGCGGGCATCCGGCGAGCTCTGAAGATCAACATCCCCCTCAAATACGACAACAAGAGTGCCCTCTTCTTCCCTGATTTCATGTTTCATTTTTCTGCCCTATTTTTCAGATTATTATTTTTCAGATTATTATTGTTATCAGATTATCATTTATCAGCCAATTGTTTTAACCATGCGAAGAATATTACCCCCTTCTGCACTTAACGGAAGGTACTCTACACAATCCATGATTTCGTCCATTAAATAAGTGCCCAATCCACCGGGGCGAACATCATCAATATCGCGGTGTTTAATCGTCGCGGGGTCTACAGTGGCAGCTTGGTCACAAATTTCAATAATAAGATGATCACTATCGTGGGTAAGCACAATCTTTAATTTCCCACCCGGTTCTCCATTGTATGCGTACCGAATGACATTTTGGCAGGCTTCGTCAACCGCCAGCACAAGATCTTGTATACCTTCGTTCGAGAAATTAATGCTGCGCGCGGCTTCCGTTAACATGGAGCGAACCATCTTTAAACGATCGGGCTCTGCCAATGTGGAAATTGAGGCAAGCTCTGCGGCTGGTTCTGATGTGGGTTCCATGGGAATGACGGTTTTATTAGTTTCTGTTTTATCTCTATTGCTGAGATCGTCCTGAATGCCCAGAACGGTCAAATCATCATGCAAAGGAACACCGCTCTTTCCGATTAAGTCGATAATTTTTTGCAACGGTACACGAACACTTAAGCCCGCTGCATCATCAATGATGCTCTCAACGCCATCACTGCCCAGAGCTTGGCCTTCTGCGATATATCCTTCGGTTACACCATCAGTGAATAAATAAAACGTACCGCCATTCAAATCGATATTGGCAACGGGAAAACCGTTATCGCGCGCTAAGCTGCTATCAATACCCAACGGGGGGGCTTCAGCAGGGATCGAGCGATAATTCCCTTGCGCGTCCCGGACCAGCGGTGGTTCGTGCCCCGCATTTGAAATCCGCAACCGCCCGGTCTTTGGATCGAAGATGCCTGCTACCATGGTAACAAACATGCCTCGCGTTGATGTTTCGCAAAGCTCTGTATTAATGCGCCCCAACAATCGTCCCGGATGTTCAATGGATTTAGACAGGCAGCGAAAGAGACTGGCCGTCTTTGCCATTAACAAAGCCGCGTTCATGCCTTTGCCCGATACATCACCGAGGTTAAAGACGATCCGACCATCTTCGAGCTCAAAATAATCAAAGAAATCACCTGATACTGTTCGCGCCGGAATGTTCGCGCCCCATATGGGAAGGTCCTCTTCGCCCGTGGGTAACAAGGAGCGTTGAATTTCTGCTGCCAATTCTAATTCACGGCCTAGACGTTCTTGCTCTACTAGATTTTCGGCCATAATTGCGTTGGAAATGGCGAGGGCGGCCGAATTGGCGAGGGTCGTTAACAACGCTAGATCAGCATTATCAAATAAATGGTCGCCGCTGTTTTTATTGATCAGCTCGATTGCCCCGAAACTGTTCCCCTTAACGCTCAGCGGTGCGCACATGATAGAGCGGGTGACGAAACCAGATTGCTGATCAACCCCCCGGTGGAAGCGGTCATCTTTATTCACATCACGGACAATGTCCGTTGAATTATTTTGCACACTGAAGCCGACAATACCTTGATCGGCCTTAAGCGACATACCAACAATATCAACCTCGCCATAACAAGCATGACACTCGAGATTTTTCTCGTCATCGCTCAACATAAACAAAGCCCCGGCTTCGGCCCCTACGTGAGAGGCAATATGTTTGATGGCATAATTTAAGGAAGCGTCGATATCGTGGGTAGAGGCGAAGGTCTGACCCATTTCTGCCAAAAAAGACAGAGTGTCAGAGGACTCATCTATTTCAACGACCGTACTTTGGTGGTTTCCAGTATGTTTATTCATGATGCTCGCACTTTAACATAAGAGCCAGGCGCATCTTCAATGACCTTTAATTTACCAGAGCCGGGTTTACGCGCACCGACTTTGCCGCCTGACTGTTTGCCAACCCACTTATGCCAATCATTCCACCATGAACCTTCGTGTTCGACGGCACTTTTTAGCCAATCGTCAGGATTAGCAGGCAGTTTTGCATTGGTTCTGAACCCGTATTTTTTGGCTGCCGGTGGATTAATAATGCCCGCAACATGCCCGGACCCCGTCAGCACAAATCTCTTCGGACCCGTGAAAATTTGTGTCGCAGCATAGGTGCTTTGCCACGGTGCAATATGATCATCAATGGTTGATATCCAATAAATCGGCACGTCTACTTTTGATAAATCTATGGGAACACCGCCTAAAGAAATAACGCCGGGTTCGATTAATTTATTTTTGAGATACATTTCACGCAGATAAAAACTGTGCATCATGGCAGGCATACGGGTGTTATCTGAATTCCAATACAACAAATCAAATGCCATGGGCTCACGGCCCAAAAGATAGTTATTGACCACAAAAGACCAAATCAGATCATTATCGCGCATCATATTAAACACTTGGCTCATATGAGAGCTTTCCAAATAACCCGTTTCTGACATATGGGCATCTAATCGATCGATCTGATCTTCATCGATGAAGACACCCAATTCACCGGGATGACTAAAATCAATCATGGTGGTGAAGAAAGTGCAGGAGGCAACCCGTTTTTCTTTTTTTGTTGCCAGATAGGCCAGAGCGCTAGCGCTGAGAGTGCCGCCAATACAATAACCAATTAGATTAATCTCACCCTCGCCTGTTGCTTTTTCGATAGCATCCAGCGCTGCAATGGGGCCTTCTAACATGTAATCATCAAATGATTTATGCGATAGGGTCTCATCGGGGTTTACCCACGCGATAATAAATACTGTGTGCCCCTGATCCACCGCCCATTTGATGAATGAATTTTTGGGCTGTAAATCAAGAACGTAAAATTTATTAATCCAAGGAGTCACGATCAATAAAGGACGACGCGCTACTTTTTTAGTTGTTGGCGTATATTGAATAAGTTGCATCAAGTCATTTTGGTAAACCACTTTGCCCGGTGTGCTAGCGATGTTTTCGCCCAACGTAAAGGCATCCTGGTCGGTCATGGAAATCTTCAGCTCACCCTTGCCCTTCTCTAGATCACTCAGCAAGTTATCGAAGCCTTTAAGCAAGCTTTCGCCATTTGTCTCAGCGGCTTCACGCATGACTTTTGGGTTGGTCAGGGCGAAGTTGGTTGGGGAAAGTGCATTGACCAATTGACGGGTATGAAAATTAACTTTCTGGGCCGTTTTCTCATCCATACCCTCTACATCTTTCACAGAAGAATACATCCAATCCGAAGCCAGTAGATACGTTTGTTTGATAAAGTCATAGACGGCATCTTCGCTCCAAGCCTCATCTTTAAACCGTTTATCTGACTTATCCGTGGTGCGGACAGGTGTGTATTCTTCACCCGCCATGCGTTTAACAGTTTGCCCCCATAATTCGGTATATTGTTGCCAGAGCTTTGTTTGTGCTTCAACCAAAGCCGCAGGGTCAGCCATTAATCTAGTGGCCGTATCCATAAACATCTTACTGATATCCACGGGGTCGGTAACCTGATACCCATCGGATTCAGCTTGGCGCTTCAAGAAGGCCGTTGCAATGCGTTGAGAACGCTCATAAAAATTCTTATAAGCCTCCATCATTTGAGCTTGCTGTTCTGTCAGGCTTGATGCGGGTGTAGATATTTTTTCTTTAGAGGTCATTTAGCTTTCCTTACTTCCCCCAGCATAACCAGCCATAAGGAAACTGACCATAAAAAAAGCCACCACTGAGATAATCAGTGATGGCTTTTTAAATCAATTATAACGGTTTTAACCGAAATCGTATCCGGCAGAACCCCACCAGTAGACGGCGCAGAAAAGGAAAATCCACACAACGTCAACAAAGTGCCAGTACCAAGCCGCAGATTGGAAACCAACGTGAGCACCGGGGGAGAAGTCACCTTTGTTTGCCCGTAGCAAACATACGATAAGGAAGACCGTACCAACAAGTACGTGGAAACCGTGGAAGCCTGTTGCGATATAGAAGGCTGAACCATAGATACCATCGGTGATGGCAAATGAAGCATGATCATACTCGTAAGCCTGAAGACAGGTAAACAAGATACCCAGCACAATGGTCAGTATGAGACCAATTTGCAGATTTTTTCTGTTACCAGCGTTCAATGCATGGTGCGCCCAAGTGAGGGTTGCACCAGAAGTGAGCAGGATCAGCGTATTCAAGAACGGTAATTCCCAAGTTGGCAAAGGAACGATTTCTGCCGGTGGCCAAACAGCTGACGCTGCGTGGCTTAACGCAGGTACCGATGAATGGAACCAAGCCCAGAAGAAAGCGACAAAGAACATGACCTCTGAGGCGATGAACAAAAACATTCCCATACGAAGCCCATGTTTGACTTCCTCGGTATGATTTGAGGCAACACCGTCAACATTCTCATTGGCTTCACGTATAATATCACGGCACCACATATAAAATGTGACGAGGATTAGAACAAAGCCAGGAACGGTCGCGAATAGTGATGAACCATGCATGTACATGATACTACCGATCGCTGTAACCAAAGCAGCTGTGGCTCCGACGAAGGGCCATATGCTTGGCTCAACCATATGATAGGGATGAGATTTAACTTCACTCGACATTAATTGGGTCTCCCAGCATTGCAGTTTCGGATTCCTCTTCGGAATCCAGAGATGGATAGAAAGTATAGGACAGCACAATATCTTTTAGATATTTTGTATTCGGATCACTTGAAATTTCTGGATCGATATAGAAGGATGTCAACATGGGCATCTCTTCTCCCGCTTCCAGACGTTGTTCCGTGAAACAGAAACATTCAGTCTTCGAGATATACTGTGCTGCTTTAAACGGTGTTACATTAAATGCAGCCGTACCGGTGATTGCTTTATCGCTCGTGTTCTTGGCATGAAACAAAGCTAAGTTTTCTTCGCCAACAAAGACATTAAATTTTCTAACATCAGCGCGGAAAGACCAATCTAAGCTCGGCATGACATTAGCGTCCAGCGCAACAGAAATAATCTGTTCGGTGACCTGATCTGGGTTAAGGGGGGTTGACGCCACACTGGGTGTGCCGCCAAAACCCGTGACAGAGCAGAACAGCTTGTAAAGCGGTACGGACGCAAATGCTAACCCCAGCATACCAAGAGCAAACCCAGCAAACATCAAACCGGTACGCCGGTTACGAGTGGCTAGTGTGCCACGCTGATGTTTGACTGGTTGCTGATCAGAATGCTGAGACAAGACTATTTCCTTACTCAGCCGAGTTTTTAGCTGTCATGTCAGGAAGCTGCTCATGAGTGTGGAACGGTGCTGGACTTGGAACTGTCCATTCAAGCGTTGTACCACCCCATTGGTTTGCTGCAGCAGGCTTCTTATCACTGAATGTGCGATAGATGATGTAGAAGAACAACACCGTACCAAAGACCGTGATCAAAGCACCAACAGAACTGACATAGTTCCACCCAGCGTAGGCTTCAGGATAATCCGGAATTCTGCGTGGCATGCCGGCCATTCCCAAGAAATGTTGTGGGAAGAACAGAACATTTACGCCGATAAAGAAAATCCAGAACTGTATTTTTGCCAGACCTTCTGGGTACTCGTAACCGGACATTTTGCCGATCCAGTAGAAGAAGCCAGCAAACATTGCCAAAATTGCTGCAATCGCCATAACGTAATGGAAGTGAGCAACCACGAAGTAAGTATCATGGAAGGCCAGATCCATGCCCGCATTGGCAAGGGTCACACCGGTTACGCCACCAAGGACGAACAACCAAATGAAACCAAAAGCATACAGCATAGGTGTTTTGAATTCGATAGAACCACCCCACATTGTAGCGAGCCAGCTAAAGATTTTGATGCCCGTTGGTACAGCAATAACCATGGTGGCGGCTGTAAAGTACGCGCGGGTGTCTACATCTAAACCAGTTACATACATATGGTGCGCCCAAACAACGAACCCGACCACACCGATACCGGCCATAGCATAGGCCATACCGAGATAACCAAAGATTGGCTTCTTGGAAAATGTGGATACAATTTCGCTGATGATACCGAACGCTGGCAGAATGATAATATAAACTTCCGGATGGCCGAAGAACCAGAACAGGTGTTGCCATAATAATGGATCACCACCGCCTTCAACCAAGAAGAATGAAGTACCAAAGTTACGATCTGTCAGCAACATGGTAAGGGCACCCGCCAAAACAGGAAGGGCCAACAATAGCAAGAATGCTGTAACCGTCATCGCCCATACAAACAATGGCATCCGGTGGAAAGTCATTCCAGGGGCGCGCATGTTGAATACGGTGGTGATGAAGTTGGCAGCACCAAGAATGGAGGATGCGCCCGCCAGATGCAGACTAAGAATAGCAAAGTCGACAGACATACCGGGATGGTATTCAGCCGAAGATAATGGCGGGTAAACAGTCCAGCCCGTGCCCGGTCCGCCATCGACGAGACCCGCAATGACCAACATAACAAGAGCCGCAGCGAGTAGCCAGAAGCTGACGTTGTTTAATCGGGGGAACGCCATATCAGGCGCGCCAATCATCAGAGGCAAAAACCAGTTGCCAAATCCACCAATCATGGCGGGCATAACAACAAAGAACACCATCAAGAAACCGTGCGCTGTTACAAGCACGTTATAAAGTTGGGAATCTTCGATGAATTGGATACCGGGTTCCATCAATTCGAGACGGATATACCAAGACATTGCGCCACCAATGAGGGCTGCAATCATGGAAAGAATAAGGTAAAGCGTGCCAATGTCTTTGTGGTTTGTAGACATCAACCAACGTTTTATACCTGTCGGATTATGATCGTGTGACATTTATTGGGAACTCCTTAAGTGCTCATACCAACAGGGTTACTGAGAAATGATCGTTGTGATTGACGAGGTGAGATCAGTAGCAAGCTTCAGCATGTTAAAATCAACATCGTCGTTACTGGCAAATTCTTCTGCAGCTTCAACAACCCATGCTTCGAAATCTTCTTTCGAGACTGCTTTCACGTGGACAGGCATAAAGCCGTGGTTTACGCCACATAATTCAGAACACATGCCATAATAATCGCCGGGCTTGGTAATATTGGTCCAAGTCTCGTTTGCGCGACCGGGTGTGGTGTCTAATTTCAAGCCCAATGAAGGTACAGCGAAATTATGGATCACATCCGTTGTGTGCAGTATGAAGCGAATATTGGTGCCAATCGGAAGAACGAGAGGTTCGTCAACACTTAACAACCGGGGCTGACCTTCTTCAAGATCATCATCTTCAAGCATGTAACTATCAAACTCAAAGTTACCATTATCCGGGAATGCGTAGGTCCAGTACCATTGATTACCAATAACCTTAACCGTCAATTCAGGATCTTCGGCCCGATCGGTAAAGTATAGTAATTTTAATGATGGAATTGTAATCGCAACCAAAATCAAAATAGGCAGAACGGTCCAAACAACTTCCAATAAAGAATTGTGTGTTGTTTTTGACGGTGTGGGATTTGCTTTGGCATTAAACTTAACAACGATATACGCCATAATAGCGAGAACGAAGAGAACAATCCCTGTCTCGATATATAATAGCATATCGTGGAAAGCAAAAAGCCGTTCGGCTGTTGGAGAACCAGCTTCCTGGAAGCCCATCTGCCAAGGAGCAGAACGATACTGCTCCGCTAAAGCAACGTTAGAACTGAACACGCCAAGCGATGCTAAGCTCAAAATAGATAATATGTGTTTTTTCAAGATCTGACCCTAATCAAACAGTCCAAAAGTATTTGGACACGCCCCTATATATAAAATTGCGGCTTATGCCGCTTTCACTTTAAGCTCTTAACTTAATTTTCTGGGGCAAGCAATAGTTTTAGAATAATTTTTATAATAATTTGCACTATAATCAGATGCGTGAAAATCAAAAAATCTAAAAAAACAATTCAAAAAAATTGATGAGAAACATACTAATTCAAGTTTTCAGAATAAAAAGTATAATTTTAGTTCATCCAACTCCATAATAATTTTTAAATATAATAAATATAAACTACATTGTTAATTTCTGACTTAAATATTATAATTATGCGTTATTAGATTATCTGAGTGAAAAATTTCAAATTAATATTTAAAAATCACATCTATTTATTAATTGAATAATAACTAGGCCTAACATCAACCAATCACACGTTGATAAATGTCATCATTGTCTTATCAGCTAACAAAAGAAGAAACACCATAAACAGATAGAGGATGGAGAATAAAAACAGAGGCTTTGCCGCTGCCTCATCTGCTTCTTTTCTCATTTTAATAGCCCGTCGCAGGAACTCTATCCCCAGCGCCGCCACGCCCACCGCATATAACCAACTGGACATGCCCACCAATACCGGTAAGACCGTAGCAAGCACCATCAGATAAGAATAGATAACAATCTGATTTCGGGTTGTTTCTTCACCCGCCACAACGGGCAGCATGGGAACACCGACATTCTCGTAATCAGCCCGGCGGAACAAAGCGAGCGCCCAAGTATGAGGGGGGGTCCATAAAAAGATAATCAAAAACAGAGCAACCGCTCCCAATCCAATGTCACCCGATACCGCCGCCCAACCGATGACCGGGGGTAAGGCACCGGACGCACCGCCAATAACGATATTCTGCGGGGTTCTTCTCTTTAGCCACACTGTATATATAAATACATAATAGAGAATCGTAGACGCCAATAGAATGGCAGCCATTTGATTAACCCAAATATCCATGGCAATTACGGAACCGATGCTCAGCACAATACCAAATACCAGAGCCTTCCAAGGGGCCAATCGACCCGCTGGCAAAGGTCGGTTTTGTGTCCGAATCATGTTTTGATCGATATCGTGGTCATACCACATATTAATGGCACCCGACGCACCAGCACCCAGCGCAATACACACAATGGCAACACTTGCTGACAGAAAATCCACCGTACCCGGGGCCATCATTAGGCCAACCCAAGCAGTGAAAACCACCAATGACATCACCCGCGGCTTTAATAAAAGAGCATATTCAACGACTTGAAACCGGAATTGCCGGGTTTGTTGAGAATCGGTCGTTGCTTCATTTTGTGTATTTGTTGACATTGGGGCCATCTATTTCATTGAGGTTACAAGCGGCTATAAGGTAGCTTCAAATAATTATATGTACAGACGTTCATTTTATTTTCTTAAAAAGCCCTATTTTCTAGAAAGCGCTCTAGCGCAAACCCAAATAAACATGATCCCGCCGATGACGGCAATAGCCGCACCAATGCCGTTTAGATACAGTCCCGTTATCGCACCGATGTCTACCAGACCTTGATCACCACCCGCTGTCTTACGGGGCGCACCATAACCACCCGCCATAAACAAACCAATTGATGCCACCATCTGTCCAACGGCGTAAAGCCAGATCAAGGCTCGCGTGCTGCGCCCTTGTTCAATAGCGCGGCCAAGGACATTCAAAACAAAAATAAGAAACAACCCCATGAACACAATGTTCACCCCAGCGATAACGGCGTGATAATGAGCCGGGGTTCGCGTATCCATGCCATCGACAAACAATCCAAGGAAGCCACCGATGGCAAATGTCATGGCGGAGAGAATCAGGCTTAAAAAGGCTATATTCTTCCAAGGCAATTTCTGGCCTTTAAAATGCCCCCCTAAAGATTTAACCAAAGCCAGCCCCATAACCAGAACCGGCGGGGCCAGCAAATACTGTAATTCTGTAAAGGCAAAAACCAATATTGCTGAATGGGGAGGAAAGACAATATACAAGACGGGCATCATCAACGGTGGCGCCGTGATCATCAAAACAACCGTCCTGAGTACTGATCTGGAAACCGGGGCTTCACCCATGATCATATGCGCAAGCAAGTACCACCCGCCCAACATCATTAGCGTATTAAGATACTGCAGTACATGACCGCCGCCCCAGAATACACCTTCATTAAACCCTGCATTAATCTCGTCATTCATTCGCGGCAGATAAGCCAGTACGAAACAAATCAGAGCAACGACAAAAATAAGACTGAGTGCTGTGGCCAATTCCCCATAGGCGGTTTTCAACAAGCCATTCGCTCTAACATTGATCACAAAACGAACAATGATCACCGATAGCGCCATAGCAAAGACGATTAGCCCGATATAATAACGCGGATCGATAATGATTGGGATGTAGTTATTCAGCGACGCTTCGCTACTGTCGACCAAGGCTGGCACCGACAACAGAACACAGCTTGCACCGGCGGCCCACAAAGCCTGCCTGCCCAATTCGATTAACTTTGCAGGTCCGGATGTTGAGCCCGCATAGGCTGTAAAGGCGGTAATCAGAACCCCTAAGACGGCTAGAAACCAGACAACAAATGAAAAGATGACGTGAATTACCAAACCTTTTTCAAAGAATCCAAGAGGCCAAGGAAAGGTATTTTCGATACCGGGGATTCTGCTCAGGGCCAATAATAGGGCGAACACACCAGCAATCGCCAAGGCAGAGATTCCCAGTATTGCCCATCCACGAAGCTCTTTTTGTAGGCCACTGGACCAAACTCTGTCTGTGAAATCTTTAATTATGCTGGTTTGCATCAACTACCCCTTAATTTAGTATTTGATACGGATACAGATGAACGGTCATCACATATACCGCCACACCGGAAAGGCCGACCCACATCCATAACGGCCATGTGAACCGGGCGATCTTGCGGTGTTTTTCATAGTTCCCCTTGATGGCGCGCCACACGGTGATCGGCACCATGACCGTAATCATCATTGCCCCGAAAACGTGGGTTATTAACAGCGTGAAATAAACCGGACGGATAAATCCTTCCCCACCAAACTTGGCAAATCCGGAATTGGCTTTGTAATACAGATAAAAAACTAAAAACAAACCAGAGATCGCCAATGCGCAGATCATCATCAGGCGATGTTTCTCACGATTACCGGATTTGATATAAATAAAAGCCGCCGTGAGAAAAATCACGCTCAGGGCATTTAGCCCGGCTATAATATGGGGAAAATCGGTAATCTGCATGGTCGATTAAATCTTATGACATTAAGTAAATTATGCTGGAATACATAAAAGCAGCGGCGCATAGGAGAATGACAAAAGTAATTAGCTTTTTCATGTTGATGCTTCCTGAGATATTAAAACAATTTCAATGGCGCATAGTTAAGGCATCCTAGCAAAAATAGAAAGATATTTTGATAATTTCTGCCTGTCCTCACTTTAATAAAAAAACCACCCCCCCTATCAAGAACGCGACCTTTCAATCGAGAATAGCAAATTTAAAAATTAGCCTTGTTCACGAATTCTTGTGAGGCAGCGTGCAACTTACTGGAATTGGGATAATCGTACCGTCAAAGATCATTCAATATTGCAGGGTTTCTTCTTTAGATTTCCAATCACTATTGATAGCAGGAAGGGAGCGTAAATATGTCTCAATGGCAAGGCGATCAGCAGTGCTTAAATGGCTGGTGCCATTGTCCACAACCTCGGTCATCGTATCCCCGACGAAATCACCATCCGGCAACATGCCCATTTCAAGCAAGATTTCAATATCCCCCTTGCCCCACGTCCCTAATCCGGTCTCTTTATGGGGGGTTAGATTGGGGATAGCGCCACCCTCGGGCCCCCGACGGGTCCCCGAAAGTTCCAGCGCCTTAACGCTACCGCCGAGCGGATTGCGAGGGGTATGGCATTCCCCGCAATGCCCCAGCGCTTTGACCAAATAGGCGCCTCTATTCCACTGTTCACTTTCATTTTCGTCATTGACAAAAGAACGTTGATCAAAATACAGCAACTTCCAAAAGGCCACCGTAAAACGCCAGCCAAAAGGCGACGCTACAGTATGGGGCAAATTGGGCTTTGAAATGGCGGGCAAACTGAAAATATAGGCCTTTAAGTCCAGTATATCTTGATCGGTCATTTGGGTAAAAGAGGTATAGGGAAACACCGGAAAGTAATGCTGACCCTGGGGTGATACCCCTGTTCGCATGGCACGGACAAAATCGGCGTCATTCCAATTGCCGATACCGTGATCTATGTCCGGGGTAATATTGGGGCTGACGAACGTCCCAAAGGGGGTCTTGAATGTGCGCCCCCCGGCGAGAAGTTCGCCGCCTTTTGGTAGCGTATGACACCCGGCACATCCACTGGCTTGGAAAACATATTTCCCATGAGAAATGTCTGGGGCTAGGTTTGGGGCTACGTCTGGTTTTCCATTATTACTAAAATCAACCCGCAGAGAGGGGTTGGTAGCCCAGAACAATATAGCCAAGCCACTGATCACCCCACCAAGAAGAACAGATAGAATAATGTTTCTCTGTGGTTTCATTGATATATATTTACGAATGCACGGTATAAGGATGTTATTATAACGATGTTATTTTTCCTTGCGAAACGTTGAATGACACCCTTTGCAGGATTTACCCAATCCACCAAGAGCTGCTTTGACGCCATCAACATTACCACTATCAGCCGCCGCACCTATAACCGCAGCAGCATTTTCAAAATTCATAACAGCCGTAGCGAATTCGGCTGAATTGCTCCAAATTTCTGGCTTTGTTTCTGTATCGCCTTCCCCCGTACCGGCACCGAACAAGCCACTCATCACGGGTCCCATGGCCGCCATACCTTTGGCGTGAGCGATTAATTGAGCATCCGTTCCCGCTTTGCCTTTAACTGTGGCAACGATTGCCCCCATATGGGCACCAATTGCTGACATGGTGGTTTTACGGTATTTAATATCATTTTCAGGGTCGCTCGCTGATACGGCGCCCCCTCCCGTTAGTACAAAAATGCCAACAGCAGCGGCTAAAACAAGGGTCTGAATACGCATATTTCACTCCTTTAGGGATTAGGTCTATTAATTAAAACATGAGAGTAAGAAAACCCTATAGTATTTTTCTGGCGATTGGAACAATTCTAGCAATCACATCATCGTGAATACTAATGTGAACACTCATTAGCTTATGAATTTAAGCATTTCGAAAAATTATCCATAAATTTCCGCATCATTGTCTCATAAAAATTTGGACCGAGGGGGATGTCGATCCCCAAAGGGTCAAGCTCCCCATGAACAGCCGTGCTGCCATCAATCAGCGTGGTGATTAATTTAAGGCTATAATGAGGCTCAGAAAATAAACAGGTTTTACCTGAGTTAATGATCAAAGATCTAATATCAGCAATACGACGGGCGCCGGGCATATGATCGGGATCAATTTGAATTATCGCCGAAGATTCAATAGAGAAGCGATGTTCAAAATATTGATAAGCGTCATGAAAGAATATCAACTGTGTGTTCTTTGTATCCAACCCCAGAAGCTGTTGTGTAATATCACGACTTAAGACATCCAGTTCAGCGGCGCCTTCGTGGGCGTTGGATAAATACGCAATGGCATTTTCGGGGTCAACCCCGGCAAGAACCTCGCCGATATGCAGCATCATGGCCGCCGCATTTTGGGGGTCCAACCAAATATGGGGGTCAGTGGTCCCAACCTCGTCACTATCATGCGAATGACCATCACCATTCATGACACCAACATCCCGGCGGTTTAATAAATTAACGCCCCGATCTCGATCGCTCATTAACGAAGCTACCTGTGCCTTTTCTGCCAATGCCCGAATAGATTTATCAAGCGAGGTTTCCAAGCTTCGACCAATCCAAAAGACCGCATCTGCTGTGCTCAGCATTTTGGCATCAGATGGTTTCAGGGTGTAGGTATGGGGGGAAGCACTTTGTGATATAAGCAACTCAGGCGAACCAATTCCCGCCATTACCCGCGCCACCAATCCATGAACCGGAGCGACGCTCGCAACAACCGAAAGGGCCCCCTCAGGTGTTTCTTCGCCCGAAGCCGACACGGCATTTGGACTGCTTAATAAAAAAACCACGAACAACAGATTCAGGGGTGTCCAGCGTGAAAGCATTGGTGTAAATCTCCAGTATACAGAACTACCACGTTAAGTGTTCCATCAAGGCTGCTGTGTCAATATAACAGTGTCACTATAATTGCATATTAGCACAAATAAATACCGGAGAACTGCATTGCCCCAAACTATAGGTAACAAAACATCCTATCTTCAACTGGAAGACCGAATGGCCAGAATTTCGGCCATCGATGGTGCTTGTGAAATGTTGCATTGGGATATGTCGGCCATTATGCCCGCCGGTGGATATGAAGCGCGGACGGAACAACTGACCGCCCTAGGGGCTGTATCCCACAACATGATGACAGCGGCTGATATGCCTGATCTGTTGGACGGGGCAGAAGCCGATACCTCGCTTGATAGCTGGCAACAAATTAATCTTAAAGAAATCCGCCACAAATGGCTTAAATCAACCGCCCTTAGCGAAGAACTGGTCGAAGCACTGACCCGTGCGTCGGCCGCTTGTGAAGAAAAGTGGCGCGCTGCTCGTCCTGAAAATGACTACGCGTCCATTCTACCAGAGTTATCATCACTTTTGAAATTGGTCCTAGAAGCTGGACAGGCCAAGGCTGATGTTCTGGGCTTAAGCCTTCATGATGCAATGCTGGATGAATTTGAACCCGGCGGACGGGTTGCCGATATTGATGCCGTGTTCGATGACATGGCAGATTTCCTACCGGGTTTCATTGCTGAAGTATTGGACCATCAGTCTAGTTTACCGCCCGTCATCATCCCCGAAGGCCATTTTTCCATAGAGAGCCAACGTGCCCTTGGTGAGAAATTCATGAAGCAAATTGGTTTTGATTTCGACCATGGCCGGTTGGATGTCAGCTTGCATCCCTTTTGCGGAGGCGTGCCCGATGATGTCCGAATTACCACACGATATGATGAGAAAGACTTTACCTCCAGTCTGATGGGGATATTGCACGAAACGGGGCATTCATTATACGAACAAGGTTTACCAAAAGAATGGCGTCAACAGCCCGTCGGGCAATCGCTCGGCATGAGCACGCACGAAAGCCAATCATTATTAATAGAGATGCAAGTTTGCCGCTCGGCTGGGTTTTTAGCCTATGCTGCCCCCATAATGCGCGAGGCAATGAACGGTCGTGGCCCTGCGTGGGAAACCGAAAACCTGCAACGGCTTTACACCACCGTAAAACCCGACTTCATCCGTGTAGATGCGGACGAGGTCACCTATCCAGCCCATGTCATTCTACGCCACCGCATTGAGAAGGCCGTTATTGGTGGCGACCTTGCTTTAACCGAATTACCCGGTGCTTGGAATGATGGCATGCAAGAATTATTGGGCGTTACGCCCCCTAATGACACACTGGGCTGCTTGCAAGATGTGCATTGGTTTGATGGAGCGTGGGGGTATTTCCCAACCTATTCATTGGGGGCTATGACCGCAGCACAGCTCTACACTGCCGCCAAACAACAAGACCCAACCATCGAGTCAGAGATTACCAAAGGCAACTTTGCCCCCTTATTGAGCTGGTTGAGAACAAACGTCCACAACAAAGGGCGGTCCGTCACTCCCCAAGGTATTTTACAAGAAGCGACAGGAAAAACGCTTGATGCAAGTGTTTTCAAGAATCATTTAAAAAGCAGATATCTTTAAAATAGATACGCCTTGTTAACTTACTTTGTCGTATTCTGATATGAAATTATAGCCATAATTATAGCCATAAATATAGTAGACGGAGATGACCCAAGCGTGACAGCTTTTAACGATAATAGGGCAAATGAAATTGACATGGCTGATGGAACCGACACCGTACCGCAAGAAGAACTTGGGTTGCTGTTATCGGCTATGGAAAAACAGTCTTTAACAAAAGATTTGTCAATTCGCATGCCAACCAGCGATAACGATACCATTAACCGTATTGCCTTGCACTTCAATGAACTGATCAGTGACTTTGAAAAACAGAGCAAAAATATGGATAAACATATTGAAACTCGAACGTCACAAATTAATCGGGTGATGAATACGCTTGCCAGTGAAGTCGTTGACCGCAAGATGACGGAACACGTACAGTCGGCGGCCCTTCATGAAGCGGAACTGGCGAACAAAGCTAAGTCTGCGTTCCTTGCGAATATGAGCCATGAGCTTCGTACCCCGCTTAACTCGATCATCGGTTTTTCTGAAATGATGGACCAAGCAATTTTCGGTCAAATCGATAATGAAAAATATCAAGGCTACATCAAAGATATTCATTTTTCCGGCTCGCATCTACTGACCTTGATTAATGATGTTCTCGATATTTCGAAAATCGAAGCCAACTCTATGTTACTTGATGAAAGTGAAGTTGATGTTGCGGAGATGATCCATAGCTGTACAACGATGGTTCATGCACTGATCGAAGGTAAAGACCAGAACTTCACCCTACAAATGCCCGATGATTGCCCCGATTTGATTTGTGATGAGCTTCGCATCAAACAGGTCATTATCAACCTGTTGAGCAATGCCATCAAATTCACCCCGTTAAAAGGTGACATTGGAATGCATGTCACTATTGAAGATGATTGCGCCATGACCTTTAAAATTAGCGATACAGGCATTGGCATTGCCGAAGAATCTCTGGAGAAAGTATTTGAGCCATTCTCGCAAGTAGAGGATATTGAGACCAGAACCATACAAGGCACGGGACTTGGCCTTGCCCTCGTACGCTCACTTGTTGAATTGCATGGTGGCACCATCAGCATCGACAGCACCCCAAACAAGGGTACGGAAATTTCTATCTATTTCCCCGCGGAGCGTACCCTGCAAATATAATCGATCGCCTACGATGTAATCTAACACCTACTAAGCATGTAACGCCGGCAATAGTGTGTAGGGGGGCGAGAGATAACTATTTCTATCTATAAATAAGTCCCAAATTGGACTTTATACCTCCGGTTTGCAAAAAACAGAAATTGAAAACAATTGATTAAAAATAGATTCAACACTTTTTAATCTGGGCGCTATGCAATACAAATTGTTTTTATTCTAATAAAATTTGCTAAATCGAAAGGTTATTCTTCCTGTGAAATTCATCAGTACGCGCGGTAAAGCCCCTGCTCTTTCCTTTGACGAAGTCCTTTTAACCGGGCTTGCATCTGATGGCGGATTGTATGTGCCCGAAGAATGGCCTGTCTTAACCGACGATATGCTCAAATCATTCAAAGACATGCCCTATGACCAAGTCGCCTTTAAAGTCATGCGTTTATTCTGTGGTGATGTGATCAGTGATGATGATCTATTACCCATTATCGAAAAAGCCTATAGCACCTTCGACAGTGAAAGCCCTGCCCCCCTTCGTGATATCGGGAATAACCTTTGGCTGATGGAATTATTTCACGGACCGACCCTGGCTTTCAAAGATGTCGCGATGCAATTCTTGGGGGGGATGTTTGATCATGTTTTGGCCCGCAAAAAATCCCGCGTCACAATAGTTGGCGCCACATCGGGTGATACAGGTTCCGCCGCCATTGAAGCGGTCAAAGGTAAAGACGCCATTGATATTTTCATGCTGCATCCCAAAGGTCGGGTTTCAGAAGTCCAACGCCGCCAAATGAGCACGGCTCTGGATCATAATGTCCACAACATTGCCCTCGAAGGTACTTTTGATGATTGTCAGGACATGGTTAAAGCCATGTTCGGTGACACCCCCTTCCGCGAACGTCACCACCTGTCGGCGGTGAATTCCATCAACTGGGCGCGGATCATGGCGCAGATTGTCTATTATATTACAACGGCAGCTAAATTGGGCGCACCAGACAAGCCGGTCTCTTTTTGTGTACCAACAGGGAACTTTGGCAATGTGTTTGCGGGTTACGCCGCCAAGCGCATGGGGGTTCCAATCAAACAATTGCTGGTGGCCTCCAATAGCAACGACATCCTGACCCGGTTTTTTGATACCGGCACCATGAAAATGACTGGGGTTGAAGCCACCACCAGCCCAAGCATGGACATTCAAATTTCTTCAAATTTTGAACGCCTGCTGTTCGAATTAACCGGACGAGATGGGGATCGCGTATCGCAATTGATGGATAGGTTCAGAGAAACCGGACAATACAGCGTCACCGAAGGGGAGCTTTTTGAAGCTCTTGATCTCTTTAAAGGGGCTCGCTACGACGACGACCAAGTCAAAGCCGAAATTAAACACTATCATGGCGTTCACCATAACGAAGCCGCTAATTTAATCGATCCGCATACGGCGGTCGCCATGGCGGCGGCCCGTGAACATCGGAGCGATACGTCTATTCCCATGATTGTTCTTTCAACCGCGCACCCTGCGAAATTCGGTGACACGGTTAAATCCGCCACAGGAATTAATCCAAAACTCCCCGAACGCTTGTCGGACTTATTGGAGCGGGAAGAACAATACGAGGTTCTTCCAAATGATCTGAACGCCGTTGAAAACTACATCGATTCAATTACCGCCAAATCAGGAAATAGCGTATGAGCGTTCGCCTGACCACGTTAGATAATGGCTTACGCATTGTAACGGATAGTATGAATACGGTTGAGACGGTTTCGGTTGGTGCGTGGGTTGACGCGGGCGCGCGCCATGAACATCCTTCACTGAACGGCATCTCCCATATGCTGGAGCACATGGCCTTCAAAGGGACCAAGCGCCGAACAGCGCGCGATATCGCTAACCAAATAGAAGCCGTTGGCGGTCATGTAAATGCCTATACATCACGCGAACACACGGCCTATTACGCCAAAATGTTAAAAGAAGACACCCCATTGGCACTCGACATCATCGCCGATATTTTACAGCACTCCGTTATGGACAACGATGAGTTGGATCGTGAGCGAGCGGTCATTTTACAAGAAATTCACCAATCCCATGACACACCCGATGATATTGTTTTTGATCTCTTTCAGGAAACCGCCTTTCCGGGACAAGCTGTTGGTCGCCCTGTTTTAGGAACCGTCGATTTGGTCAGTGGATTTACCCGTGACACCCTAATCGATTACATGGCCGCACAATATTCCCCGACGTCAATCGTCGTATCGGCCGCGGGTAATATAGATCATGATGATTTCGTTGCACAAGCGAGCAAAGCTTTCAGTGAACTGCCCGCCACGACAGACCGAAAAATTGAAGCATCCACATATCATGGGGGCGATTTACGACAGTCCCGTGACTTGGAACAAATACATTATCTATTAGGCTTCAACGGTTTTGCCTATGATGACCCTGATTATTATGCTGGATCCATATACGCCACATTATTGGGCGGGGGCATGTCATCACGGTTATTCCAAGAAATCCGCGAAGCCAAAGGGTTGGTTTATTCAGTTTATTCCTTCATGTCCTCTTTTCAGGACGGCGGCA
Organism: uncultured Rhodospirillales bacterium; assembly: GCA_965603075.1. GTDB lineage: Bacteria > Pseudomonadota > Alphaproteobacteria > Rhodospirillales > Casp-alpha2 > JABJOR01. The sequence goes on along the minus strand of CBFDBO010000004.1, from coordinate 122,139 downwards.
TTTTTGGCATTTACGCCGGAACGGGCGAGCAGGAAATCAGCGAAGTTGTTCCCTTGATTTGCAACGAATTAATTCGCAGTACCAAAGACATTTCATTTGAGGAAATCACGCGCGCACGTGCCCAAATTAAAGCCAGCATTTTGATGTCTTTGGAAAGCACGTCCTCACGGTGTGAACAATCCGCCCGCCAATTATTGGTTTACAACCGCGTCATTCCTGTCGACGAGGTCATCGCCAAAGTCGATGCTGTTGATGAACATGCGGTCATGGCGGCGGCGGCTCGTATTATCAGTAGTCCCCTTACGGTAACAGCCTTAGGCCCCATTGATGGCCTTGAATCATACGATACAACAGCGGCCCGATTTTCGTAAAAAACCTTATAGAAATATTAACTATAATTAGTTTTTAATTCTTCCCTCAATATTGCTTCTCATAACCTTTTGTTAATATCCTAACGGTAAATTTAGGTATCAACCGATGCCAGTTTCGGTGAACAAAAGTTTTTAATAGTGTTGAAGGAGCAAAGTCATGGACCCAATTACAGGTATTATCATTTATAGTATCGTTGGTATAGGGGCGATTATTTTTGGTATTTCCCAGAAATATTCTTCTTAAACTGACAAACCAGAAATAATCACAGGATGGCTAATCAAGCTTAGGTGCTGGGTCATCCTGCGAATTATCAAAATACTCTTCTATCAAATGATAGATCGTTTCAGCGTCTTCAGGTGAGCTGATTGCGATATTAGAGCTTTCCCCAAAAATATTAATCAAATAACCGCGCGCCACACAGACCTTTTCCAAGGCTAGGGCAAACGGCATGATCACGTTATCATTTAACGACTCTGCGTTGGGGTTGGCTTCCATCCGAGCGATTAAATCGCGCATGAAGGCATCTGAATTATTGGAAGATTTTGATGAATGTGACGATTTTGATTTTTTATTGCTCATAAGGGGCTTCTTTTTGCTGGAAGGGTAAACTATGAAGACGAATCAGGCATGCCCAGCTTCGTCTGAAAGCATGCGCGGATCAATACCAATCTTTGCCATGGCGCGTTCCCATTTTGAATCCATGTCCGTATCAAACACCAATTCGTTATCGGCTTTGACACTTAACCAACCGTTCGATTTAATTTCCATATCCAATTGTCCAGCCCCCCATCCCGCATAACCGAGCGCCAACAAAGTGTGCTTTGGTCCTACGCCATCAGCTATATCGCGTAAAATATCAATGGTCGCGGTCAGGGCAATATCGCCATCCACTTGTAAGGTACCATCATGGCTGTATTCCGGTGAGTGCAAAACAAATCCACGACCAATCTCAACCGGGCCGCCGAAATGAACTTGAATCTCATCGGCGAGTGGTGCGGGGACAATGTCCAATTGTTCAAGCATGTCAGGAAATGTCAGCGTATCGATCCCCCGGTTAACCACCAATCCCATGGCCCCCTCTTCGCTGTGGGCGCAGATACATATCACGGTTTTCTCAAACCGCGGATCGCCAATACCCGGCATGGCCACCAACAGTTGCCCGGTCAGGTACAAGCTCTCCTCAATTGGGGATTTAGGTTCGTTTAAGTCTTTCATTCTTCCAATAGCCTACTAACACGTTATCTTTAAAAAGCCACATTCTTTAGGGAAAACAACACTATTGCTTTCATGTGTATAATACCATACTGAGATATGCATGTGATACGCGCAGTCCAAGTGTTTTTAATAAAATACCTTATAAATTTGTGTTTTTCGCCCTAAATTCACGCAATTGTGAGCAAAATGTCTAAATTTTTCCCATTTTCGATAAAAAGAATATCTGACTTTCGCCTCTTTTTGGCGTTTTTCAATCTTTTAGCATTATGCCTAATTTTATTAACGCCCCTAATTTTATTAACGTCCCTGCACACGGCAAAGGCACAAGTGACCTCATCCCCACAGGCATCATCACAGGCATCATCACCGTGGGTCGATGAAGAGTTTGTATCCGTTCGGCTCATAGCTGCCAGCAACACCAGTAATACGGGCGAAAAAGGCGCAAACTATCCGCTAATTTTTGGACTGGAATTTCAACTCGCTGAGAATTGGAAAGTATATTGGCGGTCCGCCGGGGATGCGGGATACCCCCCCACATCGCAATGGGCAACGTCAGAGAATGTCGCCAATGCCACGATGCTATGGCCGGCCCCTGTCCGGTTTTCTGTTCTGGGATTTGAAACATTGGGTTACAAACATGAAGTGGTTTACCCCCTTCATGTCACCCCCCAAAATGTTGACTTGCCCGTAACATTATCGGGCGAGGTAGATTTCCTCGTTTGCGCCGATATTTGTATTCCCTTGTTGGTCGATCTATCCCTGTCGCTACCTTCTGGTGATGCCAGCCCCAGTACATTTGCCCATTTAATCAACAAATATACCGTCCGTGTCCCCGGCGATGGGGTGGCCCACGGTATTACCTTTGAGGACGCAACCCTTTACCCGGCCAACCAAAATAGCAATCCAACCATTGGCATTACCCTCTCTAGTCTAGAAGGACTGCCCTTCATTAACCCCGATGTGTTTATGGAAGGCCCGGCTGGCATTGCCTATGGCAAACCAAAAGTAACGCTTCGTGATGGTGGCCGCCGAGCCGATTTATTTGTTGAAGTATTTGATGCTGAACCGGACCAGATAACCGACGGCACAATTATCACTGCGACAATAATAGATCGTAATCGATCCGGAGAAAAAACGTTATCACTCACCCCTGCTTCGGCAAGTTCCCCCGTCTTACCCTCAAAGGCTTCACCATCCTCAAACCCCGGTTATACAATACTCGCCATTCTAGCCATCGCATTTATGGGCGGTTTAATTCTGAATATCATGCCCTGTGTCCTACCCGTGCTATCCATAAAATTATTAGGGGTCATCAAACACGGCGGTTCTGATACGGGTACCATTCGGAAGAGTTTCTTGGCATCGGCAGCGGGTATCATCACATCATTTATGATTATTGCCGGTATTCTCGCTTTATTAAAACTATCCGGGGCTACTATTGGCTGGGGTATTCAATTCCAGCACCCATGGTTCTTGATTTCAATGGCTCTCATCATCACCTTATTTGCTTGTAATTTATTAGGATGGTTTGAATTCAACTTACCCAGCAAGTTCAATGATGCCGCCTTAAACAAATCAAGCGGGGGTGGTTTAAGGGGGCATTTTGCGACGGGAATGTTGGCAACGCTATTGGCGACGCCCTGTTCTGCTCCCTTTTTGGGTACTGCCGTGGGCTTTGCCCTATCACGGGGCACCGTTGAGATAATGGGTATATTTTTTGTTCTTGGATTGGGTCTTTCCACCCCGTATCTAATCGTCGCTGCTGCACCGCGAATGGCCAGCGCCCTGCCCAAACCCGGGCAATGGATGGTTACATTGCAACGGGTCCTTGGTGTCGCCCTGCTGGGAACCACAATTTGGTTATTATCTGTTTTGGTCTTTCAGATCGGTGAACTTGGGACGATTATAACAGGTGGGTTTATTCTGTGTATCGTTATCATCTTATATGGTGCGCACCGATTTAAAAAATTATCCCCCAGAATAAGCAGAATAAATCGAATAGCGGTCCTTAGTTTGGTTATTTTTTCTCTGGCAACACCCTTTGTCCTTAAGAATGCCACCAATGAGATCGCAAGCATAAAACCGCTTGATCAACTTTGGCTGCCCTTTGATCAAACTGTCATTGACGCCCACACCCAAAAAGGGCAAGTGGTATTTGTCGATGTTACGGCTGATTGGTGTATTACGTGTCAGGTAAATAAAAAGTTTGTTTTGTATGATGATGAGGTCTTTGCACAACTTACGTCAGAAAATATTTCCCCCATGCAAGCCGATTGGACGTTGCCCAACAAAGAAATATCAACGTATCTTGCAACATTCCAACGTTATGGCATACCGTTTAATGCGGTCTATGGCCCCGCCGCGCCACAGGGTATTGCTTTACCTGAACTGCTCACAATCGATACTGTAATAGAAGCGTTAAATGCCGCAAAGGGGTGATTTAGGGTGTTGTTATTAATTTAGAACACATCTAAGTTGCGCCCTCACAGATTTATAATTTAAGGAGAATTCCAATGATCGCTGTTGGCCAAAACGTACCGGAAACAACATTATTTACCCTTGGCGAAGACGGCGTCGTAGCGGTAGCCTCAACTTCTATTTACGCGGGCAAAAAAGTAGCTGTCTTCGGTCTGCCGGGCGCCTTCACACCAACATGCTCAGCCAGTCATGTCCCCGGCTTTTTAGCCAATGCCGATGCCCTTGCCGCCAAAGGTATAGAGGCGATCATGTGCGTTTCTGTTAATGACTCGTGGGTTATGGGGGCATGGGGTGTTGATCAAGGTGTCGGTGATAAAATTATCATGGCCAGCGATGGCAATCTGGAATTCACCAAAGCCGCTGGTCTTGAAGTTGATATCAGTGCCAAAGGGTACGGCATGCGGTGTCGCCGCTTCTCTATGGTCGTCAATGATGGCGTGGTCGAAACACTCAATTTAGAATCAGATGGTGGCTTTGAAGTGACCAGCGCCGACCATATGCTTGCTAATCTCTAGGGTTAATCTCTAGGGTTAATTTCTAAGGCTCATTTTCAATACCCTGCTTCACGATTTATTTCGTGGAGCAGCGGTTCACCAGCCTTTAACCGTTTATAATTTTCCACAACATCATCGATGCCATCAACAACATTCCAACCTGAAACATGGGGTGTGATGGTAACGTCCGGATGGGGCCAAAATGGGTGGTCATCCGGTGGGGGTTCCTTGTGGAAAACATCCAATACGGCATGTCCTATTTGATTGGTGCTCAATGCTGTAATCAAGTCTTCATCGACGATTAAATCACCCCGTCCAACATTGATTAACGTTGCCCCTGGCTTGAAATGCGTAAACATCTCGGCGTCCATTAACCCGCACGTAAGTGCCGTTGATGGCAAGATAGAAACAACGAAATCGCTTTGAGATAAGATTGTTTGCAATCCATCATTACCTGTAAAGGTTTCAACGCCTTTGATTTCTTTTTGGAACCGGCTCCAACCTAGCGTCTTGAAATCCAATCCTGCGAAAGTACGTGCAATGCGTCCACCAATATGGCCCAACCCCAAGACGCCAACCGTTACCTGGGTGGTCAAGGTTGGCGCGTACGCCTTCCAACGCTTTATCGTTTGGTTTGCTGCGTATTGTCGTGCGTGACGATGCTCACGTAGCACATAGAGCAAACAATATTCTGTAATTTCGCGGGCGGCAGAAATCGGTTTCAAACGGCTGATGCGAACATCGGATCCAAGGTCTGGTTCGCGAACCATGGTCTCGACCCCCGCGCCCAGTTTTTGGATAAACTTTAGATTAGGCAATTGCCCCACGAGTCCTTCGGGGACTTTATCGCAAATTAAAACCTCGATATCATCTGCCTGTTCAAATTCCGGGTTACTTCCCGGGTCAATTTCAGGATAACAATGAATATCCACACCCGGCAACGCCGGTGAGATTTGATCCCGCACCCATTCGGGCCGTTCCCAATCTTTCATCATGATGGCAATAAGAATAGCCATATTTAACCCGTCCTTTTTATTTCTTCGGCCGCAAATCTTGCAAGATCATCTGCCCGTTCATTTTCGGGGTGTCCTGCGTGACCTTTGACCCAGTGTAAGGTGACATCGTGTTTTTTCATCATCTCATCCAGCATGCGCCATAAGTCGTCATTCTTTACGGGCTTTTTAGCCGACGTTTTCCAGCCGTTGCGTTTCCAATTATGGATCCATTTGGTAATACCATCGCGGACATAAGTGCTATCGGTATAGACATCAACTTTAATTTTCCGGGTCAGGGCCTCAAGACCTTTGATCACTGCCAGCAATTCCATGCGATTGTTTGTGGTATTATCTTCACCACCGGATAATTCTTTGTCCACCCCACCAAACCGTAAGATCGCGCCCCAACCACCGGGACCAGGGTTTCCCAAACACGAACCATCGGTAAACATCGCCAAAGATTTTTGCGCATCATCACTCATCAAGTATTCCTTATTCCATAGTCTTCAACTGTCGTAATGGTTTGGTGAAATTTTAATTTCGTTAGAAATTCTGAGGGGGATTTACGATTTACCGTCGCCTCACTTGGGGTATTAACCCAATCATATAACCGCGTTAGCATAAAACGTATTGCAGCCCCCCGTGCGAGAACAGGGAGTGCTTTTAATTCCGACCGGCTCAAAGAGCGGACATTTGTGTAACCTTCTACCAACTTTACGGCTTGGTCTTTAATAAACTCATGGTTCTCATCAAAGCACCAAGCATTAAGACAAATGGCTAAGTCATAGGCAAAGCTATCATTACAAGCGAAGTAAAAATCAATCATTCCCGATAAACGCTCACCCTCAAAAAAGGCATTATCGGGAAATAGATCAGCATGGATGATGCCGCTTGGTAATTGATCCGGCCAGTTTTTCTCCAGAAAATCCAATTCAGCCGTTAAATCTTCATATAATCCCTTTGCCAGATCATCTCTCGCGGTAGGGTCGCAAGTTTCTAATAGAGGCCGCCAGCTTGAAATGGATAATTTATTGGCACGGAAGCTATCAAATCCACGACCCGCATTGTGTAATTTGGCAAGCCATGCCCCCAATTCATGACAGTGATGGGGGGTTAAGGTTCGTGGCCAGTTGCCCGGCAAGAAAGTGAAGAGTGCCGCAGGACGCGCACATAAAAACCCCGACAGAGTCCCATCTGAAGTTTGCAATGGCTTGGGGCAGGCAATACCGTTTTTTGAAAGGTGCTGCATCAGTTCTAGAAAATAAGGTAAATCTTGTAAATCAACGCGCTTTTCATAGAGAGTTAAGATATAATGACCATCGGTGGTGGTGATTTTATAATTGGTATTTTCAATGCCCTCTTCAATACCTTTGCAAGTCACGAGCTTACCGATATCATAGGGGGCTATGAATTCGCTTAGTTCTTCTTCTGTGACTTTTGTATAAACGGCCATGATGATCTCCGATAACGATATCAATGCTATTAGTCAACGAATTCCATTCAGACAGTATCTTTGTCTGAAGCAGTTCTTGTGCTTTTTATGCCTCTTCGTCGTGCTGGGTTTGCAAACTGTTAATTCTAAAGCCTTGGGTGCAACACAATCAGAACTGCCCAATCAATCAGGATTTGAATTGTTTATTTCCCAAGACCAAATGGAGAATATGATCAAACGTCTTCAACAAGGGCTTCTCTCACTCGATTATTATAGCGGTCCCATTACCGGCACCGTGACCCCGGAAACGGACAAAGCCATACGTTTGTATCAACGACAAAATAACATGGAGCAAACCGGGATCGTCAATGCAGCACTACTGGATAAAATTGAAACGATGGCGGGTATCAATGCGTTGCTCGACAAATTATCGATTACCAAACAGGTTCACACAGATGCCGCCCGTCAGGCATTATTAGATAATCCGTCCACCCGAGATTTATTAACAGCTGAGATTGTTGATGAAGCAGCTGATGCCAATCGTGATCCCTCGCTTTGTTATGAAAAACCCACCGTGCGGTGTTTGCTTGTTGAAGCCTTGGAAAATGCCAAAACCGTGAATAGAAGCGAAATGCGGAATTGGGTATTTGGTGAAATCCTTGTAGCACAAGCCCGAGTTGGTATGAGCGATGCTGCCAGAGACACAACCCGCCGCATTAAAGATCCCCGTCTAATCATGACGGCTTTGGGTGAAATCGCCAAAGCCCAAGCCTTATCAGGCAACCATGGAAATGCGATCGCTGCGGCAACGGTAATACCCGATACAGCCGAACGAGCAAAAACCCTCGTCATCCTTGCCGAAATATTTATGGACCAAGGCAATAAGAGCGATGCTGTTGTCGCCATCGATAACCTTGAAATGAATAACACCATTCCTAATACCGACCCTAATACCGATTCTAATACCAGTCCTACTACAATAGATATTAAGTCCTTGGGTCTATTGGCCCGTGCCAGTGTGGTTTTGTTCAAAGCGGGAGAAACAGATCGCGCTGATGCATTACGGGTGCACCTCAAGACCCAATCCACTCAATATACTTCAGTCCCTAATGCAGACACCGCCATGCGCCACATCGCCAGTGCTATGGCGTCCATTGGTGATTTGGTCGGGGCATTGAACCTACTGGATCAGGTTTCTAATGCTTCAGAAAAAATGCCCGTCCTCATGCAAACCGCCGAAGCTCAAGCCTTGGCGGGGGACATGCTCGCCGCAACACAGACAGCCCAAAGCATCGAAGCCCTACGCTACCGTGCGATCATTTTATCCACCATTGCAGCAGAGCTTGCCCGAACCGGGGAACAATCAAAAGCTCTGGAGATAATGGATATGGCAATTGAAACCCGCCAAGGCATTCAATACCCCTTTGCCCGTGATTATGCAGCAAGCCGTATTGCTTTGGCTTTTGGCGCAATCGCTTCTGCTCATGGTTCAGCTGAAGCTGATTCAGAAATCATGAATAAAGCAATGGAGATGATTGGTAAAATCGAGGACCAACAACTTCGCGCCAAGAGCTATTGGATGCTTGCTTTTAATAATTTTGATCTAGAACGACCAAAAGACACAACCCTCAGCCATATAAAAAATTCAGCCCTAGCCGCAACACGTAACATCGATAGCATGACCAACCAAGCCTGGCTGCTTGCGGATTTAGCGGAGGAACGAGCAAAACTCGGCAATCATAAGTGGGCAGAAGAGCTTTACGAAATGTCCCTCACCATCGTTCAGACCATCAAAAATGCGTGGGGCCGTGCCAGAGTGCTCGCAAAACTATCGCAAGCATTGATGGCGATTGCTGAGATGCCAGCTTCACAAGAATCTGAACAATAACCAAAAACTTTATCTAAGGTGCGCACAGGACTTGCCCGACCTTTGTTGTGTCATGTACTGTGACGTTATGTAATATAACGTTCTGTAATGCGGCGTTACTTAAATTATTCTGTAAACTAGGTATCATCTGGATCAAATCGTGAAACAAAAACAAACAACCAATTATTCCAAAATTAAATCCAAGTTTATTGCAATGAGTGCCATGTTCATGGGGGTGATTCTCTTAGGGGCCTGTAGCTATTATGAGAATGTGACCATGGATGATCTGAATGTATTTAAAGACCCCGATCCGATTTATTGTCCCTCTGTATCAATCCTCGGTAAGTCTGAGCGAATCACTGTTTTTAAAGACGGTCCCGGACGCGATATTACCGATATTATAACCGAAGCTACCATGGTTGATTTTGCTGCTAATTGCATCAACCGACTCAATAAAGAATCCGGAACAGGAAAGGTTATTGTGCAGCTGGCTGTTGGTTTTACCGCCTCACGCGGTCCCGCAAATGTAGAAGGGCGTTACACTCTGCCATATTTTGTTACGATTATGGACAAGAATAAAAACATTCTAAATAAAGAAAATTTTGACATTAAAAGCGTTTTTGAAGGCAATCGGTATAAGGTTTCCGGACTTGATGATCCTATCACATTGACCATCCCTATTGTCACGCCGTTAACAGGGCAGGATTTTATAATTTACATCGGGTTTCAGTTAACGCCCGAGCAATTAAAATATAACCAGCATAGCGGTTGACCCATAGATAAAAATCACTACAGTCGTCCTCATGCCTCCCCAAAGGGGCTGGCTAAACCTACCCGTTTGGACAGGTTCTAATCTGCCTTATTCTATTCGGAATAGTGGATTTACGAGAAGATACGTGAAGTTACGTGAAGATACGAGAAGAAGCGACACGATATACTCAGCTAAACGCTACGGGAGAGACTGACTGATCGGCTTTACCCTCAGTTGGCACCGAAGGAGCAACCGCCCCGGAAACTCTCAGGTACCTGGACCGATAGTGTTATGAGACTCTGGAAAGCAGATGTGCTTTACACATCTCACCGAAGAGGTAACCCAGCCTTTTATTTATAATGGCAGTGGGGATTCTTTCAGGTTCCGAGACAGAGGGGGCGCTAATAGGCTATAATGGCCTGATAACGCAACCATTGAGGAATTTGATATGAGTGACGAAACATCTCCCCCGTTAAAACAGGTCCCCCTTGATGCCCTGCACCGTGAATTGGGGGCAAAAATGGTCCCCTTTGCTGGGTATGATATGCCTGTGCAATATCCCGCTGGTGTCCTGTCAGAACATAACCACACCCGTGCGTCCGCATCATTATTTGATGTATCGCACATGGGGCAAGTTCACCTGATTGGCGCTAAGGCCACCGAAGCACTTGAAACATTGGTTCCCGGTGACATTGCGGCGCTCACCACGGGCAGAACCCGCTACACCATGTTCACCAATGACAAAGGCGGCATCCTTGATGATTTAATGGTAACTCAGCAAGGCGAGTATTTATATCTTGTGGTTAACGCTGGCTGTAAAGATGCAGACATTGCCCACATGCAATCTAAGTTAAGTTCTATGTGTGAAATAAAGGTTATGGAAGATCGCGCCCTTCTCGCCCTTCAAGGACCTAAATCAGCCGAGGTGTTATCGCGGTTTGCCGCCCCGGCACGTCACATGGACTTCATGTCATCAGCAAAATTACATATCAGTGATATAGAATGCTTTATCACAAGGTCAGGATATTCCGGCGAGGATGGATATGAAATTTCCGTTCATGCCAATGACGCAGAAGACCTTGCTAGACTGCTGATTGCTGAACCGGAAGTCGAACCCGCTGGGTTGGGCGCACGCGATTCATTACGCTTAGAAGCCGGTCTTTGCCTTTATGGCAGCGATATTGATGAAACCACCACCCCCATCGAAGCAGGCCTTCGATGGACCATATCCAAACGTCGCCGCGAACAAGGTGGATTTCCAGGGGCTGATGTCATTCAACAGCAACTGGCCGACGGACCGGCAAGGTTGCGTGTGGGCATCCAGCCCGAAGGCCGTGCTCCTGCGCGTGGTCATACAGAAATCACCGATACAAACGGCAACACCATTGGCGAGATTACGAGTGGTGGTTTTGGCCCCACAAAAGGCGGTCCCGTAGCCATGGGCTATGTGGACAGCGCTTTTGCTGAAGCTGGCACAACCGTCAATTTAACGGTTCGTGGAAAATCTTTGCCGGCGAGCGTTACATCAACAACTTTCGTAAAACATAATTATTACACGGGTTAAGCCCTATTCTATTGAGGAGAAAATAAAAATGACCATTAAATTCACAAACGACCACGAATGGGTAGAAGTAAACGGCGACATCGCCATCGTCGGCATCACAAACTATGCGCAAGAGCAATTGGGTGATGTTGTTTTTGTTGAGGTGCCGGACGCTGGTGACGAACTAGAGCAAGGTGACGAGACCGGTGTTATCGAATCTGTTAAAGCCGCCAGTGAGGTTTTTGCCCCCGTGAGCGGAGAGATCACCGAAGTTAACGATGGCCTTGCCGATGATCCGGCATTGATCAACAGCTCTGCCGAAGGGGATGGCTGGATGTATAAAATCAAACTATCTGATCCAGCACAGCTGGATGAACTTATGGATAAGGGGGCCTACGATACCTATATTGCGGAGTTAGGCTAATGCCAAATCATCCCTTAAGCGATCTGGAAAATAAAGTCGATTTTGTCCGACGCCATATTGGACCGGGCGAAGAACAAATCAGCGAGATGCTGGAAACAGTTGGTGCCAGTTCACTCGATGATCTGATCGATAGAACAGTCCCAAAGGCTATCCGATCTGATTTGCCTTTGGATGTACCTGAGGTTAGATCCGAACGGTACGCCCTTAGTGTGCTTCGCGCCATGAGCGATCGCAACAAGGTGTTTATCTCGATGATTGGTATGGGTTATTATGGCACCATTATTCCCAATGTCATTTTGCGCAACGTCATGGAAAATCCCGGATGGTATACGGCCTACACCCCCTATCAGGCGGAAGTGTCCCAAGGTCGATTAGAAGCCATTCTTAATTTTCAGCAAATGGTCATGGATATGACCGGTATGGAAATGGCCAATGCTTCTATGTTGGATGAAGCAACCGCCGCCGCCGAAGCCATGTCTATGTCGCACCGAATTTCCAAGAAAAAGAATTGCGACACGTTCTTTATTGACCAAGATTGTCATCCTCAGACCATCGCGGTCATGCGAACCCGTGCCACTCTTGCTGAATTCGATTTGGTTATCGGTGACCCATGGACCGAGTTGGGTGATCATGATGTGTTTGGTGTCTTAATCCATTACCCAGGTTCGCACGGTGGTGTGCGTGATCCGGAGCCTGTTATTGCAGCGGCCCACGCAACCAAAGCCATCGCCTGTATTGCGACAGATTTATTATCGCTGGCACTGTTGAAACCACCGGGTGAAATGGGCGCGGACATTGTCTTTGGGTCCTCACAACGTTTTGGTGTTCCCATGGGTTATGGTGGACCTCACGCTGCGTTTTTTGCCACCAATGATAAACATAAACGCCAAATTCCCGGTCGTATTATCGGTGTCTCGATAGATTCATTGGGCAAAAAAGCCCTGCGTATGGCCCTACAAACACGCGAGCAACACATCCGCCGAGAAAAAGCCACCAGCAACATTTGTACCGCGCAAGTACTGTTAGCGGTCTTAGCCAGCTTTTACGCTGTTTATCATGGACCAGATGGCATTATTCGTATCGCTAAAAAAGTTCATCGCATGGCATGCATTGCTGCGGCTGGCTTATCGCAACTGGGCTACGAGATTGTTGAAGACGCCTTCTTCGATACGATTAAAGTACGTGTGCCGGGTCAAGCCAATCGATTGGCTGCCAAAGCGCGAGAATCCCGTATTAACCTTCGGGTTATTGATAAGGATCACTTGGGTATATCCCTGGATGAAACAACCCGTCGTCGAAACATCACGGCATTATGGAATGTGTTTGATACCAAAAACACAAAAACGCTTAACATCGACGTACTCGATGAAGCTATGGAAGAAAATATTCCTGAAACTTTACAGCGTACCAGCACATTCCTTCAGCACCCTGTGTTTAATGTCTATCACGCTGAAACGGAATTGCTTCGATATTTGCGCAACTTACAAGCCAAGGACATCGCCCTTGATCGTGCTATGATCCCGCTTGGTTCGTGTACCATGAAGCTCAATGCAACATCGGAAATGATACCCGTAACGTGGCGTAATTTCTCAGCCATGCATCCCTTTGCTCCCCTTGATCAAGCCCAAGGCTATCAACAGCTCTTTGAAGAGCTGGAAGCTATGTTGTGCGAGATTACGGGATTCAATGCGGTATCATTGCAACCCAACGCGGGCTCGCAAGGTGAATTTTCCGGACTTGCCGTTATCCGGAAATATCAAGAATCAATAGGCGAAAGCCACCGTGATATTTGTTTGATACCATCTTCTTCACACGGCACCAATCCGGCCAGCGCGAATATGGCTGGGTTAAAAGTTGTTGTGGTCGCATCCGATGATGGCGGTAACGTCAACGTGGATGATCTGAAAGCCAAAGCGATCGAGCACAAAGATAACTTAGCGGCCTTGATGATCACCTATCCATCCACACATGGTGTTTTCGAAGAACCCATTATCGAAATTTGCCAAACCATTCATGACAATGGTGGTCAGGTTTATTTAGATGGTGCCAACATGAACGCCTTGGTTGGTCTTGCTAAACCCGGCAAGTTCGGTGCCGATGTTATGCATTTAAATCTGCATAAAACTTTTGCTATCCCGCATGGCGGGGGTGGTCCGGGTGTTGGACCGATTGGATGTCAGGCCCACTTAGCGCCTTTCTTACCCGATCATCCTGTTATTGATGGTGTTAATCCAGCAGAAGGCATTGCAGGTACCATTGGGGCCGTATCCGCTGCACCGTGGGGATCAGCGAGTATCTTGCCGATATCATGGTCCTATATTGCCATGATGGGGGCGAGCGGCATGAAACATGCAACCGAAGTGGCGATCCTCAGCGCAAATTATATCGCCAAGCGCCTTGATCCCCATTACCCGGTTCTCTATAGCGGAAAACACGGGTTTGTTGCTCACGAATGTATTCTTGATCTCAGTGGCATCAAAGAAAGGTGTGGTATTTCAAACGAAGATGTTGCCAAGCGTTTGGTGGATTTCGGCTTCCACGCGCCAACCATGTCGTTTCCTGTTGTTGATACTCTCATGATCGAGCCCACAGAATCAGAAGCCAAGCGAGAGCTCGATCGGTTCTGTGATGCGATGATCCAAATCAAAAAGGAAATAGATGACATCGAAAGTGGCAAGATGAAACTTGATAACAACTTGCTGGTCAATGCCCCCCACACCCATGACTTGCTCATGGAAACCCCGTGGGATTATCCCTATAGTAAACAAGAAGCGTATTTCCCACTTGCTTCGGTACGTGATGATAAATACTGGCCCCCTGTCGGACGTGTTGATAACGTCCATGGTGACCGTGTACTGATATGCTCTTGCCCGCCTATGGAAGCATACGAAGAAGCCGCAGAATAATTATTCTGATTGCGATCTTTCTTTTAAAAAGCCGATCTTGTAAAGGATCGGCTTTTTTTATCACTCTCTATGCATTCCAATCGTCTCGGCGATAATAACCAGATCAGTCCGCGGATAAGATCGACAAGCCAGAGTATAATCAGCATCAATCTCAGTCATGCTAAGTGCTGATAACATAAAGGTCGACAATTTAATTTGCCCCTTTTTAAGGCGGACCTTACACGACCCGCATTCCCCTTTTTGGCAATTGCTAAATAGGTGCATGCCACTACGCGTGGCGGCCTGTAAAATAGTTTCATCGTCATTGCAGTGGAACCGCGCTCCAGAGGGCCGGACTTCTACGGTGAAACCAGTACTCTCATCATTTGGCATTTAATAAAGCCCCCTTTATAAATATCCGCCGCCGTCAAACTCGTCATCAATACCTTCAAACAAACTGGTCACATAAAGCATCTCAGAACGTTTCCCCCGTCTGGTAATAAGTTTTCGCTGCGCCCCATCGGGAAAGTCCGTAATGTTTACGACATTCTTTTCCATCAAGATATCGATTAAATCCTCCATAACACGAGTCATGGCCAAATCTGATCTTAACCATTCATCGGCTTTTTCTTGGTCTAATGGTGCTGTTGCCTGAATGAAGGCCTGTAAGGCGGGGTCGTCTACTGCGACCTCCTCACCGCCTTCTACGGCTTGATTGTAAATCCCGGTAATTGCACCGTTTGCATCACGTATTACAAAAGGCATTCAAACGCTCCCGTGGGCTATCGTTAATTTTAAATGGCAGGTGAATTGTAGACAGTAAAGCGTCAAAACCAAAGCATAATTAACTGCATAATCAATATGCTAGGGCATTATATTTTGCCCGGCACACCACCAAAGCCCGCTTTGATATGATGGTAATAATGCCATAACATGACAGCCGCCATCGTGCGATAAGGTCGCCATTGCTCGCCGATTTCATCCAGCTCATTTGGTGTGGGGCGGTTTTTCCAACCCAACAAATGACCGGCGGCGGCGGCCACGGCTAAATCACCCGCGGGCCACACATCGGCGCGACCCAACGCAAACATTAAATAAATTTCAGCCGTCCAGCGACCAATGCCTTTTATTTTTACAAGCTCAGCTTGCGCAAGCACGTCGGTTTTGCGGTGTAAGTTTTCTAGATCAAGATCACCCGTGACGATGGCTTGTGCCAAACCATAACCATAGCGAGACTTAGCCCCACTGAAACCACAGGCGCGCAATCCCTCTTCGCCCGCTTTCAATACTGTTTCGGGTGTAACCGCACCAATGCCTTCTTCCAGTCTCCGCCAAATGGCATTCCCGGACTGAACCGATACTTGCTGATCAACAATTATTTTTAATAAAACGTCGAACCCCGGTTCTTTGTCTCGCGGCCCAGGTGATCCATAACGCTCATGAATGCTACGCATATGCGGGCACATGGCGATCAATTTTCGCAAACCCGGCCTTTTGGTTTTAGCCATTAGTCTTAAGCAACCTATATTACCTGTCAGGAATTCTTTATTACCTGACGAGGATGCCACGGATAAGGCACGTCTACTATGACTATTTCAGAATCTTTTGTGGCTTGGATTGTTAATGACTTTTCGTCAATAATGGATGTTCCAGCCCGTTCTGGTATTTTTATTGCCCCATTAAGCTTTAACGTACCCACCGAAGGCACCAGGTAAAGCGCACGGTTTTCTTCGATGTTGACTTCTATGGATTGCCCCGACTGCAAGGTTGCCGCATACAACGCTGCATCTTGATTAATCAATAATGCATTCGTTTCTTTATCTTGCGGACGACCGGACGCTAGAACCGTCAATTTAGCATCACGCTCCACAAGGGGGAATTTAGCGGTTTCCCACCTTGGTTTATAATTGCGTTTATCGGGCTGAATCCATATTTGGAACAATGTCGTATCTTCATCTTCCAAATTATATTCCGAGTGGATGACACCGGTTCCGGCACTCATGACTTGTACGTCGCCTGCCACTGTGCGACCACTATTGCCCATATTGTCTTTATGGCTGATGGCCCCTGAGCGCAGGAATGTGATGATCTCCATATCCTTGTGCGGATGCATGGGGAAGCCTTTTCCGGGTTTAATCAGATCATCATTCCAGACCCGTAAGGGGCCAAGTCCCATTCTGTTGGGATCATGGTATTGTGCAAAACTGAAATGATGTCGAGCGTGGAGCCAGCCGTGGTTAGCGGCCCCCAAATCACCCAGTGAATTAATATCAATCATAATTTATTCTCCAACCATCCACATCTTAAGTAGATGTATCATTATTTTTATACCGCTTTTATTTTCCAGCCGTTATTCTCCAGCCGTTATTTTCCAGCGGTGGTTATGCGACAAGATCTAAATCAAGGACGGCCGCTTGGGTGATGTTTTCAATTGCGGCGTCAATACCATCCGTACCACCGGCCACACCTTCCGCATGGATAAATGTTACGTCATCCAAGCCAACAAAACCTAGTGTGGTTTTCAAATAAGGTTCCTGACTGTCCATGGCGTTCACGGGTGATGGCTTACTATACGCTCCCCCCCGGGCGGTCAGAACAAAGACGGGTCGTCCACCCAACGTACCAACAGGACCGTTTTCAGAGTAATTAAATGTTTCCCCCACACGGGCTAGATGATCAATCCAAGTTTTCAAACCGGAAGTAACACCAAAATTATGCATGGGGGATCCGATAACGATCACATCCGCGTTTCTAACTTCCTCAATGATGCTATCTGACAAGGACAACAAAGTTTTCTGTTCATCACTGCGCGCATCCTCCGAGGTGTAATAGGCCCCAATTATGGCCTGATCCAAATGGGGAGGGGGGGTTAACCCCACGTCACGGGTGACCACGGAACTGCCGGGATGCGCTTGCTGCCAACTCTCAGCGAAGTGTTCGGTCAGTTTTCGGCTGACGCTTGCGTCTGGGTTTGGGCTTGAATTAATTACAAGTAAGTTTGTCATAAGTTTTCTCCTGTTAAGATCATGAAAATTTCTAAATTCGATGATTAAAACTTAATTCCTGAACCATAAGTTTACAATAGTGTTATTTTGAATTATACTGTTTCCAAACTCGATACAATAAGGATGCACTATGGAGTCATTAAACAACATTCGAGCTTTCACAAAAGTCGTAGAAATCGGTACGTTTACGGGTGCGGCGAAGGCATTGGGGCAAACAAAATCTGCCATTAGCAAGAATGTCGCCCATTTAGAGGAGCACCTTGGCGCGCGTTTATTAAACCGAACAACCAGAGCGGTCAGCCCCACGGAGGTCGGCCAAGCATTTTTTGATCGATGCCAACGTATTTTGGTTGATTTGGAAAACGCCGAACGCTCGGTTGCCGATTTACATACCAACCCGCGCGGTACATTACGCATAAACGCGCCAACCAGTTTCGGCAATCGCTATTTAGCGGATGCCATCGCCGACTTCATGAAAATCCATACCGATTTAAAAGTAGAACTCGATCTAAATGATAGGGTGGTGGATTTAGTAGACGAAGGATATGACATGGCTGTCCGCATTACCTCATTGGTGGACAGTTCCCTGATCGCCCGAAAGATCGCCCCGTTCAGAAGTGTGATCTGTGCAAGCCCGTCTTATTGGAAAGAACATGGCAAACCCAACCGACCTGAAGATCTGAGCAAGTATAATGCTTTAATTTATTCGTACTTGGCAAACGACAACGAATGGAGCCTGATCGGGCCGAACGGCAAGACCACGGTTAAAATTTCGGGCTCTTTCAAATCCAATAATGGCGAGGCGCTGGTCAGCGCAGGATGTACGGGCCTTGGTATACTAGCGGTGCCAACATTTATTGGTTTTGACGCCCTAAAAGCTGGATTATTAGAACCGGTTTTAACAGATTATTCTAGCCCTATTGCGGGGATTTATGTGGTCTATCCCCATAACCGACACCTGTCAGCAAAAGTTCGATTATTTGTCGACTTTCTGGTTGCTCGATACAGCCCCGCTGCGCCTTGGGATGCTTTATGTTAGCATCCAAACTAACGACCTTCTCGCCACCAAGCACCACACAAAAGGGATGTTATTAAAATCGCCGCCAGCCATCCGGGTAATAATGCTACATCGCGCAATCCTGTCACCACTTGAGCATTGTTTTCTGTTAAACCAATCCATCCCCGTCCGTTTGTATCGCGGTTTAACATTACCCGACGAATAGTCGGCAACCCATCACTGATCCAATGCATTGCCCCACCGTACTTCTCGGTAATCGGGGCTAATAATAATTCACTGGATCGTAAATCGTGGAATTCTATTGGGTTTCGCTCTCCCACCGCAATCAATGTTGATAACGTCCCGTCATCAAAGCGATAAACACCCGGTGCAGGGGGCGTATAAAACGCCATGTTTTCTCCTGAGCCTTGCTGATAAAGCGGTAAAACTATTTCTTTACCATCCGGGTTCGTGATGGTCACGGCATTTGGTAATTCCAGAAGACTGTTTCGGGTTATGCGAATGCGGTTTTCTTCCATGACTGCTTTTAAGTTCTCTTCTTCCAAGGATGGCTCTTTCATTAACCAATGGGCCATGCGGCGAACCAGTTCATCTTGCGGACCACCCCCTTCGAAGCCTCGCGCCCAGAGCCATATTTGATCGCTCGATAAGATGCCGATCCGTCCTTCACCTACACGGTTCAATGCCAATAACGGCTGCCCATCCCATCCGTTCATTAGAACCTGGGGTTTCCCTTGTAACACCGTACCGATTTGGCGGAACCACCTGCCCCATTGCGGGTCACGACCAATGGCTTTATTTAAACGTGCTGTTACAGGGTGCCGCGACCCTGTTTCAGAAATGGCGGGTCTGAAACTTTGTTCAATAATATCCCCCGTTGGACGCAGGGGCAAAATATCACCAAGCGGTGTTTCAAAGATTGATTCTCGGCCTGCAAATTCTGGTCCCGCCGCCACTAGTAATGCCCCACCACCGGTTACATAATTTTTTATGTTTTGAAAGTAACGGGGCGAAAGCACGTGACGCACCACATACCGATCAAATACCATCAAATCAAATTCATCAATTTTCAGATCAAATAATTCTAACGTTGGAAACGTGATCAGCGCCAATTCGCGAATTGGGGTGAAGTCGCTTTTCTCCGGTGGGCGCAAAATGGTAAAATGGACCAAATCAACCGCTGGATCAGACTTAAGCAAATTCCGCCACATCCGTTCCCCCGCGTGGGGAACGCCCGAGACCAACAAGACCCTCATGCGATCTCTTACCCCGTTCAGACTAACCACCCCCGTATTATTAAGCGAAGAGGTTTCACCCAGAGCCGTTTGCACCTTGATCTCGATGATAGTTTTACCAGCGTGATCAATATTATAATCCAATGTATTTGAAACACCGGGTTGAACATCAATCACCCCTTGCGATTGGCCATCGACAAAATAGGTTACGGGAACAGTAGAACTCTCGTTACTGCCTTCGCCCCCAAACGCCTCCAAGCGAAAACGTATGGGAACCGAATGCCCAACAAGGCCATAACTCGGTGCACCCTCGATAACTATTCTGCGATCAAAAGATTGTTTCTCGCCGCTTAGGAGGACATGCAAGGGACCGTCTGGTAGGTTTTCTAGAACACCATTATCCTTTGCATCGTGAACTTGTCCATCCGTGATCAGAATTGATCCAGCGTATCGATTGATCGGGATGTCGGCCGCTGCATGATTAAGCGCCTTTAACAGTTGCGAGCCTTTCCCCTCATTATTTTGGCTATCCACATGAACAATGCGCAGATCTAGATTTGCAGATTTTTCAATGTCGCGTTTAATCAAATGCAAGGTTTGATCTGTTTGTTTTTGTCGCTCGCCAATTGATTGGCTCGCCGTTTCATCGACAACGACAATAGCAACATCCGTTTGTGGTTTACGGGCTTCGATCTGATAATGCGGACCCGATAATGTGAGCACCATCATCGCCAGCACAAGTGCCCGAAGGCCGCCACCTCGCACCCGCTTAGCCACACTAAACGCAACAATGCTACCAGCCGCAATCACCAGAATGATTAACACATAGTTCGGCACAAGCGGGACAAATGTCAAAAAGCTAAAGGCATTATCTTCCATCACATCATTGCCCCAATCGCTCAACAATGCTTTTCAAATGGACTTGATCGTTTTTGTAATTTCCGGTTAGGACATACATCATCAAATTCACACCAAAACGATAGGACAGCTCACGTTGTCGTTCGCCACCGGGAATAACGGCGTAAAGCGGCTCTCCCATATCGTCCATTGCCCACGCATCCGCCCAACCGTGTGTACCAACGATGATGGGAGACACACCATCATTAATACGTTCTTCCGGTGGCACCAACCAAACCTTACCCCCCGTCCATCTTCCGGGGAACTCCCCCAACAAATAGAATGAACGGGTTAATACGTGTTCACTGGGTACCGGTATTAAATGCGGGATATCAAGTACACGGGCGAAGCGTTGAAGCACACTGCTACCCGCCGCATTATTTCCCGTACGGGCGTCGAATAGCACCGTACCACCATTATCCATATAGGTATTGATCCGCTTGGCGGCTTGCGGTGAAGGGATGGATGTCCCTTCGGCAAGCGGCCAATAAATTAAGGGGAAAAAGATTAGGCGGTCAAGTTCCAGGTCAATGCCGATCGGTGGGTCCAACTCGATAGCGGTACGCAATTTCAAAATAGCCCTTAAGCCTAGCAACCCCTGTAACGATGCTTCATCCACATCCCGCTCGCCCGTCACCACGTAAGCCATGCGCTCAAGGTTTGCCTGACGGATTAAATCATCATCTGAGCCCGCAATTGATTGTGCATGAACCGGCATGCTTAAACTTAAACAAACAATAACAAAAACGGTTAGCCCCCAACCATTTGCGATAAGCCCTCGCAACCAAAAACTGGCAATGATATCCAATAAAAAAAGTATCAAAACAACCATGAAGAACCACGCCGTTAGATCAAGCGAGTACGTGTCTTGGTATGATTTTAAGTTAACAGATTCAGGCACATTTTTTAAGCCAGACAGCGCCTTTATTCCGGCCCCTAAGTTTAAGGCCTGTTGTACATCGTTATTCCCATAAAACCCTGGTGGGTGGTCTTGTGAAACAACAGTACTCGGAAACTCTTTTCCAATAATTGATAAAGCTAAAGGTGGTGCGCTTTTTAGATACCCATAACCATCCAGTATTTTAAGGGCGGACAGAACCTGCCCCTCATTTGAGGATTGCAGCCCTCGGCTATAGCCAATTGTTTTTTGCAACATCTCTACGAACAGACCCGACAAGGGCAGCGAAGACCATTCTGCATTGGCCGTTACATGAAATAATACCGACCACCCTTGATCAAAAGGCTTGGCGGTAACCAGAGGCGTACCATCACTTAACTGCGCCCAAATTTTGTTCTCTAAATCAAAAGCTGGTTTAGCGAGAACCTGTCTGGACACGGCAACATCAGAGGGGACCTCTAATCCATGGTAGGGCGAAGTTTCATTAAAAGGGGCGATACTGGCGGGTCTCCGCCACGCCATTGATCCACCCATAATGCGGTCGCCATCACGCAAAGTAACCGGAAGAAGGGAGGATTGCGAATTGTCCGATAATCGGGGACCTGCGAAAGTGATCAACAAGCCCCCTGCTTTCATCCATTCTTGAACGCGGGTTTCATCTTGGGGGCTTAACAAAGGCGGATCGGTTAGAACCAGAACGGCAATTTTTTGATCTAATAATTCAGCAATTGACCCGTGATGAACCCTGCCTAATGGTTCGAAAGCACGCGATAGATAAAACGAATTGCTGAGCAATAATTGCGCTTCAGAAAGGTCGCTCTCGCTTACCAATCCAATAGGTCGCCGTCGCCACCGTTCGTCTAATAACAGTGTCGCCCCAGCCGTATTTTGTCCCTCTATTTCAATGCGTGATAGTCGATTGCGAACTTCTGAGGGCATTTCAAAAATCGCATTGGCGCGCAAATCACCGGGTTTGAACCACGCCGTCGCACGCCCCGCCGCATGGTTATCGGTATCATAGGCAATTAAATTGGCGGCATAACTGAGATCACTATTTGCCCTGATGACCGCCATGGATAATTCTGTGGCGTTTCCCTCTGGAGGAGAAAGGACCGCAACCTCGGTACCGGCGTCAGGCTTATAAATACTTAACGGTCCTAATTGTTGCAGTGTGGCGATCAAGGTTCTATCAACATCGCTTGCACCATCTCTTATACCATCGCTAGATAAACCATCACTCAACCACACGGTACTTCCCGCTGTGGAAAGGGAGAACAAGACATCGAGCACGCCATTACGATCAACAGACCACGGATTCGGGGCAAGCGTTTCTAATCGCTTTATTGCTTTATCCGAGGGCATGAAAGCCGGCAACACATTCGTTCTATCTGAAGATGTCGGTACGATTAAGACTTGGCGGTCTTGGCGCCCCGCTTGAATAATTAAATCACGCGCCGTGGATATCATAGGCGACCAATGTTTGGCGCTGGCCCAGCCATTGTCAACAATGACAACCAACGGACCATTTGACCGCAAGGCTTCTTGCGGGTTCATAACGGGTAAGGCCGCGCCGATGATTAATAAAGCAACCATCAGCATCCTGAGCATCATCAACCACCATGGCAATGTAGAAGCATCAGCCTGTACGTCTTTAAGCTTTCCTAACAAGATGATCGCGGGAAACTTTATGGTGTATGCTAACGGCGGGGTTAATCGCACCAACCACCAAATAACCGGCAGTATGATGAAACCAAGCAATGCAAAAGGCATCAGAAAAGAAATGCCGCCAATACTAAGCATTATTTTCCTCCTGATAGTTTTGCGTAAATTTGTGTCAGTGCTGAATAAGGTGGCTCATTCGTGTTATGAGAAATAAAAGACCAGCCTAGGTTGGCGGCGAATTCTTTCAATTGATTTACATGATCCTGCCATACTTGCTGATAAGCATTACTTACGTGCTCAACACGTTCGATCATCATATCCGGTTCACCCTCTAACCCTTCGAAATTTACCCGACCTTTGTAGGGCAAGGATTGTTCCACCGGATCGTATATATGAACGATGACGCCACCAACACCTTGCCCAGCCAACCGCTTCAATGAAGTTTCGCGGGTATTACGGTCACTTTCGGTCTCGAGGAAATCACTAAACATCACAACACGCGCATTACGGGGAATGTCGACATCCACGAAAGCCGCTTCAGAGGTTGTGATATCCTGTGACAGCGTTTCAGCCATCTCCAGTAGTGTTAATTTAGGCTTTCCAGTGTGCTCTCCCGATAAAGCTACATTCTCCCCCCCTCGCATGAGCAACGCAGCCAAGGCCAGTTCTAAAAGTGTTGCCCGTGCTAGTTTATCAGGTTGCCCCTGCTTTGATGAGAAGGTCATGGAATTGGATGTATCACGCCATAACCAAATACTTTGGGCTGCTTCCCATTCGGTTTCTTTAATATAGACCCGGTCAGATTTTGCCGATTGACGCCAATCAATACGTTGAGCAGGATCGCCGAACTTATAGCGTCTGAATTCCCAAAAGGTTTCCCCCTTCCCTACTTGACGGCGGCCGTGAATTCCTTGTGATACAATGCTAGCCACTTTTTCTGCCGCCAATAATAATGGCGGCAAATTATCACCTAGCTGTTGGGCGCGGGTATGGAGCGTTTCGGTTTTGGAATGCGCCGTCATCTGATCTTGTCACATAGCCGCTCGATAATCATTGAAATATCCACACCCTCTGCGCGGGCTGCGAAATTAAGCGCCATACGATGTCGCAATACGGGATGCGCCAGTGAGAGAACATCATCAATGCTGGGGGATAATCTATTATCAAGGATGCACCGGGCGCGTACCCCGAGCATCAATGCCTGACTTGCACGGGGACCCGGCCCCCACGAAACATGATTGCGGACATCGTCGATTGTCGTGCTCTCGGGGCGCCCCCCCCGAACCAATTGTAATATAGCTTCCACAACACTCTCCCCCACCGGGACGTGGCGAACCAGACGTTGTACATTTAATAAATCTTCAGCCGACATGATTTTATCGGGCTTGATATGTGTTGCCCCGGTGGTATCGATTAGCACTTGTCGTTCTGCATCATGATCTGGATAGCCCACATCGATTTGCATGAAAAAACGATCCAGTTGTGCTTCGGGCAAAGGATAAGTACCTTCTTGCTCCAAGGGGTTCTGTGTTGCGAGAACATGAAAAGGTTTGGGCAATGCATGATAGTGTCCCGCCACCGTAATCCGGTGCTCTTGCATGGCTTGTAGCAGGGCCGATTGAGTACGAGGGCTTGCCCGGTTTATTTCATCGGCCATCAATAATTGGCTAAATACCGGGCCTTTGATAAATCGAAAGGAGCGCTTGCCGGTGCTGGATTCTTCCAGAACTTCTGAGCCCAGAATATCAGCGGGCATTAAATCCGGGGTGCATTGTATTCGGCGTTCATTCAAGCCAAAAACTTGACCCAGTGTTTCAACTAATTTTGTTTTGCCCAAACCGGGTACCCCGATCAGCAACACATGCCCACCCGATAGCAAAGCGACCAGAGTTTCTTCTACAACTTGATCGACCCCAACAATGATGGAGCCAACGGCGGTTCTGGCACGGGCCAGTAATTTTCCGGCAACTTCAAGTTCATCAACAATTATTTCTGGGTTTGTATCTGATGGATCGTTTATTTCATTGCTGATAACCAAATCCTGTACTCCAAATTTATTCCTGATATGGATTTTAAGATAGCGTGTAGCGTATTGTGAACTATATTATTACTATAATCACATTTCAGTGCAAATAGACCGAAAAATGACAGAACAGACAAAAAATAATATCAAGCTGCCAGATCGGCTGGCACAAGAGGGGGCAACTCAACTGACCGCCGGTCAACTGCCGCCCGACATGGCGGCTTTAGCGGCAAATCCGCGTGTCATGTTCTGTGGTGATATAGATATGCATATCAATGCAAAAGGAGAATGGTTCTATAAAGGGTCAATGATAACCCGCCCCCGCATGGTAGCGTTATTCTCCACCATTATGCGGCGTGATAGTGAGGGCGGGTATTGGTTAACCACCCCTGTTGAGCTAACCCGGATCACAGTTGAAGACGCCCCTTTTATGGCCGTCGAGCTGATCACGCTGGACGAATCTTGCATCAAGTTTCGCACCAACGTGGATACAATTGTAACACTTGATGAAGATCACCCCTTACGAATTGCAACCGACCCTATCAACGATGGCGTAAAACCCTATATTATGGTCAAGGATCGATTAGAGGCCTTGCTAGAACGTTCGGTTTTCTATCAACTAATGGAAATGAGTGTAGAAAGAGAGAGTAATGGCGAAAATGTCCTCGGGGTCTGGAGTGCGGGTATTTACTTCCCCATCGGTTCAACCAACTGAAGATTCAGACAATTGGAAATCGGCAAATCAAATGGCCAGCACAAACCTTTTTGAGATTGAGCAACGGTTAACAGATTATCGAAATCACATTGGTGAAGCCTTTGGTGATCATATTCTTAATCCACATTACATTAATTCAGAACCATTACGCCCTGCGGCGGTTTTATTGACTTTAATCGATAGGGCCGAAGGCCCCCATGTATTATTCACGCGGCGCACCGACCATCTGGCCCACCACCCCGGCCAGATCAGCTTTCCCGGCGGGCATGTGGATGAAGAGGACGACAGCGCGGAAACAACAGCCCTTCGCGAAACAGAAGAAGAATGCGGTATCGATCGCGCCCGCGTCAAAATAATTGGACGCGTAAACACGTATCTAACGGGTACCGGGTTTTCTGTCACACCCATTGTTGGAATTATTACCCCCCCTATTGATATGACCCCCGATCCGGTCGAGGTTGCAGAAATTTTTGAAGTCCCGCTCGCCTTTATTATGAACCCGGAAAACCATGTACGAGAGACTCGTATTTTCGATGGGGACCTAATGTGGTATACATATGCTATGCCCTATTTCGATTATCATATATGGGGAATTACGGCTGGGATCTTACGAAATTTTTATGAAATCATCGCCGGAGAAAAAATTCAAGAACTTGAGAAAACTGAATAACGGCTCGCTCTTAATCAAAAAACAAAGGCTTTTAAATGTCGCGTATATTAATACAGATTATATTGCCCCTTATGGCCCCCTTAATGGTTTATGCCCTATGGGTATGGTATGGTCGCAAACGGGCCGAAACATCTGGGGATGAGCCACCGGAATTCACCAAAGGGTCGAGCTTTTGGTCTATCATTCTTGGTTTTATTCTAATGATCATTTCTATGGTATGGCTGGCTACGTCTCACGGGGTCTCACCAGACTCAGGTGTTTATGAAGCCCCTAAATTTATTGATGGCAAAATCACCGAACCAACCTATACCCCGCAAACAACGACCGATGAGACAAACTAGTGATCGACCGCCAGAATCTATTCACTTTGGAAGTTAAAGAATTTGAGCCGACCGGAGAAATCGGCCCTCAAGAATGGGTGACGGCACATAATGTTCAAAGCATATTTGATGTGCTAGAAGGGGGTGGATTTGAAGCCCGGTTTGTAGGCGGGTGTGTTCGCGACGCCATTGCCAAACGCCCTGTTAACGACATCGACATCGCAACCACAGCCAAACCAGAGCACACCATCAAATTGCTGGAAAGCGCCAACATTAAAGTAATCCCAACAGGGATAAAACATGGCACCGTTACCGCCGTGCTTGACGGTGAGAATTTTGAGATCACAACACTGCGCAAAGACGTAAGCACCGATGGCCGACACGCGGAAGTGGCCTTTACCGACGATTGGATGATCGATGCAGAGCGCCGGGATTTTACCATTAATGCGCTTATGGCCACCCGCACAGGGGCGGTTTATGACCCCTTTAACGGTATTGCCGATCTGGCCTATGGCCGGGTCTGTTTTATTGGTAAAGCCAAAGATCGCATAGAGGAAGATTACTTACGCATCTTGCGGTATTTCAGATTTCATACCAGCCATGGGCGTCCCCCGGTAAACCGCGATGCATTATCAGCCTGTCGAATGGCTGCAGATAAATTGAGCACATTATCAGGCGAACGCATCCAGCATGAAATGATGAAAATCCTCGGCGCTCATAATGCCGCCGACACTTTGATTTTAATGAAAGGCGAACATGTTCTAGATCAAGTTTTACCCGAAGCAGAAAATTTTGGTGACTTGCGCGCCCTCATCTGGCTTTGCACTTCCGCGATCAATTACGAAAATTTGACGCCAGACCCCGTGCGTAATCTTGCAACCTTATTACCAATTAATTCTGATACTGCCGTTGCTGATACCATAGCAAGCCGCTGGCGGTTCAGTAACATAGATCGCAAACGGTTGATTGATTTAACGGGGTTTATTTCACCCGACCCCATGATCACAAAAAACGAACTCACCCGACACCTCATAAAAACGGGCCCCGCTTTATATGCAGATCAGTGTTTGATTACATGGGCGCGAGAAACAGCCGAAAATGCCAATTTATCAAAAGATAGAAAAAAATCATGGATCCAGACTCTGGAAAGAATTTACACATGGCAGGAACCTTTTTTTCCACTCACGGGTGAAGACTTGAAAGCTTTGGGATATGTTCAAGGTCCAGCCATTGGCGACATGATGGATAAAATTAAAGGTTGGTGGATCGACAATGACTGTACACCAGATCGTCACAAATGCCTAGATAAGCTAAAACAGCTATCTCAGTAGATTACCTAATTTAATAACTCTGGTTAATGTTAGAATAGTAATAATTCTTTATAATAATGACATACAGGCTGATTATATTTTATTCGTCAATTGAAAGAACATTAAAATGGCAATCGCCCAGTGGAACGATGACCTAAAGACAGGTGAAGAAGAAGTTGATAAGGAACATTGGGGGCTTTTTGCCTTGATCAATGATCTAAATGGAAAATGGGCCGATGGCGCCAGTGTGGCATCAATGAATTCAACATTTGAAGCTCTAACATCCTATGTCGATGTTCATTTTGAACATGAAGAGCGTTTGATGGACAGCACAGGGTATCCCGAACTTTCTATGCATAAAAATGCACACGCAATTTTAAAGCAATTGGTTCTTAACTTTAAAGAAGAGTTTAACCAATCCCCCGAGACTTTCAATTATAATGCATTGATGGAGTTTTTATCAAACTGGTTGAACTCTCACATTCTTGAATTAGACATGAAGTTTTCTGTTTATCATCGTCAACTTAAGAAAAACGATAAGAAATAAATGCAATTGTTAATCCTTTAGCGTTAATCAGTTAACCTTATGCCATTAATTGGCTCATCTCATTTCGGAAATCCACCCGTTTGTCTGAGCGCCTCACCCAATACGACACCGGCTGTAACCGCGACATTCAAAGAGCGCATGCCTTGGGCAACCGGAACAATAATCCGGGCGTCGGCTGCATTGTGCACCTCCTCTGGCACACCTGCACTTTCTCGCCCTAATAATAGAGTATCACCGTCTTGATAAGAAAATTCGGTATAGGCCACTGCCCCTTGAGTTGTCAGCAAGACAAGGCGACCCTGGTTTGAATGATGATACTCCTGCCACGATGGGTGACGAATAATGTCAACGCGATCGAGATAGTCCATGCCGGATCGCCGCATGCGTTTCTCGTCCCAGACAAAGCCGCAGGGCTCAATAATATCAACCCCAACCCCCAAACAGGCCGCGGTGCGCAGGATTGTTCCTGTGTTTTGGGGGATATCGGGTTCATATAGGGCTAATCGAATAGGCATTTTTATCATTATTCCAAGTTGTCGCTCACAATACACAACTTATTGCCATCTGAATCACGCATATAGCCAGCATAATAATGGGAATGGTCGTGTTCTTTGATTGCCGTTGTCCGCTCGTCCGTCCCCCATTTTCCCTAATTGAAGCGTGGGCCACATGGACGAATCGACGGTCGGGGGCCAAATAAGCCAGTATAATGCAGTTACCAACAGTACTACTGTTTCCAACAGTGGTCGGGTTCCCGCCAGGTGGCTTTTTCATCCACAGAGGGATTGCTTTTCATCACCGTATGTCGTTGAAAAACCACCATAATTCACACAAAACCTTGACCCAATGGCACCGGGCACCGCATTATAGAACTGTCGTGCAGGACCAGAATTTATAATAGCGACAGTCACAGGACTGTACATTTTCAAGGCCATCTATAATTAAGAATTAATGATCCACTGTTCTAGAATACAAACAATTATAAAAACACGTCAATTGTGGCACCTTCACTCTTTCAATCCCAGTGATTTTGCAGTATATCCCTGAGTGCATGAACGTTATATTTATGTATAATCAGCAATACGTTATGGCTGTTTGCAATATATGAAAACACTCATGTGTAATCTGGGTTTAAGAAAACCTGTATAAATAAATATGTATAAAACCTTACATCCCGAATATTGAAGGGGGTTTAAATGGCAGATTCTGCAAATGCAGCACTCGACACATCAACTGGTGACGAGAAAAGTCGCCGAGATTTTTTGCTTGTTGCTACCACGACCATTGGTGGTCTTGGCACCGCACTGGCTGTATGGCCGTTCATTCATTCAATGAACCCAGCAAAAGACACATTGGCATTATCATCAACCGAAATAGATTTGTCCCCCATCGATGAAGGACAAAGCATTACCGTGGTTTGGCGTGGCAAACCGGTCTTTGTTCGTAACCGTTCAGCCGATGAAATTACCGAAGCTCAATCCGTCAGTACTGCTGATCTGATTGATCCTGAAAGCGACGCAGACCGTGTACAGCAGCCACAATGGCTGATCATGGTTGGCATTTGCACCCATTTGGGTTGCATTCCGCTTGGTCAGAAATCCAGTGAACCAAAAGGCGAATATGGCGGCTGGTTCTGCCCTTGCCATGGTTCTCACTATGATACGTCTGGTCGTATTCGCAAAGGTCCCGCACCAAAGAATCTCTTGATTCCTGAATATGCGTTCCTTGATGATACAACCGTCAAGATCGGGTAAGGAAAACAAATCATGTCTTCACCTTCTACTATTCAATTTAAAAACCCGGTTCTGAAATGGGTTGAGCACCGTCTTCCGGTCTTCAATTTCATTAATGATTCTGTGGGTGCCAATTATCCAGCGCCGCGCAACTTGAATTATTGGTGGAACTTCGGTTCCCTTGCCGGTGTTATTCTCGCCATTATGGTGGTCAGCGGCATTGTTCTTGCTATGCATTATACAGCCCACGTTGATTACGCGTTTGAATCTGTTGAACGGATCATGCGTGATGTGAATTATGGCTGGTTAATCCGCTATATTCATATGAACGGTGGCTCAGCGTTCTTTATCGTCGTTTATATCCACATGTTCCGTGGTATGTATTATGGCTCCTATAAAGAACCCCGTGAATTACTGTGGATCATTGGTGTGTTCATCTTGCTTGCTATGATGGCAACAGCATTTATGGGCTACGTTCTTCCATGGGGCCAAATGAGCTTCTGGGGTGCCACGGTTATTACCAACCTGTTCTCAGCTATTCCATTCGTTGGCGATAGCATTGTGACATTACTTTGGGGTGGTTTCTCCGTTGATAACCCAACTCTGAACCGCTTCTTCTCGCTGCATTATTTAATGCCGTTTGTTATTTTCGGCCTGGTGTTTGTTCATCTTTGGGCATTACACGTTCACCGTTCTAATAACCCAATTGGTGTTGAAGCACGTGAGCCAGAAGATAGCATTCCATTCCATCCCTACTATACGATCAAAGATCTCTTTGGTATGGCTGTGATGATGATCTTCTTCCTCGGGTTTGTTTTCTACGCACCAAACTTCTTTGGTGAGCCTGATAACTATATCAAAGCCAACCCGATGGTAACCCCGGCGCATATCGTTCCTGAATGGTATTTCTTGCCGTATTACGCCATCTTGCGTGCCTTCACAGAAGACTTCTTCCTATACCAGATCATTTCTCTGGGTGGGTGGTTGATGTCTGCCAAATTGGCCGGCGTTCTAGCAATGTTTGCATCAATCCTTCTATTGGTCGCTCTTCCATGGCTTGATATTTCGAAAGTACGCAGCAATAAGTTCCGTCCGATTAACAAACAATTCTTCTGGATATTCTTTCTTGTATGTCTGGTACTCGGTTATATTGGCGGAAAGCCAGCCGAAGGTAATTATATCATTATTGGACAGCTTGCTACGTTCTACTATTTCTTTCACTTGGTGGTCTTGGTACCGCTGATTGGTCTTCTGGAGCGGCCTAAGCCGATCCCAGAAAGTATCAGTTCAGCCGTTCTCAAGTCATCTCAATAAGGTTCGGGAGCAATATTATGAAAAAGACTATTCTTTCCGTCCTTTCAACGCTTGCTGTCATTAGTGTTGTAAGTTTTTCTACCGCCCCAGCCGAAGCTGCGAGTGGTGTTGAAATTCCAAAACAGAAGTGGTCATGGTCTGGTCCTTTTGGCACCTTTGAACGTGCATCATTACGACGGGGACTTCAGGTTTATTCTGAAGTCTGCGCCAGCTGTCATGGTCTAGATTTTATGCACTATCGTAATCTCAGTGACATTGGCTTCAGTGAAGACGAAATCAAAGCATTCGTCAGTGATTACGAAGTCGAAGACGGCCCCGATAGCGAAGGCGAAATGTTCATGCGTACCGCAACCGCTGCGGACCGGTTCGTTGGACCATTTGCCAATGATAATGAAGCACGCTCTTCAAACGGTGGCGCTTTACCACCGGATCTGTCGCTGATTGTCAAAGCCCGTGTTGGCGGACCAAATTATCTCTACGCTCTGCTGACTGGTTATGAAGAAGAAGCACCAGAAGGCGTCGAGATCATGGAAGGTATGTATTACAATCATTTCTTCCCTGGTAACCAAATCGCCATGGCACCGCCCATTGAGGCCGACTACATGGAGTATGCCGATGGTACAGAAGCAACACTCGATCAAACTGCCAGAGACATCGTTACGTTCTTGGCGTGGGCTTCCGAACCAGAACTTGAAGAACGTAAGTCACTGGGCCTGAAAGTCATGATCTTCTTGTCATTCCTGACATTGCTGCTTTATGGCGTCAAACGTAAAATCTGGTCTGATCTTCACTGATCAGCCCTACAGATAACGCATATAAAAAGGCCTCGTCTCAGACGGGGCCTTTTTTATTAACAGAAAACCCCTACACTTCGTACAACGGATCGCTGATTGGATTTCCACCTATGAATTTCGCCTATGGAATAATGGAACGTATCCCCATCCGCTTTCGGGGCGCAATATTATATACCTTAGCATCGGCCGTTTTTTCGATGCTGATTATTTCCATCCGATTAGCAACGCAAGAAATGAACCCCTTACAGGTGGCTTTTTTTAGGAATCTGTTTGCAATTTTGTTCATGTTACCGTGGATATTAAAAAGCGGCGACAGCATTTTTAAAACCCAGCGTCTTGGAAAGCATGTTACCCGAGCAGCCCTTGGATTATGTGCAATGTACACATGGTTCTTTGCCATATCCATTTTACCATTGGCAGAAGCCGTCTCCTTGAATTTCACCGTCCCCATATTTGCAACCATCGGGGCGGCGATATTTTTACGGGAGAGGGTTGGTATTCACCGTTGGGGAGCAACCCTTGTTGGCTTCTTAGGGGTGGTTGTAATCTTACGACCAGGGTTCGTCGATATATCCCCCCTTATGAGCCTACCAATTATCGCGGCCATATTCATGGCAAGCACCGCTTTAATCGTCAAATCCTTATCATCAAGTGAAACCACAGTCACAATTATGGCGTATATGAACGTTTTATTGACGCCCTTTTCATTGATTCCAGCGCTTTTTGTTTGGCAATGGCCGGGGGTTGAACTATTCGCATTATTGGTATTGGTGGGGGGATTGGCTGTTCTCGCCCATACATTTTTTACCCAATCCTACAAATACGCCGATGCGTCGGCCCTTATGCCCTATGAATATCTGCGCCTACCTTTTGTCTCTGCCATGGCATTCATTTTCTTTGGTGAAACCAGCGATATTTGGACTTGGGTCGGCGCAGGAATTGTGGCGGGATCGACACTCTATATTGCAAGGCGAGAAGCTAAATTACCGTAAGGATAACCAATTTTGAATAGCCGTACGGCAGAAATCCATCGAGGGGGTTAGGTGGGTTTTGAATTGCCCCGGCAACCATTCTTGATACCCCGGTGACAGGTGATCACATTCATCACCTGTCATGATAATCCAGCCTTCAATAATTTCTTTGGTGACTTCAAAGTGAAATTGCATGGCATACGTCGCCCGACCCATGCGGAAACATTGGTGGGGGTAATCAACCCCTGTTGCTAATTCAACAGCATCAACGGGAAGATTATAATGATCGACGTGCCATTCAAACAATCCTTGGTCTTGGTGCATATGTCCAACGACGGGATCATCCAAGCCTTCTGGGGTTAAAGATATCGGGCAAAACCCGAATTCAAAGTCACCAGCCAAATGAACATCAGCACCATATGCCCTTGCAATAAGTTGCGAGCCAAGACAAATACCCAGTACAGGTTTATCGGCGTCACCGAAACTGCGAATCAATTTCAAAAGGGCAGGGAAATAGGGATAATTGGTATCATCCATCGCATTCATGGCTCCACCCAGCACGATTAACCCATCATGCCCCGCGTGGCTACCTGGCATCACATCACCATTCTCGCCCCACAGAACCGTGGTTAGGATGCCCGCTTCTTTAATGGTTTCTCCGACAACACCTAAGGATGGATTATCATGATGCTCGATGACTAGAATGCTCATTGCTTAAGCCTTTTCAGGATAGAGACCTTCGAGACCAGCTTCACTGGCGGGACAGACCCCCCGTTCGGTGATTAATCCGGTGACCAAACGGGCCGGGGTGACATCAAAGGCATAATTGGCGGCATTAACACCCACGGCTGTCAATAGAACTTCGCGAACTTCACCATCATCGGTCATACCGGGAATGCGCAAAACTTCGTCCGCGTCACGTTGCTCAATGGGAATTTCAGCGACACCATCGCGAATGGTCCAATCGATGGTCGGTCCGGGCAGCGCCACATAAAAAGGCACACCATTATCATACGCGGCCAAGGCCTTTAAATACGTGCCGATCTTGTTACAGACGTCGCCGCTTCGCGCGGTGCGATCGGTTCCTGTAATACAAAGATCAACCATGCCATGTTGCATCAAATGCCCGCCAACATTATCGACGATCAGCGTATGGGGCACACCGTGTTGCTGCAACTCCCACGCCGTCAGATTGGCACCTTGGTTACGGGGCCGGGTCTCATCCACCCAAACATGTACAGGGATGCCCGCATTATGGGCTTTATAAATGGGGGCGAGTGCCGTCCCCCAATCCACTGTCGCCAGCCAGCCAGCGTTACAATGGGTTAATACATTAACCGTACCGGATTTGCCTTTTTCCTGCCAAATATCTTTTATGAGCGCGCAACCGTTATCGCCGATGTTAGAGCAAATCTCTACGTCTTCGTCGGCAATTTCAGCAGCCCGCGCATAGGCCGCCTGCGCACGGTCTTTGGGACCCAAGGGATCAAGTACAGCGCGCATTTCATCCAACGCCCAGCGTAAGTTCACGGCCGTTGGGCGCGCTTCATACAAATCGTCACACGCCTTATCAAGACCTTGATCAGATGGATCCTCATGCATGGCAAGTGCCACACCATAGGCCGTCGTCGCGCCTATTAAGGGCGCCCCGCGGACCAGCATATCGGCAATCGCGACGACGCTGTCTTCTAGATTTTCTAGTCTGACAATATCAAAATGGTGGGGCAACACCGTTTGGTCGATAATTTCGACCCCCCAGCCGTCTTCGGCAAGCCAGATCGTACGGAAAGGTGTACCGTTTACTTTCATGATTTAAGAACCCGTCCGGCAACCGCCCTTAATTTTTCGATCATAGCCGGATCACGCACATCCGGGGCCGTCATAATGGCCACGTCTAGGGATGTCTGACAGCCGCATTTACAAGGGCCTTGGTGATCCGATAGTTTCGGGGCTGTGGATTTCACCAACGCACGACCTTTGTCGGCATTGGCCATTAACACACCGATGACCGCGTCGACCGTGACACTGGCATGATCGGGGTGCCAGCAATCGAAATCCGTTACCATAGCGATACAGGCGTAGCACATCTCAGCTTCACGGGCGAGTTTAGCTTCGGGCATGTTGGTCATGCCAACCAATGTACATCCCCATGACCGGTGCATGTTTGATTCAGCAAGCGTTGAGAACTGTGGCCCTTCCATGACCACCAGCGTGCCGCCTTTTACAATATCATAGCCAAGCTCTTCACCGCTTTCATAAAGCGCGTCGGTTAACCGAGAACAAATAGGGTGACCAAAACCAACATGACCAACCAGTCCCGTACCAAAAAAGCTCTTAACCCGGTCGATGGTGCGGTCAATGAATTGATCGACCAACACAAAGGTTCCCGGCGGCAAATCTTCGTGTAAGGAGCCAACAGCATTGACGGCAATGATTTCTGTACACCCTGCCCGCTTGAGCGCATCAATATTCGCCCGGTAATTGACGGCATTGGGGGGAATCCGATGACCGCGACCATGACGGGGCAGGAACACCAATTGTTGACCATCCAACTCGCCAAAGAACAGTTCATCGGATGGCTCACCGAAAGAGCTTTCAATACGCTCCCAACGGGTGTTGGTTAAACCTTCAATCTCATAAACACCACTGCCACCGATGATACCGATGACGGGTTTAGAGGGCGCACTTGGATTTGCTTCAGACACATTATTCTCCCTTTAAATATCCTTAGATACTTTATAAGAGAGAGCCTTCTGTCAATCGAGATTTAAAAGAAAAACGAATATTTAAACGTTGAAGCGGAATAACATGATGTCGCCGTCTTGGGTTTGATATGTTTTACCTTCTTGACGCATTTTTCCGGCGTCTTTTGCGCCTTGTTCGCCGTTTAGGGCGAGGAAGTCTTCCATGGAGATCGTCTCAGCGCGAATAAAACCCCGTTCGAAATCGGTATGAATGACCCCGGCGGCTTGGGGGGCGAGTGATCCCCGCATAACGGTCCAGGCGCGGGTTTCTTTGGGGCCGGATGTGAAGAATGTGATGAGGTCGAGCAAGTGATAACCTGCGCGAATAACCCGCACTAATCCAGTTTCGACCAAGCCCATGTCGCTTAGGAATTCCGCGCGATCGGCTGGATCATCCATTTGCGAGATATCTTCTTCGATTTGAGCGGAAATAATGACACACTCTGCGCCTTGTTCGGTGGCCATAGCTTCGACTTTTTTGGATATGTCGTTACCTGTGGCGGCGGAGGCTTCGTCCACATTACAAACGTATAAAACTGGCTTAGAGGTCAACAGTTGTAGCATGCGGAAGTGTTTAAGCTCATCTTCGTTTACGTCGACCAAACGGGCCGGCTTGCCATCGCGCAATACAGCAAGGGAGCGTTCCACTAATTCCATCTGGATTTTGGCATCTTTGTCGTTGCCCCGGATTTTCTTTTCAAGGGATTGGACGCGTTTTTCTAAACTGTCCATATCAGCGAGCATTAATTCGGTATCAACGGTCTCTGCGTCACTAACAGGATCAACTTTGCCTTCGACGTGGGTGACGTTCTCATCTTCAAAACAACGCAACACGTGGACGATGGCATCGACTTCGCGAATGTTTGCTAAAAACTGATTGCCGAGACCTTCCCCCTTGGACGCCCCCCGAACAAGACCCGCAATATCAACGAATTCAAGTTGCGTTGGTATGAGTTTGGCCGATTTGGAGATCGTTGAAATTTTTTCCAAACGTTCATCTGGTACAGATACACGGCCCACATTGGGCTCGATGGTACAAAACGGAAAATTTGCGGCTTCCGCCGATGCTGTGGCTGTCAACGCATTGAAAAGAGTAGACTTACCAACATTGGGCAGACCAACGATTCCACAATTAAAACCCATTATTTCGTACCTTCTTCATTATCTTTATTATTTTGTTTCTTTGGTTTAGGCGGCATCATTGCTTGTGCAACTTTGGTTTGGAAAAGCGCGTCATCCCCTTTTACCAAAGCACCCACATGATCCGCCATGGCGTCGATTACTTTTTCTAACCAGATATCTTCCTCTTTGGAAAAATCTTTTAAGACGTGCGATACAACACGACCTTTGTCTCCGGGATGACCAATACCAATGCGAACCCGACCATAGTCAGCACCCACATGAGAATGGATACTGCGCAGACCATTGTGTCCGGCGTGGCCACCACCGTGTTTAACCCGAACCTTACCGCCCACCAGATCTAGTTCGTCATGGAAAACCATAACATCCTTAGGGGCAATTTTATAAAACGTCATAGCCGCCTGAACGGCGCGACCAGACTCGTTCATAAATGTTTGTGGTTTTAGCACCAAAACTTTTTGTCCGGCAACCGTGCCATCGGAAATTTCACTGTGATATTTCGATCTGAAAGGACCAAAGGAATGGCGGCGGACTATTTCGTCCACCGCCATAAAACCTACATTGTGCCGATTACGGGCATAACCCGATCCGGGATTACCAAGACCCACGAATAATAGCATGGTGAGTACTCCCGGTTAGCACGGTTATTAGTCTTCAGATGATTCTTCTGCGTCTGCGCCTTCTTCTGCGCCTTCAGCACCTTCTTCACCTTCAACACCCTCTGCATCGTCAACTTCAGGCGGCTCTTCTACACTTGGAGCAGCAATTGTTGCTACCGTAAAATCACGGTCGGTGATGGTTGGTTCAACGCCTTCAGGTAGATCGAATTGAGAGATATGGAGACTGTCGCCAATATCCAAACCCGTCAAATCACCTTCGATGCTTTCAGGAATGCTATCTGGTGAACAAAGAAGTTCGACAGCGTAACGCACAACGTTCAAGACGCCGCCACGTTTCAAACCGGGGCTATCTTCTTCATTAATGAAGTTCACGGTAACTTCCACGGCAAATTTGGTTTTCTTGCTGAAACGCATGAAATCGATATGTAGCGGAGTATCTGTTACGGGGTGGAATTGAACATCACGAGGCAGCACACGTTCTTTTGTACCATCTACGTCAATTTCAAAAACTTTTGAGAAAAACTGACCCGTATCAAGCTCTTTTTTGAGCGCAATAGGTTCAATTGAGATCATGGTTGGGGTTTGCTTGTTGCCATAAATAACAGCAGGAACACGTCCCGCTCTTCTTGTGGCCCGAGCTGCCCCCTTACCGGCGCGGTCTCTCGATTCTGCAACGAGAGGATTGATATCAACCATAATAATAACTCCTTTGGTTGGTTAAGTCTGTCGGCCTCCAGGGGTGCCGACAGGTGAAAGAACCTGCTTCCTTATCGAAACAGGCTCGAAACGGATGTTTCATTGCTAATACGGCTGATCGCTTCGGCAACCAGCGGTGCAATGGATAATTGAACGATATTTTCTGTGGCGGCAACGGCTTCGGTCGCCATAATACTGTCAGTAATCACCAAGCCTTTAAGCGGTGATGCAGCGACGCGGGCAACGGCCCCACCGGAAAGGACGCCATGGGTCACATAAGAATAGACCTCCGTGGCACCCGCTTCTGATAAAGCAACAGCGGCGTTACATAAGGTGCCCGCGCTATCAACGATATCATCGATTAGAATACAACGGCGCCCATCAACATCACCAATAATGTTCATAACTTCCGATACACCCGCTTTCTCGCGGCGTTTATCGACGATGGCTAGGTCTGCGCCAAGGCGTTTCGCCATGCCACGGGCCCGAACCACACCACCAACATCTGGCGATACGATAACCAAATTATCACGGCCAATGCGGGTTTCCACGTCTTTGCATAGGAATGGTTCAGCAAAAAGGTTGTCCGTTGGGATATCAAAGAACCCTTGAATTTGTCCGGCGTGTAAATCAATGGTCAAAACCCGATCTGCACCTGCTTCGGTGATTAAATTAGCGACGAGTTTCGCTGAAATCGGTGTTCTGGGACCAGATTTACGATCCTGCCGTGCATACCCAAAATAAGGAATAACAGCGGTAATACGTCTGGCTGATCCGCGTTTTAGCGCGTCGATCATGACCAACAATTCCATAAGGTTATCATTCACAGGGAAAGATGTCGATTGAACCACAAAAACATCCTCACCGCGGACGTTTTCTTCGATTTCAACAAAGATTTCCATATCAGAGAACCGGCGGACACTAGCGGCAGCCAATGGCAACTCCAAATAAGAAGCAATGTTTTCTGCCAGTGGCATGTTACTATTACAAGATAGAATTTTCATAATTAGGCTTCAGCTTTTCCAAACGCGAGACGCGGCGGAATGTATCAGTGTCACCCGGCCAAGTAAACCTGCCAAACGCCCCAAAAGACAACAAACAGCATGAAAAATGATTGTTTTTTCATAAATTTTGTAATTTTCTCTGAAATCTATTGGAGATGTGGTAAATCTGGTTGTGATAATTCACCACCAGCACCACCAGAGTCCAATCCAGCATCAAACAATTGGGCGATACCCAAAACCGCGGCACCCGCAATTTTATCCGCCATTATTCCCCATGGCTTTGACAAAACACCTTCGGCTACATCATTTTCTTGCAATGCTGTCCCCATTTCAAGCCCAGCGGTATTGGTAACCATCCAGACAATACGGACCCGCTGACGACCCGCAAAGGGAACTTCGACTCGAACGGTACCCTGAACGATGTGACTGGCCTGTTTCAAATCTTGAGTGACCATCGCATCGTTATTTCGTAAGGCTTTACGCAAGGCATCGCGTAATTCCAGATTACCGTTTCCAGGTGCGCCAAACGCTTGCCGCACCAAAAACACAGGGCGATAAGTTGATGGGGCGAATGCAGCAATGGCCGCCGGTTGTTGGGCGGGCTGACTTTCCACTACCGGGGCCAATTCCATGGCTTCTTCTGGGGTGATCGTTTCTAAGGCGGCAGTTTGTTGTGGTTGTGTTGGTTGAACGGGCTGTGCTTGCTGTACGGGTTGCACAGGTTGAACAGGATCAGGTTGCGGTAAATCCCCCATATTATCAATGTCGGGAAGGTCCGTATCAATGCCTGCTGAATACTCATCGGTTAATTCACCCGAAATATAAGCGTCCAGAGGGGCCGTTTTGCGGGCTGAAGGATCAATCAATGTGATGGGCGCGGGGCTAAATTCAGTGACTTGTTGGCCGTCTTCGATAACGGCGGTGACAGAGACCAATGGCTCCCAAGTCTCTTTTCCCGCTTTATCGACTTTGGCGATCCCTTGACCGGATACCACAATGGTTTCCAAGCTTTGTGTTTGAGGCGCCGCAAATTCAGTCATTTCGAGAATAGGTTGCGGACCACTTGAACCCGGCGGGAACATTTCCAATCGAATTAGGTTATCAATACCGCTCATGGCCTCTACCACAACCGCGCCCATGGTTTCTGCTGACAATCGCGCCCAACCTTGACTGGGGACAGCGGTTTTTTGCTCGTATTTGGCTATAAGCCCACCGTCGGATCCATATGCTGCCCAGTCGATATCCAGCCATAGAATATCGCCCGATGACGATGTTTCCGTAATCCACCCGGTTAATACGGGGCTGTATCCATCCGATACGGTCACGTGATTAGCGGGATAGCCTGCTTGGCGTAACGCCCACGCAGTGCGGACCCCCATGGCAATTCCAAATCGAGGGCTCAACCCGGATAAGGGCAGCACCAATAATTTTTCTGGGGCAGGCTTAATCACCGGACCATCGGGTGTCGTAATTTCATGCACAACAATCGGCTCAGTGCCACAACCGGCCCCGAGCATGATCATAATTACGGCTGCAAATTTTGCGAATCGATTGTTCATAATACAGTTCTAAAATTAAGGACAGCGAACCACCCCAACACGCGCAATTTTTAAGACAACGAAACAGCCCTCGCGCAAAACCCATTTCGCCATCCATACTTAAAGCAGTATTTCCCTAAGCTACAGTTAAGTCTGGGAAATTACTTTAAATGTTGTATTTAGTCTATGAACCTTAAAAAGGAAGTCTCGCTTTGGAAGCCATTAATTTTGACGAATTGATAGCCTTTATTGTGCTCGCGATTGCTCTAATGGGTAGCCCAGGGCCAGCTACACTGTCACTTGCGGCGGTGGGTGCTGCTTATGGTTTTAAAGCGTCCCGTCGATATATGATTGGTATGATCATCAGCACAATGATTGTAATTACGGGGGTCGCGGTTGGTATCTTTGCCACCATCCTAACCATTCCTTATGCCCGTGAAGTGCTCAGTATTATTGCGGTAGTTTATCTTGTTTACTTGGCCGTAAAAATTGCCACGGCCCCGCCGCTTGGAAAGCCAACGGACCCCACAAAAAATCCAAAATTTATGGATGGGTTTTTCTTGAGTCTCGTCAATCCTAAGCTTTACGCCGCCATGACCGCCTTGTTTTCTGGGTTTCAGGTTATTCCCACGTCTCACGCACAATCGACCTATCTTCAAATAGGCTTATGTTACCTTCTTCTATGGGGGTTAAACCCCGCATGGTTATTAGCCGGAGGCACTCTTCGGCAATTATTACATGACGAGAAAACCAGTCGGCGGGTTAATTTTGGCTTTGCGGTCTTGTTGGTGGCCTCGGTGGTTCTGGTGGTGTTTTTGTAAATCTAATCTTTATTGAGATCGCGTTCTAAAATAGCCGAAATACCTTCAACCCCGCCTTCGGCGGCAAATTTCGCGGTATCGGACCATGCTTGATGTAGGGTACCGCGAACAATATCATTGCGCTGGGAAACCCGACCAATTTCTTCCCCGACGGCATTTAGGACCACCCATATAATTGTCACGTGTTCAGAGGACGCATCTTTTACGGCAACATCAACAACGCCTTGAATATAATGACTGGCGAGGCTGGGGGTTCGAGCAAAGGGCAATTCAATAAAATCGAGCCTGTCGATTAGAGCTAGGGTCAGTGCACGATTGCCATCCCCCGGTGCGCCGGAAACTTCATCCACCCAAACTCCGAACTGGCGCACTTTGCCATCCACTGGAGAATTTGCTGAATTTACAGGCGGCGGTGGGGCAGCGGGTGGAGGCGGTAATACAGAGGTTTGTTCCGTTAATTCAGCTGACGTTGGTTGTTGTTTTTGCTGTTGTGGTTGTGTGATTTGATCTGGGGTTTGACCTGGAGTTTGATCTGGGGTTTGACTTGGGGTTTTAGGGAAAAACTCTTCTAAAGAATATGTCGTCGTATCTTTGGTTGGTTGTGGAAGTGACGCAGTTGTTGTTTCTGATCGTATGGGAGGTTCTGGTCCCCTCAAAAAAGGCGACAGGTTTGCCGCTGTTTCCGCGCCGATAGTTTGAATTAAGGGCGGCGACCCATAGGCCCAAGCATCAGCACTGCCGTTCACCGATTGACGCAAGAAAGCAATCTCTACTTGATCCTCGCCCATTAACACCCACGATATAGCGGCGACCCGAGGAGCATTTGCCGGGTCAAGCGTTTCGGCAGTCCCGGTTAGATCGTAGCCGGGGTTATTGGATAGGGATGGATCAGCAAGTTGTGCGGGGAACCCCCGTTTCGTTAATTCTTTTACCACGGAAATTGCTAATGCCTTGGCCATAGGCGGGGGCGGTCCCACGGGTTCATAAACAGAGACCAACGGTTCCGGTTGGGCTTCTTGTTTGATGGTTTGATTGCTAACGCACGATACCAAACCAAAACTTAAAATCATTAAGCCTAAGATCAGTTTTATCGTCGTCATACCATTTTTCATGATGCCATCTTTCATGATTCCATCGCCATTTCTTAAACGATCGTGCACATGGCGAATATGGATAGAAAGAAAAAGATAACAATCAAGGTGAAATACGGCATAAAATTATTGTATCTTTATACTGATGGCTGAAATTTGCCGCCCGTAATCAGGCTCAGCTCGGTGAGTAGAACGGCGGTAACTATAGTATTTATCTTCATCAGCGTAGGTATCCGCCGGTGTGTCTTCGACCATACCAATACCGCTGTTGGCCAATCGGACCAGTGCGTAGCTTGGAAGATCAAATTGGTAATGATCTTCATCTTTTCCGGGGTCAAAAAATTGAGCATTAATTGGGTGTTGGGCCGCAATAGCTTGATACATATCAGCGCCCACTTCGTATGATTCTGGACGGATACAAGGACCAACCACACCGTAGATATCTGTTTTTTCAGCGCCCAGTTCCACCATGGCGGCTATGGTGGCCTCAATGACACCGCCAACCGCGCCACGCCATCCCGCGTGGGCAGCACCGATTACAGTACCGATGGAATTTGAAAACAACACAGGCGCGCAATCGGCCGTTAGGATACCAAGTGCTAAACCGGGGGTATTACTGACCATGGCATCGGCTTGCGGCGCATCTTCGCGTAGCCAAGGTTTATCAACCGCCACCACCGTGGGAGAATGAATTTGATAGAGCGAGACGAGGTTCTCCGGGGCAACCTCCATATCCATCGCAATCACAGTGCGGTTTTTCTGAACCGCCGCCGGATCATCATCTGAACCCAATCCACAATTTAAAGATTGATAGAGGCCTTCACTGTGACCGCCTGATCTATAAAAAAAACCATGATTGATGGTGGCGATATTTGAAAAACTGGAAGCCGTGTGTTTGATGTCCATAATTATGCTCAAATTTAATGTTTGTCGTAAGGTGGGTTATGATAAGGCGGGCAAGCTGTTAAGGGAAGCATCACTTATGCCCAGCACTTTAAACAAGCTGCCCATTTGTGCTGGGTCAACCAACCGTTCAGCCCGTGACAGCAGATTTGATGACTGTTCGGAGGATGCAGCATTATCCATCAACGCTTTGACACGTAGCCCCAAGCCTAAATTATTTAGAAACGCCCCTTGTTCAACCGG
Organism: uncultured Rhodospirillales bacterium; assembly: GCA_965603075.1. Taxonomy (GTDB): domain Bacteria; phylum Pseudomonadota; class Alphaproteobacteria; order Rhodospirillales; family Casp-alpha2; genus JABJOR01. The sequence continues at coordinate 77,771 of CBFDBO010000004.1, read as the reverse complement.
ACCATGGATTTTGGCGTTCGCGTTAACGGCCCCCCGTTCGAGTGCGGCAAAATCAATGTGGGTTGTTAGATCTTGTTCACCCGGAGCTTCCAACACGTGGGCAAATTGATGATTTTGGAGGGCTTGTAAGGTCTCGCCAGGGGCAGATTTAAGGTGTCCATAATCGATGATCACCGCTGCCCCACCTTGATCAGCGATGCGCGCTGCGAGGGTGTGCAGTTTGCGAAGAATAACTGGGGATGTCTCGACCAATTCCCCCTCTTTTGCCGTTTGAAGTATTTCGGGAATAAGGTGGTGGGGCGATTGCTGGTTCGATAGCTCAAATGATAAACCATCAAAACTCGCATTGAGACCAACCATGCGTTCATACCAGCCCTCTCCTACGCGCTGAAATTGACGAACAGGCAAGGCGTCAAAGAATTCATTGGCAATACAGATCATCGGTCCTTCTGGTACCAGCGATAAATCGTTATGCCAGTGTTGTTCCTTCACACCACTTTGTTCCAGCATCTTTTGTTGCTGGTTTATAAGGGTTGGACTGGCATCGATCATGTGTAGGTGGGCGGCTTGATGAAAACCCGGAACTCTTTTAGTGGCTCGAAGGGCATCAGCCATTAACGTACCCCGGCCCGGCCCCAATTCGACAAGGCGCACCACAGCAGGCTCTCCCATGGATTGCCAAACCGCTGCACTCCACAAACCAATGAGTTCACCAAAGACTTGGCTGAGTTCTGGTGCTGTTATGAAATCGCCTCGATGACCACCTGCATCACCAAGCGGTAGCTTGGTTGTGTAATATCCAAAATTTGGGTCCGTCATGGCCGCTTCCATGTACTGTGCCACGGTTAGGAGGCCATTTTGGATAATCCGGGTGCGTAATTGCTCAAACAGAGCGTTCATGTCGCATTCCGTATATAATGATACCAAAGCCTAGAATGATCATAGGGAATGATAACCATTGTCCCATGGTGGCACCCGCTGCCAAGAATCCCAAATGTGCGTCCGGTTCGCGAAAAAGCTCTACTGCGCCGCGCGCGGCTGCGTAACCCAATATAAATAATCCTGTCAGAACGCCCGGATGATCTCGGGTAAAGCGCATTCGCGATAAAACCATCAAGACTATAAATAGCACCACCCCTTCAAGGGCGGCTTCATATAGCTGGCTGGGATGACGGGGTGATGGGCCACCTCGGGGGAAGACCATAGCCCACGGCACATCACTAACGCGACCAAACAGTTCCCCATTGATAAAGTTTGCCATACGACCAAAAAATATACCGATGGGCGAAACAAGGGCCAGAATATCTGCAAACATCAATAATGGTATTTTGCGCTTTCTGGTAAACAGTATTGTGGCAACAACAACCCCCGCGAAACCACCATGAAACGACATACCGCCTTGCCAAACGGCTAAAATACCCATGGGATCACTGAGATAATAATCTAAGCGGTAGAATAAGACGTACCCAAGTCGTCCCCCCAGAATGACGCCAAATGTGGCCCACAGCAAAAAATCATCAGTGTCATCAAGGGTGACAAACTTTTCTACTCGGCGCGATAAACGTCGCATCATACGCCAGCCCAAAATAAGGCCAAAAATATAGGCAAGCGAATACCATCTGATAACCAAGGGTCCAATTTCAATTAAGTTTGGATCAATAGCGGGAAAAGGAATGGCAAAGAACATAGGCGGTTATTTCTTTATTTAAATGGATCTTGGGTATGAAGATAGTCGCGAACGTATTGCGTAACGCCATCTTCAAGAGACGTCATTGGTTTGTCATATCCGCACTGACGCAAGCGTTCCATGTTGGCTTGGGTGAAGTATTGATATTTGTCGCGGATATTTTCTGGGGTAGGCAAAAACTCAAATTCGATTTCTGTATCAAGGGCTGCGTATACAGCCGTCGCCAGATCGGCAAAGCTGCGCGCTTTACCGGTGCCGCAATTAAACAATCCGCTAACGCTACGATTATCTAATGCCCACATTATGATATCGACACAATCGCCAACCCAAACAAAATCACGAAGTTGTCCTCCGTCCTGATAATCCGGGTGATGGGATTTAAACAGTTTAGCTTTTTCGCCCGCAACGGCTTTGGGGTAAAGCTGCGAGACCACGCTCTGCATGCCACCTTTGTGATATTCGTTTGGGCCATAAACATTAAAGAACTTAAGGCCCATCCACTGTGGTGGGGTTAAGTCACCCCTGGCAACCGTGCGGGCAACGTGCCGGTCAAAAAGGTGTTTGCTCCAACCATAGGCATTTAAGGGGGCTAGTTTTGCTAGACCCTCCAAGGATTGATCATCATCAAAGCCTTGCGTACCATCACCATAGGTGGCCGCCGATGAAGCATAGATAAAGGGAACACTTTGGTGCGCACACCAATTCCACAATGTAAGAGAGAGCTGGTAATTGGTCTCAATAATCAGATCTGCATTTGTTTCGGTTGTGGAACTGATCGCCCCCATATGAATAATCGCTTCAATGGCGCCTTCGTGAGATTTAAGATAACCCTCTAAATCATCGGGGTGAACGATTGACGACAATTCACGTTTCGCAATATTGCGCCATTTCTCACCATCGCGCAGACGGTCACAAACAACCACACGCGCCCCCCGTTCATCAAGGGCCGCCGCAATATTGGACCCGATAAACCCTGCGGCCCCGGTGATCAAATAGATACCACGCTCTGAAAGATCAGCTGGCACGTTAGAAGCATTCATGTTGTCGCTCTCTTGATAATTCTGTCTGATCTATCTATAAACTTACCTCAGGATATGAGCAAGAATTGCAGTACGTATAATGTGTATATAATGTGTTCATAATGTGTGTATTCTTAATTATGTTGTTTAATATTGAAAGACAGACCTATGCAAACATCCAATCGATTATTTGACGATCTGGCCAAAGTTGCCAGTGGTGCTGCCTCCACATTCGGGGGAATCAAAGGCGAGCTTGAAGGAATGATTCGCCAGCAAATCGATAAATTACTGGTTAGCAACGACCTTGTCGCCCGTGAAGAATTCGATGTGGTTAAGGCTATGGCTGCTGAAGCTCGCTTGCAGCAAGAGAAGCTAGAAAAGCGTGTTCTTGAGTTGGAAGCCGCGCTCAACAACAAATAATTCTTAATTTTACGCCGCATTCGAAACAAAAAACTGCACCATGAGATCGCAGCCCTTTATTTTGTCCACAACTTTCATCATTCAGTAACCATAAGGGCTCTTGCACCCTAATACGAGTGATGGCACTCTACCCCTAGTGGCCTATTTAACAAAAAGTAACTAAATCTTGGTGTTTGCACCATATGTTGTTATTGTTAGCAGGTCATACATTTTAAACCGGATCACGGCTTAACGGGATTATAGGGGAACGGGCATGACAACAATTAGCTCCATTACCGAAGAACAGAAATTTCATCCACTTGATGTTATTGAACAGATCGTGGAATTTAACGATTGGTCCTTTGACCGACGCAATGACGAAGAACTAGCTGTCCAGGTTCCCGGACGCTGGTGCGATTATTCATTACACTTTGCTTGGAATGATACCATCGATGCCATGCACTTCACCTGTGCATTTGATATGCGGGTTCCTTCTGAGAAATTAAATCCAATCTATAATCTGTTGGCTATTATTAATGAACAGCTCTGGCTTGGCCATTTCTCTATTTGGACCGATGAAGGGTTGCCGTTGTTTCGTCATGCATTACCCTTGCGCGGTGCTGCGCGTCCATCCTTAGAGCAGATTGAGGATTTAATCGACACCGCAATAATTGAATGCGAACGATTCTATCCCGCTTTTCAGTATGTCATTTGGGGCGGTAAAACCCCAACAGAAGCTCTTGATGCTTCAATGATCGAAACCGTCGGCGAGTGCTGAGTTAGACCATGGCTGAAAAATTACTCCTTGCCGGATGTGGCAAGATGGGCGGTGCGTTACTAAGCGGTTGGCTGCAACGTGGCGTGAAAGCAGACGATGTCTCTATTGTAGAACCGAGCAACGACATCCGCACAATGTTAACAAATGATCATGGGGTGCATACTTATGCATCAATTGATGAAATCCCCTCCGAATTACAGCCCAATGTGGTGATGCTGGCCGTTAAACCGCAAGCTATGGATGACGTTGCAGCGTTATATAGCCGTTATAAAAACAAGAATTGCGTTTTTCTCTCCATTGCAGCGGGTAAAACAGTTGATTATTTTACCAAACATTTGGGTAAAGACGCCGCGATTGTGCGCTCTATGCCCAACACACCCGCCGCCGTTCAACGGGGCATTACGGTGTGTTATGCCAATGCAAACACCCTCCCGGCGCAGCGTGATATGTGTGACAACCTGCTGCAAGCCGTTGGCAGTGTGGATTGGGTTGACGACGAAGGTATGATCGATGCGGTAACCGCCCTGTCCGGTGGTGGTCCGGCTTACGTCTTTTTGCTTGCTGAATGTTTGGCCCAAGCCGGCATTGACGCCGGCTTACCAGCAGATCTTGCAGGCCGTTTGGCCCGTGAAACCGTAGCGGGGTCTGGTGAATTACTTCATCAATCCCATGAGGATGCTACCCAATTACGCATTAATGTAACAAGTCCCGGTGGCACAACAGCCGAAGCGCTGCGGGTCTTAATGGCGTGCGATGGTTGGCAACCGCTTATCAGCAAAGCGATTAAAGCTGCCACCGAGCGCTCACGGGAACTAGCGGGATAATGCTCATTATGCTATAATAACCATTATGGCAAAAAAACAAGATATCCCACAAAAACTGATTACCGCTGCTTTTGAACTCGCTGCCCTTAGAGAATGGCGAACTTTAAGCATGGATGACATTGCGACCCATGCCCATGTTGCTTTGCCAGATGCGATCCGTATTTTTAAAGACAAAGATGCCCTTATTCATGATGTGATGAACCGTGCAGATAACGCAGCCCTTGCAGAATCACTGAATTTTGAGCCCAGCGACACGGTTAAAGATAAATTATTTGCCTTACTGATGGCGAGATTTGATTATTTAGCCCCTTATAAAAATGGAATAAGCCCCATTTTACGAAGTTCAGGGCAAAACCCGATACGTACTTTGGGGCGTTTATCCCATGTTATGCAATCCATGAAATTAATGCTGGAAGCCGCTGGCATTGAAACCAATAGTCCTTTTAGTATTATAAAAATCAATGGCCTAGCCTTGATTGCCGGGAATACCATGCGTGTTTGGCTGGGTGATAACTCTGATGACTTAGGCCCAACCATGGCGACGCTCGATAATGCGCTCGCGCGCGTCGATAAACTAGCTTCAACCATTTTTTGTGCATCGCACAATAATAGTTGACAAACCCCTTACAAACCCCCATATTACAATTATGCTGCAACGCAATAAAAACCAACGCAGCGCACAATTTATACTTAGCTGAGATGATCCGATAGTGGCCTCAGCAATTGAAGGAGATTTATGATGACCAAAAAAACAAACCCATTCGCAGAATTCGATATGTTCAAAGCATGGACAGATTTCGATCCCTCAAAAGCTACTGAGCAATTTACTAAAATTGTTAAAGACATGAACTTGCCAAATGTTGATATGGACGCATTTGTTACCAGCCAGCGTAAAAGCCTCGAAGCCCTGAACGTGGCTAACCAGAAAGTAATTGAAGGTGTTCGCAACGTAGCAGAACGTCAAAGCGAAATCATGCGTGACGCTGTTGAAACAACAACATCTGCTTTCGATACACTTGGTAAAGCCAAAACACCTCAGGAAGTCGCTGAAAAGCAAATCGACATGGCCCGCAAGTCTTATGACCAAGCTGTCAAAGATTTGAGCGAACTTGGCGACATGATCAGCAAAACCAACAACGATGCGATTGCCCCTATTAGCGCTCGCGTTACAGAAAGCTTTGCCGAAGCCAAAACACTGGCTGCCGCTGCGAAGTAAGATCTACTCTCTATTCTATTTCCTCCCTGTCAAATTTATTTGACATCTGACTTTGGGCACTGACTTTCATTAGTCAGTGCCTTTTTTTTACCTCTTCTTACCCCTTGTAATTCATCAGGCGCACCATCACACTCTGCTTAAATATTGAAGGAGACCGTGATGAGCATTTCATTTGATGATTTTTTAAAAGTTGATATTCGTGTTGGAACCGTTTTGCGCAGCGAAGCCTATTCTGAGGCCCGAATTCCTGCGATTAAATTGTGGATCGATTTCGGTCCTGAAATCGGCGAACTAAAGACTTCCGCCCAGATCACAAAACATTATTCCCCCGAAGATCTCGAAGGCAGACAAGTCTCCGCTGTGGTTAATTTCCCGCCTAAGCAAATCGGTAAGTTTATGAGCGAATGTCTCGTACTGGGTTTTCAAGATCAGGACGGAGACATCGTGCTTAATACACCGGACCAGAATGTGCTCAATGGCAGCCGGTTATTCTGAGCGTTTATGCCGGGATCAAAATCGTAGCGCGCAAACCGCCCATGGGTGAGCTTTCTAGCTTTACTTCACCACCGTGCCCCCGAACAACATCACGGACAATGCTTAAACCTAAACCGACCCCCCCGGTATCGCGATTGCGCGAACTTTCCAAGCGAACAAAGGGTTTAAAGACTTCATCGCGCTTATCTTCGGGAACACCAGGACCATCATCATCGATGTTAATTTCTACCAAATCGCCTCGCCGACCCGCCCGTATAGCAATGTGTTCACCAAACCGAAGGGCATTTTCGATGAGATTGGTTACCGATCGGCGAAAGGCATTGGGCCGTAAGGGAATGATAATCAATTCCTCAATATGTAAATCAACCAGCGCTCCTTTGCGATCGGCTTGATTGGCGGCTTCTTGTAGCAGGGCGTTTAAATTGGTCTCGACGGGCTTTTCTGTTCCTTCCCCGCGCGCGAAGGCCAGGTATTCCTCTAGCATATATTCCATTTCGATAATGTCGTTCTTTAAATCATCTGCACCTTTAACATCCCCCAATAAGGCCAATTGCAATTTCATGCGGGTTAAAGGGGTTCGTAAGTCATGCGATACGCCAGCCAGCATATCGGTACGTTGATTAATTTGGCGAGAGATACGTTCTTGCATGGCAATAAAGGCTTGTGATGCTTGGCGGACTTCTATGGCGCCTTCGGGTTTAAAGAATCCGACTTCACGTCCTTTACCAAAATTATCGGCGGCTTTTGATAATCTTTGAATGGGCTTAACTTGATTGCGCATAAAAATAGTTGCAATCCCGAACAAGATCATGGACGTGCCAATCATCCAGATAACAAACACATACGTTGTCGAACTGAACAATCGTTTTCGGGATGTCACAACCTCAAGCACGCCATTTGGAAGCTGGACATTAATAATTACATATCGCTCTAGGCTTTCACTATCAATCCAGACGGGTTTTCGGACGATCTCATTCAGAGCCGTTAAAAGAGCCTTTTCCATAACGCCATCGATTTCTGTGGCCACGGATTCTAAAACCGCCTCTTCCTTATAGTTCAGGGCAAAACTCATATTGCCCCCGGCCAATTGAAATACCCAATCGCGATTTTCAATTGACGGGTCCTTACGCAAAATCTCGATAATGGCCGAAACATCTCCCGCGACACCAATTGCTAACCGTCGGGTAATTTTGGCCCAATGGGTTTCGTAGAAAATTCCCGCTGAGACGACCTGTAACAAGATCAACGGCATCATGATAATCATCAAGGAACGCCCCAAAAGAGATTTAGGTAATATGCGTTTCATTAAGATACTTATTTTCATGATATTTTCCCCGCCCGTTAATCTGGGCGCAGGACGTAACCCCGCCCCCGGACAGTTTGAAGATATCTTGGCATGCGCGGATCACGTTCGATTTTCCGGCGCAACCGGGTGACTTGCACATCAACGGCGCGGTCTGTGCCCGACGCGCCCGTGATCGCAATCAAATCTTCACGGCTTAAAATAGCCCCTGGCTGTTTGGCGAGGGCCATCAATAAGGCGGCTTCCACTTCGGTTAAATGAATGGGATTGCCAGACTTAAAAAGCTCCCCCCTTTCAGGAGCAAAAATACAATCGCCCAAGGATATATCTTCCGATGCAACGGATTCCGGAACACGTCGTAGAATATTTTGAATGCGAAGCAATAATTCACGGGGTTCAAAAGGCTTGGTCAGATAATCATCAGCGCCGTGTTCTAACCCGATTATTCGATCACTGGTTTCAGCCATGGCTGTTAACATTAAGATCGGCGTGTTGTTGGTTCTTCTGAAGTCGGCGGCAAATTCCAACCCGGTTTCGCCGGGCATCATCAAGTCGAGAACCAACAAATCAAATTCAAGGCTGGCGAGTTTTAAACGAGCGTCGCTGGCGTTGCTGGCTGTTGAAACCACAAAGCCATTTTCAGATAGATACTGGCGCAATAAATCACGTAGGCGATCATCATCGTCAACAACCAAAATATGCGGCAGATCAAGTGTCATCCCAATACCTTGTTACCTAATTATTCTTCATCGAATCGTTTGCGATCGCTCTCGTTGATAATACCCCGTAAAACCGTGCAAAAGCCATCCACAGCTTCCGCCCCTGCTTCACGGTAGGCTTTGGCGACCAGTTTGCTTTGTTTCTCGCTCAACAAAGCTTCCAGTTCTTTGCCTTTATCGGTCAAAAACAATAATCGCCGTCTGCGATCATCTTCATCCGTTTTTTGTATAATGAAGTCTTCACGCAACAATTGACCCAATACTCTAGAAAGACTTTGTTTGGTTATCCTTAAAATGCCAAGTAAATCATTCACCGCCATGCCCGGATTAGCACCAACAAAATATATTACACGGTGATGGGCGCGACCAAACCCATATTGGTCGAGAATAGAATCGGGTTCAGCGGTAAAGTCACGATAGGCAAAAAACAACAGTTCAATGGCATTACGTAAATCCGCATCACGTAAAAATAAGGGATTGGCTCGGCTCATTAATCTGTGTCCTTATACCTTGGTCTTAATATAATCGTTGAAATTATAATTGTAAAAAATACGTCAGCCTTATTGACATATATGCCTTCTGCTGGTACGGATTGCAAGATTATTATTCAATAACCCTTGAAAACGAAAGAATACTGCTATGTCTGCTCCATCTTTTGCTGATCATGACGGTCAGATCTGGTTTAATGGTAAATTCATCGACTGGCGCGATGCTAATGTTCACGTATTAACCCATGGATTACATTATGCATCTTCCGTATTTGAAGGTGACAGAGCCTATGGCGGTAAAATTTTTAAGCTGACTGAACATTCAGAGCGGTTAAAAAAATCAGCCAATATTTTGGGTTTTGAAATTCCCTATTCCGTTGAAGAAATTAATCAAGCCTGTAATGAAACCCTACGCATCAACAATATCGTTGATGGGTATGTTCGCCCCGTCGCATGGCGTGGCAGCGAAATGATGGGTATCAGCGCACAATCAAATAAGATTAATCTGGCAATCGCGTCATGGCAGTGGCCGTCCTATTTCTCGCAAGAGGCCCGCGAAAAAGGCATCTCGCTGAAAACATCTCAGTGGCGACGCCCTCCAGCGGAATCATCGCCCGTTCATGCTAAAGCAGCGGGTCTTTATATGATTTGTACGCTGTCCAAACACGACGCTGAACAAAATGGTTTTGAAGATGCTTTAATGTTGGATTATCGCGGACACGTAGCCGAAGCCACCGGCGCCAATATCTTTATGACCTTTGGTGATGGCAAACTTCATACGCCTACACCCGATAATTTCTTGAACGGCATCACCCGTCAAACCGTGATCGAACTCGCCAAGGAAAAAGGCATTGAAGTCATTGAGCGTACAATCATGCCGGAAGAGTTGGCCAAAGCAGAACAAGTCTTTCTGACCGGAACGGCAGCAGAAGTAACCCCCGTTGGTCGCATCGATGACCATACATATGTTGTTGGCGATATGGTCAAAGATTTGATGAAAGCCTATGATATACGGGTTGGCAAAACGCCCCTTTCAAAGGCAAGTGCGGCTTAAACTAATCTTCGAAAGGTTATGGGCCTATATTTAAGTTACCTCTCGGATAATGCCTTCTGAAACCAACCCCAGCCTTGTCGGTATGCAAGTATTTCTCCGTTAAGCCTAAATTCTTCTGATAGATCTTCAGCCCATACACGGGGTTGAAGATCATCAAAGGCAAAACACGCAATGTCTGGTAACTCAGATTCTGGTGTTTGCAAGGGCGCACAGTACCCCCAAACATTTTCAAAACAAAACCGCCGAAGCCCCTTATTATATAAGCGTTGTGTCATATCCATGATCGGCAATCGACCTTGCCCCATAGGCACCCCTTGGACTATGGCTTGTCCATCATGATGAATCATTACGTGATCTTTCATGTGGACAGCGCTGATATAGGGCAGCATGGCTTCCAATGCCACCAGCGGGTCTTCACCCACCATTTGGGAATTACCATAATCGAACAAAGCGCCGATGGAAGGATGATCCACGGTTTTCAAAATTCGGGCGATCTGAGGTCCGCCGAAATCTTCATGATTCTCAAGCAACACCTTAACACCCGCCTTATGCGCGTGATCGGCGCAGGATTTCAAATCCTCTATGGTACGCTCAATAATATCCGGCAAGTCACGGGGATAACGTGTATACGTCCGTAAATGATCCGCACCGCATGCCTGAGCCACATTAATCAGGGTGGTCATGTTCTCTAGTCGGGTATCACTGGTATCGAGTTCACATCCCATACCGTGTTCAGTCACTGCCCGTTTAACCGCGTCAAAATGATCCGGTGTCGTGCCGCTTAAATCACGATAGCCCGGGCCATTAGCCGATATATTGACCCCATTGAACCCTTCTTTATGGGCGAAATCAATAAAGCTAAACACATTGAAATCAGCGCGAAGACGAAATTGATAACGCATGCTGAACGAATGAATATGGATATCGATATTCTGCATTTTAAAAAGTTTCTAATAATTTTATTTCAGCATTAAAAGCCTGATCATAACGATCTGCCACACCCGGTTGAGCTTCGCGAAGGGTATGCGATCTTAAAACATAATAAGATAGAAACCGATAATGATAGAATACCCGGAGCTTATGAAACCGGTCAATGATGTCAGGGTCGCTGTATGAATTTAATAAATCGGCAACCTCACCCTCGCTTAAAGGGGCACAGTCATAAAGAATTTGCATACCAGGAGAGCTAAAACAAACAAGGTCTTCAACAGGGTCGCCCATGCCGGGGCATTGCCAGTCAATTAAAAACAGATTGTCACCGTTTTGGATCAAATTTCCCGGCCCACAATCGGTATGAATAAGGCTGAGATGATTTAGCCCTGGATGGGCTATGGGTTCGGGTCGAATTTTTTCCAATAGAATACGATTGGGCGTATCAACCGGAACGCCCTCAAGGGCCTCTCTTGCTTGGGCGAGGATACCGGCGGGTTCAATATTTAATGCTCTGAAGTCTTCGCTTACGTCTAAATCGTGCAATTTACGCAATAGACGTCCAACTGCGCTGCAATCATGTTGCCACTTTTCCCCATCGCAAAATTGGTAGACCAAAACAGGTCCCCCGTCCGCATCCGGCACGTAGTCAACAAAACTTGGGCAAATTCCGTATGGCGAAAGCGTTTTAAAAGCGAGGGCCTCATCATCCGGCAAATTTGGGAACATTGGGTTAATCACATCTGGATTGGATTGTTTGACCACCAGATCAATCTTGGGCGCTTGCACCCGCATAACCACATTCCAATAACCGCCATGCAAGGCGGTGGATTGGGTTTTGGTGCGTGAAATCAAATGGCCGTTTGCTTGTAACAATTTGAGTATTTTATTGGTGTGTACGAAAAATGGATCAGAATACATACAGTAATTTACTTTTCTCTGTTCCAGCGATTGGTCGCATCATCATCAGAACTTTTTGCATCAACCCAATCTTGATCACCGTTTGAATGTTCTTCCAACTTCCAAAAAGGTGCTTTTGTTTTTAACCAATCCATTAAAAACTGACAGGCATCAAAAGCCACCTCGCGGTGGGCGGACGTGGTCACCACCAATACAATCTGATCACCCGGTTTTAAACGTCCATAGCGGTGGATGATGGTAGAACCTGTTAAATCTGGCCAGCGGTTTTGAGCTTCACGTTCTAGACCTTCAAGCGCCTTTTCTGTCATACCGGGATAATGCTCTAAGGTCATGGATGTTATGGACGCGTCACCCGTCATTTCGCGCACGGTGCCAATAAAAGTACAAACGCCGCCTATACTCGTATCGCCATCACATAGTGATTTGATCTCTTGCCCAACATCGAAATCTTCTTGCTGAACTTTGATCATGGGGTTTAACCGCCTGTCACAGGTGGGAAAAAAGCGACTTCATCATCATTTGCAAGGGTTGCATCAAAGGTTACGTATTCTTGGTTTAAAGCAACCCTGATGACCGATAAGTCACCAAATGCCGATATGTAATTCTCACCACGGCTCAATTGCCAATTGATTAAGTCCGCTACTGTCGATACACCAGATGGGAGCGACACCACTTCATCTGGCATCCCTGTTTTTTCGCGAACCCAAGCAAAATAAACCAACCTCATTACATAACCTCATTAAAAGATAGAAATTCAACGGCGTCACCAACTTTTATGGTCTCGACGTTCTCACCTAGTTCGATCAGACCATCGGCACCAACCATGGATGTTAACACACCAGCACCACCAGAATGATCTTTATAGGCCGCTAGGTTTCCATTAGCATCTTGGCTCAGTCGAACACGAACCCATTCTCGCCGTCCGGTTTTTTTGGCATGATCGAAGCCCACAATTACTTTATAGCGCGGGGCTTGTTCATGATCGGCACCAGACAGCCACAATACGAGCGAGCGACCAATAGCCATAAACGTCACCATGGCAGCAACGGGATTTCCAGGCAACCCGACCAAGGCGGTACCTTGCACCTGTCCTAGTGCAATGGGACGTCCGGGTTTGATCGCCAAGCGCCACATATGCAGTGAGCCTTGTGCGGTAACAGCACTTTTCACATGGTCTTCCTCCCCCACCGACACGCCACCAGAAGTGACCAACAAATCGAATTTAGAACTGGCTTCCCCAAGGGCATTTTGGATGATGTCGAGATCATCCGGCAAAATCCCTAAATCGGTTACATTACAGCCCAAATTTCGTAACATGGCTTTGATGGTATAACGGTTAGAATCGAAGATGCAGCCTTCTGGTGCATCCCCGGATGGATCGCGCACTTCATCGCCGGTTGAGAAAACCGCAACTTTCAGGGGGCAAAATACTTCCAAACTATCGCAGCCAACCGACGCCGCAAGCCCCAGTTCCTGTGCTCGCAATCGCTTACCCGCCTTTAAGATGGTGGTACCTTGCTGGATGTCTTCGCCTTTAAATCGGCGGTTTGCCCCTAATTTCTGCCCGCTTGGAAAAGTGATAAAATCACCATCGCGTTCGACATCTTCTTCCATGAAGATCGTATCGGGACCACTTTCTTGAGTACCATCCGAGCCTAACGGCAGGGGGGCGCCTGTGAAAATTCTCAACGCCTCACCCCTTTGTGCCGGACGATCAAGCGGATGCCCGGCGGCAATGCGTCCGGTAAAAGGCAGGCGGGTTTCTAGGTCAGTGTTCAGATCATCAAAATAGAGGGCGTAGCCATCGACAGCGCTGTTATTATGGGGAGGAACATTTCGATTAGCGACCACATCCTTAGCCAAAACACGTCCCAAACAATCATCAATAGGGCAATCATCCGTATCGACCACGGTATCAATGCGGGCGCGGATGGCTTCCAGAGCCTCGGCTAAAGGCATCAATGGGCCGCTGAAAGCAAAACAATCGTCTTTAAGCTGAACCATGACGGGCCTCATTGCTTAAACCAACGTGTAATAGAATATAATCAGCAATGGAAATAATATTATCTAAATCAAGCAGGGGTACATTCAGCGTTTCTTCAATCGCTTCGTTACTTGCCACGGCGACAACACTAGGGTCATCCAAGCACAATAACGCTTTTCCGATCGATGGTCGGTGGACTTCAATTTTAGGGTGCGGATAGGATTTAAACCCTTCGATGATGACCAAATCAACAGGCGACATATGACTGATCAGTTCTTGAATATTTGGTTCCGCGGTTTCGCGTAATTCCCGCATTAATGCCCACCGGGTTGAAGAGGCAATCATAACTTCAGACGCCCCCGCTTCTCGGTGATTAAACGAGTCTTTTCCCGGGCGATCAATATCAAACCGGTGGTGGGTATGTTTGACAGTGGAAACAGAATACCCACGGGAAATAATCTCTGGGATTAAATCAACCACCAATGTAGTTTTGCCACTACCACTCCATCCCGACAGACCAAATATTTTCATGAGTTGATATTATCCTCCAGGTCATCTGTTTCCGGATGGCGGCCCGCCGGTGCATGATCAGTATCGGCGATATGTTTCAAGCCGACCAGAAGATAATCAAAGCCCGTTATTATCGTTAATAAAGCTGCAAACCATAATCCATACAGTCCAACCGTCAGTGTTGGCACCCCCCAGAATTCGGGTCCATTGGGACCGACCAGCAAAAAGCCAAGGCATAACATCTGGATCGCGGTTTTCCATTTAGCCAATTGCGATACGGGCATTCCAACGCGCAATTCGATTAGAAACTCTCGCAATCCAGAGACCAAAATTTCTCGCCCTAGGATAATACCCGCCGGGATAATCGCTAACCCAGAAATTCGATCTGCACCCAATAGCGCAAATAACACCCCCGCCACCAATAATTTATCGGCAATGGGATCAAGAAAACGTCCCAAAGCTGATTGTTGATGCCATGCTCGCGCGAGATACCCATCGAAGAAGTCTGTAATACAGGCATAGGTATAAACTGAAAAAGCCAGCCAGCTTCCTAACGGGTCATCCAGAAAGAACAAACCCGCCACCACAGGGATGGCGACAATGCGTGAATAGGTCAAAACATTGGGTAGTTTTAAATACATACCAACTATTTAACGTGATTGGTGAAGAAAGAAAACATCAGAATTACAGAAGTCCTAGATAATTTATCGTTTAGGGCTATTAATCATCGGGATGGAACCATTCATAGACCCGTTCAGCCATGGCTTTAGAAATACCGTCTACGGCTTTTAAGTCATCTAAACCTGCTTTAGCGACATCCGATGCGGCACCAAAGTGATGTAACAAAGCCTTTTTACGCGAACCGCCAACACCGGGAATTTCATCAAGCACGGATTTAATCGCCGCCTTGCCCCGTTTACTGCGATGAACACCGATAGCAAAGCGATGGGCTTCATCGCGCAATCGTTGGATGAAGTGTAATACGGGGTCTTTGTGTTCTAAATTGATAGGATCTTTACCGGGCATGTAGACAGTTTCACGTCCCGCATTGCGTTCTGGGCCTTTGGCGACACCGGCGACTGCCACATCTTCGATGCCAAGTTCTGCCAACACCTCAACCGCAATACTGAGTTGACCGGGACCGCCATCAATCAGCAGCAGATTTGGCCATTGCCCCCCTTCACGGTCCGGGTCTTCTTTCATGACCCGTGAGAACCGCCTCATTAACACTTCGCGCATCATCGCATAATCATCACCCGCACTATAAGCTGCTTGTTGGTTATCGGATAACCCTCTCATTGCTTGCTCAGATATCGTCGGATTGGCTTGCAACTGTTCTATTTTAGTTGGCTTATCGCCTTTGATATTAAACTTTCGATAGGCATTTTTTATAAATCCATCCGGACCCGCGACCACCATAGCACCTATGGCGTTGGTCCCTGAAATATGACTGTTATCATATATCTCTATGCGTTGCGGTAGAGTATCTAGATTGAGAATGGAGGATAGGTCTTCAATTAATTTGCGTTGTGTTGCACTCTCAGCAAGTCGCCGTTCTAAAGATTTCCGGGCGTTCGTTTCGGCGAGTAAGGCCAACTTTCGTTTATCCCCTTTGGTTGGGACCATAACTTTTATTTTGTGTTCTGCTCGTAGTGACAAAGCCTCTTCGATCAGCTCTCTATTGGGGATATTTATATTGAGAATGATTATTTTGGCGGGAGGCGCTTTATCATAAAATTGAGCAATGAATGCTTCCAAAACATCCCCCGCGTCATCATCGCGGCCATGGGTTGGGAAATAGGCCCGGTTACCATAACTTTGCCCACTACGAAAAAAGAACACCTGAACACATGTCTGCGCCCCCGTATGATGAATGGCGATTACATCACTGGCCGCCATTCCAGCCAGATTAATATCCTGATGGGACTGAATTTGCGTTAAAGCACGAATACGATCACGGTAGAGTGCCGCTTGCTCATATTCTTGGTCATTACTGAACGCTTGCATGGTGACAGCTAGTTGCTGTTGGATATCGGTACTACGCCCATTTAAAAATGCGCGCGCCTGATCCACCATCGCATTATAATCTTGTTTGCTGATACGCTCCACACAAGGGGCCGAGCACCGCTTGATTTGAAAGAGCAAACACGGTCTGCTGCGGGATTCAAAGACAGCGTCCGTACACGTTCTTAAATTAAATACCTTTTGCAGAAACGTCAGCGTTTCATTAACGGCCCACGCAGAGGCAAACGGCCCGAAATAATCCCCTTTACGTTTCCGGGCGCCCCGATGTTTGACGATTTGTGGATAACCATGATCTCCGGTGACCATGATTTGCGGAAAAGACTTATCATCACGCAACAATATATTATAACGCGGGGCGTATCGCTTGATTAGATTAGCTTCCAATAAAAGCGCTTCGGCCTCAGTATGAGTGGTGACGAACTCCATGCTGGTGGTTTCCAGCACCATACGTCTGATCCTGTTAGATTGCCGGGTCAGGTTGGTATAGCTGGTCACCCGTTTGATTAAGCTTTTGGCTTTACCAACATAAAGAACTTTGCCAGCTTCATTGATCATCCGGTAAACCCCCGGATTATTGGGTAATGTTTTCAAATAACTACGTATAACGGCGACACCACCCGGTTCGGAAATATCTTCCGATATATCATCAGTCATAGTGTCTGACGCCGCCGTTCTGGCGGGCTCATTTACCAAGTCACTTAGCTCTTCTCGCTGAGCTTCTGTGGTCGGATCAGGGTTATTCTCAGGGTTATTCATTATGCAGACACTTTCATTATCCCTGATTATACGTTTTATTATCGCCCTTGGCACATCTAAATATGTCACGTCAAGATTGAAAACTGTGATTAATTATATGTAATTTGCATATAAATCATTTTACCCATAATTCTATCCACGGAACCTGTGGATAAAGCTGTGATTAAAATATACCCAGAAAGAATGTATTGTGCGAAATCTGATACTTGCGCGATTTGCACAATTTTTATGCAGTAAAATTTAACAATTTATAAGTCATTGAAATAATTGAATAAAGCCAATCATATTAAAAATCGATTTTTGCAAGTCACTGAAAAACAATAAAAAAAAATTAAAGGTGCCTCAATATTGAAAGGTCATTTTCACCTGTGCACAACTTTTGAAGTTAAAATCAGAAAAAATGTTTTACCTACAATGAGTTGGCTGATTTTTTTAATATATTGCCTATAGAACGTGGTTTAGGAGAAACGTATTATTTCAACCCCTACGCTCATTGTGTCCGGGATAATATCAGGCTTTTCAACACGGACCTTAACTTTAAAAACCCGTTCATTACGCAAACAGATTTTTGCAATATCTTCTGCTATTGTCTCTACCAAATTGGTATGTCCATTGGAAATCAAATCGCGAACGCTATTTGTAACTTTTTCATAACACACCACATTTTCGTGATTATCATCGATGTTCACCGAAGAAGGATTATGGGACATATCGATATTAATAATAACCCGTTGTGGCGCTTGCTTTTCGAAATCGTAGATTCCAATAGAGCACATCAGCGCCAGATCACGAATGATGACATGATCTTCATTGATACCTTTGGCAGAATTATGTGTTTCGCTCATGGGAGTCTCAATAAATCATTATATTAAAAAATCATCGCCAATGTTTTTTCGACACCATAGCCTTGCATGGCAATGTAACCACAATACAGAACAAGGAATAAAGCCGCGACGGGGCGCGTGAGCCGCCATCCGAGGATCAATATTGGTAGAATGGCAATTGTTGTGGCAAGCATAATCCAGATATCAAAGGATATGATTTGGCTGGCCACAGGCAGTGGATGAAGTATCGCCACTACCCCCGCAATTCCCAGAATATTAAACATGTTCGAGCCCACCACATTGCCAATGGCAACATCTGAATGCCCCCGAAGAGCAGCAACAACGGAAGCCGCAAGTTCTGGCAGGGACGTGCCGAGGGCGACAATGGTCAGACCAATGACTTCTTCCGATACATTGAACGATCGGGCAATCTGGACGCTGCCATCCACCAATATATTCGCACCAAAAATGATGCCTGCTAACCCGCCGAACAGTGCCAGTAAAATAATAATCAGGTTATTGGGTAAGCGACCGACTTCCTCGACCTCTTCCAGATGCAATTCTGCGTCTGCGCCCCCCTCTTTCTGCTCCCGGCGGAAAGAAGTAAATAAAAACGCCCCCAACGCTGTAACCAGAATAAACCCACTGATATGCCCGACTTCACCGCTCATACTGATAAAGACAAAGAGAACACTGCCGGCGATTAAGACGATACCATCACGCAACAACGCGCCCTCTTTGGGGACAACTATCGCCACAAGTCCCGTCACACCAAGGATTAGCAACACGTTGGCGATGTTGGAGCCAACCACATTGCCAAGTGCCATACCGGGTGAACCAGAACTAGCGGCCTCTAATCCGACAACCAATTCAGGGGCAGACGTGCCGATAGCAATAATCGTCATGCCAATCACCAATGGTGGGATTGAAAATTTTTGAGCCAATGCGACTGCCCCGCGAACCATATATTCCGCAGCCACCAATAACAGGGCAAAACCCGCAACAACTTCAAAATACATCATTTTGATACCCTGCTCATTGACATTCAGCCCCTTGATACTCGTTCATTGACACTCTCTCATTGACACTTGGATCATTGAGGGCCAGTCAGATAAGAAAATTCATCCATAACGGCTTCATAGACTGTCCGCTTGAAGGGAACAACCCTATTAATTATTTCAGATGGTGGGAGCCAAGACCAGTCGGAGAACTCCACATGGGCAGAGTATTCCAGATTGATCTGCTCATCCGTTCCCGTGAACCTTAGAGCGTACCACATCTGTTTTTGGCCAATATATTTACCATTCCAACGGTCGGTGGGTGACACATGCAATAAATCATATTTCAGCCAGTCTTTTGAGGTTGCTAGATAATCAACAGAGGATATCCCTGTTTCCTCTAATAGCTCACGTAAAGCGGCTTGGTAGGGATCTTCGCCCTCATCAATTCCGCCTTGTGGCATTTGCCATGCATAATCATCCTCCACGATCCCAATGCGTCGCCCAGCAAATATAAGGCCATGATCATTCATCACCATAATGCCGACACAGGGTCGATAGGCATCGTTATCCATTGTTAGCCCTTTGAGGGTTAGCAAAGGAACTTACCGGCACCAACACAGCCCCCATGGCATGCAAAGAGGCAAACCAAAGCTGTAATCGCTCCATTATAGCTGGGGTCATGGATGTTGTAACAACCACTCTCTTCTGAGATTTAAGCAATCGTTCTGCATCTTTAATGCGAGCATTGATAGCAGAGGAAGCCATAACGCTATCAAGGCGAATATCGCTTACCACCACCGCACTGCCCATTTCTCGGCCAATATCTGGAATTTTTGTTATAGGGCTAATTTTACTATCTAAGATCATCAAACCACGGGAGTTGAGCATGTTAAGCATATCTCGAACGGCCCCCGCATTGGCCGTAAAGGCCGATCCCATAAGGACTTCAACACCAATGCTGCCTTGTAATAGCTGCAGAATATTTTCCAATTTGGTGATGTTTTCTTCTGTTGAGTTTGATAATTTTAATGCAAGTGGACCATGATCTTCAATGGGGAAATTACTGGTTTCTAACGGCAATCCAATCATCACTTCATGCCCGGCCCGCCTAGAACGGATCATCCATTGATCAAGTTCTTCTGCGTATGGACTGAAAGATAACGATACTTCGGACGGTAATTTGCGGATAGCCGCCAGTGTTCCCGTTTTGCCCAGTCCTAACTCTGTAATAACCACACTCACTTGTAAAATTTCAGGTGGCACATCACTAGGGCGACCATAAACTTCCCACGAAAGCTCGCCATCATTGCCAATTTTGGGCAGGGGTAATTCAGTCTCGCCCCGCATCTCTATTAAATTCCGATCCGGTGCTTTTGATAAGGGTTCTTTTAATTCCCGGTCAGGATACCGACTATAGGAATTTCGTGATGCCACCTGCACCATGGTGCTACCCAAAGCCGCAGGGTCCTCAGAAGCAGCGTTCAAACCACCCGATGTTTCAAAAGCCGTAATGCCCGCTTGGGCCCTTTCTGCATCAATGCTTTCGCCTTCCACGGCCGCTTCATCATTTAAAGATAAACCAGAGGGGGGTTGTAATCCACCAACAGCAGCTTGCGTTGGACTTTCGGTATTTTCAGCGAGTTCTTCACCACCACCCAAGAAATATATGGCCCCACCGCTGACCATGGCAATGATGATCAATGCGGCCGTAGCATAGACACTTAATCGTATCCATTTTTTGGCCATGAGAGCCGCAAGTTTGCTTTCACCCTCTTCATCATCACCATCATCGAGGTACTCATCAGTATCATCACCGAAATCATACTCTTCAATATCGGTAGCATCATCCCCTCCCGGAGGCAGACCACCCTCCTGTGGGATATCGTTCCCGTCTCCTGTATCTGGGCCCAGATCAGAGGCCAGAACAGGTTCACCATCTGGGGCGGGCTCACCTTCCGGCACAGGAACCGGTGCAGGAACCGGTACAGGCGGCACATCTGGCTTTATCGGCTCCTCTGAAGGCTGTTCGTTTGTGGCGGCTTCATCCGTCGAGGCACCGGGTTCTGGTTTAGCTGGCGTTGTCGGCTTGGCCGTCGGTTTGTCAGTTGGTTTGTCAGTCGGCCCAGCAATAGCCTCCACATCGGTTGTCGAAGTATCAACAGAAGTATCAACCGAGGCGTCATTCGAGGCATCAACTTCCGACATGGCGTCGCGCACGTCGACACCATCGTCTTCGTCGTAACCTTCGAAGTCGAAGTCTTCATCATCTTCGTCGTAATCTTCGTCGTCATTTTTTTTACGACGAAACAAGTCCATGAGACCGATGAGCCTATACCTCCAACAATTTTAAAACGTCAAATCTAAATCGCCTTATTGCTCAGACATGGAAGAAAACAGTGATAGCCCATGCAATAAATCAAGGGCGCGGCTCAACTGATAATCATCCGGTGTATCATTATCATTGCTGGCATTTGTTGTATCATCTGGACTTGAGCCTTCCACGTCTGCTCCATTGCCATTTTCAAGCGCGCCTCGCAAATCTGCTTCTCGTCTGCCGGAATCCGTATCAACATTTGATAAGGTAGCTTGCTCCACAAGAATATCAGGTTCAACCCCCATAGACTGAATGGACCGACCAGAAGGGGTGAAGTAAAGCGCCGTGGTCAGGCGCATAGCGCCATGCGATGACAAAGGAATAATTGTCTGCACGGAGCCTTTGCCAAAGCTTTTTGTTCCTAGAACAACGGCTCGGCCATGATCTTGTAAGGCACCGGCAACAATTTCCGACGCCGAGGCGGAGCCACCATTAACAAGCACAATTATCGGCAATCCATTACTGATATCACCCGGCTTGGCATTAAAGCGCTGGGTATCATCCGGGTTTTTGCCACGGGTGGAAACGATTTCACCTTTATCAAGAAACGCATCGGACACGGCGATGGCTTGATCCAAAAGGCCACCTGGGTTGTTGCGAAGATCAAGGACCAATCCCTTAAGATTATCGCCTTTTTCTTCAATAAATTTATCCATGGCTCGTTTTACACCGCTGTTGGTTTGTTGGGAGAATGTCGTAATACGAACATATCCAATATCCCCTTCCATGTGGGAGCGAACCGATTGAATTTTAATCACATCGCGGGTCACCGTCACATCAAAGGAAGCTTCATCGGCGCGCAAAATGGTTAGCACGATATCTTCACCAATTTTACCACGCATGCGATCAACCGCATCATTCAGTGTTAGGCCCATAATAGCCTCGCCGTCTAAATGAGAGATATAGTCCCCTGCTTTTAAACCAGCGCGAAAGGCTGGTGTGTCGTCAATGGGTGAAACGACTTTGACCAATCCTTTATCCATGGTGACTTCGATTCCAAGACCACCAAACTCACCTTTGGTCTGGACCTGCATTTCTCCAAAACTCTCAGCGTTCATATAACTTGAATGGGGATCGAGCGAGGTCAGCATGCCAGAGATCGCAGACTCGATAAGCTCTTTATCTGAAGGCGCTTCAACATAATCAGAACGAATGCGCTCTAACACATCACCGAATAAATTCAGCAACTCATATGTATCGCCTTGCAGCGCAGTGGCCTCTTGCGCACGCGCACTTGGTAAAGACACTGCCATAGAGAGAGCAACCACCGTTGCAGCGACAAGTTTAAAGCCAAAACGCTTACCGAATATTTTCATTTTCTTCCCATTCATTATTAAAGCCGATTTCATTATAACCCAATCGGTCAATTTAACCATTCGCCTTAGAATTTTGAGCGACCAACCACGGCAAAGGGTTGATCGGTTTTCCGGCTCTCCGAAATTCAACATATAATATCGGTTTTGCGCCGGAATTTGAATTCATTATGCCAACGGGTTCACCAATTAAGACCGTTTGTCCCATAACGCTGTCAATCCGTGACATGCCTGCAAGGAGTGTATGGTATCCTTCGCTGTGCTCGATAATCAAGAGCTGGCCGTATCCACGGAACTCTCCTACGAAAGCAATGTGGCCTTCGTAGGGCGCTATAACTTGCGCAGCGGATCGTGTTTTCAGCTTAAGGCCCCGCTCAGTAACACCATTTTCGTTGCTTTGACCATACTTCGAGATGATTTTACCGACCACGGGAAAGGGTAATTGACCTTGTCTGGTTGAAATTGGCACGCCACTTAACATTCCCAAATCCAATGATGCCACCTCAGTTTGTTGCGAATCCAGTGATGGCTTTTGTGGTGCAGCCTCTAATGACGTCGCCGATTGCGCAAGCGCTTCAGCCGCGGCAGCGGCGGCAATGGCAATTTTCTTTTCTTTCTCGGCTTTCTCGCGGGCTTTGCGTTGCGCGGTTAATTTCGCCACAAGATCACGTAAATTCGCCGCTTCACTGGCAAGTTTACGCACCTTTTTTGCCGCAGCAGCGCTTTGCGTATCTGTTTGTGTCTTCAACTTCTTTTTTTGGCCCAATAATATGGCCAATTGTTTGCTTTCCAGGCCCAGCATTTCGGATTGAGCGCTCAGGGCAATTTTTTGTAATTTAAGGTGTTCGCGCGCGACAGCCAGACCTTCAATTTGTTGACGCAAGGATTCTGCGCGACGCTCTATTTCGGGCACCACAGAGCGCAATAATATAGCGCTTCGAACCGTGTCGCTTGGTTCACCGGGTTGGGCAATTAAGGCTTCTGGTGGGAACCGGGCCATCCGTTCCAGCGCCATTAAAACTTTGGAGAATTGGACACGCTGTTCAGCCAACAATTTTACTTTCTCGGCTTCTTCAAATCGCAAGATAACCAATTGGTCTTCAAGATTGATAACGGCAATTTCATGACTTTGCACGGCCCGTGCCGATGCGACAAGCTTACCATTTAACTTGCTCAGTTCTTTTTCAAGGGAAGCTGCTTTCTGGTTCAGATCTTCTGATTGCTTGCGTTGCTGTTGAAGGTTCTGCTCTACATTTTGCAACTGACTGTCACTGGATTGAGCCAATGCGGACGCACCAAAAATCGTCCCCATAAAAGCAGCCACAATACAAGTGATAGAGAATTTCACCATATTCATCTTACGATCAATGACCGCCCTGTCATCTCGGCGGGTTGAGCAAGCCCCAATAATTCAATCAGTGTCGGCGCCAAGTCCGCGAGCACACCGGAGCGTAAAGCATTGATCCCATCCGGTGCGTTGGTCATAACCACTGGTACAGGGTTGAGAGTATGGGACGTAAGGGGCCCACCCTTCGGGTTGGCCATGCTCTCACAATTACCGTGATCGGCGGTGATGATCATGGTTCCCCCTGCACTCTCAACCGCGTTTTGCAATCGCCCGACACACGTATCCAACGCAGCAACGGCCTTGCAAGCAGCCGACAGTATTCCAGTATGACCAACCATGTCACCATTGGCAAAATTGACAATGATTAAGTCATAAAGACCTGCATCGATGACCCGAACAAGATTATCGGTTACTTCAGCGGCGGACATCTCAGGTTGCAAGTCATAGGTAGCAACCTTTGGCGATGGCACCAAAATCCGGTCTTCGCCGTCATATTGATTTTCTCGACCGCCATTTAGAAAGAATGTGACATGGGCGTATTTCTCCGTCTCGGCAATTCTCAATTGGCGCAAGCCCGCATTAGAGACGACCTCGCCCAACGTATTGCTGATCTCAACGGACGGGAACATGGCTTCCATAAAGTTATTTAGATGATCTGAGTATTCCACCAAGCCCAATTTCGCCACAAATTGAGCGGGCGCAGGTCGCTCATAACCATCGAAGGCAGGATCGACCAAAACAGCGAGAATCTCCCGGGCGCGGTCAGCACGGAAATTTGCCATTAACAACCCATCGCCATTGGCCATCCCGACATAGTCACCAACCACGACGGGCTCCATAAACTCATCATAGATAGCGTCATCATAGGAGGCTTGGATAGCCGCGACCGGACCCACCACACTTGGCGCGTCGCCTTTCATGATTGCGGCGCACGCCCGGCTGACTCGCTCCCACCGATTGTCCCGGTCCATGGCAAAGTAGCGTCCACTGATGGTGGAAACGGTGACATTGTCCGCCCCCGCTATGGCATCCAAAAATTCTTGCATATAACCCACGCCACCCGTGGGGGGCGTATCACGACCATCCAGAAAAGCATGAACCTTAACGGGTACCCCGGCCTGTGATATAATAGTGGCTAACACGGCCATATGGTCTTGGTGTGAGTGCACCCCACCCGGCGACAACAGACCCATCATATGGCAAACACCACCGGATTTTTTAAGCGCCGAAATCATGGATTGCAGGGCCGGTATATCAGTAAGAGTATTTGCCTCGACGGCGGCATTAATCCGGGGCAGATCTTGAAGGACAACCCGTCCGGCACCGATGTTCATATGACCGACCTCTGAATTGCCCATCTGACCACCGGGCAAACCCACGTCCCCTTCGCTGGCGCTCAATTGCGCGCGCGGTGAATGCGCCACCAAATTATCCCATATAGGGGTATCAGTCATTGAAATTGCATTACTTGCACTATCTGGTGCATCCCCCCAGCCATCTAGGATACAAAGGACGACAGGACGAGGCTTATTGGTGTTGTTATTGGTGGTCATAATGGCTCCGAAGTAAGAACGCTGATTCGATCACATTATATATAGAATCTCCACCACGTATAACAATCGTTGGAATTCTTTTAAAAACCCCATTTCTTTATTAATCCCACTCTTTTATTAATCTCGGTGGTAAGGATGTCCGCTGAGGATACATTGGGCGCGGTAGACCTGTTCGGCGATGAGGGCGCGCACCAGCATGTGGGGCCATGTCATGCGGCCCAGAGAAATTGTCAGATCGGCACGAGACTTAAGACTGGCATCAATACCGTCGGCGCCGCCGATAATAAAAACAGTTTGGCGGATACCGTCATCACGCCAGCTTTCTATTTTGCTGGCTAAATCGCGACTGGTTAGTTCTTTGCCCCGTTCGTCGAGGATGATGACACAGGCCCCATCCGGGATTTTTGCCAACAATAATGTGGCTTCACGTTGTTTCAGTTCCCCAGATGATAAGCTGCGATGTTCTACGACCTCGACCACATCCAGTGGCCAGGTGATGCGTTTTGCATAACTGTCAAAGAGCGTTTTTTCGGGTCCGGCTTTTTGCCGACCCACGGCGAGGATTGAGATATGCATCGGCGATTAAACTGAAAAAATCAGGCTTTAAGCAGATGCAGCAGTATCATCATCACCCATAGATAAGACGTCACCGGCCTTCATTTCTTGAATTGGACGATCCCAAATTTTTTCGAGATTGTAAAATTCACGAACTTCTGGTCGGAATAGGTGCACGATAATATCACCAGAGTCGATCAGAACCCAATCACATTGATCAGCACCTTCCATAGCAACGGACTTAAAACCAGCGGCTTTCAATGTGGTTTGCAGATGATCGGCCATGGCGCCAACCTGACGTTGTGATGTGCCACTGGCAATAACCATATAGTCACCAATACTGGTTTTGCCTTTGAGATCAATAACGATAATATCTTCTGCTTTGTCATCATCGAGTGATGTTTGCACCTTAGCCAAAGCCTCTTTGGCGGCCGGCGCTGTTTTTACGGTCTTAATTGGTCGTCTCCTATTGTTATGAGCTTTAAAAAAGCCCTTAAATAACATTTAAGCCTATATATGGCTTATCTCTGTTAATACTCAAGCCTATACGGCTTAGATTTGTGCGCGAATGCGGGTGGAAGATTCTGGGTGCATCGGTGTTTCCAGATAAGCCCACGCTGGCGCTGTCATCTCTATCAACTCGGCACTTTGTCCTTCGTCTATGCGATTCTCAGAAAAATGCTTTGCTGCGACACATGACGTAATGCTATCAGAATACTCCGGCCTGGCAAAAATCGCAATGGGAAGGGTACTAAATATAGCCTTCCAGTCTTTCCATTGATCTATCTGTAGCATGCTATCAGCGCCCATAACCCAAACGAAACCAATTTTTGGAAATCGGGTTTTGAACTCAATCAACAAATCAATTGAATGTGTCGTGCCCAATTTGCTTTCAACATCACTGACAATTATCTTTGGATTATGCTTAGCCATATGTTCGGCGTGGTTCATGCGTTCATGAAATGGCGCCATGTCTTCGGTTGGTTTCAATGGGTTTTGCGGCGATACCAACCACATGATCCGGTCCAAATTTAAATTATTAATGGCCAATTCGCTGATATGCAAGTGTCCTTCGTGGGCCGGATTGAACGAGCCCCCCATAAGGCCGATGCGTTTACCGGGCGGTGGGGGAATTATGATCGACATTGACCATCCCCTCTGACCAAGTATTTCATGCTGGTAAGTTGTTCGACGCCAACGGGGCCACGGGCGTGTAGCTTGCCCGTTGAAATACCAATTTCTGCGCCCATACCAAATTCCGCGCCATCGGCAAATTGAGTCGAGGCATTATGCATGACAATGGCTGAATCGACCTCATTTAAAAATCGCGCCACATTTGTGGTATCTTCGCTGATAATTGAGTCCGTATGATTTGATCCGTACTTGGCTATATGCTTCACAGCACCACCAACACCATCAACCACAGCCACAGAGATTATGCTGTCGAGATATTCTGTAACCCAATCTTGTTCGGTGGCGAGAACACAACGGTCATCCAGCAAACACACCGCTTCATCACCGCGAATTTCACATCCAGCCTCGATCAGGTCATCCAAAATTCCACCCAACATGGATAGGGCCGCACTATCGATTAACAACGTTTCCGCCGATCCACAAATGCTGACCCGGCGCATTTTGGAATTTAAGGTGATCGCCCGGGCTTTCACTTCATCGGCTTTGGCATCCACATAGATGTGGCATATGCCTTCCAGATGTTTGAACAAAGGGACTTTGCTTTCCGCCGTGACACGCTCAATCAACGATTTACCACCACGGGGAACGATCACATCAATATAATCGCTTAAACGTAACATTTCACCAACAGCCGCGCGGTCCGTTGTGGGGATGGCAATGATACAGTCCTCTGGTAGACTAGCCGCGCGCAATCCTTTGCCCAATGATTTAAGAATTGCCGTTGAAGAATGAAAACTTTCCGATCCACCCCGTAAAATAGAAGCATTACCGGCTTTCAAACATAAAGCCCCCGCATCGGCGGTTACATTAGGACGCGATTCGTAAATTACACCTATCACACCAAGCGGCACTCGAACGCGTTCAATCTGCAATCCATTGGGACGTTCCCAGCTAGCCAGCGTCGTACCGATCGGGTCATCCAATTTAGCAATATCCTCTAACCCTTTCGCCATGGCCTCAATGCGGTCTTGATCAAGCAATAGGCGATCAAGCATAGGGCCGCTTAAACCCTTTTTCTTCGCGGCCTTCATATCTTTGTCATTGGCAGCGATAATCTGAGGCGCATCATCACGCAACGCTTTTGCCCCAGCATTAAGGGCGTAATTTTTGGCATCGGTTGATGCATGCGCGAGTTCGGTGGCGGCCAGTTTAGCCCGCGCGCCAATGACACGTACCAGCGAGGCTATGTTTTTGTCATCAAGGTCATCAATAATCGTTGCTGCAGCCATTTTTACGGGTCCCTATATCAACACGAGGTCATCACGGTGAATAATTTCGTCCCGGCCACGATACCCTAGCAGGACTTCAATTTCACTGGTTTTGTTTCCCATAATCAGCGCAATGTCACTGGCAGAATACGCCGTCAGCCCATGGGCTAGTATTTGACCGTTATCACCCTGCACGGCCACCGCGTCGCCGCGTTCGAATGAGCCCGTCACACGGCTAACGCCAGCGGGAAGTAAACTTTTTCCGGTGTTTAAAGCGTCCACGGCACCGGTATCTATAACGATGATACCGTGGGGTTTAAGGCTGCCTGCGATCCATTCTTTACGGGCCGTACGGGGGTTTTCTTTGGGCAAAAACCACGTACAACGCGCGCCCGTTTCCAAAGCATTCAGCGGTTGATCCACCGCCCCCTTGGTAATAACCATAGCGCAACCCGCGTTCATGGCAATTCGAGCGGCGGCAAGTTTGGTTCTCATGCCACCGGAGCCAAATTCTGAAATGCTGTCACCGCCCATGGCTTCGATCTCGGGGGTTAGGTTGTGAACCACAGGGAGAAATTCAGCTTCGGTATTCTTCACAGGATCAGCAGAATATAGTCCATCAATATCTGATAACAGCACCAGCGCGTCCGCTGAAATCATTGCCGCAACACGAGCCGCCAACCGGTCATTATCACCGAAGCGAATTTCATCGGTTGCCACCGTATCGTTTTCGTTAATTAACGGTACCGCGCCAACCTTTAATAAGGTATTGAGCGTGTTTCTGGCATTTAGATACCGTCTGCGGTTTTCGCTATCATCCAAGGTCAATAAAATCTGAGCAAGGGTAATTTTATGTTCAGCGAGGCTCTCTTCATAGGCGTGGGCCAATCGTAACATGCCTGTTGCGGCTGCCGCCTGTGATTCTTCTAGCTTTAAGACACCATCGCCAAAATTAAGGTGGCGTCTGCCAATGGCGATCGCACCCGATGAAACAATGACCACCTCTTGATTACGAGTATGGCAACGGTTGATATCAATTGCCAATTGCTTCAACCAAGACGCATGAACCTTACCCGATTCAGGATCAACCAAAAGGGTTGAGCCGATTTTGATAACGATTCGTTTGCAATCCTTAAAATGATTGCTGTTGATTAGATCGGCGGCGGACGTGTTCATGGCTGAAAAGAATGATCGGCATTGGCTTCAAGTTCCAAGCGCTCTTCTTCTTTAATGATGGAAAATACCCGCGCGGTGATTTCCTCGATGCCCTGACGTGCAACAGCCGAGATTGTATAAATCGTCGCTTCATCAACACCGGCTGCTTCGGCGAGTTCCGCACGCTTTTCGGCAATTTCTTCATCGGTGATGGCATCACATTTGTTCAAGACCAAAAGCATTTCTTTGGACTCGAGGTCCGCGCCATAAGCTTTCAATTCTTCAACGATGGTATGATAGTTCTTGGTAATTTCATCGGATGTGGCATCGATCATATGCAATAAAACATTACACCGCTCGATATGCCCCAAGAAACGCGTGCCAAGACCAACGCCATCGGAAGCACCCTCGATCAAACCGGGAATATCAGCTAGCACCAAGGTTTCGTGACCCAAGGTCATGACCCCAAGGTTGGGATGGATCGTGGTAAATGGATAATCGGCGATCTTTGGGTTGGCGCGACTGACCACGGACAAGAGCGTGGATTTACCCGCATTTGGCAAACCAACGAGCCCTGCATCAGCAATCAATTTCAGCCGCAGCCAAACCCACCGCTCTTCACCGGGCCAGCCGGGCTCATGTTTACGTGGGGCTTGATTGGTTGAACTTTTAAATCGCGCATTACCGCGGCCACCATCGCCGCCTAGGCATAAAACCACCTGTTGTCCGACCTCGGTCATATCAGCAATAATGACTTCTTTATCTTCGCCCAAAACTTGCGTTCCCATGGGCACCCGCAGGGTCATGGATTTGCCATGATGACCCGTGCGATTCTGGCCCATACCATGCTGACCCGTTTTGGCTTTGAAATGTTGTTGGTAGCGAAAATCGATAAGGGTGTTCAGACCATTGACGCATTCGACAATGATATCACCACCGCGCCCGCCATCGCCGCCATCGGGACCACCGAATTCAACGTATTTCTCACGGCGCATGGATACAGCCCCGGCACCGCCGTCGCCACTGCGTACATATACTTTTGCCTGATCGAGAAATTTCATGTGACTGCTTCTAATAATTTAATACAAAAAATGGGCATTAAAAAAGGGGAATGGTTAGCCATTCCCCTTCGCGTATCAGGCAATGACCAATACGACTTAGCTTGCCGGTACAACAGACACGTATGTCCGCCCACCAACTTTTGTGTTGAATTCAACATTGCCATCGACTTTTGCGAAGATCGTGTGATCTTTGCCGATGCCGACGTTTTGGCCAGGGTGCCATTTGGTACCGCGCTGACGAAGGATGATGTTACCGGGAACAACGACTTCACCACCGAATTTTTTTACACCAAGGCGACGTCCTGCGGAATCGCGACCATTACGTGAACTACCACCAGCTTTTTTATGTGCCATTTGGTGTTACTCCTCAGTTTTCTTAGCTGCTGTCTTCTTAGCGGCTGGTTTCTTTGGGGCTGCTTTCTTTGCAGCGGGTTTAGCATCTGCTTTTTTTGCTGCAGGCTTAGCGTCGGCTTTTTTAGCCGCAGGCTTCTCAGCGGCAGGTTTGGCTTCAGCTTTTTTGGCCGCTGGCTTTGCTTTCGCTGCAGGCTTCTCAGCAGCAGCTTTAGCGCTCTTAGGCTTGGTGCCTGTTGGGCTAACTTCCAAAACGCGCAGAACTGTCTGCTCTTGACGATGACCGTTTTTACGACGGTAATTCTGACGGCGTTTTTTCTTGAAAACGATGATTTTGTCAGCGCGACTCTGCTCAATGATCTCAGCAAAAACAGCTGCTTTCTCGACACGAGGCGCACCAACTGTAGGCGCTTCGCCTTCTTTACCGATCATCAGAACTTCGTCTAGCGAAATGACATCGCCAGCTTGGCCCTGGAGTGTTTCGACGATAACAAGATCGTCTTTAGCAACGCGGTATTGTTTACCACCGGTCTTAATGACTGCGAACATATCAGCCCCAACAAAATTAAAATTCAATATAAACAAGCAACTGCACACACACGGCGGCAATTCCTAAGTGAGGCGGCACTATACTCACTGTCCTTTGCTTGTCAACGCTATAAAAGCATCATTTTAAGGATAATTTAACAAGAACGAAGCCATCACGCCAGAACCAAGTCAAAACCTCCCAAAATCCCACAAAACAAAGGCGTTACAAGCCTTTGGCGTATCTTGTATGATTCAGAACGGGCTGGCGCATTATGGCAGAGTATGGCAATCATGGCCTGCAGGACGTTTATCATGTATGTTGGAGTCGTGAGTCTCTATACATTAATAGTCTATACATTAATAGACGGTCTACATTGATAGACGATGATAGAGGATCGGGCGGCGGCAAAAGGCCCCCTAACAATAATTGAGAATGTCCGCTTTGCTCCATCAGCGGGCTATACCATGAAGAGCCGTTTCACCTTCGGCGAACGTATTATCAATTGTGGTCAATATTTTTGGATTGATATTGTGATGGGTTGGAATAAACATTCCACATTTTCCGAGCTCCTTTTTAGTATCAATTGTTCGCCCAAGGTGTTCAAGGATAACGCGCGCAGAAGTTGGCCTGTTGTCTGAACGCATGGAGGTACCTGTCACCAAACCAGATAGAAAGTTTACGTGGCTTCGGTGACTGTGATAAAGAATCATTAATGTATAACCCGTTTCTTGTAGCGCATCATGCTCAACGATGAACAATCGCTCTGAATTCGAATTGACGACGCCCTCGAACTTGTACACGAAACGCTCGCCATATATCGGGTCTTTTACACGTTCAATCCTCTTGCTGAGTATCCGCCCTTGATGTTCGTAAATACTTACTAACGATCGTATCACCCAATTAGGCCATCCAAATGAGTAAGAATAACAATGATACCAGCCAAGGTATTTACGCAGACTTGGGTCGACCATGGTCATCTGGGCTTCCATACTCTTCCCGAGCCAGCCCGCGCCACCACTTTGTTGTGTTCGTAAGATACGCGCATTAAATAGTTCTTCAAATTCTGTGGCTGGTAACATGAGATCAGATTCATGAACCCCAAAGACATCGCATATTTGCCGTAAATTGAAACGAGATGGTCGGTAGGTACCATTGAGGTATCGCCCAAATTGTTGACGATTTATTCCCGTCATTCGGCATACCTCTGCAACTGAACGGTGCGCAGTACACAACGTACGCAAATTCAGCGAAAAATCATCATCCGGTTTTTGATTTGTGGAGTCATGTTCCATTGTTCGTTCTTTAACCTCTGAATATTGAAAATTCGCAGTTTGCTAGAATCAATAAAATAAATTGTTTCATCAACCTACAGAAAATTTTAATCAGTACGAAGCATATACTGCACAATAATGCTAAATTATGCAATAAACAGCGTACTATTTTTTCAATCTTAACTGAATAATATTTAATTTCGATAATCAGGCGATGAATAAGCAGTTAATAACGGCAAACAGCCTGTGGGATAACTTTAATGTTAAGATAAACAGGGAAGCCACCATGAATTCCAAAGGTTTTATGGAATATCTCAATGAATAAAGATACCACCCGCCCGCTCTTTAGTTTTGCCATCATAGCAGACTCACACATTACCGATGAAGAGGGACTGGCCATTGATGGAAGCCATCAAACGGGGGAAAAAGTCGCTGGTATGTATTGCGACCTAATCGAGCGGGTTAATTCCATGGAGCCTGAATTTGTTGTTCACTTGGGCGACATTACCCACCCGACACCAAACCAACCCGATTATGGCGAGGCCGCACTGGCTTTTCATAAGGCATCCGAGGTTTTATCCATGCCTTATTATCTGGTTCCCGGCAATCACGATATCGGCGAGAAACTACACCCGGCCCTACCCGATTTGGACAAAGAGATCACCATTACAAAACGTAATGTTGGTCTCTATGAGCAGCATTTTGGGCAACAACGTTATAGCTTTCAACATCAGGACTGTCTCTTTATCGTAATCAACTCCATGTTGATCAATTCCGGTCTAGAAGAAGAGTTTGAGCAGTGGGACTGGCTTGAACAGACATTGCAGAAACATGCCGGAAACAGAGTGTTCGTTTTTTCACATTACCCGCTCTATCTCTCAGCCAGTGATGAGCATGATCATTATGATAATGTTGATGAGCCCGGGCGCTCGCGCATGCTTAATTTGCTGGGACAGTTCAATGTCGAGGGCTTTTACGCCGGGCACGTCCATAACTTTTTCTACAATCACCTCGATGGCATGCATCAGTTTGTCCTACCTTCGACAAGCATTATCAGACATGATTATTCAGAATATTTCAGAGCCACCCCAACCCGTGAAATGGGGCGGTTTGATCCGGCTAAAACCGGATTTTTCTGGGTAGATGTCTATGCAGATGGTCATATACCGCATCTCATCCGTGCCAATAGCAAGCATAGCCATATTACCCATGCCTGGGAGAATAACGGTAACGCACTGACCATGGACTTGAGAATGCCATGGTGTGATTTGGCCGATATCGCGACCCCTTGGGCCGTTGAAATTTTTGAGCGCAAACATATTCGCAATGACTATCCATTATCTGCTTTATGGGAAATGGGGATCAGGAACTTTCGTATTCCAATCTCGGACATACTGGACCCACGGGTTTCCAAACGTGTCGCTGAGCTGATCGGTTTGGGACACATGTTTACGGTGGTTATGTTCGGCATGCCGGATGAAGAGCGCCTTGCAGCACTGGCGGCTCATGGCAGGGGCATCAAGTCCATAGAAGTCGTCGCCCTGTTCTCACAGTGGAAGGGATTGATAGAGCCACTGGCTGAGTTGCGCGAACGCGCAGACTATCAAATATTTCTCAATCCTGTTCGCCCGGAAGTTACGGGTTGGACCACCCATCATGGATTGCATACAGACCTGATCGAGGAAATTGATTGGGTCCTGAAGAAAGTGGACTTGAAACGAGCCGTAGACGGTTTCGTGTTTGGCATCAGGCAAGATGTTCACCCCTTTGATGGATTAGAGCTCGTACGAGACAGCCTCAGCGGTACAGATTATAAATTTATAGTGCATGTACCGTGTGTTGGCTTTGATCGAACAAGCGCCCCGAGCGATGAAGCATCACGTATGCATGAGCTAACAAGGGCTGCGGAAGCGGCATTGCTGGCACGAGCTAATCCCGACATTTCTGTCGTTATGGATAATTTTGTAGAACTGGACCGGGGATATTTCAATTGTCGTGGACTTGTGGACAGATTCTATAACCCAAAGGATGGCAGTAGAATTTTGTCCTCTCTGGATAACCTGTTGCCCCGAAAGCTGCAGCCCCCCTCCACCTTCGAGATGAACCATCACAGAGTTGTACTATCTGAGAGCGAGACCGGGCATGTCATGTTAATTGTTGCAAGCAATGAAACGTCTACAAGCGAACTTAAAGATCATCTTCCAGACCAGATATCAGATCAACAAGGAACGCTGGTTGACCTCATGACAGGAGAGGAAATGGAAACGAGTTACCGAGCGCTAAACACAAGATTATCCGAAGAAAACAAACCACCTTCTCCGATGTTGCTCATGCTCAGTAATTAAAATATTACTCTGAACACTTTATGCCACACTTGATTAAAATCAGGAAATACACGAATGAATAACAATAGTGACCGCCCAATTTTCAGCTTCGCCATCGTTGCTGATACACATCTTACCGTGGAAGAAAACCTGTCCTTTGAAGAAGGTGGTGATAATTACGGCAACAAGCTTGCTGCCCTGTATGATGGTCTGATCGCCCGCGTGAATGCCATGAAACCTGCGTTTGTCGTTCATCTGGGCGATATTACAGATCCTGTACCGGTATCACCCGAATTCTCGGATTCGGCACAAGCTTTCCATAATGCCTCGGAAATTTTTGATATGCCCTACTACCTTGTGCCCGGCAATCATGATATCGGCGAAAAACTTCATCCGGCTCTGCCGAAGATTAATGATCAGGTTTCCATAACCAAAAGCGCCATTGAAAAGTACGAGCAACACTTCGGCCAGCAACGATACAGTTTTGAACACGAAGACTGTCTGTTTGTGGTGATCAACACCATGCTGCTCAACTCAAAGCTCGAGGAAGAGCAGGAACAATGGGATTGGCTGGAAAAAACGCTGGATGATAACGCCGGAAAGCGCGTGTTCATCTTTGCCCACTATCCACTTTATTTGTCCGCGCGCGATGAACCCGATTTCTACGATAATATTGACGAGCCGGCACGCTCCAATCTCATTGCATTGTTGGAGCGTCACAAGGTTGAAGGCTACTACGCCGGGCACGTTCACAATTTCTTCTATAACCACCTGAACGGTATGCACCAGTTCGTGCTGCCGTCGACGGGCATCATTCGTACCGATTACATGGAGTTCTTCCGCACCACGCCAACGCGCGAAATGGGCAGCTTTGATCCGGCCAAGCTGGGCTTCTTTTGGGTCGACGTGTATGCAGACAAGCATGTACCACACATGATCCGCTCCAGCGATGAGCTACCCTATCAAGCCCATTCATGGAACAGCAAAGGCGCGTCCGTCACCATGGATTTACGCATGCCGTGGTGCGATGAAGTGGATATCCCATCAGCGTGGGGGATAGAGATCTTTGAGCGAAAACACGTACGCAATGACTACCCACTTGCCGCCCTTTGGGAGATGGGGGTTACGGATTTGCGAATTCCCATTTATGACCTCCAGAACCCCCGAATCTCAAGCCGGGTGAAAGAACTGACGGCGCTCGGACACCGCTTTACCATCGTCATGTTTGGTCCGCCGAACGATGCGCGCCGAGCGGCACTAGCGGAACATTCCGCTGGCATCAAGGCCATTGAGGTGGTTGCCCTGTTCGAGCAGTGGTTAGAATTTGCGGCAACATTAAAAGAGTTGCGTCAGGGATCAAACTTTGAAGTATACCTGAATGCTGTTCGCCCCGAAGTGGAAGGTTGGACCACGCATCATGGCATGCATGCCGACCTGACGGAGGAAGTAGACTGGGTACTCAGTCAAGCCGACCTGAGCGATGCCGTCGATGGGTTCGTGTTCGGTATCCGGCGCGACATGTCGCCGGTTGACGGGTATGCAGCGGTACAGCGTTGCCTCGCTGGCACAAACTACAAGGCCCTGTTGCATGTGCCGTGCGTCGATATGTTCTGGGCTGCGGCGTCCAACGATGAAGCCGCTGAGAAAGACGAGCTCACCCGGGTCGCCGAGGCTATTTTACTGGCGCGGGTAAACCCGGATATGTCGATCGTGATTGATAATTTTGTCGAACTGGACCGTGGTTACTGCAGTTGCCGGGGGCTGGTAGATCGGTTCTACAATCCGAAGAGTGGTAGTCGGGCCGTAACGACCCTGAATACTCTGCTGCCACAACAATTCCGAAATCTAAAAAAACAGGTAACTTCGGGTGGATGCATACTCTCTGCTCAGTGCGATGACGGTATGGTTATGTTGATTTCTGGAAGTAGTGTCTCGACATCAAGGGCGCTCAACGATCATTTCTCCGATGAAATAGCCAACAAACAAGGTACGTTGACCGATCTCGTTACCGGGAAGGGAATGGAGACGACCCTTCGCGAAGTAATCGCAAAACGGGCCGGGGAAGAAACACCACAGCCACCAGCACTCTTCCTTCTTAAAAGTTAAGGGTGATTGGAAATATTGATTTGGAGAAAACAATGCATAAAAAACAACCGAATATAGTGCTGATATTTGTCGATAACCAACCGGCAAAAATGCTGGGCTGTGCTGGGAATGAAGAAATCCACACCCCCAATCTCGACCGTTTGGCTGAACATGCGGTTCGCTTCAACGAGGCTTATTGCCCCAATGCCATGTGCTCGCCGTGTCGCGCATCGGTCCTAACAGGACTTATGCCGTCGCAGCATGGTGTTCACACTTGGTTGGACGATTCAACGATTCCAGACTGGCCTAAAAACTGGAATGCCCTGCAGGAGTTTTCTACCTTACCAGACCTGCTGGCTCAGGCCGGGTATGACACAGCTCTGATGGGCAAATACCATCTTGGTATCGCAGACACACCGCAAAATAGCTTCAAGGAATGGGTCACGCTACAAATTGGACACGTTCAGTCATTCTATGACAACAAAATGATCATCAATGATGAGCGATTAACCTATCCGGGACATTCCGTTGACTTTTTCAGCGACCAAGCCGTTGATTATATCAACCGCCGCCCCAAAGACACAGAAGATCCCTTCTTCATGTTCCTGACCTATCCTGCCCCCTATGGTCATTGGCCTTCGATCAAGGGTGAGGCGACAAACGAGTTCGCCGAAATGTACCGCGAAACGCCCTTTGATTCCGTACCCCGCGAGGCCATCAGCAAGGAGCTGATTGACTGGTTGTTGGTGCGCCAAGAGAAGATGGCCGATTATCACACCCCGAATGAAATTAATTGTATGCCACAACTTCTTAATGACCTGCCGACTTTGCGTAACTATTACTCGCAAATGAGCGTTGTTGATAACGGGGTCGGCAGGGTGCTGGCGGCTCTTGATGATCAGGACATCGCAGAGGATACCCTGGTGATTTACACCTCCGATCATGGGATGTCATTAGGTCAGCACGGTTTTTGGGGGCACGGCGAAGACACTTGGCCATCAAACACCCACAGAGAAGCCAACAACATACCTTTGATCATCCGCCCACCCGGCGAAAAAGGCACGGGCAAGGTGCAGCAATCCCTTGTTGGTACCACTGACATTTTTGCTACGATTCTGGATTACGCTAATCTGCCATTGCCATCACCCGATGAGATGCATAGCCGAAGCATGCGATCGCTTATTGAAGATGCAGAATCTGAGTGGGGCGACGCTGTCTTCATGGAGCAAGAGGAAACCCGCTCCATTCGCACGCAAGAATGGTTGCTGATGCGGCGCTATGGTCCCACGTCGTTTGATTTCAAAGATGAATTGTACAATCTTCGCAATGACCCGGATGAAAGACAGAACGTTATAGATAAGGTTGAGTATGCGGGTGAATTGGAAGCTCTTGTCGCGCGGCTGGATGCTTTTTATGCTGCGTATTCTAACCCAAAATGGAATCTCTGGGCAGGGGGTGGCGCTAAGGGCAATTCGACGAGACCTTTCTTGTGGCGAGAAATCTGGGGCGAGGATTGGAAACCCACGTATACGGTGTAAAGCTGATATGAGCTGGTTATTAGGCATGCGTTTTATTAAAGTATTGATTAAAAAAATAATCTACCTAAAGTGAAAATTGCAACCAAAGATGATTTATAAAATCTGCGGACCTAAGAACGAGACAAATCAGGCAAAGTGTTAAATGCCAGCAGCAAAAGTGTAAAACATTTCAAGGCCCCCTACAAAAGCCCATGAAATCAATGCGGAGAGATGCCAGAGTGGTCGAATGGGGCGGTCTCGAAAACCGTTGTACTAGCGATAGTACCCAGGGTTCGAATCCCTGTCTCTCCGCCATTTATTACACCATTCAATGATATCAATTAAGAACGCAGATATTGAAATACTTGGGATTTCACGACATTCATCATAAAGCCACTTCCAGGTTATTTGAACTCATTTCCCCAAATTCGAAGTGGCCTTAATAACCGGGCATAAAACGTTGGAGATGTTGATGAGGTATACGCATATCGAGGCGACGAAGTTAGCAGCAACGTAAAGAAGTTTATTTGCGTTGCTCCATGTAAATAACGTAAGGTTATGACTCCCATGGTAATTATCTTTCAATTTGGTAACTATTGCGGGGTAAAACCTTCGTGAGGTCGATACTACATTAATGACAATGAGAGGAAACTAGATTAAATTATTATTATTATAAAAAATAAAAATAAAATTGTATTCAACAGAGAGTTTCGGTTTTGTTTCTTAAGGTCTACGCACTTTTTGAAGCTCCGTATCAATAGGGAAAAACAAATTTATGTTAAATAAATCCATTAAATTATTCACTGCCGTACTAACGTGCGTAGCTGTTTTTGTATCCATGGTTCCCATGGCGCAGGCGAAGGATGTTCATGACATCGTCATTCAGATTAATGATAATGACCCAGCACGAATGAACCTGGTACTCAATAATGCGGCTAATATCGATGCCTATTACAAAGAAAAAGGTGAGGAGGTAAATATCGAGATAATTGCTTTTGGACCAGGCTTAGTAATGATGGTTGCCGGGAAATCACCTGTGGAAG
Source organism: uncultured Rhodospirillales bacterium (assembly GCA_965603075.1). Taxonomy (GTDB): domain Bacteria; phylum Pseudomonadota; class Alphaproteobacteria; order Rhodospirillales; family Casp-alpha2; genus JABJOR01. The sequence goes on along the minus strand of CBFDBO010000004.1, from coordinate 37,957 downwards.
AGCGTATTGCTTCTTTTGGGGAAAATTTTGATAACATCGAATTCAAAGCTTGTGGAAACACCCACAAAAAAATGTCTAAAAAAGCAGGTAAAAGTGTTGAGCTGATTCCTCAGGCCGAAATGGTTCCTGCAGGTGCCATTCGAATTTCTGAGCTTCAGGAAGAAGGCTGGTCATATCTTCGTCCTTGACGCTTTTAGATTTAGATACTGACTAAGTATCAAAGCCCCGGCTGTAACTATAGCCGGGGCTTTGTTTTGATTATACATTTGACCGACTGCAATCATTCAAACTTGAAGATTGCCCCAAAGGCACCTCGTAAGTTACCTTCTTCCAGATATTTCAGGCCAAATAAACATCCGAAAATAATTGAGAGCAAGGCAATTAATGAGCCTATAGCCAAAGTCGACATGCCTGTAATTCCCTGTCCGACTGTACACCCCAGCGCCAGAACGCCACCAACACCCATCAGCGCACCGCCAATCATATGGTGCGCTAGATCCTCTATACCGTTGAAGGCTTCAAGCTTGAATTCCCCCGTTGATTTAGCCGCTAGGAACGATCCAAAAATGACGCCTCCAACAACGGCGATGCTGAAGTTAATCGTTGAACCAGTAAAGGTCATTAAATATTGCAAGGCATCGCCCACTGGGGCAATAAAAGTAAAGGATGCCATGGGAGTTGGATCAAAATCGTCATATCCAATAACGCCGGTTACATACCAGGCCGCGGGTATTATCAAACCTATAAAGGTGCCTGCAAAAACATCTGCCTTTGATGCACGAAAGGCTGAATTACCTAGGCAAAACCAGATTAAACCACCAGAAACAATTGCCGTCGTTATAATTCTGGAAATTGCTTCATCCATCCCTATCCAGCCAAGAATATCGGGAATGCTTTGGGTTTCCATACCATAGGCACTGAGATCGATAATGGTCAATGCTTCTAACTCTACCCGGCCCAAGCCGATTAAACCGCGCAAAGTCATATAGGCGAATATGCCAATAAAAATAAAAACCACAAGCGACTTTAAGTTTCCAGCCCCTAATCTGACTAAGGTTTTATTGCCACACCCTCCGGCAATAGTCATACCGAACCCGAACATAATACCGCCAATTATGCCACCGGCCCACCCAAGGTTCGACGAAAGGTAAATAGAATTGCCGAGATCGAGAACGCCGTTGATTTGAAGAAGCTGACTACATAAAACCGCGATTGCAATGGCCAATAACCATGATCGAAACCTGTTCCAGTCACCGAGAAAATAAATATCTGAAATCGCACCCATAGTACAAAAATGTGTTCGTTGGACCACCGCTCCGAGACCACCACCGAGAACAAACCCTAGGGTGGATACAATATAGACAACTGAAATATCTTCCATTTTCTCACTCTTCCAAATCTGAACCTTGAAGACTTAAGTCAGGTTTATTTTTTAAATTTATATAGTGCACATACGTATTAAGATTTTTATTTATTATAAATGAACAGCTACCAAGATAAACACATGATACCCGCGAGGTATGATAGACGAAACATCATTCTTTGGGTTGAACCACCTTGGCCTTCCGAGGGAGACACAACAATCGGATAACGCGTTCTGCTTCTTTACTGGTGAGACTGTAATATATTTGTTTAGCATCCCGGCGGGTTTCTACAATTCCATCCGAACGAAGACGTGCTAATTGTTGTGATAATGTAGGTTGGCGAATTCCGAGAGACTGTTCTAATTCACCAACATTCTGCTCTCCATCGGCCAGGGTGCATGCAATTACCAATCTGTTATCATTTGCTAGAGCTTTTAGTATTTTACTCGCACTTTTTGGATCTTCCATATCTTCTAATAAAGACATAACCAATTCCAGTTCCATACATTTTTATTTATTGTTTTATCCAGATATTTCCATAACTGCCAGAAATTCAGATGCAACAATATTATAGTTTATATATTTATATAATAAAAAAACACTATTGGCCAATTTTCAAAAATCACCCTCCATCATTTAAGCCGATGAAGGGATGAGAGACAGAAATTATGTTTAAGAATCTGTCTGGATATAATCTCGATATTATCAACAAAGCCGAAAATAGGGTTAAGATAAGTTCATCCGATTTATTGCTACATTTCCACTTCAGTACCACTTTCCTGAAGGCGCTGTGCCTTGGCCACTAGATAGCGTTGGAAATCTTCTTTCTCGTATGCCTTTTCATAAATATATTCAAACATGGTGATAAAATGGAACCGGCGAAAATAGCCGGGCATACGGTTTATCTCAATATCAAAACCGCTTTTGCCGGCAATACCATCCAAAGAAGGCGGAAAGAATTGAATCGAAGGTGTATAGGTAACTCTGGATTTACGGGCAAGCTCCCTTTCTTCCATCACTTCACCATCAAAATCTGTGACCTCGCGTGACCCCCAAATATCAAGTTGAACAATATTGAAACGTTCCTTGATCCAGCTTCTAATTTTCGGGGTTGAAAAGTTAATCATATGAGTATCCCGGCAATAGGGGCAGCCCTTTTGTTCCCAGATAATTGCAAACCGTTTTTGATCTCCAGCGGACTCTACCAGATCCTCTGAAAGGTCAAGAAAGCTATCAAGAAACCAGTCTTGTGTGAATTTCCCATTCTCTTCAATGACAGTACTTGTATCAAGAACATCGGTTGCCCCATATGCTTTCATAGGGTGAATAATATTGATGAGAGGAAACACAGATAAAGCAGTCGTGGCCGTTGCTGTTTTCAGAAAAGTCCTTCGAGGGAATACTTTGCGTTTCATGATTAACACTTTCTCCTGATTGTCTCTGGTTAACGTTTGGCTTCACATATTATATTCGATTTTTATTTTTAGTTAAACTTAAATCCATGAGTTAATAGAAAGCCTGCTTCAATATGATGTGGAATTTATTGGCTGTGGAAATACCATGGATACGGCCCATCACTCCCCCAGAGATTTGATATCTTCTATCCTTTAGGTTCAAGTCGGCATAGCCGAGATTGTCGAAAACAGTTTACACGGCTTTTACTCACCCCTGATATCAACCAACCTGACCTAATGTCGGAAACATTTCCAACAACCAGTATCCCAGGCTATTGAACCCACCCGTTACAAATAAAATCCCTGTTAAAATTAATAGTCCGCCCATGACTTTTTCCATGGTGCCCAAATGTTTACGATAGCGCTTCATTATTCCCAAAAATGGTCCGATTGCCAAGGCTGCTAGGATAAAGGGAATGCCAATACCCAAAGAATAGACAGCGAGCAATCCTGCTCCGTTCCAGATTGAAGCTTCCCCACCAGCGATAAACAGGATTGTTGCTAGCACTGGTCCGACACAAGGTGTCCACCCAAACGCAAATGCAAGGCCGATAATATAGGCCCCCACTAACCCAGCAGATTTTTTATCTACATTAAAACGAAGATCACGAAACAATGCAGAAATCTTGAAAATACCGGTAAAATGAATTCCAAGAATTATGATAATAACACCGGCGATCTGGCTTAAAATATCCAGATAATCCCCGACCAGTTGACCGAGCCAGGATGCCGTTGCACCAAGGGCAATAAATACTGTGGAAAACCCCAAAACAAAAGCAATGGAAGCTCCTAAAATACGGCGCCGTGTCACGCTGCTAGTATCGTTTTCATCCTGAAGTTGCTCAAACGAAATACCGCCGAGGTAACATAAATACGGTGGTACTAATGGCAGTACACAAGGCGAGAGAAAGCTCAACAACCCAGCGGCAAGAGCCCCAAAATATGTAACATCAAAACCACCCATTAAATGTATCCGCCCTTTGTAATCACTGTAATTTATTAACCACTAACAACAGTGATGTTTTGATTATCCTTAACTGTGATTGTGCCTTGGTCTTCAATATAATTACTAACAAGGTCGTAAACTGGCGGCCCATCTGTGCCTTCATTGACCGATGCCCATCCTGCAACTGTATAGGTTTTACTGGCATCGATTGTCTCACCAGAATCAAGGTGGGTCATCGCCGAAATCCGATTTCCTATTGATTGTGAAATATCAATTGAATACGCAAGACCGCCTGTGCGAACCATGTCACCACCCTGTTGATAATAGGGATTAGGATTAAACAAATTATCAGCTACATCTTCCAAAATATCTTTCAGCAATTGCCCCGTCATTTCTGAACGGTAAACATTGGGATAGGTAATTGCCGTCTGATTATAAACCTGCTCGACCGTAATATCCTGTCCGGGTAACAAGGATGCCCCCCATCTGAAACCGGGTGATAAGGAAATTTCTGCATCTCTTTCACTTAACAAAGCCTGACAGATAAGATCGTCAAATGTGCCATTAAAATTACCCCGACGGTACAAAAGACTTTCTGTTTGCCCCAGAACCCGGTTGAGTTTTTCCTCGTGAGGCTTACGTATATCACTTATGAGTGATGCCATCTCAGGGTCTGGTGTGATGGCATCGGAGAATACAGGAATTAGACGAAAGTTATAATCTTTAATCTGATTATCCTGAACATCCAGATCAAGTCTTGCCAGAAATTTACCATGGGATCCTGATGCAACGAGCAACGTATTGTTAACCTCGATTACAGCAGGAATAGCATCATGAGTATGGCCTGTCAGAATAACATCAATACCGTCGATCCGGGATGCAAGTTTACGGTCAACATCAAAACCATTGTGACTTAGGAAAACAATTAATCCAGCGCCTTCGGATTTAGCTTTCTCGACACGTTTCTGTACCAGCTTCTCCTGAATACCAAAGGACCACGAAGGTATCAGGTAGCGTGGGTTTGCAACCGGTGTATAGGGGAATGCCTGACCGATAACCGCTATCTTCACACCACCCCGTTCGTAATAGGCCGTGGAGTCAAAGACTTCTTCCTCCCATTCCGTATCGCGTACGTTGCCGGCAAGAAATGGAAAATCAAGCATATCAACCAGATCAAGAACCCGGTCCGTGCCATAGGTGAATTCCCAATGGGCCGTCATGGCATCAACACCGAGAGCGTTCATAACCCGCACCATGTCCTCGCCGCCTGTTTCAAGAGAGGTATAAGAACCTTGCCAGGTATCTCCGCCATCAAGCAACAAGGTATTATCAGGTCGTTCAGCCCTAATGGATTTGACAAGTGTCGCCATGCGATCCAACCCACCAATTCGGCCATATTCGCTCGCCAGAGAAACAAAATCGTTACTAGAAAAGGCGTAGGCATCTTGAGACCCAGCCTGCAGGCCAAAGTGAGAGAGCATCGCCTCTCCCGTTATATGAGGAGGCAGTCCGCTTACTTCGCCGACACCTAGATTTACTGAAGGTTCGCGAAAATAGATCGGCTTTAATTGTGCATGCAAATCAGTAAAATTAAGAAGTGTTACATTACCCTTTGGCTCAAACGATAGCAGATCAGATTGTGAAATTCGTTGGGCGGCGGCGGCAGAGCCCACAGAACCCATTGTTCCAAACCCACCACCGGCGCTGATGGCTGCTGTGGCCGCGGTTACTTGCAAAAAATCCCGTCTGGTGAGCATTTTTATTCAACTTGTTATGTTGGTTAAAAAATAGGGGGGGACACCCAATGGTATCCCCCCCTAATAATATATGAGCTATCAGATCAGTTTCTGACTGCCGGTGACTCAAGGGGAAGTCCATTACCACGATGGCTTAGGTACACTTCCAGATTGACGTATTCATCCGAACCATACTTTGATGGTGTTGCACGAATATTCTTATTACAACCTCTAAAACGACGATGTAAAGAGCCTATCTTCTGCCATTTAAGTCGATACGTGGGGAACCCATTTGACATACCTCCACTCAACAGGTTTGCCCGGATCATCATACCCGCATTATCAATATGGCAATTGGAACAAGACATATCTAGCTGGCCCCGGCGTTTGTTATAATAGTCCTTACCTTTTTGCCAGAAGCTCATCATCGGCCCGGAAATATCCACATTGATCGGCATGTCAATGGATTGATTTTTCACAAAAGCCGTCATGCCCAACATTTCATTTGATTCCCATTTATAGGGTTTCGCTTTCATATTTTCCGTACGGCAAATATTGATTTGTTGCTCGATGTTAACTGGTTTACCCAGTGCTTCATTGTATTTAGGATAAGTATTTCCGACGCCCTTCATTTCGGAGGCATCCTCACCATGGCAACTGGCGCATGATTTCCCGGCTTCACCCTCTGCCGTTGACCAGAGTTCCTCTCCCTGATCGACCCACAAGAATGCAGGGTTCGCGAAATCATCATCCTGTATGGCACGGGTTTCTATCGTTGCGTAGGTATACCCACTTCGAGTATCACCAAATTGGTATTTACCCCAATCATCGGCAGCATTTGCTGTTGAATATCCAACTAAAAACATAGTTGCGACAGCAAGACTAAATGTAATTTTATGTAACATTATATGTGGCCTTTCTATCTTAGTTATCCAACAGAGATGTCTTTGGATTTGGTGTAAACTTCGCCATTGTCATCTGTCCAAGCAAGATCCAACGTTCCGCTTTCATTGGCGATCATATGGAAAGCCATATACGGGTTGGTTGCAATTGCAGCATGCCAGTCCGCAGAGAAAACCTCAGCGCCATTAAATGATGCGACGAATTTATTAAGGATCAATTGTGGAATTTTGTTTCCATCCTTGTCCTTGCGTTGTCCTGATTCCATTTTGTGGTTTATCAGAGTCTTGATTTCAAATGGCTCACCTTTCGTTGCCGACTTGGGAGCCTTTATGCGTGCTTTTGCTTCTTTAGCCATTGTTCATTCTCCTATAAGTCGATTAACCGCCACATCCACCAATGGTCACCTTGACCAGGACGCTTTCCATGTAAACAGAACCATCGCTCATTTCAGCGAGCGCTACGACGTTTTGGGTTTTTGCCATACGCATACGGCTCGAAGCCTTTGCCAGTCCACTCATCGGTGTAAAATGAAAACTCGCAACTTCTGGTGAGGGATTTCCATCAGCAAATAAATGAACTGATTTTACATAATCTGTATCACTCATTGGACTTTCAACAGATACAGATAAAGGTACAACATTACCGTTTTCTGCGATTTGAGGCATACTGAGGTCAATTCTACCACTCTGTGGTGTTTGACCATTGGCAATCTTTGCAACAAGTGCGTCTACATCAGCAGATGTAGCATGTGCAAACTTGCTGAGTGAAAGGGCCATAAAAGCAGCCGCTCCACTCGTAAGCACAGTGCGACGTGTCATCTGAATGTTTACTTGATGTTTCGTCTTTAACATAGTCTTCAATCCTCCTGCGGGTTCACCGCAATTAACATTCGCCAAATCGTTACTCAGTCAATGTTGCCAGATAGGCGACAACATCTTCAACTTCCTGAGCGCTTAAAATCGTCTTTTGCTTAAAGCCCTTCAAAACCCTGTGTAAGTTTTCTCCACCGTGTAATGCTTTGTTTCGGTGGAATGCCGGCATGAAAGAATCCGGATTGGCTATTTTTGCGTCGACGACTTGGGCGCGCAACTCAGCGATAGAATAACGGCTTCCGACACCGTCGAGATCAGGACCGACCTCGCCGTGGAATTGTTGTTCTGGAATTGGCATTGTATGGCAGGCTAGGCAATTACCTTTCTTGCGGTGAATAGCAATCTTTCGCCCCTTAGCAGGGTCGCCAGCCTGTCCTGTTAATGATTGTTCAATAGCCCCGTTAGTCACGACAATATCGTGAGCTTGAGCAGGTTGATTAAATGTAAAAATTAGCGCGGCAAGCGCACATGATGTAAGTTTTAACTTCATAGTTCTCTCCCACTCTGACCGTCTGTATAATGGCTGTGGTGATCCCACTTTTTTTGCACTTATACTGACTATACGAAATATCATATACAGATTTTTTTAAATATCAATATATTATATATTATTTTATAAAGAAGACTTGAAAAAAACCTGATATATTGTGATATACTTAAATTTAAGAATACAAATTTTGACTTTAATAATTTTTATTAATTTGGTTGTGCCTATACAGTCGTATTAATAAGTTTCATATGGAATATTGCTATTTAAATTATAAAAATATTTAATAATACTCGTATTAAGGAGGTGTATAGTTGTACCAATTAATTACCGTACTTTTAGTCATAATTGCTTTCCCTGCCTCAGCGAGCCAGCTTATTATGGTAGAGCAAGAAGGTTGTGAATGGTGCGAAGTCTGGGATCAGGAGGTCGGTGCCATATATGCAAAAACAACAGAAGGCAAAGCGATGCCTCTGCTTAGGCATAACATCGATAAAATATCATCAGTGGATTATGATTTGAACGGTGCCGTTCACTATACACCAACCTTTATTGTAATCGACGGTCGCAAAGAGATTGGACGAATTACTGGGTATCCCGGTGAAGCTTTCTTTTGGGGGATGCTGGAACAAATTATTAACGAGGAGAGTCAACAATGAGAAATAGCCTGAAAATTGTTACGAAAATCTCTGCCATTTTTCCACGTGCCATTTTTCTATTTGCCATTTTTCTATTTACCATGGGCACGGCTACCCCTGCCAAGGCTGAAGGTCTTGTAAGTTTTCAACAATTATCTCCTGAAACTGCTCTGACTTTAGCAAAGGCCACATTGGATGCTTGTCGAACCAGAGATTTTCAAGTTGCGGTTGCCGTGGTGACACGTGCTGGCGATGTGCAGGTCATCTTACGTGATCAGTTTGCCGGGTCTCACACACCGGAAACTGCTCAGAGAAAAGCTTGGACAGCCGTCAGTTTTAAATCACCAACGCTGAGTCTGGCCGAGGAAACAGGATCCGGTTCAGAAGCATCGGGCATTAGGTTCGTAACAAATGCCCTCATGCTGGGTGGGGGTGTCCCCATTGAAGCGAGTGGCAGCATTGTCGGCGGCATTGGTGTTTCCGGCGCGCCTTCCGGGGCAGCAGACGATGAATGCGCCCGTGCGGGAATAGAAGAGATTATGGATATCATTGCCTTTTGATACCTCTAGCCTCCCCCCAATATTTAGGGATTACACCCTATTCTACCGGAGTGCCTCTGCGACAGTTACGATGCCATTCAACATAATACTGGTCTCAGGGCATCCTGAGACCAGCTCAATATGATATTAAACAGGCAGCGGGTCGTTTGCTGTTAGTTTGTCGTCAACGATGCTGACTGTTTTATCAATTTCTGGATTGTTCATATCCAAACTTTGGGCAATTAATTGGACCAGCACATCCACCCGTTCGATGAAGGGTGCGCCCGAGGCGACTGCGCGGGCGGCGGAAGAGGGCCTTAATAAGCTTTCGGCTGCTTTGGCATATTTTTCAAAGGGTACAGCGTCAGCGGAGTCAGCACCAAGGCGTTGGGCCACTTGGTTGACAAAATCGTAGATGGCTTCCGATTGTTTGATATCGCCGTGAACGGCTTCTTGAATACTTTGTGGCTCACCCGTGGTGATGCAACGGTAATTCCCTGTTAGCAGCATGCTCCATTTAGCAAGGGGAACAAAGATTGAGTCGTACACGCGCAATTTAACGGGAACGTCATTGCCATCAAGCTGTACCGCCGCGATATCGCTTTCTATCTGGGTTAATATCTCATTGGCTTTAGGGTCACTAAAACGGGCTGATTTAAAGTTTGTTGGCAATCCAACGTGTAGCACGTTGGCTTTTTCCTCTGGGGGACGGAACGCTTGTGGATCGGGACTGCACAAAGTCATGAAATCGGGATCAAATCGATCCCAAACTGTGGGATCCGTATAACTGCCCCCCAATTTTGTGGTATCCAAACCGGGGATTCGCTTAAGGAATGTAAGCGGTGGCATGTTCATGATCGAAAGACAGGGAATGCGTTTTTCAGCAATGCTGATTAACAATGTGCGAAGTGTGTGATTTGCGTATTGGGGCTCTTGCATCGCCAGCCCAACTAAATCGTAACCAGCAACATCAACATCTTGCGGGGTGCTCGCTGTAAGTTTCCCCGGTAAATCGCGGGAAAATATAGAACGGTGGCTGTCCTCACCTCTGAGTTTAATGCGGACTTCTGTGCCTTCTTCATTAATCAACTGTGCGGTTTGACGACGGCATACCAACGTTACGTTATGTCCCGCCATCAATAGTTTTGTTCCAAGCAACGAACCGTACGATGCCCCGAGAATGAGTATATTGTAAGCCATATGTAGTCTCCTTGAGTGAACGCCCTCACTTTATTCGAACAAAGCGAATTTTTCATAGGAAAGCAAGCCAAGAGATCACATAAAAATAGCTGAAATGTAAATAGCTGTATTTTGGGATTAAACAATACTCATTTGGTTGTTCTCAGCGGGGCTTTTACCCTCAAAAATCATAATTCAAATCAAAATTTGCATTTCTTGTTATATTGATATATTTCGGTCAACGATAATACGCCTACACATTGGGGACCTTTCTAGTGAACTTACGAAGCCTTAGTATCCATGCCCTTGAACGGTTATGGTTGCCAACCCTATTATTAATATTGCTTATAATCGCCGCTGATTATGTTGCTGATTTACACGCTGTCTTAACACTCGATAAAACCATGTTGCTACCGATGCAGCAGACCGTACAGATCGTTTTATGGCTCAATGGCGCTTTATTGTTCAATCGATCGTTAAATTTATTCTTCTGGAATGGCTTTGTGAAGCGTGCCCTTGGCCGCTCTCCACCCCGTCTGGTTATGCAATTGACCAGCGTTCTGGTCTTTTTAATGGCCGCGTCCGGTATTATCCGATTTGTTTTTGATCAATCCGTAACCACCCTATGGGCCGCGTCCGGGGCGCTTGGTTTGGTCATTGGTCTAGCCCTTCGCAACCTTATCCTCGATACTTTTTCGGGGCTGGCGATCCACTTAGAAAGACCGTTCAGGGTCGGTGATTGGATTAATTGCCATACTCGGATGGGGGAATATATTGGTCGTGTCGAAGAAACCAACTGGCGTACAACCCGTCTTTGGACGACCTCACGCAACCTGATAATCATCCCCAACAGTTTTATAACCACAACCGTATTAACGAATTTTTCAATGCCGAATTCCATTGCGCGCTTTGAGCTGGATTTTGTTTTGGATTTCTCGGTCCCATCAGATAGGGCCATTCGGGTTTTGTCGGCAGCGTTGGTCTCATCAATTGGGTCCAAAGGCCCCCTTGCCAACCCCCCTCCCAAAGTTCGTGTTAACGGCATCACCGACTATGGTGTTCAATATCGCTTACGTTACTTTCTTGAACCCGCTGATGTGTCCCCAACCAAAGCACGAAATACAATAACGCAAGCCGTCGTTCAGCACATTAATCAAGCGGGTTTGAGCATTTCCTATCCCCGGCAGGATGTGTTCATGGCGAGGATGCCATGGCGGCATAAAGATTGGTCGTATTTAAAAGACCAAGTCCGCCAGCTTCAAACACTGTCATTGTTTAATAATTTGGATATTGATGAAATAGAATTCATCGCCAAGCACATGTCTATTCATTCGTTGGACAAAGGCTCAATCGTCGTCAAACAGAGTGAAGAAGGCAATTCCATGTTTATCCTTGCCGAAGGGCTTATTGAAGTGCTGATCGATCAACCCGATGGAACGCAAGTCAAAGTTGCCGATCTGGCACCAGGAACTTTCTTTGGCGAAAAATCCCTGTTAACCGGAGAACCACGGTCCGCCACTATTATCTGTGTTGCGGAATCCATTATCTGTGAAATCACCAAGTCCTGTATTGCCAGTTTGCTTGAGCGCAATCCTGATCTTGCTGAAACATTGGGACGCGCCGTTGTGGAGCGTGACCTTCAAAATGAATTGATCTTATCACGGTCCACCAAAGAAGAGGTCGAGACAAAAGTATCTTCTGCGGTTGGGCAATTCATCTCAAAAATGAAGAATTTCTTTGGTGGGTCGTTACCACCAAAGAAATTCAATATTTAATAATCCTACACATCAATCCCATCATCACGCAAGATGACGTAGATGGCGGGAATGACCAGTACGGTCAGGGCGGTAGACGATGCCAACCCAAAGACCAGCGAGATGGCTAAGCCCTGAAAGATCGGATCAGAGAGAATAAACAATCCACCAATCATCGCCGCAACGGCGGTTAAAAAGATCGGTTTAAACCTGATCGCCCCGGCTTCCAAAAGAATAGTACGTAAGGGCAATCCGCTCGGCTGGCGATGACGGATAAAATCGATTAGTAAAATCGAGTTCCGCACAATAATACCAGCCAGCGCAATAAAACCAATCATCGATGTTGCACTGAACGGTGCATCATACGCCCAATGTCCCAACATAATACCCACCAAAGTAAGGGGTACGGGTGTCAAGATAACCAGCGGCAATTTAAAGCTGCCAAACTGTCCCACGACCAACAGGTAAATACCCAAAATAGCCACAGCAAACGCCGCCCCCATGTCGCGGAATGTCACGAAAGTAACCTCCCACTCACCATCCCATAACAACGAGACGTATGACTCGTCCTTGGGTTGGCCATGATAGAGAACAACGGGCTTATTACCGTTCCAGTTAATGTTTTCCATGGCCTCTTCAACAGCCATCATGCCATAAATCGGGGCTTCAAAGCTGCCAGCCATTTCAGCCGTTACCATTTCCGCGTACCGGCCATCACGGCGAAACAAGGGGAAGCTGGCTTTCTCTGAAATCACTTGGACAACATCACCCAACTCGACCACACCACTTCTAGAGGGCACGGGGGTAGACAAAAGTGACTCGTTCATGGTGAGGGATGATTTAGGCAACTGTACGGTGATTGCCACGGGCTCTGCCCCTTCCCCACGATGGGAATACCCAACAGGAACCCCACCCAGCAAGGCTTCCAAAGTGTCATAGACGGCTTGTTCTTCAACGCCGTGGAACTCTAGATTTTCTTGATCGATTTCGATACGCAACCGTTCTTGTGGTGCCCCAAAGGAATCATCCACATCGGTGATGAAGTCAACACTTTCAAAGACACCGCGTACTTTTGCGGCGGCGTCTCTACGGCTCTCTGCATCAGGTCCATATATTTCGGCAAGCAACGTTGCAAGAACAGGCGGACCGGGTGGTACTTCGACAACCTTTACGGACGTTCCCACGGGCACATCTAATCCGCTTAAGCGTTCGCGAATGTCCAGAGCAATATCGTGACTTTCGCGGTCCCGTTCATGCTTGGCGCTCAGATTAACTTGTAGGTCACCCAATTCAGGATTGTTGCGTAGATAATAGTGACGCACCAAGCCATTAAAGTTAAAGGGCATGGATGTGCCAGCGTAGGCCTGAATATGAGCAAGCTCTGGCAAACCAGCGATCGCGTCGGCGGCTTGTTTCAAGACACGGTCAGTAGCTTCAAGCGTAGAGCCTTCGGGTAAGTCCACAACAATTTGCAGCTCTGACTTATTATCAAAGGGCAATAATTTCACAGTAACATCGCGCGTGTAGAATAATCCCGTTGACGCAATTGTGGCGATAAAGACGACGCCGAGGAAAATTTTGGAACGGAGTTTACCTTTTAGTAAGGGGGCCGCTATTTTCATATAGAAGCGTCCCATCTTGCCAATTTCGTGATCGACGTCACCGGCAAAATCCACCTCGTTATCTTCGAACTTTTTACCGGCAATTTTAAGCATCATCCACGGCGTAACAATCACAGCCACAAAAAACGAAAACAACATGGCGGCGGATGCATTGGCTGGAATGGGGCTCATGTAGGGACCCATCAAGCCAGATACAAACATCATGGGCAGAAGGGCTGCTACAATGGTCAGGGTTGCGATAATGGTTGGATTGCCCACTTCCGCAACACCGTCAATGGCCCCTTGCAGTGATGTACGTCCATCGCGCATACGCCAATGGCGGACAATATTTTCGACAACCACAATGGCGTCATCAACCATGATACCAATGGAGAAAATCAACGCGAAGAGGCTGACCCGGTTAATGGTATAGCCCATCAACCATGACGCAAACAACGTCAACAAAATGGTTGTCGGAACAACAACGGCCACAACCGCGCCTTCACGCCAACCAAGGGCAAGCGTTACCAAAATAACGATTGATACGGTTGCAAGGGCCAGATGGAATAGAAGCTCATCAGCTTTTTCAAGAGCCGTCGCGCCATAATTCCTGGTTTCCACAATCGAAATAGTCTCTGGTACCAACTTACCTTTTAAATTGTCCAAACGGCTAATCAGGTCCTGTGCCACTTCAACCGCATTGGCACCTTGGCGTTTTGCAAAAGCGATGGTAACGGCGGGTGTTGAAGTAAGTTTTGTTGCCTCACCTTCTGTTACATCACCTTCTTGCGCCATATGCCAAACCCGACTTTCTTCTTGGCTGGCACCATAGACAATATTGGCAACGTCTTTTACATAGACGGGGCGTCCATCGCTGGTGGTGATTAATAATTGACCGATTTCCGACACGCCATTTAATGTTTGCCCAGCCATGACAGAAATTGATTTATTGCCATCACGGACCATACCTGCTTCGAACGAACGGTTTGCATTATTAATTTTGCCGACCAATTGGTTTAGCGTTACACCATACAGAGACAATTTCTCTGGATCGGGTTCAATGCGAATTTGTGATGGGGCGCCCCCAACAATATAACTCAACCCAACTTGGTCAACCTTTACCAATTCATGCTGTAATTCTTCAGCCAAGGTGTAGAGGCTATTATGATCCCAATGGTCCTGGGCATCCAGTTTGGGGGTAATGGTAAATGTCACAATGGCAACATCATTAATGCCTTTGCCAATGATAGAGGGTTCAGAAACCCCTTTGGGCAAAACATTAATATTTGCGCGAATTTTTTCGTGAACTCGGATAATGGCGATATCCTCGTCTGTTCCCACATCAAACCGAGCGGTAACCATAACCCGGTCATCTTCTGTTTGAGAATAGACATGCTCTACGTTGCTGATCCCCTTGATGATATCTTCTAGCGGTTCGGTTACCAACTCCATGGCATCTTCGGCGTTTAGGCCATTGGCAGAAATTAAAATATCCACCATCGGCACGCTGATTTGCGGCTCTTCTTCACGGGGCAGCGAGGTTAAGGCAATGCCACCAACAATTAAGGAAGCCATTAAAATTAAGGGTGTTAAGGGTGATTGAATGAAAGCTTTAGTTATAACCCCGGAAATTCCTAGTTTCATGATCTGATCCTAATTCTTCGCACTGGGTGTGGATACGGGCAAAAGGATGATGTCGCCCGCATTAAGACCAGAAATAATTTCAACTTCGGTATCGGCGCTAACCCCTCTTTCAACAACGATTTCCCCCACATCTTTGAGGTGAACAAACGTCAGGCCAAACTTTTTAATTAAAAATTCTCGCGGAACCATCATGGTTGCCTTTGTTCCGGTGAGGACATAGACAGCCGTACGCTCACCAACAAAGAAGTCTCCTAAGCCATCGACTTCTACATCGGCTACAACACGCCCCCCATCCAATTGTGGATAAACCTGACGAACAGTACCTTGCTTTAAGGTTTCGCCATTACCATGCATGCCCACCTGAACCAGGTCACCCGTTTTTAGAAAACGTGCATGCCGTTCTGGTAAGTGCATACGCAATCGATAAGCTTCCTGTGCAATGGTGCCAATAGGCTCGCCTTGCATGATCACGGCACCGTCGGTCACATTGACCATCAAGACACGACCCGTGGAAGGGGCCAGAACTTTGCCTTCTGACTGGCGTTGTAAAATCACATTACGTTCAGCCATCATGGCTTTGATGTTTTTATCGACAACATCAACATTTGTTTGTGCTTCATCGAGCCTGGCTTGGCTACCCGATCCTGACTTACGAAGTTTATCGGCGCGGGTTAAATCGATTTCTGCCAATTTCTTCTGGGCTTTCAGGGAATCAATTCGAGCATCCAGCGCAACCAATTGCAATCTTAACTTCGGGTCATTGACCACCGCAACAACATCACCCGCCGTAACCGCGTCACCTTCATCCATATTAAGTTTTGTAATTGTGCCACCAATTCTAGCACGCGCGACAACTACATCGACACTTTCCACCGTTGCAAAGACAGCTTTATATTGATCTATCTGTTTTTCGCTGACGGTGAACATTTCACTGGCAAGGGCAGAAGTGGCTTGAAGAACAACCAAGCTCAGGGCGATGATTAATGTGTTCAACGATATATGTTTCATCTTACGGTCTCTCATGTTGAAGGCTCAATCGATTTATTGCTCATAAATCATGCGTGTTTGAAAATTGAGCTGATGTCTTAAATATTAAATTATTAACTTGGTTAATTCAGCTTTTCTTATGATCCACCAAGCAAAACATTCCGTAAAGGACATTCATTAAGGGAATGATTTCTATGCCCGATAACGTGTAAAAAATTACGGTGCCTTCTCGTCTGAATTTGACAAGGTTTTCTTTCTTCAGCCATGTCAGGTGCTGGGAAAGGTTTGCTTGTGAGATATTTAAATCTCTACTGAGATCACCAGCCGTCATCTCGGTATCAATCAACTTACATAGAATGCGAAGTCGGAGCGGGTTGGCCATCGATTTTAAAAATCGCGCCGCTATTTCCGAATTGGCTTCCATTAATTTCATGTCAGGTTTATTTTTCATACTTTCTATTTAACGCAAATAGAATATATGTCAATAAATAATTTCAAACGACGACGAGAAATTTGAAAATTATGCCCCTAAAAAAACAACGTCTAATTGACTGAAATCAAGAAGAAAGCACAATAGTCTATTGATCGTATGATACTCATCATCGCCGGTTCTATTGAGCGGGTGCTTTTAAATAAGAAGCGACTAAATTTATATAAGGTCGGGATAAGTGAATTATTCCGGCCTTTTATCGGCGTTTAGTTTTTGAACCAATGCCGCAGATCTGGTGAGCAAGCTCGTTACATGAAAATATCGATCCGCAATTTTTGTGTATTCAAATATTTTATGAATAAAGGCTTTTTGGTTTGGTGTGATATCTTTGCCCACTAAGTTTGCATTCGCGTGTTTTAAATAGGCAATCAAAAACTCACGAAAACTTGAATTGGATATTTCTGGTATTGTTTTAGCCTCACTGTTGCCTTTGATCCAAGATACATGCTGTTTGATCATAACAACAATTCGTTGCCCTTCGTCCAGCGTTTCACGGCCATTCATGACCTTCCTTTGAATATCACAATTAAAGTTCTGACACGTTGAAGGGCGTGATGCATAGGCCGTGCACACATTTTTAATCAAACAGGCACACTTTTGTTTAAAGGCATATTTGCCTTTTGATTTTTCGTAAATATCAAGCGGCGATTTTTTCAACGCCTCGTATTCGTCAATGTTTATACTGACATGAGAAAACAACGTCCCATCGCAACAAATTCCGCATTTTTGGCATAGTGCATTAGCCTCAATTGCTGTATTTGATTCTAATGAGCTTGGTTTATCACTCATGGCAGTCTCGCTTGTTATCAAACACCTTTTTTTGGCGCGCATTTATATGGCACAACTTAACACACAATCACCTGAAAATAGCAGCATAAATAGTGGCATTATTTTTATGTTGTTTGCTATGGCCATGTTTGCCAGTAATGACGCGCTTGGCAAGTGGCTGGTTGCCACTTACCCCGTGGGGCAATTAATCGCGCTGCGATCACTGGCCGCCTTGATTATTCTCATACCGCTGGCATGGCACAGGGGTGAATTACGCCGTATTCGTTATTTGGAACGACCGGGTTTACAAATCTTGCGGGTTGGTTTGGTCGCGGCAGAAGTCGGCTGTTTTTACTGGGCTGCACGATATTTACCCTTGGCCGATGTGTTTATGTTTTATTTGGCCTCACCGTTATTTTTGACCGCCCTTTCGGTGCCCTTGCTCGGCGAAAAAGTTGGCCCCCGCCGTTGGGCGGCTGTTATAATAGGGTTTATGGGGGTGATCTTAATTTTTCCGCCCACTGAGGCCGCCCTGTCCCCCCCGGCCCTGATCGCTCTATTGGGTAGTTTAATCCTAGCCCTTATGTTGATCTTAACGCGTTATCTTCGTGGCACCGGGGGCTTAAGTCTCATAACATTTCAAACCACGGGTGTGGCTATTGCGGGCTCCGTAACCTTACCCTTTGCTTGGGTCACACCCACCTATACGGACTTTATGCTACTGGGCGTGCTTGGCTTTGTGGCGACAACCGCGCATTATCTTATGAACAAGGCGCTTAGCCTCAGTCCCTCATCTGTCGTTGCGCCGTTTCAATATACTCTGATCATATGGGGGTTATTTTATGGTTATATTATCTGGAACGACCTGCCCCGCCCCATTGCCCTTTTCGGTGCGGCCCTGATTATCGCCAGTGGCTTGATCGTTCTATATTTAGAACGCCAGAAACGTTCTCTAACTTAACAACATAAAAGCGAGCTTTTTCCAGTTCCTTAAATTAGTTTGATTGTATGCTATAACCTAAGGTCTTTTAATATGAGCAGTTTTCTTTTTCAGGCTTTTATATATCTATGCGCCGCCGTCATAACCGTACCGCTTGCTAAGCGTTTTGGATTGGGCTCCGTATTGGGGTATTTAATCGCTGGGATCGTTATTGGCCCGGTCCTTGGTTTTGTGGGGGCTGAATCACAGGACCTACAACACTTCGCCGAATTTGGTGTGGTGATGATGTTATTTATTGTGGGTCTTGAACTTGAACCCAAGATGTTATGGGCGATGCGCGCCCGACTGATTGGTCTGGGTGGATTACAGGTAGGACTGACCATCGTTATTATAGCCAGTATTGCTATGGCCCTTGGCGTGGTGTGGCAAACATCCATTGCCATTGGCTTGATTGGGGCCATGTCATCCACCGCAATTGCCCTGCAGACCCTGAATGAGAAAGGCTTGATTAAATCCGAAGGCGGTCAGGGTAGTTTTTCGGTATTATTATTCCAAGATATCGCCGTCATCCCCATGCTGGCCTTAATCCCGCTTCTGGCATTACCCGAATTAATGGACACGGGTGTCAACCTTGAAAACGCTGACCATGGAGGCTCGCACAATTTAATTGGAAACTTACCCGGATGGGTACAGGGCTTAGTGACCCTTGCCGCCATTGGCGTGGTGATCTTTGGGGGGCAATATTTGTCCCGTCCGTTGTTTCGCTTTATTGCCGAATCCCATTTGCGGGAAATCTTCACCGCCGCAGCACTATTTATGATTATCGCCATTGCATTGTTGATGGAATTGGTGGGGCTTTCTCCGGCACTTGGTACGTTCTTAGCCGGGGTGGTCCTTGCTAACAGCGAGTATAAACACGAACTAGAAAGTGATATCGCCCCGTTTAAAGGTTTATTATTGGGTCTATTTTTCATCACTGTTGGCGCCGGCATTGATCTTAATTTACTGGTCGACGACTATGGCCCCATCCTCAGCATGACCGCGGCTGTCATCGCCGTTAAGCTTGGTATTCTTCTCGTCATTTCACGTATCATGCATTTACCAAGCGCAGGCGGATGGTTGATGGCGTTGGGCCTTTCTCAAGTGGGGGAGTTTGGTTTCGTCTTATTGAGCTTCAGCACACAAAACCATGTATTGCCGCTGGAAATCTCAAAAACGTTATCGCTGGTGGTGGCTCTTTCCATGCTGGCAACGCCTTTCCTCTATATTATCTATGATAAATTTATTGCTGGTCGACAGATCATCGGGGATGATCGCCAAGCCGATGAAATTGACGAGAGTGGATCGGTTATTATCGCCGGACACGGCCGTTTCGGACAAATCATCAATCGCTTATTGCTGTCCACTGGATACAAAACCATTGTGCTGGATCACAAAAGCTCGTTGGTTGATGGTATGCGGCGCTTTGGGGTTCGGACATTCTATGGTGATGCGTCACGGCCCGATTTATTACACGCCGCCGGCTTGCAACAGGTGAAGGCCGTCGTCGTTGCCATCGATGATCGTGAACGGGCTGTAGAAATGGTTAAATTTATGCGCCGTGAACGCACCGACCTCCATATCGTTGCAAGGGCATCAGATCGAGATCATGTGTATGAACTTTATCGCGCGGGAGCCAACGACATCGTGCGCGAAACATTTGATTCAGCCGTACGAGCCGGAAAATATACACTAGAAGCACTGGGCGAAAATCACGATCACGTTGAGAATGTCGCTGATTTGTATGTCCAGCATGATCGCGAAGCCATTGTAAAAATGTCCCGTGTTTATGATCCCACCCTCAACGCGTATGAAAACGATGCCTACTCAGCCATCATTAAAGAACATAATGAATTACTTGCTGATGCCATCAAAGCTGTGCAAAAGGATTTGCAGGAAGATAACAACTAAATCTGGCACCATTCATACGGCGATATCAGATTTTCTGCCAAGAAATCCATAATCAATCGGATGCGTTTATTATACCGGACATCCGAATGGCAGGTCACCCATAATTCTATACTGGGCAAGACAAGATCGGGTAGAACCCGTACGAGGTCCTTAGATTTATCCGCGATTCCCACATGGGTTACCGCTATACCAACCCCAGCCCGCAGAGCCTCGATTTGGGCCAGTATTGAATCCGATCTAAAGCAAAAATCATGAACGCTTAAATCCACACCTAAATTTTTTGCCGCGTCGATTAAAATGGGATCTCGGTCAAAACCAATAAATTGGTGATCTACTAACGCGCTGAAATGCGACGGAGAGCCATGTTGTTTTATATAATCAGCATGGGCAAAAAGCCCCATAGGCAGTTCGGTTATTTTTCGGGCAATCAGATCGTTTTGGGTGGGACGTGTAAAACGGATGGCCACATCGGCGTCTCGGCGTAACAGATTGGTTAATTGATTAGTGACGACCAGTTCGACCTCAATATCATTGTTTACAGCCCTGAAAGCGCTAATCAAGTACGGCATAATCATGACCCCGAAAACATCATTGGCGGTAAGACGCACTGTACCGGATATTTCTTCGTCATACCCAGCCGCTTTGCGAGAAAAGGCCTGGGCGGACGCATCCATCTCAGCCGCAGAGGACACTAAATCCTGCCCACGTTCGGTCAATTTCATACCCTCGCGCCTCCGCACAAAAAGCGAGACCTTTAACTTATCTTCCAACGTATCAATGTGGCGACCAACGGTCGGTTGGGTCATACCAAGGGCTCGGGCCGCGCCAGACAAACTACCCTGCTCGGCGACGGCTTTAAACGATTGGACTAAGTCCCAAGGTAAGTTCATATTATCACTATTCATTTATGTATACTTAATATTATAATTACCGCAATATGCATAAAAAATCAAATATAATAGAGTGTCCTTATCACAACCAACATAAGGACTTTAACATGAAAAATTTACTGTTCAGTATATCTGGAATCTTTAGCGCGGTTTTAATTGCCGGAACGTATTCTACTCAAAGCTTACAAACCGAAATTGATATTCAGGCTTCCCCTGATACCGTTTGGGCGACGCTTACCAATTTCAAAGAATACCCCAATTGGAACCCCTTTATAAAACATCTATCCGGCGAACTTATAGTTGGAGCAGAACTCAGCGCCACCCTTCAGGCCCCGGGTGGAAAACCAATGAATTTTACACCCACAATAATGACCGTGGATACGGGTAAAGAGTTTCGGTGGCTGGGGAAATTATTCTTACCAAAAATATTTGATGGTGAGCACTACTTTATCATTGAAGAAAAGCCGGATGGCAGCAGCCGCCTAATACAAGGTGAAAACTTTGGTGGCACTCTCGTTCATCTGATTTGGCCGTTTATTGCGAAGGATACAAAATTTGGATTTAATCTTATGAATCAAGCATTAAAAAATCGAGCAGAGAGCGAAAAACCTTGATAGATTATAGCGTGCTGAGTTGTCTATAGTGAAGCCAAGAACGCGGGAGGTAACAATGGAATACTACCACGATCCTAAAAACGCAAAATCCTACGCTGCTATGTGCGAAGGTTATGATGCTTCTGAACAATTGGGGATATTCTATAAGGCGTTACCGGATGGTGCAACGGTGCTCGAACTGGGCTCCGGTCCGGGGAATGATCTAGAACTTCTATCAACTCATTATGAGGTGACAGGTTCAGATAGTTCTCCCGCCTTTATCCATATGTTACACAGTCGTTTCCCCCACCTTCCGATTGTAAGGCTCGATGCGGCAAACCTTGAAATTAATGAAACCTATAACGCCATCTATTCAAACAAAGTATTGCATCATCTGAGCGATGAAGAGCTTATCCAATCATTCGCTCAACAGGCCAAAATACTCACAAAGGGCGGCATGCTCTTTCACCTTATTTGGGCTCGGTTAGATCAACCTGAGGGCGTGCAGGATATGGTTTTTGAGGCCAGAGATATAGCCACAATGACCAAAATCATGGGAAGTGAGTTTAAATTAAATTCAGTACAGGAGTTTGCTGAATTTGAAGAAGGCGATTCCCTTGCCCTTCTTGCTCAAAAAATATGAGATAAATTAATTACTCTTACTATAACTATTAAGTTTGTGATACTGTCCTAAAAACTATGTCGATCGGGAAGCTTAATAATGGACATTCGCTTATGGTTGCAAGACCTTGGCTTAGAAGAATACGCTGCTACTTTCCATGAGAATGGTGTTGATGCTGCGTTACTACCTGACCTAACGAATGAAGATCTTAAAGATCTAGGACTGGCCCGGCTTGCGGACCGCAAGCGATTGCTAAAAGCCATCGAACAATTATCGCTCGGCACCCAACCCCTCACTGACACCAACACTAACACAGGAACTGTGCCTGCCTCCCCTACTTTCCCTACTAAACCAGCGCCCTCAATTGCCAGCGCTCCCAATATGTCCCACGGTGAAGGCGAGCGCAGACAGGTCAGCGTTATCTTCATCGACCTGGCGGGCTTTACCGAATTATCCACGCGTTTAGACCCAGAGGATTTACATGCGTTGTTAACCCGGTTCTATGAAATTACCGATGGTGCAATCGAGCGTTATGATGGCACCGTGGACAAACATTTAGGGGATGGCGTTATGGGATTGTTTGGTGCACCCCGCGCCCATGATGATGACCCTTTACGGGCCGTACGAACCGCGTTTGATATCCATGCAGCCATGGCTGGATTGAGCGCTGAATTTAATCGCCCCTTAAACGTTCATGTGGGTATTGCTTGTGGTGAAGTTATCGCGGGGGCGCTTGGCGGGGATGGTAATAAAGAATACACCGTTTTGGGGGACAGCGTTAATTTAGCATCCCGGCTTGATAGCCTTGCTGAGGTGGGCGAGACCATGATTGATGCTATGGTCCACCGGGCGGTATCAACCCAAGTTGCCTGTGATCTCATGGGCGACATCCCCATTAAAGGTATTGATAAACCCGTACAAGTCTGGCGCGCCAAAGCCTTACAGGATCAGAAAATCGATCAAGGCCGTGGTATGTTTGTGGGCCGTCGAGGAGAATTTCGCCAATTTGAAAGCGTCTTACAATCTTGTGTGGAAGATCAAGCCGGGCAAAGCGTTCTCCTGCGCGGAGAAGCCGGTATTGGTAAAACCCGCTTGGTTGAAGAATTTATTAAGGCCAGTATCGACAAAGGCTTTACGGCACACAAAGGGCTTATACTCGAATTCGGCGTTGGCAAAGGTCAGGATGCCATCGGAATGCTGATGGCAAGTTTGATGAGTGTTATGGGGGGGGATGATCCTGAACGCGCCGCAGCAATTGATACCGCCATCATGGAAGGCTGCATTGATTCCAGCCAGCAGGTATTCTTAAACGATATCCTTGATCTACCTCAACCGGGCAACCTGAACAGCCTGTATGAAGCTATGGATAACACCACACGTCATCAAGGAAGGTTACATGTTGTGGCTGACTTGATTAAAGCAAGAGCCAATCATCAGCCTATATTATTAATTATTGAGGATATCCATTCAGCAGATACGCTCATTCTTGATCAGGTCGCCATGATCACTCAAACCGTTTGTCATGTGCCCGCCATAATGATTATGACATCCCGCATTGAAGGGGACCCCATCGACAAAGCATGGCGCACGACGACTCGCAACAGCCCCTTAATGACCATCGATTTAAGCCCCCTGAAAGAAAGTGAATCCTTGGAATTGGCGGATGAGTTTATGGGTAATGATCCACAATACTTACAGCGATGTATCGAACGTGCCGATGGCAACCCATTATTTCTGGAACAATTATTACGAAATGCCAAAGAAGAAACGGTGAACGAGAGCGTACCGCCCTCTATTCAAAGCCTTGTTCTGGCTCGGGTGGATCGCTTGCAAGCCATTGACAAAGAAGCCCTTCAAGCCGCCGCCATCATTGGTCAACGCTTTGATATCACCACACTCCGCCACTTAATCAACAACGAGAATTATGATTGCTCAACTTTAATTGATCATCAACTTATACGCCCCGAAGCGACGATGCTTTTGTTTTCTCATGCGATGATTCAAGAAGGTGTTTATACATCACTGTTAAAGAAACGCCGCCAGGCACTCCACCTTAAAACAGCCGAAATCTTCGCGGGAACAGACCCTATTTTGAAAGCCGAGCATTTAGGCCGCGCCGATGACCCAACCGCCCCCCGTGCCTTTCTGGATGCGGCGATTATTCAAATCGGCACGTTCCACTTCGATAGAGCTTTACGATTGTTGGACCGGGGGTTGGAACTTGCGACCCAGCAAAACGATATTTTCAACCTGACTTGCACAAAAGGAAGCGTGCTTAACGATCTATCACGCATTGATCAATCCATCGACGCGTATAATACAGCCCTTGAAATGGCCGCCGATGATATTGAGCGGTGCCGTGCTTGGCTGGGTTTATCTGCCGGATTGCGTATATCGGATCGTTATGCAGAAGCGCTGGAAATTTTAAGCAAAGCCGAAGGGGCCGCAGTCGAGCATAACCTTATAAATGAACGCGCAAGAATCCATCACCTTCGTGGCAATATATATTTCCCCATGGGGCGGATTGAAGAATGCACGACAGAGCATAAGAAATCATTGGATTTTGCAAGGCAGGGAAATTCGCCCGAAGCCGAAACGAATGCGCTCAGCGGTGTAGCGGACGCTAATTATGTATCGGGTCGAATGAATACAGCCTATGAGTATTTCAAACGCTGCGCGGAGGCGGCGGCGGAAAACGGCTTTGGGAATATCGAAATCGCCAATTTAACCATGAAAGGGTTTAGTCGGTTTTTCAACCATCAAATAATGGAAGCATTTGAAGATGCCTCTTATTGCGTGAGCAAAGCAGAAAAGACCGGTTTCCAAAGGGGGAAAATGTTAGGGGAGCTTCTTTACACGACCTTAGAATTCGAAAGCCTGAATTTTTCGAAAGCGAATGATCACTGCGAAAACTTACTGGAACTAACCAAATTATTGGGGGCGCCGCGCTTTGAGGCGCTCGGCTTAATCCTACAAGTCAGAAATGATTATGAACGGGATAAACCTGCGCAAATCATTTCAAGACTAGAGAAAGCCTATGAAATTTGTGAAAATGTTGGTTTTGGTTTTTGCGGTCCACGAGTCATGGGGTCGTTCGCTCGATTTCGGGGTGATGAGTCCGCGAAACTGGATGCACTAAGTCGAGGAGAAGAACTCCTTAAAGAAGGGGCCGTCAGCCATAACCATTTTTGGTTTTACCCTGATGCCATTGATGTTTCATTGCAGCTTGGAAATTGGGACGAAGCTGATCGATATGCTAGCGCCTTGGAAGATTTCACAACACCAGAACCCCTAAAGTGGAGCACATTCTACACTGCCCGAGGACGAGCGCTGGCATCCTTTGGTCGAAATGGACAAGGCGGTCGTAGCGAGCCCTTAGCCACTTCGTTACAAACTTTGATAGACGAGGCAGAGGGCGCAAGTATTAT
This sequence comes from uncultured Rhodospirillales bacterium, assembly GCA_965603075.1. Lineage (GTDB taxonomy): Bacteria > Pseudomonadota > Alphaproteobacteria > Rhodospirillales > Casp-alpha2 > JABJOR01. The sequence continues at coordinate 12,172 of CBFDBO010000004.1, read as the reverse complement.
GCTTGCCATACCAGCTTTAAAAAACGCTTTAGAGGGTTTTTGAATCAAATTTCGGATTGATCAAATATTCGAGCCATCTCAGCATTAATTGAAACAAAAGCCGCCAGCACTTTGGGATCGAATTCCGCAGGGTCGGTTCGACCATCACCTTTGGTAATAATCTCCATAGCCTTTTCATGGCTAAATGCTGGTTTGTAGACCCGGGCTTGGCGTAGAGCGTCATAGACATCCGTAATGGAAACAATGCGCGCAGACAGTGGAATATCCTCACCCGACAAACCATTAGGGTATCCACGTCCATTATATTTCTCGTGATGCCCGAGGGCTATTTCTGCCGCCATAGACAAACGTTTTGAATCGCCCAAAATTTTGGCGCCATATACCGGATGAGATTTCATCTCTGCAAATTCTTCATCTGTCAGCTTACCCGGTTTTTTGAGAATGGCTGGATTGACGTGAATTTTTCCCACGTCATGCATTTGCGCCGAATAATGAATTGTCCGGACAAATTCATCGGGCAAGTCCATGGCTTCGGCAATGGCGCGAGAATACTCATTAATTCGAACAATATGATCACCGGTATCTTCATCATTTGCTTCTGAGGCCCTCGCCAATGAATTAACGGTATAGATAAAAGCTTCCTCGGTGCTGGCTTGTTCCTGTGATATGCGGTGCAAACCACTGGCATACACGGCAAGTCCTTTAAGGACTTTTGCGTCCAATTCCGTTATTTTGCGACCTTGATAATAAGCCACCAACGCAACCCGCCCGGTGTTATAGGTAGCGAAACGCGCAATGGTGCCAATGTGTTTTCGAACAGTTGGGTGAAAGCGTTCCTGAAACGGTTCTATACTACCGCCTTCATCTTCCCAATTTGACCAATACAGATGGCCTATATTCTGTAAGACAACATAATGATCTTTCGATGGGTCAATGATAACCTCTTCCGGCATTTTAATCAGGTCATCTTTGCTACCGCGATAAACATGCCCCCGAAGCAGTCCATCTTTAAACTCCGCCAAGAAAACATGAGTTGGCCATAATTCCGAATTGATATTTTCAGAAGACATCAGCGTTTTAATGATACCTTCTTGAGCATTTTTGAAGATAGATTCCTGCTCAGCGCATTCCGCAAGTGTGGCACCAAAAAAGTCGGTTAACTGCTCGGACCGAGATTGGGTCTCGTTTAAGTGGCGTTGTAAATCATGCAAATGTGTCGCATCATGGCCCGATATAAACACCGAAGGGTTCCCTTCTTTTCCCCGGATCGTATATTCAATATCGACACCACCCACCGAATGAGTGGTATGAATTTTCGTATCAATTCCCCGCACATTGCCCACATGATCCTTATATTCAGGCGGCAATAACACATCCAGATCACGGCCTTCAAAATTCAATTTCTGCAACATTGCCGATGCGCTGGGGTTTGCATAGTTGATATCGCCTTGTTCATTCACCTTAAGAACAATATCGGGGTTCATTTCAGGGAAAAGACCGATCAGTTCTTGTTGTCGGTGGCGTGACAAATGTTTACCGATCAAGGTTACAATTCCCGGCACAATGAAGGGAATTAAAAACTTACCCATACCATAAAATGGGGCTTGCTCGATTGAGGTCATTAATCCAGCAATATAATCCGTCCCGACTAAAGATGCATTGAGCATACTAAAAAGATGGATTGATGACCCAACGATAAAGGCAGCCAGTGGAGGGCGCGAGAAGACAGCCGCTGTAATGACTAATAACCGACTTGGTTTCTTGCTATCCACTTAAACTAATCTTCTGCTGTAACGCTTTGAAGTTTTGTAAGTAACTCCTGGCTGTTTTCCAACATTCTGCCGGCCCGATCCCGATTACCACCGGCGTTCTCTAAACTTTGGCGGATGTTATCCCCCGTGATATCGGACATCCGAGAGATATCGGCGGTCTGAATATTGATTTCTTGGGTGGAAATATTTTGCCGTACGACAGCTTCTTTAATGGACAATGCGTTTTCGATGATACTATCGGTCGAGCTTGCAACCCCACCAATACCCTCTAATGCTTTTTGTGTGCGTTCTTGTATTTCAGAAACTTGCGCAATGATATCTTCGGTAGCCGAAGCCGTTTGATTGGCTAAGTTCTTCACTTCACTTGCAACCACAGCAAACCCCTTACCCGCTTCCCCCGCACGCGCCGCTTCGATGGTTGCATTAAGGGCAAGCAAGTTGGTTTGGCTGGCAATTTTTTTGATTAAATCAACAACGCTGCCGATTTGTTCAGAGGATTTGGATAAACCTTCAATGAGGATCATCGTTTCTTGTGCTTTTTGCGATCCTGTCTCGCTTAAACCCACCGCGGTAACAACATTCTGTTCAATGTCTTGAATGGATTGAAGCATCTCATTGACATTACCAGAAACCAACGAAATTGCATCACACGTTGCTTTTGCATTATCGAGGGAATTTTGCTGATGGTCGGCGACCCGCCCTGCGGCATCACGAATTTCTGTAATATCTCCTGCTGCATTTGAGGCCAGCTTAATGGCGTCCTCAAGGGTAGATTGATTGTTGCTCATGATACCTCGTGAAATTAATTAAAATAATAAAGTAAGATAACGCATTCTCTTACCAAACGAAACTGGTATCTATTTATATCAAACACAACCCCCTACACTATATTGTGATCGAAGGTACTACCAATAACCGTAGAGAGAACCAAGGCCTACCAACAAGCCGATTAAACCGCCGAACACCCCGCCCCATACGACCAACCATCCCAGATGTTGGCGGATCATGTCTTGGACGATGTGCTTCACATTTTCCGGGGTCAGTTCTTCTAGGCGATTATCGATAATATGTTCGACTTTTTCTAAAAGGGCGCTGGTGAAATCACCATCTGATCCGGGGCTTGCCCCTTCTTCGGCCAACTCCGCAATAATATCTTTTAATTTAAGCGTCACTGGTTCGCGCAAGGGTTCCAAAGCTGCGCGCCCACCGACCATGGATAACATACTCCCCATAGATGATTGTTCGATGGCATCGGCAAGTCCGGCAAACACCCGGTCAAAATTAATTTTATCGATAATACCCGTGGCCGCTGCATCGCCGTTCGATGAAAAGAAACGTTCAATATGCTCGCGGGTGAAAAATTCTTGCACGATCAAATTTTTGATACCGGCTTTAAAGTCTTCAAATCGATTGGGAATGACACCGGAGCCATACAGGAAAGGAATTTTTTCAAATAACATATGGATAGCCAGCCAGTTTGTTATCCCACCGGATAAAGCAAACACACCCACCATAAAAATAAAATCACCATTCTGAGGATAAACATACCCGACCACGGTAATGAGCAAGGCAATTAAATTTGTAAAAATTGATTTATTCATAAGTCTTGTTATCCGATTTGGTTTTCAAACTCTAAAGCTTGATGATTATAGAGCTCGCTCAGGAATTCACCGTAAGCTGGTTCATCAAAAAGTATCGCACAATTATCTATACTGAGCGCATGCTCTTTCATCAATAGATGTATTAGGGGCAACATGCTATCGGCCAGAACAAAGCTATGACTATCAAATCCGAGACAGAATTTTTGATCGGAGCTCATGGTGATGGCAAATTTGACATATGCCGGTTTTATCAGACACGCACCAGATTGTAATTCAGAGTGCAATTGCTGGGTGCTTAAGGGGTCTTCTCGTTTGGTGTAATTACCAAAGTCTTCATGGGCATGCTCGGTGAAAAACTCCACCAGCCATTGATTGAAACGGCGAGCGCTTAGATGGGCGATAAACCCACCCCGAATGGTGTCCACGGCGGCCTCGCTTATGGAAAACCCTGCACTATCCTGATTTAGGCCCGCACCCACATAGCGATTATCGATGTCTTCACATTCTGACAAGTACTGACCATAGCTGGTAAATAGCTCGGATAATTTTGGTCCTAAAAATCCAACTGAATAGGTCAACGCGTTTTCAATTGTTGTGCCTTCATGACCGAATAAAGGGGGAACATATAAGATATCGCCGCAGCTTAGCTCAACCTCATCACCCTTAAACCCACCCTCAAGAATTTTTAATGCCAACCCTTCAATAAAGGACTCATTTTCAATAGGGGCCTGCCCTACTTTCCATCGACGCTTGCCTTCCCCCTGAACAAGAAACACATGGTAGCTATCGATGTGGGGTCCAATAGAACCACCTACGGCCGAAAAGCTGACCATGATATCATCCATTAACCAGCGAGGGGCAAACCCGAAATGATGTAATAATGCGGCTGTTTGTGGATGGAATTGATCAACGTTTTGGACAAGCAAGCTCCAATCCGCATCCCCTGTGTGGGCAAAGGCATCCTCCTCAAAGGGACCATAGCTGCACGACCAATCATGATGGTGGCCCGCCGTCATTACCATACGGGACATGGGGCTATCATCCATCGACAACCCCGCGAGTTCATCGGCGCTGATGAAATCATCCATGAGAGTCGGGGCAATCCCTGCGCGCACCACAAAGGGTCGTTTATTCCAATAAGCGCCATAAAATGTCGCGGGATCGGGCATGGTGTCTAGGATCTCGAGAGTAGGGTTCATTTCGGTACTGCCAATAGATTCTAAATGTAAGAGAGGCATTATCATATTTAATCAGCAAAGTAATGAAATAATGCAATAGCCGCCACCACCAATGCCCACGGTATTAACCGAATGGCTTGTTTTACGTCTGCGGATTTCTCAAACAATAAAACGAGAAACTCCCAGATCACACCCTTACCCAATTTGCTCTTACCCATTTTGCCCTTACCATGGAGACGCCCCCGAGGAGTATACGGAATTTCTACAAATTTAAGGACGCGGTCCGAAGAGGCGAAAATATCCATCAAGATTTTAAATCCCCGCCCGGACAGTTTCGCCGACACCTCATCAAACACCGAACGGCGCATAAGGAAAAACCCGCTCATTGGGTCATTGAGTGCGGCAGGTACCAGCAAATGACAGGCCCAGAGGACAAACTTTCTTTTGGCGCTTCGAAGAACCGACCAAGCATCTTTATTGCTCCCTTTTATGCTGTCTTTGCGGTAACGACTGCCCACCGCGATATCGGAATCACTTGATTGAACGGCTTCAAACATAGCGGGCAAAATTGCCGCGTCATGTTGTAAGTCTGCGTCCATAATCGCAACAAAGGGTGCCGTGGTTTTTTCCATAGCCTCAATACAGGACAGCAAAAGCCCGCGATTTTCCGTGCGCAACAACCCGCGTACCCGTCCATGGGTTTTCCCAAGCGTTTCAACCATCTCGAAGGTTCCATCGGCTGAATCGGGTAAATCGGGTGAATTGTCATCCACAAACAAAACATCCCAATCCAGCCCTTCCAGAGCATGGGTTAATTCATCAACCAGAACAGAAATATTTTCTACTTCATTATAGGTTGGGGCGATGATGGTTAATTCCGCGATGACCTTGATCCCAGATGTTTGGACGGTTAATTTTGAACTTTTGAATTATTGTGCCGTCCAGCCGCCATCAATTGAAATGGTCATGCCGTTCATGGACATGGCACCATCGGTGCATAGGAAAAGTGACAATTCAGCAATCTCTTCAATTTTAACAAATTTCTTGGTTGGCTGGTTTTTCAACATAACATCGTTGATCACCTGTTCGCGGGTTAATCCGCGTAAGGCCGCTGTATCTGGAATTTGATTTTCAACAAGCGGGGTCAGCACATAACCGGGACAAATTGCATTGGCGGTAATACCATCTTGCGCCACTTCAAGGGCGGTGGTTTTGGTCAACCCTGCAATGCCGTGTTTGGCGGCGACGTAGGCCGATTTATGGGGCGATGCCACCAACGCATGGGCCGAAGCAATATTAATGATCCGTCCCCACCCTTTCCCCCGCATGCCCTGAAGGGCCAGTCGGGTTGTATGAAAGCTAGACGTCAGATTGATGGCGATAATGGCGTCCCATTTATCCACCGGAAAATCTTCTAGGGGGGCCACATGCTGAATGCCCGCATTGTTGACCAAAATATCCACCACACCAAAATCCCGCGCCACATCGTTCATCATGCGCTCGATCTCGCTGGCCTTTGACATATCGGCATCGTTATAGATCACCCGCACACCGTGTGTGCTGGCAAGATCCAAGCTTAATGCTTCTATCTCGGCGGCATCGCCGAAACCATTCAGCACAATATCGGCCTGTGCGGCGGCCAATTCACGGGCAATGCCCAAACCAATCCCACTGGTGGACCCGGTGATTAATGCCACTTTGCCTTTTAAATTAACACTCATAAATTCAACTCCTGAAGTATCTTAGAAAGCCATAGCTGCAAGACACTATGCAAGCTAACTGTACCTGCGTGAAATACATGGTAAAACAATTGCTTAAATGAGGCCCAATAACAAGATTACATTTGCGAAAGAAACCTGATGAAGACAAAAATTGGCATTCTGGATGATTACCCTCGGGCTAAATTGGCTCACGCCCCTACCCCCATAGATGCCATGCCTAATTTAAGCGCGCATTTCGGCGGTGGAACGTTATTCGTAAAACGCGATGATTGCTCCGGTTTGGGTATGGGCGGTAACAAAGCCCGCCAGCTAGAATTTTACTTAGGGCAAGCAGTGAAACAACAAGCCGATACCATTTTAATTACCGGGGCTGTCCAATCCAACTATGTGCGCACAGCGGCGGCGGCGGCGCGGAAAATGGGCATGGATATTCATATCCAATTGGAAGAGCGGGTCGCCAATCCCCCCGCCCTCTATCGTCATTCCGGCAACGTTCTACTCAATCGAATTTATGGCGCGACACTCTATAGCTATCCCGATGGCGAAGACGAAGCCGGCGCTGACCGCCAATTGGAAATCATTGCCGGCACCTTGCGCGACCAAGGTAAATCCCCTTACGTCATTCATTTAAGCGCCGGACACCCGCCGCTGGGGGCGCTCGGGTATGTTGATGGCGCGCGTGAAATCGTCAGCCAAATGGATCAAGCATCCCTTCAATTTGATGAAATAGTCGTCGCCACGGGCAGCGGCGCTACCCACGCGGGGTTATTGTTTGGCCTGCGTGCAATGGGGTGCAACATTCCGGTCATCGGGGCCTGTGTTCGCCGCACCAAAGAATTACAAACACCGCGCATCATTGAGCGCTGCACAGAAATTGCCGATTTGTTGAAAATCGATAACCCGGTAGACCCCAGCGACGTGATCATAACCGATGACGCGCTCGCCCCCGGTTACGGCAAATTAAACGACTCGGCGGTAGAAGCCATCACCCTAAGCGCCCATAAAGAGGGCATAATTCTAGACCCCGTTTATACCGCCAAATCCATGGCGGGGTTCATCGTCCGGGCGCGGTGCTCAAAACCGGATCAGAATTTATTGTTTATCCACACCGGGGGCCAACCCGCAATCTTTGGATACGAGAGCGATCTGGAACCGTTCATTAGCGATAATATTCCGGTATAATAAGAATTATTCGTTTCGCAAATACGGCATGGCTTTTCCCGCCAGCACGCGCCACGTTGAGAACCACCCCAGCAAGACGGTCATTCCAAGGGTTAAAACAACCGTTAGAATGGCTTCGCGCAGTAAAAGCACCCATTCCATTTGCATCAAGAATTCCACCACTGCCCACGAAACGATTAAGCCTATACCCGCGGCGATCACGCCCGTGGTCAAACCGATCAGAAGGAATTCAGTGACGAAAACCGCCGATATGCGTTTCTTGCTGGCCCCTAAGACTTTAAAGACCACGCTGTCATACATGCGACGGCGTTGTCCCGTGGCGATGGCACCGCTCAGGACGATCAGACCAGAGAATATGCTAAGCGCCGCCATACCGCGTACCGACCAATTGATGCCTTCTAAAATACGAGAGGCGGTTTCCAATGCTTCACGGACTCGAATGGCACTTATATTGGGGAAACCATCGGTTGCCGCACGTTCAACCGCGTCTTCCATCTCCAGCGAAGAATTTATCGCGGCAATATGGGTAAAGGGTGCGCCCGAAAGCGATCCCGGTGCAAAAATGATGGCGAAATCAAATCGCAAACTGCGCCAATCAATGGTACGGAAGCTGGCGATGGTGGCGGTGATATCACGGCTGAGCACATTCAACGTCAACGTATCGCCGATTTCTAAATCAAAGCCTTTTGCCAATCCTTCATCTAGCGATATCAAGGGGGGGCCCGAATAATCTTCCGCCCACCACTGCCCCTCGGTAAGGTCTGTATGGTCGGGCATGGCGGCGGCGAACGTAAGTGCGCGGTCCCCTCGAACCGCCCATTCGGAATCCGGTTTTATAACCGCGTCCTCAACGGGGGTACCGTTGATGGCGGTAATGCGTCCGCGCAATGAAGGCACCCGGCGAAAGCCACTGGTCCCCTCAACTTCGGTGACGGCTTTATCAAAGGCTTCAACCTGTTGCGGCTGGATATCAATAAAGAAAAATGCGGGGGCCTGTTCGGGCAAACGTTCGCTTATCTGTTGACTTAAATTTCCCTGAATACCCGAGACCGCCACCAACACAGCAAGCCCGAGACCCAATGACAATGTCACCGGCATGGTGGCCGCACCCGGACGATGCAAATTGGCAAGCGCCAAGCGCAACCATGCGCGACCCGGTTTGGCCCGTGCTGCCAACGCCATAAAACCAAGGGCCGAATAGCGAAGGGCCACCAGCGAAGCAATAGAGCCCGCTATAAACCATGACGCAAAATAATTATGATCCGCAGCGATATAGACCAAGCCCCCTAGTAAACTCACCCCGCCAAACACCATGATAAGCGCGCGTCTGCCCGGCTCTGCGCCGGTTGGGTTAATGTTGTCACGAAACAACTGGGTTGCCGAAATGCTTTGCGCGCGCGTAATGGGCCATAAGGCAAATGTAAAGGCCACCAACATACCAAAGCCCGCCGCAACCAAGACCGGTTGCCAATAAAACCCAATGACCGGGGGTACGGGTAATAAACTGCCGATGGCATTGAGTGCCAAAATCGGTCCCAGCGTACCAAGCAGCAACCCACTCGCCGTGCCAACCACGGCCATGGCCATGACCTGTATCATATAGGTTTGAAAAATAATTTGCGTGGGCGCACCCAGACATTTCAGTGTGGCAATTGTGCCCGCACGTTCTTCAAGGTAACACGCCACCGCGTTGGCAACCCCAACACCCCCGACCAATAAAACCGTCAGTCCAATAAAGGTCAGGAACATGCCGAGACGATCCACAAATCGCCGCACACCGGGGGCGGCTTCTTCCACATTACGAATATTCCACCCGGCGGTGGGAAATTCTTCGATCAGGTTTTCTTTCCAAGTCGCGAATTGATAATCAGGCGCGTAGGTTGCTCGCAGAGCATAATGCACATGGCTGCCCGGCTTGATTAAATTGGTCGATGGCAAGGCACCATCCGAAATCATCAACCGAGGGCCGAAGCTGAGCACGCTCGCAACCCGGTCCGGTTCATTTTTCAATTTAGCGCGAAGTTGGATAACGCTATCACCCAGCTTAATGGTGTCGCCCGGCTCAATCCCTAAGTTATTAAATAAATTCGCATCGGCAATAGCCCCCCATACGCCGTCACGGTTTTCCAGTAAGGTACTCAGCGGATCAGAAGAACTTGTCGTGACCTCGCCATAAAGGGGATAGGCGTCATCAACGACTTTTAATTCTACAAGCCGGCGTTTGTCGCGGTTATCTTCTGGACGGGCCATGGCGCGCAAAGTGATGATGTCGGATGTAGCACGCGCTCCGCGCTCGATCCAAGCCCGCTCATTATCGTCGAAGGTACGCGAATGTAATTGTATGGAAACATCACCGCCCAGTAATACACTGCCTTCTGCGTCCAATCCTGCAAGGATAGAACGGCTGAGGGTTCCCACGCTGGCGATGGCACCAACCCCCAAAATCAGGCACAACAAAAATACACCCAGCCCGCGTTTTTGACCGCGAAATTCACGCCGTGCAATGACCATGGCGACTTTCAAATTTGAGAACCAGTTCGTGTTTTTTTCAGGTATTTGCTCAGGTATTATTTCAGGCATTATCTCAGGCATTCAGGGCGACCTCATTCTCACTCTCATCGATCAAGCCATCAGCAAGCGAGACCAAATGGCTACACCGCCTTGCCAGTTCATTAGAATGGGTGACCATGATTAAAGTGGTACCGCTGCGTTCTTTCAGCTCAAACATTAAATCGAGAACCATATGCCCCGTTGCTTGATCGAGGGAACCGGTTGGCTCGTCAGCCAACAAGATATCGGGTTCTGTCACAAAGCTTCGTGCCAAAGCCACGCGCTGTTGTTCGCCGCCAGATAATTGACCGGGGTAATGGGATAAGCGATGCCCCAGCCCGACGTTCTCAAGCTGGACCTGGGCTTTTTCAAATGCGTCCGTACGGCCAGAAAATTCCAGCGGAATGGCAACATTCTCTAAGGCCGTCATGGTGGGAACCAAATGAAACCCTTGAAAAACAATGCCCACATGATCACGTCTGTAGCGGGCCAATTGGTCCTCGTTTAATTTACGAAGATCATGATCAACGCAGCGAATATCACCCCCCGTAGCGGGTTCCAATCCGGCGATGACCATTAATAATGATGTTTTACCAGAGCCCGACGGGCCAACCACGCCCACGGTATCGCCCCGGTTAATATCAAGATCAATCCCCCGCAAGATCTCGACCGGACCACCGTCACTGTGTAATTGTAATTGAATGTTCTTGAGCGCGATCAAACTTTCGGACAAACTGTACTCTCCAGATTAATGAAATTATGAGTATTATGGATATAGCAGCAAATCCCAAGATAACAATAAGATCCGGCCAGTATTTGACCTATTTAAAGCATATAAGATATATAGTGCTTACTTTATGCATGATCGCTCTCCCAATCTATCACCTTAATGCCAGCGAGCTTAAAATATTGGCCTTTGGTGATAGTTTAACCGCCGGGTATGGGCTGGAGCAAGGGGCAGGATTTACCGATCAATTAGAGAACGCCTTACGCGCCGAAGGGCTAGACGTCCGTGTACTCAATGGTGGCGTTTCGGGCGACACCACCGCCGGAGGACGGGCGCGATTGGAGTGGATGTTGGGCGATGTGCCAAGTGCGGTCATTGTCGAATTGGGGGCCAATGACGGTCTTCGCGGTCTTGATCCGGTAGAGACCAGAGCCAACTTAGATGTTATATTAGAAACTTTGGTTGCGCGTAAGATACCGACCTTACTGACGGGAATGTACGCTCCGCCCAATATGGGATCGGAATATGCCACGGACTTTGGCACGCTCTACCCGCAACTGGCTAATCATCACGGTGTGTTGTTTTACCCCTTCTTTTTAGAAGGTGTGGCGGGAGATTTAGCGCTCAATCAAGATGACACCATTCACCCTAACCAAGCGGGTGTGGCGGTTATTGTCGCGCGTATTTTGCCATCGGTGAAAGAATTGCTCAATCAAGTTTCCAACTAAGCGGTTTGTCTTTTCATCCGCCCACCGAGCCCATTTCCAACCACCGCCACCAATAACACCGCCCCCCCTATAAGGGTTGCATCATTAGGAATTTCGTTGACCACCAACCACACCAGCAAAGGGCCAAACACCACTTCGGTTAGGGTGAGCAAAGGAATTTCGGCGGCCATTACATGTTTTGAACCGGCCAGCAAGATCAACAACCCAAGCCCCAAATGAATGAATCCCATCCCCGAACATAGGACAAGGTCATAGGCTGGGATCAGGATCGAAATGCCAGAAAAACCGAGAATCGAAAATCCTACAATGGCGGTGATAACACCGGCGGCACAAACCGAAGGAGTCATGTCCTTTGCCCGCCCCACACGGAGGGTAACAGAATAGATCGCGTAAGAAAGGGCCGCCATTAAACCATAGAATGCGCCAATCATTGTGCCGTCTTGCAAGCCGCTTTGAACCATGATCATCACGCCAAATACCGCGATAATCATACAGACCCAAGTGGTTCTGCTCGGGTGCTCACCGATAAATATTCGGGCTAGGATGGCGGCGAAGAAGGAGGCTAATGATAACATTAACAGGGCCTGAGCCGCGGTGGTATGGGTTAAGGCAAAAACAAAAAAGATAAACGCCGAAGACAAAGCCAACCCCGCGAGAAGACTGTGTAAACCAGCCTCGCGGAAGATATCCAATACACTGTCTTGAATACTGCC
>CBFDBO010000003.1:0-210079 GCA_965603075.1 uncultured Rhodospirillales bacterium | reverse complement strand
CTGGGTCATAAGCAGAAGTCTTCGGTTGCCTAAAAGGTGGTCTGCTATGCCACCGAAAGCAGACCTTTTTGGTGACCGTGAAACATTTCAGCTTATAGCCATAAACGGTCATGCGAAATAGCCGGGGTCCCCGTCTTCGAATGACTGATGTCGCCCAAGAACCAACTCGTGATCTTGACGCGATTTGTTGTGATCAGCCAATTTGTACAATTGATGACAGGCAAACCAACGCCATGTCCAACTTATGATATGTCTGTATTGATTGTGAGTCGTTAAGTTTGGTAATGCCGTCTTAAGGGGAATAGCTTAATAATCGATTTAATACAGTGATCGGACGCTCGGTATCTTCGTTTTGTTATGAATTTGGTTAGTTAGACACTAGCGGAAGAAATATACTCGAATATGATACTACATGAGCTGTCTGACCTAGAACAAGAATAGGGACACACTATGTCAAATAAAGAATTGCAATCTCTCGCTTATCGCCATCTCTGGATGCATTTCACCAACATGTCGTCCTACAAGGAAGGGGACGTCCCGATCATCACCCATGGCGAGGGGTGCCATATCTTCGACACCAACGGAGACAAGTACATAGACGGACTGTCGGGTCTGTTTGTATCGCAGGTCGGGCATGGCCGAAAGAGCATCGCCAAGGCCATGGCGGAACAGGCAGAGAAGCTCGCCTTTTTCCCGATCTGGAGCTACGCTCACGAGCCGGCTGTGGAACTGGCGACCCGTCTTGCTGGTCTCGCGCCCGGCGACCTCAACCGCGTGTTCTTTACCTCGGGCGGTTCCGAGGCCGTCGAGTCCGCCTGGAAACTGGTGCGCCAGTATTATACGGAGATTGGCGAGCATCGCCGTTACAAAGTCATCTCGCGCAATCTGGCCTATCACGGCGCGTCTTTGGGTGCGCTGTCGATCAACGGACTTTCGGATATCCGCAATACCTTCGAGCCGTTGGTGCCCGGTGTGGCGCATGTGGAAAACACGGACGCCTATCGCAGCCATCTGATGACGGAAAATGACACCAGCGAGAGCTTCGGAAAGAAATGCGCCCTTGAAATAGAACGGGCCATCGAGATTGAAGGTCCTGGCACGGTTGCCGCCGTGTTCCTTGAGCCGGTCCAGAATTCCGGCGGCTGCATTGTGCCGCCCGAAGGGTATTTCCAAGAAGTTCGTAAAATATGTGACAAATATGGTATCATGCTAGTATCGGATGAGGTCATCTGCGCCTTCGGCCGTCTGGGCTACATGTTCGGTTGTGAACGCTACGACTACCAGCCAGACATCATCACCTGCGCCAAGGGCCTGACCAGCGGCTACAGCCCCATGGGGGCCATGATCTGCTCGGACAAGCTTATCGAACCGTTCCTGAAAGACGGCGCGTGCTTCCTGCATGGCATTACGTTTGCTGGCCACCCCGTTAGCTGTGCTGCAGCAATGGCCAATCTGGATATCTTTGAAAACGAAAACCTGTTGGCCAATGTCAGGAAGAATGAAGGGTTGTTCCGCGAACTACTGGAGGGCCTATACGATCTTCCCATTGTGGGCGATGTGCGTGGTGATGGCTATTTCTTTGGTATTGAATTAGTCAAGGACAAGGCGACAAAAGAGACGTTCACCGATGATGAAGCGGATGACATCCTCTACAAGTTCCTGTCACCCAGATTGTTTGAAGCTGGCCTTATGTGCCGCACGGATGATCGTGGCTCACCTGTTATCCAGTTGTCACCACCGTTGATTGCGGGCCCTGATGAACTGAAAGAAATTGCTGACATTCTACGCAAGGTTCTTACGGAAGCTATAGAACATGTAAAAAAACTCTAACGGCTATAACCGAAGGAATCTAACTATGACATTACGCGCTGTAGTCGCCATGATGGAACATGAAACAAATACTTTTTCTCCGGTTTTGACACCCTTGTCACGGTTTGGTAATCCCGATGTTCCCACAGGCGAGGCTGTGTATCGACAATTCAAGGGAACAGGGACCGGTATTGGTGGGTTCCTTGATGTTGCCGACGCCGAGGGCATGGACATTGTGACGCCCATTGCTGGTAATGCCGCGCCCAGTGGGCTTGTTGACACCCAAGCCTATAATGCCATGTGTGATGCAATCTGTGAGGCGATTATAGCTGGGTGTGATGTCTGTTTTCTTGACTTGCACGGGGCTATGGTTTCTGAAATGACGGATGATGGTGAAGGCACATTGCTTCGACGCATCCGGAACCTAGCACCTGACTTACCCATTGCTGTGAGCTTTGATTTGCACGCGAATATCACGCAGGAAATCGTCGACAATTGTAGCGTTCTCGTGGGCTACAAAACCTACCCCCATATAGATATGTATGAAGCAGGTGAGCACGCGGGCCGTATCATGGTCCGTGCTCTAAAAGGTGAAGTAAAGCCTGTCATGGCCTGGGGGCAGCGTCCGATCCTTGCGCAAACCCTGCGCATGGGGCACGACGACCATCCCATGGGGCCAATGATCGATATGGCACGTCAGGAAGAGGCAAATGGCCTGTTAGCGGCGAGCGTATTCGGCGGATTCCCGTTGGCTGATATTCACGATGCGGGACTGTCCGTCGTTGTGGTAACAGACAATGATCTCGCTGCTGCAGAAGCAGCATGTAATCGTATGCTGAGTGAAGCCTGGCAGCAGAAGGAAGAATGGATATTCCATTCCGAACCGCTCGGCGAAACCATTGCACGCGCCAAACAAATCACTGAGGGACCGGTTATTTTACTTGATCACGCAGATAACTCAGCGTCCGGCGGAACGCAGGATACTGTGGCTGTGTTGAAAGAAGTCATTGATCAAGGACTTGAGGACGTGGTCATGTTCGGTATTTGTGATCCTGCCGCCGTGCGTGAATTGGAAGCTGCCGGTGTTGGTAGCGAGATTACAATTGATCTTGGCGGTAAGGTGGACATGCCTGAAATCGGCCTGAATGGAGATCCATTACGATTGCGAGGAAAAGTACGCGCGATTACGGATGGTGATTTTGTTATTTCGGTTCCCATGGGTCGGGGTACCACCACATCCATGGGCAAGACGGCGGTTCTTGATACTGGTAAGGTGCAGATCGTGGTATGTTCCAACCATACAGAGCCGTATGATCTTGGGTGTTTTCGCAGTATTGGCATTGAACCCACTACCAAACGCTATCTTATTTTAAAGTCACGAATTCATTATCGTGCAGGATTTCAAGCCATTGCACGTCATGAAATTCCCTGTAACGGGGTCGGTGTTACCAGTAGTGACAATAACCTGTTTACGTTCAAGAATGTTCGCCGCCCTATTTATCCTCTTGATCCTGAATGTCCAGAGCACCCTAATTATAAATTACCTTTATAACTTCGAAACGACATGAGCCATGAAGGTAATAAATATCTCACTAGGGTCAAAAACAGAAGTAAACAGTGCCCTGTACTAACTTCCGCTTCACCCCCTAAAAGCGGACATCAGATTAGTGATTTTGGATTTTATGCTGAGAATGTCTGCATTACTCTCCATAAGCAGATCTTTTTGGAGGTCTTAAACACTTCCGCTAATATCCATAAGCAGACATTACCCCAAACTAATTTTTTCTCTAGTCGTAATGTTAATTTCTTACGATTCATGGAGCATTACAGAATTTATGTAGATATATTTTATTGTAAATGTATTGTTTGTATTCAACTATCGAAATAAACAATATGGTTTTGAAATGCAAATTCAACACACCGACGACAAACAATACAGCCTGATAAAGATACTGACGATTTGGGCTATTGTCGCACTACCGATGCCGGTACTCGTCTTTTTTATCGCACCAGCTCTGATCCCGTTGACTGGTGTCAATCCGGGCCTTCTGATCTGGTATGTCGCTATCGCCGGTATGGTATGGCAGTTCGTGGTTTCAATGTTCCTGCTCCACAGCGAACTCGACAGCTTCACCTGGACCAACATCAAAAACCGCATCTGGCTGAACAAACCTAGCAATCCCAATACCGGCCAGAAAAGTTACAAATTGTTTTTCTGGTTGATCCCGGCCCTCATCTTCATCCTGATTTTCGAAATGAGCCCCATAGGCGGTTACCTCGACCAAATTTTGTTAACAATGTTTCCCGCCCTCGCTGATCTTGATGGCACCGACATGAGCAAATTAGCTGGCCCTGAACTGGTCGGCGCGTGGTGGTTGTTAGGGGTCGCGGTATTGAGCAATATCTTTAACTACTTCCTCGGCGAAGAGCTATTGTTTCGCGGCATTCTTTTGCCCAAAATGCGGGGTGTTTTTGGCAAATGGAACTGGGTTGCGAACGCTGCTTTGTTCGGGCTTTACCACCTCCATAAACCTCAAAACATTATTAAGATTGCGATCAGTTCTCTTGCTTACACATGGACGTCACGGCGTTTTAAAAGCATCTGGTTCGCGATTACCCTGCACGGGATCGAAGGACTATTCGTATTCGCTGGTGTTTATATGATCGTCTCTGGCACCGGGATTGAATAACAATTAAAATTGCAATTCGTTACCTGACCCAAAGGTCTGCTCAGGGTCAAAACGGGCGAAAAAACTAACCCAATATGATGTCTGCATATGCAATTAAAGCGAACATATTTTTCTCCAGGTATAATTATTACGGCAATTGCTGAATAAGTATTTATGCGGTAACATAATACCCCGTAACATATTTATGCGGAATATTACAAATGGCTTACTTAACCCCAAAACAAGAAACCTTCTGCTAGGCATATATTGAAACCGGTAATGCTAGCGAAGCATACCGTCAATCATATGATACCCAGAAGATGAAAAGCAGCTCAATTCACCACTGTGCATATGAACTAATGAACAACCCAAAGATTACCTACAGGTTGGATCAACTACAGCGAGGGCAACAAACCCGCCATGAGGTCACCGTAGACAATCTAACAGCTGAGCTGGATGCGGCCTGTATTGCTATGAAGGATGATAAAGGGGCTAGTGCAGCTGTTAGTGCCATCATGGCCGAAGCAAAACTTCATGGACTTATCGTCGATAAATCTGAAGCAAAACACACCAGTTCTTTTATTGGTCTATTAACGGAATTGGAAGAAGAGCTAAAATCAAAGCCAATGGACCAGTTGATCGATTTAGTTTATCTACAGCTAATATTTTTACCCATAAGCAATTTTTATGCATCAGACCAAACATGGGCAGAAACATGGCCTAAGCTGCATTTCATCGGTTAAGTCATTGATTTTAAAATTTAAATGGCGGACAGGGAGGGATTCGAACCCTCGGTACCCCGGTAGGAGTACGGCGGATTAGCAATCCACTACTTTCGGCCACTCAGTCACCTGTCCGTATTTGTTTTCAATGACTTAGGGGGTGCTAAAAACCCTTATTTTACAGTTCACAATAAAGTTCACCGTAAAACGTCATCAAACATGGTCAACTTTTCAAATCCATTTTGTAGAATTCACAGTAGATTTTGCCTGTTGATGAAGCGGTTTTACACTGCCACGATTGCAGGGGCAAGCACCTTTTATCCCTCTAAAATAATTAATCTACCTTCAATTCTGACAGGGGCTAAGCCCATAAATTAAAGGTATAAAGCAAACAATTGTATCTTTAAAGGATTCTCGAATGAAGACTTAGGCAGCAACGAGGCAATTAATCGTCTAATTTTATTTTTTGGCTTATTGCATGGGTTTCGCGATATTATAGGAGATGATTCCGCCGGTTAAACGGCTTAAATCCTTTGGTGCGATGGGAAATATACAATGGGGATGCCCGGCGGCGGCATAGACGGTCTCAAAGCGTTTTAAGCTATGGTCTATAACCAACGGCAGGGGTGTTTTAGAGGCCACGGGGGGAACGCCACCAATCGAATATCCTGTGGTGCTTTTGACCCGATCGGCATCCGGGCGGATGGCATCGCCCTCTAAGTTTAGTGCGCGAGCAAGGTTCGTTGTTACACATGAATGGTCCCCAGCCACCAATGCCATAATCATCACATCCCCGATCATAAACGTCAGTGACTTAACAATGGAGCCAAGCTCTGTCCCGACCGATGTAGCGGCGTCCTGAGCGCTTCTGGCGGTTTCTGAGAGTTCGATGACGGGATCACCATATCCTGCGTCCAACAAAAACTGTCGAACGCGTCTAACACTTTGCTTTTCAAGATTACCACTTTTGGTTTCTAGCTCAGTCATTGTTTATTATCCTCACGGCGCTACCTCGCACCCTTATACGACATCAAAACCGCGCTTAACGGCGGGGCGGTCGCTTATTCGGCTCATCCAATCCCAAACCTTGGGAAATTTATCTGCCAGATCAATCTCATGCCATTCCCATCGCATGGCCCATGGGTAGGTTGCCACATCGGCTATGGAATAGTCGTCTCCGGCGAGATAGTCCACTTCGCTCAACCTTTTATCCATAACTCCATACAGACGATGGGTTTCAGTTTTATAACGGTTTTTTGCATAGGGAATATCTTCTTTAGCAAAACGCAGGAAGTGATGGGTTTGCCCAAACATGGGACCGACATTGCCCATTTGAAACATCAGCCATTCCATAACCCGCAGTCGGGCTATTGTTTCAGTGGGAAGCAACGGGCTGGCGGTTTTTTCAGCCAGATATATCAAGATCGCACCGGATTCAAAGATCGAAATTGGCTCTCCATCCGGGCCGTCATGATCTAAGATTGCAGGGATTTTGTTATTCGGGCTTATTTTCAAAAAATCAGGATCAAATTGATCCCCGGCCCCAATATCAATGGCATGTACTTTATAGGGAAGACCAACTTCCTCCAACATGATGGAAGCCTTGCGACCATTGGGGGTGGACCATGTGTAGAGATCAATCATTGTGGCTCCTGAATAGCTGACACTTTAATTGTTGTTAAAATAAGCTATTATCGTCACCATGACCAGTAGAAGTCAGACTGAAGAGGAACCCCACATGCGACTTTCTGTAAATGCCATTTTGATTTTATTTCTAATCAATACCCTTTTTGCACCGACCCTTTCGATGGCCGGATCAAATGATGACTTATTACAATGCATGGCCGATTGTATAATTGAAGAAGGGGAAAGTTCTAAAGGCGTCTGCAAGCAACGCTGCGCTAAAATAAACGTTGATATGAATCAGAGCCAAAATTTGGATTGTATGGGTACCTATAAATCTTGCAAAAAAGTTTGTAAGGCTGACAAACCCTGTATCCAGACGTGTAAAGATGCTTTGATGAATTGTCGATAGAGATTGCTCTAGACCATTGGTGGTATTGGGCGAAAAAATATAAATTGTCATACTGATTGAATGAAAACAAAACATACAATCCGTGAAGCATCATCAAATGATTCAGATATTGTTGGCACACTTGTAAACGCCCTGTTATGCGAGTTAATGCCCCAATCTCATTATGAAGATCAATTAGTAGATCATATAGAAGCCGCCAATAGCCTGATGTCATCTGGTTATCTCAATGCTCTATTAGCATATAATAAACACGGAAAAGCGATTGGTGTTTGCACAATGCATCAATGTGCAGCGGTTTATGCCAAAGGTCTGTTTGGTGAAATCTCAGAACTTTATATTGACCCAGACTACCGTTCAGGCGGCCTAGGGGCTGATTTCATAAAAGCAGCTAGGGTGTTTGGGCATTCCAAAGGATGGCGTATTCTCGAGGTTGGAGCCCCCGATGTGCCACGCTGGCAACGAACCGTAAATTTTTACCTATCCCAAGGTTTTAGTGAAGTAGGACCGCGTCTAGAAATTAGCACATAAAGTCTTTTAAGTTATCGGTGATTACGTTTATCAATATATTTCTGATGGTAATCTTCAGCGAGCCAATAGTGTGGGGCTAGGGTTATCTCTGTGGCTATAGGTCCCTGTAAAACGCCCGACGCATTTATGGCATTCCGGGATTTTTCAGCCCGCAATTGTTGATCCTCAGAATGGCAGAATATGGCGGAACGATATTGGGTCCCGAAATCGTAACCTTGTTTATTCACTTGCGTAGGATCATGGCATTCCCAGAAAACCGATAACAATTGATCGTAGGATACGATATTTGGATCAAAGTTTACTTGAACCACTTCAGCGTGGCCTGTTTCTCCGGTGCAAACATCTTGGTAGGACGGGTTGTCCAGAGCCCCGCCCATATAACCGACTGTTGTTGTTTGAACACCCTTAACGTTGCCAAATGTTACTTCGGGTCCCCAAAAACATCCGGCGGCAAATGTTGCTTTTTCCATTTCGCGATATTCCTCTAACTTCCATGCAGAGAACATGGATATCATTTTGATTAATTCAAGAAGGCATTAAGATTATTCAGTACTCATTTTACAAACAGCGCCTTCGTTACGTTCAAGGTAACGTTGCTCGTTTTCATCGGCACGGTGGAAATGTCCTATGCTTTCAATGCTGGTTGTAACGGGGTTGGGGTTTATTGTTTTGGCGGCTTCTGCAATCTTTCGTTCGGTTTCTGAACTGACGAAGATCACGGAGCGTTCCAATGATGGTTTTCCATCTTCTGATCTTATCACCGGATGTACCGAATTATGGCAACACCAAAATGTTTCAATTAATCTATCGAAACTAACCTGTGCAGAGTCGTATTCTATTTTAACGACTTCAACTTGGACCATTTCTTTGGCGTGATCATCGGATGTTGGAATACTGCAATTGCACAAACTATCACCCATAAAGCCCACTGCCGTATCAATAACGCCCTCAACTTTACGAAAGGCCGCTTCCGCGCCCCAATAACAATTGGCACCAAAGACAGCGCATTTCATATCTGTTGATAAGGTTTTTTTGGTGCTCACAATTATATATTCATCTCAATTAAATCTAGTATTAATTCCAATATTAATTCCAGTGCAATATCACTTTGCCCGACTGACCAGAGCGCATAACATCAAAACCCTGCTGGAAATCATCTATATTAAAATGATGCGTAATGACGGGTGATATATCAAGACCCGATTGTAACATGGCTGACATTTTATACCACGTTTCAAACATTTCCCGACCATAAATTCCTTTAAGCTCTAATCCTTTAAACACCACTTGTGTCCAATCGATGGCTGTTGCATCGGGTAAGATACCTAATAAAGCAACACGACCTCCATGGTTCATTGTTTGCAGCATAGATTGAAAGGCTTTTGGGTTGCCCGACATCTCAAGCCCCACATCGAAGCCTTCTGCCATACCTAAGTCTTCCATGACCTCCCCAATGGTCACATCCATAACATTAACGGTACGGGTTGCCCCCATTTGAGAGGCTAAATCAAGGCGATATTCGTTAACATCACTCACCACCACATGACGCGCGCCCACATGTTTGACGATGGCAGCCGCCATAATTCCTATGGGGCCTGCGCCTGTAATTAAGACATCTTCACCCACTAGATCAAATGATAATGCTGTGTGGGCAGCATTGCCAAAAGGATCAAGAATGGAGGCAACGTCAGAGCTAACATCATCTGGTAAAATGAATACATTGGACGCGGGGATTACAAGGTATTCTGCGAAGCAACCCGCCCGGTTTACCCCTACTCCGATTGTATTACGACACAAATGACGACGACCTGCACGGCAATTTCGACAATGACCACATGTTACATGACCTTCACCGGAAACTCGGTCGCCTATTTGAATACCACGAACCTCAACCCCTGTTTCAATCACCTCGCCCATAAATTCATGTCCAATAACCATAGGAACCGGAATGGTCTCTTGTGCCCATTGATCCCAATTATAGATATGAATATCGGTTCCACAAATTGCCGTTTTATGGATTTTTATGCGAACATCATTATGACCCAAAACAGGTTCAGGAACATCTTTCATCCAGATGCCCCTTTCAGGTTTACTTTTTATAAGCGCTTTCATATTGGTTCTCTTATTATATTAGAATATAATGCCAGGTTCTTTTCCGACAATGGGAAAACGTTTATGGCTCTATCTACTTGTTACGGTGTATATCCCACCAGAGCGAGTTCGTTATTAGTGCACAGATTAAAAACATTCTAGAGTTGAGAAACATTTGAAACCTGAATACCTGAACCGTGTTGCGTCATAATTATGCGCGCTGATTTATAGAGCCTTGCGTCTCGAACACGCACGAATTCAGTATTGCAATAATTTAAAAAAAATTCATTCATAATTTTAGTAAGCGGGGGATTCAGTATGAATGTCAAGAATTGATGGAAATTATTAATTAATACATTTTAAAGGCCTGCATTATAGTGTTGAATTGAGTATAAAAGTTATAAATATTGAATAATTTATCATAAATGCAAAATTATATGAGCCGTAAAAATTACATCCCTGTCATTGTTTTCTTATTAACCCTGCTCTTAACACCAACGTATGTTAAAGCGCAGGATGATACGTCTTATACATTTGTGGGAACATACTACCCCTTAATACTTGAGAAAGACGAAGCCAATAAATTGCATGGTTTAGGTGTCGATCTTCTGTCCGAAATATCCAGGTCACTCGATATCAAAATTGATATTCTTTTCTTGCCTTGGGGACGAGCCCTCAAAATGGTCAAAGATGGTAAAGCTGATGGAATTCTTGGTATCTATAAAACTGAAGAACGAAAAAATTTTCTAGTCTACACAGACTTATTCATCAAAAACGATGACATGATGGTGATAACCAAATCAGATTCTGAAATTCCATGGAACGGAGAACTGCCATCCTTGCAAGGTCAGCATATCATCACTATTAAATTTTGGGGCTATGGTGGTAAGTTTGATGCTTATAAGCATAATTTAGACATAACAGAAGCAAGCAAATTATCACATGCAATTGAAATGCTATCTCGTAATCGTGGAGACATTCTTCTCGCAAACAAACAAAGCGTTCTTTATGAATTAGAAAATATGAAGATCAATAGTGATTTTTCATTTATAGAACCGCCTGTTTTGAATGTGCCAAGTTATTTTGCATTTTCAAAAATTAAAGAGGATTATGAATTACAAAATAGATTTAATGCGGCCTTACATCAGTTGAAAAATTCTGGGCGGTTAGCAGAGCTTGTCAACAAATACACGCTAGCAACAAACTAATATTCTATTTCCGCTCCATTGAGACTTGTTGTCCGGACCAATTCGGTAATTCTGATGTTTCTGCTTTTTTGAGCGCCGTCTGAACACCTTCTGGCAGAGGGGCTACCCGACCCGATTTACTATCAAAATGCAAAGTCATAAATTCGATGGTCGCTCGTTCTTTACCATCCACTTTCAAGATTGCGGCAATATGAATCCGTTTGGTGTCTGAACCCAAGATCATACTCTCGATATTAATGATTGCTGGTGCACGGATTTCTTCAATATAACGCACATGGGATTCCACTGTATAAATAGCCCCCCCCGTTGCATCGAAATAATCCGTCCCAATACCAAAATGAGACTGTAGTTCCCAAATGGCACCCGTACAGGCAACCATGTAATAAGCATCATTGAGATGTCCATATGCATCCAGCCATGCATCTTGCACGGGGACAGAGTAATGTTTCACAAAGCTCATGATCCAAGTTTGTCCTTCAACATTTTATTGACCATACCGGGGTTTGCTTTGCCTTGTGTCGCTTTCATTACTTGACCGACGAACCAACCAGCAATCCGTTCATTCCCACCTTGAAATTCGGCAACCTGCTCTGGGCTATTGGCAATAACATCATCAACAGCCGCTTCAATAGCACTGGTATCTGTGATCTGTTTCAAGCCTTCTTTTTCAACAATGACAGACGGATCGTCACTTGAGGAAATCATTTTCTCAAACACGTCTTTGGCGATTTTACCAGAGATTGTATCATCAGCAATCAAATCAAGAAGCTGTCCAAGTTGGTCACCAGAAACGGGGCTTTCTTCAATCGTCTTACCCTCAGTTTTAAGGGCACCAAACAAGTTTGAAATAACCCAGTTTGCCGCCAGTTTAGCATCACGTTTTTTGTCACCATTCGGTCCACTTACGACGGTTTCAAAATAACCACCGGTTTCGCGATCAACCACCAATACACCAGCGTCGTATGCCGACAAGCCGTAGTCGCTCATATAGCGTTGTTTCTTTTCGTCTGGCAGTTCAGGTAATGTTGCTCGGATACTTTCAATGTATTCATCACTGAATTCAATGGGCCGTAAATCAGGATCCGGGAAATAACGATAATCATGGGCAAATTCTTTTGACCGCATGGCTTTAGTTTCGCCCTTAGACGGATCGAACTGTCGGGTTTCTTGTTGCACAACGCCACCTGATTCCCATACGTCAACCTGACGTCTAGCTTCGGCTTCAACGGCTTGCATCACAAAACGTACAGAGTTTACGTTCTTAATCTCGCAACGCGTATTGAGTACATCGTCACCAACTTTACGCACAGACACGTTTACATCCGCGCGCATGGAGCCTTGCTCCATATTGCCATCACAAGTTTCAAGGTAACGCACGATGGAGCGAATTTTACGTACATAAATACCCGCTTCTTCAGGGGAACGCATATCAGGGTCAGAAACGATCTCCATGAGCGCAACGCCAGAACGGTTTAAATCTACAAAAGTTCTTTTAGGGTCCTGATCATGCATGGACTTGCCCGCATCTTGTTCAAGATGCAAACGTTCAATACCGATTTCACGCGTTGAGCCATCCGGCATATCAAGTATGACGATGCCCGCACCAACAATGGGTTTATCAAACTGTGAGATTTGATAGCTCTGGGGCAGATCAGCGTAAAAATAGTTCTTACGGGCAAAAACAGAGTAGTTATTAATTTGGGCTTTTAGACCCAGTCCCGTGCGAACGGCTTGCTCGATACACTTTTCATTCACCACAGGTAACATTCCTGGCATGGCAGCATCAACCAACGAAACATGTGTGTTCGGTTCGCCACCATATTCTGTGGACGCGCCTGAAAATAGTTTAGAGTTTGAAATAACCTGTGCATGGACTTCAAGTCCAATCACAACTTCCCACTCACCTGTATCGCCAACAATAATATAGCTCATGACTTAGCCCTCCCCATTCGAAAATATGGGAAGTTTAAACCCAGCGGCTTGTTCAATTGACTCCGCAGCTCCAAGCAATGTCATCTCATCAAAAGGTTTTGCTATCATCTGTAGGCCAAGCGGTAAACCATGTTCTGAAAGTCCTGCTGGAACAGAGATACTCGGCAATCCAGCAAGAGACGCGGGTACCGTAAAGATATCATTAAGATACATGGTAACGGGGTCCTGATCACTTGCACCAATGGCAAAAGCGGCCGAAGGAGCCGTAGGTGTTAGCAAAACATCTACTTCTGAAAATACGGATTTAAAATCCTGTGCGATGCGCGTACGAACTTTTTGAGCCTGTAAATAATAAGCGTCATAATAACCAGCAGAAAGAACGTAGGTACCAATCAATACTCGTCGCTGAACTTCTTCTCCAAATCCTTCGCCACGGGTATTCATGTACATATCATCCAGACTGTCACCTTCGACACGCAAACCATATCGTACGCCATCATAGCGAGCGAGATTTGAGGAGGCTTCCGCCGGAGCAACGATGTAATAAGTGGGTAAGGCGTACTTTGTATGGGGCAAGGACACATCAATTATTTCTGCGCCTGCCGCACGCAACCAATCTGCGCCCTGTTTCCAAAGCGCACTAATTTCTTCCGGCATACCATCGGCTGTGTATTCTTTTGGAATACCTACTCGTAGACCTTTAACATCCTGTCCCAGAGCGGATTCAAAGTTAGGTGTTTCAACGGGGGCAGAGGTCGAATCCTTAACGTCATGTCCCGCCATAGCGCCGAGCATAATGGCTGAATCCCTGACCGTTCGGGTCATTGGTCCAGCTTGATCAAGACTAGAAGCAAAAGCGACAATGCCCCAACGTGAACATCGCCCATAGGTTGGCTTCAACCCAACAATACCGGTAAATGACGCTGGTTGACGGATTGAACCACCCGTGTCGGTGCCTGTGGCACCCAAGCATAACCGTGCAGCAACAGCCGAAGCGGAACCACCGGATGAGCCACCCGGCACCAAATCTTTGCCTGCATCTTCTCCGCTTGTGGCTTTCCACGGATTAATTGTATTACCAAAATAGCTGTTGGTGGTTGCTGATCCCATGGCAAATTCGTCCATGTTCAGTTTGCCCAACATAATCGACCCGGCGTCTTTTAAATTCTGTGAAACTGTCGATTCGTACTCAGGCACAAAGCCTTCCAACATGTGTGAACCAGCCGTACTCTGGACCCCTTCAGTGCAGAACAAATCTTTCATCCCAATGGGGATACCGTCCATTGACCCACGGCTTTCACCACTTGCACGGCGCGCATCGGAGGCTTTCGCTGCTTCAATCGCAAGTTCAGGGGTTTCAGTAACAAACGCATTTAAACCTTTAGCATTTGAAACCGCCGTATTATGAGCTTCTGTTAATTCTACGGCTGTAAATTCTTTGGCAGAGAGACCATCACGGGCTTCGGCAATTGTCAAATTTGTCAGATTGTTACTCATGGTCTTATTCCACCACTTTGGGAACGGTAAAGAAACCGTCAAAAGTATCTGTAGCGTTAGCCAGAACTTTATCCCGGCACTCGCCATCATTGATCACATCGGCTCTATTGGGCATGCTCAGTTCGGTGACACTGGTCATGGGTTCAACGCCATCTGTATCGACTTCGGATAGTTGTTCTACCCAACCTAGGATACCATCAAGTTCCCCAGCAATTTGATCGAGGCGGTCTTCCTCTACCCGAATGCGGGCAAGGTAAGCAATCCGCCGTACAATTTCGCGGTCCAGAGACATATGGTCGCGCTCCTAAAATTAGAATTTAAAACATAAAATAAAACATTGAATTTCGGCGCGGAAAGTAACACCCCGTCATCTCAACAGCAAGTGCAGGAATGCTAAAACTGACTAAAATTAGGAAATACTGGCAAATTATCAGTCATCCATTAATCCAGCTCTTTAGACAACTCCTGCCAAGTCTTGGATTTCCAACTTTCAAACGTCATCTCAACGGCTTTGGATAAGGCATCATCGATAGATGAAACATCCATGGTTTTTTCTTCTGGGGACGTGAATAGATCCGCTAAATTTGCGCCTTCGAAGGTTATTTGGTTTTTGACATGGTCATAAAATAATGTTGTGGAAAATATTTCATCATAATTTTCCATATATTCAAATTGCAAAACATCCAGAGTAATTTGATGAGTATTTGGTTTTGACCTCTTATAAGGTCCTTCCGTCATGAACATAAACATCGAAAACGCCAACTCACGACCGTTTACCTTGCAGAGAGTCGACAAATCATAATCGGCCATTTTATAGACTTCATTACCAGCTTCGCTTCGACCTGCGTAGCTCAGGGTATAATTACATTCAAACCGACCAGAGACTTGTGTTTTACCCGATATTTCTTCATCAAGGCTTCCATCAATCAGCGGTAATAAAAATTTCTTATAGGCAAACCCAACGGGTTGCCCCTCTTCAACAATGGAAATCCACCCCATATGAGTTCCGGTTGATTGAATTATATTGCCTTTTTTGAGACCTTTAATGCGCTTGCTATTGGTTTCGGGTTTATCGCGGACATTGACGTCTTTCAATACGACATATGTAACGGGACCGCCCTCTATCTCGAATCCCATAAAGTCCACTGCCCATGATGGGGCGGCACATGTCATCATCAGCACCATCACAAATGAGGTCATTATGCTGGTGGTAATATTCAGAACAGATTGCGTTTTATTTGTTATCATTTCTCACGCTCTTGAATTCTGTCCATATGATAAGCGTTTCTTGAGCTTTTCGCCAAGCCCTTCCCTGCAACAAGTGCATACAATTCCTGTCCATGGCTTAAATTAAGGGCTATAACCCCCACATGAGCATTCTTGATAGCACCGAATTTATGCAATCCCTGCCCAAAGGTCAAAGAATCATGGGGCTGGATGTGGGCAGCAAAACCGTTGGCATCGCCCTTTCTGATGTCTTGCATATGATTGCAAGTCCTCTAGAAACATTATGGCGGAAAAAATTTAAAACCGATATCCAGCGTTTTCAAGAAATCATAAAAGAACATGAGATTGGCGGTATCGTCCTTGGATTACCCATTAGCATGAATGGTTCTGAAGGGCCCCGGTGCCAATCAACCAGAGCCTTTGCGCGAAACCTTTTTGAAGCAACAAACCTACCCATGACTTTGCAAGATGAGCGGATGTCAACGCAAGCCATTGAACGTGTGTTAATTAATGATGCAGACATGACCCGCAAACGTCGTGGCGAGATCATTGATAAATTAGCTGCCGTCTATATTTTACAAGGTTTCTTAGACCGGATTAATTGACTGGCTATTATATAAAGAGAGCACCCTATTTCTGTATATTCATCTTGCTATCGATCAAACGCGGAATTACTATGCCATCTTGAAATGACACAGAACCCTTCAGAAGTACCGTCCTATCCGCACCGAGATTTACTCGGCATCGAAGGACTTTCCCCTCTCGAAATCACCTATTTGTTAGATCGATCCGATCAGTTTGTTGAACATAGCCGGCAAGCCGATAAAGCATTGAGCACTTTGCATGGTCGCACGGTCATAAATTTGTTTTTTGAGAATTCCACACGAACACGAACATCATTCGAATTAGCGGCCAAAAGGCTTGGCGCGGATGTGATCAACATGACTGTTGAATCAAGCTCTATCAAAAAGGGGGAAACCCTAATAGACACGGCCATGACCTTAAACGCCATGCACCCCGATGTTCTGATTGTCCGGCATTCAGAATCTGGTGCCGTTAAACTGTTGGCAGAAAAAGTTAACTGCGCGGTTATATCAGGTGGAGATGGATCGCACGAGCACCCGACACAAGCGTTGCTCGATGCCTTAACCATCCGGCGACGCCGGGGCAACCTGGCGGCTCTGACCGTTGCTATATGTGGCGACGTCCTTCATTCCCGTGTCGCCCGTTCAAATATCCATCTTCTTAATACCATGGGCGCTCATGTACGCCTTATCGCTCCTCGAACGTTAATTCCAAGCAAAGTTGAGCACATGGGGGCAGAAGTCTTCCATAATATGGATGAAGGATTAAAAGATTGCGATATTGTCATGATGCTTCGGTTGCAAAAAGAGCGCATGCAATCAAACTTTTTCCCCTCTACCCGTGAATACTTTCATTTCTTTGGATTGACCTATGAAAAGCTGGCTAATACCAAACCCGACGCGCTGATCATGCATCCCGGCCCCATGAACCGGGGCGTAGAAATCGATTCAGAAGTTGCCGATGATTATGGTCGAAGCGTTATCAGAGAGCAGGTTGAAATGGGTGTAGCTGTTCGCATGGCATGCTTGGAAACACTTGGTTTGAACCCCATTGCAGATGTCAGAGGGGTGAAATCATGAATAAGGTTGCTTATATCAACGCCCGTCTATTAGACCCGGCAAGCGGCCTCGATACTCTGGGAGCTTTGCTTACTGAGGGCCGCAATATAGCTGATTTCGGTACTGGTTTATTCAAATCCGGTGACGATTGGGTTGTGCCCGAAAACATTACGACCATTGATTGTGAAGGTTTATGCCTTTCCCCCGGTTTTGTTGACATGCGCGCCCAAATTGGCGAGCCGGGGTTTGAACACCTTGGGAGCTTAGAGAGCACAGGAAAGGCTGCAAT
Source organism: uncultured Rhodospirillales bacterium (assembly GCA_965603075.1). Classification (GTDB taxonomy): domain Bacteria; phylum Pseudomonadota; class Alphaproteobacteria; order Rhodospirillales; family Casp-alpha2; genus JABJOR01. The sequence continues at coordinate 192,429 of CBFDBO010000003.1, read as the reverse complement.
AAGTGGCGGTATCACTTCACTTGTATGTTTGCCCAACACCAACCCTGTTATTGATGATATGAGTGTGGTGGAATTCGTTGCGAGACGCGCGCGCAAACTCGGCCTGACCAAAGTTTATCCGTATGGTGCTATTACCAAAGGTACCGAAGGGATTGAAATTTCAGAAATGGGTTTGCTCGCTGAGTCAGGCGCCGTGGCATTTACCGATGGCATCAAAACCATAACCAACGCAAAGGTTCTTGCGCAGGCCATGAGCTACGCTTCAACCTTTGATTTATTATTGATTAATCGCCCAGAAGAACAAACCCTTGCGGGTAAAGGTGTTATGAACCAAGGAGAAACCGCCACTCGTCTTGGGTTAAGTGGCATCCCCCCTATGGCCGAAATCATTATGGTAGAGCGCGATATTCGCCTCGCTGAAATGAAGGGTACACGCTTACACCTATCCGATATATCTACAGCCGAATCTTGTCGGGTTATTGCTTTGGCAAAAGAACGTGGTGTGCGGGTAACATGCGATACAGCACCTCCTTATTTTGCCTTAAATGAAACCGCCGTTGGTGATTACCGCACATTTGCCAAGTTATCCCCCCCTTTACGAAGCGAAGAAGATCGACTTGGCATTATTGAGGCGATCAAAGATGGCACCATTGATGCCATCGCATCTGATCACAGCCCACAAGATGCAGAATCAAAACGTGTTCCCTTCGCCCAAGCGGCCTTTGGTGGAATTGGCCTTGATACTTTGTTTGCTCTTACCCTAGAGCTTTATCACAATGAACAACTTGATATGCTCAGCACCATTAATATGATTACCCATAAACCAGCCCAGTTACTAAACCTTCCTGGGGGTCGATTAGAAATCGGAAAATCTGCGGATTTGACCTTATTTGATCCTGAAAAAGGGTGGAAAATTGATAGTGGGAAATTGGTTTCAAAATCTCAAAACACCCCCTTTGATGGACGCCCTATACAGGGCAGTGTCCGCCGTACCGTCATTGACGGTCGTACGGTCTTTGAGGCATAGTAAAACATGGATAATACAACTTTAATCATGTCCATGGCGGGTTTAGCGGGTTATTTGGCAGGCTCTATCCCTTTTGGATTGGTGTTGACCCGTATGGCTGGCCTCGGAGACATACGCGAGATCGGTTCGGGTAATTTCGGGGCAACAAATGTATTACGAACGGGCAATAAACCCCTCGCATTTTTGACCTTACTGCTCGATAGCGCAAAAGGTGGCATTGCTGTCGCCGTGGCACTTTATATTACAGGCGAATTAGAGGTGGCACTTATTGCTGGGGCGGCGTCCGTTGTTGGTCATAATTTTCCCATTTGGCTAAAGTTTAAAGGCGGAAAGGGAGTTGCGACAACCATAGGCACAATCTTCGTCGCAGCGTGGCCTGTTGGTATTGCAATTTGTCTTAGCTGGCTCGTGGTCGCTTTGATCAGTCGCTATTCGTCGCTTGCTGGTATACTCGCCCTTGGCCTAGCGCCCCTTTATTCATGGTTCCTGATCATTCCCCCTGATAATTTGACATTAGCGGTAGCAACAGGTTTTCTTGGGGTACTGGCAATCTTTCGTCACAAGGAAAACATTAACAGGCTTTTAAAGGGAGAAGAGTCTAAGATCGGCGCTAAAAAGAAATAAACTATTTCTGACTAAAAAACCGATAGCCGTTTTTACCATGGGCCTTAACTTCATACATAGCTTGATCTGCTTCTCGGATCAGGGCTTCAGCATCATCTGCATCATCAGGGTAAAATGAGACACCAACACTGGCTCCAATGGTCACAGGCGCACCCTTGATGTTAACTTGTTCACTTAATCGTTGGACAATTTTTTGAGCGATGCTGTGAACATGATCAATGCAATCGATATCGGTTATTACCGCAGAAAACTCATCTCCACCAATTCGGGCGACGGTATCATTTCCCCGAACACATTGCTGTAAGACAACGCCCACCCAAGTCAGTAAATCATCACCTGCTTCATGACCTAAAGTGTCATTTATAGCCTTAAATCCATCAAGATCGATGAATAAGACAGCAACAATTTTTTTGTTACGAAGGGCGGACGCACACGCAACTTTAATGCGGTCCATTAACAATCCACGGTTAGGCAGCCCTGTTAAATTATCATGGTAAGCCATTCGAACGAGTTTATCGGCAGAATCACGCCCACTAACAAACTCCTTATAAAGAGAGGAGATACGCTCATCAATTCGCTTTTCAGTCTGATGAAGCGTTTGCCTTAAATTCTCTACTTCGGCACTTAAAATCTCGATTGGGGTTTCGTTATCCATTTAGATGTAAGCTCTCTAGAAACTGAATGTCTCATTATAGTGAATTTAACGATAAATATGGACCATCTTCAACCTCCATGAGCAAGTTTCGCATATTTGTAAGACAATTCAATAACATACAATCATATAATAAATTTAAAATGTCATTTTATAATAAATTTTATAGAATCCCTTGACCCATTAGCTTTCGTGCATCACCCTCTCGCGTTATGAGTGAACAGCACTACAATCTTTTATCCGATTCAGAAACCATCGACTGGATGCGGCTTATTCGATCGGAGAATGTTGGTCCGGTAACGTTCTTTCGTCTACTTGATCGATACGGTAGTGCAGGCAATGCATTGCTTGCTCTTCCCAGTTTGGCGCAAAAAGGCGGGCGTCGGAATTATAAAATTGCCAGTAAATCCCAAGTAGAGAAAGAAATCGAAAAAACCCATAAGGCCGGTGCAAAACTAATAGCCTATTGCGAGCCGACATATCCTCTAATGTTGAGGATGGCGGAAGGAACACCCCCAATAATTTCCGTCATGGGTAACCTCCCTCTACTGCAAAATACATGTATTGGCATTGTCGGCGCGCGCAATTCTTCTTTGAATGGTATAAACTTTGCTCGACGATTGGCCATGGATTTAGGCCGAGGAGGTTACGGCTGTAATGATGTTGTGGTGGTCTCTGGAATGGCCCATGGCATCGATACAGCCGCCCATCATGGATCAATAGAAACAGGTACTATTGCCGTTTTAGCGGGGGGAATCGATAGAATCTATCCGGCTGAAAACGAACGGCTCTATCAAGAAATTATAGAACGCGGTGCTATTATTGCTGAAATGCCCGTGGGGACCACGCCCTCGGGAAGATTATTTCCTATTCGAAATCGAATTATTTCCGGGGTGTCCAAAGGTATCGTCGTTGTCGAAGCCGCGCCACGCTCAGGATCATTAATCACGGCACGTTTAGCCCTCGATCAAGGTCGAGAGGTCTTCGCTGTACCGGGCTCACCTGGTGATCCGAGAACACGAGGCACCAATAATTTGATACGCGATGGAGCAATATTAACAGAAAATGCTGAAGACGTTTTGCGGGTCCTTGCAGACGCCCAATCATTGTCTTCTGGCAGACAGTTTTCCTTTGATTTCAAAGCACTTAACGACACTACGCCTGATGACTATGAAGTGGATACAGCGCGGGACACTATAATAGAATTATTAGATTTTACACCAGTAGCGGTTGACGAATTGGTCCGCAACTGCCAATTCTCCATCTCAGTAGTAAGTGCCGTGGTATTTGAACTTGAACTTGCTGGTCGGCTAGAACGCCATCCCGGCAATCGCGTATCATTGCTCCGAGAATAAGAAACAACAAATTTAGAAAGCATCAAATATATACCATGAGCAGTCTTGTCATCGTAGAAAGCCCTGCAAAGGCAAAAACAATTGAAAAATATCTCGGTCCAGGATTTCAAGTCTTGGCCAGTTATGGTCACATCCGTGATCTGCCGGCAAAGAACGGGTCTGTTCGCCCAAATGAAGACTTTGCCATGGATTGGGAAATTGACGATCGCTCCCGTAAGCAAGTTACCGCAATTGCAAAAGCTGTTAAAGGTGTAGACAGCCTTATCCTCGCAACTGATCCGGACCGCGAAGGGGAAGCGATCTCGTGGCATGTCCTTGATGTTCTAGAAGGCAAGAAGCTATTAAAGGGCGTCAATGTTCAACGTGTTGTATTCAATGAGATCACAAAATCAGCCATTGTAGAAGCCTTTGATAAGCCACGCGAATTGAACATAGAGCTTGTTGATGCCTATCTTGCACGGCGCGCGCTCGATTATCTTGTTGGATTTACACTATCACCTGTATTATGGCGCAAATTACCCGGCAGTCGATCTGCGGGCCGTGTGCAGTCAGTTGCTTTGCGAATCTTATGTGAACGGGAAACCGAGATTGAAGCTTTTCAACCTCAGGAATACTGGAGCATTGAAGCGAACCTTACCACCCAAGCAGGTGATACATTTGTTGCAACCCTAAATACTCTGAACGGCGAGAAGGTCAAAAAACAATCGCTCAAATCAGAAGCAGAAGCCAAGGATGCTGTTCAAAGAATCGAAGCTGCCACGCTCAGTATCGGCGAAATCGAACGTAAACAATCCAAACGGAACCCTGCCCCACCGTTCACCACATCGACCTTACAACAAGAAGCCTCTAGAAAGCTTTATTTTGGCACCAAGAAAACCATGCAAGTTGCCCAGCGCCTGTATGAAGGTTTTACAATTGATGGCGAGACAGTTGGATTGATCACCTATATGCGTACGGATGGTATTAATATGTCCGCAGAAGCCACCGGTAATACGCGGTCCTTTATTTCAAGTGAATATGGTGGCAACTATTTACCCAGTGAGCCACGGGTCTATAAAAACAAAGCTAAAAACGCACAAGAAGCTCACGAAGCTATTCGACCAACCGATATTATGCGCAGCCCGAAAGAGCTAGTGGCTGTTTTGGACGCTGACCAAATGAAGCTTTATGAGCTTATCTGGAAGCGCACCATGGCCAGTCAAATGCAATCGGCTCTTATTGATCAGGTCGGCGTGGATATTCCGGCCAAAGATGGCAGTGTTGCTTTACGGGCAACCGGTTCCGTCATCGCCTTTGATGGTTTCCTTAAACTTTATCAAGAAGGCAACGACGATAAAGACGGCCCTGAAAATGATAAATCTGGCAACGATAAATCCCGTATGCTACCGCCCATGAGCGTAGGAACGCCGGTTGTGAAAAATGCCGTACTTCCCGAACAGCATTTCACGCAACCACCACCGCGTTATTCAGAAGCCAGCTTGGTCAAAACCCTTGAAGAATTCGGAATTGGTCGCCCTTCAACCTACGCTTCTATTATTTCCGTTCTTCAAGATAGAAATTATGTTCGCCTTGAATCACGGCGTTTCTTTCCAGAGAACCGAGGCCGTGTTGTTGTTGCCTTCTTGTCTCGGTATTTCCAGAAATACGTTGAATATGATTTTACAGCTGAGCTTGAAAATGAATTGGATGAAATTTCGGCGGGTAAGATCAATTGGAAATCCGTCCTGCGCGATTTCTGGGAACCGTTCTATACGGTTACCGAAGATATGCTGGGGCGACCTAATCGGGAAGTAATTGACGCGATTGATGAAGCTCTCGGACCGCACTTTTTCCCCCAACGGGAAGATGGTTTTGATACGCGGACGTGCCCAACCTGTGATGATGGACGCTTAGGACTTAAACCGGGTCGTGCAAATGGGTTCTTCATTGGTTGTTCTAACTATCCAACGTGCGAATACACCCGCCCCCTTGGGATCGTCAGTGGTGATAAGGCTGATGCCGAAGCCCATTCTTCTGGCCCCCGTGAGCTTGGAACCGATCCTGAAACAGGTTTGATCGTATCCTTGCGCAAAGGCCCCTACGGCCCCTATATCCAGCGCGGCGAAGCCCTTGCAAAAGGGGTTAAAGCCAAAAAGGGGGATCCGAAGCCAAAAAGGGCTTCGATCCCTAAAGAGACTGTATTAAACGATGTAACACTGGATCGCGCCTTACAGTATTTATCCCTGCCCCGTGATATTGGTGAACATCCAGAAACCAATAATATGATTGCGGGTGGATTGGGACCCTTTGGACCATTCTTGCGGTATCAAGGTAATTTCTACTCTCTTAAAAATGATGATGTCTTGGAAATTGGCCTTAACAGAGCCGTTACCGTGATTGGTGAAGCACCGCCAAAAGACCCCGTTATTGAGCTTGGCAAACACCCTGATGACAAGAAGCCCATCACCCAGAAATCTGGCCGGTGGGGTCCTTTTGTTCAGCACGGTCGTTTAAAGGCTACGTTACCTAAAGGTATGGAAAAGGAATCTGTTACCTTTGAGATAGCTTTAGAGCTATTGGCTGCGAAAGCCGCTAAGGACCCGAAAGCAAAAACAAAGGCAAAGGCGAAAGCTAAGCCCAAAGCAAAGGCAAAACCTAAAGCGAAAGCGAAGCCTAAAGCAAAAGCGAAACCTAAGGCCAATACTCAAGAAACAACAGAAACCTGATCATGGCTGGTCAGAAAAAAGACCCTGTCCCCTTTCCAAACGATGAGGAGATACTGCGTTTCATTCATGAAACGCCCTCAAAGGTTGGCAAACGTGATATTGCACGGGCTTTTCATTTAGACAGCCATCAAAAGATGCTGCTTAAAAAGCGCTTACGGGTTTTTGAGGCCGATGGCAGGTTATTACGAGAACGTGGTAAGAGCTATCAAGAGCCGGACGTCCTCCCGAACGTTAGTATTCTGGAAATATCAGGCATTGACACCGATGGCGAGTTGATCGCCCAACCGGTTAAATGGGATTTTGAAACACCCAAACCGATCATTTTTATGAAACCTGAAAAACGAGGCCAATCGTCGCTCACTATTGGTGATCGTGTCTTGGCACGGGTAAACATCCTTGAGAGTGATGCTAAAGATGCCCAGCAGACCTACGAAGGTAAAACAATCAAACATCTGAGCCATGCCGCCGTTAAAGTTATGGGCGTGCTTGAAGACACCGAAAAGCATTTTAGATTAAAACCGACAGACCGCCGTAATAAATCTGAATTGGTCATAGACTATATCGACGCGGGGGAAGCATCCGCAGGTGATTTGGTGCGCGCTGAATTATTACCGGGTAAACGATTGGGGTTGAAACAAGCCCGCGTGATTGAACGCTTGGCATCAACCTATAGCAATCAGGCCGCAAGCATGATCGCCATTCATGATCATGGCCTACCAACTGAATTCCATCCAGAAGCTCAAGAAATTGCAGATCAAGCCAAACCCGCCCCCATGGCTGGACGAGAAGATTTGCGTGAAATTCCACTGGTTACGATTGATGGGGCGGATGCCCGCGATTTTGATGATGCGGTTTGGGCAGAACCCGATACGGATCCAAAAAATAAAGGCGGCTGGCATCTGATTGTCGCCATTGCTGATGTGGCTTGGTATGTGCGCCCCGGAAGCCAGCTTGATAAAGATGCATTCGAGCGCGGTAATTCGGTTTATTTCCCCGACCGGGTTGTCCCGATGTTACCCGAGGCCCTATCCAATGGTCTATGCTCGCTCGTCGCCGACGAGGACCGCCCCTGCATGGCCGTTCATATGTGGCTGGGCAGTGATGGTAAACTAATGCGACACCGCTTCTGTCGCGCTATGATCCGCTCTCATGCACGATTAACATATGAGCAAGTGCAGCACGCCCGTGACGGTTCCCCTGACGACCATACATCGGGACTTACGGCAAGCGTCATTGCGCCATTATACGGAGCTTACGAAGCCCTTTCGAGTGCCCGTGATATACGAGGTGCTCTGGATTTAGATTTACCAGAACGGCAAGTCATAGTTGATGATGCTGGCGACGTTCAATCTATAACAGTCCGAGAACGCTTTGACTCCCATCGCCTAATCGAAGAATTCATGATCACCGCCAATGTTGCCGCCGCACAGACTTTGGAAGAATTTGGACTGCCGTGTATGTATCGAATTCATGACCAGCCCAGCATGGAAAAAATGGAATCCTTGCGCGAATTTTTGGGATCGATGGACATCCCCCTTTCCAAGGGACAAGTCATTCGTGCGCAACAATTCAATCAAATTCTTAAAAAAGTAGCGAATACTCCAAAACAAATATTGGTCAACACCATCATTTTGCGCAGTCAGTCTCAAGCTGAATACAGCCCTGTAAACATTGGTCATTTTGGTTTGAACTTACATAAATATAGCCATTTCACCTCTCCAATCAGACGCTACTCTGATTTATTAGTTCACCGTGCTCTTGTTGCTGGGTTAAAGCTTAAAAAGCCTTTGAATGAGGGCCAACTCGATAAATCACACCCAGATTTTGATGAAATAGGCACGCATTTGTCTCAATGTGAACGCCGCGCATCTCTTGCTGAACGCGACGCGGTGGATCGTTTTGTTGCCAGTTATATGGCCGATCAAGTCGGTGGGGAATTCACGGGCCGTATTAATGGTGTAACCCGATTTGGATTGTTTGTTCGATTATCAGAAACAGGCGCTGAAGGGTTAATTCCCGTAAGCACTCTACCCAATGATTTTTACGTTCATGAAGAAAAAGATCGATGTTTACGGGGTGAACGGACAGGGAGAACGTTTACACTAGGCGAGAATTTAAGTGTTGTCTTGCTTGAATCCAGCCCACTGACAGGTGGACTAATCCTTCGTCTCACGGATAATGAGGGTGGCAGTCGGAAGTTTATTAGAGGGGAGTTGAAACGCGAAAACCCTAAAAATAAAGCAAAAAACAAACATAAGCGATTTAAAAAACCCACTCGAAATCAGGTTCATAAAAAGCCCAAGAAATAAGTTTCTTGAAAACGGAAAATCACGAAAAACATTGAATAAAAGCCAAATATTAAGGATATTTAATTGAAATGTGCTTTAATTTAATCGCTCGTTCTAACGCTATGATTTTAATCTAGCTGTAATTGTCATGTCTTGAAGACATTATATATGAAGACACAATGGTAAATTTGATCAAAAAACAATTTCACTTATTCATTATTGTTGCGGCCTTCACGCTGAACGCCTGTTCATCATCACCCGTTCTTAATACGGTTCAGATGGACAGTTTCCCCAAAGGGGACGCAGAGAATGTGTTTGCTGTTGGATTTAATAATATCGTGGATAAATATATCAATTCCATTACGCCAGGCGCAATTGTTTTAGAAGGCTTAAAAGGACTTTCGTCACTGGATACAACAATATCTATCAGCCAGTCTGAAGATCAGATCGTTTTAGAACAATCTTCCCATGTAGTGGAGACTTATGAAGCACCTTTGCCTGAGGACATAGAGGGCTGGGCCTATACAGCGACACAATTAATCGCTGACAGCCGTCAGTATTCAAATGATATCTTAGCAGCCTCAGAAGAGGAACTGTATGAAATTATATTTGATGGCGCTTTAAGCACATTGGATATCTATTCACGTTACGCAGGAAATAACGAGGCCAGTAATAACCGTGCAAAACGCGATGGCTTCGGTGGTATTGGAATACAATTCAAATTAACGAACAATCATCCCTTAATCAGCAAAGTGTTGATTAACACGCCTGCCCAGAGGGCTGGCTTGCAAGTTAATGATGAATTGATAGCCGTTAATAATGATCCCGTTGAGGGGGTAAGCCCTAAAGAAATAGCTAAATCACTGCGGGGGCCCGTGGGGAGCATCGTCAGCGTTACTGTCACGCGAAATTCTCATATTGTAGAGATCTATCAAATCGTACGGGAACATATCATCCCAGAAACCGTAACGGCTAATTTAAGAAATGATATCCTGCATTTAAAAATTGAAGGCTTTAATCATGGCACAGCCGATACCGTCCTCAGCGAATTACAAAAAAACACTGCACTCTCAGCCGAGCCCATCAAAGGCATCATTCTAGATTTGCGGGGAAATCCCGGTGGGTTATTGAAGCAATCTATTAAGATTGCAGATGTTTTCCTCAGTCAGGGCAGTATCCTCGACACCAAAGGTCGCCATAGTGATAGTTTGCAACATTATGAAGCTAAGGGTGAGGATAAGGCCCGTGGTGTACCTATTGTTGTCCTGATCGACGGTGGATCAGCATCAGCATCAGAAATCGTCGCAGCGGCCCTTCAAGACAGCGAACGGGCCGTTGTGCTGGGCACTGTCTCCTACGGCAAGGGTACAGTACAAACGGTTATCAGATTACCCAATAATGGTGAGCTCATACTGACATGGTCACGCTTTATGGCACCATCTGGGTATGCTCTTCATGGTCTAGGGGTATATCCGGTAATATGCACAAGCGGCATTCAAGATACCGCCACCAAAGAATTATTAAAAAAATTGGAACTTCAGACAGGAAAACGCGACACATTAAGCAAATGGCGGCAAGTTGAAATCAACAATACATCTGGACGGAATGATTTACGGGCCAAATGTTCACCAGAGAATCATAAAGGGAATAAAGATTTACGGCTTGCCCGATTGCTTATCGAAGACAGTGTACTTTATTACCGTGCACTCGACTTAAATTCGGCTACGGCGCAAGCTATAGACTAGTAAAACCATTACCTTTAACCTTCATTTAGCCGTTTCCTAAAACCTTCACTTGACACTGGGCTGGTGCACTGTATTGTTCGCCGCCTGAATGAAAATTCAACACTAATTTTATTGTCGATTGATATAATTGACGCAGCACGGGACATATATACGATGGCCAAAAGCAACACAATCTTGATCAAGTTGGTCAGCACCGCCGATACAGGGTTCTATTACGTAACAAAAAAGAACCCCCGTAATTCAACTGAAAAGTTCGAATTCAAAAAGTATGACCCGGTTGTGCGCAAGCATGTGGTTTTTAAAGAAGCCAAGATCAAATAATACCAAACAAGCATTACTTCAATCTTTTCACTAATTTGGGCTTCCCTTTTATAGTGCAATGATTGCCATAATATAAAAAACACCATCCCGTATCCGGCGATGGTGTTTTTTTATTATTATATTTTTAAACAAAGAAACTAAAAACAGTACCGTTATTTATTTTAGGAAGTTTGCAACGGTTTCCAAGAATGTTGGGACCGATATTGGCTTTGCAATATAGCCCTCGCAACCGCCTTCTCTGATTTTCTCTTCATCGCCCTTCATGGCAAACGCTGTAACAGCGATTACGGGGATAGATTTAAGTTCATCATCGGCTTTCATCATCTTGGTAACTTCTAGACCAGAGATTTCCGGTAATTGAATATCCATTAATATAAGATCAGGGCTGTGTTCACGTGCTAATTTAATAGCATCACGACCATCCATGGTCTGTACAGTGTTATAACCATGCGCCTGTAATAAATCATTGAAGAGCTTCATGTTTAGCTCGTTATCTTCAACGATCAGGATTGTCTTACTCATGTTTTTATTCCCAAGAATATTTCACTTAATCTAAGTATGTTATAAAATTATATTATTTATCCACAATATTTATCACAGTTACAAGCTAGTTCCAGATATATTTCACTTATATGGCTACATTATTAGAATAATTTAAATCACTATATCGCGAATACGGGGGACAACCTCAACATATTAGCTATAAATTACATGCCAGTAAGCAAATATTGGCTAATAGAAGCTTTATTCACCTTTAACTTCAATTACCATTTCTTCTAAAGTCTCAACATCAAGAACAATCATTACATCTTTGCCACGTTTAACAATACCTTGTTTTGTTAAATCACCCATCACCCTTGCAACTGTTTCTCGCGTTGTGCTAACTCGGCTGGCTACATCGCTGTGAATCGGAATTGGGGAAATCTCTGCACGATTTTCACCGACCATATTTAACCTTGCTTCACGCAACAAATCTGATTGCACCCTATTATTAGCTGCCAGCGTACTCAAATCCATAATCCGTTCTGTAGCAGAGCGTACAATGGTTGCAAGTGAACGCATCACCTGAAAGGCGATATCCGGATGAGAGAGACACAGCTCTTCAAAGTGTCGAGGGGCTAACATAGCCAAATGGCAATTGCTCAATGCCAATACGGATGCAGACCGTGGATGACCATCGATTGCTGCTAGCTCACCAAAATGGCTGCCTTGAATTAAGTTATCTAAGGTAATTTCACGACCAGAAAGGGAGTAATTTGCAATCCGTACCTTTCCTTCAACAACGAAATATATATCGCCCGTATCGCTTTGTCGGTCGATTATTTGCTCATTTGCGCTGAAGTGTTTCCAAGTACAATTTTTAGCAAGTTGCGTAAGTTCACTTTCATCTAAATTAGAAAGTAAGCTAATACCGGATAATAATGTTGATTGATTTTCTGACAAAATATGTCTCTTTTATTTAGTAATTATTACAATATAACATTCTATATAAGTTTATTGTGTTTGGCGAGCCTGATAACCATATCAGAATCATACCTCCGTATTAAAATATGCTAGAGGCTCCATTTCGACGTGCATCGCCTTTTGCTTGAAAAGAGGATTGGAAATGGGAAGATTTTATTCTTGTTTCTGATTTTGATACGACATGGACGCCCCCAAAATACATATTTGGGTCTTCCCAAGGTATAACACTGGAAAATTTTGATTTTAAATGGTCTATGATCAAAGGATCGTTCAAAGGTTCCACGTTTAAGATATTATTCTCAAAATGAATGCGTGGTTTTCGAACCGCGTCTTCTACCGCCATGGATTGATCTATTAAATTCAAGATAACTTGTAGCATCGCTGTTCTGATCCGATTAGAACCCCCAGACCCTAAAACACTTATAGTTTCATCTGGATGTTTGATAATGGTTGGGGCCATCATTGAGCTGAGCCTAACATTTTCCGGCCAATTTTGGAGTCCGTGGGGGTTTATATCTTCTTCACCCAGCATATTATTGAGCATAAACCCAGCACCCGGGACCATATGGGAACACCCTTCACCATTGGAAAGGGTTACCGCTGCTGAATTTCCTTCATCATCAATAATGCTAATATGAGTGGTGCCTCGATGAGAAGCAGGTGTCCCAATAATCATTTCCTCATAATGCAACCATAACGCCTCATCCAGCAAAGATGGATCATCGATTTGAATAGAAGCGTTTGCACGGTGCACGTTCGTCACCTCCATAATGCGTGCAAGGGCGGTGTAGTATTCCAAACTGCCGTAAGTGTATTTATTTAATTTAACCCGCTCCGCCATCTTCAATGCAAAACCGATTAAGGCACCGCCCGTTGAGGGACCGGGATTGGTGAAAATTCTAGTACCCTGATGATTAAATGATAAGGGTTTACGACGCTCGACCCGGTAGTTCGATAAATCATCTAAAGTAAGGTGGGCTCCTTGGTCACAAGACAAGTCGCAAATTGCCTTAGCAATATCGCCTTGTCTGAACGGGGCTTCTCCCTCGCGCGACAAAATATCCAACGTTGAGGCCAGATTGGGGTTTTTAATGACATCCCCTGTTTTTGCAAGGCCACCATGGAACGAACCATAACAATCAAGGGTAGGTTTATGGCGGTTAAAAATGGTTTTAACCACATCGAATAAATAAGCCTGAAAGGCATTCACCCTAACGCCTTCGCGCGCACTTGCTATAGCTGGTTGCACGATATCTCTAAGAGGCATCCGGCCCAAATTCTGATGGATCGCCACGATACCCGGCACCATGCCAGGGGTTGCAATTGATCCCGCACCGATATGAAACTCTTGTGTGGTGGTCCCAAAATCTGCATGTACCGGATAGAACTCAACCTCCTCTTTTGGTTTTCGCACGCGAGGTGTTTGAGCAAAAAAGTCATAGAGCACCGGATCATTCGGGGAATTTGCAGAGCGTGCCAATAAAAAGCCACCTCCCCCTAAAGACGCCAATACGGGCTCAACAATGCACGCCATCGCCATCGCCGCCAAAGATGCGTCAAAGGCATTGCCTCCAGCTTCCATAATCACGCGCGCAGCCTCAACAGTCTGTGGATCTCCTGCCGCTATTGCCCCTCTGGTTTTGTCTGCGTTCACCTGATTGCCTTTGAAATTACAAAATTTTCAAAAATGTGTATTTAGAATGACGTTTACAAAGGGGAGATCAACAATTAATTTTAATCAGTTATATATGCGTACAGTCAGACTTGATCTTAATGGCCTAAATGCTTATCTGATATGGAGATAACGCATCTAACCCTTAGCTGTTAATATGACACTAATAGTATGTATTGTTGAACCACTTGAGCTACAAGGGTCGTTTTATAAGTACTTTTGAAATTGAATGGAATAATGATGAAGCAGACCAATAAGCTCTTTATAATTGCAGGTTTTTTAGCAATTACACTGGCTGGTACAATGACTGGGGGCATATCAACGGCACTGGCAGCCAATGAGGGGGTTGTTAATTCTGTTAGTTACAAACCATTCCTTTCAGGGGCTTCACTGCGCGTTCAAGTGCTCGATAATTCCGATGAAAACATAGCTCTTGTGCAAGAATTCACCAAGGCTTTAAGACGCAATGGCTACTCTGTATCCGATCAAGGGGCCATGATTATGACCATTGAAACCCGCGAAGAAATCGGCGGTTGGTCATCAACAGAACGCAGCCACGTTGTTGAGCTATCGACCCAACAATCTAGTTCCAATGATGATAGTACCCATGTGAAGCTAAATTTATTCGACAGCAATACGGGCGGGATATTAAATCAAGGTGAAAATAGCGGCACGATAATCATTACGCCAAGCCAATATCAAATCAACATTGTCATTGAAAATAACGATAATGGCAGACGCTTGTGGGAAGGTTGGGCAAGTGCAGATATCGGCAACTCATCGAATGTTATACTTCAGTCCTCTATGATCCCTGCTATCATCGAAACCCTCAACAAAACAGTCAATCACACGACATTTAAAACACCTTAATTCATTATTTTTTCGACTAACTAAATATAATTAAATTATAATTCGATAATTCTAGAAATATAGTTGTAATTGAGTGTTTTTTACTGTATACTCACGTCATGAACATACAATATGCATCCTCATGTCTGAGCGAACTTGGCAATCCCACCCGGCTTGCCATCTTCCGTCTGTTGGTCCGCGCTGGTAGAAAAGGGGCCATCGTCAGCGACATTGCCCAACATCTTAATAATATTCCCGGATCAACATTATCCCACCATTTATCACACCTTTCGCGTGCAGGGTTAATCGAACAACGCCGTGAAGGTAGACAACTTTGGTGTACGGCACGACATGATATTATGGATACGCTCATAGATTTCTTACAAGATGAATGTTGTGTCGGGTTACCTGAATTACAAAACGATAACGCCGAGAAAACCACTAAGGAAACCACAGCATGAACACACAAGTCCCTTCCCTTTCAAATCTTTCCTTATCGCTTTTTAAAAAAGTTGATCGTGTTTTAGTAGGCATCGTAGCTTTATTAGCGATCATAACCCTTATCAATCCGGGACAATTAATCCCCGCCATTGAATTTACCGGATGGTCATTGATTAGCATATCACCGTTCCTAGCATTATCTGTATTAATGGCGGCCGCGGCAAAAGCCACCAATGCAGACGCGGCTATTGCACGTGTTTTTACGGGTAATCCAATCCGTATGATTACCATGGCTGCCTTGTTTGGCGCCCTTTCTCCATTTTGCTCGTGTGGGGTTATCCCCGTTATTGCTGGGTTGCTGGCGGCGGGTGTTCCCCTTGCTCCCGTTATGGCTTTTTGGATTAGCTCTCCATTAATGGATCCGGAGATGTTTATTCTGAGTACGGCTTCATTGGGTCTTTCATTCACACTGGTCAAAACCGTTTCGACTATCGGCATTGGCTTAATGGCTGGCTTTGCCACGCACTTTGCTTTGGCAGGTGGATTATTTAACGATCCTTTGCGGGGGGCGGCTCTGAACAGTTGTTGCGATAGCTCATGCAACAGCCCAACTGATACTGAAATTCATTGGAAGTTCTGGCAGACCCCAGAACGCAGAGCTTCATTTGTCATTGTTTCACGTGAAACAAGTTTGTTTCTGGGTAAATGGTTGACCATCGCATTTATCATAGAAAGCCAGATGATGATATATGTACCAGCAACGCTTATTACCGATCTACTTGGCGGTGGATATTGGTGGACAATCCCTGTTTCGGTGTTGGCCAGCGTCCCTGCCTATTTAAACGGATACGCCGCTATTCCCTTAATGGCACGACTTATGGATATGGGAATGGCACCCGGCGCGGCACTGGGTTTCTTGCTGGGCGGCGGCATCACTTCAATCCCCGCGGCCATCGCTGTCTTTGTACTGGTCCGTCGCGCCGTATTTGGCTGGTATTTATTGCTGGCGGCCACGGGCGCCATGTTGGCGGCGAGTATCTATCAATTCTTCCTTTAAAATCATGTCATTATAAGACTTTAAATTGATGAATAATAGATTGCGAACCCCCTTGGCATTGATCGTAACAGCCTGCTTCATAGAAATCTTAAGTATGCTGTCATTGTCAACATTTCCATCAATGATACACGTCTTTCAAGACAGTTGGCACATTAGCAACGCCGAAGCGGGGACCATTAGCGGATTATTCTTTGCTGGTGAATTGATCGGCGTTGCTTTTTTAAGTGCTATTACCGACAAGCTAAATGCCAAGCCAATTTTTATCATCAGCTTGCTTATTGGATTCTTCGCTGGAATTTTGTTTGCCTTTACAGCCCAAGATTTCTACACCGCAGCATTTTGGCGGTTTTTACAAGGATTGGCTTTGGGTGGCACCTACATGCCCGGCCTTAAGATACTAACGGATCATTTACCGGAAAAATATCGTAGTCGGGGAACATCCTTTTATACGGCAACCTTTTATCTTGCTGCTGGGTTATCTTATTTTTTAACCCTTAAACTAGAACCGATGATCGGATGGCAATGGACATTTGTCATTGCTGCAATCGGACCGTTAATAGCGGCAATAATATCTTTGGTCGCAATCCCCTCTTCTCCACCACCCAAAGTAAAAAAGAAGAACCATGTTTTTGATTTTAATCCCGTTTTAAAAAACCGACGGGTTATCGGGTTCTCAATTATCTATGGTTTGCATAATATGGAGCTCGTCGCTTTTTCATCGTGGCTCATCCCCTTTTTTATATTCAACAAAACGCTCCAATCGCCCGAAGCCGTCGGCATAGATTGGTCGTTGGGTACAATAGCAGCCTTTATTTCTATTGCGGCCCTGCCTGCCAGTGTATTTATTAATGAAGTAGCCCAACGCAAAGGGCGACAATTCATCATAACGGTCTTTATGATTATATCAGCAATAACGGGCATCTTGTTTGGGGCCATAAGTACGGCACCCTTTCTTATCGTTATCTGTGTCGCTTTTATCTTCAGTATGACAATCGCCAGTGATTCATCCGCGATCAGCTCCGGCCTCATTTACGTTGCCGAACCCAAATACAAAGGGATTACAATATCCTTTTATTCAGTTATCGGGTTTCTTGGAGCGGCTGTGGGACCCATTATTTTTGGTCTCGTTCTTGATCAATCTGGTGGAGAGAAAAACCCGCTAGCGTGGGCGTGGGCATTTGGTTCTATTGCCAGTCTGACTTTACTTGGACCCATCGTTATCAAATATCTTATTGGTTCATCACCTATTGACGTAAATTAATCATAAAATTCAAGTCAGAACATGTCTCCTAGGTCTTGCTGTTTAGGGCTAAAACGGTTAGGACTATGTGCCACACGGACAATTCTTCCGGACTGTGGCACAGAAATATTAATGACATAGAAATCCGGCAAGTACTGAACGATGGAACCATCCAACGATAACACCCAAAAAGCTGACAAAGCACTGCTGCCTGCTGGCATGAGTGATGTGTTACCCCCCTTTGCTGCCTTTGAAGCAAATATAGCAGAACAGGTTGTTGGTACCTTTGGGTCCTATGGTTATGAGCGCGTTAAACCGCCGCTTTTAGAATTTGAGCAAAACCTTCTAGGGGGGCCGGGAACGGCCATGACGGAACAAACTTTCCGATTGATGGATCCCATATCTCAACGCATGATGGGTTTACGGGCTGATATGACGCCCCAAGTAGCCCGTATTGCGACCACCCGCCTGCGTAATGCGCCTCGCCCCCTACGCTTAAGCTACAGCGGGCAAATCCTGCGGGTTAAAGGCACACAATTGCGCGCTGACCGACAATTTGGGCAGGTTGGTGCGGAATTAATTGGTGCTGATACTCCTTTGGCGGACGCAGAAATCATCTTGATGGCTTCATCGGTTTTAAGTCGCTTGGGATTAAAGAATATGTCAGTTGATTTGTGTTTGCCCACACTGGTCCCAGCGCTTTGCCGTGACATGGAAATGTCAGACGAAAATATTCAACAATTACGCAATGTCCTTGATCGTAAGGACGCCGGGGATATCAAGCGGATGGCTGATATCATTGGCAGCGATAGTGCCGAACTGTTTTCCAAATTACTTGCCGCAACAGGTCCAGCAGAGAATACATTAGAAGCCCTTAATACACTTTCTTTGGGCGATGCTGCACGATCAGAATGCAGCGCCCTCAAGGCTATTGTTGAGGCTATTCGTACCGAAGCACCTGATTTACCATTGACCATCGATTTGATCGAAAACAGAGGATGGGAATATCATACAGGAACGACCTTTACGTTCTTTACCCGTGGCGGTCGTGGCGAATTGGGAACGGGTGGACGCTATATAACCGACGAAGGCGAACCCTCCACTGGGCTGACGCTTTTCATGGATACCGTCTTACGGGCCATTGCAGAACCCAGCACGAGCAACAAAATTTATATTCCAAAAGACACCCCCTCAATAATCGCAACCAATCTGCGCTCTGAAGGTTGGGTAACGCTACAGGGCTTGGATGATCAGAGTAATCTGCAAGCTGAGGCCAAACGTATGGCCTGTACTCACATAATAGAAAATGGCGATATTATTGCCTTAAGCGAAAAACAGAAGGACTAAAACACGATGGCGAATGTAGTTGTAGTCGGCTCACAATGGGGCGACGAAGGCAAAGGAAAGATTGTAGATTTGTTATCTGAGCGCGCAGATGTTGTTGCTCGATTTCAAGGGGGACATAACGCCGGACATACGCTGGTTATTAATGGCACCGTCTATAAATTAAGCCTATTGCCCTCTGGCATAGTTCGTCCTGGGAAACTCTCAGTTATTGGTAACGGTGTTGTGGTCGATCCGTGGTGGTTGCTGACTGAGATTAAAACTTTGCGTGATCAGGGGGTCACTATTACACCAGAGAATTTCCGCATTGCAGAAAATGCTGTCTTGATTTTACCCCTTCACCGTAATCTTGATCTAGCTCGTGAAGAAGCCGCCAGTGACAGCAACGGCAAGATCGGTAAAATTGGCACAACAGGCCGTGGTATTGGCCCAGCCTATGAAGACAAAGTTGCCCGCCGCGCTATTCGCGTTGGTGATTTGCTTGATCCAGAATTGTTGGACGCCAAGATGGATGCACTGCTCACCCACCACAACACATTGTTACGGGGAATGGGTAGAGAAGAGATCAATCGAGTTGCTCTGTTGAAAGAATTAGAAGAAATCACCCCCCATATTACCCCCTACATAGATGTTGTATGGAAATTACTGGATGATGCGCGCCGCGCGGGAAAACGTATTTTGTACGAAGGCGCGCAAGGTACCATGTTGGATATCGATCACGGCACATACCCATATGTAACATCCTCTAATGTTGTGGCCGCTCAGGCCGCCACAGGTACAGGGCAAGGCCCCAATGCAATTGATTATGTTCTGGGTATCACCAAGGCCTATACCACACGCGTCGGCAGCGGTCCTTTCCCAACTGAATTATTCGATGATGTTGGACAGGGCCTTGGCGAACGAGGGCATGAATTCGGCACGGTCACCGGACGGGCGCGCCGCTGTGGTTGGTTTGATGCGGTTTTGGTTCGTCAGGCCGTCCGTGTCAATGGCATTACGGGCATAGCCCTTACAAAGCTAGACGTATTGGATGGCATGGATGAGCTTAAAGTCTGCACAGGGTATAATATTGACGGTGAAGTATTCGATCACCTTCCGGCTTCTACCTTGCGTCAGGAACGCGTAGAACCCATTTACGAAACCATGGAAGGTTGGAGCGAGATCACCTATGGCGCACGCACATGGGCAGATTTACCAGCATCAGCCATTAAGTATATTCGTCGCATTGAGGAATTAATCGGTGCTCCGGTTGCATTATTATCAACCAGTCCGGAACGTGATGATACAATCTTGGTTCACAATCCATTCGAGGATTAAGCTAAGTCTTCATTCAATAACTGTATCTGAACGACCTCGGAAATTTCCTGCGTAGAGAGCTGGCCCTTGGGTAAGATTGAGTGTTGTCTGCAAGTGTCGAACCCCTGCCAAACGGGCAATACGGTAAGCTAACGTATCGCATTGGAATACTTTTATCTGGCAATGGTGGACCCGAATGATGATTGATTGCCCCTCAACCATCACTAATAATTTTGCCTCGGGAATTTTCTGTTCAATAACGTGGCTCAGCAGGTGAATAAATTCCGTGCTGGGAACGGCATCTATCTGTACCCGCATATGAAGCGTCCGGTTATCACACTGTTCTTCACAGATTTGATCAACGTGATCAACGCAACCAACATGACAAACGGGAGATTCAACTAACGAACGCGCGGGAAAGATTTGGGGAGACATGATAACAACTTTCTTGAAAACTCAACTAACGGGAAACGATTTTATTTAAATTGGCTTTATTTAAATGGCGCAGGCATAGGCCTACATCTGCGGGTTAGGCCCGCATTCGTTTCGATGTTGTTGTTTTCGATGTTGTTTTCATGGAGAGCTATGTAACACTGGTTTTGGTATTGGTCAACAAAAATACAATTTTAAGTTTTTAGCTCACCCTTTATTCCCGTTTTTTTCAACCGCTCGCTTGCCATCCCCGTAATGCCAACGTCTTCAACGATAATGGCAAAGATGCCAATTACACGTAAACCGTCGACGCGTCCGGGTCAAAACCTTCATCCACATAACAAAACTGATTTGGTTTGAAACCGTTAAAGTCTGAGGCAACAGCGGGGCCGTAAGCACCGAGCAAACCTAGTTCTAACCAATCCCCCGTTGCTATATCTTTTGGTAATTGCATTTGATAAGGAAATATATCGGTGCTGTCACAGGTCGGTCCAAAAATAGTAAAAGGGGTAGTTTCAGTCGATAGCATGGCATTGGGACGGATGGCACGTACAGGAAACTTCAAACCTAATTTAACGCCACCAAATGTACCATGGGTACCATCACTGAGATAAAGACTGCCCTCTTTTCTCAGTGTGACTTGAGTAACCACCGACATTCCCTCGGCGACCAATGCGCGTCCTGGCTCGCACATAACGGGGCAATTATTCGGCAAGGACAATGCGTTCACTCCTGCGCTGACCACATCGAGATAGTCTTGCAGAGGCGGCGGCGTAGCACCCGTTGGATAAGGAGCCGGAAAGCCCCCTCCCACATCCAAACAGGCTATTTCGATGCCTTCCCCGCGTGCCAAATCTAAAATAGATTTGGTGATATCTAAGGCGACAGCATGCCCTTTCGTCGTGACACATTGCGAGCCTACATGGAAGCAGAGTCCCGTTCGGATTCCACGGGATGTAATCGCGCGCATTAATTCAACGACACCTTCCGGTGCAACACCAAACTTGGATGATAGATTGAAAGTCGCATCATCGGACGGTGTCGCCATCCGAACAATCAAAATTGCATCCATTCCTGCTTCTGGTAAAATTTGATGAAATTTTTCTATTTCATCCAAATGGTCGACCACAAAATGTCTGACACCTTGATTGTGCCAAGCAACTGCTGTCGCTTTTAACCCTTTGACTGGGTGCATGAAATAGGTATGCCCATCATCGTACCATTCATTGATGGTGGAGATTTCTTTTATTGAGGCCGTATCAAAATGTCGTATGCCCCCTTTATATAGAGCATCAACAATCGCTCGGATGGGATTGGCTTTGAAAGCATACAGGACGTCACCCTCAAAATTCTCAACGAACCATCGAGCACGCTTCTCAAGGGCACTATCACATATGCAATAAACGCTTTCTTCTGGAGCTAAATGGGCGATCATGTCGTCTGAATTTTTATACCGGTTGAGCATTTGAGCCTCATTCTGTCGAAATTATTAACCTGAGATTGGTCATTTTTCTGGTGATATTGAAACCCAGTTTGTTAATTCTATTTACAAAAAAGTAAAAAAGACTTGCAATACTGCCAGATTCTACGATTCTTGTTATATACAGGAAGAAATACAGAGATTAAACACGCTATTCCTAATTGATTAGAAGCCAGTTAGAAAAACTGGTAAGATAAAATTGAACGATAATATTTTTATGCTGCTATAGAATTATGGCAGATTAACTCTAGCCAATAGCCGGCAAAGCCGGACACGGGTAGTATGGCAGAACAAGCCGAAGTCCTAGAAGCAGAAGACGTACCGGAAGAACTGGGCACATCATCTGCAGAATATTCTACCGTTTTAAAAGAACGGTATCTGATAGATGCTGGGTCACCACTAGCCCATTTAAACTCTCCTAATGCGCCTGCCTATAAAGTAACCGATCCACATGATGCGAATGTGAAAGTTTTTGCCCTCATCTGTGATCCTTTGCTACCTGTCCGCATCGACACTATGATGAAACTGAAATCAGCCGCTCCTCGGGGGATCATGCCATTGGTTGATTGGGGTGTCATTGAATGGCCTTTGACAGGTGATAAAAGAATTGCCGTGATTTATGATCTTCCTAACGGTGGTAGATTAACAGATCTTGTTGCTTCTGGTGCTACACGCGTAAGTGAATATGAGATTGTAAACAGAATTTTGGCTCCCTGCCTCTCTGGACTTTTAATCCTTGGTGAAAACGAAATCACCCATCGTGCCATTCGCCCCGATAACATGTTCTTTATGGATGATACCTATCAGGATCTAGTCTTGGGCGAGTGTGTGACGGTACCGGCTGGTTACGACCAACCTATCTCATTTGAAACAATTGAGCGCTGTACAGCGGAACCGATCGGGCGAGGCAGTGGGTCTGAACTTGATGATTCCTACGCTCTTGGTGTATCCATTATGATTATTCTGCTTGGGCGCAACCCTGTTCAGAACATGTCATTATTTGACATTTTAAGTGATAAAATTGAACGAGGATCTTATGCCGCAATTAGTGCTGGTATTCGTGTGCCCATACCCGCCATTGAAATGTTACGTGGATTATTAAGTGATGATATAAATGCGCGTTGGACACCCGAAATTGCTGAAATCTGGATAGACGGCAGAAAAAACACACCGGGTCAGAGAAAAGGCCAGCTCAAGGCAAAAAGCGCTTACACTTTCCAAAACTTCCCGCATTCAAATCCACGAACTTTAGCATACGCCTTCTCTCTCGCACCTGATGAAGCGCTCAGAACTATTAAAGCTGACGAGACTTTTGAAAAGTGGCTTAGGCGTGGATTGGATGATAAAGACTTAGGTGAGCGCATCAGTGGACTAATGGAGATGGCTAGTAGAGGTTCAGGTCCAAAGCATTCACAGGAAATTGTTATTTCCAAAATCTGTATCATGCTCGACCCAACAGGTCCCATTCGCTACAAGAACCGCTCGTTCCATCCTGAATCCTATGGAACCCTTATTGCTTTTGATATACTTAACAAACAAAACCCACAAGACGTGTTGGAAGTTGTTACACGCGAACTTTACGAAGTCTGGTTCAAATCACAATATTCTAGCGTACCTAGTCACGCAATATGGCAACGCCAATATTTGAGATGCAAAAACTATCTTAAAGTTAATGAAATGGGGTTCGGCCCAGAGCGATGCCTTTATGAATTGAATAAACACCTACAGTGTTTGAGCCCCTTAATCATCGATGAGTTTATTACCAATATCGGTGAATTACTTCCTGCGATTGATAGAGCGGCGTCGACGGTTGAGCATGAAACTCATCCAATGGATAGGCATATTGCTGCATTTATTGGAGCGCGGTTTAATGAAGATATTCACCCTCACCTCAGTGCCATGGCTTTACCTGAGAAAGAACGCTCTATTATTGGTATTTTGAGTTTACTCGCATTTTTGCAATGGAAGCTAAAAACTCCACCCGTTTATGGTTTATCAAGTTGGTTTGGCGGGTTATTAGGTCCCGCGATTAGCACTTACAATAACCGCAAGACGCGGCGAATAATCGAAAAAGAAATTCCCCAATTGGTTCGTAAAGGCAGTTTGCCGGAATTGTTTGATTTAGTCGATAACACAGAGCAACGACAAGAAGATGAAACAGGGTTTTTAGAAGCCCGAAAAGAATATAATACCGCAGAGGTAGAAATTGATGAAATGGGGGCAAACGATGGTTCGCAAGACAAAAAGTTGCTGTTATCAGGTCAAAAAGCTGCGGCAATGTTTTCTATTATTTTAACGATGATCATCACGAGTATTCTGTTCCTAACGTATAAATGGTAAGATGGAAATTATCTTTGGCTAAAAACCTAGATAAATAATTATTATGGCAAGAAAACCAACGCGAAACGCAATGGAAGTGAATCAACCGCTTAAGAAAAGTAGACGCGGAACGATTGTGCTCTGGTCATCGATCATCATCGTTGTGATTTTATTCTTTGCTTTGCCAACTGTTCTCGTCATATTTTTTGGAATGCTGCCTTCGTTTGTTGCCTTTATCATTGATCGAAATGAAGAGAAATATGCAACATTTTGTGTGTCAGCTATGAATTTTTGTGGCGTATTTCCAAGTTTGATTACTTTATGGGATGATCGCCATACTATTCCAGAGGCCATTGAAATCATTACTAATGTTTTTGATATGGTCATAATGTTTGGGGCCGCAGCCGCAGGCTGGATGATTTTCAGTATCATTCCTCCCGTCACCTCTTCTTTCTTGAAAGCGGTCAACCAACGCCGCATAATTATTCTACAGTCCAAACAAAAAAAATTAATCACCGAATGGGGTGAAGGGGTCGGACATAAGGATAGTACCGAAACGTTTGATGCAGAGATCACCGCCTCTGGACCACGCGCTTAGCCACCCGTAATTAAAATGTCGAACGACCAGAACTTAGCTGTTAATATATTTATTTAATGAGCTAATTGTTTATCGACCATGGCATTGCGAACGGACTTTTGAATTTTTTCAAAAGCTTTGACCTCAATTTGTCGAATACGTTCTCTTGAAATACCATATTTCTCGCTCAAACATTGTAACGTTGACGGTGTATCTTGAAGACGCCGTTCGACGACGATTTTACGTTCTCGCTCATTCAACCCATCGATTGCTTTATACAACAAGTCGCGTCGGCAATCACTTTCTTCTCGATTACCTAATGTGACTTCCTGATTATCCTCCTCACCAACGAGCCAATCTTGCCATTCTCCCTCACCTTCTTCGCGTAAAGGGGCATTAAGCGATTGATCAGATTTAGCAATGCGTCTGTTCATTGAAACGACATCACGTTCGGGTACCTTTAATTTAGATGCAATGACTTCAACGTGTTCAGGGTGCAAATCTCCTTCTTCAAATGCTTTAAGCTCTGCTTTAATTTTTCGAAGATTAAAAAATAATTTTTTCTGAGATGCTGTGGTTCCAATTTTTACCATCGACCATGAATGTAAGATATATTCTTGAATAGAAGCCCGTATCCACCACATAGCATAAGTTGAAAGCCGAAATCCCCGATGCGGGTCAAATTTATTAACAGATTGCATCATACCAATATTTCCTTCGGCGATAAGCTCGCCTACAGGTAAACCATAGCCGCGGTAATTCATGGCTATTTTAGCAACCAAACGCAAATGAGAATTTACCATTTGATGCATGGCATCTTGATCACCATGTTCTCGCCACGCAACAGCAAGGTCATGTTCATACTTATGCTCAAGCATGGGGTAGGTGCGGATACGTTGTAGATACCGTGAAATATTTTTTTCGGGTGAAATATCTAAAGCTGGGTTTACTGAAACCATATGAACTCTCCTGTAATACCATTATCTGGATTGAAGGTTAGAGTTCCTCGGTAGTCACATTCTTTTTTGAATGTCTTTTGTTGATTGAATACTACTGTATTCCAGTGGTTGTGTATACAGTAATTTTAGCCTTCTTGTAACGAATCAATTAACCTATTGAAATTATTTGGTAATTCAGATTTAAGCTTTATTGTTTTTCCCGTTTTGGGATGTTTGAACCCAAGTATGAGAGCATGTAAGGCCTGATAATTATAAATTTTCAGAGTATCTTTTAGAGCCGTGTTTTCTCTAAGAACCCTGCGCTCACCACTTCCGTAGACGGGATCACCCATAATTGAATGCCCCAAACTTGCCATATGTACTCTTATTTGGTGCGTACGCCCCGTTTCCAATCGACACTCTACCAATGCGGCGGCTGTATTAAAGGTTTCTAACACCTTATAATTGGTTATTGCATATTTACCTCCACGGGAAACTATGGCCATTTTCTTACGATTATGAGGGCTTCTACCAATATTTCCTTCGATCTTCCCCGATAGAGGATTGGGCACCCCCCAAACTAATGCCCGGTAAGAACGTTCAATAGAATGATCGGCAAATTGTTGGGAAAGCGATGCATGCGACACTTCATTTTTGGCAACAATGATCAACCCGCTGGTATCTTTATCAAGACGGTGAACGATACCGGGTCTTGCAACACCACCAATGCCACTCAAACTTTCACCACAATGGGCTAACATGGCGTTTACCAACGTCTTATCAGGATTACCCGCTGCCGGATGGACGACCATTCCAGCGGGCTTATTAACCACGATGACATCATCATCTTCATAGGCAATTTCAAGGGGGATATCTTGTGGTTGTGGGATTGCTGGTTCTGGTGGGGGAATGGAAACAGTATATATCTCTCCCTCCGACACTTTTTTCTTTGCTTCAATAACAACCGTATTATCCAGCCGAACACACGCATGCGCTAATAAACTTTGAATGCGGTTTCGGGACAATCCATCAACTTGTTCTGCTAGAGCGTCCGTTAAGAACCGGTCAAGACGTGCCCCAACCTTTATCGAAGGCACACAAACCTTAAAAGCTGTATCGACATTCCCCTGATGATCCTCTAAATCTTCTGACAATGACACGTTGATTTCCTTAGTTCGACGTATGAGATTATACTCAAAGACTACTTTTCGCACACGGAGGCGTAAGACACCATGCAATATCTCAAAGCACTTGTTATCGGTATGGGTATATTGATTGTACTCGGCATGGCCTTGCTTGTTTATGGGTTTACAGTCAAGAGCAAAGGAAAAGAGAAAACAACGGATTCAGTAACAATAGAGTCTGCTGTTCAAGAATTTGGAGACATCAATCTAAACCTGCCGTCCGCTTGCACAGCAGAAAGCATAACGGCGGAAGGTCGTCGTCTGATTATTGAAGTCGGTCCTCGTACATTTCCAAAATGCGCGAAAATTGTTATTCTAGATATGACCTCGGGCAAAACACTTGGAACTATTGCGCTCTATCCACAACAATGATTATCAACATCACCCCGGGTCACGTTAGACAAATTACCAATCATGCAGAACAAGCTTATCCGAATGAAAGCTGCGGTATGATAGCCGGATGGGGTGATATTCCATCTGGTTTTAAGGTTACCCGTATCGCACCCAGCACGAATGTATCGCAAAGCAATCTGCACGATAGCTTTGAAGTTGACCCTCAGATCCGTTTTAATCTGATGCAAGATATCGCCAATACGAAAGAACGCATCATCGGCCATTACCATTCCCACCCTGATCACAGGGCGATGCCATCACAACGCGACCTAAAGATGGTATATGAACCAGAATTGATATGGCTGATTACTTCGGTGTCTAATGGCCTCGCCCAGATCACCAATGCGTTCTTACCCGAACTAGATACCAATGCAGATGTCAGCGGATTTGAGATGCTTGAAATTAAGTGTGCTGAATGGCATGAAATACCCTGACGCATATAACGACCATACATTTAAAGGAAGCCCGATATGAATTTTTGTTCCGACAACGCAACAGGTGCTTCGCCAGAGGTCATGGAATCACTCATCAAGGCCAATGAAGGCCATGCCATGCCCTATGGTAGCGATCCATTAACATTAAGTGTCGAAGATAAGATTCGCTCAACTTTTGAATCGGACCCAGAAGTGTTTTTAGTTGCCACGGGCACCGCGGCAAATTCTCTTGCTCTATCTGTAATGACCCCCCCTTGGGGAACTGTGTTTTGCCACCCAGCGGCTCATATCGAAGTTGATGAATGTGGGGCACCAGAATTTTTCACAGGCGGTGCGAAGCTAACTTTGCTTAATAATATAAATGGCAAGATTACTGCAGAAGGTTTGAAAGCGGGATGGGACGGTATTGAGAAAACCGTCCATCAGGTCCAACCTAGCGCCATAAGCATCACCCAAGCCAGCGAAGCAGGAACCATCTATACACTTGATGAAATTCGGGCGATTAGCACAAAGGCACACGAACTTGGTCTATTGGTCCACATGGATGGTGCTCGATTTGCCAATGCTCTCGTATCACTGGATTGCAGTCCTGCTGAAATGACATGGAAAGCAGGTATCGACGTGCTTTCATTTGGCGGTTCTAAGAATGGCTGTATGGCGGCAGAAGCCGTTGTGTTTTTCAATCGCGATCTGGCCGAAACATTTGCCTTTCGTCGCAAACGTGCCGGACATTTATTTTCAAAAATGCGTTTTATATCGGCTCAGTTAGACGCCTATTTGAGCAATGATCTATGGCTGAATAATGCCCGTCACGCTAATTCCATGGCGGCACAATTACATAAAGGTTTAACCACCATTCCCAGCGCAACATTTAAAACCACCGTTGATGCCAACGAGCTATTCGTTGATCTACCGGCTCGTGTTGTTGATGGGTTGGAAGCCGGTGGATTTGAATTCTACCGATGGGGTGATCATGAGGGAACTTTAATTCGTTTGGTAACGGCGTTTAATACTAAAAGTGAGGATGTCGATGCCTTTATTGAGTGTGCACGAAAATACGTCTGATTAACGGAACAACCGCTAGCCTAATCCAAGAAACAACAGTTTGAGTTCTAAAAATCAGAGTCCTCATTATGGAAAGCTGTGTTTTGGAAATTAATTTATTGTAATTTGCATTGTAATTTGATTGTAATTTAGACACCTTATTGCAATGACAAATGAAGCCATAATTGACGACTCATCTGATGACATATCCCTGTCCCATGAAAAGGCAGGTCATTGGCGTGAGGAGCTTCGAATTTTAGGGAAATTGTGCCTGCCTATGGTGGGCTCACAATTGGCTATCATTGCCATTAATACAACCGACGTCATCTTAATGGGTTGGCTCGGCACCAAACAATTGGCTGCTGGCGCCCTTGGCATGCAATTTTATTTACCCGTATTCTTGTTCGCCATGGGTATTATTTTGGCTGTTTCCACTTTAACGGCGCAGGCCATTGGCGCAAATGATGCGACAAAGTTACGCCATAGCATGCGGCAAGGCTTTTGGGTCGCGGCCTTTACAAGCATTCCACTTTTTATTGTTTTATGGAATGGAAATTACTTTCTGTTGCTTATGAAACAAGACCCGCAACTCATCGAATTAACCCAAGGGTATCTTCGAACGACCATGTGGGGATTATTGCCCGCCCTCTTGTTGATGATTATGCGCGGGTTTATGACGGCCCATTCCAATATCGCACCCATTTTGATAATCACCCTATTGGGGGTCGCTATAAATGCGCTCGCCGATTATGCATTGATGTTTGGGCATTTTGGGTTTCCAAAGCTTGAATTAATCGGGGCCGGGATTGCCAGTACGGTTGTTCAAACCAGCATGTGCCTCGTTATGTTTATCTATGTGGCGCGCCATAAAATTTATCAAGAATACCAGCTGTTCAAAAGGTTCTGGAAGCCAAATTGGCCTTTGTTCATTGAAATCATTCGTATTGGGCTGCCCATTGGATTAACAATTCTAGCGGCGTCTGGATTCTTTAGTGTCGCGACCATATTTGTTGGTACCATGGGGGTGATCCCCCTTGCCGCGCACGCCATTGTGCAGCAAATCACCACTGTTGTTTTTATGGTACCTCTTGCCATATCCCACGCAGCAACCATCCGGGTTGCTCTATCGGCTGGGGCAGAAGATTATGATGCCGTTCGCCGCGCAGGATGGACATCTATTATCTTTGGATTGTTTATTCTTGCTATTATCTGTTTTATTATTCTTGTTATGCGCAACACCCTTGCAATGGGATTTGTTGATGCATCTCTTGAAAGCAATGCCCCCGTACTTGATTTGACGGCCACCTTAATGATTGCTGCCATATTATACATTGTCTTCGATGGCTTAGTGATTTTGGTTCAAGGACCGCTTAGAGGATTAAAAGATACACGCACACCGTTGATCTCAGCCCTTGTCGGATATTGGATGATCGGATTAGCATTATGTCTTTATCTCGGGTTTATGATCTATTGGGGCGTTTTGGGAATTTGGGTTGGTATGATTATCGGGACATCCTTTGTCGCCGTTGTGAATACCTGGCGATTTATCAAAATAACGCGGTAGTCTCGCCTTATTCTTCCATTCCTGGCATCCGTTTGCCCTTGCGCCATTCCCAGGGATTTGTGAAATGGAAAGCCCAAATACCCTTTTTATTTTTCTTCGCTATCGCTTCAAATGGTTGATAGCGACGAGACAACATTTCATAAGCTAATGCCCAGCCTTCGCTAACCATATGCTCATTGATGTTTTTTTCCTCGATATAACAACGCATCAGCCAATTACCGTTTATATCTTGCGTATTGCCGTGACATTTCACGGGCCGATTATGAATGTATTCCAATAAAAATGATGCGGCATAAAGGCCACATTTGAAAATAGCGCCGTCGGCACGAAGGCAATTTTGTTCTAACTCTGGTGCATCAATCCCGTGTAAACGAACATTTGTACCGTCTTTACAATCATTACCATATCGAATTCCATTGACCGAAATCAGATCACCATTTATCACACAAACCGTGCCGGAAACATCAGCATTCGCCTGTGTGCTTAATGTAAGGCCAAAAATCATCGATAATAATACTAGGGTAATGACAGACTTCATAGGGTCGAATACACTCTGCAATAATTACTTCTTTAAGGATATCCCATTATATTAGGGGTTATAATTATACCAAGGATTTTTTTCATGAAATCTGTTCGCGATAACATTACCATATTATTAATTGGTACCGCTATCCTCATGCTGGGACAAGGTTTGCTTGTGACGTTACTCCCCGTTCGAGCAGATTTAGAGGGGTTATCCACAAGCTGGATTGGTGGTATTGGCGGTGCCTATTATGCTGGATTTGCCATCGGTTGTTTAATTGGGCCTATATTAATCCAGAATGTTGGTCATATTCGCGTGTTTGCTGGTTTTGCTGCGCTGACAGCCGCGGCAAGCTTAATCTATCAACTCACCCCTTCTCCCATAGTATGGGTTCTAACCCGTGGGTTTTCTGGTATTTGTTTCGCAATTTTATTTATGGCTATTGAAAGTTGGCTGAACGAGCAATCCACCAATGAAACCCGTGGAAGCATTCTTTCAATTTATATCATCGTCACCAATGTGGCCGTCATGATGGGGCAATTGATGTTGAACCTGGCTGACCCTACAACGGGCACGTTGTTTATCGTATGTGCCATGTTGATTTGTATCTCTCTTGCCCCGGTTGCCTTATCCAGAATTTCCGAGCCATCTACCCCACCTACGGCACGTTTGAATGTCAAAGAACTGTATAAAATATCGCCCGTTGGTTTCATTGGTTGTTTTCTGTTTGGTATAGTTGATGGCTCGTTTTGGTCGCTGGGCCCTGTTTTTGCACAAGATCGAGGGTTTAGTATCGCTGGCATTACTTTCTTTATGAGCGCCTTTCTATTGGGCGGCACCATTTTACAATGGCCCATTGGCTGGATATCCGATCGCATTGATCGCCGCATCATGATTGCAGGGTGTTGCATAGGCACCATTGGCACAGGGTTATCACTGACATTTTTAGACTCTCATGAAGGGACAATGTCGTTCCTCGTGGCGTGCTTACATGGCGGGTTCATGTTTCCGCTGTATGGTTTATTACTGGCCCACGCTAATGATTTCGCCCCACAAGAGAAATTGGTTGAAACCTCAGGCGGTTTATTATTGGTGTATGGCTTGGGTGCGGCCTTTGGCCCCTTTGTTGTGGCCCCGCTTATGGATGCAACCAACGCTGGCTATCTATTCCTTAGCATGAGCATCATTTTTTCTGGATTTGCCGCCTTCGTCATAATTCGGATTTTCATTCGGCCCATTACCGATGATATTGATCGCGGCACATTTGTACCACTGACTCGAAGCTCTCAAGCTATTTATGAGTTGGAAACAGATGATGAAGAGATCGAAGAATTAGGTACTTGATTTTGAGCGCGCCCAGTCTAATGCCGTTTGCATCATTGCTGTGATGACGGGTTCTACTTTTGCGGCCAAATCCACCCGAAACCCAAATGGCGGTTCTTCATCCATATAACATGATTGGGTTTTTTCCAATTGCAGTGCGTGGATACCATCATTTGGCTTGCCATAATTTCGGGTAATAAACCCGCCCTTAAAACGACCATTAAAAACAGCTTTATAATCCTTTGATGAATTCAACACATTAAAAACTAGGTTCGATAGATCCTCAGCAGCACTTTCCCCTCCAGCAGTCCCCAAATTAAAATGGGGCAATGTTCCCTCAAAAAATCGTGGAACTTCTGATTTGATTGAATGTCCTTCAATTAATACGGCGACACCATGTTTGTCGACCATATCCCTTAACACACTTTGCAATTTGTCATGATAAGGTTGCCAGTAATTTTCTGTACGTTGTAAAATTTCACTTGTTGAAGGATTGTCGCCTTCATAGATCGCTTCATTATCAAAGGTTGTCGTCGGACAAAGCTCCGTATTATTGGCACCTGTATAAAGCTCACCACCATCCGGACGACGGTTAAGATCAATAACATAGCGTGAATGGGTGGCGGTTAATAACGACGCGCCTAATGCACTCGCGCTTTCGCCATACAACCAATCCACATGCCAATCCGTATCAGCCAGAATTGATGCCGATTGGGTAAACCGTTCTGCAATTTGGGGGGGAACATACGTACCCACGTGGGGGCAACTGATCAGCAAAGGTTGGTTCCCAGACATGAAATTATAAACAGCTTCGCTCATTAATCGTCTCTTTCAACCGTGAAGTGATTTTTTAGTTTTCCGCTCGTCTTTTGCCTGCCACCATCGCCCAATTTAAGGGACGCGCGCTCAATGCATATGATAGCTCTGTCAGATCATTCACAGACCAACAAGCTAAATCAGCCCGTTTTCCTGCTGCAAGCACCCCGCGATCGGTTAACCCCAATGCTTGGGCACCGTATTTTGTAGCACCCAATAGGGCCTCAGTGGGTGTCATCAAAAACATTACACACGCCATATTCATCGCACTCAATAAAGAATAAACCGGAGAGCTTCCGGGGTTTGCGTCCGTGGCAACCGCCATGGGGATGGATGTTTTACGTAAGGCATTAATGGGGGGCTTCTGGGTTTCATGAAGGTAATAAAAGGCCCCCGGTAGAATAACAGCCACACTGCCGGAACGGGCCATGGCATCGACACCATCTTGGGCTAAGTATTCCAAGTGATCAACAGAGATCGCCCCCATTTCAGCGGCCATTATACTGCCTTTCAGATCCGATAGCTGTTCGGCATGCAGTTTGATCGGCAGCCCTAATTCTTGCGCGCACATAAAGACCCGGCGAACTTGATCCGGTGAAAAGGCGATACTCTCGCAGAAGGCATCAACGGCATCGACCAATCCCAATTCGTGAACCATAGGCAACATCTCATCGCAGATTAGATTGATATATCCATCCGCATTTTCTTTGTATTCAGGTGGAATTGCGTGCGCCCCTAGGAAACTTGTCTGGACGCTTACATGTCGCTCTGCTTCGATACGACGCGCAACCTTCAACATGCGGCATTCCGTTTGACTATCTAAACCATAGCCTGACTTTATTTCCAGTGTGGTAACGCCACTGTGCATCAATGCATCAACACGGGGCAAAGCTTGTTCCAGCAGTTCCTCTTCGCTGGACGCTCTCGTATCTAATACTGTGGAAATTATCCCACCGCCTGCACGGGCGATTTCTTCATAGCTCGCCCCACCAAGACGCATGGAAAATTCTTTAGCGCGGTTTCCTCCGTGGATAATATGAGTATGACAATCAACTAATCCCGGTGTGATCCATGCATTTTTAACATCAATAATTTCGCCCACTGTAGTGGCTATTTTTTCCGGGATATCTTCATATCTACCTATCCACGATATTTGCCCCTTATGAATGGCCATGGTGGTATCTTCGGTAATGCCTAAAGGATCATTTTTTCCGTCAGAATAATGATCACCCATCGTTGCTAATCGGGCATTCACGATTAGGGTGTCGGTATTTTCTATGATCATAACTCACCCTTCCCTTTGGACTTTACGCGGCATATGGAACGTGTACCATAGCTGTACTACGCTATTAAAACTTATAATATTGATAATGGGCCATCATGACCACGCTTCATTTTGAAACAGCACTATTACCAGAAGGATGGGCACAAAACGTGTCCATTACAATTTCCAAATCTGGATCAATTGAAAGTATTATAAAAGATTTTGAGGGACATAATGGCGTCTTTATAAAAGGGGCGGCCTTACCCGGTATGCCGAATTTACATAGCCACGCTTTTCAACGTGCTATAGCCGGGTTGGGCGAGGTTTCTGGTCCTTCACGTTCTGGTCAAGAACCTGATAGTTTCTGGACGTGGCGGCAGATTATGTACAGTTTCTTAGCCCACATGACTCCAGAAGATGTACAGACCATCGCGCTCAAGCTCTATGTGGATATGTTAAAAGCCGGATACACCGCCGTTGGTGAGTTCCACTACCTTCATCATGCTACGGATGGTCAAGCCTATACTGACCGTGCGGAAATGTCTCATAGAGCCATTAATGCTTCCAAAGAGGCGGGGATAGGAATCACGCACCTGCCGGTATTATACAAATATAGCGGTTTTGGCGGTCAGCCTGCTAATGATGGTCAGCGCAGATTTTTGAATGATACCGATGGCATTATGGAAATCATTAATGCTTTATCCAAAGATTATAGAAACGATGATAATATTCGCATTGGCATGGCACCCCACTCCTTACGGGCCGTTACGCCTGAGCTATTAACCGATGCAATTTCATCTTTGGATAATCTCGACAATGCTGCCCCCATACACATCCATATTGCCGAGCAAATCAAAGAAGTCGAGGACTGTATGGCATGGTCCGGCAAGCGTCCCATTCAATGGTTATTAGAAAACCATAACGTCAATCAACGTT
The DNA here is from genome assembly GCA_965603075.1 of uncultured Rhodospirillales bacterium. Taxonomy (GTDB): domain Bacteria; phylum Pseudomonadota; class Alphaproteobacteria; order Rhodospirillales; family Casp-alpha2; genus JABJOR01. The sequence goes on along the minus strand of CBFDBO010000003.1, from coordinate 157,122 downwards.
GGTGTTTGATCCACGCCACCCACATGAACCAATCAGAGACGGATAGGCTGGCCTCAACAAAGGCCGTAGCCGGACTTTGCCCTGTAACTGAAGCCAATCTCGGTGACGGATTATTCCCCGCCGTTCGTTATATGGAACAAGGCGGCGTTATTGGAATTGGCTCTGACAGTCACATATCGGTGAATATGAAAGAAGAATTGCGCTGGTTGGAATACGGTCAACGGTTACATTCAAGGCAACGTGCCGTGCTCAGCGGGGGGGCGGAGCGATCAACGGGACGCACTCTTTTTGATGCTGCTCTTGTCGGTGGCGCGCAAGCCTGCGGGCGACCCATTGGCGGTTTGCGTGTTGGTAATCGTGCAGATATTCTCACATTAGATACGGATTCTACGCCCTTATATGAACGTAAGGGTGATGGCATCTTGGATGCTTGGATGTTTGCTTGTGATAATAATCCGATCCAGGATGTTTTTGTCGGTGGAAAACGTGTTATTACTCAAGGACATCATGCCCATGAGCAAAAGGTTGAAGAAGATTTCAGAAAGGTCCTAAAACGATTGATGGACTTAGCTTGATCCAATTTCATCATCATAAACCTTTCAAAATATAATTTAAGCATAAAATAGCAGTGCCAGCCTACCTTGAGTGCCTTTACATTGATGCCAACACAAAGTACAACCCAGCCAACATGATTTAATCAAGATGCGCAATTGTTTGCGATCTTAATGAATCGATTAAACGTGCGCCCCTAATATTATATTGATCTGGCACACGAAACCTGAATTCCGAAAGAAATAACATGACTGATTTTGAAGGTGTCGTCCCACCTCTTGTTGCAGCGTTGGAAAAGCGCGGATACACCACATTGACACCGGTTCAAAAGGCAATGCTTGAGCCTAACCTAAAAGAAGCCGACGCCCTTGTTTCAGCCCAAACGGGCTCGGGTAAAACGGTTGCCTTTGGTATGGCCATTGCCCCCACCTTATTAGAAGGTGCTGAGAAACTAGGCTATTGCAAAGCCCCATTGGCCCTTGTGGTCGCACCGACAAGAGAATTAGCCTTGCAGGTCAAACGTGAGCTAGAGTGGCTGTACGAGCCAACAGGTGCCATTATCGCTTCGTGTGTCGGTGGTATGGATATGCGCACTGAGCGCCGCACACTGGACCGTGGTGCCCATATTGTTGTTGGCACACCGGGACGTTTGGGTGATCACATCGAACGTGGTTCTTTTAACACCGCTGGGTTAAAAGCTGTTGTTCTGGATGAAGCCGATGAAATGCTTGATCTGGGTTTCCGTGATGAATTAGAATTTATTTTGGAAGCTACGCCAAAAGAACGCCGCACATTGATGTTTTCGGCGACTGTCCCGCGCACGATTGGTGCCCTTGCTAAACGCTATCAGCGTAATGCGGTTCGGGTCGCAACATCCGAAGAAAACAAACAACATGTCGATATTGATTACCGTGCACTTACTGTGGCCCCTAATGATCGGGAAAATGCGATTATTAATGTGCTGCGTTATTTTGAAGCCAAAAACGCTCTGGTTTTTTGTGCCACCCGGGCCACCGTTAATCATATGACATCCCGCCTTTCCAATAGAGGGTTCTCTGTGGTTGCCCTATCGGGCGAGCTCAGCCAAAACGAACGAACCCATGCCTTACAAGCCATGCGTGATGGTCGTGCACGGGTTTGTGTGGCAACCGACGTTGCCGCCCGTGGCATCGATCTTCCGAACCTCGAACTTGTGGTTCACGCTGACATTCCAAAGAATGCCGAAATTCTTCTTCACCGTAGTGGTCGAACCGGACGCGCTGGTCGTAAAGGCACCTGTACGTTGATTGTCCCCCACAGTGGGCGCAAACGCACAGAGCGGCTATTACGCACGGCCAACATCGAAGCCAGTTGGGGCAAGCCACCTTCCGTCGAAGAAATTGTTGCCCGTGATCGGGAACGCATTCTAGACGATCCAATTTTGAGCGAGGCCATAACGGAAGATGAAGTAACCCCTGTAGAAGAACTTCTCTCACGCTATAGCGCGGACCAAATTGCTGCTGCTTTTTTACGTCTGCATAGTGCGGGTAAATCAGCCCCGGAAGAATTACTCGATACAGGGCCTGAACGTTCCGAACGCCCTGAGAAACGCCGTGACGATTTCAAAAATGGTGTATGGTTCTCTATGCCCGTTGGCCGCAAACATAGTGCTGAACCAAGGTGGATATTGCCGATGTTATGTCGTGCAGGTCACATTACCAAAGTTGGTATTGGCGCTATTAAAATTCACGAAAATGAAACCCATGTGGAAATTGCCCCCGATGTTGTCGATCAGTTTTTGGCGGCCATCGGTCCCAGCAGAACTGTTGACAAAGGTGTTGTGATCTCACGCATGGATGGTGTTCCAACAACTCCAAGTGAAGGTGGTGGATACAAACACAAAAAACCTTTCACACCTCGAAAGCCAGAAGGTCGGCCTGATCGCAAATCTGAATTCAAATCGGGCGCGCCAAAACGCGAGAAGAAGTTTGACAAACCACGTGCGGAAAAACCTTACGTTAAGGCGAGTGAGAAGAAATCATTTGATAAGCCGCGTACTGATAAACCTTTCGTTAAATCGAGTGATGAAAAATCATTTGATAAACCGCGTGCTGAAAAACCTTTCGTTAAATCCAGTGATGAAAAATCATTTGATAAGCCTCGTGTTGAAAAACCTCGTGACGAAAAACCAAGTGATAAACCCGGAAAGAAGAAAAAAGAGAAAAAACCGTGGACAAAGAAAGATCGCGATATTCGGGACAAAAAAGTTAAAGCCGCAGAAAATAAAACGAAGGATAAAAAGACAAAAAAATCTAAACCTGCGAAATCATCCACAAAAGAATGGAGCAAGGATGCCCCTGGCTCTAGCCCTTTGAAGAGAAAAAAACTTAAATCATAAGAATTAATTTCAAACCTTAGTGTGCGTTGTTAAACAATCACACTCTCTAATTCGTTTTTAATTGATATAATTCTAACTTTCTTTATGAAGGTCGCCCCTATTTGAGACCTAGAATGGAATGATCCTGTGCCTAAGATTACCCTTGCTGCATTTGCCAAACGTGTTTCCAATACTGATTGGAAAAGGCCGACCTTATCATCATTTACCCCCAGCAGCATCAAGACGGAATTGCTTTCCGGTCTGACCGTTGCCTTGGCATTGGTTCCAGAAGCCGTCGCATTTTCGTTTGTTGCTGGCGTGCATCCTCTGGTGGGACTGTATGCAGCTTTTATCGTTGGTTTGATCACCGCAGTGATCGGCGGAAGACCGGGCATGATTTCTGGAGCCACGGGCGCTCTTGCCGTTGTTATGGTGGCATTGGTTGCCAGCCACGGTATCGAATATCTTTTTGCCACAGTGGTCTTGATGGGCATCCTTCAAATACTGGCAGGTGTTTTCCACCTTGGGAAATTCATTCGATTGGTCCCGCATCCGGTTATGCTTGGATTTGTTAATGGCCTTGCCATCGTTATCTTCTTGGCCCAGTTAACACAGTTCCAAATTCCTGGTCCGGATGGTATTAAAGTCTGGATGTCCGGTTGGTCCCTTGTCAACATGTTGGGGCTTGTCGCTCTGACCATGGCGATCATTTGGATCATGCCCAAAATCACCAATTTCATCCCTGCACCTCTTGCTGGTATTGCCGTGGTTGCCGGTGTTGTTATCTTTTTTGGCATCGACGTACCAAGAGTTGGCGATTTAGCATCCATCAAAGGTGGACTACCAAACTTTCATATCCCCATGGTCGATTTGAATTTTGAAACTTTGCGTGTAATATTTCCATACGCTCTTATTCTTGCAGCTATTGGACTTATTGAGAGTCTGCTAACCCTTAACTTGGTGGGCGAGATCACCGGCAAACGCGGTGGTGCGTCACAAGAGTGTATTGCACAGGGTATCTCAAACACCGTTACCGGGTTCTTCGGTGGTATGGGTGGTTGCGCCATGATCGGGCAATCCATGATTAATATTAAATCAGGCGGGCGTACACGGTTGTCTGGCATTTCAGCGGCGCTCTTTTTGCTCGCCTTTATCTTAGTAGCGTCCAGCCTGATTGAACAAATTCCGTTAGCCGCACTGGTTGGCGTTATGTTCATGGTGGTGATCGGTACGTTCGCTTGGCAAAGCTTGACCATCTTACGTATCATCCCTTTAACCGATGCCCTTGTGATGGGACTTGTGACCATTGTTACAGTCATGAGCGATCTTGCCATCGCCGTTGTTGTGGGTGTTATCGTATCGGCTCTTGCCTACGCTTGGAACAATGCGTCTCGCATTCATGCTCGTGTCGAGGATACCCCGGAAGGCGGCAAAATTTATCAAATCGAGGGACCGTTATTTTTTGGCTCAACAGATGGATTTTCTGAAATATTCACCCCACAAGATGACCCCGACTTAGTCATCATTGATTTCATGAACAGCCGAGTTGTAGATCAATCTGCATTACAAGCGATCGATGCACTGGCCTTGAAATACGAGGCCCTCAACAAGACCCTTCAACTGCGCCACCTATCGCATGATTGCCATCAATTGCTCAACCGGGCGGGGCAGCTCATGATTGATGCTGATGATGATCCAGACTACGGAATCGCTGCAAATTATGACGTGAAAACAGGCAGCATGGGTGGCGGACACTAACGCTTACGACGGTCTTTTTTTTCATCACCAACCGATATATTTGAAATCAACACGTCCATCAACTTGAATGAGTTTTGACAAGCGTTATGCAAGTTTTGCTCAAAATCACCCGTAGCTGATTCACCTGAGCCATCAGAAAGGGCACGAATCACAGCAAAAGGTAACCCGTTGAGATGGCATGTGTGCCCAAAAGCAGCCCCTTCCATCTCTGTTGCCAACGCAGCAAATTCACGTTGCAACCACCGTAACATGGTTGTGTCCTGAATGAACCGATCGCCCGAGGCGATGGTCCCCAGCATCAAATTAGGCGCGCCCTTTACCCCATCGAAAGCCGCATCAAAAGCCATTGTCGCTTTTCCCACAAGATCAGGGTCACACTCAATCAAGCGATCCCGGCCCGGTGTTTCACCGTGTCGACGCCCAAACGCTGTTAAATCCATATCGTATTCAACAACGTGGCTGGCGATAATGATGTCACCGGCTTGCATATTGGGTAACAATCCACCCGCAACACCACTGAAGACCAACTGTTTCGGTTTATATAGATCAATCATCATCTGGGTGCAGATGGTCGCATTGACCTTGCCAATCCCCGATTGTGCCAACGCAATCTTAGTGCCTTTGTAATCTCCTTGGATAACATTAATCTCAGCGTGAACTGTTTCCGTTGCATCGCTCAGTTCCGCTCGTAACAACTGAACCTCTTCACTCATTGCGCCTATGACACCTAGCATTTTTTTATTCCTTTTTCTGCTTTCGGTCACTGTAACATACATTGATACACAGTCATTGTTTTATGTTCGTTATGGTTTATAGACAACAATGCTCTGATAATGCGTCAACGTTAGCGCCCAAAACCAAACGAAGTTTTCTTGTATCCAATGCGGCAGGTCTTGAGTGTTGGTGATGACAAAATTCCCCGGTGCTATTTCCAACTCATCAAGAAAGTAAACAAAAGTTTCAATCAAACCATCTTGGTGTGCACCTTGAACAAGGATGTTGTGAAGCTTGGTTTCCGGCAAATCCTGCCTCAATAACTGGTACAATACATTGGGCTTATAATTGCAATGCAAGGCCCCTATTAAAATGACGCTTCGTTTTCCCGGAACGTAGCCTCGTTTGAAATTAGTAAATATCGATCCCTCACGAGATCCGGTTTTTTGAGCACGGCGCCCCGCGTATTGCTGCATCGTTTCTTCAATGGGTTGGATAACCACTGCCGGATTACGCGCGTGCGCAGCTTTTAAAACCTGCCCCATATCGGCTCCCAACATGGGTACATAAATCTCGCCGTCCTTCATATATTTATTAATTTCCTGCAAGCCACCCGGTGTGGTCTCAACCGCCAGCATATCCATCGCAAGGCCTGAAAGGAAATTATTTGCCAGAAATTGACGGGTGTGCTCGTTATGAGCTTCCCCAAGACAGATAATATCTGTATCTGATTGATTGAGCGTATCGATCCATGGATCAACGGGTTTTAGGACGCGACGTAATTCATCCTTCAAGTATTGCTGTTCTCGTTTTTCTAAAGCAGCATAATTGCGTAAGGCATCCTGCGCGAACTGTTGATAGACGGGATATTGAATACGGTCCCGATTAACGGGTTCAACCACCCTTACATAAGTTGCCTCCTTATACCATTCGTACACCTGAATGATCGTAAGGGCGGCCAAGGGCCACGCCAACACCACCGCCAGAACTTTGACTATCGCCGAATTCACAAGAAGCCCTCATCATCTGAATTGTTCGTATGCTTTCCCTATTGTAACCTTGTGATTGTACAATCGGAGAAAATATTTTATGTTCATGTTATGTTCTTATGCAAACACACCCCTGTTGTACGGATACCTATTCGCGGAATGCCTCTGAGTTTGCCGGTTTATACCAGTCATGTGTCCGCAGGGTTCCCTAGTCCCGCCGATGATTTTGCCGATGGCGTGCTGGATCTCAATGACTTGATCACCCACCCGGCGGCGACTTTTATTGTTCGGGTTTCGGGGGATTCCATGATTGGAGCGGGGATTCATGATGGGGATTTGCTGGTGGTGGACCGTTCGCTAGAACCGCGTCCGGGTAATGTGGTCATCGCCGTCACCCATGGCGAGATGACGGTCAAACGGTTGAAACGCCACGCCGGACAGTGGTGGTTGAAGCCTGAGAACACAAACTACCCCACCATTCCCCTACCCCCCGGCGGTGAGATTTGGGGGGTGGTGGCCCACACCATCAAAAACCACACATGACCACCTATGATCCCGTATAACCATGGATAATCACACACGCCCCCCGCTTTACGCATTGGTTGATTGCAACAATTTTTATGTATCGTGCGAACGGGTGTTCCAGCCCGACTTGCGCGGTCGCCCTACGGTAGTACTTTCCAACAACGACGGCTGTGTCATCGCCCGCTCGCCCGAGGCCAAGGCCATGGGCATCACCATGGGAGAGCCATTGTTCAAGATGCAACGCCGCATAGATTGCAAAGACGTAATGATCCGCTCTACCAACTTCACACTATATGGTGATTTAAGCGCACGGGTTATGGATACGCTGGCCCAATTTTCACCCGATCTAGAGATTTACAGCATCGATGAATGTTTCATGGAGCTCAGCCCCCTGTCCATCCTAGACCTGGAGCAATTCGCCACCACCATCCGCAACACTGTTAAACAGTGGACAGGTATTCCCGTCAGCGTTGGCATCGCCCCAACCAAGACCCTTTCCAAGATTGCCAATAATCTCGCAAAAAAAACTGAAGTCGGGATTTTGGATTTAAGCGATCCCACCCGACAAGAGACCGCCTTGGGCGGCACGGATGTGGGCAAGGTCTGGGGCATTGGGCGGCAATGGGCCAAGATGCTCCATAAAAACAATATCCGCTCCGCCCTCGATTTGCGCAATGTGGAGCGACCTTGGGCACGGGCGCGCATGGGGGTTGTGGGCCTGCGTACGGTGGACGAGCTAAACGGTATTCCCGTTATTCCTATAGAAGACCACCCACCCGACAAACAAACCATGTGTGTTAGCCGAAGCTTCGGCCACACCATGCACTTGGAATCTGAACTGATCGAGGCGGTCAAAACCTTCTGTGCCATCGGATCAGAAAAGCTGCGCCGTAAGGGGATGGTAGCCGACACCGTGCAGGTCTTTGTGCGCGGTAATCCGTTCCGGGACGAACTGCCACAATATTCCTGCTCCACCACGGTGTCCCTCGCCAACGTTGGGGCATCCACCAGCAATCATACAGGCAACATTACCCGCGCAGCTCTGGCAGGGTTAAAACAAATTTTTAAACCCGGCATTCCTTACAAAAAATCAGGTATCTTGTTGTTGGGGCTATCGCGCGAAGATTACGCCCCACAAACCCTATTTGATGTATCCATCCACAAGCCTGACCCGCGCCAGACCAAATTAATGAAAACCTTCGATACCATCAATCGTAAGTACGGCCCCGGCACCATGAACTACGGCCAAATTCCCCGCCCGCGTACATGGTACATGAACCAACAACACCGATCCCCCCGCTACACGACACAATGGTCGGATTTGAAACGGGTAAAGTAGGTTAACTTAAGTCAAAGTCACCCCCGCTACCGCCGTTCCCAAATAACGCCCATCGGAGATACCTTCTTTGACGGCAGAAATTTCACTGGAAAATTCACGGTCGTCGGTACGCAAAGGCGCCAAATCAAGCACAGCGTCCATGCAGCGTTCCAGATCATCTGATGATTTGAGAGGGCGGTGGAAGCTGATGCCTTGGGTGGCGGCCATGAGTTCGATGGCGACAATGGCAGCAGTGTTATCGGTCATATCAAACAAACGACGCGCACCATATGTTGCCATGGAAACGTGATCTTCTTGATCGGCAGATGTGGGCACGCTGTCAACACTGGTGGGGGTAGCGCGTTGGCGGTTCTCTGCAACCAGCGCAGCAGAGGTAACCTGCGCCATCATGAAGCCAGAATTGATGCCGGGATTGGGGGAAAGAAACGCGGGCAAGCCACTCATGGCAGGATTAACCAACAGCGCTTGGCGACGCTCGGAAAGCGAACCTATTTCCGCCGTGGCATTGGCAATCATATCGGCAACAAAGGCCACAGATTGCGCATGAAAATTACCGCCGGAAAGAACCTCATCTTCCTTGGCAAAAACAAGTGGGTTATCAGAAACACCATTGGCTTCTCGCACTAAAATAGTTGCCGCCATCCGTAATTGGTCAAGACACGCCCCCATGACACGGGGTTGGCAACGCAAAGAATAAGGGTCCTGCACCCGGTCACAATCGATATGGCTATCACGAATAAAACTGCCATCCATGGTGCTCATCAGCACCTTGGCCACATCGACTTGTCCCACTTGATTACCCAGTACTTGGATGCGCGGATCAAACGGCGCATCGGAACCTTTCATAGCCTCAATAGACAAACTTCCCGCCATGAGCGCGGCTTTAAAAACATCCTCGGCGGCGTTCAGACCACATATCGCAAGGGCGGTTGAAACTTGTGTGCCATTCAGTAAACCGAGGCCTTCTTTGGCGTGCAAGCGGATGGGGGAAAGCCCAACTTTTTTGAGAGCGTCTAAACCAGACATGCGTACATCATCAACAAAAGCTTCGCCTTCGCCAATCATCACCGCCGACATATGGGCCAGAGGCGCTAGATCACCACACGCACCAACGGAACCCTTTTCCGGGATCATCGGGATCACACCGCGCTCCATCATATCAAGGATTAATTGAACCGTTTTCACCTGAACCCCTGAAAACCCATGCGCCAGTGAAATCGCTTTCAAGGCCATAATTAAACGGACAGTATTGTCGTTAAGAGGTGTTCCTGTGCCCGCACAATGGGAACGCACCAAACGAATTTGTAATTCGCGTACGTCGTCAGGGGAAATACTTTCCCGTGCCAGCAAACCAAATCCGGTATTAATACCATAAACCACGCGTTCATCATCAACCACGCGCTCAACTGCGGCGGCAGCGGCCTCAACTTTGGTTTCCCAATCGCCAGCGATTTTCAGGTTTACACCATGTCGTTCAAGGTTACGCATTTGGGTCAATGTCAAAGCACCGGGCGTTACTGATATTATCTCAGACATGATCTTTAACCTTTCAAAAAAGGTAAATTAAGACCGTGTTCATTGGCACAATCGATGGCGATGTCATACCCCGCATCGGCGTGACGCATAACACCCGTTGCCGGGTCGTTCCACAATACCCGGCCAATGCGATCACGGGCCGCATCGGAGCCATCACAACAAATCACCATACCGGAATGTTGCGAAAATCCCATCCCCACGCCACCACCATGATGAAGAGATACCCATGTCGCACCAGAAGCTGTATTGAGGAGAGCGTTCAGTAATGGCCAATCAGAAACAGCGTCGGATCCATCTTGCATGGCTTCAGTTTCCCGGTTGGGGCTGGCAACAGAGCCTGCATCTAGATGATCACGCCCAATAACCACCGGGGCTGAAAGCTCGCCACTGGCAACCATCTCATTAAATGCCAAACCAAGTTTATCTCGTTGGCCCAGTCCAACCCAACAGATTCGTGAAGGTAACCCCTGAAATTGAATACGCTCACGCGCCATGTCGAGCCAGTTATGGAGATGCGGATCATCCGGAATCAGTTCCTTGACCTTGGCATCGGTTTTGTAAATATCTTCCGGGTCACCCGACAAAGCCGCCCACCGGAAAGGCCCAACCCCGCGACAAAACAGGGGCCGGATATAGGCCGGGACAAAACCCGGAAAATCGAATGCATTGGCAATACCGTCTTCACTGGCGACCTGACGGATATTGTTACCGTAATCGAAGGTGGGAATGCCCATGGCATGAAAGTCGAGCATAGCTTGTACCTGCACCGCCATGGATTTACTGGCGGCTTGAATGACGGCTTGGGGGTCGCTTGTTTGTTTGGCTTCCCATTCATCGACGGTCCACCCACGGGGTAGATATCCATGTAAAGGATCGTGGGCGCTGGTTTGATCGGTCACCAAATCGGGTCGAATACCGCGTTTAACCAGTTCAGGGAACACATCGGCGGCATTCCCCAGCAAGCCAACGGAAACCGCTTCACCTTTTGCACGGGCTGTTTCGATAATGGATATTGCTTCATCGATCGTACGGGCTTCCCGGTCCAAATAGCCTGTACGAAGGCGCATCTCTATACTGCTTGGGCGGCATTCAACGGCTAGCATGGACGCTCCTGCCATGGTCGCAGCCAACGGTTGCGCGCCACCCATACCACCAAGCCCACCTGTGAGTATCCATTTACCCTTTAGCACACCACCGTAGTGCTGGCGGCCTGCTTCAACAAAGGTCTCATAGGTTCCCTGAACAATGCCTTGTGAGCCAATATAAATCCAAGACCCGGCGGTCATTTGCCCGTACATCATCAAACCCGCTTTATCGAGTTTATTGAAATGATCCCAAGTGGCCCAGTGGGGAACTAAATTAGAATTAGCGATCAGAACCCTTGGTGCATCTGCATGGGTCCGGAACACACCGACGGGTTTGCCTGATTGAACCAGCAATGTTTCATTATCGTTCAGCTCTTTTAAGCACTCAACGATCTTATCGTAATCGGCCCATGTCCGTGCGGCACGACCGATACCGCCATAGACCACCAGTTCTTCAGGTTTTTCAGCCACATCCGGATGTAAGTTATTCATCAGCATGCGCATGGGGGCTTCGGTGAGCCAGCTTTTACAGGTAATTTCGCTGCCATGGGGTGCGATGATGGTGCGGGTATTGTCTAACCGATTATTAATCATGATAAAGCCTTTCCATGTGAACCATATTATTAAACATGTCCCCTATTGTGCGCTTTTTTAATTATCTGATATAATAATATTAAATAATTTTTACTATTCGTTTTTTTGATATATAAATTCATAATGAAAGCTAGCTTACGCCAATTGAGATATTTTGTCGCCGCCGCAGAACAAGGCAGCTCTGTACGAGCAGCCGAATCCATCAATATTTCTCAACCTGCGATTTCAACGGCAATTCGTGATTTAGAAGCAATATTGGGCCAGCCATTATTTCATCGGCTCTATGCAAAAGGTTTAAGCCTCACCCCTTTTGGGCGCACTAAACTGGTTGAAGCACGGCGACTGATTTCTGAGATGAATTCTTTTGAAACGCCATTATCGGAACAGGCTGCTTTAAGGGGGTCTGTGAGTTTTGGTTATTTCCCCCCTTTGGGTCCTTCCCACGTTCCCGCATTATTGCGCCACACGCAAAACCAACAACCTGCAATTAGCATTGATATGAACGAATGTGATCTGGAAGATATTCAACACAGGCTGCGCGATGGGCGGATGGAAATCGCCCTGACATACGATGTCGGCATGACGGATCAAATCATTCGCGAAACATTGGCTGAATTTGAGCCCTACGCTGTGTTACCGCAAGACCACCCCCTTGCGAAACATCAATCTGTATCATTGCATGATTTGGCACTTGAGCCATTTATCTTAATTGATCTGCCATTGAGCCGTGAATTTCTGCTTTTCCCATTCTGGCAGTATGGTTTAGAGCCAACAATCAGGCATTTAGTGGGTTCTGTTGAAATGGTACGGAGTATGGTGGCAAATGGTCACGGGGTGTCGCTGTTAATTACCCGCCCCGTTCACAAACAAGCCCTTGATGGTCGCCCCTATGTCAGCTTACCCATTAAAGAACAGATTGCGGGACAGCGTCTGGTCGCGGCTTGGTCTGGGGCCTATCCGTTAAGTCAAAGCGCATCAGCCTTTCTGGATTGTATGCGAAGCTTTTTTAAAACCGATAACACACAAAATCTTTAATGTTATTTCATTCTTAAAGAGGTTGTAAGTTACCCCAATATAAGTAAATCTGCTGTGATATTCAGGCAGGAGAACACCGTATTGCCGTACAGCGTATTTGATCTATTTAAAATTGGTATTGGACCATCAAGCTCCCACACAATGGGACCTATGGTGGCCGCGGCTCGGTTTATTGGTGAGCTTAAAGGCCACTGTGTTTTTGACGCAACACACCGCATATGCGCGCGCCTTCATGGATCATTGGCATTTACGGGTAAAGGCCATGCAACGGACATTGCTGTGCTTGTTGGATTGTGTGGTGATCTACCCGATACCATTGCCCCGGATTCTATCTCCAAAACCGTGGAAGAAATACGCGCGAGTGGCAAGCTGAATATGGGCCGAGAACGCCTCATTGATTTCACCGAAGACCGTGATTTGATCTTCGATTATGAAGAATTTCTCCCCGCCCATTCTAATGGCATGAGCATCACCGCCTTCGATCAAGACGACAATAAACTATGGAAGAACACATACTATTCCATTGGTGGTGGTTTTATTGCCGATGAAGAAGAAATGAGTGGCGAGCGGATTGAGGCAGAACCCGAAATCGCTATTCCCTATGATTATACAACGTCCAAAGAGCTTTTACGGCTCGGCGATTTATTCAATAAATCACTACCCGAGATGGTGTTTTCCAATGAATGCGCATGGCGCTCGCCACAGGAAGTTCATGATGGTTTGGATAGAATTTGGAAGACGATGAGCGGTTGCATTGATCGTGGCATGCAATCAGAAGGTCTTTTACCTGGCGGATTGGACGTTAGAAGACGGGCTAAATCCTTACACCAGAATTTAGAAGAAAATGCGTCTCGTAATATGACCTTGCCCCATGAATGCATGGACTGGATCAGCCTTTGGGCTATTGCGGTTAATGAAGAAAATGCATCAGGTGGAACCATTGTGACCGCCCCGACCAATGGTGCGGCAGGGGTTATTCCAGCCGTCCTTAAATATTACACGGAAATGTGTCCGGGAGCAGACCGTATTGGTGTTCACGATTTCTTGTTGAGTGCCACGGCGGTGGGGGTGCTTATAAAATTAAACGCATCCATTTCCGGTGCTGAAGCGGGGTGTCAAGGTGAGGTTGGTTCTGCTTGCGCCATGGCCGCAGGCGGATTGGCCGCCGCCCTCGGTGGAACAAACCCTCAAATTGAAAACGCGGCTGAAATTGGTTTAGAACACCACCTCGGCATGACCTGTGATCCTATTGGAGGCCTTGTACAAATACCTTGTATTGAACGCAACGCTATGGGCGCGGTTAAGGCTATTAATGCGGCATCTCTGGCGCTGCACGGGGATGGGGTTCATTTTGTCTCACTGGACGCGGTTATTGAAACCATGCGCCAAACGGGTGAAGATATGCAATCCAAATACAAAGAAACCTCCCAAGGGGGACTTGCTGTTAATGTTGTTGAATGTTGAAGGAATAGACCATGCCTGATTTAGATTTGTCCTATACACCCGCCACAGAATTAGCGAATAAGATACGAACAAAAGAGATTTCCCCGGTCGATATTGTGCAAAACTCTCTCGACCGTATTGAGCAAGTAAATCCGGCGCTGAATTGTTTTTGTTTTACCTACCCCGAAGAAGCCCTACAAAAAGCCAAAGCCGCTGAGCAAGCCGTTATGGATGGTAAAGACCTCGGTCCGCTTATGGGCATTCCCATTGCCATCAAAGACTTTACACCGACCAAGGGTAAGACCACCACACGGGGATCAAACCTGCTCAAAGACTGGGTGCCTGATTGGGACGCGACTTTGGTGACGAGATTACAAGATGCGGGCGCAATTATGGTCGGAAAGACCACCACACCGGAATTTGCTACATCCGGGTTCACAAAAACCCCACTATGGGGTGTAACCCGTAACCCATGGAATACTGATTGCACATCGGGTGGATCATCAGGTGGATCGGGGGCGGCTGTTGCCTCTGGCTGTGTCCCCATGGCCGAAGGATCCGACATGGGCGGTAGCGTACGAATCCCCGCCGGATTATGTGGTATTGTTGGATTAAAACCCAGTCTGGGTCGAATTCCCATGGATATCATCGACACTACTTTTGATAATATCTCTCATTTTGGTCCCCTGGCCCGCACGGTGAATGATGCCACATTGTTTTTGGACATCACCCAAGGTGAACACCCTAGCGATATTCAATCCCTACCACGTTGTGATTTGGATATATCCGATTACGATGACTTACGCGGTGTTAGGATCGCCCTTGATATCGATCTAGGGTTCTATGCTGTGTCACCGGGGATAGAAGCCAATTTACGACACGTTGCTGAGCTCTTACGCGAAGCTGGCGCAATTGTAGAAGAGGTCTCACTGGGTTGGGATCAAGCCATGGTCGATGATTGGAGCGGCGTATGGGCCGTTTTTCACGCCGCTGCATATGCCAATATGACAGATGTGGATATCGAAGAAAACGCCCATCTACTCAGCAGGGAATATGTTGGTTGGGTACGAAGGGGCCAAAAAATTGATGCTGTCACCGCTCGAAGTTGGGATTTCAATCGAACGAAAGCGTGGCATAAATTAGCCGCCGTTCATGAAAAGTATGACGCTCTTATATGTCCGACCATGGCAATCGTTGCCCCCAGTGCTGATCTAGAAGACAGAGATTTCGGCCGTATAGACGAAAACGGCCGTACAATGGGTATGGATATGACAGGTGTATTTAACTTCGTTGCTCAATGCCCCGCCCTATCGGTACCTTCAGGTTTCAGTGATGGATTACCAACCGCCGCACAGATCGTTGCCCGTAAATGGGATGACCGCACGGCCCTTCGCATTGGGGCAGCAATTGAGAAAGCATTACCGTGGTCGGATAAACGCCCGCCTCTATAAAATCACATTTGTGACTACCGCTATATTTTTCATTGTAGCAGGGTTGATAAAGGACCCGAGATCATATCTATTCATTCTATAATTCAAGGGGATGATACATGAGAACTGGTGGACAAATTTTAATTGATAGCTTGCGCGTTCAAGGTGCTGAAATTGCTTTTGGCGTTCCGGGCGAGAGTTATCTAAACGTGCTCGATGCCTTGCACGACACCCCCGACTTGCGCTTCATCACCTGTCGCCAAGAAGGTGGCGCGGCTATTATGGCTGATGCTTATGGCAAAATGACGGGTAAGCCGGGCATTTGTTTTGTCACCCGTGGACCGGGTTCTACCAATGCCAGTAACGGTGTTCATATTGCGTACCAAGATGCCACCCCTATGATCTTATTTATCGGTCAGGTGGGCCGCGAGAATCTAGACCGTGAAGCCTTTCAAGAGATTGATTACACTCACATGTTCGGGCAAATGGCAAAATGGATCGCCCAGATCGATGACCCGGGCCGCATTCCGGAATATATCAGTCGTGCATGGCATACCGCAATCTCAGGTCGGCCGGGTCCCGTTGTTCTTGCCTTGCCAGAGGATATGTTATGCCAATTATCAGATGTGGCGGACATTCCCCCGATAGCACCTGTGTCATCCTCACCTGCCCCTAGAGATCTGGAACAGTTTTCTCAGCTATTAGAAAGCGCAGAACGCCCCATCGTTGTTGCGGGTGACAGCGGATGGAACGCTCAAGCGTGTGAAGATTTAATCCAGTTTTCTGATAATTGGAACTTGCCAGTGGTGACTTCTTTCCGCTCACACGATCGTTTTGAAAACACTCACCCAAATTATGCTGGCGATATGGGTATTGGCATCAACCCAAAATTGGCCGAGCGTATTAAAGATGCAGACTTGATCATTGCCATTGGTACACGCCTTGGGGAAATGACCACCAGCAACTATACGCTTTTAAAATCACCCGAACCCATCCAAAAGTTAGTTCATATTTATCCCGGAATCGAAGAACTAGGTCATGTATTTAGACCCACATTAGGTATCAATGCGTCGATGCCCGATTTCATGGAAGCAATAAATACGCTTCCCGCCAAACCCGGCAATTGGTCTAAACGGACCATTGAGGCAAACGCAGAATACGTGGTTTGGAATACTCCGCCCACAAGCGTTCCCGGCAATGTGCATATGGGGGAAATTGTTAAATGGTTAGGCGCAAACATTCCAAGTGATACGTTTATGTGCAATGGCGCGGGTAACTACGCCGTTTGGGTGCACCGTTTTTATCAATATCATAATTACCGAACTCAGTTGGCTCCCACCAATGGGTCTATGGGGTATGGAACCCCGGCGGCAATCGCCGCAAAACTTGTTCATCCCAACCGCGAGGTTATTGCCTTTGCCGGCGATGGGTGTTTCTTGATGAACGGGCAAGAATTTTCAACCGCCGTTCAATACGGTGCCAACATCATTGTTATTGTTGTCAATAACGGCATGTATGGCACTATTCGCATGCATCAAGAACGGGAATATCCCGCTCGTGTTTCAGGAACCGAACTTTCCAATCCAGATTTTTGTGCACTGGCATTTGCCTATGGGGGGCATGGAGAACGGGTAGAGAAGACCGAAGATTTCAGCGCCGCATTCGAACGCGCGAAAGCATCAAACAAGCCCTCTATCATTGAAATCATTCAAGACCCTGAAAGCTTGACCCCAGCGACAACCCTTAGCCAGTTTAGAGCGAACGCTCTGGCTACTGAAAAGTGACAGAACCGAAACTTAAACCGGGAATTTGGGTCAAAGGACTGATCCGTCAATTGGACATTGATTTCATCACCGCCGTGATTGTTCGCTCAGGTGACCCTGATGGTGGCGCTGTCTATTTGAAAGTGAACCAATTTTCCAAAGGCTGTACGGTTTTCAGCAGGTCCTATGGTCAAGATGGCGTGCGTATTTGGGCGTCCGCTACGGGGGAAGGGTTGGTCGAGGAAGAAACCGCCGATGATTATCTTTCCCGCCAGATCAGTTACGATCCGGATTGTTGGATCGTGGAGATTGAAGATGCTGGCGGGAAATTTAGCTTAGAAAAATATAATCTTTAAAAACGACCGTAAAATGAGGTCGTTATAAATTAAGCCGTGCGTTTGATCAGGTGAACACCAAAGTTGGTTTCTACCGGGCCGCTGACTTCATCAATTTCTAGGGCAAAAGCGGCAACCTCAAACTCTGGAACCATCATACCGCGACCAAAGCTGCCTAGATCACCACCGCTTCTGCTGGAAGGGCAAGAAGAATGCTCTTTCGCCATATCAGCGAACTCAGCTCCGTCTTCGATAGCTGCAATTATAGTGTTGATGGTAGCTGTTGCTTCTTCGATGCTATCGCTATCAGTTGAGCAAAGAATATGGGATGCGACGATTGTATCAGACATGGGTATCTCCGTAAGTATAAGGTAATATGTTAAGGGTGAATGGCGGCATCATAAAATGTAAATTCAAAAACACACGCAATGTTTATTCATTTTCCATCAATTATCAGTAATTCTATCAGGATAATCCGTAAATACGCTCTCAATTCCCCATTCAAATAACCTTTTGGCTGTTTCATTATCGTTTACAGTATAACATCGCAAGGAATACCCTGCATCAATTATGCTTCTAGCAGCATCATACTCCAATCGCTTATGGCAAATATGGACAGAACAGGCCGTGACTTTTTCTGCCCTTGCCTGCCAGTTCGTATCAAAATCTACCAATAATAGAGCTCGGTCGATATGGGACGTTTCTTGCAAGGCAATTTCTAAACATGTATCGCTAAAACTAGAAAACAATGGAAGCGGCAGATTAATTGGCCAGCCATTATTGAAGAAAGCACAAATAGCTTGTGCCGTTTTAATTTCCAACCCAGGGCTGGGTTTAATTTCTAAATTGCAGGTCATATTATGATCACCTAGGAATTCCAGAGTTTCCATTAGGCTGGGTACGGTAGCGTCTGAGAATTCTGCTGAAAACCAGCTTCCAGCATCTAATAATTTAATTTCATCATATACTTTCGATTCTACAGCCCCCTCACCCGTTGTTGTGCGGTCAAGAGTGTCATCATGGATAATCAATAATTCAGATTTTTTAGAAATTTTCACATCGATTTCTACGCACGTTACCCCCATATCACCCGCAGCTTTAAAAGATGCTATTGTGTTTTCAGGCGCATGACCACATGCTCCCCTATGGCCAATAATTGATGGCAATTTTAGCAGGTGACTAGACAGTTCCCTATTCATTAGACGATACTCACATTATTGCATTCTATTTTACACTAATTATGGACAGGATACCCAAAATGGCCGATCAGGAAACCCTGAAAGATATGGCGCTTCATTACCATCGTTACCCACACCCGGGTAAAGTGCAGGTATCAGCAACAAAGCCGCTCGGCAATCAACGTGATTTGGCACTTGCTTACTCCCCCGGTGTCGCGTTCGCCTGTCTAGAGATCGAAGAAAACCCGTCCGAAGCTAGGAATTTAACGAATCGCGGTAATATGGTGGCCGTCATTAGTAACGGTACAGCCGTATTGGGTCTTGGTGCCATCGGGCCCCTTGCGTCAAAACCTGTCATGGAAGGTAAAGCTGTTCTTTTTAAACAATTTGCTGGAATAGATGTTTTTGATATCGAAATTGACGAACTGGATCCAGATAAACTGGCCGACATTATCATCTCGTTAGAACCCACATTTGGTGCCATCAATCTAGAAGATATCAAAGCACCGGAATGTTTTATTGTTGAGCAAAAATGCCGTGAAAAGATGAATATCCCTGTTTTTCACGATGACCAGCATGGCACAGCAATTGTCGTTAGTTCGGCGATCATCAACGGACTGCGTGTTGTAGAGAAAAAAATTGAAGACGTTAAAATGGTTTCCACAGGTGGTGGTGCCGCTGGTATTGCCTGTTTGAATTTGCTTATGCATCTGGGCTTACGTCGAGAAAATATCACACTGGTCGATGTTGCCGGTGTGGTCTACAAAGGCCGTATAGAGGAAATGAACCCACATAAGGATGGATTTGCCCAAGATACTGATGCTCGTACACTGGATGATGTTATCGATGGGGCTGATGTATTCTTAGGGTTGTCGGCTGGTGGTATTTTAAAGCCCGAAATGATTAAAAAAATGGCCGATAAACCATTGATCATGGCGCTCGCCAACCCAGACCCCGAGATCATGCCAGATATTGCCCGTGAAATTCGTCCCGACGCCGTAATTGCAACCGGACGCTCAGATTTTCCTAATCAGGTTAATAATGTTTTATGCTTCCCGTTTATTTTCCGGGGCGCATTAGATGTAGGGGCAACAGAAATCAATGAAGAAATGAAGTTGGCCGCTGTACGTGCTATTGCTGATTTAGCAACAGCCGAGAGCTCAGAAGTTGTCGCTAAGGCATATACTGGTGAGAAGTTATTATTTGGGGCAGAATACCTGATTCCCAAACCATTTGACCCTCGTTTGATAACCCATGTTGCACCGGCTGTTGCCAAAGCTGCCATGGATAGTGGTGTTGCAACCACGCCGATTGAAAACTTTGAACAATACCTTGATAAACTCGAACGATTTGTATTCCGTTCTGGCATGGTCATGAAGCCCATTTTTGATCGAGTTAAAGGAACAAATAAATCAATAGTTTTTGCTGAAGGTGAAGACGAACGCGTCTTACGCGCGGTTCGGGTCATTGTTGATGATGAAATTGGCAAGCCAATATTAATTGGTCGCCCCGAAATCATTGCCAGACGAATTGGACATTTTGGATTACGATTACAAGTTGGGCGAGATTTTGAGATCTGTAACCCGGAAAATGATCCCCGATATGATCAATATTGGAAATTCTTTCTCAAGTGTGCAGAACGTAATGGTATCTCGCCGGACGCTGCACGGACTATTATGCGCACCAATAACACCGTGATTGCAGCGTGCATGGTTGCCCAAGGGGAAGCCGATGCGTTAATTTGTGGTATCCATGGTCGGTTTGATTGGCATTTGAAATATTTATGTTCGATCATCGGCAAAGCAGACTACGCGCAGAATATTTATTCTATGAATGCGCTGGTGCTATCAAAAGGGACCTTCTTTTTTTGTGACACCCATGTCACGCTCGATCCAACGGCTGAAGATTTAGTAGAAATGACGTTGATTGCTTCTCACGAAATTCGGCGGTTTGGTATAACGCCTCGCATTGCCATGCTCTCACATTCTAATTTTGGCTCTGAAGATTCAGAAACCTCTTTAAAGGTTAGAAAAGCCACAAGAATTCTGCACGAAAAGCACCCTGACCTAATGGTCGATGGTGAAATGCACGCCGATAATGCTTTGGATGAAGAGCTTCGTGATCGCATGTTCCCCAATAGCCAACTTAAAGGAACCGCAAACTTATTCATTATGCCGGATCAAGACGCGGCACATATAGCATTTACGATGGTCAAAAAGATTGCTGATGGTTTGGTTATCGGTCCAATTTTAATTGGAGCCGCCAAGCCAGCCCATATTCTAACCGCCTCGGTTACCGCCCGCGGCATTGTCAATATGTCAGCTATCGCCGCAGCAGAGGCAATAGAAACAGAGCAAGACAAACTATTATAAGTTTGCCGGGTTCTTAATAATAAATTTCGTCCATATCGAGCACCGAATCATCTAGGCTGATGTCATTGCCTAAAACATCAATGGCAGCCATTCCTAATGCTGAGCGATCTCCGGTCATTTCCATAACGCCCGCGGCTTTACCCAATTCTGCATTGAGGATTTCTTGATACTCTTCTGGTCCATTAAAACTGATTCTCATGGTTCCAACTCCTATAAGATGCGGCGATTCTTGCACCGTATGTTATTGTTCACATAACTTGGTTAACAAAACCTTGCTAAAAATTAACCATGTTTCATCATCAAATATTCGAGATACGATTTATGAACGTATAAAGGAAATTAAATGACCTACAAAATTGGTTTTCTGGGTGTTGGGCATTTAGCCGGATATATGGTTCGAGGGCTATTGAGGCCAACAGATACCTTCGATAAAAGACCGAAAATTATTCTATCCCCGCGGGGTGCAGCTCAAGCCATCGCTCTGTCTGATGAATTCAACCTTGAGATCGCCAAGAGTAACGAAGCATTAGTTGAACAGTGTGATGTCATTATTTTGGCAACTCGCCCACCAGATTTGATAGATGCTATCTCTGGTCTTCCTTGGCGTGAGGAACAGATTGCTCTGTCCGTTGCTGCGGGTGTTGCCCTTGATGGTATCTCTCGCGCTGTTAGCCCTGCTCAAGCAATTAGGAGCCTGCCTGTCACAGCCGCTGAAATCGGTGAAAGCCCGACGTGTCTCTACCCTGACAACCCTATTGCGCATGATATATTAGAGAAACTAGGTTCTGTGCATGTATTTGACAACGAAGAAGCATTTGAACTCGCCAGTATTCACGGTGTTGTTTTCAGTGTTTTCCATGCGGGCATCGCCAGTGTTGCCAATTGGTTTGAGCAAGCCGGGCTTAATCCTATCACCGCACGGGAAATGTCCGCTCAAGCCCTCCGGGCCACGGGTGGTATGGTTTTGGCCCATCCAGAAAACAGCTTTGATCATATGACCAATGAATACGCCAGTCCCGGTACATTGACCCTCTTGGCACTTGAGGCCTTACAAGGAAACGGTGGATTATCTGGCTGGCATGAAGCATTGGATAAATCACGGGCTCGCAGCCTCGAAATAAACAATAACACCAAATAACTTTAGATGATTATTGACCAATAGGGCACATTCATGACATTGAGTGTTATCGAGTAAAATCAAATCACGCCCTCATAAACGGGCTCACTATACTGGAATCTAAATATGGCTTGGCAAGGTAAAATCCTTCGCGTTGATCTAACGAACCTGAAATGCACATCTGAACCGCTAAACATGAAATGGGCGGAGCAATTCATTGGCGTACGTGGACTGGGCAGCAAATATTTAATGGAGGAGGTTGACCCTAAAGTTGATCCGGAATCCTCCGGTAATAAGCTTATTCTTGTGACAGGCCCCTTAACAGGCACTTCAGCTTCAACAAGCAGCCGCTGGGCTGCCGTGACAAAGGGTGCATTAACACATGCTATTGCTTGTTCCAATTCTGGCGGATTTTTCGGTGCAGAATTGAAACATGCTGGCTGGGACATGATTATACTTGAAGGCAGTGCACCAAAGCCCGTCTATTTAAACATCCATAATGATAAAGCTGAATTACTGGATGCCGAAGGTTTCATCTGGAATAAAACAGTTTGGGAAACAGAAGAGCTTATCAAGAAAAAGCATCAAGATAACGAGATCAAGCTAGCCTCCATCGGGATCAGTGGAGAGAAAGGTGTGAAATATGCCTGTATCGTAAATGATCGTGATCGTGCCGCCGGACGCTCTGGTGTTGGCACAGTGATGGGCTCGAAGAATTTAAAGACTGTCGCCGTCCGTGGCACCATGGGCGTTCAGGTCGCTGATCCCAAAAAGTTCTTGACCGTAACCACCCAAGCAAACGCCAAGCTTAATGCGACCCAAGACCGTAAAGCAAAGGCGGCATCCGGTACCATGTTGATGATGGATGTAAATGAGTCATGGGGCAGCTTGCCGACCCGAAACTGCCAAGACGTCCAGTTCGAAGGCACAAAAGACATCAATGCCCCCGCCATGAAGCGTATTCGTAAATCGGATGGAAAATCGAACCTACTTACCAATAAAGCATGCTTTGGCTGCACCATTGGATGCCAACGCGTTGTCAAAATAGACCCGTCACATTTCAGCGTCAAAGACAGTGGTGATAAATACACAAAAGCCGAAGGTGGTTTGGAATATGAATCCGGCTTCAGCCTTGGCCCCATGTGTGGTGTCAGCGATCTGGAAGCCGCCACTTACGCCAATATGTTATGCAATGAACATTCCATGGACCCTATGTCCTTTGGTGGTACGGTAAGTGCAGCGATGGAATTATTTGAAATTGGGGCCATTACCACGAAACACACGGGTGGTATGGAGCTAAACTTTGGAAGCGCCGAAGCCTTGTGCTGGGCAGCTGAGGTCACAGGAAAGGCTGAAGGCTTTGGAATTGAGTTAGGTTTAGGCTCACGATTATTATGTGAAAAATATGGTCACCCTGAATTTTCCATGACCGTAAAAGGTCAAGAATTTGCCGGGTATGATCCACGCGCCATGCAAGGTATGGGCCTGCTTTATGCAACCTCCAATCGCGGCGCATGTCATATGAAGGGGAATTCTTGGAACGAAGATTATAGCGATGTCTCCACCATCAATCGCGCCCCATCCGTTCGCACGGCACAAGACGGCATGGCAATGTATGATTCAATAGGCCTTTGTGCATTTGCGCGCGGCGGTTTTGGTGACGACATGCTGGTCAAACAACTGGACGCTGCCGTACCTGGTGATGAAGGTTCATGGACGATTGAACGACTGATGGAAACCGGTGAGCGTATCTGGAATCTAGAAAGGCTATTTAATTTGGCATCCGGTCTCAGCAAATCCGATGACACTTTACCGGACCGTATGCTTAAAGAACCTGCAAAAACGGGCGCGGCTACGGGTAAAGTTAATGAGTTGGATGTTATGTTACCTGAGTATTATGAATTACGGGGCTGGACATCAGAGGGTGTTCCAAGCAACGAAACTATGTCGCGCTTGAAACTCCGCTAAGGTAATGAAGATTGATGTAAATATTGTATCAATCCACGGCGTTCAACCAAGCGCGTCAGGCATACATGAATTCCAAGACGGCCTTTCAATTACAAAATTGATGGCTCTGTTGGACTTACCTGTAGAAGATACATATGCCGTAATGATCAATGACCGTCCTGTCCCGCCAAGTCTACGTGAAGAACATATCATGATGGATAATGATAAAATTACAATTTTCCCACCAATTAAGGGTGGATAAAGAATAATTAAGACAGCATTATCCCAAAATTTTAGTTACGTATGTAAAGGCAGAGGACGCCATATTTTTGACTAAATAATCCTCTTTATTTCGATAAGGAGGAAGATACCAATGATTCAACCAGCGACCACTCAACAACAAAAAATGCCCCCCGTCACCTCCTAATATTACACAGAAATTGGTGTGTGTGTGTTGAGAAAACAATATAAATCTTTGCAGCAACGTTGTGATGAAATTTGGGAAATAAGCCCGTATTGGTATCGCCAGCAATCCTATAGTATCAGCGCAACCGAAAGGGTATATAAGGCCAAAAAGTGTGCGGAATGGGAACGAAGCTATTTAAGTTTGTCTTTGAACCACGCCAAATCTCGGGCATCAATATTTGTGAATTGCGGCCATTGTGTCATGCCGCCAACCCATAATTTATCACACGTTCGTAAGTGACGATTCACCCCTTTAAAGACGGACCGTGTATTCAATTTTGTATCAACACACCGATCCGATGGCAGTGGTGATATAAAGTCCGGATCGAGATCTTCAATCTCTTCATTTATTCTATCCCATACATCTTCCGGCGTACGGCCACTGACCGTCTCATCACTGATATAAAATGTAAGTCGTTTAACAGCCATTGGTCTCTCCAAAAATTACGGATCTGATCGATATTATTTTATGAGATTAGATACACTTAAATGCAGCGACTCTCTACTCTTAAATTAACCCTGCAACGAAGTGTTCAGCTTGTTGTAGTTTTTTCATATCTATGCCTGTAGATATGTCTTTATCATTTAAGAAGTTGACCACCCGACCCGTAGAGACATTTCCTTTTGCCCCCGGCGCATACGGACACCCACCAAGTCCGCCGACTGCACTATCAAATACACGTAAACCCCGCTTTAAACTGACATCAATGTTTTCTAAAGCACATCCATTAGTATCATGATAATGCCCCGCTAATTGTTGTGCGGACGTAACATTTAACACCGCATCCAGCATCGCATCTATTAAAAGCGGCGTTCCTTTTCCAATGGTATCTCCGAGGGAGACCTCATAACATCCCAGCGCCATCATCGCCTCTACAACATGGGCAACATCTTGAGGGATAATATCTCCTGAATATGGACACCCTACCACACAAGAAACATAACCACGTACGGGAAGATTAGAATTTGACGCGGCTTCTACTACAGGTCGGAAACGTGCAATGCTTTCTTCTATGGAGCAATTTATATTCTTTTGGCTAAAGGCTTCCGAGGCACTGGCAAAAACAGCAATTTCATCCACATTGGCTGTGATAGCACGCTCAAATCCTTTTATATTGGGAACGAGAGCTGCATAGCTAATAGTAGGATCGCGATCGATCCCATCCATAACATCAGCCCCATCCGCCATTTGCGGCACCCATTTGGGAGAAACAAAACTTGCAGCTTCAATTTTTAAAAGACCCGTTTTGGATAATAAATTAATCAGTTTAATTTTATCAACAGTCGAAATAATACGCTTCTCATTTTGTAGACCATCTCTGGCCCCAACTTCAAAAATAGTGACATGATCAACTGACATTTATGATAAAGCTCTTCTAATAAAAACAATATATGCCTATAGAACCTCGCCTTGGACTGGGCTGCTTAAGATAAGATTTTCTTCAACCTCGACATAAGTGTAGGCAACGTACGTAGCCAATACCTGCGGGTAGATCAGCTACAATGATTTCAAATACTTTTCTTCGTTTATCCATTTATACTATTTAAGTTGTTTGGCTAGAAACTCACCTGTTTTACGATAATGGGAGATCAATTCTGATACTGCTTTATCCGCGTCGCGATTTAAAACATGCTGTAAAATGGCACTATGTTCATTATTTATATAGCGCTTCTGATAGGCCATTTGACCTGCAATGTTTCTGTAGCGGATATTTTGGTCATATAATTGATCACAGATTTTTAAAAGTATAGAAGATCCACAGCCCGATATTAAAGCGATGTGGAATTTTTTATGATGGACTTCCCAATCAATATTTGAAACAAAGTTTTCATCTTCGATGGATCTGGGCGCGCGGACTAATCGGTGATGCAATAATATCAGTTGCTCTTCCCATTCTGCATTACCAGATTTTATGGATTCTCGTAAGGCAACTTCTTCTAACCAGCATCGGGTTTTAAGCAATTCTTCAAAATCATCTTTACTAACATAAGCAACTCTGAAACCACGTTGATCAATACGTTCAACCAGCTGGTCTGATGTTAATAAGCTGAGTGCCTCACGCACGGGACTGGCGCCGGTTCCTAAAGCTTTGCACAAGCCTTCGATCTTTAATTTAAGTCCAGGCTCTAACTCTCCGCGAAGAATCATCGAGTGGAGACGTTGATAAGTCTGACTTGTCAGAGAAGCAGTATCTGATTCTATATCGATTTCTTTAAGCACCAGTCATTGCCTCCTTTTCATTTCTTTAGGCCCATAAATTTTACCCAAAGATATAGCAGCACGTTGAGCAGACAAGTTAATTATGAAAGAAAACAATCCATAATATGTTCATCAAGTGCGGCAAAATAATTCAGAGAGATATCTAATCATATTTTTAAGTTTAATGAAATAAAAATATCGATTTTATAGGAATCGTCATCAATATTATTGATATTTTTCATTTAAAGCATGCATTGAATTTCAATAAAAATTAAATCAATTTTTGATTATAGTTATCCTACAGCGCTGATTCTAAACAAGTTATTTCTATGTTCTGTCAAGAAATATTGAATACCTGAAATTTGGTTCTAATTAGAACTTTTGACAACCAATCCTATAATCTGTGCGCCACGTTACATTACCCCAAAGCTCAACACCAAAATTGTTATCATTTATTTTGTGCAAAGATGAATATTGATCGGCCAAATCATTTTTATCAAAAAAGGAATGTGTTGGCTCAACACCGATTCCTGTGAACCCACCCCCTAAAGGATTCTTGTTAAGCCCTGGGCTTGCAATCCAAAAGAGACAATGCGGAAAATCATCTTCGTTCCAAGTCATATGGACTGTAAATTTGTCCTTCAAATACTGGAGCTCAATTTTACCATTGGTTTGCCAGATTTGTATCAGTGTTTCACCTAACGAATATGCGGTATCCCAAAGCTCGGAATTCAGTGTGATCATTGTCGAGGGTTTTACCTTGCTAGTCTTCGGTAAAATATCTGATGGTGCACTAGAGCCCGATTTAAATTTTGGAGGAACGATATGCAAAGTATTATTTTCTTGTGGCAACTTAAATATAGGGTGTAAACCAACCGGCATACGACAATCAGTCCTGGATACTATCTCGAGGGATAATTCTAAATCCCCCGTATTTGGACATAACTTGATACCTCTTGTGAGCCTTTTAATGTTGTGACTCAATGGGTAATCAATGCTCAGGGATAGTGTGTCGGTGGTTTTTTGCTCTACGCGCCATTCATGATCACTGCCATAACCATGATGCGCGTGATCATTTTCTGTTGTACCAAAAGGAACACATGGCCACTCACCACCAATTAGTTGAAGGTGCCTTGGCGTGTTTTCCTTAATGGTAGTTAGGTGCTCTTCTTGCCAGACAGCCTCTGCAAATGGCTTGAAGGTTTCACCACCCTCGCTCCTATAACAATAGTTATGAAGACTGGCACCCTCAGTAAAGACATCAACAGAAGCCTTTCTATTTTGCAGCTTAATAACGTTTGTATTCATACCCTAAACAATCAAACCTAACGAATACGGTCCGTTGTATTTATATCGAAAAATACTACTTTTGCCATATTGAAAGCCAACGTTTCTTTCTTGCCCGCCACAATTTTAGCATCAGCATGCAACCGAGCAATAGCCTCTTTACCGCCTAAATTAATGACTGCGAATGTATCGGAGCCTGCGGGTTGCAACACTTCGATCATACAATCTTGGTGAACAATTTTTGCATCGGTTCGATCAGCCCCTTCGGGATCGGTTAATGCCTCTGGACGAATACCAAACATAACTTTTTTATCGATGTATTCTCTTAACCCGGAATTGTCATCCACGGGTAAAATTAACTTGTCCGCTTCATCCGTTGCTATTTCAATGGCCAACCCACCCTTTGATTGAATAACTCCAACTTCCATCAAGTTCATAGAAGGTGATCCCATGAAGGTTGCCACGAACATATTTGTGGGGTCGTTGTAAACTTCATCGGGGGTCCCGAACTGTTGTAAATAACCATCTTGAAGAATGGCAATTTTTGTTGCAAGCGTCAGGGCTTCAATTTGATCGTGGGTCACATAGACAATTGTTGTCCCCATACGGTGATGCAACCGTTTAATTTCGGTACGCATATCCACACGTAGTTTTGCATCTAAATTGGATAGCGGTTCATCAAATAAAAAGACCTGAGGATCACGTACCAGCGCACGCCCCATGGCCACACGTTGGCGCTGTCCGCCTGATAGCTGCCCCGGTTTACGTTCAAGCAACTCACCAATTTGCAACATAGAAGAAACTTTATCGATTGCAATTTGACGCGTTTCTTTATCAATGTTTCTGATTTCCATACCAAAGCTGATATTTTCAGCGACGGACATGTTGGGGTATAAAGCGTAAGACTGGAATACCATTGCGATATCACGTTTGGATGGATGAATACCCGCAACCGATCGTTCTCCAATATAGATATCACCGGCGGTAATATCCTCTAATCCGGCAATTGTGTTTAATAATGTAGATTTACCACAACCAGAAGGTCCGACCAGAACCAGAAAACCACCATCCTCAATTTCCAAATCGATGCCCTTGAGGACTTCAACTTTACCATATGATTTATAGAGGTCTTTTATTTTTAGGGATGCCATATAATTATCCTTTAACCGCGCCAGCCATCAAGCCACGCACAAAATATTTTCCAGCGACGATGTAGACCAGTAATGTAGGGAATGCCGCCAAGATTGCTCCGGCAAAGTGTACATTATACTCTTTTACGCCCGTTGAAGAATTCACAAGATTATTCAAAGCCACCGTCATAGGAGTTGTTCCATATCCGGAGAATGAAGCACCGAACAAAAAGTCGTTCCACTGGTTTGTAAATTGCCAGATGACGGTCACAACGATGATCGGCCCCGAGCTTGGCAACAAAATTCGCCTGAAAATTTGAAAAAATGATGCGCCATCAATAATGGCTGCTTTCACAAGTTCGGTTGGGAACGCAGCGTAATAATTCCGGAAGAATAATGTTGAGAACCCAATGCCATAAACAACATGAATTAGTATCAACCCCTGAATCGTCCCTGCCAGTCCTAACATTCCTAATATTTTTGCTGCTGGAATAAGAACAATTTGAAACGGGATGAAACACGATAACAACAACATGCCGAAAACTATTCCGTCGCCTTTAAATTTCCACTTTGTCAGCACATAACCATTAAGCGCCCCCAAAACAGTAGATATAAATACAGCAGGAACCACGATCATGATGGAGTTGATAAAGTACGGTTTTAGCCCCGTAGGCTCCACACCAATTTGAGCCGTCGACCACGCTGAGCGCCATGCTTCTAGTGTCCAAAGTTCCGGCAACGCCATTAAATCACCACCGCGGATTTCAGACAACGGCTTTAATGAATTAACAATCATTACATAAAGCGGCAACATATAATATATGACGAATATTATCAGGGTCGTATAAATCAACGCGCGTATTAACCGACTGCTACTGACGCCAGCTTGTTGCGAATGAGCACTCATTGATTATCTCCACGTTTCAACTCTCCGTAAAGATACGGTATGATAATAGAGAATATCATCACCATCATGATAATAGCCGATGATGCACCTATGCCCATTTGATTTCGGGTATATGTATAGGAATACATAAAGGTTGCGGGAACCTCTGTTGCGCGTCCCGGACCACCACCAGTCAAGGCAATAACCAGATCGTAGGCCTTAATAGCTAAATGCGCCAAAACAACAAAGGCTGATAAAAATACTGGGCGCATCATAGGAATGATAATTCGTCGGTAAATTGTTATACCCGATGCGCCATCAATTTGAGCGGCCCGAATGATTTCAGTATCAACACCACGAAGCCCCGCCAAAAACATCGCCATGACAAAGCCTGACGATTGCCAAACGGCTGCAATGACGACGGTATAAATAGCTAAACCACTGTCTTTGATCCATGCAAAGTGGAAGCTTTCCCAACCCCAAGCATGCATGGTGTTTTCAATACCAATGCCGGGATCTAAAAACCATTTCCATGCTGTTCCTGTCACAATAAAAGAAAGCGCCATGGGGTATAGATAGATCGGGCGAATAAAGCCTTCGCCTCTGATTTTTTGGTCCAGTAAAATTGCCAAAAACAAGCCCAAAACTGAACTAATCGTAATATAAAGAATACCAAATATTGCCAAATTTTTCATGGCCGTATCCCAATGACGAAGCGAAAAAAGCTTGTAATAATTATCAAGCCCTACCCAACCATAAGACGGCAACATGCGAGAATCTGTCATCGACAGATACCCCGTATAGAGTATGAACCCATAAACAAATAAGAGAACGAAGAAGAAGCTTGGTGCCATGACGAGACGAGGCAACCATTGCTGAAGTTTATTTTTCATAACACCACCTAAAAATTAGACTGGCGAGCAATGCCCGCCAGTCATTAGGTTTCTAGAATAGATTGTTTTATTATATTTCACTAATTATTTTGCTGCTGCAACGGCAGAAGCAAGTTCTTTAGCCGCTGTTGCACTGTCGTACTCGCCGTTAAAGTGGGCGGTTACAACATCATAAATAGCGTTTTTAATGGATGCAGGTGCGGAGTGACCATGCGCCATTGAACCGAACAAACCACCAGAAGAAGCGGCTTCAGCAAGATCAGCCATACCTTTTTTACCACAGTCATCGAAGTCCGTGTTTGGTACGTCTGTACGTGCAGGTACAGAACCTTTAACGACGTTGAATGCAGATTGGAATACTGGGTTCATCACTGATGAAGCCATTTTCAACTGAGCAGAAGAATCACCGCCTTGATCAAACATAACGAATTGATCTGAGTTGAAAGTTACCGAACCTTGTGTGCTTGGGAAACGTATGCAGACGAAATCTTTACCTGGTACTTTACCAGCTTTCAAAAATTCGCCTTTGGCCCAATCACCCATCATCTGCATGCCAGCTTTACCTTCGATAACCATAGCAGAAGCAAGGTTCCAATCACGTCCAGAGAAGTTATCATCAACATAAGAACGAAGTTTAGCCATACGGTCGAAAGCAGTAACCATTGTTGATCCACCAAGAACCGCTGGGTCAAGATCGATCATTGTATCTTTGTAAAATGCATCGCCCAAGGATAGAACAACAGCGTCAAAGATCGTTGCATCTTGCCATGCCTGACCACCGTGGGCCAAAGGTGTGATACCATTTGCTTTCATTGCGTCAAGAACAGTAACCAATTCGTCCCATGTTGTTGGGGCTTTTCCACCAGCAGCATCAAGTGCGCTTTTATTCACCCAAACCCAGTTAGTTGAGTGAACGTTTACAGGTGCAGCAATCCAGTTGCCTTCATATTTTGAAAAAGCTTGAAGCGCGCTCGGAATGACAGCATCCCAACCTTCAGCATTCGCTACGGAATTCAAGTTACCTAGTTTACCGGTTGACGAGGCCCAATCGATAATGTCGAAACCTAGCATCTGTGCAGCGGTCGGTGCGTTGCCAGCCGTAACACGAGCACGCAATACGGTCATGGCATCAGTACCACCACCACCAGCGACAGGCATATCTTTCCAGCCGACGCCTTTACTTGCTAAATCATCTTTCAGAACACCAACGGCAGCAGCTTCACCACCGGATGTCCACCAGTGAAGTACTTCAACATCAGCAGCAGATGCTACATTTGACGTAAACGCCAAAACCGCAGCCGCTGATGTAATTTTCAAAATTTTTGAAAATTTCATTATAAATTCTCCCTAAGAATTATGAAGCTTAATTACCTCATAGTTATTTATAACGTTATAAATGCAGTACGAGTCAACTGAATTATAAGAATTTTATATAAATATTGCCTATTATGGTCCCTTTACTTTATAGGTGAGGTATATAACCATTAAAAAATTGTTTTTTTTAGATTTATATCGTTATAAATTAACTGCGCTACAAACATCAGATCTAATTATTAACCCCATGGAATACATATGCCGAGTACCTTACCATCAACGAAAATTGATAAACGCCCAACTTTAAAGACAATTGCTGAATTAACGGGTTTGGCGGTTACAACTGTTTCGCGTGCGCTATCAGGAGCTCCTGAAATTGCTGTCGGCACACGAAAACGTGTTGCAGAGGTTGCGGAGAAAATTGGCTATGTTCCCGACCGGGCTGCACAAAGACTAAGAACCGGGCGAACAAATGTAATCAGTCTAATTTTAAGTCCTCATGACGAGATATTGGGATTTTCAAATCTGCTTATCATGGGCCTGACAAATGCTTTGAAAGATACAAATTTCAATTTAGTGGTAACCCCCAGCTTTGAAGACGGCACCGAAACAAAAACAATCGAAATGATTATTCGTAATCGTATGGCAGATGGGGTGATCTTTTCTCGAACAGAACCATTTGATAGTCGTGTTCGTATGTTGATCGAAAATAACTTCCCATTTGTTTGTCATGGACGTACTGAATTTTCGACCCCGCATTTATTTGTAGATTACGACAATGAGAAATTTGCAAAACTCGCGGTTGAACGTTTGGTTAAAAAAGGCAGAAAGCGCCTATTTGCTTTCATGCCAGACAGAAAATTCACATTCTACAG
This sequence comes from uncultured Rhodospirillales bacterium, assembly GCA_965603075.1. Lineage (GTDB taxonomy): Bacteria > Pseudomonadota > Alphaproteobacteria > Rhodospirillales > Casp-alpha2 > JABJOR01. The sequence goes on along the minus strand of CBFDBO010000003.1, from coordinate 124,004 downwards.
TCATCTAAAGTATGGGTTTACATCCTGTGCTATGGAGGCTGGTGTTTCATACGAAGTCCCAGAAGATGTGAATTTACACAATGAGTCAGATGATCTTTATACATCGATAGACAAACGCTTAAAAAGTGCGACCCCTCCAGATGGATTTATTTGCGCAGGCGAAGTTGCCGCCATGACTATTATGGCTTGCTTAAGCGATAACGACCTTGAGGTCGGACGTGATGCGGATCTAGTTGTTAAACAAGGCTCCAGTTTGTTTGATCATATTAGACCCAAGGTTGACACAATCTATGAAGATATTTCAGAAGCTGGTTTTAAAATGGGTGAATTAATTATTAATAGGATTTCAAAAGACTCAATCAACAATACTGGGCATCTTCAGGACCCCATCATTAAGTTTCTAGATTAATATACATCGATAATTGAAAGACATATTAAAATGACTGTTGACTATAAAGCTGGTGAACGCGATGACCGTCCGTGGGGGTCATGGGAAGTCCTAGACACGGGCACTGTTCATGCTGTTAAAAAAATTTCTGTTAACCCCGGCGAACTGCTTTCTTATCAGGTCCACCAGCACCGCGCAGAACATTGGATCGTGGTTGCCGGAATTGGGAAAGTAACACTGAATGATGAATTTATTAATGTCGGTGTAAACGACCACATCCATATTGCCGCCAAAGAAAATCACCGCATAGAAAACCCCGGTACCGATGTCTTAGAATTCATTGAAATTCAAATCGGCAATACCTTGCGTGAAGATGATATCGAACGGTTGGAAGATCCTTATAACCGTTAAACTTCTATGCAAGCAGCTTTAAGTCAATCAAACGTCAAGATCGTAAACCATGATCCCTGCATACCCATCGACACACATATCGACCAATCGGCCCCCGGCAATTTTATGTTTGGGGTGTTCGGCATATTCCGATAGGGATTTTTGATCCGTAAACGTCGCCACAAAGCCACCCGTATAATCAGCGGATTTATTTTCGAAATCAAGGTTTTCGCCAAATTCAACGTCCAAGAGTCCGTTGATCTCACCTTTTAAATCAATCAACTGCTGAAATACTTCATTTCTCTCAGCAATGGAATGCTCCGGTTTAAACTTTAAAAAAACACAGTGTTTTATCATAATAGCTCCTTAAAGGCCCATTTGCTTTCGCCCTAAGTCCGTTAAATCATCAACTGTCGCCCGCCCAACGAAATCTACTTCGTAATCTTCGGCGGCGAAATCAGGGGCACTTCGACCTGCTAGAAACCTTTCCGCTTGTTTTTTAATGTAAGTTTCATTTTTCTTACATTTTGGGGAAGCCCCAATATAGATCACGTTGGAATACCCCGTACCTTGGTGTGCATCTTCTACGGCGTGAATGGTATCAGGATGCCACCAGACTGTGTCACCAGGGTTCACCTCGGGTAGTGATACAAGGGATTCCATTAATTCCGGATGCCAATTTACATCTGTGAGTAATGCCCGTCCGGGTTCTGCGCCACATAAGTCATCATCTGCCACATCATCTTGTAAAGCTCGAAGCAACACATACCCCATGCCAGCTGAGATTGGCACCAATTGCAATGTGCCATCCCCTTCACCTTGCGTAGTCAAAGCCGTCCAGCCTTGGAATGCTCTAAATGCGGAACAAACGGCCGGTGATGGATATTCCACTGTTTCTGTACGGTGGGCCGCTTTCCATGGATCATAATTTTGCCAATTTCCCGCAAATACAGGAGCAAAAATTTTCTGAAATGCCGGATCAATCCAGCGTTCATATGAACCAGCATCCATGTGTGGAGACAGGCCTAGTGTCGTATCACCCGGTTCGCGACGTCGTGTTCTATCGGCATAAGCATAGTCAAGGTTTGGATCAAAGACATCCCCCGATGGGCTGTTAACATCCCACAAACCATTTAAGAATCGCTTTGTAGTAGCCATGGATTCAGCTTGTCGGGCCATTATTTGTGGCTTAGACCAATAGAGGCCAAAAATTTGTGGCGTTCCAGCGTCTAATTGACTGAAGTATTTATCGATATCACGTTTGGCTTCCTGCTTGGTGTAATAATCATTTCCCGTAATATACTCGCCCAGTTCTTCATTCCAGTCTTCTGCTTGAGAACGTTCAAATACCCCCCGAATGATCACCGCCCCCCGATAACGAATTTCATCTTTTAGAGCATCACTAATGGACCCACCCGCAACAGACGCATAATCAATTTCAGGAATCACAGAACGACCGGCGGCTTGCGCGGCCCTGACGATATCAGCTTCACGCTTCATTGCATCAGCGATCGAAATATATGCTGATTTAAGATTAGCTCCTTTACCCAACAGATCACTTTTTGATTGTTGAATTTGATGCTTTATATGTGCGTCCATGACGGTCTCCCCATTTGAAATTCATAGATATTTTTTTAAAATGCTAGTTTTATATAAGCCGTTTACCTAGAGCCGTAAACAACCCAATATTTATCAACGAAGAAAATTCAATTGTGTAACGATAATACTATTGAGTCTAGTTACAACGTAATACGGCTGAAAAAACGACGCATCCCATCGAAGGCATTGTTTTAATAATTCACTACTGAGCAGCACTCCAAGTAGCCGATACTGGGGACGGTATTGCGGATGTTAAATTAAGCAGTTTATTTCGATTGTTCCGATGAGATGAGAAGGTATCTACAGTTGGCACCCGTGACGAATTGAATACTGGGTTAGGGCTTCATTTTGCAAGGAATTAGTCGAAAAACAAAAATGTCAAATCTTAATGGAAAGTACTGCTAATGAAGGGCCAACTTCCCTCATTACCTTACCTCTACATAACGTGTAAATATTATAGTCCTTAAGCATTATGGCGCTTTACAGTTTCAGTAAATAAGGTGAATAATTATAGTAATTTTTATTTATTTTGGAGCTCTAAATTATGACACTCGGAACGAAGTATACTTCTAACCCTAAGTTGCTCACATGGGTTGAAAGTATCGAAAAGCTATGCACACCCAAGAGTGTTTATTGGTGTGATGGATCGCAAGAAGAATATGACACTCTGTGTCAGGAAATGCTTGTAAGTGGTACACTCATCAAATTGAACGAAGCCAAACGACCCAACAGCTACCTTGCGCGTTCGCACCCATCCGATGTTGCGCGTATTGAAAATAGAACTTTTATCTGTTCATCAACCAAAGCCAAGGCGGGGCCCACAAATAATTGGGAAGATCCCGACATAATGCATGAAAAGTTAAATGAAGTCTTCAGTGACTGTATGAAGGGTCGTACAATGTACGTTATCCCCTTTTCCATGGGGCCGTTAGGCTCCGACATTGCCCAAATTGGGATTCAAATTACCGATAGCCCCTACGCCGTGGTCAATCAGAAAATCATGACCCGTATGGGGCAAAAGGTCTTGGACGTTCTTGGTCCGGATGGCGGCTTTATTCCCTGCATTCATTCCGTTGGCAAACCATTAGAAGAAGGTGAGGCCGATATTGCTTGGCCCTGCGTCACCGATATCGAGGATAAATATATCGTTCAATTCCCCGAAAGTCGTGAAATTTGGTCCTTTGGCTCAGGGTATGGTGGTAATGCGTTACTGGGGAAGAAATGTCTGGCTTTGCGTATTGCTTCTTCAATGGCCCATGATGAAGGCTGGCTCGCCGAACACATGCTTATTCTTGGCTTACAATCGCCCCAAGGTGAAAAAACCTATGTCGCTGCTGCCTTTCCTAGTGCCTGCGGCAAGACAAATCTTGCCATGATAATCCCCCCCAAAGGTTTTGAGGGATGGAAAGCTTGGACCGTGGGCGACGACATCGCTTGGATTAAACCACAAAAAGATGGCTCTTTACGAGCAATTAATCCAGAATTTGGGTATTTCGGTGTGGCACCGGGAACCTCGATGAAATCAAATCCCAATGCCATGCACACGATATCCGAAAATACAATTTTCACAAACGTGGCTTTAACCGATGATGGCGATGTTTGGTGGGAAGGTATGGATGGTGAGGTTCCTGCCCATGCCATTGACTGGCAAGGTAACGATTGGACGCCATCGTGTGACAAGCCTGCCGCCCACCCCAACGCGCGATTTACCGCCCCGGCTGAGCAATGCCCAAGCATTGATCCGGCGTGGGATGACCCGGCAGGCGTTCCTATTAGCGCATTTATTTTTGGCGGACGCTTGTCCAAGACTTTTCCGCTGGTCTTTGAAAGTAACGATTGGAAACACGGTGTATTTCTGGCCGCTACCATTGGCTCTGAAGCAACAGCCGCCGTTATCGGCCAAACAGGCATTCGCCGAGACCCCTTTGCCATGCTTCCCTTCTGTGGGTACAACATGGGCAATTACTGGGATCACTGGCTCACCTTAGGGGCTAAATTACCGAACCCACCAAAAATTTTCCGTGTTAATTGGTTCCGTAAAGACAAAAATGGTGAATTCATCTGGCCCGGCTTCAGTGAAAACATGCGTGTATTGCAATGGATCGTTGAACGCGCCACAGGTAAAAACACGAATGCTGTGAATGGGCCATTTGGGTATATGCCTAAATACCAAGACCTAAACTGGCAAGGCATTACAGATTTTAGTGAGGATACCTATCATAACTTGATGTCCATTAATCAGTTAGAAGGTCTTCAAGAAGCTGAAAGCCTTCACCCCTATTTTGAACAATTTAGCGCAACGTTACCTCAAGAGATGGAAAAACAACGCCTTGATCTAATAACCCGTCTTGAAGCCACATCGGCCACATGGGAACTTGAAAGATAAAGCTAAATAAAAATTTAAACTGCCAAAGCGACTTGGCTTTTATCTTCTCCAGCGGCAAGTGTGATACTCGCGTGATATACGCATGATAATCTGTGCAACATTACGTGTTGATATAGTCAGTAACGGGGGAACACCGGACATACTAAATTCCAATTTGGTGAAATCCGCGACCGAGCACCCGTCGCCGCTTGTGGTCAAGTTTGGTGAGAAAAATTTTTAAACGATTAATTCTTCTTATCTCGAAACCTCTCCGCCCATGGAAGCAAAGTAGGACGAATGGGTTTCAGCATAATTCCTGATGCCACCACTTACGCACTTAACCAAGATTGTGCCGGACGAATTTCGCCTACTATTAAATCTTGGGAGTTTTTTATTTGAGGTGTAATATAGGTTCGAAGTTGTTCTTTTTCTATTTCCGACAATACACCTAGATCATCAAGGATTGCCAAGAGCGCGACAGAGCGAGCACGTGCATTGCCATCTGATATTTTCAATGATATTCCCAAACCTTGTTCCGGGAGGGAAGCTGTGAGAACACCCTCCGCACCTGTTTTTGCTAATACGCTCCCTTTCGTTACTTGGTTTAATTCGCTGACCACTGTCCCATGCCCCGCCGCATAATAAGGTTCATGTATAAGGGCTTTATGGAGGCGATAAACTGCATTGGTACGTACCGTAGAAAAATTTGTGGGCTTCGCAAAACGAGCCATCATTCGCCCTAGGCACACTAAAGGCATCGTTGGCGCAGGAAATCCACAACCATCAATCCCCGATGGATATTCTCGCAAGTCAGTGTCGGCCAAAGATGAAAGTGTATCCATAGATAATTTTTGTATGGGGTGTCCGGCGAGGTGATAATTGTTCAATGGCATATTTAAATGCAGTGCCGTTGTTAAAAAGCTTGCATGTTTGCCTGAGCAATTATGATGAAGTTGACACCCGTTCGAACCCGAAGCTATTAATCTGTGTGCATTTATCTCGTCATCGGGAAGTACGGCACCACAGGTCAAGTCGTCTGGACCTAATCCTAAACGGTTTAACCATTCACCAACCTTCTTCTCGTGCATCTCTTCACCTTGGTGGGAAGCACAAGAAAGAGACAGCTCAGCATCGCTTAAGGTGTAATGTTTGCTGGCACCACTTTCAACTAAGTCAATGGCGTAAAGCGGTTTCAGGGCAGAGCGAGGGAAAACAAGTTTTTCAATATCACCCCAACTTTTTAGGATATTTCCTTTGAAATCGCAAACAACAGCAGCGCCAAAATGCTGGCTTTCCACAATGTTATTACGGGTAATTTCAACAAGTAATTCATATGACATATAGTGGAAACCTTAATTCTTATGGCTTATTCATCAATCCAGATCGGATTGGACCATGCTCTCTTACCCGCGTAATTCATGATCGATACTCTAATCCACGGCGAGTTCCCTAAACGATGTAGTGAGAGGCTCCCAGTCGTCATTGCCTCGCCATGTAGGGTTGCAGTATTTGAGCCTTGCCCTTGAACGATGATTGTCGAAACCTCGGAGCAATCAATCTCTATTCTGCGATTGGCAATTCGAATATCGTGAATTTCAGGACCTAAACTTGAATAGAACTGACCTAACTTTAGCGCTTCAAGCAAAGCCTCCGGGGTGCTCTCAAGAGACTTGACCATAACCCAACCGCCGAAGTGGTCGGGTGAATTAAAATGGGCATCGTCGGTGGCGACCAGAGACAACCGCCTTCCTTTATTTAAAAGGTGTTCTAACGTCACAAAACCTTCACCACGATCATTGTCGATGAAAGTGCCATGATTATAGACTTCGATTGCATGGGCAGCGGTGATGGTTTGGGCGTCGGTCTCTGTCATACCAGACCAATGCGGATGCACGACAACAACAAATGCACCGGCATCGCGAGCCCTTTGCGCCAAAATTGCCGCTGGCTCCGAACCATCAGCAGGTTTTAAATATGGTGCATAGGGCGGGGTGAAGTCGGTTGGAAGGCCTACAGCCACAAGGTGCCATAAATTACCGTTCTCCATTGTTCCTGTATGCATTTCAGCACCTAGAATGGTCGTAAACTCCCCATTACGAAAGGCTGTCGTATCGGTAATAGGATAGTTGAACTGCCCAACAAAATGATCAGTCAAGGCAATGAAATCATAACCTTCAGCCTGATAACGACGGCAAACTTCTTCAGGGGGCAACGCCCCGTCCGATTGTGTAGAATGGGTGTGTAAATTGCCACGATAGAATTTACCGGCAGCGGAAAAAAAGCTGGTAGGCATAAGTATCGGCTTTCAATTAATTGATGTGCATGACTTCAGGTGGCCACACAGATGGTCACAATATTTGACTGAGAAATAATTTTGTTCGTTCATGCTGAGGATTATTGAAAAACTCATTGGGTTCGTTTTCCTCAACTATATCGCCTTCATCCATAAAGATCACACGGTCGGCAATAGTCTTAGCAAACCCCATTTCGTGGGTGACAACGATCATGGTCATTCCCGTATCGGCCAGTTCAACCATAACATCAAGAACTTCCTTAATCATTTCCGGGTCAAGCGCCGAAGTCGGTTCATCAAACAACATAATTTTGGGATTCATGCATAGCGATCGGGCGATGGCTACACGTTGTTGTTGGCCGCCCGAAAGTTGACCGGGATATTTGTCAGCCTGTTCTGGTATCTTGACTCGTTCAAGGTATTTCATAGCATTGGCTAGAGCATCCGCTTTGGGCATCTTTCGCACCCAAATGGGGCCGAGTGTCAGGTTCTCAATAATGGATAGATGGGGGAACAGATTAAAGCTCTGGAACACCATACCAACTTCGGTACGAATGTGATCTATGTGCTTAAGGTTTTTATCCAGCGTTATATCATCAACGACAATACTGCCCTCTTGATGTTCTTCAAGATGGTTGATACAGCGGATGAGAGTTGATTTCCCAGAACCCGAAGGTCCACAAACAACAATTCGCTCTCCTTTGTGTACAGTAAGGTCAATGTCCTTCAGCACATGAAAATCACCATACCATTTATTGACCTTATTAAGCTCAATAATAACTTCATTGGAAGCCGCCGATGCCAGTTGTTGTCTGACTTCCTGTGTGTTTGTATCAGTCATATTTTCTTCCTTGATTTTTAGAATCAATTCTTATGTGTAGTCGACAGTTTTGCTTCCATGTGATGGCTGTATTTTGACATGGCAAGGCAAAGTAAAAAGAATAACATTGCACCAAAAAGCAATGGTTCTTTGTGAATTCCAAGCCAAGGAGTATCCTTGCTGATTGAACGCAGCATGCTCAATATGTCGAACAATCCAATAATAGATACCAATGTGGTATCCTTAAGTAGGCCAATAAAAATGCCAACAATATTAGGGATCATATGTTTCAAGGCCTGAGGCATGATGATAAAACTCATGGTTCCCCAATACCCCAAACCAATTGTGTGGGCCCCTTCAAATTGACCTTTGGGAATAGCTTGAAGGCCAGCGCGGATTGTCTCTGCCATATAACAAGCATTAAATAGGCAAATGGCGATGATAACTTGGGTCAATTTATTGAGAATAAAACCTTCTGGCATGAACAAAGGAAACATCGTCGTCGCCATAAAAAGTACCGTAATTAACGGCACAGAGCGAAATAGTTCGATGAAGGCGGTGCTCAGCACTCGAATTACCGGCAACGTGGATCGCCGGCCAAGCGCAAGGAAAATACCGCCTGGCAATGCCGAGGCTATACCGATGCCTGCAATGACCATAGACAAAAATAAACCACCCCATTTGGTCCAGGAGACACTGCTGACACTCCACCCCATTTGCCACAGGTAAACCAAAACAAAACTAAACCCTAGGAGGCTAAGTAAAATATTGCGCTGACTCTTTTCTGAAGCATCTTCTTTATCGATTAATTGGATCAGGATTTCCGGTAAACTATTGCCGGTAAATACGCCAATAACTGAATGTATGCTATTGCCTATCAAGCAAAGGATCGCAGCAGAAACCATGATCTGCATAAAGATATCCTTGCCGCCGCCAGCAAACAGATAGCCGGCAAGGAAAGGGTATAAGAATACCGTGGTTAGTCCGATAAAGGCCTTAGCTTTAACCCTAGGTAACCAAAGCGGAACCATCCAAATAACGATGAGCAATAAACCAAAATTAATCCGCCACAGCTCATCTCTTGGGTAACGACCATAGAAAATATTATCCAACCATGCGATGACACCCGCCCAGCAAGCCCCATTAATGCTGATATCGAAACACTCACGTCTGGTGTCGGCAATGAACACGGCGTCGTATACACCCCAAACCCATAATCCCTTTACCGTTAAATATACAATGTAGAGAGTAATGAAAGTGAGAATACTATTAAGTACAGAGCTGAAGAGATTTATACGCATCCAACCCAAGATAGTATTTTCAGATAAGGGGGCCGCTCTGGCCACTGTTTTTTTCGCATTTACAACAGCCATGATTAGCGCTCCACCAGTTGGACACGTTTATTATATATATTCAACACTCCCGAAATCGACAGACTGATGAACATATAAAAAGCCATCGTCATGCCGACAATCTCAATGGCATGACCAACCTGATTCAACGATGTAGACATAAAGACAGCAACAAGGTCTGGGAAGCCAATGGCAATGGCCAAGGATGAATTTTTAACCACGTCCATCCACTTGCTAATCATGGGCGGAACAATAGCCGGCATTGCTTGGGGAATAATCACTAATTTCATCACACGGCTGGGTCGCAGACCAATTGCAAGTGCAGCGTCATGCTGTCCTCTATTTACCGACAGGATACCTGCGCGCACAGTTTCTGCCATATAAGCAGCGTGATAAATGGTCAAGGAAACAAAAAGCGCCAGAAAAGCAGGTGGCAACGTGGCACCGCCAACAAAATTAAATCCCTCAAGCGTTGGAATATTCCAACTAAGAGGCGCCCCCGTTACCAAGAAAGCAACGCCCGGCAGCAGAACAATCAAGGCTATGGAAGGTAGGAAGATCGGTACGATCTGTCCTGTTTCATCCTGACGTTTGTGGGCCCAACGACTGTATATAAAAACAGCAATAACCGCTATGACAAAAGCAACACCTGTGACCCAGAGTAAATCGCCCGGTTCGGGCCATGGCATGTATAGTCCTCGATTATTAAGCAGAACAACTTCTGCGCCACCAGATAGGTCATAACTTTGCCTAACCTTGGGCAGCAGGGAGAATATTCCAGTATACCAAAAAATAATCTGTATGAGTAAGGGGGTGTTGCGAAATACTTCTACATAGATCAACGCTACCTTTGCGACGAGCCAATTGTTGGAGAGCCTCAATACGCCAATGGTAAAACCTAGTATGGTCATGGCGATGATTGCCATAACTGAAATATAAAGTGTATTGAGAATGCCAATGAGAAAAATATCCCCATACGTCCCAATCCCGACGGTATAATCAAGAAGTCTGAAATCTGTATCAAATCCAGCTTCTACCCCTAAAAAGTCAAAGCCGGACTTCATTCCGCGCGCTTCAAGGTTATTAGATGTGGTGCTAACAAGATACCAGACGGCCCAGCCAATAATTACCGCCGTTAATAGCTGATAGAAAACTGAGCGGACACGCTCATCATGAAAAAAATCAAATTGCTCTTTTGGTTTTTTATGGTCGGATTTCTTGAGATTGTCATACGCCGTCAAATCATCTTCCTCCTGATAAAAATTCCCATTCCGCGTTCATCGCTGGTGCCCGATCAATGTAGGATTGATCGGGCACCAGTTGATAACGCCAGTGGATTAAACCGCTGGAATTTTTATTAACGCATTGGCGGAGAATACATCAGGCCGCCATTGGTCCATAGGGCGTTAAGCGATCCGGCACGATCGATACCGATACCCTTTTCACCACTGCCCATGAATGCTTCATAGTTTTCACCATAATTGCCAACATGTTTAATGATGTTATAAGCCCAATCTTTGGTAAGCCCAATGCCTTCATGAAGATTGCCTTCAACACCAAGCATACGACGGACGTTCACATCTTTGGAATTGGCGCGCATGTCATCAACATTTGCACTGGTAATACCAAGTTCCTCAGCGTTGATCATGGCAAAAACAGACCAAGAGACAAGATCTCTCCACTGGCTATCGCCATGTCTCACAGCCGGTGCGAGTGGCTCTTTTGAAATGGTTTCAGGGAGAATTATATGGTCTGTAGGAACCGGAAATGCAGCCAGATTACCAGCCATTGATGATTTATCACCGGTAGTCGAATCACAACCACCATTCAGATAGGTTTCGTCACGGACGTTGAAATCTTCAAACGTAACGGCACTTATGCCAAGATTATTAACACGGCTGAAATCAGCAAGATTAAGTTCCGTTGTCGTACCTGACGTCACACATACTTTGGCACCCTTTAATTCAAGTGCACTCGTTATGCCGAGATCTTTATGAACGGTAAAGCCTTGGCCGTCATAAAAATTGGGTTTTAGAAAATCTATACCAAGTTGGGTGTCACGAGACATTGTCCAAGTTGCAGTCCGTGACAAAAGATCAGACTCGCCATTTGCCAAAGCAGTAAAGCGCATTTGAGAGCTGACCGATTGGATCTCCAGTTTGTTTGGATCGCCGAATATGGCCGCGGCTACGGCATGACATGTTTGTACATCAAGGCCGTACCATTCGCCATTGGCGTCAAGATTATAATAACCAGGTGAAGGTGGTCCAACTTGGCAACGCACGTGACCACGTTCTTTGACGGTCTGTAATGTGTTTTCCGCTGCCGAAGCCGTAGCTGCACCGACGGTCGCCAGTACAGTAATCGCTGCGGCCGATGTCAATAATTTTGTAAACTTCATTAAGTATTCTCCCAATTTAAAAATAATTTATCGTTCGCTTATGAAAATAGACTCTTTTAGTCAATCTATGTCGAAACAGTAGGGAGATGTATCTTTTAGGTCCAATACCTTTGTCAGACCAAGTCATGCAAAAAACGCATGACTTGGTCGATTATTGCAATAAAGGTATTAAATTAATGATGGTATATATGAATTAAGAGATAAGAGCTTAATGAAATATCGGTTTAATTGCCTCTTTATTTAATAAATCTTGCCAAAATTTTTCAATATGCGGCACTGAATTTGGTTTGTAGCGATAAGCGACAATGTTTATTGGGATATCATCTTCTGAAGTAGCCGCGCGTACGAGTGTCCCAGCTTTAAGATCATCGGCAATAATAGATTTAGGAATCCAGGCTACACCATAACCCTTGATAACCATCTCCCTAATCGCCATAGCCGTCGATGATTCATAAACCGGCATAAACTTTAAATCACTAAATCGAACATCAAGATGTTCTTTGATGGGCCATACTTTTGGGTTGGAATAGGTATGCAAGTACGGAATTGAGCTATGGGGAGTAGCGGTAGGAAGCCAGTATTTAGGTCTACCGTTTTCGTCCGGGTTAACCACCGCTACAAGTGTTTCGGTCCCCAATTGTTGAGAGCAAAACTTCGCTGTATCATTTAAAATTGTCCCTGAGGGGTCCTCATAACCGACATAGAAATCTACTTCCCCTTCTTCCAAAGCGTTAAGGTATTGGGGAACACTGCCATATCCACTCCGAACACTGAATGTTTCTGTTTTGGTAAGTGTTTGAAGCTCGTCCAGCCATCCAGGTATAAAAAACTGTGCCAGAGTGCTTAAAGTCGAAAAACGGATTTTTTCCTTTCTTCCCTTGATATCATTACGCGATTGATTGGCGAGGTTTGAAATTTCCTGTGCTATAGGTTTAAAAATCTCTCCAGCCTCAGTTAATCTGACCGGTTGTATGGAACGGTCAATAAGCTTTGACCCGACCCAGTTTTCCAATGATTTAAGACGTCGACTGAATGCTGGCTGAGAGACACACCGTTCCACAGAGGAAACCCTAAAATTTCCAGTTTCGCAAAGCGAAAGAAAGTCCTCAAGCCACTTGAGTTCCATGTTAGTATCCGGCTTTTGAGTTACGATTGCATTAGATAAAAGCGATAGGGAAGAAATATCGTCTATTTAAATTAATACAGTGTGATAAATAAAAGACTTCACCCCTAGGTTATCATAGCTTTATTCACCGACATGGTCGAGCCTTGAGTCACAATACTTATTAAAGCTATAGGAAAAATAAGCACCAAAGATCATTGATTGCATGGAGAGTGTATGGGGGGCTATCATCTCATCCAGGTCAATATTCTGAATTCTTGATAACAAAATGGTTACAAGATTTACCGTGTCCTCAATTGTGTCAGTTTCGTATAAGGTTCTTGCCCGACAACCATACCCCACAATGTTTCGCGATGGTCTTGGCTTGGGCGACTATCTGCAACAAAGTCGACATGATCTTTCTTGTTGGCATTAGGTGATAACTCAATCGACCATAAGGCGCCAATCTCGTTTGGAACATATGAATACCGCAAATCAATGATGTGGTTCGAATTCACGGGGTCCTTAGCGATATACCCTTTTGAGAACCACCGAAAACGCTCAATATCACGTGCTTGCTGGCTATTTGTATCTAGCCAGGGGAAATCACGAGAAATATCCAGTGCTGCAATTGAAGCACCCGGATAAATCGTTGTTTTCCAACCAACACGTACAGCATCTACATAGTATGTGTTTTTGTCGCGATAGATCACTTTCCAGAGAAAAAGATTACCGAAGCTTGGCTTTACACTCATAGAGACAGGTTTATGGCCCCGCGCTTTCGCGATCTCCACCCCCATTTTTACAGCAGACTGATTTTGGTAGGCACCTGCACCAATATATAACATGCCCCAGGCAAGGGCTATCCGCGCATAATTCGCTGATCGTCGCCAAGCCGAGAGTAGGACAAGGGTTAAAACCGGCAAAGTAAAAAGAGGGTCTATGATAGAAATATAGCTCCAGGCGACGCGATAGTCACTGAACGGCCAGAAAAGCATGGTGCCATAGGAGGTTGATGCATCTAACAGACCGTGTGATGCATATCCCAAACTGCAGAAAATATATGTTTTTATAAAAGGGAAGGATTTCCTTCGTCCAATCAAATAATGCATTAACAACGCGCAAATCAATCCACCGATAGGAATAAAAATAAGAGAATGCGTAAACTGTCGATGGTATTCCAAATACAGTAATGGATCATTCTTAGAGTTTATCAGGATATCTAGATCCGGGGCCATCCCGCCAACGAGACCAAATAGTCCAGCCAAAAGCATGTGACTTCGCTTAAATGTTGATTGAGGGAAAACTGCGCCGACAACTCCTTGGGTCAGTGGGTCCATGAACGAACTGGCTTTCAGATTAGAGTTACGTTGATTTAAAATCATCCAATTACAGAAATTTATGGAAATGAACAAGTAAATTACTACGCGGTGAGATCGAGTGTACATACATTACAATCAGATTTGGGATCGGAAAAACCGCTTTTCAATCTATCAAATAATAAGGATGATCTAAGATACAATTTTTTAGTAAACCCGCGAACGATGCGTCAATACATCGTAATGCTAGACCCTCGCTGGCTATAATCATTACGGTATTTGTAAGTGTATTGAACGTTCATATTATAGTAGAGAGTGCCTATGAAATGCGACTGTTGGAACCATGGTTCTCTGAAACCTTGTATGGCTTGGCATTGCCTTAAGCTTATGAAAAAATCAGACCATCAAGCTCGAATTTAACATTTGTAGGTGTGACATTGTTGATAACTGTAGGGCAATGGAGCAGGCCATGAATGTGTTTCCTTATAGTGCTAAATTCTATTCTCTTACTCTTGAAGGTTAATGTAATAAAAATTAATCAAGCGTTCCTTATTAACTTTACAGCAAGTAGCATTGCTGGAAATAAGTGCCAAAAAATATCAAATATATCGAGTGGTTTTATCAAGTTCCCATCCATAAACAGCCTGTACTTTTCAACCAAATGAGGTTCTGGTGAAAATGGCGCAAATAGCATCAAAAAGGCTAAGCTGATTAATACTCCCATTGGAATTTTATCTAATAATTTCATGAGTCTTTAGCGCCAGTACGTTTATAAAAGGTAAATGATTTATTGTTTCCAGAAACAGGTTTTCAATATAAAAAGAATGTTGATTATTTAACCTATAAGGTCAAGTTAATTAAGACGGTTTTCTGGTGCCTATTGAGGAGAGATACATATTTGAATCTACTACGATACATTATTCGAAGAATGAGTTTTTAAAAATAATTTAATGTTGTTTTTCAATGAAATAATTGGATTTTGGCAAAATTCACCTCGACGTGTTTAGAGGCTGTCTACAGTGTACCACAATAGCTTTTTGACCCTACATTAGCATTCTCTTATTGCCCTAAAATAGACATATTTTTTAGGACCCGAACTATCCACATTTAAGCAAGCGATCATCCTTTATTTGTCAGAGATGCTGGTGTAAAAGTTGCTATATAACGTCAACATCTAAGTAAGGATAATCAATTAATGACAAATTTCCCGTCGAAACTATTAAACGGATACCAGACTTTTAAGGACGGTCGTTTCGACAAGGAACGGCGCCGATATCAGAGCCTTGCCGATCAGGGGCAAACACCAGAAACCATGATGATTGCATGCTGCGATTCACGCGCTGCTCCAGAGACCATCTTTGACTCCGCACCGGGCGAAATTTTCGTCGTTCGCAATGTCGCTAATTTAGTTCCGCCTTACGAGCCTGACGGGACCTATCATTCCACGTCTGCCGCCCTTGAGTTCGCCGTACAAGCTCTCAAAGTGAAGAACATTGTGGTGCTGGGGCATGGACGATGCGGTGGCATAGCGGCGGCTTTGACCCCTGACATGGAACCACTCTCACCGGGTGACTTTATTGGTAAATGGATAGATCTAATTTCGCCGGCTATCTCGTCTCTTTCACCAGATGAACTGAGCGACGCAGATAAACAAACTGAATTAGAACGAGCCTCAGTTCGTAATTCGATAGAAAATCTTCGTACCTTTCCCTGCGTGAAAATCTTGGAAGACAAAAACCTCCTTACACTTCACGCCGCTTGGTTCGATATTGCTGATGGTGATTTATGGATTATGGACCCAGAAACAGGAAAATTTTCTCGGCAATCTGGCAATTAGATACTCAGTGATTAATAGAGAATGAGTAACTATTTTATTTTTTAAATTAGTTGCTCAAACGGTTACGCTCTACAAAACGGGTAAGTCCACATAAAATGTGGTACCAACGCCAGCATCGCTATTAAATCTGATAATTCCCCCGTGCTTTTCGACAATCTTTTTTGAAATATTGAGCCCCAAACCAGAGCCACCAACTTTCCGACTATCTGATGCATCCGATTGCGTGAAACGATCGAAGATTTTCTCATGGAACTCTTCAGGAATACCCACACCTTGATCAGATACTGACAAGCAGGCTAAGCCGTTCTGGCGGTGAACCGATATTTTCACTATTCCTTCGTGATGGGAGAACTTAGCTGCGTTCGAGAGAAGATTGGCCATCACCTGACTCATTCTTCTGTAATCACAATTAACTTGGACGTCTTGGGTATCGGTCAACTGAAATTGCACACCGTATTCTTCGGCGTAACTTTGGTTATTGGCGATTGCTTCCCTCACCAAAGCCGTTAAATCCGTCGGCTCGAAATCGAATGCCATTTGATCGGTCTGCAGCTTCTCGATGTCTAGAATATCGTTAACAAGTTCAACAAGGTGATTAATGTTTTTGTACGCAATATCCACCAACGGTTGAGCTTGACTCGGCAAATTTGCTATTTTTCCGGAACGTAAAAGGCCGATGGCCCCCTTGATGGATGTCAATGGTGTGCGGAGTTCATGGCTCGCAGTGGCGATGAATTCGTCCTTTGTCCGCTCGATATTCTTACGCTCGCTGATGTCCGTTTCGATGGCGATGAACCCAATGTGTTGTCCGTGCTCATCCTTGAAGGGATTGCACACGATTTCGATCCAATAAGGAATACCCAATTTCGAGTAATTGATTATTTCAATGTTAAAGGGGACGCCACCGGCCACGGCCTGATGCATCTCGGAGACAGAATCAGGGTCTGTGTCAGTCCCCTGTAGAAGGTCGCCAGGCCGTTTACCGATAAGTTCGTCAGCGGTGAAACCGGAAATCTCGACAAAGCCGTTATTGACCCATGTGGTCACGCCTTGGGCATCGGTGATGATCACACCATTCGTGGTTTGGCTAGCCACCATAGAGAGGTGGCGCAGTTCATTTGTCCGTTCCTCAACAATTCCTTCCAAATTTTCCTTTATGCTACGCAACTCGCCATAACTCGTAGCAAGGTCTCCTGTCATATTTTTTAACGAGTAAGAAAGATCATCGTACTCGCGAACGAAGCTCTTCGGAAATATCACAGTCGGAATTGGGGCTTCCACCACATGTCCCGCAATCCGTGTGCCGAGTGCTGCCAACTGTCTGATCGGTCGCGTAACCAAGAAGCTTAAAACCAGAGACAACGCCACGGCAATACCGATAAGGGCGGTAATATAGAGTAGCGATTGAAAATACTGGGTATCCATTTTCTCGATCACGGAACTTGCATCGGCTTCAAGCAACAAGGTCGTGTTAAATTCTGTATGTTCAAGACGAACACGGTGTATGTAGCGGCTTTCACGCCATCTCAACATCGCGGCCATCTGACCCTCAGGTTGCCAGATCATCAACCCCTGCTCGCTTTCCCTTAACGATCCGCTTCCGCCAAGGCTTTTGACTTGACCGTAACTGACCATCTCCACATCGTCGGGGCCTAGGAGTGCAAAATGTAGTATATCCCTATCTGGCATGACCGCAGCGACACGTTCGATACTCTGTATAATATCGGCTCCGTCGCTTCTCATCTGGAGCATACCAGAAATCCATTGTGTGGTGTCTTCCAGCGTGTGTTGAATCGCCAGTTCCTCTTTCTTGAGGATTTCATTGCTATTAGATATGATCGGCGCTGTACCTGCGGCTAAAGTCAGCAATAACATGACGTTAAAGACCAGTGATGAAACCTGAATGCGGTTTTGAACAGCCATACCCAGCTGAGGCAACCACAAGCGTACTGCCATCAAGACAAACGCGGCCATTACGGCATTGAAGATACCATTTATAGGCTGTTTGATTGCAATAAGAGCGACGGCACTTTCTGGCATCTCCATCTGCACCCGATAGAACAAAAACACCAAAGGGCTGCCAATAAAAATCCAATAAAGCGTGTCAGCTAAGGCGACTTTCTCAATTCGTCGCATAAGCAACCCCACCACCAACGCTTCAAGTGTGAAGATGATCATCGCGTATGGATGGCCCCAGAGAACCCAAGTATAGGCCCCTCCGATCGCTGCAACAAGAGAGCCCGGGAAAACGCCAAGCAAACGGACAGCCATCAATGCCGCGACGGAGCCAAAGATGAAACTGACAGAAAAAAATAGGGGAAGATTAGAATAGTTTCCCAAGATGGCCATTACTGACAGAATGACAAATAGGATAATCCGTTGCTGTGTCATGAACTGGCCTTCTATTCACATTGATTGTTGTACATCATTTAATTGAAGCAATTAATAATATATTGCCTTGCCTGCAATAGATTTCAATTAATTTTTCCATCTAGACTCATTTTAGACTCGCAAAAACGTTGAGTTCTGAGCGACAGGGTTGTTCCTTTTGACAGTCAAAGATCAAATATTCGTTTTAAGACGGTTTGACCTATCCAGATATGAAACAAACAGCCTTCCCTTATTGCGCAAATCCATCGCACCATCACAATTATGTGCAACCGTGATGTATTTGTTAAAGAAGCCGATTGAAGACAGGCGTATTTATCTTTTCCGCCTTTGGTTATAGTGATCTGCTAAATCCAATTTCGCGGTTCAGTTTCTTCCTAGCACGGCGAAGGGTGCCCAGAAATGAAGCCAAAGAATATCGAAACCCTGCTGCACACAGTGCTGAAACCAACCTGTATCGACGAACTGTCAAATATGGTTGGCCAGCTAAACGTAAGGCCCACATGCGCACGGGCCAATGTGTTTTTCGGGCTCGGTGGTCATCATGCATCTCAGATAATTCAGCTTCAGTGAAAGGAGCCCGAACCAACGCACCGTCGGTTTCTGCTGCTCTGGCCAGTTCGGCCCCTTTGGGTGTGCGGGCAATTACGAGGTTAACGCCTGGAGCTTCATCATAGACGGGTTTGCCGTCTTTCATAACCCACCCATCTGGCGCTGCAATATCAGCGAGTTCGCCAATTGCATCTGGACAAACTTTACATCGAAACGGCAAATCATACTTCCAGGATACCGTATCATCGAGCCAGGCCTGTTCATAAGTCAGGTCAAATGCACGTCCGTCACTGGTTTCCATATGCGCCGTACCAGGCCAACCTTCGCCACGATATCGGTAAAGGCTAAGTTCATCAGGTGTCGCCCCCATGTTTTCGACCATGGCATGGACTGAATTCAAGCTAAGAGTGCCCCCACAAAAAAGGGTTAAGCAATAGGGAATTTGCGTCTCTGCTCGCGCGTCAATGTTTTGCAAATTGCGAATAGCTGCCACATCGCACGGTTTTCCGATGACTGCGAATGTAGCTCCCTCGTCCAATAATTTGTGAACTGCCGTCAGCGAGGCTCCGGGTCCATAGCGCGACTGTGCACCATCATAAACATCCTGTTCAGTTCGACTAATCCAAGCCTCACTGAGCGGCGGGTTATCCACAGAGGCAATTATATGTAATACAGCGTCCACTTTACCAGTTCGAATAAGGTACATGCCAAGGGATGTGAGCACACCTCCAGCGGCTGAATGAAACCTTACCTTTTCATCCCCAGCCCACCCCTTGTGTAAGCTAGCGATAGGCCCCCAAATGGGATGAAGTGAGTTTGGTAGACCAGCCTGATCCTCTTTAGGACCTGTGATAATCGCGCCGGGACAGACCTGCATAATCCGTTTCATCAACTCTGTTTCAACTGGTTTTTTAGTGTGCGGTCGAATGCGTCCTTCTTTGGTGAGCCCCATTTCAATGCCATTGCTTCCTGCCATACTCTCACAGATACCACACCCAGCGCAAAGCCCGGCACCCACAACCTCGTCAATATTTAGCAATGTCATCGATAATGTCCTCACCAATCAACCCAATTTATCAGGCACCAGTTATTGATGCTTGAAAGAATGATAACGGAACGACTTTAATATGGACTTTAAAATAATTCTACGTATTTCATTCAACGAAGGATTTTATTATTTTTGAAGCGAGTGGAGCCTGAGAGTATAAAATAAATAGATAGCTTATAACGAATATACGGTTGAAAAAATTATGCATAGGATAATCCTGTTTTCATAAGTAATTCTGAGCTAATATCGTGCACAGTCAACTTAACTATGAACAATCGCTCTACTTCGCACATAGGTGATGGTGTGATTTACAGAAATTTTATCCTTTTGTTGGATGATTTGCGTCTGCTGTCAGAATCTATAAAACAATTTTTATGAAACATGGTTCAGAGACTCGAATCTAAAGTCATTGCAACTTTGACTGCCATTCTACATAATTCAAGTATCCGCTCAATTACCGAGAAACAAAACTATCCACATGATTACCCAAAAACAAATAGATGAAACCGTCTCTTGGGATGAACTGAGGGATTTCGGTCGCTTTGTTCTGTCGTATTGTAAGGATGGTGGTCTTCCTGATTACGAAGAAATGAACTTAATGGACGTTCCAAAACTGGTTCCTTACATCTGGGTGAATGACTTGCGGAGTGAAGATAAAGTCAAAGACTTGATGATGGGTTTTGCCGGAGAGAAGCATACCGAATTACATGGAAAAAATGTGTCGGGAACCTCGGATGTAGAAATATTTGAAGGATATGATACCACCGAAGACATTGTTGAACATTACCAGAAATCAATACGAGAAAAATGTCCCGCTTATAATAAACGGGATACAAAGCTCACAATTAACAACGATGTCATGTATCGCAATATAGAGACACTATTTTTCCCTTGTTCATCAAATGGGAAAGCCGTGGATTGGGGTATCGGTTGTTTGACTTGGGAAACAACAATACAAAAACAAGAAAAAATATTTCTCTATTTTTAACAACAATCCTATTGCCCATCTGTTTGCGGATGTGTGGTTGAGTATGTCTACTTTAATTCCATACAGCAGACATACTCATTGGCTTTGAGTTAAGCAACTTTTTGCCATAAAGGGAAATTCAGCCCCCCCTGCCCCTCTGTAATCTAAATTCTGATTATTACGAGCGGAACTATTTATATATTGAAGATAGAATACAGTTGATTTTTGAATATAAAATCTGAATTTGGTCTATTTTAATCATTTCTGTTTTAGCCATTACTGAAAATTTCTTAACGGCCTTATAAGGCCCTTGCATCACTACTTTACCCAGACGATAGGAATTTTCTTACATACTGAAGCTTACGGTGTTATAATAGTCCTTGTTCAAGTGGTTGGACGGAACTTCAAACAATGAGCAATCAACTAGCTGACCCACATAAAATCCCGATTCAGCAACTATACACATTACTGAAAAGTGGTGAGCAGGGCCTGACTTCGGCAGAGGCCGAAATCCGGCTTGAGCAATACGGTACCAACGAGTTGCGCGTCCGCCAGCAGACCCTAGAAGTGGTCAAATTCCTGCGCCAGTTCAAGAATTTTTTTGCCTTACTGTTGATGGTCGGGGGCGGGTTGGCTCTGTTCGCAGAACAACTGGATCCCGGGCAAGGAAACCTTTACATCGCCTACGCCCTTCTGGGAGTTGTGGTGTTGAACGCAGGTTTTACCTACATCCAGGAACATCAGAGCGAAAAAATTATGGAAAGCTTCAAGAAAATGCTGCCATCCATTGTTAAAGTCCTTCGCGATGGTCGAGTAGAAGAAGTCGATGCAAAACGGCTGGTACCGGGGGATGTCTTTCTACTCCACGAAGGGGACCGTGTACCAGCCGATGGACGCCTGATCGAACAAACCCGCCTGAAAGAAGACCTAAGCAGCCTGACCGGCGAAAGCGAACCGCAAATTCTGGACGTCAACAAAAGTCACGACAATCTTCAGGAAAGCCGCAACATGGTTTTTTCAGGCATGTTAATCAACAGTGGTGTCGGTAAAGCAATTGTCTGTAATACCGGCATGACCACCCAGATCGGTGATATCGTCAAATTGACCAAGGCGACGGTAGAGGTGGAAACACCAATTCATAAAGAACTGAAATATTTCATAAAAGTTATTTCAGCCATAGCCATCTTTCTTGGCGTTTTGTTTTTTCTGGTCAGCGTTGCTATTGGCAAGGGGGAAATCGGAAGTCTCATATTCGCCATCGGCATCATCGTTGCCAACGTGCCCGAGGGCCTGCTGCCGACCGTCACCTTATCTCTAACTATGGCCAGCAAGCGTATGGCCACGAAGAAGGCATTGATAAAGAACCTTGAAAGTGTCGAAACCCTAGGCAGTACAACAGTAATCTGTACCGACAAAACGGGCACCCTGACGCAAAATCGTCTTACCGTCTCGACCCTTGTTATGGGCGGCCATGAACACGTCGCTACTAGCATCAGCATTCTAGATGAACCCGGTCTTGAAATCGCCTGGAAGGTCATGGTCCTTTGTAATAATGCCCATCTGATTAATAGAGGTTATTCGGGCGATCCGACCGAAGGGTCCTTATTGTTATTCGCCAATGGTATTCACCCGGTTCATAATCTTGATGACATTGTAAGGGTCCACGAAATTCCGTTTGATTCCATTAAAAAATGGATGATCAGCGTATGCGAAATGCCACATACGGGCAAACAGGAATCCTACCTCAAAGGCGCACCCGAAATCGTCCTCGACATGTGCGATAAGCTGTTCATAGATGGCGAAACACAGCCACTAACCGACGTCAGCCGACAAAAAATTCTCGCTGATTTCCAGCGTTTGGCGGGCCGTGGTGAGCGTGGCCTGGCTCTTGCCTTTCGCGAAAATGACGAAATAGGGATACCGCAATCTGGTTATACCTTTATCGCCATCATAGGTATGATCGACCCTCCACGCCCGGAAGTTCCTGCCGCGTTGGCCAAGTGCCGCACCGCTGGTATCAAGGTTGTCATGCTGACCGGAGACCATGGCCTGACAGCCAAAACAATCGCACGCAAGATCGGTATGATCACCGGACATGGCACCGTGATTCAGGGGAATGAGCTCATGAAAATGGATGACCAACAATTGATCAAGGTGCTCAGGAATGACGAAATTATTTTCGCCCGCATATCGCCGGCCCAAAAATTACGGATTGTGCAGAACTTACAAAAAGATGGTGAAATTGTCACTGTGACCGGCGATGGTGTCAATGATGCCCCAGCACTTAAAAACGCCGACATGGGCGTTGCCATGGGACTTATTGGAACCGATGTGGCCAAGGAAGCCAGTAATATGGTGTTGATGGATGATAACTTTGCAACCATCGTCGTCGCCATTGAGGAAGGTCGCGCCATCTTCGATAACATTAAAAAATTCATCGCCTACATCCTGACCAGTAATATTCCGCAAATCCTGCCCTTCATTGCCTATGTGTTGTTGGATATTCCACTACCGTTGACTGTCGTATTGATTCTCTGTATCGATCTGGGTACGGATATCGTACCAGCACTAGGTCTCGGGGCAGAGAAGCCGGAAACTGACGTCATGCACAAGAAACCCAGACCACGCGGCGAACGGTTACTGACACGAAACCTTTTGGGCATGAGTTACGGCATCATCGGTATGGTGCAGGCAGCAGCGGGATTTTTTACTTATTTTGTTATTATGTATTCTGGTGGCTGGCAATGGGGCCAGCAACTAGCCTCGTCCGATCCACTGTACCGTACGGCCATTACGGGCTTTTTCGCATCAATTATTATTTGCCAGATAGCAGACGTCATAATCTGCCGGACGCGGCGGCAAAGCCTGTTGTCTATTGGCATCTTTAGCAATCGCCTCGTGCTGTTTGGTATCGCTACGGAACTGATGCTGTTGGGGCTGATATCCTATGTCCCCGTCTTCAATACATTCTTTGGCACGGCGCCGTTGCAAGTTTGGCACCTGATGTTGAGCGTACCTTTTGCTATTCTGATTGTGATGGGCGATGAAGTGCGACGCATCTTTGTTCGTCGTGGGACCCCCTTCGTTCTTAAATGGCTTACTTGGTAAGTCGACTGACCAAGTGCCCCCGGTAACCCACCCCCAATTCAATTTGGATTTCTTCAACCAAAAATTCTGACTCTGGATATCCTCCACGTTGCAACAGTTGTGCAGCGTGCTTTAGGTTTACTCACTTAGAAAACGGAGAAAGTTTAACAGGCTATTTCTATTTAATGCTGATATATTCAGATTTTAAATCTAAAAACAAACTCATCGAGAATTACATGAAACAACTTAAAGAATTATCCAGACAGGATCGCGCCAAAATTACAACAATTTTAACAGATATTGATGATACTTTGACATCAGACGGGCGTTTACATTCTGAGGCTTATTCTGCTCTAGAAAAACTGCAACAAGCCGGTTTTCGTGTTATCCCCATCACAGGTCGTCCTGCCGGTTGGTGTGATCACATTGTGCGTATGTGGCCTGTTGATGCGATCGTTGGCGAAAACGGTGCTTTCTATTTTCACTATGATCACAATCAGCGAAAAATGACGCATCATTTCATGGCCAGCGAGGAAGAGCGTTCGTTGTCACGCAAGCGCCTTGATGATCTTGCTATCCAAATTTTGAAGACGATTCCCGGAGCCGGACTAGCCTCGGATCAAGCTTACCGGATTGCTGATCTAGCAATCGATTTTTGCGAAGATGTTGCAAGATTAAGTGAACAGGATATCGATAAAATCGTTGAAATGTTCGAGAATGCCGGCGCAACAGCAAAGGTCAGTTCTATCCATGTTAACGGCTGGTTTGGGACCTACGATAAATTATCCATGACACGAATATTAATGAAGAAATGCTTTGATATTGATTTGGATATAAACAAGGAACAGTTTATTTTTTCTGGAGATAGCCCTAATGATTCCCCTATGTTCGGGTTTTTCCCAAATTCCGTTGGCGTTGCAAATGTCCTTGATTTTAAAGGGCAGCTCCAATTCGAACCAGCATACGTTACGCGTCAACGGGGCGGTGCTGGTTTCGCAGAGCTTGCCGAACTCCTGTTACCATAACAACTGGGGCAGTGCTGCTACGGGGTAAAGATCATTCTCTAAGGCCATCTCATTAATAGCGTCTTGTGATGGCGAGTTACCCAATGCTTCATTATGGATACCACCTGTAACGAGAATACTGTCAATTCCTGCCGCACTCGCCCCGGAAATATCGGTTGGGAAAGCATCCCCGATTGCAACAATTTTGCTTTTCGGAATATGGTTAAGTACATTCATTGCTGCTTCGTAAATTGGTGCGTGGGGCTTACCATACAAGTACACTTTACCGCCTAATTCTGTGTAGCGCGCCGCCAGTGCACCGGGGCAAATTTTTCTCTTAGCTGCATGAATAACAACAACGTCCGGATTTGCACAAATAAGGGGAAGCTTTAAAGCGTGAGCCTGTTCTAAGACGGGTTCATAATTTATATCGTCGGAGACAGTGGCAATAAGGATGAAATCTGCTTCTTCAATTTGTGCTGTTTGTTTTAAACCGGGGTCATTTAAAAGTGATCGCCCCTGTTTCGATCCTACAAAAAATCCGACTTCACCGAAGCGACCTGTTCTCAAGGCATGATAGGTGACTTCACCAGAAGTTATGACGTGTTCAATATATCCGTCTGGAATGCCCAAAGATGCTAGATGCGCTTCGATAGTGCTGTTTCGTTTTGAAGAGTTGGAAATTAAAACAACCCGCTTTCCTGCGTGCTTTAACTGGCGGAGAGTTTCCAGCACACCTTGGTAAAGGGTCTCTCCATCATGTAAGACACCCCAAGCGTCTATCAGAAAAACATCATAATCCTCAGCTATGTTTGACAGCCCTGTAAGTAAGGGGACGTGCACTTTGATCTCGTTCCCTAAATGATAGAATGGCGAATTTTGGCTGAAACCCACTCGCTGACAATTACCGTCGCGAGGATCACTAACAGTATAACAGATACCTGCGTCCAACTTACCGTATCCAGTGAACTGCTAAGTTGCATGCCAATACCACCAGCACCAACCAATCCCAGAACGGCAGACTCGCGAATATTAATATCCCAACGAAAGACACTGATACCTGCAAAGGCTGGAAGAATTTGGGGTACAATCCCGTAATTCAGTATTTGTGGCCCAGAGGCTCCTGTTGCTGTGATGGCCTCTACCTGTCTGGTATCAATTTCTTCAATGGCCTCATAGAGTAACTTTGCACAAAACCCGATGGACCTGAAGCCAATGGCAAGTACACCAGCAAATACACCAGGACCGATAATCGTCACAAGCATCAATGCCCAGAGCAAGGAATTAATTGAACGTGAGGAAACAATTATAAACAAGGCGATGGGACGAACATATTTTGTAGAAGGAGTGGTATTACGTGCGGCAAGAAAGGCAATAGGAAACGCCATAACAACAGCCATTAATGTGCCAAGCGTTGCAATATTAATCGTATCCCAAACGGGCTGCCAAAGGGTGTCTATATATCCCCACTTTGGCGGCACCATTCTTTCCGCCATATCCAAAGCCTGTGCTGGGGCATCTAGAACAAAAGGCCACATCGTTCTTTCAGAAACCAAATGCCAACAATATACAAACAGCAGCACTGCTAAAAACTGACCAGACCAAATTAACACATCACGATTACGGTTACGTAATTGCCAGGTTTTCAGTCCATTTTGATTTGATACAGGCATTATTGGACCCACTTTCTAATGTAACCAGAGGTATATTCAACGAACATTACGATGGTGATAATAATGATCAGGATAGCTGCAGCTGAATCAAATTCATAACGATCGAAGGAGGTCAGCAATGTTGCACCAATACCACCAGCACCAACAATTCCAAGAACGGCTGATTCTCTGAAATTAATATCGAAACGGTAAATCGCAAGACCGATCATTCGCGGGAAGACTTGTGGTAAAACTGCATATATAAGCCATTGGAACCACGACGCCCCGGTAGACTTAACGGCTTCAGCTTGTGTTACATCCATATCCTCAATATCTTCGGCAAGGAGCTTTCCGTAAAATCCGACAGTGGCTATTGAGAGGGCGATGATTCCGGCAAAAGGACCAAACCCAAACAGCTTAACAGCGAAAAGGGCGATAACAATTTCCGGAAATGTTCGTGAAAGGGCCAGTATACCTCTTGAAAACAAATATATAGGCCGGGAGGATAAGTTCCGAGCAGCACCAATACCGACGGGGATTGCTAGCATAATGCCTATAACAGTTGAAACAACTGTCATCCAAAGACTTTCAAGCACCCCATCGAATATATCATTTGATTTGGAGACAAAGTCAGGCGGAAAAAAAGAGCTTATAAACCGTTCTGCGCGGGGGAGTCCGTCAGCGACCCGCCCCCAGTTCACATCCATAGTCCCCATGGCCAGTGCGAGGTATCCTGTCCCACCGACGATTAACCCCCAACGCAACATGGAGGATTTTATCATTGGTGGACGTTGCCAACGCCGGGATATTTCGTCAGGAAGAGTGGTTATGTTAGAGGCCATCATTAACCTCACTATCTTCATCTTCGTCATTCTCATCAACTTTTTCTATGGTGGCCTCCCAGTCTTCTTCTCCGTAAATCACGGTCAGTACCTCGGGGTCCAAACCATCGGGGGGGCCATCATAAACAATTGAGCCTAGTTGGAGGCCGACAATTCGTTGTGCAAACATTTGGGCGAGAAAAACGTCATGGATATTGATAATTGCAGAAAGTTTTCTTTCTGAGCAAAGTTCACATATTAAACGCATAATCTGGCGCGATGTCTTAGGATCCAGAGATGCCGTTGGTTCATCCACCAATAACAGTTCCGGGTCCTGAATAAGGGCTCTACAAATACCGACGCGTTGACGTTGCCCGCCGGAGAGTTCATCAGCCCGCTTATCAGCCATATGGTCCAAGCCAACACGCTTTAGCAAACGGAATGCTTCATCAACGTCAGATTGGGGAAATTTGCGAAAAAAACTGCGCCAGAACCCAACATACCCTAATCGGCCAGAAAGTACGTTTTCCATGACGCTTAGTCGTTCAACAAGGGCATACTCCTGAAAGATCATGCCCATTTTGCGACGAACTTTGCGCAGTCCACCTTGCCCAAGTGAAGTGACTTGGACGTCGTTAAGAGAAACTTGGCCTGAGGTAGGTTCTACAAGACGATTAACACATCGAATGAGAGTCGATTTCCCCGCTCCTGAGGGACCGATAAGAGCCATAACCTGGCCATTAGGAACGTCAAGATCAATACTCTTCAAGGCAAGATCACCTGTTTTGTATTGTTTGGTGAGCTTATCCAATCGTAGCATCTTAAATCCAGTACTTATCAAAATTTTGAAAATAAAGAGGCAGAAACACAATCAGTACTTCTGCCTCGTTAAATATAGTGCGTACTACTTACAAGCGTATTCAATGCCGTTTGCAGCATCAATTTTACGAATGACATCCCAATCTGCTTTATGCTGAATGCCAATAAATTGACCTTCTTTTTTAAATTCAGCAGCCAGTTTTGAGCCTTCCCAGTTAAAGGTAAAGAAAGCTTCCTTAACTTTGGCAGCCAGCGTCGGGTTCAAATTATGAGCGTGCCCGTAGCCTGTTGTTGGGAATGTTGCTGACTTGTAGATTGTGCGAATTTGATCCGCCGTGATTACTTCGCGATCAAGCATACGCTTAAGAACGGAGTTTGCCACTGGTGCAACTTCATAATCATTATTAGCAATACCAAGAACAGAATTGTCATGCTTGCCTGAGAATGTGGTTTTAAAATCAACATCTTTAACCAAGCCGAATTCGGATTTAAGTAAAGCTGAAGGAGCTTTGTTGCCCGAATTTGAAGTTGGTGAAGTGAAGGTCAGTGTTTTACCTTTAATATCTGCGGGGGTCATTATCGAGCTATCAGCCGGTACAATGATTTCCATTTCATAACCATAGCTGCCATCGTTTGATGCCATCATAGCAAAAGGAACAAGTCCGGCGCAACTTACGGCAAGTGGATTTGACCCGGTATTAAAACCTGCAACATGCAGACGCCCGGAACGCATGGCTTCGATTTGAGCCGCATTGGACTGAACAGGGAAAAACATAACTTTTTTGCCTGTTGTTTCGGACATGTGATTGATGAATCCATCCCACACTTCAGCATAAACAGCAGGATCTTCCACAGGGGTATAAGCAAAAATCAATGTTGATGGATCAGCCCATTTTGATGAATCAGCGGGTAGATCAGCAACGAGATCTTTGTTCCTGTCACAATATTTTTTATCAAGTGTGCCACGATTACAATCTGCGGCTTCTGCGGATGTTGACATCACACTCATACCGACAACGGCAACGCCCATCAACAGCTTCAAACTGAACTTTGTTAGCAATCCCATAAATTTTCTCCCTATATGTTTTAGTTAAATTTATATTTTCTTCCAATATATGCTAGGAGGTTTTAATTATTGTTACCAGTAAAACCGAAAGCCCTAACATTGCTTCTTATATTTTTCTAGATGTCACATTGACTATTTCTGGCGGTTGTTAAAGACCGTCAGTGATATCAAGTTTGGCCTCACTCAGGGTGAGATGGCAGAGTTCCTTCGTATTGGTAATGTCGACACAATATGACTAAATTGATGAAAAAGGATTTCTCGGGAAATAATGCTTTGAACAAAAGCGAAGACATTGGCAACACCAACACTTGTAAGCATTGCCATAGACATAGCTGTTGCCATAAGCAACTTCTTCATTAGTATTACCCCCACTGTCATCATTGATTTAGTATAATTATTGTTTGTGCTCATTATTAATTCGTCCTTACTAAATTACGAACATAAACGAATGTCAACAGAATAAATACTTGTTAATAAAAACAAATTCGAATAAATAAACGAATGCATATGAGGATAAAATGAAAATACTAAGCGCCCGTCAGCAAGAAATTTTTGACATCGCTAAACTTCATGGCCGTGTGGATGTAGAATCCCTATCTGGTCATTTCGATGTTACCCCGCAAACGATCC
This sequence comes from uncultured Rhodospirillales bacterium, assembly GCA_965603075.1. Classification (GTDB taxonomy): domain Bacteria; phylum Pseudomonadota; class Alphaproteobacteria; order Rhodospirillales; family Casp-alpha2; genus JABJOR01. The sequence goes on along the minus strand of CBFDBO010000003.1, from coordinate 94,104 downwards.
GACGTGATTTAACTGAATTATGTGAGCAGAATTATCTTGGGCGCATTCATGGTGGCGCTGTGCATCTATCGGGTGTTACTAACTTTGCCTATAACTCCCGACGTTTACTAGCCGTCGAAGAAAAACAAATAATTGGTAATCTAACAGCAACCCTTATTCCTGATAATGCGTCTGTTATATTGAATATTGGAACAACAACCGAACAGGTTGCCATGTCCCTTTCACGACATAAAGGGCTGATGGTCATTACCAACAATATCAATATCGTCAATATATTGCTGGAGACTTCGGATGCTGAGGTCTTGATTGCTGGCGGTTCAACTCGGCGAACTGATGGTGGTATAATAGGCGCTAGTACTGTTGATTTCATTAGACAGTTCAAAGTTGATTATGCTGTAATTGGTGTTTCTGCCATTGATGAAGATGGCTCATTACTTGATTTTGATCACCGGGAGGTTCGGGTGTCCAAAGCAATCTTGGAACAAGCCCGTAAGGTCATACTTGTTAGTGACAGCATTAAATTTGATCGCAATGCACCGACTCTCATTGGACATATTTCGCAAATAAATATCTTTGTCACAGATATTGCTCCGCCACAGAAATTTACTGATTTGTGTCACGCAAGCGGGGTTGAAATTATTATCGCCGATAGGGATGCCTTGCAAAATATAGGCCCTATTGATGAGTAACGAACAAAATACAGTTGATGTATTTATTGTTGGTGGAGGCATAAATGGTTGCGGCATTGCGCGAGATGCAGCTGGGCGTGGATACAGTGTTTTTCTTTCTGAAAAGGGCGATCTGGCCAGCGGCACCTCATCACGTTCGACCAAACTGATTCATGGCGGTTTACGCTACCTAGAACATTATGACTTCATGTTGGTACGTAAAGCTCTCATCGAACGTGAAATTCTGTGGAAGATGGCACCACACATTATCAAACCACTGAGATTTATCCTGCCCCATCACAAAGGATTGCGACCCGCCTGGTTTCTACGACTTGGGCTATTCTTATACGACCATCTAGGTGGCAGGAAACTTCTTCCACCCACAAAAACAATAAACTTAAAAACTGATGAAGCAGGTGTAGTTCTTCAACCAAATTTCACCAAAGGGTTTGAATATTCTGACTGTTGGGTAGATGACGCCAGGCTCGTTATTTTAAATGCCATAGATGCGCAAGAACATGGCGCGATCATAAAAACCAAGACCAAAGTTAATAAAACTGAACAGATTGATGGTTTGTGGCATATCCACATCGAGCATCAACAAAAAGGCGTTCAAGAAATCATACGTGCACGGGTTCTGATTAATGCAACGGGGCCTTGGGTTGATCACTTTCTTAGAAAATCAGGGGGGCAATCGGAGGCGCATAATGTGCGGCTGGTCCTCGGCAGTCATATTGTTGTTAAAAAAATGTATGATCACGATCGTTGCTACATATTTCAAAATGTCGATGGGCGAATTATTTTCGCCATTCCATATGAAAATGACTACACAATGATTGGCACAACGGATTTGGATTATGTTGGTGATCCTGATGATGCAGAAATTACGGAAAATGAGATAGATTACCTTTGCAAATCGGTCAGTGAGTATTTTACAAAACCTGTAAAACCGGATCAGGTTATATGGAAGTTTTGCGGCGTACGTCCGTTATTTAATGACGATGCATCAATAGCCCAGGAAGCAACACGAGATTATATTTTACGGGTTGAAAGTAAATCAGAAGACTGTGGTTTAATTAACATTTTTGGTGGGAAGATAACCACCTACAGACGCTTATCAGAAGCTGTTCTGGAAAAAATAGAAGCCCTTATAGGGTCGAAAAAACCAGCGTGGACAAGTAGCTCCCATTTACCTGGTGGTAACATTCCAACCGGATCGATTAATAAACTGGCTCATGATCTCTGTAATAACTTTCCATTTTTGGATCAACCTCAAGCTTTGAGGCTTACATCCTTATATGGCACAATAGCTTTTAAAATTCTCCGAGGAGCAAAATCCATAAGCGATCTGGGCCAATGTTTTGGTGCCAATTTATTTGAAAGCGAAGTTGATTATCTAATAGAACAGGAATTTGCTTTAACGGCCAATGATATATTATATCGACGAACCAAGCTTGGATTATTGCTGAACTATGCCGAAAAAGAAAAATTGAACACTTATATGAACCAAAATAAATTACAAGATTAATTCTTAATTTGCAGTGATGAAAAATATATTCTGACAATTGTTCAGTGGATAACATCTTCTCGTAACGATCTATTTATTAGAAATATACTCCCCAAACTATTGGATAAGTTGAATTCACTATAACCAAAGTCAAAATTAGAGATAGAATTATTAAAATAAACTTCACTATAGAATACTAATGTATTAACTTGATTGGATCAGGGTGATGTGTCGTTTGTATATTTATAAGTAAGGTTCATTATACAGCATCAACCCGTTGCCGAATTGAGAAAAAAATATTAGAGGCGGGTGATATGACACGAACTCACATAAAACAGGCGTTTGGCCTATTTATGGTATGGATTTCATTATCTTTCAGCACTCCATCCCTAGCCGGTCAGGACCTATATATCCTCACCACCAGTACCGGTGCTCCTTATGCGAATGAAGATCGCACTGGATTTCAAGATTTAATTGTGGCCGAAGTGTTTAAGCGTCTAGGTCTTAAAGGCCAAGTTGAACGCTACAAAGCATCTGCTCGCGCCTTGATTAATGCCAATAAAAATATTGATCATGGTGTAGTGATGCGTATTAAGGGCTTGGAAGAAAAATTTCCAAATTTAGTGCGTGTTGAAGAACGACTAATTGAAAACGACTTCGTAGCCTACTCAAAAGACTCTGATATCAATGTAGCTGATTGGAATGATCTTGAACCATACAGTACATCTTACATTCATGGGTGGGTGATTTTTGAACGTAACCTCCCTCCAAATCAAATAAAATATTCTGTCAAAGATCCATCTCAAATGTTTATCATGTTGGCTAAAGACCGTGTAGACGTTGTGTTGTATGAACGGTGGCAAGGTCTTCAACGAGCTAAGGAAACGGGCATAAATGTTAAGATACATGACCCTCCATTAGCTTCTGTAGATATGTTCATGTATATGCATAAGAAACATACGCATCTTGTGGGAAGAATGGCTCAAGCCCTACGCGCTATGAAAGCTGATGGTACTTACCAAGATATTTTTGACAAAACATTGAAAACCTTATTGCTCAATGATTGATCAAACATGAATTTCAAGCCGAGTTCTAACCCATTTGCATGGAAACTAATTATAGTATTGATTATTTTCAGTTCATTGATCACGTTGATCACGACAGCGATTCAGCTATTTTTAGAATACGACCGCGACATCAATGCTATAAAATCTCACTTCCAGCAAGTCGAACGGAGTTATTTGAATAGTATTTCTGAAAATGTTTGGGAGGCGGATTCTGAGCGTTTGGTTTTATTGGTCAAAGGGATAATTGCGTTTCCCGATTTTAAATTTTCGATTGTACGTGAAGCAAATGGAAATGTGTTGGCGAGCGCTGGGACAGAAGAAAAATTAAATTCCATCCGACAGGCCTATCAGCTGAAGTATCTCTTTCGTGGAACTGTTTTAAATATTGGTGAACTAGAAGTAATTGCCACGCTCTCCGGGGTTTATGACCGTATTTATGAACGGATTGGTCTAATTCTGATAGCCAATGCAGTCAAAACCTTTCTGATCTCGATTTTTTTATTCCTGATTATTCATTGGCTCTTAACCCGCCACCTGGCGCAAATGGTCTCCTTCGCACGAAAGATGAATTTTTTATTGCCATCGGAAGAAATCAAACTGGAACGGGGTTTCATGGGCAATAAAAGGGACGAGGTGGATGAGTTGGCAGACTCGCTAAATGATATGCGTGGCAGGTTGCTCAAATCCTTCAAGGAACAGCAAGAAAGTGAGAAACGGTTAAAAGACGTCGCCGAAACGGCTTATGATAGAATTTGGGAAACAGATATAAATTTCCGATTTTCCTCGGTTTTAGGAGACCGTGTGGCAAATACTTACCCGCTTCCGGAAAACATGATTGGCCTAACAAGATGGGAAGCATGTAAGGGTGACATAGAAAAAAATATAAAATGGCGCTCTCATTATAAGGATCACGTTGACCACCGTTCATTTCGTGATTTCGAATATACGGTAACCAATGAATATGGTGAGGCCAATAGCTGGCGGGTCAATGGCAAGCCTTTCTATGACGCCGCAGGCAATTTTGCCGGACACAGAGGAAGCTCATCCAACATCACAGCAAGAAAACGTGCAGAGGAGACCGCTAATTGGCTGTTGAATGCGATCGATATAGTTTCTGAAACTGTCGCAATCTATGATCATGAAGATAGATTGGTGTTCTGCAATCAAACGTTTAGAGATCGCAACCAAGCTGTTGCCGACTTCATTGTTCCCGGTGTTAAATACGAAGACTATTTACGCGCAGCCGTGGCAAAAGGGCTGATAACAGATGCGATAGGCATGGAGGAAAGCTGGATCATCGAGCGTTTGCAACGGCATCAAGCATGTGGGGATATATTTGAGGTTGCTCGGCCTGACTCGCATCTCCTAATAAATGAACAGCGCCTGCCTGATGGTGGCATAGCAACAATCGCCATTGACCTCAGTGCCCAAAAGAAGGCTGAGGAGAAAGTTGAACGTTCGCGTGCGCGGGTGCAAGAGATACTATCCCTTGCACCAGAAGCCGTTATCACCACTGGCTATGACATGCGCATCCAATTATTTAACAAAGGGGCGGAGCGCATTTTCGGTTATAATGCTAGCGAAGTTTTGGGGCAACCGATGGATATTTTAATTCCAGAACATTTACGCCAGGGACACCTCAAACATATTAAGGGTTTCGACACCTCTTCTGATACCTACCGCTTTATGGACCAGCGAGATGGTATTTCGGGTCTTCGTAAAGATGGTACGGTGTTTCCAGCTTCAGCGTCGGTCTCCAAAATCGAAGTTGGTGGAGAGAAGGTTTTTACCATCATGTTGCATGACACTACTGAACGCCGCCGAGCTGAAGAAGATCGACGCAAAGCCTTGAACGAGGCAGAAAAATCGAGCAGAGCTAAGACAGAATTTCTGGCAACAATGAGTCACGAGTTTCGCACACCTCTGAATGCGATTCTTGGCTTTAGCGAAATGTTGCGTTCCCAGTATTTTGGTCCGCTGGGCGATGTAAAGTATCAAGACTACGCCAACGATATTCATAATAGCGGTGAACATATGTTGGCATTGGTAAACGACGTTTTAGACGTTTCAGCAATTGAAGCAGGAAAACGTTCAATGGAGAAAGAGAAAATAAATATCGACACATTATTTTCCGATTGTATCAGAAAAGTTAAAAACCACGCTGATAATAATAGACTTCATCTGTCTCTAAAAATTTCAAACAATTTACCTTCGCTCTATGCCGACAAACGGTCTGCCACTCAGATCATCTTCAATTTACTTTCCAATGCAATCAAGTTTACAAAAAAAGGTGGCGAGGTTTTATTATCTGCAAAAGTTGATAAAGGGTGCATTGTAATTTCCATAAAAGATACCGGGATCGGTATTCCTGCGAACAAACTTTCTGTGATTACTGAGCCCTTTTCGCAGGCAAATGACAATCCACACAACACGCAAGAAGGCACGGGGCTCGGATTGAATATCGTCAAATCCCTTATCGAAGCACATGAAGGGGAGTTGAGTATTGACAGCGAGGTTGAAAAAGGAACAACAGTGACCGTGACGTTTCCCTTGCATGAAGATGGAAACGTTCAATAGTATCCGCTATGTCCGATCAGGATCATAATCTGTCTTAAATATAAAGCCATATGCAGATACACCCGCACGGTATATTTTTGTCCAACTGTTTATGAATGGTGATCGTTTGTTCATGCAATAAGGCCCCTATTTCAATCCCATCAACGAGCTGTGAGCCCTCAAACTCAGACTTCTTATTGATAAAATTTTATAAAGAAAGATTCGAAAATTTGGCACGATTATCAAAGCGAACCTATGGAGCTCCCTTTACCTTAGCCAAATAACAAAAGGAGTTCATCATGGTATTAATGATTAATGGTAAATCAATCTCAGTTCCCAAAAATCTTTATGACGTATCGCTACTTGATTTCATTCGTGACACAGCAAAACTGAAAGGCACCAAGTTCGGCTGTGGGAAAGGATTATGCGGGGCCTGTACGGTTCATGTCGATGGTGACGCGGTTCGGTCGTGTCAGGAAATTGTTCGCGATGTAATAGGTCACAATGTGACAACCATCGAGGGGCTTTCCGAAACGGTCCCCGGCACACAACTCCACCCCGTACAAGAAGCTTGGGTTGAAAAATCTGTGCCGCAATGTGGCTATTGCCAACCGGGACAGATTATGGCGGCTGCGGCATTCTTAAAAAATAATCCTACCCCTTCTGATGAAGAAATTCGTGAAGGAATGGATGGTAATTTGTGCCGCTGCGGAACTTATCCAAGAATTCAACGCGCTATCCACCACGCTGCCACGGGGGATTATTATGCAAAACGTTAAACGGGTGTTTCAAGATCGCCGACAGTTTTTAATCAACAGCGGGTGGATGGCTGCCGGAGTGACCATACTTGCTTCTTGCAGCCCGATTTACTCTGCATTGCCGGCGTTGCCCTCAACTGATAATCCGGATTGGGCAGAAGCGGTAACCTGGATTCAGGTTCTACCAGATGGAGCCATCCGGTTTTACTGTCCACGGATGGAGATGGGGCAAGGGGCGGTGGTCGGACTTAGTCAAGTGGTAGCTGAGGAATTGAATATTGGATCAAAAGAAATAGAATGCATTCTTCCAAATACTCAAGACATTCCCCGCTTCAAGATGACTGTTGGCAGTGATAGTATCGCTAACTTTTTTGCCCCCCTTTCCCGTGCCGGTGCTGGTATGCGTGAAGTATTACGTAAGATGGCAATGGATAAATCGAACTTTGAATTATCGGAAATCAAGGACGCACGGGGGGGATTTCTCCTACCAAATGGACAACAGCTCAGTTACGCCATGTTGGTTACAGATAATCCTAAAATTTTAAAAGAGGACGATATTGAACTTAACGAAGATGCTTTACCCCGGTATGCATTAGAAAACCAAGGTAAGTATCAGGAAATTGGGCGCAACTGGAAACACCATGAGTTGGAGGCGATCATAACAGGGAAACCGCTATATGCCCGCGACGCATCCGTGCCTGAAATGCTGTATGGACAGGTATTGCGACCCCCTGCTTATGGCGCAAAGTTGTTATGGGCCGACGGTCAATCCGCAAAATCATTACCTGGTGTGGCCGCGGTCGTTATAGATAAGGAAATCGACTTTGTCGGCGTCGTTGTTCAGCACCCTTCACAACTAACCGCTGCGTTAGAGCTCATAAAAATCGAATGGAGCAAACCGTCTAACCAAGACCAACGCAGCCTTGATCAAAGCCTAAATGTTAAACGTATCCGTGAAAAAGATGAGTTTGAGCACACTCTGGTAACTCAAGGTGATGTAAAAAATAGTGACACCCGATCAAAGCATCAGATCGAAGGTTTCTTTGAAACATCGTTTGCCGCTCACGCTGCCATGGAACCCCGCGCCGCTATTGTTTCAGTGACAGAGGAAAATACTGAGGTTTGGTGTGGTAGTCAGGATCCTTTTTATGTTCAACAACGCGTAGCCAAAGCCATTGGGCGATCGGCATCGACCGTCATTGTCCATCCGCACAGAATGGGAGGGGCTTTTGGGGGACGTGTTCCATGCCAAGCATCGGAAGAAGCATCCCTTCTTTCGCTGGCGGCGGGGTTTCCAGTCCGCGTCGAATGGGACCGGGAAACGGAATTTTCTTACAATTATTTTCAACCACGATTTTCTCATTTTATTGAAGCCGGGGTTAATGACGAAGGTCGGATCGATTATTGGCAACACGACTTTGTTTCTTCACCGATTATTACGGGCCTTGCTCCTGACGGTATCGCCTGGATCATGGACAAAGTGATAGCCGATAAAGGAACGGCACGGGGTAGCCTGTTACCTTACCATATCGACAACCAAAGAATTCGTTATTCCGATATTCGAACACCAGTCCCCGTCGGAGCATGGCGTGGATTAGGATCGGCACCCAATACATTCGCCACAGAGAGTATGATTGATCAACTAGCGGTCGCTGCGAATGTTAATCCCCTTTCATTTCGTTTGAAAAATTTACCTTCGACACAATCCCGATTGGCCGGTGTTTTAAAACGAGTTGCAGAATTGGCTAAGTGGGAAACGCTCTCACCCGAAAATATTAGTCTTGGTATCGGTCGCGGTATCGCGTGTGCCATTTATAAAAATGACACCTATGTGGCAATAATAGCCGACGTAGGAATAGACGTTGCCACCAAGAACGTGAGCATTCAAAAAATTTACTGTGCGCACGATAGTGGCTTGGTGATAAATCCTGACCAAGTGGAACATCAAATCGTTGGCAATATTGTCTGGGGATGCAGTATGGTTCTCAAAGAACAGATCACATTTGCGGAAAGCATGGTTGAACAACGTAACTTTGATGACTACGAATTCCTGCGTCACAGTGAAACCCCACAGATGGTAATTGATCTTGTCAAATCTGACGCTCCACCGGCGGCGGTTGGTGAATCTGCATTTGGACCGGTGGCGCCAGCAATTACCAATGCCATTTTTGACTTAACGGGTATAAGGTTCAGTCGATTACCAATGAATTTTGAAAACCAAAAGAGTTAATATAATAGCCGTTCTAGAAAATATATTGAAAAGGATTATGAGCCATACGAAGTTTTGCCAGGGCCAGCATGTTAGAACTCATCATTCGCCAGGTCGAGCGTACCCATCCCAATTTGTTAGGGGATTATAGTCGACCAGCGGATACTTTTCGCCAAGCACATATACCAGCCGAGTTGAAACGAGATATCCTAAAGCTTGTTTCGCAAGAAGCGGGGCTAGGCTTCTTGCTCTCTATTGGACAGGGCGTTCAGGAAGCACAGTACGATCCAATATGGCGAGCGGCGTTAAACTCAAAAAAACCGCAACATCTGTTAGAGAAATGGCTACGATTTGAAAAATTTTCTCATTCCTCTAATCGTATTCGCATCCAGAAAAATGCTTTAAACGTGGTATCCTTTCAAAGATATGCCGTTAACGATGGATCCCCAACGACACCGGAGAACCTTTTAATCTGTGGCTTAATAATTGCGCTTCTCGAGGGTATCGGCTGTTTAGGTCTTCGGTGTGAGATGCAATTCGAAGGCCGTTCCGGGTTTGTTATTCGAGAAAACGGGCAATTTAAGCTGCCAAAAAATATTGATAAACTAACAACGGATTCATGGCAGATTGAATGGAATGAATTCTCGCCTCGGATTAATGATCCAGTGCTAGAGGTTATTGCCTTGCCTATCCCTCAAGATCAAACAGCCCGTGTCCTTTTTCTCGTCCAACTCATAATGGCAGATGTTTCGCATCAATGGAGAGTGGGTGAATTAGCTCAGGAGGCCGGACAGTCCAAACGTTCACTACAGCGAAAGCTTGGTGAAGCGGGTCTTAGCTTTTCCAGTCTCATTCGCATCGTGCGTATTCATGAAGCATGTTCTTTGTTGGCTGAGGGTGATGCATCAATAACGAGCATCGCCTTCTGTACCGGGTTTTCCGACAGTGCTCATTTCAGTCGAGACTTCCGGGCCAGCATGGGTATGACCCCAACAGACTATCGATTTGGGGTGCAATGAAATTACGGAATTCTTAGCCAAGTAAACTCTAAATGTGGTGTTGTTGGTGAAAATTAAATACTTTACAGTCGTGCCTGTATTAATAAATAAAAAGGCATCCCATGAAAAAATTTCTTAAAAAATTTGAAAAATCCCTATACCACCCCTTGATAGATTTGGGTGCTGGAATTGTGCTTATTTTTGCTGCTTTCAGCGAACTTGATAGCGATTTTATTGCGGCTTTATCTGAAGATGGAATTGGCTTGCACCATGGAATTTTGGTTTTGGGGGTAGTCCAATTATTGCGCGCTTTTCGAGAACTTTTATCAAGTAGTATAAATATTATTGAACAACGCTAAGGCGAATTATAAAAGGCACTAGGTCTAATTATTAAAAATGGCGACCCCGTGGGGCCGCCAAGTTAGTCGCTAAAACAATTGATTACTCGGTTATTATCTTAGAGCGGCGATCTTCAACGTGAACGGTTTTGGTAGCCCCGACTTATTGCTAGGAAATGGCAAGTGATCGAGCTGTGCTTCTACCACATAGGCCAAATTTCCGAGAACCGCCGCTGTTGTTGGTACATCAAAACCTGCCGCAATCGTTTCAATCACGGCGTAAAGACCTTCCAGTTTAATCCGAGAGAGCCGGCCTTCCCCTTCAACCACGAGGAGCTCGCCAGACGGTAGGGTTTTAATACCATCCGGCCCACCGAGAGGCCTCGAAAGTTCAACTAAATCAATAGGACCAGCAGAGCCGTCGGCATTTATACTGATTCGAAATAATTCGTTGCTGTTAAACTTAACGACAAAAACACCTTGATCCGTTAGGGTTATGCCATTCAAATTAAACCCTTCCCCATTAAATCTGTCATCACCAGCCCACTGGATGAGTGTTTCTGCACCCGGTTTCAAAGCCAAGATGCGGGGAATGAAAGAATCAGTCATCAAGATTGTGCCGTCAGACATCATCGTCAAATCGTTGCATAGACCGCCACCGGGAAAATCCCAGCGCCCCTTGAAAAAGCCGCTTTTCGTATCAAACGCCACCAGGCCAGGCTTTGATAATCCCGTAAATGTGCTGACGCCAATATCTGAATTACATACGTACAAGGTTTCTCCCTCAGGACTGACAAGCAAACCGCCAACGCTCATTAACCCATTTGCACCGTCTTGAGCAAAAATCCTAGGTGTAAAACTATCTGGCTCTAGGTATAAAATACGACCCTCTGCCAAGCTTCCGATGTAAAGCCCCCCTTGACTATCGGCGGCAATTCCTTCTGGGAACAGCGTATCCCCTGGTAAAGATATTTTTTTGTCGGCAATGGCCGGAAATGCTGCGCAGATGGTCAAGACCGAAAACACAACAGCCAAGGCGTTTCGTATTTGTGGGGTATAGTTCATTCGTCTATCTCCTTTATTTATTGGGAGCCGAGACATAGCATTTATGGTCTTCTGCGTTAATTATCGACTTTTGCAGATTTAGCGTGCTAAAATGCACGAATGAAAGATTGGGATGATCTCAGGTATTTTTTAGCCGTAGCGCGCGCAGGCAATGTAACGGCCGCTGCCGCCAATTTGGGTGTCAATCACTCGACCGTATCAAGGCGCATTCGATTTTTTGAAGAGCGATTGGGTGTCCGGCTCTTTGACAAATTAGTAACGGGATACGCCTTGACACCGCCTGCCGAAAAAATGCTCGATGACGCAAAAAAAATTGAAAACGATATTAACCAACTTTCTCGCGGACTGGCATCACAAGATATGCGCTTGTCCGGGCCACTGCGAATAACAGCACCGGAAGGCATTGTCTCAATAGTCATCATGCCCCATATTGCGGCATTCTCTAAAATGCATCCGGGTATCGAGATTGAGATTACGGCTACAGCCGACATTAAAAATCTTAATAATCGTGAAGTTGATTTAGCCATTCGCGCCACCAGCCATCCACCGGAGGGCCTTGTGGGGCGTAAATTAGCGGGACAAGGGTTAGGGAAATACGTCTCGCTTTCATATTTGAAAGAGAGAGGATTGAAGCCCAATAATGTATCGGCGTTTTCAAAACTGACCACCCCGGAGCACACCTGGGTTGGATATATTGGGGAAAAATCAATCCCCCAATGGATAAATGATCATTATCCAAACGCGCGCTGTGCCGCTAGGTTCGATTCTATTTACACCATTTATCAAGCCGTCAAAGCCGGTATCGGCATAGCAGAGCTTCCATGTCGGCTCGGTGAAACAGACCCCGGTCTCATCCGTGTCACGCCGCAACGAACAGTACCGCATCAAGATATATGGATTCTATACCATCGCGACATGCGTCACACAGCCCGGTTACGCATTTTCTCCGAATACCTGACAAAGATAATCGTCGCAGAACGCTCATCATTCGAAGGAACTCGCTGACCAGGTTTTGATATCACTTCTCTCTGGCGAACGAGGCATGGATACCTTCCTAAAAAGCGGTCATAACAATGAACCTGCTGATGGTATGTCTATGCGATTTTTATTTATTCAATGCTGTAGCAAAGGCGTAAAAGGAATTCTTAGGCGTACGTTTCATCGTTTCGAAATCGACATGGACAAGACCAAAACGTTTTTCATACCCTAGGGTCCATTCAAAATTATCCATCAAAGACCAGATGTAATAACCTTTTACGGGGGCACCTTTTTTAATAGCCAGTTTAACTTGTTCCAAATGCAGATTAAGGAACTTTATGCGCTCCACATCGTTAATTACACCATCCTTCAAAACATCATTGGACGACATACCGTTCTCGGTTACAATAAGCGGTAAACTACCGGTATAATCACGATGTAAACGGTAGAGAAAATATTCCAGACCGGTTGGATAAATCTCCCACCCCATCGTGGTTTGATCCAGATCACCGACGCTTTCTTCAAAGTCCGTGGGAGCACCCGATTTTCCAGCTCCAATCAGTTTGCGGGTATAATAGTTAATCCCCATCCAATCGATGGGCATATTTATAGACGCTAAATTCGCTTGATATCCTTCTGGCATGTAGGGCTCGAATACAGCCAGAACATCTTCGGGATAACTGCCTTTTGTTAGTGCTTGTGCAAACCAACGGTTATAAATTCCATCATAAAGGCGGGCCGCTTTTAGAGAGTTTTCGCTATCGTCATCGGCCTGAGGGTATTCAAAATTAAGGGCTATGCCTATGTTATCAATGCCCAGCGAGCGCATAACGGCAAGAGATTTAGCGTGGGCACATAAAACAAAATGCATAGCCCGAACAGCGCTCCGGATGTTGCGTATACCCGGTGCATGCACCCCCAAATAGTGACTAAGCCACGCTATGCACCAAGGTTCGTTTATCGTTGCAACGCCATGAAGGCGGTCGCCAATTCGTTTCATTACAATCTGAGTATAATCGGCAAACCATGAAGCAATATCAGGGTTGCTCCAACCTCCTCGATCAGATAATGCCGCAGGTAAATCCCAATGATACAACATAGCCACAGGATTTATCTGGCGTTCTAATAATCCATCGACTAGGCGATCATAAAAATCCAATGCTGCATGATTTATAATACCGGTGCCTTCTGGCATAACCCGCGCCCATGATGTAGAAAACCGGTAGGTGTCAAAACCTGCTAACTTTATCAAATCAAGGTCATCGCTCCAGTGCAAATAATGCTCACAGGCGCGGGAACCATTTTCGCCCCTGATCACGTTTCCCGGGGTGGCGGCAAAGGTATCCCAATGGGATGCTCCACACCCTCCAAATGAGCTGCCCTCGATTTGATAGGATGATGTTGACGTACCAAGTTGAAAGTCTTTGGGGAAACCAGCTCTGTTAAAATTAATATTCATTTATCAATGGTTATCTGTACAACAAAGATTGGCCATCATGGAATAGATGAACTTTTCCTTCGGGCGCCGACATTCGTACCGATGTCCCACGAAGGTCACGGTGGATACCCGGTAATTTTGCTAAAACTTGTTCATCACTTGCATTCTGTTTTTTGAAATAAATCTGAGTAACCTCACCAAGGGCCTCGCTATAGTCGACCCTACCTTCAAAGGCATATGCAGCATCGTCTGATTGTTTTATTGTGATCATGTCTTCTGGGCGTATGCCCACATTGACGACCATACCTTCGTCAGCTTTGGTTGTGGCAATAGTTGAAATTATTTCACCCGCTCCGGTTTCAAGTGAAATATGCGTTTGGGTTCCTGTTTTGGTGATTTTTCCCGGTAACAAGTTCATAGCAGGAGAGCCGATAAACTGAGCAACGAATTCGTTCTTCGGTGTTTCATAAAGCTCAAGGGGCGTGCCGACCTGGGCTATTCCTTTATTGGCGAGAACGACAATTCGAGTTGCGAGTGTCATGGCTTCAACTTGATCATGTGTTACATAAACCATTGTCGAATTCGGCATGGACTCTTTGAGCTGTGCAATTTCAATTCGTGTGCGAACGCGTAGAGCGGCATCCAAATTTGATAGCGGTTCATCAAATAAATAAACTTTTGGATCACGAACAATCGATCGACCAATAGCCACCCGTTGGCGTTGCCCGCCGGACAATGCTTTTGGTAATCGGTCAAGGTATTCAGTAAGCTGCAATGTGGCAGCCGCTTTTTCAACTGCAGCTTTAATCTCTGCCGGTGATTTCTTAGCGATCTTTAAGGCAAATGACATATTTTCCCGAACCGTCATATGGGGGTAAAGGGCGTATGATTGGAAAACCATGGCAATGCCCCGTTGCGCTGGCGGCACATCATTCATCAACTCTCCATCAATGAAAAAATCACCTGATGTGATTTTTTCCAATCCAGCTATCATTCGAAGCAGTGTGGATTTTCCACAGCCAGAGGGTCCCACAAATACGATTAGCTCACCGGTATCGATTTCGAGATTGATGTTCTCAAGCACATCTACAGTTTTACTGTATGTTTTCCCAACGTTTGAAAGTTTCAAACTGGCCATTTCACGCTCCTGATTTATTTTATCGTTTTTAAGGCAAAACAGGGTTGCCAAGGTCCCAGAGATATTTTGCCGTTTTGTAACATAAGCGCGCTCCCAAGATCAGTGCCTATCTGCTTCCACTCTCCTACGGGCAGGTCCAGCTCAAGGGGCGTATCCCCTATATTAAAAGCACAAAATATTTCTTCATTGTCAAAGGACCGCAGGAAACATATCGTATCCTCGATGACTTTTATTTCTTCAATAGCACCTTTGGATAAAGCCGGATGATTGCCGCGAAAGGCAATGGCGCGTCTATAATAATTCAATAAAGAGTCCGCATCATTTTCTTGTCGGTCAACTGATAAAGCCAGATGTTCAGGCGCAACGGGCAACCATGTTTTCCCCGTCGAAGCACCGCCATTCCGGTTTGAATTATCCCATGCAATAGGTGTTCGGCAACCATCCCGTCCTTTGAATTTTGGCCAAAATTCAATACCATAAGGATCTTGCAGATCACCGTATTCCAGTTCGGCTTCCGGAAAGCCCAGTTCTTCGCCTTGATAAAGGCATACCGAGCCCCGTAGCCCCATCATTAGGGCCGTGTGTAGTCTGAGTTTTACGGGAGAAAGATCCCACCGTGTGCTATGGCGCATGACATCGTGATTGGAAAATGCCCAGCATGCCCAACCCGATTTTGCAACATCCTGCAAACGTTTAAATACGTCAGCAATACTTGTGGCGGTTAATTGTTCTATTGAGAGGAACTCAAAGGCATAACACATATGGACCAAGTCATCACCAGCTGTATATTGACCTAATATTTCCAGACCAAATTGAGCATCACCGACTTCACCAAGCAATGTAGTTGCGGGGTATTCCTCTAAAACAGCTCGAAAGCGTCGAAGGAAATCAAGGTTTTCAGGTTGGTTCTTTGAATAAATATGCTCTTGATAATTATAGGGATTGACCAACGGTGCAATGTGGGAGTTTCGATCTTCTGGTAATAACGCAGGGTTGTTTCGAAGGCCTTTGTCGGCAAAATAAAAATTTATGGTGTCGAGTCGGAACCCGTCGACTCCCAGATTAAGCCAGAACCGTGTGACATCAAGCAGGGCATCTTGCACCGCATGATTATGGAAATTCAGATCAGGTTGGGACGACAAAAAATTATGTAAAAAATATTGCTCCCGGCGGGCATCCCATTGCCATGCTGAACCACCGAACACAGACAACCAGTTATTGGGGGGGGTACCATCGGCATTGGGATCGGCCCAAACATACCAGTCTGATTTTGCATTGTGCCTATCTACACGACTTTCGCTAAACCAAGGGTGAGTATCGGCGGTATGACTGAGGACCAGATCAATCATAACTTTCAGACCTAATTTATGGGCTGAGTCAACGACGGCATTAAAATCTTCCAAAGTGCCAAAGATCGGGTCTACATCACAATAGTCACTTACATCGTACCCAAAATCCTTCATGGGGGATTTAAAAAATGGCGAAATCCAGATCGCATCTACACCCAACGATGCAATATAGGGAAGACGTTGTTGAATGCCGCGCAGATCACCAATTCCATCTCCATTGGTATCCTGAAAGCTGCGGGGATAGATCTGATAAATAACGGCACCGCGCCACCAATCCCGATCTATTCCCATGTCTACATTCAGGGTTGTTTCTGCCGTGGGTTTTTGTGTTATATTCATGGATAGACCTTTATTTAACCGAGCCGGAAAGGAGGCCACGAACAAGATATTTTTGCATAGCAAAGAACACCATTAACGGGACCGAGATGGAGACAAAAGCAGATGTCGCCAGTATCTCCCAATTACCCCCGCGGGTGCCAAGAAGCTCAACAATCTGTTTTGTCATTACCGTCGTATCGCCTGTTGAATCGATCAAGAACACTAGGGCAACCAACAAATCATTCCATGTCCAGAGAAATTGGAAGATTGCAAACGAAGCTAATGCAGGAAAGCTAAGGGGCAAAATAATTTTTACAAATATTTGAAAATCAGATGCACCGTCAACTTTGGCATTCTCTATAATATCTCGCGGCAGTCCGACCATATAATTACGCAATAGATAGATTGCCAAGGGTAGACCAAAACCAGTATGGGCCATCCAAACACCTAAATACCCTTTTCCAATACCAATAGAATTATGGAATTTCAACAAAGGTATGAGTGCCAGTTGCAGTGGCACCACCAGTAAACCAACAACGGCTGCAATAAGAAGCGCACGTCCGGGAAAGTCCATCCATGCCAGTGCGTAGGCCGCAAATGCGGCGACGAGTATAGGGATTATTGTTGCCGGTATGGTAACGGTTAGGGTGTTGAAGAATGCTTTTGCCATACCCTCAGCATTTGAAGCATCAAACAGAACCATTTGATAGTTATCCAGTGTAAACTTAGGAGGGGTTTCTGCCGTTACAAAAACCCGGGTGCCTCGTTTACCGGTAAAAGGTTCTGAATTAATCATCAGATAGTCACCATTGGATTGGACTGTAATGCGCCCCCCCTTTTTAAGTTCTGCGGTATCACCAATATTAAATGCATTAATGGCAAGTGACGAAATCCCATAAACCAGAATTGTGGCTTCTTCCGGTTCATCGAATAGATTACCCTTGATAATAAACTGACCATCTTTCTCGATCTGTGCTGCTGACGCTTTAGTCCGCAGGGTTAGGTTTTGAGTTGAGTTAAAAGAAGCTTTCCACCAACCGCTTGAAGCAATCTGATCACTGGTCCTGAAAGAAGAAACCAGCAGTCCCAAAGTTGGAAATAGCCACAATCCCACAAGAACAACGACAGAGATTTGGACAGCCCAGGAAAGTGAAGATTTTGTTCCAGCAATATTATCCATGATCAACTCTCCTATCGCATTTCTTTGCGAGCATTATAGACATTCCAGATCAGAATTGGCGTCACCAGTAACATAATAATCATGGCGCTGGCTGACCCCACACCCCAGTCATTAGCTCGGAATAATTTGTCATACATGTAATTGGCCAAAACTTGGGTTTCCCACTGACCGTTGGTCATGGCAAAAACAATATCAAAAACTTTGAGGACAACGATGGTAATGGTTGTCCAGACAACCACGATGGTACCGACAATCTGGGGTATCTTGATTTTAAAGAATATCTGAACAGGTGATGCACCATCCAATATGGCCGCCTCAATGGTTTCTTCTGGAATTCCTCGCAGGGCGGCTGATAGAATAACCATGGCAAATCCGGTTTGAATCCAGATTAACACTGCCATTAAAAAGAAATTATTCCAGATCTTCAGCGTCAGCCATGTCTGTGGCTCGCCACCACCGAGGGTGAGGTAGATAGCATTAAGAACGCCGATCTGATCTTGATCAATTGGGCGGGTATCATAAACCAGTTTCCAGATTACAGCGGCTCCGACAAAAGATATGGCCATGGGCATGAAAATAAGGGCCTTAGCAATATTACCCCAAGAAATTCGATCTGTTAATTGGGCCGCTAAAAGACCGATAGCTGTCGAAAATCCCGGCACCACAATCAACCAAAGCATATTGTTGCTTAAAGCTTCCCAAAATTTTTGTTCGGCAAACATCTGAGAGTAATTATCAAAGCCAACAAAGGTACTGCCACCGCCGGGTATGCGTTCGCTCAACGACATCCGCAGCGTTTCAATAACTGGGTACGCCAGATACAACCCTAATGCTAGGACAGCAGGAAATAGGAAAAGCCAGGGGCGGATAAGATTAGCCCGATTGATATTCCGCCCCGTATTAGGTCCCTTGGCCGGACAGAGAACCTTATCGAGAAACTGATTTGACAGATAGTAATAGGTTACACAGCCCCCAACACCAAAAATGATAGTCATCAATCCTTGTAATGCTGGATGCATGGTGTTGTCTCCTACATTGGTAAAAGTACACTGTCAGAATGACCAGGGGGCCCAGATATTACCGGGCACCCCTGATTGTTCACAGATGAAACGCTTGTTATTTTAAAGCGTCCCAAGAAGCTTGGATTTCTGCAGCGACATCGGAAGCAGATTTACCACCTGAATAATCCACCATACCGGTCCAGAATGAACCAGCACCAACGCCCCCTGGCATCAAATCAGATCCATCAAACCTGAATGTGGTCGCGCCCAGAAGAATATCTCCCATAGAACGAGCAGCATCAGATGCATACAGATCAGTATTCACCCCTTTGTGTGGTGTCAGGAAGCCTTGTTGGGCCATCCACACTTCATGGGCAATTGGTGATTTCAGGAACTCAATAAGAGCACGGGCTCCTTTGCTATCCTTGGTTATGCTAAATACCGTACCGGCACCCAGAACTGGGTTGCCAAGATTTTTACTCGCGTAAGATGGGAAATAAAAGAAGTCGGCATCTTCACCAACACTTGTTCCTTCGGGGAAAAATGCCGGAATAAAGGAAGCTTGGCGATGCATATAACACTGAGGTGGTGATGAGAAGAGACCTTTAGGACTATCTCGGAAATCTGTTGAGGCAACAGCACCTGCCCCCCCCACAACATATTTTTCATTGCGGGCAAAAGCACCAAATTCATCAATAGCGGCAACGACACGTGGATCGGTAAAGGGGATATCATTTGAGACCCAGTCATCATAGACCGCTGGTGGTTGTGTGCGAAGCATCAAATCTTCGACCCAATCCGTTGCTGGCCAACCGGTAGCACCACCAGAACCCAAACCGATGCACCACGGTGTTCCACCATCAGCAACAATCTGATCAGAAAGCGCTTTAAGCTGTTCCATGGTTTTAGGAATTTCATAACCTGCATCTTCGAAGTTTTCAGGTGAATACCAAACGAGTGATTTCACATCAATTTTATAGAAAAATCCGAACAATTCATCTTTACCAGAGGCATTTGAAAAGGTTCCAAGGTCGACCCACGACTGGCCAGCGGCGTAATTTTCGCGCACCCAATCTTCTGTATCAGCCCCTAGAGAACTTAAGAAGCCCCGACCTGCCATATCAGAGGCAAGCCCTGGCTGGGGAAAGGCCGCTATATTCGGTGCTGATCCAGCTTCTGCATCGATCACAATTTGCTGCTCAAAACTGTCAGACCCGACATATTTAACATCGGCTCCCGTGGCGGCGCCAAAATAGGCCAAAACATTTATAACCATGTCCTGATCAGGACCAAGCCAAGGGCCTGCCACCGTTACTTGCTCACCATTCAACTGAATAGATTTCAACGCCTCATAGCTTTTCCAATTAAAGTCACCCGTACCCGGGGCGAACAGCAAATGATCGTCAGCATTAGCAGCCGCCCCCCCTAAAAAGAGGGCAATGGTTGCGGCGGTTGCGGTATAAAAAATTGATTTCATCTTCGTTCTCCCTGTTGCAGTTAATTTTGTCTGCTTGATATTTTCTTAAGTAACGCCTTTAGCGTAAATATACCCAAAGCGCTTTGGGTATATAAAAATTACTTTGCACATAAAAGTCAAACAAATTTCCGCAAAATCAATGTTTTCCTTGATTACTTCTGTAAGTTTATGCACCATGTCTTATTATTAAATTTAAAGCGCTTTGGGCAATACATTGATGAATCTAAAGGAATTATCTGAACACTTGGGATTATCCCAAACCACAGTAAGTCGTGCTTTGGGTGGATACCCGGAAGTCAGCGAAGCCACACGGGAGCGTGTAAAACTTGCCGCAGAGATAAACAATTACCGGCCAAATACCTTGGCGAAGGGTTTGGCAACGGGGCGATCAATGGCTATAGGACATGTTATTCCGGTCAGTTCCAAAAATGAAATGGTCAATCCTATTTTTGCAGAATTCATTGCGGGGGCGAGCGAGACCTATACCCGGCATAATTATGAAATCATTCTGTCTATCGTTAGAGATGAAGATGAAGCTTCAATATACAACCAATTAAAATCGAAAAAATCAGTGGATGGTGTTATTGTTCACGCCCCCCGGACTAAAGACAGTCGCATCTCACTCTTGAAAAAACTGAATTTACCATTTGTCATTCATGGCCGGGTTGCGGGATCAAATACCGGACACTCATGGATTGATGTGAATAATGAACGCGCCTTTAAGCATGCGACTCAATTTCTACTTGATCTGGGGCACACAAAGATTTCACTTATAAATGGCATTGAATCCATGAATTTTGCCAGCAAAAGGCGTGATGGATATATCTCTGCACTCTCAGAGAACAAAATAAACCTTGATACCAACATCATGCGGTCTGACGATTTAACAGAATATTATGGTTATGCATCAGCCAAGTCTTTATTATCACAGCCAAATGCCCCTACCGCATTTCTGGTTTCATCTTATATCGTCGCTATCGGCATTCAACGCGCCGCAACAGAGATAGGATTGAGAGTCGGAAAAGATGTATCGATCGTGACCCATGATGATGATCTTTCCTATTTTTCAAATCATAAAGAAACGCCTCAATTCACCGCAACACGCTCCTCTGTTCGCGAAGCGGGCAGACGCGCAGCCATCATGTTGTTGGACATTATCGAAAACCCAACTAAAAAACCTCAAAACGAACTGTTAAAAGCTGATCTTGTTGTAGGATTATCAACAGGGCCATGTCCTATACGGTCAACGTAAAATGACAAAACTCTGTCGTGCGTACAATAGGGTTTAGTCAAACTAGAGGAGGATGTGTCCACTTCTTCGGTATCTTACGAGTGATCATTGTGCCGAATTTTAAAGATTAGAAATATATTCATCCATTTCTTGGGTGAATTTTTTGCTATTTTGTAGTTTAAAAGAAGTATTCATGATTTTTACGCTGCTGATACGGTCCAACCGGAACCATCGAACATCCTCGCGCAAATGATCCCAAGCCAGAACATACCAGACAGGCCAATTCAAAAAAAGATAATGCGGTTCCATTGTGCGGCGGGTCTTCTCACCTTTACCATCAGTATAGGAAATATTAAGAGTTTTCATCTCAAAAAACGCTTCGTAAAGCAAATTAGCAGAAGCTTTAACTATAGTTTCAAAGCTCACCAAAATATGCGCTGAAGCCAGCTCGCCGATTAAAATTCTCTTTCTTAAGGCTCGTATTTTGTCTCGTTGTTCCTGTGGAAAAGATGCTGAAATTTTATGCCGTATTGCTTTTAGATTAACAAGAAATACAGGTGAGCCGATTTTTTCCATCACAGCCAGAGAAAGTAAAAGATCAATCACCTCACGATAATTTAAATGCAGTCTTCCCACTCCCCAATGTCTGTGGAGCCTAATACCGCCGCCGCGTCCCTGATCGGTTTCTAAGGGATAACCCTTATCGCGTAACACATCCAGATCACGCATAAGGGTTCGAGTGCTGACACAAAGCTGCTCCGCCAATGCACGGGCTGTGTGATGATCTTCCGACCTTAACAATCCCGTAAGCTCATCCAGACGGTCCAGCCTTGATACTGTTTTTGCGCGCCCCATAAAACAAACATGACGTAATTTGTCATATTTGTCAATTAAGCTTCGTTTCTTACCAACTTTTACCCCGAGGATAAAATGACAACACCTGTAACGATAATTGCTCCTATAACACTTGCAAAAGGCAAAAGCGAAGCTGACCTTCTTGCCGCATCAAATATTTTTCAAACAGATTTTGTAAACGATCAAGAAGGGGTTATTCGACGAGAATTAATCCGAAAAGCTGATGGGCAATACCTTGACATTGTCCAATTCCGAAGTGTAGAGGATGCGCGTGACGTTATCAAAAAGGAAATGGTTTCCCCCGCTTGCCATGCTTTTTTTTCCATTATGGACTTGAGTGATATGGATGACTTAGAAATGGAGCTTTACCCATCCCTAGCAACATACACGAACAATAAGGTGGCTTCTTAAAGAACGAATTTTATCCCGTTACATGACGAGATCACTATTGTGACGAATGTATGTTATGAACAACCTGAATAGAAATAACGCACCCTGTCTACTTCAACAGGGTGCGTTATTTTTTACAAAACCAGAGATCTGGACATGGTCGCGACTATCTCAACCGGTGAGCACGCAGCTTATGTTCATAATATTTCGTCTCGTACAGGATTGCTTAGGATGCCAACGCCCTCAACTTCTACTTCACAGACATCTCCCTCTTTCATAAATACAGGCGGTGTTCGCGCGTAACCAACACCAGCAGGTGTTCCCGTTACAATGATATCGCCTGCTTCTAGGGTCATGCATTCAGTCAGTGCTACCACCAGCTCATCGATTGGAAAAATAAAGTCCTCGGTGTTGGCATCCTGCATGGTTTCACCATTAAGGCGTGATTGAATTCTGAGACCATGAGCACCTGCAGGAAGTTCATCAGCACTGACAAACTCTGGACCAAAAGCACCCGTGTCATCAAAATTCTTACCAATGGTCCATTGAGAAGATTTGCGCTGATAATCCCGAAGAGTTCCTTCGTTAAATAAAGAATACCCAGCGATAACGGATAGGGCGTCTGATTTTCCTACGTGGCGAGCTCGCTTGCCAACAATGGCAACAAGTTCTGCCTCGTAATCGAGTTTATTAGAGCATTGTGGCCGTATAATCGGCTGATTATGACCAATCAATGATGTGGCGCCGCGATAGAAAATTTCCGGGTAGGTTGGAGGCTCAACGCCGCCTTCTTTTGCATGAGCAGCGTAATTTCGACCAATACAAATGATTTTCGGTGGACGTGGTATTAGGGGTAGAAAGTTGAGACCTTCATAGGAAACATATGCACTGCTATCAGCATTTTTAGCAGCCTCAGACGCCCTGGCCATAGCGTCAGGTCCAGCTTCCAGCAAGCCGAGTAACTCTTTCGGCAGCTCTGGCGCTGCAATTGAAAGGTCAACGATGTTTTCACCGGCTTTATAACCTATACGGTTTTCGCCCTCGTGGTTAAAAGATACAATTCTCATAATTATCTCACTTAGTTATTTATACAATTAATCAGTTTTGAATATTATTTTTTGTGCCAGAATTTTTTGGGTTTTTTAACGCATAATAAGTTCATTATCAATTTCACAAAATTTTTGCGCGTTGTTCTGAGAGATTTATGGTGAAAGAAAGCGATCCTTCATTCACCAGCCAACTACGAATAGAAAACGACCGTGAACCAGTTTTGTGCATCGGATCGTTCTCTGCCAAGATCCGTGCATCATCAAGAGAGCCCGCACGATAGATAATCATACCACCGCCTGACATCTCCGTTCCGCTGATATCTGAGAGAGGGCCAGCAAGAACCAACTTTCCCATAGCTTCCATCTCTTTTTGGTAGGCGAGGTGATCTGGTAAATGTTTCATCATTTCATCGGGTGATACGGCAAGTTTTGACTCGACAATAAATAATTCCATTGCTAAAGCGCCCCGTTCACGGACAATTGTTTTGTACTCGGACCAAGATGGCATGATTTATCTCCAAAAATAATGTCCCAACACTAAAACATAGATTTATCATGAAAGGAATATAAATATCGATTTTATTTGACTTGACCGTATAAATATTGATATTTTTACGTAACTATTATTAATGGGATGAAAGCAGTTTGAATGAACGCTCTGCCACCAGAAGAGAATGAATTGGCAAAATTACGCACCGATGCGCAAGCCGATGTTCGTGAATTAAGGCAACGCAAAAGAGCATTAGATCAGGACTCTATTGATGTAATCCTCTCCGGTGCCCGCTCCCACTATGCTTGGACAGACAAACCTGTCAGCGAAGATCAAATTAGACAAATCCATGATATTGTAAAAATGGGCTCGACCAGCATGAACGGCTGCCCAGCAAGATTTGTGCATGTACGCTCGCCCGAAGGCAAAGAACGTTTAGCCAAATCATTAAAACCCGCTAACATCGTAAAAATGATGGGCGCGCCGGTAACAACGATTATTGCTTACGATACAGAATTTTGGCAACAGCTTCCGAAACTTTTTCCTCATGAAGATAGACGTAAACTTTTTGAAGGCAAAACAGAACACATAAAAGTAACAGCTCTTCGCAATTCAACCATGCAAGGGGCATATATGATGATCGCTGCCCGGGCTATTGGTTTGGATGTGGGGGCTCTGTCTGGGTTTTCTAATGAAATTGTCGATGAAGAATTCTTTGCCGGGACCACCCTTAAATCTAATTTTCTCTGCAACATTGGATATGCTGATGAAACGGCACTGTTTCAACGTTTACCGAGATTTGAGTTCGAAGACGTTAACAGCTTTATCTAAAACAGGAGAATTTTCCATTGGCAATCAAAATGAAAACAACTGTTAAACTCTCTGCCAAAGCTGACTGTCCATCACATTCACGCACCGACATAGCAGTTCGGGACATATCATTTACAATTGATGAACCAATAGAACGAGGCGGCACAAATGCTGGCCCCACCCCCACTGATACCGCCCTTGCAGCGCTTATCGGGTGTACGAATGTTATCGGCAATAAATGTGCTGACAAACTTAGTATTGAAATTGGACAGTTGAAGATTAGCGCCACATGCGAATTCAACCGTTTGGGTGTGACGCTCAGTGAAGAAATCGACGTTCCTTTTGAACGCATTCAATTAACGGTAATTTCAAATGGTTCCGCGACAGAATCTGAACTACAAAAGGTTAAAGATGAAGTTTCTAAATATTGCCCGCTTTCCAAGCTGTTTAAACAGGCGGGAACAATAATCGACCAAGAGTGGATAAAATCCACCTAATTGAACAGAACATTATATTAATAACCCCAGGGAGAGAAATATGCTTAACAAAATCACACGCCGTATATTAATTGCGGCAACGCTGGCGACCAGCACCATAATGATGCAACCTTCTAACCAAGTTGAAGCTGCAGAAACCATTAAAATGATTGCCATTGATGGTTATCCAGATCGTTCTATGTGGGTAAAAGAATTCTCCGGCTTTTTTATTCCCCGTGTGAATGAAGAACTCGCTAAATCAGGAAACTATAATATCGAATGGCAGGAAGCCTACGGTGGAACCATCGTTAAGCCAAAAGGGGTGCTGGAGGGTATCAAACTGGGACTGGGTGATATTGGTATTGTGACCACGATCTTCCATAACTCTAGTCTTCCCAGCCAAGGCATATCCGGCGTAACCCCGTTTGTTTCATCTGACGCGAGAATCGTCGCAAAAGCCGTCGATGAAATTGCCCGAGAATTTCCACAAATGGCCGCTGAGCTTGATGCTGAGAATCAAGTATACTTGGCAACTGGCGTTGTCTTAGATACCTACCAGATGTTTACCAATAGGCCCGTCACACAACTCAGTGATATGGCCGGTATGAAGTTTGCGGCAGCTGGTTATAACCTTCGTTATCTTGAAGGTCTGGACAATGTCGCTGGTGTGCGCGGCGGCTTGCCAAAATTTTACAACATGGTTGATACAGGACTTGTTGATGGCGCAATGATTTGGCCGGAAGCTGCTAAAACTTTTAAAATTGCTGAAGTTGCCCCTTTCATGCTTAAAGCCGACTTGGGCGCTGTTAATTCTAAAACAGTAACGGTCAACAAAGATGTCTGGGCAAAGTTACCCGGTGAAGTGAAAGATATTTTGAAAGCAGTGGCTATTGAATATCGCGATCACATAGCTGGAATTGCCATGGACAGAGCCGAGGCGTCCCTTGAAGCCTATAAAGCTGGTGGCGGTACTGTTACGGTACTATCGAATGCCCAACGTCTAGAATGGGCAAATGCAATGCCAAATATTGCCGTTGATTGGGCGAAAAAACTCGACTCTGAAGGCGCCCCTGGTTCGGCCATGCTCAAGGCCTATATGGCAAAACTAAAAGCCTCAGGTCAAACCCCCCTTCGTGATTGGGCTTCTGAGCTTTAACGGCAATGTACCAAAACACACTGGAACGAGTACGAAGAGTCACCAACCGAATAGCATCATGGTCCAATGTTTTAGGAACATGCATGCTGTTTGGACTGGTTGCTGTATTGAACATTGATGTCGTTGCTCGTGGCGCATTTCATGCACCCTTGAAAGGCAGTGTCGAGCTTGTCATCTTTTCCATGGTGCTGATCGTTTTTCTGCAATTGCCAGATGTGGTCAGGAGCAATCGGCTAACACGGTCCGACGGCTTCCTTGCCATGATCAAAGAACGGTTTCCTACAATCGCTTCAATTTCATCTAGGTCGATTGATTTTGTTTCAGCCGTTTTCATGGCGATGATTGCTTGGACTGTTTGGCCTGAATTTCTTGATGCTTATGAAAGTTGCTATTTCTTTATGCAACCTGATTTTGGCCCTGCGCCCACGGGGAACATGATTGATGATCTCTCCATCGCCTTTGGTCGGTGTGATTATTTCGGAACACCGGGAATTTTTACGGCACCCAAATGGCCGCTGGACTTGGCAACCCTGTTTGGTGTTTTTTTATGTTCAATTATCTTTTTACTAAAAGCATTGCTTGGACATCGTGAACTGGAATTGGTTCACATAGAAAGCAATACAAAAACAATACAGGAAGATTTAATATCGTGAGCCCCGTTGAAATAGGCATGTTATCCGTCATCGCCATTGTCGTTATGATCTATTTCGGCGTTTATATTCCAATCGCTTTGGGGTTGGTTTCATTCGTCTCAATCTGGTTGATCAGCGGTAAAGCAATCCTAGCATTTAACTTTTTAAAGGTGGCCGTCAGCGATGGTGTAACCGAATATGAGTTTGCCACCATTCCTTTATTTACGGTCATGGGGTTGCTGGTCTCAAAGGCCGGAATTGGCAAAGATGTCTATGCCGTTTTGAACCAATTCTTTCGGCATTTGACGGGTGGAATTGGTATGGCAACGGTTGGCGCCAATGCCATTTTTGCAGCCGTTACCGGATCTTCTATTGCCTCTGCTTCCGTCTTTACACGCATATCCGTGCCGGAGCTCCTTCGATTTAATTACAACCCCAGATTTGCCGTTGGTGTGGTCGCTGGGTCCTCCGTTCTCGGTATGATTATTCCACCGTCGGCTATGTTGATCATCTATGCTTTTGTCGCGGAACAATCTGTTGGCGATATGTTTTTAGCCGGCATTCTACCCGGTCTCCTGCTGACAGTGGTTTATATTGTTGCGATCATCCTAATGGGCAAGTATTGGCCAAGTTTTCTCGGCAAAGGTATTAAGCAAGATGACCACGAGAGTATTCCTTTTCTAGAAATAGTTGATAAAATCGCCCCTATTGTTTTACTGATCGCCATTGTTCTGGGCGGTATATACACAGGTTGGCTAACACCTGTTGAAGCCGGGGCCGCTGGTGCCTTGATGGCTTTAATCCTTGCTGTTATTCGCCGACGGATAACTTGGAATGGATTGTGGGAAACCGCTTTAGAGACAGGACATATCACGGCTTCTATCTTGTTCTTGATAACCATGGCATCGCTTTATAGCCGCATGCTCGGCTTTGCAGGACTTCCCAACGAACTTGATGCATTGTTGCAAAATTATGGCCTAGGTTTTACCGAAATTATGATAATCTATGTCATCTTAATGTTGTTTTTGGGAACATTGCTCGACACCGCATCCATCATTCTTATTGTTGTGCCATTGTTCATTACACTCATGGAGTCCATGGGACTTAGCTTGATCTGGTTTGGTATCGTCACCGTTATCGGAGCAGAAATTGGCCTGTTAACCCCACCACTTGGCATATCGTGTTTTGTCATTAAAGCCACACTGAAGGATGTCGATATATCTTTAAAAGATGTCTTCATGGGAGCGTTTCCATTTGCTGTTCTTATGTTGGGTGTCTTGATCATCCTTATTAACTACCCTGAAATTTCTACAATTATCCTTGATTGAGTTTAGTTTTTAAAAGGAGCTTTTCAATGCGCACCATTACCAAAGATACAATAACCCAAGCCTTTATGGATTATTGTGGTGACGAAACAAGCCCGCGACTTCGCGTCGTTTTGGAAAGTCTTGTCAGGCATCTGCATGAATTTGCAACTGAAGTCGGTTTAACACATGAGGAATGGCGCAAAGGGTTAGAGCTGCTGACCAAAGCAGGCGAGATGACGGATGATGAGCGCAACGAATTTGTCTTGTTCTCTGATATCTTGGGATTGTCCTCACTGGTCGATATGCTGCATTCAAAACCAGGCGCCACCCCCTCTAGTGTTTTAGGTCCCTTCCATATTTTGGGAGCCCCGGATTTACCCGTAGGCGGCAACATGAAATCAGATAATGATGGCCCCACCGTTATTGTTAGTGGCGCCATTAAAACATCTGATGGGTTGGAAATAAAAGGGGCAGAGCTTGAAATCTGGCAAACAGCCGACAATGGGCTGTATTCCAATCAGGACCCTGAGCAGGTAGATTACAATTTGCGTGTTCATATGAAAGCAGGTGACGATGGTCGATATTCTTTCACAACCGTGAGACCCGCGCCCTATACTGTTCCCGATGATGGTCCGGCGGGAGAATTACTACATGCCACGGGCAGAGCTCCTTGGCGCCCTTCTCACTTACATTTCATTGTAACAGCCCCGGGATATAGAACGTTGGTTACCGAAGTTTTTCCAAGTGACGATCCCTATCTTGATCAAGACGCCGTATTTGGCGTACGTGAACAATTGATCATGGTTTATGAAGAGCAACAAGACCTTGGCAAAATATCGGAAGAGATTTCAGATAAGGAAACCATCAGCGCGCCGTTTTACACAGTGGATTTTGATTTTATACTCGCCCCTGCGTAAACATTCAGCCCTCTAAGGTGATGTTTTGCTCAATCTTCCCAAGTAGGAAGCGGATTTGATCTCTTTCAGGTTTTGTCAAAACAGAAAGCATTTGCTCTTCCGTTGCAACATGGGTAACGACCATTTCGTCTGCCAGGGCAAATCCCTCATTTGATAACTCAATCCTGAGGCCTCTACGGTCATTAGGGTCCATAGCGCGTCTGATCAATCCACGCTTTTCAAGACGGTCGAGGCGGTTTGTCATTGCAGATGTTGATAACATCATGTCACTTGCCAATTCCGATGGTGAAAGCGTTGCACCGTGACCTTGTCGGCGGAGCGTTAAAATGACGTCTGAACCGGCAAGGTCCATATCATAATTGGACCAGTTAGCAACAACCCCTTGGCGCAAAATATCACTCGTTCGCCAGATTTGCCCGCAGACAGCCATTGGTGTTGGGTCTATGTCTGGTCGCTGTTTCCTCCATTGCATCACTATTGAATCCATTGCGTCAACTTCAGATTGGCAATCAGTGGGTGGCGTGTCAGTGGGAAGCGTCTCAGTTTTTTCTTGACTCATGGGTAGTACTACCTTAAATAGTTTGACATCAAACAATATGATAACAAATTGCTTCACATAGAAATATATTAAACAGCTTTATTTGTAAAGGAAACTGTCGTGAAAACCGAAAGAGCCCCAGATCACCCCATTGAGCACATTTTTACCGAACGCTGGTCGCCTAGAGCCTATGAAGGAGTGTCGATGCCTGCATCTGACCTGCTTACAATTCTGGAGGCAGCCCGCTGGGCACCTTCAGCTTTTAATGTTCAACCGTGGCGTTTCCTTTATTCGCACCGTGATGATGTACATTGGCAAGATTACCTCAGTCTCCTTGACCCGTTTAATGCAACGTGGGCACAGAACGCTTCGGCGCTTGTTTTCGTATTGTCGGATACGGTGATGCCTAGCGATGACACGCATCCAGAAAAATTATCCCGTACGCACAGCTTTGATGCCGGAGCGGCTTGCGCGCAACTTGCTCTTCAAGCGACATCGCTTGGTTATCAAGCCCATGCAATGGCAGGGATCCATTTCGATCAATCCCAAGCGAAACTGATGGTGCCACAACGCTACCGCATAGAAATTGCAATTGCGATAGGTAAACGCGCTGATAGATCTATCCTCCCGCAAGGGCTTCAGGACCGTGAAACCCCCAGTCAACGGCTCTCTGTCGATGAGATCGCGTTTGCCGGTGTGTTCCCACACTGATATATGGAATGCCGTTTGAGGCAACTGTTTTGACTAAAGAGACCGAATTATGGAAAACTTTTCGTTGAATAAAGAGAAGCAAGACGTGACAATTTCAAGAATTAGTCGGGTTAAGATCAGCCATCTTCTTATGGTGTTGGCAACGGTGCTTATCGCAACGTCGTTTCCCATTGGCGCGGCGATCACTAACGAAATGGATAGTTTAGTGTTAACATTTCTGCGGTTTGTATTGGCCGCAACTCTGTTTGCGCCCATCGTTGCATGGCGCTATGGAATAACCTGCCCTTCAATGTTGGATTTGATGCGGTATGCTATTCTAAGTGCGTGTCTGGTTGGATTTTTCTGGGGAATGTTCACTGCACTGCGAACAACTTCCGCCATAAATACTGCTGCTATTTTTGCCCTTACACCCATCATTTCTGCTGGCGTATCGACAATTCTTCTGAAGGAGAAATTGAACAAGTTATCCAAGATCGCCTTACCAATCGGTCTTATTGGGGCTGTGTGGGTTATCTTTCGCGGTGATCTGTCGGCAATGCTATCTTTAAAGCTTGTAGGGGGCGATGGCATATTTTTTCTGGGTACAATTGCGATGGGATTTTATGGACCACTCGTTAAATTACTTCACCGTGGAGAACCCATGGCTCAAATGACTTTTTGGACCCTAGTCTCTGGTGGTGTGTGGTTATTCATGTTGTCAGCACCACGGTTTTCAGAAGTTGCATGGAGTACCGTTCCAATGATGGTTTATGTTGGTATCGCCTACCTGTCAGTATTTACCACCCTTGTTACATTCTTCATATTCCAATGGAGTACGACAGCTATTGGTCCGACAAAAGTCATGTCCTATACCTATCTAAACCCGGGTCTAGTCGTTGTTATTGGTATCGTGCTAGGCCACGAAGCTCCACCGCTCGCAATTTATCCAGGATTGCTTATCACTCTCGTAGCCACATGGGTCTTGCAGCGATCCAAACCAATTGCTTTTTCGACCGTTGTATAGGGTGTAATCTTTTAGTTTATTAATGACAGTAACAGCTCATTATCAAACCTTTATGGCTTTCCTTCAATCTTGGTTTTGAATGCATAGGAGCACAATCCACGTTGTATCACTGGGGGTATCAACGGGGGGTCACTCTGCCCTTGACGGCATCTTCACAGCACGGCACTATCCCGGCCTTATTGCCATGGGCGACATTGTCGGTGTTATCGCCCTTCCCGTCTAATGCCGGATAGTAGGATGATATGATCAAACTTGATGATCGCGATTTGAAGATATTGGGCGTTTTGTTACAAGATGGTCGTATTCCAAAAAACCAATTGGCTGCTCAGGTCAATCTTTCTCCTACGGCTTGTTGGGAAAGATTAAAGCGACTTGAGCAACTGGGCATTATTGAAGGATACGGCGCAAAGCTTTCTCTTGCAAAACTAGGGCCTTTGGCTACCATTTTTATGCAGGTAGAACTTGCCAGTCATCAAGCTGACGATTTCGAACGGTTTGAAAACGCCGTTATGGAAATGGACGAGGTCTGCGGCTGCTGGGCAGTGGGCGGTGGTATCGATTACTTCCTGAAGCTGATTTGCACCGGGATTGATGCCTATCAACGTTTAGTGGATGAAATGCTCGAGGCGAATATCGGCCTCCAGCGCTACTATACATACGTTGTGACCAAACCGGTAAAAGAAACCTCCCATATCCCGCTCTCTATTTTAGGCCAATAGATAAAATTCAATACTAAGGGAGTTTTATAATCACCCGATGATTTCTCTGATTTGAGACCTACCCAGCGAATTCCGTACTGAATATCAGGGAAACATTAGAAGCACCCACTACAACATTCCCACTATAGTCCTCTTTATAAATTTTTACGGAGTGGATAATGAGTGAATGAAAGCTCACTCTAGACTTGGACCAGTTTAAGGACCCGCAACGCCTGAAGGAGTTCACTTACAGCGCAGGACAAAGGTAATCCGCTCGTTCAAGTGAGCAAGAAGCCTTCCCCGGATGGGCCGTACTTTTACTTCAGGAACCGACGCGACATGGCATCGCAGTCTTTTCTAACATCAAATATATTTGCCGCGATTGGGCATAAATCGATTATATTAATTCAGGAGATATCAATGCTTACAAATGACCAGCTCAGCCAAACAAATGATCAGCTCAGCCAATGGGACCGAGAGAATTTCTTTCACCCCTCCACTCACCTCGCACAATTTGCCAGAGGCGAGGTTGCCAGTCGCATCGTGACCGGTGGTTCAGGTGTATATATTGAAGATCGTGACGGCAACAAATTGCTTGATGCTTTCGCCGGACTTTATTGTGTCAACGTGGGGTATGGTCGCCAAGAAATAGCCGAAGCCATTGCCAAACAAGTGAAAGAACTGGCCTATTATCACTCCTACGTTGGTCACGGTACAGAAGCTTCGATCACCCTTTCCAAAATGATTATGGATCGTGCGCCCAAGAATATGAGCAAGGTTTATTACGGTCTCTCCGGTTCAGACGCCAATGAAACGAACATCAAGCTGGTGTGGTATTTCAACAACGTGTTGGGACGCCCGGAGAAGAAAAAAATTATCTCACGCTGGCGGGGCTATCACGGTTCAGGCCTGATGACGGGATCTTTGACGGGTCTTGAGCTCTTTCACAAAAAATTCGACCTGCCATTAACCCAAGTCATCCACACCGAAGCGCCCTATTACTTTCGTCGCGTGGATGCCAGCATGAGCGAAGAAGAGTTTTCCGCCCATTGCGCTGAAAGACTTGAAGAAATGATCCTCGCCGAAGGCCCTGACACGGTCGCTGCTTTCATTGGTGAACCTGTGCTTGGAACAGGCGGTCTTGTTCCTCCGCCCGCCGGATACTGGACAGCTATTCAGGCCGTCCTTAAAAAATATGACATTTTACTGATTGCCGATGAGGTGGTGACTGGATTTGGTCGTTTGGGGTCAATGTTTGGGTCTGATCACTATGGCATTGAAGCAGATATCATCACTTGCGCCAAAGGATTAACCTCAGCTTATGCACCGCTTTCCGCATCTATCGTTTCAGAAAAAATTTGGAAGGTTTTAGAAGATGGCACTGATGAGTTCGGTCCTATCGGTCATGGCTGGACCTATTCTGCACACCCGATTTGCGCGGCAGCAGGTGTCGCAAACCTTAATCTCATCGACAGTATGGGGCTCGTTGAAAATGCAGGAACTGTCGGCGCCTATTTTATAGCCGAAATGACCAAGGCCCTTGGGACTCATCCAAATGTCGGTGAAATCAGAGGCGAAGGGTTGATGATGGCTGTGGAATTAATGAAAGAGCGCGACAGCCGCGAACACTTCGACCCTGCCCAAACGGTCGGCTATAAAATTGCGGCTGCTCTCCTTAAGCGAGGTGTTATTGCTCGTGCCATGCCTCAGGGAGATATCCTAGGGTTTGCACCACCGCTTTGCTTAACCACAGCTGAGGCCGATACTATCGTTGGTGCTATGAAAGAGGCTGTAGAAGAGGTTTGTAACGACCTATAGAAGGGGGTCATTCAAAATTAGGGGGGTTATTAAAAAAATGGGCGCCGTTTTAAAAATATATGCTATTTTTCAATGAGACATTTGTATTATTGTTGAACTTGCCTCAACTTGGTCGATGATATTATTGTTCTAGCACGCCGTCACGTAAATGCGAGATATGATCGAGGCGATCATAAATTTTTTCATCATGTGTGACGACGACGACGGCTGCTTGTTGATCAATAGAAACTTTTCTTAAAAGGTCCATGACAATCCCGGCACGTTCAGAATCAAGTGCTGCAGTGGGTTCATCAGCAAGCACTATACGCGGCTTGTTGGCCAATGCCCTAGCAATCGCTACCCGCTGGGCTTCCCCTCCTGACAGACTGGCGGGAAAAGCTTCTGCGCGATTGCCTACCTCCAGATATTCAAGTAACTCCATAGCCCTATTGCGCGCCGCCCTGCTTGCCAAACCTGCAAGCTCAAGGACAAGAGCAACATTATCGATGGCGGAAAGAAATGGCATCAAATTGTGTGCCTGAAAGATGAAGCCTATTTTATCCAACCGTAATTGGCGTAGATCAGATCGCAACCAGTGCTCGTTATAAACGGTATCTCCATCCAGTAGGAGCCGACCGCTATTGGGCTCTAGAATGCAGCCAATAATGTTGAGTAATGTGCTCTTACCAGAGCCACTTGGCCCAGACAAACCAACCACCTGCTCTGGGAAAATATCAAGTGAAATATTGCGCAAAGCATCGACGCGAATGTCCCCCTCACCATAATGTTTGGAGAGATTCTCAATTGATATCAATGGTGTTTTTTCACTTTGCATATTTTATCCTGCCAGTGCCTTGGCTGGATCGACCTTTAACGCCGTATAAACACCAAAGATACTGGCCAGCAAACAAATGATAATGACAACACCGGCCAAGGCCAATCCATCTTCTGGATGCATGACCAATCGCTTAGGGAAGTAATCCTTGATGCTTGATATAAACAGGGCGCCAAGGCCAAAACCGATCAGTCCCATCGCCAGGGCTTGCTGGATGATTAATCCGGCGATAACCCGGTCAGGTGCCCCGATTAGTTTTAGGGTGGCAATCTCACGGATTTTATCCATGGTCATCGTATGGATTATAAGTGCAATAATAACCGCGGACACCAAAATCAGGATACTGGTAAACATACCAATTTGCTTCCGTGCCTTTTCGACAACCGATTCAGTAAGAATATTGGATTGTTCAATCTGGGTCATCGCTGAAAGATGTTTCCAGCGCCGGATTTGACTGGCTATATGATCTGGTGAGGAATTTTTTGATACCTGTGCAATAACGGCATTAACCGTCTTAGTAGAATTTGCCGTCAAGGCGCCCCGCGCTCTCTCAAGTCTGATTGCCGATGGAGACAGATCAATCTGCAGTTTCTGGGCATCATCCAGCGACAGATAAATAGCAGGTTCTCCACCCGACGATACAGCGTTATCGGTGGTTCCGACGATGGTAAAATTATTACGCCCAAGTTGGATATGGTCCCCCGGCATCAGCTTTGCTCGGCTGTCTACGACGGCCTCAAAGTTTCGTCCTGTCAGCCCTCTTCCCGACGTTATAAATCGAGGCCCGCCAATTTGTCCAGGTTCATAACCAATGACATAAAGGCGCAGTCTTGATTCTCCATTCTTCGTTTCGATAGACTGGAAAGTAACGGCGCCGGTATTTACGACCCCGTGAATCCTCGCAATGGCTTCGCGTGTATCAAGTGTAATTCGCGAGCTTTCTGCAAAAGGGCCACGTGTTCCTTTTTCAACCACCCAGACCTCGGCATCCATCGTCTCGACCAGATCCAAGGCATCGGCAATGAGTCCGCGATAAATACCAATCATGGATAGTACGACACCAAGCAGCAGGGACAAGCCAATGCACGTGACAATAAAGCGTCCCAAATTATGTCGAATGTCACGGTAAGCAAGGTTCATAGAACTACTCCACCTTAACCTTGGCGTTACGGCCCTCTTTCAACAATTCCGGCAATCGTGTAAGCACTTTCACATCATCGGGTAAAACGTCAAGAATACTCAACCTTGCGTCAAGCGTGCGGTGACCGAAGCTAACACGTTTTCTTTTCAATTTGTCGTCGACAAGAGTCCACACCACACCTTTCATTTGACGTTCATCAAAACTGTCGACTGCATTCTCAGGAACGAAGAGTGCCTTTTCCAGAATTGCCGTCGTCACATAAACCTCGGCCTGCTCGCCAAGGTTAAAACTATCGAGACACCCATCGCAGGACAAAAAGACGCGCCGTTCTTCGGTGATGCGATCGCTCTCAATATCAATACGCTGGACCGAACCGCGAAATAATTCGTGCGGTTGTGAACGAAGCCTGATTTCAGCTGAATTTCCTAGCTCAACAAGGCCCGACCGGCTTTCACTGATATGGCCCAGCACCCATACTGATTTGGGGTCAACCAGTGTAAACACGGGTTCCCCGGCTTTTACGACAGCGCCCAGTTCCATCTGCCGCGCAACAATGACGGCGTCATAGGGTGCCATCAGCGTGTATTGTTCAAGAACCACTTCATCCAGTTTCAATTGCGCCTGGGCATTTTCTAGGGCAGCCTTGGCTGCAAGCAAGTTGCTGCGTGCGATATCAAGATCAGCCAACGCTATATCCTGTTCCAACTTCGTCGTCTCGACTGTTTCAGCTGAAATCGTGCCTTTAACATACAAATCCTGCTGGCGTTTATTGGTACGTGTATTTTTTGCGAGGACGGCATTGGCCTTCTGGATTGCCGCTTCAACGCCTTTGACATTAGCTTCAGCGGAAAGCACGCTGGCTCGGGATTTTGTGAGGCGCGCTTGCTGTTCGGTGCTATCGAGACGGGCAAGCACATCCCCTTTACGTACATGTTGCCCCTCATCCGCATTGAGTTGGATAATGGAATTACTGAGTCTGAAACCGATTTTTGATAGAATCCGTGCCTCGACCGTGCCCAGACCGAAAACCTTAATCGGAATGTTGCTCTCAACCACAGCGACGCTCACCAATAATGGCCTTTGTTTGCTCATATACCAAGCCCCAGCAACGACGATTGCGATCGCCAAAAGAATAATAAGTTTCCCCGCAGGTCTCTTCATGTTTGCAAACTCCTGTTGTTCTTAATCAACATTTTCACTCGAACCCCGTCAGTTGCAAATCAAGTAACCGTTTACCCTCATCACTGAGAACGAAGTCGCGTGCATTGAGCGACCATCGCATAGCCAGACCTTGAATCAGCGTTAGGATTAGATAGGCGGCATCATCCGGATCAAGCGACTTTCTGAAACGACCCGTTGAGATTTCCACCGCGATTAACTTTGATAAACTGTGATGACGGTTGGCCATCAGTCCAACGAAAAAAGTTCGCATTTTTTCGTTTTCGGCGTGTAACTCGCGTGAGAACAATATAGCGGGAATAGCCGGAGTCGTTTCAATGAAGCTAAGATGACCAATCACAAGACTTTGCAGTTTATCAGTCGGGTTGGTCTCATCGCTCTCGATTTGTTCGACTTTACTCCCCATCATCGCACCAATTCGCTGTGCGACGGCCCACCAGATTTCACCCTTGGTGGGAAAATGTCGAAAAATACCCGCTTGGGAAATACCGACTTCTTTGGCGAGTCTGTCCGTCGTTATCCGGTCGGGACCAATTTCGCCAGCCAGTCTAATCGCTGCGTTGATTATCTCGGTTTTACGCTCCTCCGCGGTTTTTCTTGTTCGGTCCGTCATCTCTGAAATGCCCCCCTTTTCCAAGCCCTGCGGGAGAAAAATCCGATGACCAGCCACACTGAACTCCGCATAATCATGGCCCCGACAGTACGCGTCTCATATTCACCATCAATGATGATATGTACCCCGAAAGCGACAAATACGAGCAGTGTCACCAAGGCAATTAACAAGGATAAATTTACGGCCCAGACACGTCCTAAAAACAACCCTGTTCCCGCGATGATATAAACGAAACCGGCGAGAAAGTTAAACCACAAAACAAAGGGCACATAATTTCCTGCTGCTGCCCGATCGGGTCCATCGATAAACAAAACAGAGCCTCCGGACTTAAGGGTCAGAAGTCCAAATAAAACGGCGACAATTGCTGCTAGAACTGCCATCCACGACCTCGATGATGGCCCCTCGGTCATTGCGACATTCACTTTTCCCGCGCCCTTTTGAGGGTGGGCTTCAAAATTCGAATTATCTGTCATTTTCACACATCTACTTTATATTGCTTGAGTAAGTTAGTGATTAGTCACTAACTAAAGAAGAGTCAAGTCGTGTCTGAAAATTAAGATGTGCGTAGCGTTGTAAAACTCGACCGATTGCATATAACGGCTTTAGATGGAGATAAATTGATCAGCTAATCAGCCGATGATAATGTCAATGATAACGGTGTCGCTGATGTAGAGGCGTCTGAACTTTGAAATACAAAAAGTAAGAAAACATCTCTTGGTTTTGGGGGGATACTGATATTTCTTAGGTACAAATCTGGAATGTTCTTCATAATAACATGGCGTCATAATTAATTTATTTAGGGAAATACCAGTTATCAAAACTTTCAGGTGGAATACGCATAAGATGCTCTAAATCTTCACCGCTCATCCACGTAAGCCATTCTTCAATGGGCTCTGACTTGCCCGACTGTTCCCACATAATACTACCTTGTTCCAAGTGTGTGTAGCCCGTCCTTGCGACCATGCCCTTACAGGATGTAAAGGGCATTACTATTCCAAAGAAATAATCTGGCTGCCATAACAGGGCGCCCATTGCTGGAACGATGCGTGTTAGAACGGCAGTCAAACTACCCGCTAGATTTGACTTTCCACTTTTGAGCCATAATTCACCATGATAACAGAGTTTGCCCGTTATTTTTGAAGATGCCGAGGATAAATATACAGTGGATTCTTCAGATTTAATCTGATCACCATAAGGACGATAGTCTCTCAGGTATTGTGACAAATGATCAGCCAATGTAATCCCGGTTAAGTCAATTAATCGCATTGCCTGAGTATGGATTAATTCCCCCTTATCATTAACCCCTTTAATCCAGAAAGCATTAGCCGATGAAACACTGGAATATTCTGGATCAAACATAGGGGCGGCGGGCCCTTTTTGCGGCTGTTTTTGTGATAGTGCACAAAAATCCTTGAAATCCGTACCAATTTCAATATGCACCCCCTTGGATGCAGCGATATTTATTAAACTGGTTATATAATTAATTGTTGAATAAAGTTGAATAGCGGACATTTATAAACTCCCTCATGATTATTTTTGGTGAAGTTTATAATATTGATGAATTAATCATACAGCACACTTATATTTATTTACTGATGCTGATTGAGTTTTATAAATCAAATTCCATGAGGGTATCCTCTGGTGTAATTGAGTTATTTTCCAAATCTAACCCGAGGATTTCAACTTTGTTCGTTAATGCTGTTAAAGTGGCAATTGCAGGACTCCCATCGGGGAATACGCAATTAAACAATAACCTTTGGTAGCTAGCAGGTTTAGGTGTTTCCCCTTCTTTCCTCGATACAGTTGTATAAACGTGATCCAGACGAAACCCCCCTTCCTGTGAAACTCTATCGTATATTTCAATCGTATAACGATCAGCACCACTACTCATTGGGTCTTCTTCAAGAATACAACCGATAGCACTCTTAGCCCAAACGGGTCCCAACCAAATAGCAAGAGAGGATAACTCTCCAACCCTTACACATAACCAGCTATTTTTATGTTTCCGATATACATTCAGATAAGGCGATATTTTCTCCATGGCGGGATGTTCCAAATGAGATTTCGCTTCCACCCATGCTTGCAACCCGTATTGTAATAGCGGCGGACCATCAACCCAAACCCGTTTAATAGGATGCTGTTGCGAATATGTAGAATGATTCTGCTCATCGTCGTATCTTAACAACGCTAAACCATCAACAATTTTTGAGCGCCCTGCCAGCCAATTTTCCCCCTGAACAAGCAATGTTCGCGCTTCTTTAACGGACTGCATACCTGCTCTAGTGAGACTATATTGCCGTTCATGTACTTCAAAAAGCTTTTCGCCTCTTATCTCTTCAAGAATATCAATATGACGTCTGAGAGTTTGCCGCGTACTACCAAGTATCTTAACAGCTTTAGATAAATTAAGAGTATGTGCCAGAGTCGTAAATGAACGTAGCATTTCAAATAAAATAGACTGGCTAGGTGATTGTGGCATTTGGATATTATCTTTCAGCGAGGCCAATAAATACAAACTTATTTTTCATATACTAATAAATTATAGGATAAATAATGAATGGTTATATAAATCATCCATTGATGACAATTATTTTTAACAAAATAATAGATATTTAGGTAATTGATCCTTCCCAAAATTTATTCAATTCTACACGAGAGTACAATAATATGAATGCTCTTATAAAGCGAATTTTTTATGACGAATAATTATTATGGGCGGGAATAATATGGCAAAAGAAACAAAAAAATCAGAATTACAATATTCAGAAAAGCATAAACGCTTACCTCCAGGAACGCCAAATCCTGTTGATGTGCATGTTGGCAGTAGAGTTCGCCTTCGCCGCACATTATTGGGCATTAGTCAGGAAAAACTTGGTAATTTAGTAGGCCTGACTTTTCAGCAAATCCAAAAATATGAACGTGGTGCAAACCGGATCGGTGGCTCCCGAATTTATGAATTCAGTGTCATTATGGGCGTGCCTGTAGGCTTTTTCTTTGATGATATGCCGGAGGAATTAAAAACCCATGAGGGCCGTTTTGCCGCAGGGTTGCGAGATAAAGAGCAAGGCACTTACGAAATCGACCCTCTAGCTCGCCGCGAAACCCTCCAACTGGTCCGCGCCTACTATAAGATCACCGATCCCAAGGTACGTAAGCGAATATTCGAGTTGATCAAGGTGTTGGCGAAGATAGAAGACGATGAAGAAGCTGAATAAATGCCGTAATACCATTAAATAACATTAAGGTACTGTCTTACATAAATGTTAGCCTGTTTAAATGCCGCCGCGTATCCACTGAGAATGACCCGGTTGGCCGTTCCTTACGGTCTATGGGATAATCTGTTTTCCCTCCTTCCGACAAACAGCATAGGTATTAAGCCCAAATTTGTGGGTGCGACAGGTGATGTCGCGTGGTTTAAACCCGGTGCGGACAAGCAGCGGCCAAAGCTCTTTGGGATCATAATATATTTTGTGATCATTGATTTCCTCACTGGTGCTCAGGCCTAGCGTGAAGCCCGAAAATTCCAGGAACCATTTTCCTCGCCACGATGGTACATTAATCAAGAACACCCCGCCGGGTTTGAGTATGCGAAAACATTCCGCTAAGGTTTGGCTTGGTTCCCACAAGTGCTCGATCACAGAATTGCATATGACAATATCGACCGAGTGATCCGCGACTGGATTGATGGCGGCAGGTAATTGTCCCTCTTGAATGGTGACATTTGGCTTGCTGTGAAGGTCTGGTGCTACAGAAACATCGACCAGGTCAACATGCGCCGCGGACGCCATCAGATGACGCCCCATCTCCGCGCGGTACCCACAACCGATGTCGGCCAACCGTTTTCCCGTGATATCGCCGCAACATGCCCGGACCCAGCGTGCGGATAGCCAGATACCGAAACGGTCGGTCAGGGTCAGGGTATAATCTTGCCCCAAAGACGCTTGTCGGGTGGAATTTTCTGACACGGGCGTGGTTGACATGACCTCGGGAACCTCGTTGCAATGAAAATAACAATAATTTGAGCGGCACCTATATAACAGGTCATTATGCTAAGGGCTATGATGAAGTGGCTTGATAAATCTGAACAATACGGAGAACAGGATGTAGAAAAACTCTTATTGAGTTTTTTTTGCAGTCTCTTTTAATGTCTTTAAAGTGGCCATAATTCACGCGTAATGACACCCCAGTTAAGATCCGTGGCACAATGGAGAGAGCGCTTAAAGGGCACTAAAATACCCGAATTAAGATCGTTCACTATTAATATATAATATGTATTTTTTTATGTATTTTTAAAATTAAATATTATAAAGAAAGCTATCGTGAAAAAATCACGCAGATAATAGATACACAGGGAAAGATTTGATTTAAGCTATGGTATACCAATATGGAGGTTGAGTTTTATTAATGCTCGAAGTTGTTTATGTACCATATCTGATCATTGCATCAGTCGCTATTGCAATCATGAGTGCTTTTACGTCCTTACGACTGACAAGCGGACTTGCTGTATTGGGCGCTCATCAGCGTAAAGTAAGAATCACCAAAGCTGCTTTTGCATTGGGTGGCGGGATCTGGTCCATGCATTTTGTTGGCATGATCTCCGTCGATGTCGGCATACCGATATTTTATGACCCATTGCGAACATTGGGTTCTGCCTTGATCGCCATTTTGCTGACGGGGGTAGCGTTAATGTCATTGCATTTCGGTGTACGAACACCGGTCCGCATTATCTTGGCGGGAATAATTACCGGCGTCGGCATTATTTCCATGCATTATTTGGGTATGTCGGCGATCTCCGGCAATTGTATCGTTAATTATGAAGCCAGTGGTGTAATGCTCGCAATCGGTATTGCCATGGTTTCTTGTATCCTGGCTATGGAGCTTGCCTATCGAAAGCGCTCCATGTTCATGACAATTTGTGGATCTGTTGTCCTCGGCTTATCCATATCGGCGGTCCATTATTCGGCCATGCTCTATACAACCTTTAGCGTCGCTCAATCTGTTAGTCTGAGTGCAACACAAGTTATGTCTTCAAATAATCTGGCCTTGATTGTTGCCATATCGGCATTTCTCACTTGTGGCTGGTTTTTGCTGACCGCCGTAAGCGGAGAGAGTGAACCCGCCGTGAGCGTCGGTAGTACACCTGAACCAGAAACAGCCTTAGCTCAGGAAAATGTAACCCTTCGAAACCGTAATGCCTCGTCCTTATTATCAAAGGCATTTGATGAAACAATGCCCACAAAAGACCAACTGTCCGGTTTGTCAGATAGAATCCCCTATGAGCGTGACAAGACCTTGCGGTTTATATCAACTGACTCACTTGTTTATGTCCAAGCCGATGGACACTATTCTCGGATTGCTAATTCAGAAAATGAATATTTCTGTCCATGGTCCTTGTCGCGTGTGGAAAAAACGCTGGATTCAGTTAATTTCATCCGCACCCATCGTAGCTATCTGGTCAATAAAAACTACATAACAGGGTTTCGCCGTGAGGGCGACAAAGGCGTTTGCATTGTCGGAAAAAATCAAGAAAAAGAGATTCCTGTTAGCAGAGGCCGCGTTTCTGAAATCCAAGACTTGCTAGGTATCTAATATATTCCCGCACTTCGTGCAAGATTCACGTAATTCATGCATGATCCCCCCTCCTCCATGCATGAATTACAGTCATTTATGAAAAGCCGTTTCTATAATATTTCCTTCAAATACAAAAAGCCCACTCAAGGTGCTTTAAGGGAGGATTTAAATGATACCAGGTTCATTCGATTACCATCGCCCGGATTCAATTGAAGCAGCAATTGCTCTGTTGAACTCACTGGGAGATGACGCGCGTGTTGTGGCGGGCGGGCATAGCTTGATCCCCATGATGAAACTGCGGATGGCAGTTCCCGAACACTTGATAGATCTTCAGGATATAGGTGATCTGAAGGGGATATCAATTAACGGATCGTCCGTTTCTATCGGCGCTATGACAACCCAAACCGAATTACTTAGCTCAGATGAACTAAAGGCTGTTTGCCCGATCATTGCTGAAACATCGGCCCAGATCGCTGACCCGCAAGTTCGCAATCTGGGTACGATCGCTGGCAATGTGGCCAATGGTGACCCCGGCAATGATATGCCAGCCATCATGATGGCGCTGAATGCATCTTACGTTTTACAAGGATCAGGTGGCTCTCGCGAAGTTGCCGCCCGTGATTTTTATGAAGCAGCGTATTTCACGGCACTCGCCGAAGGCGAGATTCTAACCGCTGTAAACTTTACCGCGCCAGCTTCCGGTCATGGTTCTGCATACATCAAACAGAAACGGAAAACCGGTGATTATGCAACCGCCGCCGCCGCCGTTATTCTAACCATGGAAGGTGGCTCCTGCAGCTCTGCATCTATCGCTCTAACCAATGTCAGCGATACCGCGCTATACGCCGAAGCCGCTTCACAAGCCCT
The DNA here is from genome assembly GCA_965603075.1 of uncultured Rhodospirillales bacterium. Classification (GTDB taxonomy): domain Bacteria; phylum Pseudomonadota; class Alphaproteobacteria; order Rhodospirillales; family Casp-alpha2; genus JABJOR01. The sequence goes on along the minus strand of CBFDBO010000003.1, from coordinate 49,793 downwards.
GATTGGAACGTCCTTAGATGACGCCGCCATTGCAGCCGCCGTTGAAGCCGCCAAATCAATCGCTGATCCCGCTGCCGATAGCCGTGGGCCTGTAGATTTTCGCCTCCATATTGCCGGCGTAATAGTCGCGCGATCCATCGCTCTTGCGGCCGAACGCGTAAGCTAATTAAAATTAAGGGAGACTTTGATGTCTAAAGTTAACGTCAAAATGACGGTAAACGGAACCGAGGTAGAGAAAGAATCTGATTCTCGCAACTTGCTCATTCACTTCCTGCGAGAGGACTTAGATTTAACAGGTCCACATATCGGATGTGACACCAGCCATTGCGGTGCCTGCACCGTGGATATGAATGGTAAATCTGTAAAAGCCTGTACTGTTTTTGTTGGGCAGGCCAATGGTGCCGAAATCACGACCATTGAAGGTATTGCCGCACCCGATGGTACATTGCATGCCCTTCAAACAGCCTTCCGTGATAACCATGCACTGCAATGCGGATTTTGCACCCCGGGTATGATCACCCGCGCCCACCGACTGCTACAGGAAAATACCAATCCTACAGATGATGAAATTCGCCATGGTATTTCAGGAAACCTTTGCCGGTGCACAGGATACCAAAATATCGTGAAAGCAATCAAAGTAGCAGCCGCAGAGTTGAATTCCGCACAGGAGGCGGCAGAATAATGAATGAACAATCCCCCCCATCATCGGCCGAACGGGCCGCCAGTCTCAACGGTTTAGGCACCAGCCGCAAACGCGTTGAGGATTCACGCTTTACCCAAGGCAAGGGTAATTATGTGGATGATATTAAAATGCCGGGAATGCTGTTTGGCGATTTTGTTCGTTCAAGTTATGGGCATGCTCGCATCAAGTCCATTAACAAAGAAGCAGCCTTGGCTGTTCCAGGTGTTGTCGCCATTCTGACCGCTGAAGATTTGAAACCATTAAATCTTCACTACATGCCAACTCTGGCGGGTGATGTTCAGGCCGTATTGGCGGACGAAAAGGTATTGTTCCAAAATCAGGAAGTTGCCTTCGTCGTCGCAAGTGATCGTTATGCAGCAGCTGATGCTGTTGAACTTGTTGAAGTTGAATATGAGGAGCTTCCAGCTCTGGTTGATCCTTTCAAGGCAATGGACGATGACGCGCCTCTGCTGCGAGAAGATATTAAGGACAAAATGGAAGGTGCTCACGGGGCACGTAAACACTATAACCATATTTTCTATTGGGAAGAAGGTGACAAGGAAGGCACAGATAAAGCTCTTGCTGATTCCGAGGTTGTGGTTGAAGAATTAATCACCTACCCCCGTGTCCACCCAAGCCCCATCGAGACGTGTGGTTGTGTGGCTTCCATGGACAAGGTCAATGGCAAGCTAACCATTTGGGGGACTTTCCAAGCACCCCATGCTGTTCGTACGGTTGCTTCGCTTATTACAAATATTGCTGAGCACAACATCCGCATTATATCGCCCGATATTGGTGGTGGATTTGGAAACAAAGTGGGTGTCTATCCCGGCTATATTTGTGCTGCGGTTGCTTCCATCGTCACGGGTGTTCCCGTTAAGTGGATCGAAGACAAAATCGAGAACCTGACATCCACGGCTTTTGCCCGTGATTACCACATGACCGGAAAAATCGGTTCCACCAAAGACGGCAAGATCACAGGGCTATCGTGTCATGTTCTGGCCGATCATGGCGCGTTTGATGCTTGTGCTGATCCGACCAAATTCCCAGCGGGTTTCTTTTCCATCTGTACTGGGTCATATGATATTCCAATAGCGCATTGTGGCGTTGATGGTGTCTATACCAATAAAGCCCCCGGTGGTGTGGCGTATCGGTGTTCCTTCCGGGTAACGGAAGCAGCTTATATGGTTGAGCGGATGATTGATATTCTGGCCCGCAAGTTGGACATGGATCCAGCTGAATTACGCCTGAAGAATTTCATTAAAAAGGAACAATTCCCCTACACATCAGCGCTGGGCTGGGAATACGATTCTGGTGATTACCACACAGCTTTGGAAAAGGGTATGGCGAGCGTAGATTATAAAACTCTGCGTGCCGAACAGGTTGAAAACCGTGCTGCCTTTTCTCGTGGTGAAACGCGTTCTTTAATGGGTATTGGTGTCGCTTTCTTCACTGAAATCGTTGGTGCTGGTCCGGTTAAGAATTGCGATATTCTGGGTCTTGGCATGTTCGATTCATGTGAAATTCGTATTCACCCAACCGGTTCTGCTATCGCCCGTGTGGGATCAATTTCTCAAGGTCAGGGACATGCAACAACATTCCCGCAAATCCTAGCATCCGAGATCGGCATTCCAGCCGAAGACATCACCGTCGAAGAAGGTGATACCGATACCGCCCCGTATGGTCTTGGTACTTATGGGTCGCGTACAACACCGGTAGCGGGCGCTGCCGCCGCCATGGCGGGCCGTAAAATCAGGGCAAAGGCCCAGATGATTGCCGCTTACCTTTTGGAAGTTCACGACGGTGATCTGGAATGGGATGTTGATCGTTTCCACGTCAAAGGAAACCCTGAACAGTTCAAGACCATGAAAGAATTGGCCTTTGCTGCTTACACACAAGCAATTCCAAACCTTGAACCAGGTTTAGAAGCGGTTTCCTATTATGATCCGCCTAACATGACTTATCCATTCGGTGCCTACATTGCTGTTGTTGATATTGATGCAGATACGGGCGTTGTCGATACACGCAGCTTCTATGCACTAGATGATTGCGGAACCCGCATCAACCCGATGATCATTGAAGGTCAAATTCATGGCGGATTGACCGAGGCTTTGGCTATCGCCATGGGCCAGGAAATTACCTATGACGCCATGGGCAACGTCAAGGGGGCTAGTCTTATGGACTTCTACCTGCCAACGGCTGTTGAAACACCTGTATGGGAAACCGATCACACCGTAACACCCTCCCCCCACCATCCGATTGGTGCAAAGGGTGTAGGTGAAAGCCCTAACGTTGGTGGTGTACCCGCGTTCTCTAATGCTGTGAATGATGCTTTTGCCCACCTAGGCTTGACGCATACTCAAATGCCGCATGATCATTGGCGGGTATGGAAGACAGCTCAGAAACTAGGCATTACTGGCTAACAGTAATATGATACGGGGGTGGTTTTAGGCCACCCCCAAATCTTAAATATAACGGATGACAATGAGCGATACTCAAAACATCAAGTCTCGTCTTCAGGATGTGAATTATGTTCCTGATGAGACACTTGCCATGGCGGTGCAATTATCACTCGATTTGCAGCGACCTTTGTTGCTGGAAGGCGAAGCGGGGGTCGGTAAGACCGAGATCGCCCGCGCCTTAGCGAGCGTTCTAGACACCCAGCTTATTCGCCTTCAATGCTATGAAGGCTTGGACGCTAATCATGCCATCTATGAGTGGAACTATCAGCGGCAATTGTTGTCCATCAAAGCCAAAGAACATGAGAACACATCCTCTGATGTCATTGAAGAACAGATATTTTCTGAAAATTATCTACTGAAACGCCCTTTGCTAGAAGCCATCACTCAGAGCAAGTCGCCCGTTTTATTAATCGATGAAATTGATCGGTCCGATGAAGAGTTTGAAGCCTACTTACTGGAAATTCTGTCGGATTTTCAAATAACAGTACCCGAGCTTGGAACAATCACCGCCACAAGTATTCCCCATGTAATTTTGACATCCAACGGTACACGCGAGCTTTCGGATGCCTTGCGCAGACGGTGTCTATACACCTATGTGGAATTTCCCTCACCCGAGCGTGAATTGGAAATTATCTTGTCCCGATTGCCCCAAATCGAAGATGGGTTAGCGCAACAAATTGTCGGCTTTGTTCAAGCCTTGCGTAAAGAAAATTTAGAAAAAAACCCTGGCATAGCAGAAACTCTGGATTGGGCGGCGGCCCTAATGGGTTTAAAACTATCACAAATTGATAGTGATCTCGATACACTTGCGTCATCGTTAATTTGCCTACTCAAGACCGAGCATGATCAAAAATCCATAACTTCTGAGGTCGTTTCCAAACTATCCGGCAAAGCAGCTTAGTGCTATGAACGCCGCAACGACCTCGTTGATGCAAAAGCCAATTATAACCAGCCGTATTGCCGGGTTTATTGATCACCTGCGCCTTAATGATTTCAAAATTGGCCCCAAAGAATCAATTGATGCGGCTGAATTATTACTATCAACATCTTTGGGAACCTTCAGACGGGCACGCACACAGTTAAAGATTTTGCTAACCGGGTCCAAGGAAGAATGGCACCAATTTGACGATTTGTTTGAAGCCTATTGGTCCTCCCATGGAAAAGAGCGCAAGACGTATCGCCCGAAAAATTCCAATACATCTTCCACAAGCAACATTCGTCAGGGTGTTTGGAAAAATCACTTTTCCCCAGACACCTCTAAAGAAACAAAAACCGATCCAGTTCCAGATCAGTCCGGCGAAGTCACGATAACCGAAGGAGCGGCCGCCAAGTTGGTAGCCACGGATCAAGCAACGATAACCAAGACTGATTTTCGGAAATTTTCAGATCCAGAGGAAATAGCCCTTGCAGAGAAAATCGCCTATCAGTTAGCCAAGGCGATGCGCAATAGATTATCAAGACGCTATCGTCGATCTTCGAAAGGAGGCCGGCTGGATTTAAGAAAGACTATTCGCGCCAACCAGTGTTATGGTGGCGACCCTCTTACACTGATTAAAAAATCAAGACCGGATCGTCCAGTTCGTATTGTTGTTTTTCTCGATGTGTCGGGCTCTATGAAAACATACAGTCAATTTTTTCTACAATTCGTTAAGGGACTTGTATGCAAGTGGATTGATACCGATGCCTATATTTTTCATACCAAACTGATCCGGGTTACTGATGCCGTTCGGGAAAAGAACTCGGCCAAAGCAATGATAAAACTTTCCTTGATTGCTGACGGCATTGGCAGTGGTACAAAACTTGGTAAAAGCTTGAACCAATTTAATTCAGTCTATGCAAAGGGCACGTTGAATTCGCGAACCTTTGTGCTGATCATCAGTGATGGGTATGATACGGACCCGCCAGAGCACTTAATTCATGAACTAAAACGCCTGAAGCGTCGTGCCCCTCGACTGATCTGGTTAAATCCCATGTTGGGATGGCGTGACTATGAACCGGTAACGGCGTCCATGTCGGCTGCCATGCCCTACATTGATCACTTTGCCGCCGCGAACACTATTGATGCACTTGCCGCTATTGAGCCCGAGCTCGCACGTTTGTAAGGAAGTATAGAATGACCCAAACCTCTAAAACTCTCGATCTGATTGAAAAGCTACGGGCCAATGATGAGGAATATTGCGTAGCCACGGTCATGCGTACGGCAGATCTAACCTCAGCCAAAGCGGGGGCTAAGGCTGTTATTACCAACGATGGTGAGATCCACGGTTTTGTTGGTGGTGGTTGTGTTACGGGTGCCGTTCGAAAAGCAGCCCTTGATGCCATAAAGACCGGACAGCCCAATGTCATTCGTGTTCGTCCCAAGGAAGATGTTGAAGGCGACATTGATACAGATGGTACACTACTTTTTAAATCCGGTTGCCCCAGTGGTGGAACGGTAGAATTTTTTTTGGAGCCCATGCGCACAATCCGAAAATTAGTCGTTTGTGGGAGCTCGCCTGTGGCTCAGGCTCTCATCAGTATCGCGCGAACCGTTGGCTTCCACGTTATCCTAGCGGCTCTGCCAGAAGACCATGAAGAGATTATCGGTGCAGACCAATATCTTGATGGGTTTGATATGGAATCTCTTGGTTTACAGGCTACGGATGCCATCGTCATCTCAACCCAGGGCAAAAGAGACAAAGATGCTTTGCGGGCCGCACTGACATCACCTGCCAATTATGTTGCCATGGTGGGCAGCCATAAAAAAATTGATACCTTAAAAAATGCCCTTGCTAACGACGATGTGATTGGCAGCAACCGACTATCGGATTTACGCGGGCCCGCCGGAATTGATATCGGCGCTGTAGGCCCCGAAGAAATCGCCCTGTCTATTGCGACAGAAATCGTCGCTTTCATGCGCCAACCCGATGCTCGGCAGGCATCAGAGGCCCATCAATCTGTAAATTCACAATAATCGAGACCCTTTTAATTTTGGAGAATAGCTTTGGAACTTAACGCCGAACAAAGAATTGAAGCATCACGTAAAGATGTTTTTGCAGCCCTGAACAATCCTGAAATTCTGATGCAATGCATTCCGGGTTGTGAGAGCCTTGAGAAAGAATCAGATACCGATATGACCGCAACCGTCGTTTTAAGAGTCGGTCCCATAAAAGCTAAATTTAACGGCAAAGTTAAATTATCCAATCTTGTCCCACCAGAAAGTTATTCAATATCAGGCGAAGGTGCTGGTGGTGCGGCCGGATTTGCAAAAGGCGGCGCTGATATAAAGTTGGTTGAAGATGGTACAGCTACTATCCTGCGCTATGAAGTGAAGGCCGATGTAGGTGGAAAACTCGCCCAATTGGGGGGACGTTTAATTGATTCAACAGCCAAAACCCTGTCGAAAAAATTCTTTGCCAAATTTTGTGAAATTGTTGAAGCAGGAAATTCAGAAACGGATGGTGGGGACCCTCAAAAAACCAACGCATCAGAGCAATCAGCCAAGCCTATCCCATGGATGTTAATCGCCATCGGAGTTGCTGCAGCTTTTGTTGTATACGCATGGGTTACTTCATCTGGTTGATTGTTTGACGGCCTTCACAATCCGCAACGTTTTTTGGGCGTTCTTCACCTGACGCGACGTCCCTAAATATTGTTCATTCACAGCGAAAACGAAACGGTCTCTTCGACACCATCCAGTGTGACCACAGGGTCACATGGCATTGTTTGGGCTATCACAACTCCGCGCCGGATCACAAATAACCTTGATGGTTTTAGGCGTAAGGCTTCAATAACATCACGACATTGCAAAATAACCATATCGGCATTGCACCCAACGTCCAATCCATAATTATCAATATGCATGGTGCGAGCCGGATTGACTGTCACAGCATCAAAAACAGCGTGTAGTTCTTCAACCCCCGTCATCTGGCCGACATGGAGTCCCATTTGCGCCACATCGAGCATGTCGTGACTGCCTAGGCTATACCAAGGATCCATGACACAATCATGGCCCATAGAGACGTTCAATCCAGCCGCTATCAGTTCCTTGACTCGTGTCATCCCCCGTCGTTTCGGATAGCTATCGTGACGTCCCTGAATGGTTATGTTGATCAGGGGGTTCGCAATAACATGGATGCCGGATTCCGCCATCAGCGGAATTAGCTTGGAGACATAATAATTATCCATGGAATGCATGGATGTTAAATGTGAGCCTGTAACCCGATCATTCAAACCCAGACGCTGTGTTTCACACGCCAGTGTTTCAATATGACGCGACATAGGATCATCGCTTTCGTCACAATGCATATCGACCATCAATCCGCGCTCTGTGGCAATTTCACATAACTGACGTACTGAGTCAGCACCGTCCGACATGGTCCGTTCAAAGTGCGGTATCCCCCCAACCACATCAACCCCCATATCAAGCGCTCGCAACAAATTTTCGCGTGCATTAGCCAACCGCAGGAAACCATCTTGGGGAAAGGCGACCAGTTGGATGTCCAGCCACGGTTTCATTTCTTCTCGCACATCGACCAGCGCCTGCACTGCCAGCAACCGGTCATCCGAAATATCAACATGACTGCGGATTGCCAGTGTGCCACGGGCAATTGACCAGCGACAGAAACGCAAGGCACGTTGTTTGATTTCATCTACGGTCAATGTGGGTTTAAGCTCTGCCCACAAGGCAATTCCTTCCAGCAAGGTTCCACTCGCATTGACCCTAGGTTGACCATAGGTCAGAGCCGCATCCATATGAAAGTGACTGTCGACAAAAGGTGATGTTACAAGATGGTCAGTTGCATCAATTTCCCGACCAGCCTCAGCTTGAATGGCAGGCTTCACGTCAACAATTTTCCCACCCTTAACAGCGATATCAGTTGAGGTCTTGGAATTGGGCACTCGAGCATTGCGGACAATCAAATCTAACATAGGTTATCTTCCTTTCCTATATCCGCTCGCCCTTGCGGAAGGGGATCAACAGGGCCTTTGGGTAACGGGCTTTACGCGCCATAATTACCATGGCGAAAATACTTAAAACATAGGGCACCATCAAGAAAAACTGATAGGGAATAAATCCGCCAGCAAACTGCTGTGCACGTACCTGCATGGCATCAAGTCCGGCAAACAGCAACGCCCCCAGTAAGGCTTTGCCAGGGCGCCAGGATGCAAAAATAACCAGCGCGACACAAATCCAGCCACGGCCATTAACCATTCCAAAGAAAAAAGCATCAAACGCTGACATGGTCAGGTATGCTCCGCCAACAGCCATAAAGGCACTGCCCACGACCACCGCGCCAGTGCGAATGCTCAGCACATTCATTCCCTGAGCTTCAAGGGCCATGGGGTTTTCGCCTGCCATACGCACGGCCAGACCGATCGGCGTCCTGTACAGCACATAAATCACCAAGGGAACGATCGCAAAGCACATATAGGTCATCGGCGTATGAGAGAATAACGCCTCGCCAAAGAAAGGCATGTCAGACAAAATCGGTATATTCACAGGCAAGAACGGAACGATTTTAGGGGGTGTCGTGCTGGAAGGTAACATCATTCGGAAGACAAAATAGCTTAGCGACGCTGCCAGCATGGTAATTCCAATTCCTGAAACATGTTGGGATAATCCTAAGTGAACCGTAAACAGACTATGCAGGAAACCAAACAAAGCACCAATAAATGCGGCGAACAACAAACCGGTCCACAAATCACCGCCCTGATACACCCACATCCATCCAGACATGGCACCAACAGTCATAATGCCTTCGATCCCCAAATTCAGGACCCCTGCCCGCTCGCAAATCAGCTCTCCAATGGTTCCAAGAATGAGCGGACAGGCAATGCGGATGGTTGCAGCCCAGAAACCAGCAGTGAGGAAGACTTCAAATAATTCTAACACAACAGCATCCTCCTCTAACGAAACTTTATGCGGAAATTGGTCAGCATAATACTAACCAAAACGGCAAGGACTGATATGGCAACCAAAACATCGGCGATATAATTTGGAATGTTGACTGCGCGGCTCATAGAATCCGCGCCAACATAAATTCCAGCTAGGAAAATTGCCGATACAATAACGCCCAATGGATGAAGATTGGCCAGCATGGCAACGGCAATTCCGGCGTAACCGAACCCCGGAGACAAATCCAAAGTAAGATATCCTTTGAGTCCTGCGACCTCTGTCACACCGGCAAACCCTGCAAGACCACCACTGATCAGCGCTACACGCAGGACGGTCATATTGATACTGATCCCCGCAAATGTCGCAGCAGATGGATTGTGACCGACGGCACGAATTTCATAACCCCATACGGTAAATCGCATGATAAACCAAACCAATACCGCAGAAACAATACCCACAATCAGTCCAAGGTGGAGACGGCTTTTCTCCATAATTCGGGGCAACACCCCCTCATCAATGATCGAGGCTGCCTGTGGCCAGCCCATAGACATGGGGTCACGCCAAGGGCCTTCTAAAAGGTAACTAACAAATAATAGAATGACAAAGTTCAACAAAAGAGTGGTGACAACTTCGTCCACTTTAAGTTTACTTTTCAAATACACAGGCAACAGTAATATGAGGCCACCAGCCAGCGCACCAACAATAAACAAAAACGGTATCATCAACACCGGCGGCAACGTTACCAGTCCGGTACCAAAGAATGTGGCTGCCAGAGCGCCGCAATAAAGTTGGCCTTCAGCGCCGATGTTCCAAAATCGAGCTCGAAAGGCAACGGCGGCCGCCAGCCCTGTTAGTAGCAGGGGGGTTGCCCGTGTCAGCGTTTCCGCTATGGCAAACCGTGAGCCGAAAGCACCATTAAACAATGCGGTATAGGCTTCAAAAACAGACTCCCCGGTCCACATAACAAGGCCGGATGTGATGACGAGGGCGACAATAATCGCTACTGCAGGAGCAGACAACACCATCCAGAAAGAGACAGACTCACGTGGTTCTAGCCTCATGATACACCTGCCTGTGATAATTTTTCACCATGCGCCAGATCACCTGCCATCATGATACCGACATCTTGAACCGTGAGGTTTAATGTTGGCAATGCCGAGCTGACCTTGCCGTGATACATAACAATAATTTTGTCTGCCAAAGAAAATAATTCATCGAGGTCTTCTGAAACTAGCAAGACACCAGCACCGCTACGTTTTGCCGCCAGCAGGCGTTCATGAACAGCGGCTATCGCCCCTTCGTCAAGTCCCCGAACAGGTTGATTGGCTAGAATAAACTTAGGATTATTATGAAGAGTGCGCGCTAGAATCAGTTTCTGTATGTTTCCACCAGATAGCTGTTTTGCCGGCATTTCCATCGTCTTGCCGCGAATATCGAATTGTTCGATTAGATTACGGGCAAAATCACGGCAGGCTTCAAAATCAATCAGATAGCCAAACTTCCAAAAAGGTTTTTTTCTCAGGCTTTCACTAATCAGATTTTCCCAGACATTCATGTCCCCTACCACACCCTTTTCATGGCGATCCTCCGGGATACGAGCAATCCTTTTATTTATAAATGCACGGGGTGAATAATGCACAATATCCTCCCCGGCAAAACGTAAACTTCCAGAAGACGGAGCCGTCAGCCCGCTCAGTAAATCAGCAAGGGCAGACTGTCCATTTCCGGCAACACCTGCAAGACCAATTATTTCATGTTCATGGATCGAGATTGAGACACCATCAAGCAAAGGACGTTGTCCAAGTTTACTATTGTCCCCTGTCACAATAACGTTGTCTACTTCAGCAACGGCAGCACCCGGTGCCATATGTTCTACTGTCGGCCTTGTCACTTCATGGCCAACCATCATATGCGCTAAGGTGTCCCGATCCGCATCCTTGGTGGCAATCTCACCGACCATCTGACCACGACGCAAGACATTTACGCGATCACTGATATTCAGTATTTCATGAAGCTTGTGAGAGATGAAGATGATAGAAAGACCGCGTGCAACCATGGACCGCAACGTCTCAAACAGGTGGTCAACTTCTTGAGGTGTTAAAACGGCGGTTGGTTCATCGAGAATAAGAATTTTTGCATCCCGGTAGAGGGCCTTCATAATTTCGACGCGTTGACGCTCACCAACAGAAATATCAGCGACCAGTTTGTCAGGTTCAATTGCCATGCCAAACTCATTGGCGAGAGCGTCCAGTTTAGCCCTGGCGCGTTTTGTATCAGATTTCCACGCTGTTAATGACTCCGTACCCAAAATGATATTATCCAGAACACTGAGATTATCAGCCAAGGTAAAATGTTGATGTACCATACCAACACCTGCATTAATTGCTTCATCTGTTGCGCCTGGTGTTAACCGATTGCCAAAGATTTCAATCTCGCCGTCATCAGCGATATAGTGCCCAAAGAGGATATTCATAAGCGTCGTCTTGCCAGCTCCGTTTTCACCAAGGAGAGCAAGAACCTCGCCTTTAGCCAGAGTCAGCGAGATATTATCATTAGCCACGAGAGACCCAAAGGTCTTGGTAACACCATTAATGCTCAGTGCCGTCATTGCCCCGCACTTTCGATTATGAGTCAGTTTTTATGATTGTCATAAAGGGGGAGGAGTGCCCCTCCCCCTTGTTATTTGACAACTATGGAATAAGTCGATCCCTAATAAGTTGATTCCGGCTTCTCATCATTAATCACGACTGTAAAGTTACCAGACAAAATCTCAGCCTGTGTTTCGCTAACCTTTGCCTTGATATCAGCAGAGATTTTTGAATCGAATTCGTAGTACGGAGCTAAGCTGGCACCACCTTTGGCCATCATGGTCCATTCTTTATAATCGGCTGCCTTGAAGGTACCGTTCTTTACATCGGAAACAGCATTGTTAATAGCTGCTTCCATATGCCAAAGCGCGGATGTCACAACAACATCAGTACCGTTTTCTTCTTTATTCATGTCATTTACATTGCCAAAAGCAATAATGCTTTTTTCTCGGGCGGCATCAACAACACCGGCGCGTTCTGCATAGAGAACATCGACACCCGTTTCGATCTGGGCAAATGCAGCTTCTTTGGCTTTAGGAGGATCATACCAAGAACCGATGAAGTTAACTTTGAATTCAACTGCTGGATTGGTCGCACGAGCGCCGGCCATGAAAGCATGAAAGAGGCGATTAACTTCCCCGATAGGATACCCGCCAACCATACCAATCTTGTTTGATTTAGTCATGGACCCCGCGATCATTCCCATAAGATAGCATGGTTCATGAATATAATTATCAAATACGGCAAAGTTTGAACCATGTGGTTTGAACGGGTCACCCATTAGAAAAGCAACTTCTGGATAATCGTCTGCGACCTGACGTGCTTCCTTGCTGATACCAAAGGCTTCACCAACAATCAAATTCACACCACTTTCAGCATATTCCCTAAGAACACGAACATAATCCGTGTTGGCGACCTTTTCTGAAAAGACATATTCAATTTCACCTGCATTTGCCGCTTTATCGAGGGCCAGATGCAGACGAGCGTCCCACTTTTGCTGAATGGGTTGTGTGTAGATACCAGCAACCTTGATGCTGGCAGCTTGTGCAACGGTAGTACTCATGGCTGCTAAAGCCATTAGCGGGACAGCTGCGACTAATCCCAAGATTTTTCGTTTTGAAAGATTCAGTTTCAACATGTTTTTTCCTACTCCTGTTTGAATGTACTTTTTTATTGTCACGTTATTTATTATTATTTTCCCATTAATAGAGATTATATTGCTACAATACTGACCAATCGGTCAAGCTGCTGAGGCAGATTAAATTTGTTTTGACGTTTTTTATTTAAAATTAAACGACTTTGCGCTGAAAAATAAAAATTTTATTATTAAATTTAGACCATCATCGATGTTGTATAATATAAAGTCGGATCAATACCAAAAGGCTGTCCGGTACGAAGAAGGTTTCTGTTGGTGACGTGCGAACAACCATGGTTATTGACAGAATTCGCCAATACACTCATCATACAATTATATGAAAAACGAACCAGATTACGAGACACTATATTTGAAGGCGAAAGAATCTCTACGGGCAAATGAACAGAGATTCCTTTCATTTGTCGCGTCAGCACCCGTTGGTATCTTTCATTCTGATCTTAATGGAACAACTGTCTATGTAAATGATGCATGGTGCGCAATAACTGGTATGTCAGCTTCTGAAGCGTTGGAAGGAGATTGGGTATCGGCCATTCATCCCAATGATAGAGAAGCTACACTTAAATCTTGGCTTGAATTTTTACGAGGAGAAGCTGGTTATCAGCGTGAAGAATACGATGTAACTTTTATAAAAGCAGCCATGGAAAAAGAAACATTGGTGTACGGAGACAAGGATAGATTAATGCAGGTTTGGCTAACTTGATGTCCAACGCCGCCAAGTTCTCAACCAAGGGCGAGCAAGTCGAGTTGTAGGTCACACGCAACGGTGACACAATCCGCATCACGGTGAAGAACTACGGCCCCGGCATTCCGGAAACGTTTCGCGAAAGGGTCTTTGGGCGATTTACTCAAGTGGATTCGTCTGATACCCGTCAAAAAGGTGGAACAGGACTGGGACTCAACATCTCCAAGACTATTGTCGAGCAGCACGGTGGTACAATTGACTTTATCTCTGAGGTTGGTGTTAACTGCACCTTCTTCTTCACACTGCCGGTATTAGAATGACCGCTTAGGGTCATATGCAAAATTGTATAATTTGATATCATGTGCCCCCTGCAAGCAGGTCTTTTCGATGACAGTTAAAGAAATCCCTATGCCATAAGACCACAAGAATTTTATTTCCCTGATGACAGAACTTTTCTGCCCTAGTTTTATATTATCGATACTACGCTGCTCGGATACCAGACAAGACTTCTTGTTTTCGGTGATCAACGAAACCACGAAGGTCCATTAATAGCTCCAGATCAATTTCGGGCTGCTCATATGTTTCAAGTAGCTTTTTCCATACTTTGTTTGCATTTTGCTCGGTTGTAAGTGCGCCAGCTTCTTTCCAGGATCCATAATTTCGCCAATCTGATACGATCGGATTATAGAAAGCTGTTTCATATCTTTTTAGGGTATCAGCGGCACCAAAAAAATGTCCGCCCGGTCCTACTTCCTTATAGGCCTCCAACCCCATTGCAGCATCACTGGTATCGATGGGGCGCAGCATATAACTTATCATCTGTAACATTTCGGCATCGATGATAAGTTTTTCAAATGATGCTGTTAACCCCCCTTCCATCCAGCCTGCGCCGTGAATGATCATGTTGCAATGGCTCATCACCGTGGACCAAATAGACATTTCTGATTCGTACGCTGCCTGCGCATCAACCGCATTTGCCACACAGGCATTTGAAGACCGCCACGGTAGATTATGTCTTCGTGCTAATTGACCCGAAGCAAACGCCCCCATAGCATATTCAGGTGTACCAAATGCGGGGGAACCTGTTCGCATATCTGCATTGGAAGTAAAGGAACCATAAATGCAAGGGGTTCCCGGATTAATCGTTTGTAATAATGCAATGCAGGCTAAGGCTTCGGCATTTTGCCCCATCAATGCCCCCGATAAGCTGGCCGGGGCCATGGCGCCAGACAGTGTAAAAGGTGTGACAATAACGGCTTGTCCACATTCTGCAAAAGCCATCGCTCCTTGTGTCATTTCGGCATCAAGGACCAAAGGAGAATTGGTATTAATATTGCCAATGCAAACAGGACGCTCTTTTAAACCGTCTCTGTCTGTATCAAATAATTTACACGCCATTTCAATAGCATCTTCAGCCCTGTAGCGACCTAGCAACCACGAAGCCCAAACTTTATCGGTCAGCTCAATGCCATGATAATAACCTTCCAGATGGCGTACATTTGGGGGAATATCCATTGCTTCAAATGGCGTACCATAAATCAAATGCACAGTATTAAGGGATTGCAGCAACCGAACATAATTCCGGAGGTCTGCAGTGTTCCCCCGCCGGCGTCCGTTATCCAGATCTGAACAAAAGGCAGGTCCCACTACAGATGTGAAATTTATATTGTTTCCACCAAATGTTAAGTCACGTGCAGGATTGCGTGATCGCAGCGTGAAACTGGAGGGAGCCTTTGCAACTTGTTCATCGATGAAAGCAGGGTCAAAGCGCACACGAAATGTGTCAGAATCCACATCACAGCCAGCTGTTTTTAAAATTTGCCGTGCCGTGGAATCATGTATTTCCATCCCGACCTCGGCAAGCAATCGCAGAGAGGTCTGATGAATATGTTCAACTTCATCCTCACTTAAAACTTCTGTTGGCGACAACCAATTGGTAAGTTGCGCCCAAGGCATTTGATTAATAGCGTCCTTATCGCGGGCATTTTTTCTGCCTGATCGTTTACGCTCCATCATTAATCGTTCTTTCCTTTAAACTTTTCGAAAGCAAAACGTGCTTTAACGTTAATTCTCAAGAAGGGCTCTGGAGGCAACTGACTTGGTTGTCCATAAGCTTGAGCGTCGAGCAGCAATTCTGAATTGTTTCACGCGGCCCAATCAGCAATTAGGCGGCCATTATGCGTATTATAGTTCGGCCGAAATTTGACTTTGTGAGCCTCTTTCTGCGGCTCCATCATACCCATTTATGAAGAACTTTGCCGCCTGTAATCGTGCAGCCATTTTCAAAATAATAACCGCCCGTAACATTACGCACTTCAAGATTTGTGTGTTCTTCAAGCTGGCTTGATAGAAGCTCAATATGCCCAGGCCCCGCATAAGCACACCCAGTGCGAATGTCCGTTGCTTCCAGTTGAAGCAGTTCACAGATCGAGGGTTTACCGCCGGGTTCCATACTGGGAAAATAACGTAAATTAATCTGTCCCAAACGCATCATCTCAGGAATTTCAACAAAAGGGATTTCTTTTTCAATCTGCATCCCCCCTTGCATAAGGCGTTCCCCATGGCTGGCAACATAGCCGCTCAACCCCGCACCGGGACCCATTTTTGGCATCCCAGGGTTTAGGGGGTGATATTTTGTCTTATAGGTCTCACCAATTTTTTTATTGAACCCCATGATCATACCCCGGACCATGCTGAAATCCTTATCAACCCACGTCTGGACACAAAACCGGGCATCCTGCCCTTCATAAGAACAGCCAATCCAAATCACCGTTTCATTATACCATGTGCGTTCCGGGTTAATGGTTGGCATATCAGGCTCATCCCAAAGACAATACCATTTACCAAAATCAATAATGACCTGTGCAGGATTATTTATGGACGGTTGCAATGGTTCCGGCAGATAAGCCGCCACGGCTTCCGGGTTGCTCTCATAGGCTATGCATAGGTGTTCCGTTGCAAAATGCCACGGCATATTCCCGACAACAGATGAAACGCCCGTAGGCGATGGATAGGCAAACCCCTTGAGATCAGAAATAGCGGGCATATTCATATTCCCTTCGATAGTTTGTGATCGGCTAAAACACTATCTTGCATCCCATTTGGGACCTAACGAAAAAAATTTACCTGACCGACAACAACAATTTGTAACACATCACCTAAGTTGCTTTAAAAAAAATAACGGATACACCAGCATAACGCCTGTTTTTTCGTGCAAAGCAGACGCTATTCTTTTTGGTGTCCTCGGCGGGTGCAAAGTACCTTAAGGTTAATTATTTTCCTGATCAGTACGGGTTTTCATGGAAACACAGGGGAAGTAATGATACGGTGTCTTTGGTGCCTAAATTCAACCATACGGTTCAAAGCTTAATTTCAACCGCACAATAGTTCAGGGGTGAAACCATGTTTTCCAATATTGTTATTGCTACAGACGGATCTGATCATGCCTTGAATGCATTGAAAGTTGGGATTGATCTAGCGGCGAAATACGGCGCCAAATTAACCTTGGTCCATGTTCTCACCCATGATCACCCCCCTGCAGAGATGAAACGTATGATCGCTGTTGAACATTTACCTGATCCCATTTCCAATTACGGCAATGAGACCACCGGGTTTTCAGCTGCCCTAGGACGCATGGTTGGTGGCGATGGCCGTGAAGCCAATGAGGCCCGTGTAATCGTGGCACTTGGCGAACAAATTTTAAAGTCCGCTAAAAAGAAAGCTAATCTAGGCGGTGTTAAAAACATCGGTACAGAAATTCGCGCTGGCGACTATGCAAACTGCATTATCGACGTAGCAGAGAATAGCAATGCTGACATGATCATCATGGGACGTCGCGGTCTGAGTAAGCTGAAAGGTTTCGTAACCGGCAGCGTTTCCCACAAAGTTTCCCAGCGGGCGAGTTGTTCAGTACTAACCGTCAAATAAACGGTTTCACGCGTAGAATCAAAAGACCCAACAGCTTTCTTCAATTAGTTAATTTCAAAGACCTTAAGCTGTACGCTCTGGATATTCAGTAACTCTCAATTTCACAGTTATTGAGCATCCGGCCAATCATTTCTTGGAAGAAATTTCCGTGTCCGACAATGGCCAGCGGGCGATCATTGTTTAGCTGCAGCATACTCTTGAATTTCTCCACCCTTTCCAAAAACACATCTTCTGGCTCGACAGGGACTTTGTCTTTATTTCCAGGTCCCTTATGCCACCAATGATCTTCCAGATGAGTGAAATTCAACATTGGAAAGTCGCGGTCCAAATCGGCGGGCGGGCGGCCAACATCACAACTGTGGCTCAATAATTCACGGTGGGTCGCATCAACGGTGATGGAAGCATTTTCGTCGAAAATCAGCAGGGCTGTCTGGATGGCCCGGGTCAAGGGTGAACAAATGACGTGTTTAATACCCATCTCTTTGACCTGCTCGCGCGCCGCTTGTGCTTGTGCCTCTCCCAGTTTTGTTAGGCGAGCATCAATTATCATCGGGTCAGGGTCATGCTGGGGGGCTGCATTAAATTCAGATTGGCCGTGACGGATTAGGTATAATGACATTTTTGTTCAATCTTTTTATGAAAACAGGTGAAGTCCATACTTAAATGAAATGCCGCCGTCTATTCAAGCCCTTATTTGATTTGTAATGTCGGAGGTATTCTCCATGAACGTGGAACCGGTATCTAAAATGAAATATTCTGATATTCGTATAACCTAGTTTATATGACGGGGCTGTTTTCATGATTACGGACATGTAATAGTTTATGGAATGGGTCATGTTGCACCCGTTTTAGGAATGATTGATGGCATTGATAGAAATTCATGTGTTTTACTGCCTTGCATGGTTCAGCTTCGGTGTTGGGCACTCTTTTCTTGCATCACGAAAAACCAAAACTCTGCTGGAATCAAAGCTCGGCGCTTATTACCGCATCTCCTATAACACCTTCGCCAGCGGCCACATTTTTGTCGTCTGGGTATTTGGTGTTTGGCTGTTTGATGGTGTTAACTCGTTCAATTTCCCGGAGACTGTGCGAATTGGAATGTGGGGCGTATCACTGCTTGGCATTTTAATATTGGTGTACGCTCTGAAGGGCTATGATTTGGCACGCCTTGCAGGGACGGCACAAATTCGAAACCATAAAATCGGGATCACCGAGCCTTCCAATGAGCCCCTACATACCAACGGTCTGCATTGTTATGTCAGACACCCGATTTATCTAGGAGCATACCTGATGCTTTGGGGAAATGCTTTGGATGACCGGGGAGTGGCCACTGCAATTTGGGGTTCAGCTTATCTATTTGTTGGAACACTATTTGAAGAGCGTTATTTGGTGGACATTTATGGGGATGCTTATCGAAATTATCGAAACAAAGTTCCATCAATATTCCCCTGGCGCGTAATTTATCGTCACCTTATGTAAAAAAGTGTATATACCATGACCTCAAATCATTTCTCAACTGACTCTCACGGTTGGGCTGAACTGCTCGCTCCCCGTCCGGCCCATCCCGCCCTGAAGGATGATCGTTCGGCGGATTGGGTGGTTGTTGGCGCGGGTGTAACGGGTCTGGCATGTGCCAAGCGGCTGGCCGAACAAAACCCATCTACCGAAATTATACTGCTGGAAGCGCGCGAAATCGCGCAGGGTGCAACGGCTCGCAGCTCGGGTTTCGTCATGGAAAACAGCCGCTTCGGCGGTCCGGTTTCGAACCTAGATTTCGGGAACTGCCAACGTGTCAACCGGATCAATAGCGCTGGGTTATCTTTGCTGCGCGACACCGTAATGGCCAACGAAATCGCCTGTGACTGGCGTGAAAAGGGGCTGTATCACGTCGCCGCAGACATCCAATCAAAAGCCGAATATCTGCATTATGTTGCGTATTTACGCCAGTTGGAAATCGAACACACCGAGCTGTCAGAAACAGAACTTACGCACCTTTTGGGCACCGCCCATTATTCAAGGGGGCTGCACGTGGCAAAGGGCGTTCTGGTTCAACCCGCTCGGCTAGCTCGAGGCCTCGCAGATCACCTTCCCGACAATGTGACGTTGTTTGAAAACACACCTGTTCTTAATATCCGGCAAGGAAAGATCCATGAATTACAACTTCCCCATGCAAAAATCCATGCTGCCAATATCTGTCTTGCGACAAATTATGAAATCACCCGACACGACTTCTTAAAAAATCGCATCACTGGCATTATTCTATCCGGCAGTTTTACCCGCCAGCTTTCGGATGAAGAAATGTCGCAACTTGGGATTCTACGTGATTGGGGTACGTTGTCACTGCACGATACGGGGGCGACCGTTCGATTAACGGCTGATCGTCGCATTTGCATCCGCAATTGTGCCGAGTTCCGTTTCTCTCGCTTGTTATCCGATCAGGATTTGTCCGCGCGTGTCAATCAGCACCGTGCCGGGTTCGAGCAGCGCTTTCCGCAATTAGCGCATATCCCCTTTGAATTCACCTGGTCCGGCGTCGAAGGGATCAGCGTCAATAGCACCAATTTCTTTGGCAACCTTGCAGCTCGCCTCTGGTTTAGCGGAGGATACAACGGCTCAGGTCTCAGCAAAGGTACGGCATTTGGAACGGCGATGGCCGATTACGCCTTGGGCAACATTACCGATCTGGTGCGTGATTGTCTTGAATCGGAAACAGCGAAATGGATGCCGCCAGAACCTTTTCGAAGCTTTGGGGGAAACCTTACCTTACGTCGGAATGCCAAAAATGCCGGAGCAGACAAGTAATATTAAATGCACGTAAATGTACTAGCCTGCGTTGATTAATAAAACTTCAAGGCGATGGCTGCTCTATGGTTACTCGAATCTATGTCTTTTCGTCCCCCCCCAATTTATCGTATGCTTCATATTGATGGTCATTGGTAGTTATGGAAAACTGGGATAATAACAGTCGACGTTAAGGTAAAGGGTACTCTCTGTGAACGACAATTCAACTTCTATTTCTACTATTCAAAAGACCAGTTTTTCGCCAAAACGTTCGCTTGCTCTCATCCTGTCCGTCGTGTTTCTTGCTGAAGTCGGACTCATGTTTTTGTTTGATTTTGTAAACGTTGCAGAAGGAAATCCATTCCTTGAATTGCTGATCGATTCGGCTTTGTTAACCGCTGTGACATCGGTGTCACTTGTGATTTTGTTAAATAAAAATCTTTCAGGCAAACTCAATACTTCAATGCTGGTCGATTTATGTTTGGTTCGAGCGGGACTGATTGTTTTTAGCATTGAAGGCTTAATCATGCTTTCAATTGAAAATATATTGGCAGGCGTACCTTCAATATATGTCAATCTGGTTGATGGTGGCATTGTCACAATCGCAACAGCGCCATTCATATATTTCTGGGTATTGCTCCCCGCCAAGCAAAAATCGACATCATATGCTCTAGGTGAAATCCCGCCCGAGAAGAGTCGAAAGACAGCTTGGAGATCTGCATTTTTTATCAGCATATTTGGCCTGGTTTTGGTCTGTCTCGGGGCGCTGAGCACGTATCAAAACCACAAAATCGATACCTGGAAGGCGATGGAAATAGAAGCAAATATCAATCTTGATCGTCTTTCTGTGTTGATTCGTCGAGAGCTAGAGCCTGTTATTGTTGACCTTCAGGTAACAAACAAAAGCAGTGGTCTTCTGGAGTTACTTAATGGGGATGACGTCGCTGTCCTTCACCTAGAGAACGATTGGAAAAATCTGATCACCCACAAAAGAAAGATCGATCAAATCCGTTACCTCAGCTTCGACGGTGCAGAAATAGTACGTGTCCATACAACGAAAAACGGTGTTGAGTCCGTCCCTTGGCCTGAGCTTCAGTTGAAAAACAATAGATATTATTTTCAAGAGGCAATCGGTCTCGAGCATGGAGAAATTTACTTCTCACCTGTGGATCTCAACGTTGAGCGCGGGGAGATTGAAGTTCCCTTCAAACCGGTTACCAGAGTTGGGACACCATTTTATGGAAAGAACGGCACGAAGAAGGGCGTCACCTTGATTAATGTTTCGATGAAGGGGATATTTGAGAAAGTTAGTGAAATCGCAGAGCAGTTTCCGGGACATTTTTCACTGGTCAATCACGATGGTTATTATCTGGTTGCTGAGGATCCGAAACGCCTTTGGAGTTTCATGTTTCCTGAAAAAAAGATGATGAGCTTCGCCGTTGATTTTCCCCGCGAATGGGCCAAGATCAAAAATCATAAATCAGCGACGTTGAGTACGGAAAAAGGAACTTTCTACTATTCCCTTGCCAATCTGACTCCTGAAAATTTAAACATGCTTGGTGGCAGTCAAATCACAAATCTCAACGCGCCGACATGGCATCTGATCTATCAACTAAAAAACAACTTTGAACCCAGTTCGCTTTCTGATTTCCGTCACTCGTTGTTAGTTTTGCTCGCGATAATTCTGCCAATGTTTTTCGCCACCACATTCGCTGTCACCAGAGCACAAATTTCGCGCACTGGTTTTTTGGAAAACACTGCCCATGCCCGACGACGAGCGGAAGATGCCAACCTCGCCAAGTCAGAATTCTTAGCCGCCATGAGCCATGAAATCCGCACTCCCATGGCAGGTGTCATCGGCATGTCCGAATTGCTGTTGGAAACGGATTTATCACCGCAACAATTGGATTGGACAGCGAGCATCAAATCGTCGGGTAATAACCTGCTGACCATCCTCAATGAAATCCTGGACCAATCCAAGCTGGAGGCTGGTAAACTCAATATTTCGCCCACAGATTTCCATTTATCTTCGTTTGTTCATGATACGGTGCAATTATTTGGACCTAGCATAGTCTCAAAGGGTCTCTCCGTGAACGTTGAGATAGATGATGCATTACCAGAAGGCATCCACGCAGATTCCATGCGGATCGGGCAAATTCTTTCCAACCTACTAAGTAATGCTCTTAAATTCACGGATGCTGGTCATATTAACGTTGAACTAAAATTGGAACCGAACGACAGCGAAGACTTAATGCTCCGTTTCATTGTGACTGATAGTGGCATCGGCTTAACCGATAAAGAAAAAGAAAAACTCTTCTCTGCCTTCACCCAAGCTGACAGTTCTATATCCAGAACCTATGGCGGGACAGGTCTTGGGTTGTCGATTTCCAAGCAACTTACAAAACTGATGGGCGGTGACATCGGCGTTAATAGCACGAAGGGAATAGGCTCAACGTTCTGGTTTACTACCCTCTGCAAACCCGCCAAAGGAAGAGTAGAAGCCTCCGACAAGAGAAGCGCCCTTGATAGATGGGAAGCATCGCGCCCCATGAAGGTGCTGATTGCTGAAGATAACGACGTCAATCAGCAATTGATCAAGGCTGTATTTGAAAACATGAACCATGATGTCACGATTGCCGATAATGGAAAGATGGCAATTGATCTATTCAAGAAAGACGACTTCGACCTTATCTTAATGGATATCAGAATGCCGATCATGGATGGGTTGGAGGCAACAACAATCATCCGCACAGACTTAAAGTCAGACATTCCAATCATCGCCTTAACGGCCGACATCGCCGCAGGAAACATCAAGGAATATACGGATGTTGGGATGAACGCCGTTTGCGCCAAACCTCTGGACTTACCCGTACTCCTGAAAACCATCAATAAACAGATGAATGAAGAAATTCATATATCTATTACCAATGCCCGACCTGTAAAACCAAATCAGCCCCCAGAGATGGCGAGAGAACAAGACGATGCGTCACTTCAAGATGGCACTTTCGCTAACGTATTGGCCCGGGTCTCGGTGATGATTGATCAAGCAGCAAGCATTGGCATAAATGAAGATGAGCCTCCTTCTGAAATGGCGACCCTTCTTGGCGACAAATTCAAAAAGCTACAGGCAGATTACGAAGAAAATTTACGTAAACATAGTGCCAACCTGAGAGAAGCCGTTACTAAATTGACTGAAAATCCTTCCGATGGAGAAAGAAGAGACAAAGTCAAAAGCTTAACCCATGCGATCAAGGGGAGCGGCGGCACATTCGGTTATAATCTGGTAACGATACTTGCAATGCAGGCCGATGATATGTTAACCGAAAAAGAGACATTGAATAAAGAAGACTTCACCACACTAAACCATCTTACCGATGCCCTTGTACTGGTTGCCGAAAAGAAGCTGTCGGGTAATGGCGGCAAGGCGGGGCGCATACTTCTACAGGGCCTGAAGCGGGCATCCTAATTTTCCAAACCCAATCAAATAATTTAAATAATATTCCCATATAGCATTAATTTATGTGATATATAAAATTAACTTAAAGTTGATAATTTTCTCCAGAGGAATTAATGGATCAGGATCGGTGTCGATTAGACCAGCATTTGCAACGGCTTTATGGCTATGCGTATTCGCTATGTCGCGACCCTGACGACGCCCGTGATTTAGTCCAAGATTGCGTCGTTAAGGCCCTTAAAGCAAAAAACTCACCAACTGAAACCCCTGCCTTTCGGGCCTGGTTATTTCGTATCCTAAAGAACACATACCTTGATTTACTCCGTCATCGTCGGGTTGTTGAGACGTGGGAAGTAGACGGTGCCATATTTATTGATCAAGATATGGAATTTTCTGGCTCTGAAGATCGTCTTATCAATACACTGACTGTTAAATTCGGCATGGAAACTTTACCCGCTGTACATCGCGAGATGCTTGGTCTGATCGATATTGCTGGGTTGAGTTATGAAGAAGCGGCCCTCGCACTTGAAATTCCAATCGGGACCGTTATGAGCCGAATTAGCCGTGCAAGACTGGCTTTACTAAAGGTAATTGAAAAAGGTAATGTTCGCCCAATTTTTAAAGCTCATACCG
Source organism: uncultured Rhodospirillales bacterium (assembly GCA_965603075.1). Classification (GTDB taxonomy): domain Bacteria; phylum Pseudomonadota; class Alphaproteobacteria; order Rhodospirillales; family Casp-alpha2; genus JABJOR01. Next base: position 25,550 of record CBFDBO010000003.1, on the reverse strand, counting down.
TTTAAGGAAGAAAAGTAGATATGTTACCCGATACCGAGACGTTAAACGCCTACGTAGATGGCGAACTGGACAAAGAGAGCGCTGCCAAAGTTGCGCGCGCCGTTGCCGACAACCCAATTTTGGCGCGAAAGGTTTCTATTTTAACCGACCTGCGCTCAACGCTGGCAGAAAGTATTAATGCGCCTGATCTCAATATAGAGGATCTCGTCCCCTTAGAGGAAAGCACAAAAATAAGCCCTAAAAGTCGTCTCGGGTTCAAGAGAACAATGACCATTGCGGCCTGTCTCGCTGGATTATTAATCATTGGGCCACTTATCTACCGGGATTTATTAATACAGGATGATCCACAATCATGGACTAAACCTGTTTTGGCAGAGCATAATTTGTGGAACATACAGAACGCTAAATCAAAAACACCCACGGTCCATCTTTCCGATTTTCTGTCAGGTGAATTGGCAAAACTTGTCTATGTCCCTGATTTATCATCAGCTCAACTACAGATGGTTTACGTGAACCCTCTCAATCAGGAAACAGGTTCTGAGCATTTTGTCGTAGGATACGCCGGAACGCGTGGCTGTAAGATTACCATGGTCGCCCAAGCCGCCATGGGATTTCTGGATGAAAAGGCAAGAAACATCATGGACCCAAACCTCCGTGTTATTGCTTGGAATGCAGGACCACTTGATTATATTTTAATGTCCCAAGACATGGATATTGACCGCTTCGAGCTAATTGCGAAGACCGTTCGACAGAGCAGTCTTAATCATCAGCCTGTAAACTCAGAAACCCGGATGGCACTTGGTATCAGCCGAGAAACAAGTGTCCCTTGTGCCGCCTGATTACCTGTTCATTTTAATTGGAATAATTATAGACTTATAAACGTCCTCTCTGTTGATACCCTGTAATCTGCGCTGTGTGGATTATAGGAATATAAAAAATTATTCAGGGAGACAATCATGCCAAGAGATGATGATCACACCGTTGATGGTGAAGTTAATCTATTCGATATTTATGACAAAGATCCGGAACTTGCCGACAAAGTAATTTTCGGTCGGGTGTCTAACAAGAATCGCCGTGGGTTCCTTAAAGGTGCTGGCCTTGCCAGTATGGGAGCTATTCTAGGAGCTGGTATTCCTTTCCAAGCCAATATGCCGGCTGGATTTATCCCCATTGCAATGGCGAATAATCCTGAAGCAATGATGGGCAAGGATGATATCACAGTCTTAAATGACCGGCCTTTAAATGCCGAAACCCCAGCCCATATGCTGGATGATGATATTACCCCTACCAGCCGCCATTTCATTCGTAACAATGGAAATCCACCAGAAGAGATGAATGCTGATACATGGCAACTGACGATCGATGGCTTGGTTGATAACCCCATGACGTTATCTATCGCAGATTTGAAAAGTAAATTTGAGGTGGTTACCAAAAGCCTCGTAATCGAATGTGGTGGTAATGGACGCTCTGTATTTGATCCGCCCGCGAAAGGCAATCAATGGACCTATGGCGCTGTTGCTTGTTCAGAATGGACGGGAGTACGACTTGGCGACGTCTTAAAGGCCGCAGGTGTTAAGTCCAATGCTATCTATACCGCTCATGTGGGTGCAGACACACACTTATCTGGTGACGAAAGTAAATTACCAATTTCACGTGGTGTGCCTATTGAAAAGGCCCTAAACGAAAATAATCTTATTGCCTTCGCACAAAATGGCAAAGATATCCATCCGATGAATGGCGCGCCCTTACGTCTGGTTGTTCCCGGCTGGCCGGGTTCGTGCTCACAGAAATGGTTAACACGTATCTATTTGCGTGATCAGGTTCATGATGGCCCTAAAATGACAGGCACAGCATACCGGGTTCCGGCCTATCCTGTTGCGCCTGGGACAAAAGTTCCAAAAGAAGATTTTGAGATTATCCATGAAATGCCGGTTAAATCTCTGATCACCTTCCCAGAATCTGGTACCAATCTGGCAGCAGGGCAGGACTCTCTGGAAATTCGGGGACATGCATGGGCTGGTGATGTTGAAGTATCTTCTGTGGATATTTCCATTGATTTCGGTGCAAGCTGGGTCAAAGCCGATCTTCAGAACCCTGTTAATCCTTATGCTTGGCAACGGTTCACACAAAAGATCAAATTCCCCTCAAAAGGATACTACGAGGTTTGGGCACGGGCGACAGATAGTCTTGGCCGTATTCAACCTTTTGCTATTTCATGGAATCCCAAAGGTTACCTCAACAATTCCATGTTCCGTATCGCTGTAACGGTAACTTGATACATGCGGATTAATTTTTTATTCGTAATGATTTTGGTTGGATGGGGGCTTTATGCCCCCGTCTCTCTTGCTGCAGGTGAAGAATTTGAGGGCTTACCGGAAGATCCGGGTAGAGAAGCTGTCTACTTCAATTGCACGGCATGTCATTCAATACAGCAAGTCACGCAACAAGGAATGGATCGCGAGGACTGGAATGATGTTCTCGACAGAATGGTTAGCACGAATGGCATGCACCCTATGCTGCCGTGGGCTCGAACCAAGGTCCTGAACTATCTTTCTACGCACTATGGAACCGATGATGAGGATTGGTTGGGCCTTCCCCCTGGAGAAGGTCGAGAAGAAGTATTTTACGCCTGTCAGGCCTGTCATTCTCTCAAAACCGTTCAACAGCAACGCTTAAGCAAAGAAAGTTGGGAAGAAACCCTCGTTTGGATGGTAGAAGAACAAGGCATGTCTGAGCCTGATCCGGAAGAGTTTAAGTTACTTCTGGATTATTTGGGCGTATATTATGGTATTAACTGAGTAAGCATATCTCTCAAAAATACAGATGCTTTCCAGTCTTGGTATTGATGAGATGGATTCTGTCACCGGCGCGGACAAATTACTTTTCGGTCTGCAATTCATCACGCGCGATCGCCCGCAAATCCTTGCGGATAATCTTTCCTGTTGTTGTCATGGGCAGACTATCCACAAAGCTGACTTCACGCGGGTATTCGTGCGCCGCCAGACGGGTTTTGACCCAGACCTGTACTTCTTGCGCCAGTTCCGGGCTTGGATCAATTCTATCATTTAAAATAATATAGGCCTTAACAATCTGAGTCCGCTGCGCGTCCGGCTTGCCAATAACCCCAGCCATTTTTACGGCCGGGTGACCGAGCAGGCAGTCTTCGATCTCGCCCGGACCAATTCGGTACCCGGAAGATGTAATTACATCGTCATCACGTCCGACAAACCTAATCCATCCGTCATTATCACGGATGCCTGTATCACCGGTCAAAAGCCAGTCACCGACAAACTTACCGGTGGTCGCTTGCGGATTATTCCAGTATTCAAGAAACATAACAGGATTAGGGCGTTCAACGGCGATATTGCCCAACATACCATCAGGAACGATCTCCCCCTTATCAGACAGGATCGCCAACGTATGCCCGGGCACGGCACGACCCATGATCCCGGGTCGTTCTTTCATAACCTCCGCACAGGACGAGACGATCATGTTACATTCGGTTTGACCGTAGAATTCGTTAATGGTCAACCCGAACACTTGGCGTCCCCATTCAAGCAACCCAGCCCCTAAAGTTTCGCCGCCGCTGGCAATGGATCGCATGTTCAAATTCCAGCGTTCCTGTGGATCATTCACCGTGCGCATCATTTTTAAGGCGGTGGGTGGAAGAAAGGCATTGCGAATGTCGTATTCTTCAATGAACTGAAACGCTTCAACAGCAGAGAACTTCTCGAACCGTCGGGCCACCACCGGCACCCCGTGATGTAGGGCGGGAAGAAGCACATCTAACAGACCACCGATCCACGCCCAGTCTGCTGGTGTCCAGATTTTATCACCGGGTTGTGGAAACAAATCATGGCTCATTTCCACGCCCGGTAAATGACCCAACAGGACCCGGTGGGCATGCAGGGCACCTTTTGGCTGCCCCGTCGTTCCCGAGGTATAAATAATGAAGGCGGGATCATCGGCGTTGGTGTCCACAGGATCAAATTCTTCGGACTGGCTTTTCATTTCGCCGTATAAGTCTCTAGCCCCTTCGGCCCCACCATCGATGATCAGAACATCCTTCAACTGTGGCATGTTGCTGCGGGCATGAGATATCTTTGCCGCACCTTGCTTGTCGGTTATGAGGAATTTCGCCCCTGAATTAACCAGCCTGTATTCCAATGCATCGGCACCGAACAATACGAATAACGGGATAGATATCGCCCCTGCCTTATGAATAGCGATATGCGAAAAAGCTGTTTCAGCCATTTGTGGCAACAACACGCCAACACGGTCACCCTGCTTCAAACCAAGCGAGACCAGCAGATTAACCAGCCGATTGGACAAGGCCTTAAGGTCACCAAACGAATAATCACGGGCTGAGCCATCAGCCCCCACATACGTGATGGCTAGTTTATCTGGTTCCTGATCAGCCCACTTATCACAAACATCCACACCAATATTGAATTTATTCGGAATATCCCATTCGAAGTTTTCAGTGATGTTTTGGTAACTGCGTCCCTTAAGCACCACCCGCTCCTTCTTCTAACCCGTCTTCTAGCCCGTCCGCCAATGTCAGCAGCAAGGCCCCCTCCTCAACCTGATCGCCGGCCCTGATCCGGACATCTGCAACAACGCCATCTCGTGGCGCCCGCATAATGTGTTCCATCTTCATGGCTTCAATTACCATCAAGGCGTCTCCTTGTTTGACTGTATCACCTGCCACAGTATGAACGATTATGACCACACCGGGAAGCGAAGCCCTTATGTCACTGGTCGTATCACCCATTTCGTGTTCGCCTATAAGTCGGTCAGGCAAGTCGAAACACCAAGTATGTCCTTCGTAAAAAACGGTAAGCCCTCCATGCCATGGGGCGATTTCGAATTTGAGCCTGCGATCACCAAAATCTAGAGTGATCTGGTTGGATGCACAGTCGACAACACCAACAGAAACCATAGGAACCATAGGAACCATAGTGCCTATCTGTTGAATATGATAACGGCCCCCCTCAAAGGTTACGGGGAACTCAAACGCTTCGCCGCTAAAATCTAAGTGGGCAAATTGACAGGCTCCACCCCATAGACGAAACCCATTCAGCTGATCCCAAGGTTCCGTGCCAGCATGTTTATCAAGACCCCCAAGGGCATACAAGATAGCAGCCACGAATACTTCCGAAGGCGGTTTATCACTTCCCTGTAACAAACTTTCAAGGTCACGCTCGATCAACTGTGTATCAAACTGACCAAGACAAAAACCTTCATGACGTGTGAGAGCGATCAGAAAGGAAACGTTCGTTGCGCAACCGTCCACACGCACGCTTTTCAGCGCACTAAGCAAACGGCCCAAGGCTTCGCGACGGGTATCTCCGTGTACAATAAGCTTGGCGATCATGGGATCATAAAACGGGCTGATGGTATCTCCCTCACACACCCCCGTATCGATGCGGACAGTTGACGAACGATCAGGAAATGTCAGACGCCTGAGAGTACCAGTAGCGGGCATGAAACCTTTGGCAACATCTTCGGCGTAAATTCTCGCTTCAAAGGCATGGCCATTAATTGCCAACTCATCCTGGCGTATGGGAAGCGCGCCTCCTGAAGCCACATTAATTTGCCACGCCACCAGGTCCTGACCTGTAATCATTTCGGTTACCGGATGTTCAACCTGTAACCGAGTATTCATTTCCATAAACCAGAACCCGTCCGCGCGCAGCCCCTGTGATCCATCGACGATGAACTCAACCGTACCCGCCCCACAGTAAGAAATAGCCAGCGCTGATTTGATCGCAGCATCCCCCATGGCACGGCGCACATCCTCCGGCATTCCAGGTGCCGGGGCTTCTTCGATTACTTTTTGGTGGCGACGTTGTAGGGAACAATCACGCTCAAACAGATGGATGGCATTACCATGGCCATCGGCAAAAATCTGAATTTCCACATGCCGGGGTTGCTCTATATATTTTTCGATTAGAACCTTTGAATCAGCAAAACTATTCAATCCTTCACGTTGAGCACCTTCCAAAGCCTCCTTGAAATCAACGGCGGCATTGACCTGTCTCATGCCTTTGCCACCACCCCCTGCCACCGCTTTGATCAAAACCGGGTATCCAATGGTATCGGCTTGGTGCGATAAAAAGTCTGGGTCCTGATTGTTCCCGTGATAACCGGGAACGACGGGTACACCGGCTGTTTCCATCAATGATTTGGCAGCATCTTTCAATCCCATGGCTCGAATGGACGCCGCCGATGGGCCAATGAAAGTCACGCCAGCTTTATCACAAGCTTCCGCAAAATCGGCATTTTCAGACAGAAAACCATAACCGGGATGAATGGCCTGAGCCTCACTGTTCAAAGCCACTTCAATGAGTTTGTCCGCCATAAGATAGCTTTCGGATGCCTCTGAGGGTCCTAAGTACCAAGCCTCATTGGCCATCTGAACATGCAAGGATTGTGCGTCGGCATCGGAATACACAGCAACGGTTATTATACCAAGCTGACGAGCCGTCCTTATAATGCGACAGGCAATTTCACCCCGATTGGCGATAACGATTTTTTTAAACATTGAGCCCTTCCCCTACATGCGAAAGATACCGAACTGAGTCGGCTCGATTGGCGCATTCAAGGATGCGGAAATGGAAAGGCCAAGAACATCACGTGTCTGGGCCGGATCGATAATACCGTCATCCCACAATCGCGCGCTTGAATACAGTGGCTGAGCCTGCTCTTCAAACTGCTCCAAAATAGGACCTTTGAACTGGGCTTCTTGATCATCAGACCAAGCCTCGCCCCGAGCCTCAAGGCCATCACGTTTTACGGAAGCCAGAACGCCAGCAGCCTGTTCGCCTCCCATAACACCAATGCGGGCATTGGGCCACATCCACAGGAACCGGGGATCATATGACCGGCCACACATGCCATAGTTCCCAGCACCGAAAGATCCACCTACAATAACCGTGAATTTTGGCACAGACGTATTGGCAACCGCCATAACCAACTTCGCGCCGTCTTTGGCTATGCCACCAGCTTCGTATTTTTGACCGACCATAAAGCCGGTAATGTTTTGCAAAAAGACGAGCGGAATACCGCGCTTGGAACACAACTCTACAAAGTGCGCGCCTTTAAGGGCACTTTCTGAAAACAAGATACCATTGTTGGCAACTATACCCACCGGCATGCCCCAAATATGAGCGAAGCCGCAAATCAGGGTCACGCCATAAAGTTTCTTGAACTCATCAAACTCTGAGCCATCCACAATCCGTGCGATGACGTCTCGAGCATCATAGGGTGTTTTGAGATCCGTCGGCACTACACCATAAATCTCGTCTGGACTATAAAGTGGTGCACGACTGTCTATGCGGTTGACGTGGCCCATTTTTTGCCAATTCAGATTGGCCACGATACGGCGGGCTTGCGCCAGGGCGTGGGCATCATCTGTTGCATAATGATCTGTAACACCGGACTGGCGGCTGTGCACATCGGCGCCGCCTAAGTCTTCTGCGCTGACAACTTCACCGGTGGCCGCCTTGACCAAAGGTGGGCCGGCAAGAAAAATCGTGCCTTGGTCACGCACAATTATACTCTCGTCACACATAGCGGGAACATAGGCACCACCCGCGGTACAAGATCCCATCACAACGGCGATTTGAGGAATCCCTTTGGCTGACATGTTTGCCTGATTAAAGAAAATTCGACCAAAGTGATCACGGTCGGGGAATACTTCATCCTGATTAGGTAAATTCGCGCCACCGCTATCAACCAGATAGATACACGGCAACCTGTTTTGCGCGGCAACATCCTGTGCCCGAAGATGTTTTTTCACCGTCAGTGGATAATAAGTGCCGCCTTTGACCGTGGCATCGTTGCAAACGATCATGCACTCGACCCCTGAAACTCGACCGATCCCGGTGATTATTCCCCCCGATGGTACGGCACCCTCATACAGGCCCCATGCGACCATCTGGCCAATTTCCAGAAACGGCGAGCCGGGATCAATCAGTTGGGCGATGCGGTCGCGGGGTAACAACTTGCCGCGAGATAAATGACGCTGGCGAGAAGCTTCGGTACCACCTTTCTGAACATCGCACGAAATTTTACTTATACTATCAAGCAGCGCCTGCATGGACGCTCGGTTGAGCTGAGCATTATCACTTCGTGCGTCATAGGTGGTGGTGAGTACAGTCATCGTCTTTACCTCGCTATGGTGGCGGCAACGCGATCTTGTTCCCGCTTCACAAAGATAGTTGCGTGTGAATTATCTCACCACACGAAATTTGATCTCTATGATTTCAACTTCAAAGCAAACTGTCAATAAAAATGACGTCATATTCAGTTTTTTCTGGTAATTGACCACCAAGTCCCTTAATGTTGAGGTTCTATAATCGTCAACGGGCACTATTTCACAGGCTGATTACATGATGTTGAACAGGTATGAAATTGTGCAACAAGAAACCTCTCCGTCGCCGCTTTTGACAGTGGAACCGTACCACGTGCGCCTCGCCGTACAGGCACGCGATAAATCCGTTAGAAAAGGAGAGCGCACCCGTCTACGTCTCTTGTCCGCTACGGCTGAATTCCTCCAAGATGGGTTCTACCACGAGATGCGGATCGCCGATATCTGCGCATCGGCAGATGTATCACAAGGCACGTTTTATTTGTATTTCAAAAACAAGACAAAAATCACCACAACCCTACTGACTGAATTCACCACGGATGCCTATTCGGCTCTAGATCAATCTCGCCGGGCGGCTTGTTCACCTGAAGATGCCGTCCTGTTGCCAACCTTGGCCTACGTAGAAATATACAAAGCCAATCGCGGTCTCATGCGATGCCTCACGTTGTTGAGCGAGGAATCATCTGAATTCGAGGTTATATTCAGAGACCTGAGCTCCTCCTGGAACCACCGTATAGCGAAGGGAATTCAACGCCGACTAGGAAAACCTGACGAAGAGTTTCCAGAATGTCTTGCAACAGCCTACGCCCTCGCCTCCATGGTTGATGAGTTCCTGACAAAACTATACGTGCGTAAAGATCCCAATATTGCATTCCTAGTAGATGATCCAAAACGCGTCGCCTTCATGTTGACGAAAATTTGGTCGCGTACGGTGACGCCAAATTCATTCAGTTGATAGATGTGCGCCCCGTAAACTTATAGCCATGCCCCGGCACGGTGACGATGTAGGCCGGTTTTTTTGGATTTTTCTCGATCTTCTTGCGCAAACGACTGACGAATACATCGATCATGCGATCGGTGGGTGGCTCGTCGTTGCTGGCAACCGCGTCCAGCAAATGCCCCCGTGACAAGACCCGGTTCGGCGCCTTGGCAAGGGCAGCGAGAAGATTGAATTCACTGTTGGTCAGGGCGACATCGCCACCGTCAGTGTCTGCCAGAGTTCGCGCCGACAAGTCCAGCAACCATCCGTCGAAAGCAACGTTCTCAGATCGAATATCTCCCCTCTCGCCGGTGCGCGTGAGTACATTGCGTACCCTGAGCACCATTTCCCGTGGATCGAACGGCTTGGTTAAAAAATCGTCGGCACCGATATCTAGACCAGCCAACCGGTCCTCCATTCCTTGGCGCGCTGTCATGATGATGACGGGAATATTGGAACGCGCTCGGATTTGACGAGTAAGGGTCAAGCCGTCTTCGTCTGGCAGGGTGAGATCAAGCATGATCAGATCAACCGGATGATGCTTCAAAACGTTAAACATCTCCTTGCCGGTCGTGACACTTGTAATGTCATAACCTTCCTTTTCAAGGTAGGCGTCTAACAGCGCCACCAGCATTTCATCGTCCTCGACGACCAACAAATGCTGTTTCTTTCGAATATCAGGTATTGAATTCAAAATTCATGATCCCCATGTGAAATTGGGTAGGTCATTTTGTAACATTATAGCAACAACTGAGCAATATTGATACAACAACAATATGTCATTATCTGGGAATACATTCACCAATTAAAGGATCCTTGAGATGGTGCAGATAGCACAATTCAGTATTTCAGAAAACACCATTCCGAAAAACGCTAAGATACTGATCGTCGATGACGAGGTGGATATTGTCAGCGAAATCGTCGAACAGCTTGAGGACGAGGGTCTAAAATGTGTTACTGCCTTCAATGCTGCCCAGGCCCTTGATATGGTTAGAGAGGATACAGAAATCGGAATCGTTGTTACCGATATCCGTATGCCCGGTATGGACGGGTTGGAAATGGCGCGGTGTTTGAACAATGATTACGGCGATAAACGCGATCTGTTCGTTATCGTGGTTACCGGACATGCGGGCATGAAGGAAGCGATTGAGGCACTACAACTGGGTGCCGAGGATTTTCTAACCAAGCCCATTTCTCCCGATCATCTGCTTCATTCGGTCCGTCGGGCCGGAGAAATGATTCACCTGCGCGCCAATGATCGTTTCTATCAAGATCATCTGGAAAGTGAAGTCGTAAGAAAAACCACGGAAGCAGGACATCTGGCAACTGATCTGGTTGATCGAAACAATGAACTGGACCAGAAGAATCAGGAACTGACCGAGGCTCGAATTGAACTTGAGAACAAGGTCGTTGAACGAACCCGGGAATTACAAATCGCCAAGATAGAAGCAGAAAGTGCCAACATTGCAAAATCTGAATTTCTGGCTGTCATGAGTCATGAACTGCGCACACCGATTAATGCCATTTCAGGATTTTCAGAAATGATGGCAGGTGAATATTTTGGATCCCTCGGTTCGGACAAATATAAAGAGTACGCCAACGATATTATATCAAGCAGTAATCACCTCCTCAGCCTCATCAACGACATCCTTGATCTTTCTGCCATTGAGGCGGGGCAGAAAACATTGACCAAGGAAAAACTGGATATCAAAGATGTTATTGAGGCTTGCTCTCCAATTATCACAGTGGCCGCGAAACGCAAAAACATAACGTATTCGATTGATGCAGAAGACAATTTACCGCTATTGCATGCTGACCAGCGTGCCATAAAACAGATTCTGGTTAACCTGCTTTATAATTCGGTCAAGTTCACGCCGGAAAATGGTAAAATTGATCTTTCCGTAAAGTTAAAGCACGGAGAATTTATCATCAGCGTGAAAGATACAGGGCGGGGTATCCCTGTCGACAAAATTCCGCAGCTGACCGATCCCTTCGTTAGGGATGAGTCATCTTCCTACATTTCACAAGAAGGCATTGGTCTCGGGTTGGCAATTGTAAAATCCTTGGTCGATAGTCACGAAGGTAAACTTTCCTTCGAAAGTGAGGTCGGCAAATGGACAGTTGTTACGGTGATCCTACCAAACAATATCCTGTAAATGATACTGACGGTGCAGGCGTCTGGTTTTTAACTGTGCAGCAACAACTGAGCAATATCGATAAAACAAAAGTATATCATTGTTTTCGAGTGCATTCACCAACGAAAGGATACTGGAAATGGGGCAACTAACAGAATTTAATATTTCAAAAAGCGCCATTCCAAAAAACACCAAGATACTGATCATTGATGACGAGGTGGATACTATCAATGAGATCATCAAACAACTCCAGGACGAGGGACTGAAATGTGTATCCGCCTTTAATACCATCCAGGGCCTTGATATGGTCAGGGAGGATACAGAAATTGGAATCGTTGTCACCGATATCCACATGCCCGGTATAGATGGGTTGGAAATGGCGCGCTGTTTGAATAATGATTACGGCGACCAACGCGATCTGTTCGTTATCGTGGTTACCGGACATGCCGACATGAAGGAAGCGATTGAGGCACTGCAGCTGGGTGCCGAGGATTTTCTGACCAAGCCAATTTCACCCGGCCATCTGCTTCATTCGATCCGACGGGCCGAGGAAATGATCCACCTGCGCGCCAATGATCGTTTTTATCAGGGTCATCTGGTAACTGACCTGGTTGAACGAAACAAGGAATTGAACCAGAAGAATCAGGAGCTGAGTGTTATCAATAATCTGAAGGATGAATTCCTGCAGAGGATGAGTCATGAACTGAAAATGCCACTTCACGCTATTGTTGGATTCTCACAACTACTTAAAGAATCAAGTCGGGACAGAAATGACGAGAATGACAAGAAATGCGCCGACCATATATATTCAGCCGGAATGAGGTTGACGAAAACGGTCGATTCCATTTTCACCCTTTCAGCCCTTTCAGCGGGCGACCTGATACTGACACGGTCACGGTTTTCGGTTCAAAATTTCGTCGATTCCATCGCCGCTGATTACACCCGGGTTCTTGCTGAATGGAATGCGGAACTGCATTGCGAATTGCCTAAGCGACCGTTCACCATGAATGCCGATTTTCAGGAACTGCAAAAAGCCATCGGACATCTAATTGAGAACGCTGCCAAGTACGGGCACGATGGCGTCAACGTGTCCCTGTCCATAAATTGCGAAGGCGAGCAGGTTCACATATCTGTTTCTGACGACGGCCCGGGTATGACGCCCGAACAGGCCACCATTGCTATCAAGCCGATGAGAAAGATCGAGGGAACCGTTAACCGCAAATTTGAAGGTATGGGGCTAGGCCTGCCTCTGGCCAGTGGCGTCGCCGAACTGCACGGTGGGCAAATGATGATAGAAAGTAATCCTGAGAAAGGCACGACGGTTACGATTTCCGTGCCAACAGCTCCATAACATAAAGAATAATAGAATGATCATTATTGGGAATACGATTTTGCCGCCATCGTTATTTAACTAAAGGATCGAATAACAATGAACACTTTTCAAAGTATGTTCAAACGCCCTTCACTGATGGCTCCCGTGTTAATTTGCCTTATTGGCACGGCGACGGTCGGTATTTCCATCGCAACCTTGTTCAAGGTGGGGATGGAAGAAGAAAAATCACGACTAACGCAAATGGTTCTCAGTCAGGCACGTTTGTTTGAGGCAGTAGCCCAATTTGATGTTTTATACAGTACAAATGATCATCTTGACGGTGCCTTCGGGGCGACAATGGAGAAAATCGTTTCCGCTCATAAAACCCTGAACGGATTTGGAGAAACCGGCGAATTCGTCATTGGTAAATTAATTGACGGGCAGATTAATATTCTGCAAAAACCTCGTTTTGAAGGGGAGGTTAATTTTCAGCTTCCGGAATTTGTCCCCATTCCAATGGAACGGGCATTGATAGGCGAAAGTGGAGAAATTATCGCCCCTGATTACAAAGGGCATCAGGTATTGGCGTCTTATGAGCCTGTTTCCATTCTTGATATCGGATTGGTCGCCAAGATTGACACGGCAGAAATCAACCGCCCGTATATTATATCGGCGATTGTTGCTGCAATTTTATCGTCTGCCATGCTGGTGATTGGAATTTTTGCTGCTCGGTACTTTGTGACACCTTTTGCCGAAAAAGAAGTTGCCCTGAAAAAGTTATCCAAAAGTCAGAAGGAACTTGCCAAGGCACAGGAACTTGCTGGTCTTGGAAGTTGGTCCTGGAATATCAGCGACAATTCTGAAGAATGGTCTGACGAACAATTCAGAATATTTGGATACCAACCTGGTGAAGTAGAACCAACCCAAGACCTATTTCTCAATGCCCTACACCCGCAAGACCGTCAAAAAGTAACAGAACAGGTACAGAACTCCCTTGAGAATGACGTCCTCTATGATACCGAATTCAGAATTATTGATGCCAAAGGGGTACTCCGCCACATCCGTGCCATTGGCGAGGTCCAACGAGACAACACTGGCCAACCTGTTTCCATGATTGGCACGGTTCTGGATATTACCGAGCGGAAGAGAGTAGAAAATGATTTACGTTTCAATGAACAACGTTTCCGTGACATCACAGAATCATCCTCCGACTGGTTTTGGGAAACTGACGTTGATCACCGCTTTACCTATGTTTCCGAACGAGGGCCAGAAGCAATCGGCTCTAATACTAAGGACATATTGGGCAAATCCCGGTGGGATCTCGTTAGCAAAAACATAAATGAAGAAAAATGGAAAACACATCGTGATGATCTCGAAAATCATAAAATGTTCAGAGAACTTGAGTATTCAATTATTACCAGCACAAATGAAGAAATTATTATTAGCGTAAGTGGCATACCTGTATTCGATGGCGAAGGAGAGTTTCATGGCTATCGGGGGACCGCCCGCGATGTAACCATACGTCGTGCCTCAGAATTATTATTGAAGAAAAGCGAGGAGCGTTTCACTAAAAGTCAAAATTTCGCCAATATCGGAACTTGGGATTGGAACATTCAGAGTGGTGAACTTTACTGGTCTGAACGTATAGGGCCATTGTTCGGCTATGAACCTGGCCAGCTTGAAACCACTTATGATAATTTCGTGACCGCAATCCACCCTGAAGACCGGGAAATGGTTACTGGTGCCGTTATGGCTTGCATCGAGAAGGGCGAAGAATACAACATCGAACATCGAGTTGTATGGCCGAACGGAACCGTTCGCATTCTTCTGGAAAAGGGCGATGTTGTACGGGACGAAAATGATCAACCATTGAACATGCTCGGCGTTGTCCAAGATATTACCGAAAGCAAAAATGCAGAACAGCAAATTCAAAGACTGAGTCGACGCAACGAGCTAATTCTCAACGCTGCCGGGGATGGAATTTACGGCGTTGATCTGGATGGTCTTTGCACATTTGCTAACCCTGCTGTAACCGCGATGTTGGGATATGAGGTTGATGAACTGATTGGCGTCAACCAGCATGACCTTCTCCATCACACAAGACCCAATGGCACCTATTATCCGCGTACGGAATGCCCGATTTACGCGGCCTTTAAGGGCGGTAAGGTTCATCTTGTTGATGACGAAGTATTTTGGCACAAAGACGGAAGTGAAATTCCGGTTGAATACACCTCGACGCCAATATTTGAAGAAAATGAAACTGTCGGCGCCGTCGTTGTTTTTCGAGATATTAGCGAGCGCACGGAATTACAGGCACAGTTAATTCAATCATCGAAGATGGCGACACTCGGTGAGATGGCGACCGGGGTAGCACACGAATTAAACCAACCTCTGAACGTCATACGCATGGTCAGTCACAACATTCAACACAAATTCGAAAAGGACAGACTCGATGCCGACTATCTGATCGACAAGCTGGCCAAAATCGATGGTCAGGTCCTGCGGGCAAGCACGATCATTGATCATATGCGTATCTTTGGTCGAAAACCTGACGCGGTTCCGACACCGTTTAATCTCAAACACATGGTCGAAAGTGCCCTTACCTTGATCGGCGAACAACTACGCTTGGCCAACATCGAAGTCACGACTGAAGCACCTGAACTACACCACTCGGTACTCGGCCACCAGGTGCAGATTGAACAGGTACTGCTCAACCTTATTGGCAATGCCCGCGATGTTCTCCAAGACAAACAGGATGGCGACAAACGCATTTCTATCACCGTTGAAGAAGATAACGGCAAAGCAACAATCGCCATCGAGGATACCGGCGGCGGTGTCGCTGATGATGCCCTACCACGTGTGTTCGAGCCCTTCTTCACCACCAAGGAGGTTGGCAAAGGGACCGGTCTTGGTCTGTCAATCAGCTACGGCATTGTCAAAGAAATGGGCGGCGAGATTACCGTGACCAATACCAATGAAGGCGCACGCTTCGTTATTTCTTTGCCGACCTGCGAAGACGTTTCAGAGGTCGCATGAATCTTTGTTATAAGCAGATATTTCAGAGTATCCCATAGTCGAACCTATGGTGACTATCCGTATTACTGCGACGCATTATAACAGATTAAGTATCGGCATGCAGAGAACCATCCACTGCATCATTCCCGCAGACTGGTATGGAGATAATGAAGAGCGCCCCTTCGTCGGTGTTTTCAGCCGTGATCGTGCCGCCCATATCATTGATTATACCGTAGCTGATTGACAGACCAAGACCGGTCCCTTTGCCAACCTCCTTGGTGGTGAAGAAGGGCTCGAAAACACGTGTGAGGACTTCTGGCGCGATACCGCCGCCAGTGTCTTCCACTTCGATCTGGACACGTCCAAGATTTTCATTCTTTTTTACGCGCAGCATTATTTTATTTTTTGCTCCGTTCCCGGCATTGAGAACATCACGGGCATTCGACAACAGGTTCAATAGGACCTGTTCGATCTGCACCTGATGGCCAAGGATGAGAGCACCTGTTTCTTCTAATTCCGTGATGATCTCTATATTAGACAAACGCAGTTGCTCTCCAATCAGGCTGAGTGACTCCTTGACCATTTTGACCGGGCTTAAAGGCGACATTTCCTTAGTGTCTTTGCGACCGAAAATTCGCATATGGTCGATGATTGCAGCGGCGCGTTCAACCTGCTCCACCATCTTGTTGAGCTTGCCAAACAGGTAATCCGGATCGACATCGCCTTTGTTAGATTTGCGCTGAATATTACCCACTGCCAAGCGGATCACATTTAATGGCTGGTTGAGTTCATGAGCAACACCGGTTGCCATTTCACCCAAAGTTGCCATTTTTGAAGACTGAATCAATTGCGCCTGCATGTTACGAGTTTCCGTTACATCCGTTACCATGACCAGTAGGTGTGTCTTTAAAGAAACCTTGATCGGCGACAAGTAGCAATCGATAACGACGTCTTTGCCAAATGAGGTTCTCGTATTCACTTCTTGGCGGATTTTACTGTTGTTTAGAACAACCTCTTTAGCCAAGTCGTAAATACCATTTACCTTCCAAGAATCAATCGTGTGATAATTTAGCTTCAGTAACTGTTCGGGCGTTCCACCAAGAATATCCGCAACCGCTAGATTGGCCGAAAGGCAGCCTCCATCGGCATCAAAAATGATAACGCCAACCGGGGAGTTTGAAAGAATCGCTTCGTTGAATTTAAACGCCTCCTGAAGAGCATCCTGGGTTTTGCGTTCTTCGGTAATATCTAGACCCGCGCTGAGGACGCCCACCAAATCACCATTCAGATCCCTTACATTCGTGCTGTGCCAGGAAACCATACGCCGATCACCTGTGCGTGTGACGACTTCGTTCTCAAAACGTTCAACCAGTTCCATGTTGCCTTGCATGGCCTGAGCAAAAACATTTTTGATCATTTCCTTCTGATCGGAAGGAATAACAAAGTCGAACCAATTTTTCCCAATAAGAGTATCTATGTCATACTCGAGAACCTCGCTCCCCTTATTATTAATCAGTGTAATTGTACCTTCAGCGTCTAGGGCAACAATAATCGCCCCGGCGATGGCGAGGTAGTTTTCAGCGCGTTCCTTTTCCAAGGCTAATTCACGGGTACGCTCATGAACGAGGTATTCTAGATGAACTTTCGATTCTTGTAGCTCTTCAAATACGCGGTGTACCACGACAGCCGCAGAATCAAATTCCTTAATAAATATGGGTGTGTAGGACAGAACTTCGCGTTCTCCCACCGCCGACCTGGCAAAGTCTGCCAATTGATGTGCCGGTTTAATGACGAGGTAACGAAAAACAAACATGACAAAAAAGCCTGAGATTACAATCAACAGGCCTAGCCATAATAAATCCTTTTGGTACGCACTGTTTAAGGCCGAGAAAGCTTTGGTATCTTGAACAAAGAAAATGTTTAAATCACCGCTCTGAAACATCTCGAAAGGTGTAAAATAGCCAAAACTATCATCGCCGAATGGAATAACCGTATCTTTCTGCAAACCCTCAAGTTCTCCCCCCAGGTTTAGCATTGCCTGTTTCTTGTCCAATGGCGTCCCGGCCTGAAAACGGCCCCCAGCGTAAAGTGCCAGTCCATCAGTACCCGTTAGTTGGCGCAAAAATTGAACAAGCTTAAAATTGTCTTTCAAACTCACACCGTAAATCAAGTACCCGATGACTTCACCAAACTCATCGTCGGTGATGGGGAGCGAGCGAAGAATATATTTCTCAGTATGACCCGTCACCCGCCAAGCTTTTGTTGCAATATAAGGCGCATAATCGACAGCCAATTCATTTTCTTGTTCAATCTGGTTTCCTGCATTCCCCTTTAGGGTGCCAGAAGGATCGGCAATCAACAGGATGTCAATATTTGTGCTGCTGAATTTCGATAAAGCTTCGTAAAGACCGTCTTCCGCCTGAGCCCATTCTTGTTTTTTTACAAGTACCTGCAGATCCTGACCTTGAGACAAAAGCTCAACGGCGGAAGATATGAGCTCGATCTCATCAATCAACACATTGATGACGACTCGTTTGTCTCTTTCAAAATTCTCCATAATTGTGATTTGGATTTGTTCCTTGGCGGTAAGGTAGCTGATAACAGCGACACTGATGCCGATCACAGATAGCAATGCGACTTGCACGAACAGGACCAAGGGACCAAGTCGAAATTTTCGTTTTTGTGTCATTTTAGAGCCGTTAATTTGAATATCGGAAAGCTCGCTTTTTTAATATGTTAATCTCGTCTTGAGCAATGTCGCCGCCGACAAGATTGATTTCCCCTGAATAGACAGCCGGTACGTCTGCGCCCTCACCGTTCTGATCGAGAATAATGGCATCAGCCATTGCAACGCCATTATCATCATTCATTCTCATGACGGTAAAGTCCAACTCTCCTTCCTGTATCGCGGCCAGCTCTGAACTGCCGCCGCCCCATCCGTTGACCATCACCTTGCCCATCATTCCGATGTCCTTAAGGGCATCGATAATACCAAGGGCGATATCCGTAGAGCAGGCGTAGATGAACTTGATGTCTTGGCGTTTTGCCAACAGCGCGAGTGCTGCTTTTTTCGATCTTTCACGGTTAAATCCCACATAATAAGATGCCGCCATTTTCAAATCGCTGTTTTTGGTTAGATAGCTGATAAACGTGTCGCCCCGCATTTGGTTGACATAACCCCGGGGTCCAAAGAATACAGCATAATTCCCTTTTCCTCCAGTTTGACTTATATATTCGTCAGCCAACAACTTGCTTCCTACTTCATGATCGAACCCCACGTACAGGAAGGGTGGTAATTCACGCCACTCCTTAACAGGGGTAGTGATGTTTTGTAAAATAAGTTTCGTTTCATTTTGGGCAACGATGCGCTCGATAATGGATTTGTGCCGCAAGGCATCCAGCGTAAAAATCATATAGTCGGGGTTTTTACGCAACTCCTGACGAATAAACTTCTCCTGCTGACGGACCTCCGTGCTTGGCTCTGTAAAAAGAGAGGAGATCTGATAATTCACCGCCGCCTGATTGAGCCGTCCCTCTAAAGATTTCACACTACGGTGCCAATAGTCAGAAGCTTGTTTGCCGGGGTAAATCACCGATATCAGGATTTTCTTATTGGTCGACGATTTGAAAGTCGGTGGTATTTCCTTGCCGACAATCCCCTCAAACCGTTGAATTCTGGCCTTACGGGTTGGGTCCATGCCTTTGAATTCATCATAGGTCCATACTTGCGATGAGAAGTTCTCACTATTTACCGGTGCAGCAGCCATCATCAGGATGAAACCGCTGGCTAATAAAAGGGTCAATCTTGACATTCTTGATCCTCTCCAAATATTTAAATAATCCACGAGGCATCACGGGTTTAATCTAGCCTATATATTTGACGGCGCCTCCTGTATTTCAAGTTTTAATTTATATCCACTTTAACGCGACAAGAGATGGGGAAAATCGTGCCCGAATTATAAAAAGGGATTGGGTGAGTCCAAAATTTCTCTCGCCACAGGCAAGTCAGTGAAGGCGCAGTTTTGAAGCCAACTGGTAATGTTATTGGTTAACGCCCGTGGCCCCGTTACAATAAACTGGGAATCTCTAATCGCCTCTTTGTAAGTCAACTGCGCCATCCAGACATCCGTCATCGTTTTAACTGTTGTATTAAAATATACATCAATATCTTTACCTGGATCACTTGTGCAGACATCAATCTGGCCCTTAACGATGACAATCCACCAATTAGGCGCTTCCGCGATATCTGAAAAATGAAACTGCAGGACCGTTTCCGTGCCGGGAAGTTGATCCGGTACAATGCTACGTTCCAGATAGAGCATTAACAGTTGAACATCATAATCTGTCTCTGAAAGATTATTCCTAGCCCATCGCATACCCCAGTTTCCAATATTCATAAGAATTGGGGCGAGCTCCTTGCAAGCTTCTGTTGGATGATATTCAAAACCGCGTAGCCCTGGAATTCTCTTGCGATAAATCAGACCGCGTTCATCCAGCATGACAAGACGTTTGGTCAATAAGGTAGGAGAAACGAACCCCAAGCCCCGCTGCAAGGCACTAAACCGAGTGCTGCCCATTAAAAGTTCCCGAATAATAAGGATTGTCCATTTCTCGCCCAATATTTCTGAGGCTTTTGCGATCGGACAGAATTGACTGTATTCCATAGGTTCTGGCACCCCTTAACTACATAAAGTGTAATAGATTACACCATAATCAATAGTTGATTACTACACTTTCTGTAATTTTAAAGGCTGTAAGACAACTCTATATTCGCGTTCATCGACATATGTGATGTCGGACTCAACCAACAAACCGAAGATAGGAAACTCCAATGAAACACTACGCTATTTACACACCAGAGAACGCTCCAACAGAAACCTCTGAAACATTACAGACACTTACCGAGAAAATTGGTTTTCTACCAAACGTTTTCGCCGTAATGGGGGGAACGCCATCTGTCTTAGCCGGCTTCGTTGCCCTCAATCAAAGTTTTGGTAGCACATCCTTATCAACAACAGAACGTGAAATCGTGCAGATTGCAGCGAGCGTTGAAAATGGCGGTGCATATTGCGTCGCTGGTCATACCTCCTTTGCCAAGAAACAAGATGTCGCCCCTGAAATCATCCAGGCTGTGCGCACACGCAACCTTCTGGACGACCCAAAATTATCCGCCCTTCATAAATTCACACGCTTGATTACGATCAAACGGGGCAAGCTTGATGAAGCAGAATTCGAACAATTTATTTCGGCTGGTTATAGCGCAGCGCAGGCTATGGAAGTAATTCTTGGCGTTTGCGTGAAGATGTTTAGCAATATAACTGATAACGTCTTCAAATTTCCGCTCGATAAAGAATTCACTGAATTCGCTTGGGACTCTGAGAGTGCAACTAGCTCACAGGAATTTAGCCAGAAAGCAGCTTAAACCTAATTTTACTTCGTATATTTAAACACCCAGGAGTGGGCGACTTTCGATTAAACACAGTCGCTCACCGTCGCTCACTCCTGACCTCGATAACAAAGGAAACCAACATGTGGCCCGATGATCGCTTATTAAAAAATTTTGGAATTGACCTCCCCCTGATTCAAGCGCCAATGGCAGGATCAAATGGTTTAGATATGGCCGTTGCCGTTAGCGAAGCGGGCGGTCTAGGCTCGCTTCCTTGCGCGATATTTGATGCACCAAAACTAAAAACCGCCTTGATGTCGATATCCGAGCAAACGTCAAAGCCTATCAATTTAAACTTCTTTGCACATACACCTGCCCAACCAGATCAACAATTGAATAGGAAATGGCTCACGCGATTGTCGCGCTATTACAAAGAACTCAATATTACTCCCCCTGATCGACTATCGACAGGTTACATCCACCATTTTGACCATGATCTGTGTGAAATTGTCGAAGAGTTCCCTCCCGCAGTCGTGAGTTTTCATTTTGGATTACCGGATCAGAAATTGATCCATCGCATTAAAGCTGCAGGCGTTAAAATTATGAGCTCCGCCACGACTCCTGATGAAGCTCGATGGTTGGTCGATCATGGGTGCGATGTGGTAATTGCCCAAGGCTATGAGGCTGGTGGTCATCGTGGGATGTTTTTAACCGAAGATGTTTCTACTCAGATGGGCACCTTATCCCTCGTCCCACAAATATCGGATGCAGTAGATGTACCTGTCGTTGCAGCAGGAGGAATTGCTGATGGGCGGGGAATTGCAGCGGCATTTGCGTTGGGGGCGAGTGGCGTGCAAATTGGCACAGCTTATCTGTTTACAAATGAAGCGACGATCAGCGACACATACCGGCAGACTTTATTGGCTGGAAAAGACCTTACGACAAGTTTGACAAATGTGTTTTCTGGACGTCCGACGCGATGCGTTGTGAATAGAGCCATCCTTGAGCTTGGACCATTTGCCGAAGATGCTCCTGTATTCCCAACCGGGTTTAGCGCCATATCACCCTTGCGAGCAAAAGCCGAGGAACAAGGACAGCGTGATTTTAGTGCTCATTTTTCTGGGCAATCGGTGGCGTTATGTCATTCTTCGAGCGCCCATGATTTAACTTTAAAATTAACAAAAGACGCACTAAAAAGAATGAACAAAATCAGTGCATCAGAAAATTTCAAAAGCCGTTAAAACACTTTCCATAATAGCCAAAATCAGACATTGGCTTTGTTCATTCAACTGTTTAATCTGCCTAGGTAAAAGAGTTATTGTACTGCTACCCTAAGGCTCCAAGAACCTGCTATGGTTATTGGAAAACATGATTCCAACATCAAAAGGAAATCGACATGTGCGCCAAATTCACCGAACCACAATTCATCAACGAGAATGCCGTCAGCATGGTCGGGCCGGGCCATGACGACAGCAACCCAATAACAGTTCCTGTTAAGCGGTTATACGATATTGATGATGTCTGCGGCGTCGGGGTTTGCTACACGCAACCAGGTGACGAAACTTGTGTCTTCGCGATCGAGGAAGAGGACGATGGAACGGTTCTGCACCATTATGGCCCAGCGGATGAATTTTATTATATTCTCGAGGGAGAGTTCACGCTTTGGTGGGGTACGGACGCTACCAATCTTGAGCGCTCACGCACCCTGACGGTCGGCGACTGCGCCTACTATCCCACGGGTTGGAAGTACAAGGTGAAAAACACCGGGAACACACCGGGAAAATTCTTCTACGTGATGACGACGCCGCCTGGCATCAAACGCAGAATAGACAAGAGTACGTAATAAAAATACGATGGGACGGCTCGAAACCAAATGATCACCGTATAGATCAGCACAGAGACTCACAGAGACGCACAGAACTGCCTAAAATAGGAGATTGCCATGACCTATATTGACCCCAAACGACGCGATCTGGTTGCGGCGTTTAATGAAAACCCCAATGGACCACACAGCCCTGAGCTGCAACGTTTGGTCAATGCCTTGCGGTTCGAGATGGACACGACCGGAAAATATGTTGTGGTTACCACCAAACCACACAAGGAATGGACGTTGGCGCAGCTACCCGGCACCCGTGACACACCCATGATCATGCACCACGACCGTGTGTTTACCAGCTTGGATGATGCCGAGCGGGCTATTTTCAAGCTACGCTGGGAAGCCGCCACGGGCGAAACATTGGACTAAAGGGAACAGGTCATGCGAAAATTATTCGGTTATAGCGATCAAATCAGCGTACGGCCGGGTGACACCATCCGCTTTATGGTCAGCAGCTTGGACAATACCCCGTACCGTGCCGATATCGTGCGCATGATCTGCGGCGACGACAGCCCCGCTGGACCCGGTTTCAAGGAGAACGAGATCGAGACCGTGATCAATGGTGAGTACCCGGGTCGCGCACAGACCATACACGATGGTTCTTACGTTATTGTACCGGGAAGCCCTCTGTTGGATGGCATCACCAGTTTTACTGTGCAAGCCATGATCTGGCCAACCACACCGCTCAAATCCAGTCCGGGGGAACGTCAGACATTACTGGGCAAGTGGTGCGAAGAATCCCAGTCGGGTTTCAGTTTTTATATTGACGACAACGGCGGCGCGGCCTTGTGTATTGGCGATGGCTCGGGTGCTGTAGAAACACTCAGCACGGGTACGGACATGGTTGGTCGCGAATGGTATTTTGTCAGCGCCAGCTTTGATGCAGATACCAAGGAGATGCGTATTTTCCAAGAACCCTTGGCCGACAGCCCTGGCATTGGTATCGCTAAGACTGTTCAGTCCACCGTGGAGCTTGCTGGACCGGGGGCAAACCATGCGCCATTTATGATGGCCGCCCAATGTCAGGTATCTGATAATCCGACCACGAGCGCTCATTCCTTTTACAATGGCAAAATCGACAGCCCGCGTCTGATCAACCGGGCACTATCGCGGGCAGAGATGGCTATGCTGGTGGAGGGACCCCTGCCCGTAACGCTGGAAGCTGATATTCTGGGCTGGTGGGATTTCTCGCGTGATATACCGTCCACCCACATCAGCGACCTATCGGCCAATCGTCTTCATGGTGAAACCGTGAACTTACCCACGCGTGCCATGCGTGGATTTAACTGGAACGGGTGTGAACAATCGTGGTCCCATGCACCAGACCAGTACGGTGCCATTCACTTCCATGACGATGATCTTTACGATGCTGGCTGGAACGCCGATTTCGAGTTGATTGTCCCTGATCACATGAGAAGCGGTGTTTATTGTGCGCGGCTGATCGGCGCTGATGATGAAGAACGCATTCCGTTCTTCGTGCGCCCACCCGCTGGCACGCAAACATCTGACGTAGCGTTGCTGATTTCCACCGCGACCTTCATGGCCTATGCCAATGCTCGCACAGACATCAACATGCCCTTCGCTGAGGTCAAGGAAGGTCATATTCCTGTGCTCAGCGCAGAGAATGTATTTCTTCAAGAAAACAAAGGGTACGGTTTTTCCGTTTATGACAAACACTCTGATGAGACCGGGGTGTGTTACTCCTCGCGTCTCAGGCCCATTTTTAACATGCGCCCCAAGACTGGCTTGTGGAGCCTCAATGCCGACACCCACGTGACTGACTGGTTGGAGACATTGGGACAGTCCTTCGATGTTGTTACGGACGAGGACCTGCATCAGGAAGGCGTTAACGCAATGGCACCTTACCGGGTCGTGATCACCGGTGCCCATCCTGAATACTGGTCCACCCCCATGTGGGATGCCATGGTTGCCTATCAACACCGCGGCGGTCGATTGATGTATCTGGGTGGTAACGGTTTCTATTGGCGTATTGCCTATCACGATCAACTACCCGGTGTTATCGAAATGCGCCGCGCAGAGGGTGGTATGCGCTACCAGTCCGCGGAGCCGGGCGAATACTATCAGAGCTTCAATGGCGAACTTGGTGGATTGTGGCGCCGGTTGGGTGCACCGCCCAATACGTTGGTAGGCTCTGGCACGGTTGCGACCGGATTTGACTCGGCGTCTTATTATCGGCGCACGGAAGAAAGTCACGACCCGCGCGCCAACTTTATTTTCGAAGGCGTTGGTGATGATGAACTGATCGGTGATTTCGGATCGTTGTTAGGGGGGGCTGCAGGCGTTGAACTTGATGGTGCCAACCGAAAGTTGGGCACACCCCCTCACGCGCTTATCGTTGCCCGCTCGGAGGGACACTCCCAATTGTATTTCCTGTGCCCTGAAGAAACGCCGTACCACCATCCGGTTATGAATGGCGCTGAGAATAAACGCGTGCGGGCTGATCTCCTGTTCTATGAAACAGCGCGTGGCGGTGGTGTGTTCACAACGGGTTCCATATCGTGGTGCGCTTCCCTTGCCCATGAGGGTTATGACAACAACGTTGCCCGTATTACAGGAAATGTGCTGAAGCGTTTTCTGGACCCAGAGCCGCTCTAAATAGAACACCCTAGCTGGGCGTTCTATTTAAGGATCAACTTATTTTACGGTGGTCGACAAATGTCCGCTTCGGGTC
>CBFDBO010000002.1:0-270799 GCA_965603075.1 uncultured Rhodospirillales bacterium | reverse complement strand
AAAAGGTCTGGTTTAATGCTTTCAAAAACGTCATTAAACATGGCGCTGGTCAATCGACCTGTATTGGTATTGTAGCGCGAGCAATGATAGCTGCTTACCAGTTTAATGCCAGAAGGTAATGTATGATGGGCGTTATGGGCGAACTTATAGGCTGATTTTTTCTCACCGAGAGCTTTCAGGGTCGCCCCGTGGGCGAGCAACCCGAGCACCAAAATAGATTTAAGGTTTTTGTAGCTGTCTAGCTCACTTATCAAAAATGGATTACAGGTATTAACCTCACTCCCGGTTAATTTATTTTGCGGTGGAGCACATTTAACCGCATTTGTGATCACGCATCCCTTTAATTTCAAACCATCATCGCTACGTTTATCATAGGTACCCGTAGCAAGGTCATGGCGTAACAAAGTCTCAAACA
Source organism: uncultured Rhodospirillales bacterium (assembly GCA_965603075.1). GTDB lineage: Bacteria > Pseudomonadota > Alphaproteobacteria > Rhodospirillales > Casp-alpha2 > JABJOR01. The sequence goes on along the minus strand of CBFDBO010000002.1, from coordinate 270,384 downwards.
ACAAATCCCCCGCATAGTCGCCTGTAAAGGGGCGCCCTGTACAATTGGCCCCACGCAAGCCCGGTGCCATGCCGATTATGAGCAATTTAACATTCTTTGATGCGTCCCCAAAGGGGGGCACAGGGGCATTGAAAAAATCCGGATAGGCCGCTTGATTGTCCGATCGGTATGCCAGCAATCGTGGACAGAGTACGCAATCAGTCGCCGGTTGATCATATTTAACCAACAGATTTCTCCTGAATGCTACACTGTTTCTAACTGATCTTGCGGCTCTTGTTGATTATAGGCGCCGTCCCCAACGGGAGAATTGGAATTTGTGGGGCGTTCAATTTTTGACCGTAAATCTGCCAAATCAAAGAATTCGTCCGTTTGACGACGCAATTCATCGGCAATCATAGGCGGGTTTGAGCGCATGGTGCTGACAACACTGACGCGAACACCTTTGCGCTGAACGGCTTCTACCAAACGTCGGAAATCGCCATCACCAGAGAAAATAACCGCATGATCTATGTGATCGGCCATTTCCATAAGATCAACGGCCAACTCAATGTCCATGTTGCCTTTGATTTTGCGGTGTCCGGATGCATCGGTGAATTCTTTTGTCGGCTTAGTGACCATGGTATAACCATTATAATCTAGCCAATCGACAAGAGGGCGGAGAGGGGAGTATTCCTGGTCTTCAATCACGGCGGTGTAATAAAACGCCCGCACCAGCTTGCCACCATCGGAAAAAGCAGACAGCAATTTTTTGTAATCAATATCGAATCCCAAAGAACGGGCCGCTGCATATAGGTTTGATCCATCAATAAATAAAACCACACGTTCGCCAGCTTTAATGCGCATGAATAATCTCCTGAAAATAACTTTAGTTTAAAAATTGCTTTTATAAAAATGGGTATGTCTATAAATACCGCAGTAATAGAATCGCAAACCACGTAATAAATTTTAATAATATAAATTAAGTAAGCACTTTAATAGTACACGACAAGGTAAAACACACAAAATGATTATTATCGGCATCGGCGCAAACCTCTCTCACCCAGAATATGGCGTCCCTCGACGGACCTGCGGTGCGGCATTATCCCGACTTACTGAACGGGGATTGGATATTGTCGGGCGATCATTTTGGTATGAAAGCGCCCCTGTATTGGCCGCAAACGATACCCAAGGGGATCAACCTTGGTATGTAAATGCCGCTATTGCGGTAAACACAGAACGAGACGCTCACGCTTTGTTGCAATTATTGCTTAGCGTAGAAGAAGAATTCGGTCGGGTACGCTCCATTGTCAATGCCCCCCGCACCTTGGATTTGGATATCGTCGCCTTCCATGATCAGGTCATACAGGATGACGTTCTAGATATTCCCCATCCAAGGCTCGATCAACGGGCCTTTGTCTTGTTACCAATCAAGGATATCGCGCCGAAATGGCAACATCCTGTTAGCAAGATGCCAATTACGACACTGGTCAATAACCTACCGGAGGGACAAGATATCAGGCGGATGAGCAATGCGGAGGGTGCATTTGCAACGGAATGGCAATTATAGGGGGCAAAAAAGCGGAATTCATCGATTAGGGGAAAGGAAAGTCTTGTCATTTGGGCAAACCTCTCTATATTCTCGGCTCTTTCTTATTGGTTTAATATTAAGCCTGAATACTCATTAGTACTTACTGGAGTTTTATCATATGGCTCGCGTCACAGTCGAAGATTGCATCGTTCAAGTTCCTAATCGCTTTAAGCTCGTTTTGCTTGCCTCCCAGCGGGCGCGTAGCATTGCATCGGGTGCGGCGCTGAGCATCGAACGCAATGATGATAAAAACCCTGTTGTGGCTCTTCGTGAAATCGCTGACGAGACAGTTTCCCTTGATGGTCTTGAAGAAGATGTCATCAAAAACCTTCAACTCTTTGTGGAAGCCGATGATCCAGAAGATGATGAACTGGACGTTGTTGCGATTCAGCAAGAAACCAGCAGCGGCTTTGTTGCCGATGAAAGCGTTACTAAAGATGCCGGCATGACTTCAAACATCCAATTTGAAGACGATGTTGCCGCTCTTGATGATGAAGGCGATGTGTTCGCTAGTTAACGGCACATCACTCAACCATTTAATAATCAACCTCGTATTTTCAAATGCGGGGTTTTTTATTTTCCAAATTTCAACATAAATTGAATAAATAACGTAAATTTTTGATTTTATTGATCAAATATGAATTTTGTGGGCTGCACAAATAGAATAGTGCAACTATGATAATGTCAGAATCAAATACTTTTCCGATTCTGGGCAGATTAATTGAAGTGGAAATTTTACGGCGATGATGCGCCAATTTGAGTTGGTAGAACGTATAAAATCATACGATCCTGATGCAAATGAGGATGCGCTGAACCGTGCCTATGTGTTTGCCATGAAAGCACATGGCTCTCAAAAAAGAGCCTCTGGTGATCCTTATTTTTCTCACCCGTTAGAAGTAGCGGGCATTCTGACCGATTACCACCTTGATACGGGCACAATTATAACCGCTCTTTTGCACGATACCATTGAAGACACTCTGGTCACAAAAGAGGAAATCACTCAACAATTTGGTGAAGAAATTACCCGACTGGTGGACGGCGTGACCAAGCTGTCGCAAATTGAGTTTCAATCCGATCAAGAGAAACAGGCCGAAAACTTCCGCAAACTGGTTCTTGCCATGTCCGAAGATATCCGGGTGTTATTAGTAAAGCTGGCCGATCGCTTGCACAATATGCGCACACTGCATCACATCAAGAACCCCGAAAAACGCCACCGAATCGCTTCAGAAACCATGGACATCTATATTCCATTGGCCGAGCGGATCGGTATGCAAGAGCTCAAAAACGAACTTGAAGACTTAGCTTTTAACGAGATTAACCCCGATGCGTATCGCTCCATCACCAAGCGGCTTGATTATTTACGTGATCAGGGGGGGGATCTGATCACTGATATTATTGACGAGCTTAAAACCACCTTGTCGAAAAATGGTATTGATGCAGATGTTTCTGGACGAGAAAAATCCCCCCATTCCATTTGGCGCAAAACCCAGACCCGTGACGTCAGTTTTGAGCAACTCAGCGACATCATGGCGTTCCGTTTGCTGGTGGACAATCAAGAAGAATGTTATCAGGCCTTGGGCATTATTCATGCGGCATACCGGATCATTCCCGGACGGTTTAAGGATTATATCTCGATCCCCAAACCCAATGGTTATAGGTCCCTGCACACGGGCATCCTTGGCCCGCAACGCCACCGTATTGAAATCCAAATCCGTACCCGTGACATGCACGAAGTTGCCGATCGCGGGGTGGCGGCGCACTGGCAGTATAAACAAGGGTATGGCACCACAGAAGGCAAACAATATAGATGGTTACGCCAACTTCTTGAGATTTTAGAACAAGCTTCTGGCCCCGAAGAATTCTTAGAACACACCCGTCTTGAAATGTATCAAGATCAGGTCTTTTGCTTTACCCCACGCGGTGATTTGATCAGCTTGCCGTACGGCTCTACCCCGGTTGATTTCGGCTACCAAGTCCACTCTGAAATTGGCGACACCTGTGTCGGGGCCAAAATCAATGGCCGCATGATGCCCCTTCGTACCCAGCTTAAAAACGGGGATCAAGTCGATGTGCTAACCTCAAAGGCGCAAACACCGTCCCCCACATGGGAACGGTTTGTGGTGACGGGAAAAGCCCGCGCGCACATTAGAAAGTTTGTGCGCTCCCAAGAACGTGAAGAATACATCAAACTGGGCCGCTCGATCTTGAAACAATTATTTGAAGCAGAAGAATTCAAATTAACCGACAAAGGCTTAAGCGGCGTCTTAAAACGCTTTAAATCCCATGAAGTCAATGATCTGGTCGCGATGGTGGGCGCCGGCAATTTAAGCGCCCGGGATGTGCTTGAGGCCGTATACCCCGCGACCAAGAACAAAAAGAAAGCCGCCGTAACCGATGACAGCAATGATAATGTCACCCTTCTGAGCCAAGCCCGCAAGAAAAAGAAGAGCAACTTGCCCGGCATCCCCATCAAAGGATTGATCCCCGGCATGGCCATGCATTTCGCTGGCTGTTGCCATCCCTTACCCGGCGACAGAATTATCGGTATCATCACCACGGGCAAAGGCGTTACCATTCACACCATCGATTGCGATACTTTACGAAATTTCCAAGACACACCGGAACGATGGCTAGATTTATCGTGGGATCACAAAAACGATGGCGAAGCTCATGTGGGCCGTGTGATTATCACGGTGGTGAATTCTCCGGGCAGCTTGGGTGACTTATCAACCGTTATCGCCCGCCACGAAGGCAATATTTCAAACCTTAAAATTGTTACCCGCTCTAATGATTTCTTTGATATTTTACTTGATATTGAGGTAAACGACTTACGCCATCTTACAGATATCATCGCCGCCTTACGTGCAGAACCATCCGTCAATACCGTTGAACGGGCAAGAGGATAACAAACAGCCATGTTCGACCGCCGCCATAAATTGGATATATCAAAACGTTTTCACGGTTGGTTATGGCCCAAAAGCGGTTGGAAACGCGCCAGTCATTATATCATGCACCGATTGGCCCGGTTACCCGGATCATCTTATTCCATTGCAGCTGGATTTGCCTGTGGCGCGGCAATTTCGTTTACCCCCTTTGTTGGTTTGCACATCATCATATCCGCAATTTTTGCTTGGATCATCCGGGCTAATATGTTGGCATCGGCCATCGGAACGATTGTCGGCAATCCTTGGACATTCCCGTTTATATGGGTCTGGCTTTACGAATCGGGCAGTTGGATGCTCAGAAACGGAACAAATATTACCGAGGAACATCCTGATTTCTATGCGACATTCAGCTTGGTTGGGGAAGCGTTATTGAAATTCGATGTAAGCACTTTTATCGAGGTGATGATCCCGGTGGTTTGGCCCATGTTCATCAGTAGTATTCCCACCGCTTTGGTTGTCTGGCTCATCTTTTATTTTCCACTGATCCGCTTGATTGATGGTTATCAGCATCGCCGCAAGCGTCGCAAATCCTCCCGCCCGTAAACCCCAAATACAGACCCGTTATTGATACATGAGGTAGCATTATGATTATTGGACTTGGAACGGATTTATGTGATTCAAGGCGCATTGAAAAAACCCTAAAATCATTTGGAGAACGTTTTATTTCAAGGCTTTACGACCCAAGCGAGCAAGCCGCTGTCGAGCGTCGCCCCCATAAAAGAGCCTCTGGTTACGCTTTACGGTTTGCCGCAAAAGAAGCATGTGCCAAAGCCCTCGGTACGGGCTTCCGAAAAGGTGTTTTCTGGCGCGATATGGTGCTGAGCAATGATCCATTGGGTAAACCTGAATTAATCTTAAAAAACGGCGCATTAGAGCGCTTAATGTATCTCACGCCTCCCGGTATGAAGCCTCAAATTAACATATCGCTGACCGATGAAGACCCAACGGCACAGGCAATCGTTATCATTTCCGCCGTTCCCGAATAAGCGGAATGTGAGTTCGATCTTGACTAGTCCCTCCCACCCGTTCATATCTCTTTTTATATTTATTAATTTGCAACTAACTCATTGATTTTAAAAAGTTCTACCACCTTAATGAAAACGAACAAAGTTAACGAACTGATGGACATGGTCCGCACAGTAATTTACGCAATTTTAATTGCGTTGTTTGTGCGCACGTTCGGCTATGAACCTTTCAATATTCCTTCTGGCTCCATGATCCCAACTTTACTGGTTGGTGATTATTTGTTTGTCTCTAAACATTCCTATGGTTTCAGCAAATACTCGCTGCCCTTCAGTCTTCCACTGATCGAAGACCGTATCTTTTTCACCCCGCCAGAACGCGGTGACGTGGCTGTCTTCAAATTACCCAAAGACAACAAAACAGATTACATCAAACGTATTATTGGATTGCCCGGTGATCGCGTACAGGTCGTGAACGGCATCGTCCACATCAATGGAACATCCGTAGGGCGGGTTAGAACCGATGACTTCATCACGCCCGGTTACGCCGATAATACTTTTAATCGCTCTCCACAATTCACCGAAACATTGCCCGGTGGCGTGGTACACGAAATTTTGGAAATCAGCGATACCCAGATGTTTGATAACACCCCGGTTTATACTGTTCCCGTGGGACATTATTTTGCCATGGGTGATAACCGCGACCGATCACGAGACAGCCGTTTCTTGAGTGATGTGGGGTATATTCCGGTTGATAACCTTGTTGGTAGAGCGGAATTTATTTTTTTCTCGATTGATGGTAGTGTCTTCGAATTCTGGAAATGGCCAGACACATTGCGCTTGGAGCGCTTTTTTCAATCAATCAAGTGATCTCTAATGCATAAAAAGCTTGAAACTCTTGAAGAACGCATCGGATATTCCTTCAAGGATAAGTCACTGCTGGTGCTTGCCTTAACCCACTCCAGCCATTCCGCTTCTGTGAACGGTTCAGATTTATCCAACGAACGCATGGAATTTCTAGGGGATCGTGTGCTGGGGTTGGTGATTGCAAAAATGCTCTATATTAGATTTCCTGAGGAAGCTGAAGGAAAGATGGCTTTGCGTTATACCGCATTGGTACGCAAAGAAGCCCTAAGTCGGGTTGCGACGGTTATAGATCTCGGCTGTTATTTGGAATTGTCCCACAGCGAGGAAAGCAGCGGTGGCCGGCAGAACCCTGCTATTTTGGCGGATGCCTGTGAAGCGCTGATCGCGGCGGTCTTTCTCGATAGCGGCATAAATAGCGCTCAAGACGTTATCCAGCTATTTTGGGAAGAATTAATCAAAGAAGACCCAAAACCGCCACAAGACAATAAAACGGCTTTGCAAGAATGGACCCAAGCAAACGATCTGGGGTTGCCAAAATATAACGTTGTAAAACAATCCGGGCCTTCGCACGCACCTTCGTTTACTATTGAATTAGATATTGCGGGTTATCCACCACAACAAGCCCAAGGCCTGTCCAAGCAAAAGGCCGAACAGGCCGTGGCGAAAATGATGCTAGACTGCATCAAAACAACTTTATGACAATTGAAATACAGAACCATTATGACTGATACACCGACTGATACACCAGTTGATACCCAAACGGGTACCGACAACAGCCAAACAAGATCAGGTTTCATCGCCGTACTGGGTGCGCCCAATGCCGGTAAATCAACCTTTATCAACCGGGTTGTTGGCACCAAGGTCTCTATTGTCTCTCCAAAGGTGCAAACCACGCGTACCCGGGTTTTGGGCATCATGATGCAAGGCGAGGCGCAATTAATCTTTATTGATACCCCCGGCATCTTCCAGCCCAAACGCAGATTAGACCGTGCCATGGTGGCAGCCGCTTGGGGCGGCGCCAGTGACGCCGATCATATTGTGCTGCTGGTTGATTGTCTCAAAGGTTATGACAAAGATTCCAAGACGATTGTCGAAGGGTTAAAACAAAAGCATTTGAAAGTCGATCTGGTTCTCAACAAGGTTGACCTGGTCGCAAAAGAGAAACTTCTTGAATTGACGGCCACATTGAGTGTCGAAGGCATTTTCAATAATATCTATATGATTTCTGCCCTGAATGGCGATGGCGTGGATGATTTAGTGAGTGATTTAGCCAAAACCATTCCCGCAGGGCCTTATTTGTTCCCCCCCGACCAAATCAGCGATATGCCCGCACGGTTGTTGGCCGCAGAAGTAACCCGCGAGCAGCTATACATGCAATTGCATCAGGAATTGCCTTACGCGGTGACCATTGAAACCGAGAGCTGGGAAGAGAAAAAAGATGGCAGTGTGGCCATCAATCAAGTGATCTATGTGGAACGCGACAGCCAGAAAGCCATTGTACTGGGTAAGGGTGGCGCGCGGATTAAATCCATCGGTGCCAAATCTCGCGTCCAGATGGAAGAAATCCTCGATCAAAAAGTCCACGTTATGCTGTTCGTCAAAGTCCGTGAGAATTGGGGCAACGACCCGGAACGCTATAGGGATTGGGGCCTAGATTTTAATGCCTGATTTTAATGCTTAATATTAGCGTTTAATGGATACGACCTATCATGGAATGGAGCGATGATGCGCTGGTGATCACCACTCGCCGCCACGGTGAGACATCCCTGATTGTCTCGCTTTTAAGCCGCGAGCATGGTCGTTATAGTGGTTTGGTCAAAGGCGGCGCAGGAAAATCCAATCGGGGGATCCTGCAAACTGGAAATCTCGTTCATGCACGGTGGCGGGCAAGGCTGCCAGAGCATCTCGGTAGCTTCACCTGTGAATTAACCCGTCCTATCTCCGCCAGCGTCATGGATGACCCTATCAGGCTTATGGCGCTTAGCTCTGCCTGCGCTGTATGTGCAACCGTATTACCCGAGCGTGAAGCGCACCCCAGCATTTATGATGGTCTGCTGGTCTTGCTGGAAAATCTGCTCGTGGAAGAATGGGGGTCGCTCTATGTGAAATGGGAGCTCGGCATTTTAAGCGAACTTGGTTTTGGTTTGGATTTAAGCACATGTGCCGCCACGGGTACCAATAAAGACCTGATTTATGTTTCGCCAAAATCGGGCAGGGCGGTCTCGTCCGGTGCCGGAGAACCTTACAAAGAACGCCTGTTAACCTTGCCCCCGTTCATCCTAAAAGCCGGTCAGCCGGCCCGTTCCTTAAGCGAGATTGTTGCGGGCTTGCAACTGACGGGGTATTTCCTGAACTTGCATGCCTACGCAGAGAATAACCAAGACCAGCCCGACGCGCGAACCCGATTCGTACAGACCTTAGTGTCTCGTGCTTCTCGGGAAAGTTAACGCCCTGATAACCCCCTGATAAACCTGCCCAATTAGCCCTCATTGTACCGACCCTGCGTGAACGGTAATATAGTGTCAAATCTCACGGTAACTAAATCGTAACTAAACGCTGACCAAACCGTGACTAATCGGTATCTTTTTGGAAAAATTATGAGCAAATCGTCCTCCGCCAAAAGCAATGACAACAACGAGAACATTCGCGATGTCCCCCTCGCAGACGCGCTGGGTGAGCGGTATTTATCCTACGCGCTCTCGACCATTATGTCGCGCTCGCTACCGGATGTGCGCGATGGTCTGAAACCCGTCCATAGACGCTTGTTATACGCCATGCGCCAATTGAAGTTAGACCCCAAATCCGGCTTTAAAAAATGCGCTCGAGTGGTGGGTGATGTCATGGGTAAATACCACCCTCATGGGGACGCCTCAATCTACGATGCCATGGTTCGTTTAGCGCAAGAATTCGCCGTTCGTTATCCCTTGGTCGAAGGGCAAGGCAACTTTGGTAATATCGATGGCGATAATGCAGCGGCCATGCGTTATACCGAAGCACGATTGACGGATGTTGCTTGGATTTTGCTGGAAGGTATTGACGAGGATAGCGTTGATTTTCGCGAAACCTATGATGGTTCTGAATCCGAACCCATCGTTTTACCCGCTTGTTTCCCTAATTTACTGGCAAATGGCGCGGCTGGAATTGCCGTCGGCATGGCCACGAGCATTCCTCCCCATAATATTGTTGAACTGGCCGACGCGCTGGCCCATCTGATCAAATTCCCCAACGCCGGGTTTGATAAACTGGTTGATATGATCCCCGGACCGGATTTCCCCACCGGGGGGGTGTTGGTCGAGCCCCGCGAGTCCATTATCGAGTCCTACCGAACCGGACGCGGTAGTTTCCGTCTGCGCGCCAGTTGGGAGGTTGAGGACTTAGGGCGGGGGCAATACCAGATCGTGGTCACCAACATTCCCTACCAAGTTCAAAAGGCCCGTTTGATCGAAAAAATCGCCGAGATGATGGAGCTGCGCAAGTTGCCGTTTTTGGCAGACATCCGCGACGAGTCCACGACCGACGTGCGGATTGTTTTAGAACCCAAAAACCGTACCATTGAGGCCGAAATGTTGATGGAGCACTTGTTCTCACAAACTGATTTTGAGACACGCTTTAGTCTCAATCTGAATGTGTTAAACGCTCACAATGTACCGCGCGTGATGAACTTGCGTGAAGCCTTGCTCGCGTTCTTAGATCACCGCAAAGTGGTGCTGATCAGACGCTCAACCTATCGCTTGAATAAAATAAAACAACGTCTTGAAATACTTGAAGGTTTCTTGATTGCGTACCTTAATCTCGATGAAGTGATTCAGATCATTCGAGAAGAGGACGAGCCCAAGCAGATCATGATGGATCGCTTCAAATTAAACGACGTTCAGGTCGAAGCCATCCTTAATATGCGTCTTCGCCAATTGCGTAAATTGGAAGAGATCACCATCCAGAGCGAGCATACTGAGCTGTCCAATGAAGCCATTGAGCTGAATAAATTATTAGCCGATGATACCCTGCAATGGAAGGTCATTGCCGGCGAAGTCGCAGACTTGAAAAAGAAGTTTTCCAAGGACGAGGAACTGGGTAAACGCCGAACGAAAATTGGCACGGCACCAACCGCCGTCATCGTCCCGCTTGAGGCCTACATCGAACGCGAACCCATTACCATCGTTTGCTCTGAAAAGGGCTGGATACGGTCCATCAAAGGACACGGTATCGATCCTGAAACCTTGAAGTTCAAGGATGATGATCGGGGCCGCTTTACTGTTGAAGCCCAGACCACGGATAAGTTGCTGATTTTTGCTACCAACGGACGGTTTTACACCATTGGCTGTGATAAACTGCCCGGGGGACGCGGACATGGTGAGCCGGTCCGATTGCAAATTGATCTGGGCAATGCTTTTGATGTGGTGACCATGATGCTGCATGACCCTGAACGCAGGCTTATTGTCGCATCCGACACGGGTCGTGGTTTTATCGTTGAAGAAAAAGACGTTGTTGCCCAAACCAAGAACGGCAAACAAGCATTGAACGTATCGGCTTCTGAAGAAGCCCGGATTTGCGCTGTTATAGAACCCGGTTCTGATTGTCTGGCCGTATTGGGCGAGAACCGTAAGCTGTTGATCTTCTCACTTGACGAGTTGCCCGTTATGGCGCGCGGCAAGGGGGTTATCTTACAGCGCTATAAATCTGGTGACTTGCGCGATATCAAGGCTTTCACGCTTGCCGATGGCCTATCATGGCAAACGGGCTCCGGGGTTCGCACAGAAAACGACATCAAAGCTTGGATTGGCAAACGTGCCCAAGCGGGTATGACGGTACCAAAAGGATTTCCACGGGTGAACAGATTTACTTGATCCAACACGGCTTCTTTCGTACTAATAGATACTATTAAATACTATAAATTCCATCTTTAGCTTCTCAATACTAGGATTACTGTCATGCAATCGTTTAATACCAACACTTCAACACATGCGACACTGTTTCAGACAATCTTCCCGATGAAGGATGTTAATCAAGTCCTGCGAGGAACGGTACTTGTTGTTGTTGGCACATTGGTCCTAGCTATCTCGGCCCGTACACAAATTCCATTTTTTCCCGTTCCGTTGACCATGACCACATTTGTGATTTTGGCTATGAGTATGGCTTATGGTTGGAAGCTTGCCGGGGCAACGGTGTTGTTGTACCTGATTGAAGGCGCAAGTGGTCTTCCCGTATTTGCCGGCACCCCGGAAAAAGGGATTGGCATTGCTTATATGCTTGGCGGTACGGGTGGTTATTTGATTGGTTATCTTATGGCTGCTGTTACAGTTGGTTGGTTGGCAGAACGGGGCTGGGACCGCAATGTTGTATCCACTGTCGGTGCTATGTTGATCGGTAATGCCTTAATTTATATTCCGGGTCTGTTATGGTTGGGCGTTTTATTCGGTTGGGATAAACCCATTCTGGATTGGGGCTTCACACCATTTGTCATTGGTGATCTGACCAAGCTGGCTCTTGCCGCTGCCATATTGCCTTTGACATGGAAGATCATCGGAAAGAATAAACGGGGCTAATTCTGCTTCCCGTCAAACACCTCAAAGGTTTCCTAAAGGGACGCTGGTTGATCACGCGCACCATCGATGATCGTAAGATCATGGAAACGGGTGCTTTTAAGGGGGCAGGGGTATTCGTTGAGGATGCCGCCCTTTGCCATAGATTAATCTATTCCGAGCAAGGGGATTTACAAATCGGCGACTATAAAGATGTCGTCGAACGGCGCTATTTCTACGATTTCGCTGATCTAAATCATTCCCCCATTGCCCATGACGTCACACCCGCCCCCATTGCCCCCGTTCACATCGCCCAAGTTTACTTTGACGACGAACGGTTTTTCCATGATTTGGATTTATCAACGGGGATGTTCAGCACCACCCACGATTGCCAACCCGATCTCTATGAAGGACTATTTACGGCTCATACCCCCCATCATTGGGGTGTTGTATGGCGCATCACCGGACCGCGTAAAGACATGACCATCAAAAGCGATTATAGAATTGATCGCCCTTTTTAGAATAGGTCACCCTTAACCCTGATATTATGGCCATCTTCTAATATTACTATCAACATTAAGATTTATTGTGTATAGGTTTTGTTATGAATAAAAAATCAGTCCGCAAAAAAGAAATTCTTTCCGTCCTAACCCGTGGATTCAGGGGCCGCTGCCCGAAATGTGGGACAGGGAAGCTGTTTCGCGCTTATTTGAAGCCTGCCGATAACTGCTCCCATTGTAACGAAAAACTGGGTCATATTCGCGCGGACGATATCCCCACATACTTCACGGTATTATTGGTGGGACATGTGGTTGTGCCGCTAGCTGTTTGGTTGGAGCAAATGTATCACCCTTCAGAACTTGTACATTTATCCCTATGGATACCGCTTTGCTTGATTCTGACATTCATGTTTCTGCCGCCCATTAAAGGTGCCTTGGTGGGATTGCTGTGGCGTTTAAAGCCCATTGGTACAGACTAAATCAATCAGCACGGACTAAATTACCCCTGTCTATCACGAGGCGGTGTTCCATCACAGTCAATCCATTGACCTTCATGATATATTTCAATGGGTTTGAACGAAGATTTGTAGGCCATTTTATTACAGGCCGATATCCAGAAACCTAAATATACATAGTCAATTCCGGATTTTTTCGCCCAATTTATGAGCCAGACAACCATAAACGTTCCCAGTGAGTTACTCTGTAAAGCGGGGTCATAGAAACTATAAACCGCCGACAGACCATTGTTCAGGTGATCGGCTAAACAAACCGCTTTCAGCACCCCCTCGCCATCGCGAAATTCAAAGACAGAACTGCCGATCGGGGTATCCTCCACAAGGGCCTGATAATCATCAAATGTCATCTTTGACATCTCGCCACTGGTATGGCGCCCATCTTGATAGATTCTAAATAGATCGTATTGCTCACGGGTTGCTAGAGGGTCGCATTCTTGAGCGCGCAGGGCTTGGTTTAATCGCTCAATACGGCGTTGGGTCTTCGATGGGGTGAATTTTTCACTATTAACCCGGATCGGAATACAAGCAGAACACCCCGTACAAGCGGGTGCGTACGCCACCGAGTGACTTCGGCGAAAGCCAGTCAACGACAACGCGTCATGCAAATCAAAAACGTCCCGCCCAATAAGTTCCGTCACCACCCGCCGTTCTTGTCGGTCAGGAAGGTACGGACACGGTAGGGGAGCCGTGGTAAAAAAATATTGGACGCTCTTTTGTCTTTGATGACGCATGATGATGTATTCTTACGCATTTAGAGCGTAATCCAAAGCGCTTTATGATCTTTTGAAAAAATTTACGTTAATCTAGGAAAGGGTTATTGTGATGTTTCAAGCTGCTTTTGTTTGATTTGATCAAGTCCTGGCAAAGCCAGTTCCTCATCATCCGCGATCAAGCTTTCGGCAATGCTACCCGTTTTTTTGGTCACTAAAGAGTTATTAGCCTTCTTCAAACCGGACGCGGTATTGTCATTGTCAAACGGGGGTTCTGATTGGCTTTCATCCTTATCAGCGGTATCTTCGTCCAACTCAATATGACCTGTGCCTTTAAGTAAAATGATGCTCAATCGACGATTGCTGGCATTTTTTGGATCTTCAGGTAACAACGGATCGGTTGCCGCTCTACCAACAACTTGCGAGAAACGCTCTTCGGGGATTTCATTATATAACAGTTCACGGCGTGCTGAATTTGCCCGGTCCGCTGATAATTCCCAATTGCTATACCCATCATTACGTAAGAATGGAACGGCGTCAGTATGACCCGCAATTGATAGCTTTTGCGTCATTTCATGAACGACCTTACTGACAAGGGCAATCATTCTTTGAGTTTGCTGGTTCATCACGGCACTGCCACTATGGAACATGCTAAAATTATCCATATCAACAATCTGAATTTGCAAACCTTGCGGGGTGTTTTCCATTTGCAAACTTTCCGCCAGCTCTTTTAGCTCAGGCGAGGCTTCGACCGCTTCGGAAATTGCTTTTTCAGCAGCCTTAAATTGATCTTGCTCAACTTGCTCAACTTTCTTGCGGGCCTCTTCTTCTGAAACATCACCCTGTGCAGCCGCGTCCCCCCCGGTTCCCGCGCGCGGTGGGTTAAGATCCAAAGATTTGGATAGCTGACCTGATTGAGACGTTCCAGCCCCTTCAACCGATAGAACCTGCCCGCCCAGCACACCGCCAGAACCACTGGTCGACGATGAAATAGAGACCGGGGCGAAATAGTTGGAAATACCTTCAAGAGCTTCCTGCGTCACGGAATTTAACAACCATAGCAACAAGAAGAAGGCCATCATCGCCGTCACAAAATCGGCGTAAGCGATTTTCCACGCCCCACCAGAATGGCCACCGCTAACTTTTTTGATTTTTTTAACAACAATCGTTGCTTGTTGATTGGCCATGAAAGTTATTTACGGTCCTGAATTTAACTTAGTTGTCTGCATTTCTCTTAAGAACTATCCAGCCTCAGTCGGCACATTCTCTAACATCTCTTCCATTTCTGAAAACGAAGGACGTACGGTAGCACTCAGGCTTTTGCGAGCAAATTCGACTGATATTTGTGGGGCGTAACCTTGCATATGCCCAAGGAGGCCTAATTTAATACAATTCAAATATTGAGAATCTGCTGTATGGGCCGCTTCAACAGCTTTTGACATTGGTGAAACCAAGCCATAAGCCATTAAGATACCAAAAAATGTTCCCACAAGAGCCGCACCGATCAATCCACCAAGTACTTCTGGCGGTTCAGTGATCGAGCTCATGGTCACAATAACACCCATCACAGCAGCCACAATGCCCATAGCGGGGAATGCTTCACCCATGGCCCCAATACCACCAGAAACGGCATGGTCGGCATCATGATGAAGTTCCAGTTCAATATCGATAACAGCTTCCACTTCAAAGGGATTGTTCACCCCCATGGTCAACAATCGTAAATAATCACAGAAAAATTCAAGAGCGTGGTGATCATTTTGGAACGTTGGATAAGCTGAAAACAAGGAACTATCGCCCGGGTTTTCAATATGGGCCTCTAACGCTAGATCGCCTTTACTCTTTGCTAGTTTAAAGACAGCAAACAAAACGCCCAGTAATTCAAGATAGTGGTCTTTTTTATACCGAGCCCCTTTAAGCGCTACAACAAGGCCCCCCATAACACCTTTGATAATATGCATGGGGCTAGAAATAATAAAGCCACCAATAGTACCACCAAAAATAATGACAAATTCAATAGGTTGCCATAAGATCCGCAAATCACCATGGACGCTGTACCCACCAAGAACCGTAGCGAGAATTATAACTAGACCAATGACAAAAAACATATTTTGAACCCGAACAGCAATTGTTAATTATTTTAATTGACTATCATACTTAAAAGAGAAACTTAAACAATTCAACATATTATACAATGCTACTGTATGAATGATATAAAATACTAAAAGTAATAAAGTATCCTTGGAATCTATCTTAAGCCTTGAATGATCTTGTATGTCATCCTCCCCTGTAAAAACTCAGCTAGCGAACTTGCTCAAAAGCGCATCGAGTAAAGCATTGTACTCTCAAGTTTTTGGTGGGGTGTTTGCCTATTTTTGGTGGATGTTAGGTTTTATAAACATCACAAATGTAGGCACAAATATCGGCAACGCCAGTTCAGGGACGGACCTAGGGTCCGGTATCTGGATATTTCTATTGTTGTGGGGTGGGGCAGCAGCGTTGTGCGGGGAATGGGTGTTTGTTTTACAAAAGTGGTGGACCTTCATCAATTTTATCTTCCCCATGGCAGTATACATCGCCCTTATGCTCACGTTGCCAAGTTGGGTATATTTGTTGGCATTTTTATTATCATTGACTGTTTTTTGGAATGTACGCTCCGAACGGGTACCGCTCTATCTTAGCAATCAGGAGACATGTCAGGTTATACATGAAATCTTGCAACGCTATGACCACCCATCATTTTTGGATATGGGGTGTGGGGTTGGCAGTACAATTATTCGTCTTTCCGCATTAAATCCAAATTTGCAATTCACCGGTATTGAGAATGCGCCGTTTCCCTATTTTATTGCCAAAGTTCGATCAGCGTTAAAAATCTTCAGTCCCAACCAAAATAATAAGATTTTTTATGGTGATTTGTGGCAAAAAGACCTATATGAATTTGATGTGGTGTATTGTTTTTTGTCACCAGAACCAATGCCCAAAATTTATGATAAAGCAAAACAGGAAATGAAAAGTGGATCGATATTAATCAGTAATTCTTTTGAAATTCCAGGTTTCCCCCCCCATGAGGTCATTGACGTTGATGATCGTCGAAAAACACGTTTATTAATCTGGAAGTTTTGAACCTAGAATAAATTAAGCTTATTCTTAAAAACACTGATCTAATCTATATATTCACCTAATCAAATACTAAAACTCTATAGTTAATAATAAATTGATATTGAATATATTTGTACCTTGATGAAAAGTTACAATACACTCATTTTTATCATCTTACATTAATACTACTATACTCAGCTAGACTTGTTACGGTTACACTTGACGCAGACGAATATAAAGCCGATGATATTATCGAATTATCTAATAACCTTAACGACAGTTTATACTGTTTTTTTGAACTGGGAGCCCCTAAATGGCACAAGCACTTGAAGTAAGTCGTTCTAATGAACTCGATACATCAAATAAAAATCAAGAAGAGTTTGTTACGTTCACCATCGACAAGCAGCTTTTCGGTGTCCCCATTCTGAAAGTTCAGGATATTCTAAAACCTGACAAAATTGCCTCTATTCCTTTGGCTGCTCCCGAAATCAGAGGGTCCATCAACTTGCGTGGTCGTATTGTGACCGTGATTGATGTGCGCGTCCGTCTTGGTATGCCAGCCAGTGTAGACACCTCAGAATCAATGGGTGTAACCGTTGAACTGCATCAGGATCTATATACATTGCTGGTTGATTCTATCGGTGATGTAATGGCCCTTGGAATCAACCAATTAGAACGCAACCCCAGCACGCTTGATCCAAAATGGCGCGATTTTGCCAATGGTATCTATCGCCTTGAAGACAATCTGATGGTTGTTTTGGATGTTGAGAAACTTCTCGATATCTAAGCCAAACAAAAAGAAAAAAAACCGGGGCAATATTTGACCCGGTTTTTTTGTGTCTTAATGAGATGAAACCTTAACTATTGTTCAAAATATGAGCCGCGTCTAGGGAACAATATGTGAGAATGCCATCGCAACCGGCGCGTTTGAATGATGCCAGCATTTCCATCATCACCGTATCATAATCAAGCCAGCCGTTTTGGGCAGCGGCCTTCAACATGGCGTACTCTCCACTGACGTGATAGGCGTATGTTGGCACACCAAAAGTGGACTTCACCCGGTTGACGATATCTAAATAAGGAAGTCCCGGTTTAACCATGACCATATCGGCCCCCTCATTAAGGTCGAGACCAACCTCATGCAAGGCTTCGTCGCTATTATACGGGTTCATTTGATAGGTCTTTTTATCACCTTTTAAGGCCCCACCGGAACCAACGGCGTCACGGAAAGGGCTGTAAAACCCAGAGGCATATTTGGCGGCGTAGGACATAATGATCGTATCTTCAAAACCCGCACCATCAAGGCAACGGCGAAGGGCGCCAATGCGACCATCCATCATATCGGAAGGTCCGATAATATCGCACCCAGCTTCTGCTTGAACGAGGGTTTGTTTGCAAAGGGCTTCAATTGTCGCATCGTTCAAGACACGCTCCCCTTCAACCAAACCATCATGACCATCTGAATTATAAGGATCGAGCGCTACATCACACATCACCCCCATATCCGGATGAGCGTCTTTGATCGCACGAACCGCCCGGCAAACCAGATTGTCAGGATTATAGGCTTCCCGTGCGTCGGGGGTTTTGACATCTGGATTGGTTTGCGGAAATAATGATACGGCGGGTATGCCTAAATCTTTTGCCATACCGACCTTATCCACCAACAAATCAATGGTGTAGCGTTCGACACCCGGCATGGAGACGACCTGTTCGGTGAGGTTATCACCATCGATAACAAAGACCGGCCAGATCAGATCATCCACACTTAATTTATGTTCCGCCACGAGCCGTCTGATCCACGGCGTACGGCGGTTGCGCCGCATGCGTGTGGAGGGGTAGGCGCGTGATGTAAGATTATTTGGCATCGTTGGATTATACTTTTCCCAGTGCTTGCTTGATATCAGCAACGATATCGCTCGAATGCTCTAGACCGATGGACAATCGCACATAACCCGGAGTTGTGCCCGTGGCGAGTTGGTCTTCTGCTGATAACTGTGAGTGGGTCGTAGAGGCCGGATGAATGGCTAATGATCTTGAATCACCGATATTGGCAACGTGATAGAGCAATTCCAGCGCGTCGATGAACTTTTTACCGGCTTCAACGCCCCCTTTGAGCTCAAAGCCTACAAGTGCGCCATAGCCGCCCTGTAGGTATGTATCGGCGCGACGACGGGTTTCGCCTTCGTGCAGACCGGGATAGATAACCCGCTCTACAGCTTTATGGGAATTTAAGAACGCGGCGATTTTAGCCGCATTCTCACAGTGACGGACCATGCGCACTGGCAAGGACTCGATGCCTTGAATAAATTGGAACGCATTCATGGGGCTCATGCACGAGCCCATATCGCGGAGCAAGATAACCCGCGCCCGTAGGATATAAGCAATTGGTCCGAGCGGTTTAACAGCTTCGGTCCACACCGCCCCATGATAACTGGGATCAGGATGGTTGAGGCTTGGGAAACGGTCGCCACCAGCTTCCCAGTCAAAATTACCGCCATCAACCAACATGCCACCAATAGAGGTGCCATGACCGCCAATAAATTTAGTCGTAGAATATAGGACAATGGCCGCACCATGATCGAGCGGACGGCATAGTAGGGGAGCCGCCGTATTATCCATAATCAATGGCACACCCAATTCACGGCCGATATCTGCCACTTCTTTAATCGGGAAGACTTGCAGTTTTGGGTTTGGCAGAGTTTCTGCGTAGTAACAACGGGTTTTATCATCCGTGGCTTTGGCAAATGCTTGGGGGTCCTCTGGATTAACAAAACGACACTCAATGCCTAAATCTTTCAACGTATTGGCAAATAAATTCCACGTACCACCATAAACATCGGTTGAACTGACAAAGTTATCACCAGCCTTACACAAATTGAGAATGGCAAACGTCGATGCCGCCTGTCCCGATGATAGCGCCAGCCCCGCAACACCGCCCTCTAAAGCCGTGATGCGTTGCTCAAGAACATCATTTGTCGGGTTCATAATCCGTGTGTAAATATTGCCTAATTCTTTAAGGGCAAACAGGTTTTCTGCATGCTCACTATTGCGAAATTCATAAGAGGTGGTCATATGAATCGGAACGGCGACCGAACCTGTTGTTGGGTCTGCGCGATGTCCGGCATGTAAAGCCAATGTTTCAGGATGAAGTTTGCGATCAGCCATGGTATTTCCCTCAATTTATTTGTGAAATAGAATAATTTAACAGTATATATTACCTAGAAATCACTTAAGGCTCATTTTGTCAATTATTTCTGTGGCCTAACAGTGAGAAACAAAAGATCAATACGCCTCGGCCCCTTTATCATTCACGAAAAAATCCCCCCCGACCACCATGTAGCCTTTTCAAACCCAAAATCTTGTATTAAATATTATTCTAAGGTGAATATTATATTTTGTGTCAAGGAATCCAAAACTCAAAATGGTCCAAAAACGAGACCCTAGAAACAGAGAAATACTGTTCGAATTCCAACAAGTCGGTGCCAGTAACTCCGTTCGGGTATCGGCCATTGATCCCCTCACCAATACCGAAGTCGTTATCGTCGGGGACAAGCGCTTGAGCGAAAAAAGGTTGATGGATACCGCCATGCGTAAACTTAACTACGTCCTGGAAAAGAACCTAGAAAAAAACAAACAAACGAGATAATTTGAAAATTCAAGACCTAGGCCTTTAACACAGTCCCAACAATCTATTTAAAAACAAGCTATTTAAAAACAAGGCAGTGCTACTGTAACGCTTGTTCCAACATGCTGTTCGCTATCAATGTTTAATTCCCCGTCGTGGACCTCTACTAATGATTTAACAATGGCCAAGCCAAGCCCAGTGCCCATTTGAAATACATGAGGGTCATTAGATGTTTGGGAAAATGGATCGGTTATCTTAGAAATCTGTTCGGCTGAAACACCGATACCTGTATCTTTGATGTTGATAACAAAATTATGACCATCACAATTTACCGATATATTGATACGGCCATTTTTCATCGTAAATTTGATGGCATTCGACATAATATTCAAA
Source organism: uncultured Rhodospirillales bacterium (assembly GCA_965603075.1). GTDB lineage: Bacteria > Pseudomonadota > Alphaproteobacteria > Rhodospirillales > Casp-alpha2 > JABJOR01. The sequence continues at coordinate 249,685 of CBFDBO010000002.1, read as the reverse complement.
AATATTTGCTTAATAGAGCGACTATCAGCCGACATTTTTGGTAAATTTTCAGATATATCTAATGTAAGGGAGATGTTTTCTTTTTTGGCCTTGCGTTCAAAGCTTTGCAAAGCGTCTTTGAGCATCAATGCCAAATCAAACTCTTCATAAAACGGAACCCGTTTGCCAGCTTCGATGGCGGCGATATCAAGTATATCATTGACCAATTCTAGCATATGCTCGCCACTGTCATGAATATCATTGGCGTAAATATCGTAATTCTCGGCCCCTAATGGACCAAAATAATGCATGCGTAAGATTTCACTGAAACCGAGAATAGCATTAAGGGGGGTACGAAATTCATGGCTCATGGTTTCTAAAAACCGTGATTTTGCCAGATTGGCTTCTTCAGCATCGTTTAAGGCTTCCTGAAGGGCTTTCTCTGTTCGGATACGTTCCGTTATATCAACGCCTGTACTTCCAATAGCAAATATATTTCCATCTTCATCTTGTAACGGGAATTTCGTGGTCAAATAGGTGTGAACCTTGCCCTCAATAGTGAATATTTCTTCTTCTTCGATTGGCTTACCTGTATCCAAGACCCGTTGGTCATGGTCCATAAATGGCACCGCTTCTTTGTCGGATGTTAATTCAGCCGATGTTTTCCCGATTATATCTGACGGATCCAATCCAAACACATTGGCGAACCCTGGATTGACCAATAAAAACTTACCATCGACACCTTTTATATGAATTTTATTAGGGGAATACTTATTGAATAAGTTAAACCTTTGCTCGCTTTTCACCAAAGCCTTATTAAGTTTTGATATAGACCTGAATCTCCAATAAGCCGTTGATAGTAATGCAAATATTAAAACACCGCCCATAAAAAAAGAGAGTCGAAAAATAGTCCAATAAGGTGTTACAGTACCAAACCATTTCACAGGTATCTGCCGGTATTGCTCACTCTCTAAGAAACTATCGACTGCGGGGTTTATATCAAATTCATCCTCTTGGGAATGGGCGAGCGAAACGTCAAAAAAAATTACGGCCAGAAAGATCATTAATGGAATAAATATCATGCACATCAGCCCTAAAGCCACGTAACGTGCATTATTCAGAATTAAATAAAATATATTCTTTATTGATACTGTCGCCAAAGCCACACCATAAATTAATTATTATTTTTTATTCCTAATTTAAAAATATAGATTAATTCCCCCGATGCAAGAATAATTATATATAATTACAACTTTTAATACGTATAAAATATACTCACCATCCCTAAAAAAATATTTGAATTGGTATAAAATGATGCTGACATACCGTTACTGGTATGTCATACCACATGGTGTTGGAAAATAGTGACACACCCCAATTCAAGCATGATGAAGAACATCTCGTATCAATAAGCAAAAGTTTTGAAAAAATGACAAAAAAAATTGCAATTGCCAATGATCACGGCGGCGTGGACTTAAAAGAGTTCCTAAAAGCGCAACTGATCGATCTAGGCTATGAGGTTCTTGATCTGGGGTGTAACACAACTGAGTCTGTAGCGTATCCGGACTATGGCTACGCGGTTGCAAAAACCGTAGCCAACGGAGAAGCTGAACAGGGCATAGCCATTTGTGGCAGCGGGATCGGCATATCAATGGCCGCCAACCGTCACCCCCAAATACGGGCGGCCCTAATCCATGACGCACTCGGTGCAAGATTATGCCGTGAACACAATAACGCCAATGTCATATGCTTTGGCGCGCGTGTGATCGGTGAACTAACGGCAATTGATTGCCTAAAAGTATTTCTGGATACGGAGTTCGAGGGCGACCGTCATATTCAGAGAGTCGATAAACTATCTAACCCTGTTTTTTCTTAAAATTATTTATTTATAGGAGCACTCACTCAATGAGTTCTTATGCCAGCTATTCCAATGAAACCCTCGCCAATTTTTTCACCCAATCATTGTCCGACAAAGACGCGGATATTATGGGGTCCATCAATCACGAATTAGCGCGTCAGCAAGATCAAATCGAGCTGATCGCATCTGAAAACATCGTCTCAAAAGCCGTCATGGAAGCCCAAGGCTCTATCATGACCAACAAATACGCCGAAGGGTATCCCGGCCGACGTTATTATGGTGGGTGCGAGTATGTCGATGTCGCTGAAGACTTGGCCATTGAACGCGCCAAAAAGCTTTTCAATTGTGAATTTGTCAACGTACAACCCCATTCCGGCTGCCAAGCCAACGGGGCCGTTATGCTGGCTTTATTGCAACCCGGTGATACATTCCTTGGATTATCACTCGCCTCTGGCGGTCACTTGACTCACGGTGCCAAGCCCGCCCAATCTGGCAAATGGTTTAATGCCATTCAATACGGTCTGCGCGATGATGATGCGACCATCGATTTTGAACAGGTCGAGCAGCTTGCCATCGAACATCAGCCAAAAATGATCATTGCCGGTGGCTCTGCTTATCCCCGCACGATCGATTTTGCTAAATTCCGCGCCATCGCCGATAAAGTCGGGGCCTATTTATTTGTTGATATGGCACACTTTGCTGGTTTGGTTGCCGCTGGCCTTCACCCCAGCCCGCTTCCCTACGCCGACGTTGTTACCACCACAACCCACAAAACCCTTCGTGGTCCCCGGGGTGGCATGATCCTTACGAACAATGCTGACTTGGGCAAAAAGTTTAACTCAGCGGTGTTCCCCGGTCTGCAAGGCGGACCATTGATGCATGTCATTGCCGCCAAGGCCGTGGCCTTCGGCGAAGCCTTACAACCAGAATTTAAAGCCTATTCCCAAAGCGTTATCGATAACGCCCATGCATTATCAGCAACCTTGGTGGAACGAGGACTTGATATCGTATCGGGTGGGACCGATACCCACTTGATGTTGGTTGATCTTCGCCCGAAAGGTTTAACGGGTAACATTACCGAAGAAAGCCTCGATCGCGCCGGGATGACGTGTAACAAAAATGGTATTCCCAATGATCCGGAAAAGCCAATGGTAACATCCGGTATTCGTCTGGGCACACCCGCAGGTACAACGCGCGGTTTCGGCGTGGAAGAATTCTGCAAGATCGGCAATCTGATCGGTGATGTTCTTGATGGACTGGCGGCCAATAAAGATGACAACTCGCAAGCTGAAAACAAAGCCCGCGAAAGTGTTAATGAACTGTGTAAAGCATTCCCGATTTACTGATCGTGGGTGTTTAAAAATTAAGTACGCTGGCGTCACACCGGTGCCGCCAGCGTATAATTAAAAAACCAATTAATTAAACCAATTACTTAAACTAGGGGAAGATATAATGCGTTGTCCGTTTTGTGGTCATGGTGATACTCAGGTAAAGGACTCGCGCCCTACCGAAGAGAATGCGGCCATTCGTAGACGGCGGTATTGTGATAGTTGTGGCTCCCGCTTTACCACCTTTGAGCGGGTTCAATTACGCGAATTATCCGTGGTTAAAGGTAATGGCGAAAAAGTACCCTTTGATCGGGAAAAGCTCAGCAAATCCCTCCACATCGCTTTACGTAAACGCCCGGTGGATGAAGATCGCATAGAACGTATTGTTAATTCCATTCAGCGCCGCCTAGAAACACTGGGCGAAAACGAAATCCCCACCAAAGTCGTGGGCGAAATGGTTATGGATTCACTGAGTGAGCTAGATCAGGTTGCCTACGTTCGATTTGCATCGGTTTATCGTAATTTCCGCGAGGCTGGTGACTTTGGAAAATTCATCACAGAACTCGACCCCAACGACTAGTCACTGCGTGACGGGCAATAACGACTTGGTAGGCAATAACGGCGGGACTGGCAATAACAACGAGACTAACAATAACGACGTGACTGGCAATAATGCGATGGAACGTTTTTCTCATTGCGAGATTGATACCCAATTTATGGATGTTGCGTTAAGCCTTGCTCAGCGCGGGCTTGGTAATGTCTTTCCCAATCCGGCAGTCGGCTGTGTTATCACACGCCCCGATATGAATAACGCCGTTGTCGGGCGGGGCTGGACCCAACCGGGGGGAAGACCGCACGCTGAAACTGTTGCCCTCAAACAAGCAGGGGATTTAGCCCGTGGCGCCACGGCTTATGTGACGTTAGAACCGTGCGCCCATACCGGCCAAACGCCGCCCTGCTGTGACGCTTTGATCGACGCCGGGATCAAACGGTGTGTCATTGCTGTTGGTGATAGTGATGAACGCGTCGCCGGGAAGGGCATTGCCTCCCTTGCCACAGCGGGTATTGAAATTGTAACGAACATCAGAACACCTGAAGCGCAGTTTCTGAACGATGGGTTTTTCCTTAAAACTGCCCAAGGGCGACCTCATTTTACGCTTAAATCAGCCACGTCTTTGGATGGTAAAATCGCCACGGCATCCGGCGAAAGCAAATGGATAACGGGACCATCTGCGCGATCCCACGGACACAAATTACGCGCCACCCACGATGGCATATTGTGCGCCACAGGAACCGTCATCGCCGACAATCCTTCGCTAACCTGCCGTCTGCCTGGGCTGACAGACAAATCCCCAATCCGAATTATTCTCGATCCCCGCCAAATTGTTTCACGTGAAACAATTCTCGCAAATTCAGCTGTAGAATTCCCCCTCTGGATTATAACCAGCCCGGCTGGTGCGACCAGCCCGGCTGGTGCGACCAGCCCGGCTGGTTCGGAAACTCATCCTCTGAAAGATGTCCCGGGGGTTGAAATATTTCCCTGTGCGATCACAAATGAGGGGCACATAGATTTGACCGCCCTTGCAAAACTTCTGGGCGAGCAAGGATTAACCCGCGTTTTAATAGAAGGTGGCGCAGAAATATCGGCGGCGTTTTTGAAAGCCGAATTAATTGATGAATTTATTTGGTTTCGGGCACCTTTTATCATCGGAGGGGATGGTCTATCGGCCCTTGCGGGTGTATCACTGCCAAAATTGATCAATGTTGCAAAACTAAAATGCATCAAGACATTACAAGTCGGTGATGACATGATGGAAATATATCGCAAAAAGGAAGCTTAAGTGTTTACGGGTATTATTACCGATCTGGGAAGTGTCAAATCCATTACAGGCGACGGTGACAAACGCTTTGAGTTCACTTGCGCTTATGACACTTCAACCATTGATAACGGCGCGTCTATCGCTTGTTCTGGGGTGTGTCTGACGGTCATTGATAAAGGCCCCAATTGGTTTGCTGCAGACGTTTCCAGCGAGACTTTGGATTGCACCACCTTGAATAATTGGGATGAAGGCACACATGTTAATTTCGAACGCGCCCTGAAAGTCGGTGACGAATTAGGCGGGCATATTGTGTCAGGTCATGTGGACGGTGTTGGCGAGATCGTTGATATTCAGGATGATGGCGATTCAAAACGCTTTAGCTTTCGCGTACCCGAAGAACTATCGCGTCAAATTGCCCAGAAAGGCTCTATTACCATTGATGGGATATCCTTGACGGTTAATGAGGTCTCGGACGATACTTTTGGGATTAATGTAATTCCACATACTCAGAAAGTAACCACTTTGGGATCAAAAAACATCGGCGACCCGGTTAATCTGGAAGTCGACATGCTGGCGCGCTATGTAGCGCGTCTTCTTAACAAGGACTAGTTAATTGCCACACGACACAGACTATCTATCCAGCATCGAAGAAATAATCGAAGATGCCCGTAACGGTAAAATGTTTATTCTGGTTGATGACGAAGATCGCGAGAACGAAGGCGATTTGATCATCCCAGCCCAAATGGCGACCCCCGATGTTATCAATTTCATGGCTAAATATGGCCGCGGGTTGATCTGTTTGCCCATAACATCAGAGCGCGTTAAAGAATTAAAACTACCGCTCATGTCACAGCACAACGACAGCCGCCATTACACACCCTTTACGGTTTCTATTGAAGCCCGCGAAGGCGTTACCACAGGCATTTCAGCCCCCGATCGCGCGCATACCGTGGCGGTGGCCATTGACCCCTCCAAAGGTGCCATTGATATTGTTTCACCGGGCCATATTTTCCCACTGGAAGCCCGCCCGGGTGGCACGCTCGTTCGCGCCGGTCATACCGAAGCCGCCGTTGATATCTCTCGCCTTGCAGGACTTAATCCATCCGGTGTTATTTGCGAGATCATGAACGAAGATGGCACCATGGCCCGGTTGCCTGATCTAATCCCATTTGCCAAACATCATGGATTGAAAATTGCCACCATCGCCGATTTGATTGCTTACCGTTTGCGAAACGACAGCATGATCAAACGCACGCTGGAATCCACATTGGTAACCGAATTCGGTGGCGAGTTCAAAATGTATGTCTACATCAACGAACTGGCCTACGCCGAACATATCGCCCTTGTAAAAGGTGATATCTCGGGCGACGATCCTGTCCTTGTACGCATGCACGCGTTTAATCTAATGGAAGATGTGCTGGGTGATAATGATGCGGGTAAGGCTTATCATTTACACAAATCCATGAAGCTGATTGGTGATAAGGATCGCGGCGTTATCGTCTTAATTCGCGAGCCGCATCGTCGTAGCCTATCAGATCGCGTTCGCACCAAAATCGGTGAACCTTTGGAAGGTCCCGCCGAATTAAGGGATTACGGTGTTGGTGCGCAAATCTTGCTTGATTTGGGGATTAGCAAAATGACCTTGGTCACAAATTCCGTACCCAACGTTGTTGGCCTCGAAGGTTATGGCCTTGAAATTGTTGGCTCTCACCCCATTCCAGACATCAATTAAGGACCTATTAAATGACCCAAGAGCGACCAACAGTATTGATTGTCGAAGCCCGGTTTTATGATGAAATCGCCGACCATCTAGCCGACAGCGTCATCGCTGAACTTGATAAAGCGGGCTATGATTACGAACGGGTTTCCGTACCCGGCGTGTTCGAAGTCCCCGCCGCGATTTTGCTGGGGATGCTCAGTGGTAAATATGACGGCGCAGTGGCACTGGGGTGTGTTATTCGCGGTGAAACCGATCACTACGATCATATCTGTCGTGAAGCCAGTCGCGCGCTCATGGAGCTTTCCATGGAAGGGGTGGCCATTGGGTTTGGTATCTTAACTGTTGAAAATTACGATCAAGCCTTAGTCCGTGCGGATATAAATGGCAAAAACAAAGGCGCAGAAGTTGCTGCCGCCGTCTTACGAATGATGGAATTAAAAGACCATTTTCCCGAAGAAATTGACTTCGATGATGAAGAATAAGAATAGAGTCTAAAATATATTATGTCTGAAGATACCAACGAAAAAATAACCCATCGCAACAGCGCCCGGATCGCCGCGGTTCAAGCGCTGTATGAGATGGACGTTACGGATGCCCACGCTGATAATGTGCTGAGCGAATTCATGACCAACCGCTGGAAAAACGCCGCCCAAGATGATAGCGACGAAAACGGTGAGAGCCTTGAATTGCCTCCTTTTGATGAAGAGCTATTGAAAGACATTATTGACGGTGTAGCAGCGGGACAGACTGAATTTGACGCATTGATAGCGGCTGAACTCAGCGGCGTATGGACCATGGAACGCCTAGAGCTTCTTATTCGGGCAATTTTACGCGCAGGAACATACGAATTAGTCAAACGCATCGATATCCCCAAACGCGTTGTCATTAACGAATATGTCAATGTTGCCCATGCCTTTTTTGTGGAAAACGAACCCTCGATGGTCAATGGCGTATTGGACAAACTCGCCGGGAAAATTCGTATCCACGAAAACGATTAATCTACAATTATAATTAATCTATAGTTGTGGGTTATTTATAGTTACAATATTTTACTTGAAAGCCAAGAGAGATTCATAGTATTAAATATATAACCTTACTTTAACTAGGGTCATAAATAATAATAAAATAATTCATTAACATAAGTACGCATGTCAATTGAAATCAATATTATTTAGGATGTATTATGAAGAAGCTGTCAAATAGCATTGTTTGGATGCTTGTATTACCTGTACCACTGTTAATATTACTCGTATCAGTCATTAGTTTTATTGTTCTTCCGCAGTTATTACAAAACGATGCCAAGCTCAGCGCTATTACCACAGCCACAAACATAGCCGGGCAGTTCAAAATGGTTCGCGGTTATTATACCAATAATGTCATCAAAAAAGTGTTGGCCGATGGTAATTTAAAACCAAGTGTTGATCATAAAAACATGGAAAAAGGCATCCCGCTACCAGCTACCTTCATTCATGATATGAGCGAGATCTTATCCAAAACAGACACCCGGATCAGCTTATCCAGCCCTTACCCTTTCCCCAACAGAGAAAAACGAAAACTAGATGATTACCAACAAAAAGCTTGGGATTATCTAAATGCCTCGCCCAAAGACACCTATACTGAGGAAGCCATAATTGATGGGCGCGCATACATTCGTGTTGGTATAGCCGATACTATGGTCGCTCAAGGTTGTGTGGATTGCCACAATTCCAGAGCAGATACCCCTAAAGACGATTGGGAGCTTGGTGATGTTCGCGGTGTCCTAGAAATCAATGTCGCCATCGACGGACAGCTCGATCGTGGTGAGAGCTTAAGCAATCAAATTATCATAGGAATCATTATATCGGGCATCATTCTTTCAATCGTCTCTGCCATGACGGCCTTTAAAATTGTCACGCCGATAAAAAATATGACCGATGCCATGACGACAATTGCTGATGGTGACATTGATATTGATGTACCGGGACAAATTCTCAAAAACGAAATTGGCTTAATGGCAAATGCCGTTCAAGTCTTCAAAGAAAATATCATTGAGAATAAACGGCTTGAACGCGAAGCCATAGAACAGCAACGATCCCAAGAACAAAGAGAAGCCGATCAGCGCTCCACTGAAGAAGCAGAAACCAATAAAAAAATCGAAGACGATGCAAAAACTCGAGATAAAAACGAAATGGAACGCAAAGCGTTCTTGGATAATCTTGCTAATGAATTCGATTCAACAGTCGGCAGCATCGTTAAACAAGTCACCGAAGCAACTGATATGATGCTGAAATCATCCACCACCTTGGTGTCCACGGCTGAACAGGCCAATGATTTATCAATTACGGTCGCCACAGCCTCTAATGAAGCCTCTGGTAATGTGCAAACAGTTGCTTCAGCGGCAGAGGAATTAACGTCCTCTATTTCCGAGATCAGCCGACAAGTCGGAGAATCTTCGACCATGTCCGCAAACGCGGTAAAAGAAGCCCAAAATAGCCATGATGCTGTTCAAGGGTTAGTTGAATCATCCAAACGTATTGGTGAAGTTGTCCAATTAATCACCGATATTGCCGAGCAAACCAATTTATTGGCCTTGAATGCAACCATAGAAGCCGCCCGTGCGGGGGATGCTGGCAAAGGGTTTGCCGTTGTTGCCGCAGAGGTTAAAAATTTGGCAAACCAAACAGCAAAAGCCACAGAACAAATCAGTAATCAAATTGAGGAAATCCAAGCCTCAACAGAGAGTGCCGCTGAGAGCATTGAAGGTATTGGTAAATCCATTGGACGTGTTGATGAAATAGCAGAAGGCATTTCCAACGCCGTCGAAGAACAAAATGCTGCCACCCTCGAAATTGCCAAAAACGTCGAACAAGCAGCCTCTGGAACCGGAGAAGTCTCCCGCAATATTGCTCAGGTAACAGAAGCTTCACAAAAGACAGGCACGGCGGCAGCGGACATTCGAACATCCGTATCGGGCTTATCACAACACGTTGATTCTCTAAAACATGAAGTGAGCGAATTCTTACAGAATATTCGCAAAGGATCCACGGAAGGTTGAATAATTTTTGACCATATGCAATGTACAAGGGCTTGGCATTTAATGTCAGGCCCTTGTTTTGTATAAACGACATCATGCATTTTAGGTGTTCAGGATTATCAAAATTTGTCATCCAATAAATTGTCATGAAGAAATGTCATGAAAAAAATCAGCGAATTTGATCTGATTGCCAGATTATTTGAACCCTTATCACGCAATTACCCCGGCGCATTGGGCTTGCTTGATGATGCGGCTATTTTGGATACCCTGCCGGGAAAAGATAGAGTGATCAGCACTGATTGTTTGATTTGCGATGTGCATTTTAGAAAAGAAGATCCCCCCCAATCTATTGCCGCAAAAGCCCTAGGGGTTAATCTATCTGATCTGGCAAGTATGGGGGCCACCCCTGAGGCTTATACCATGGCGCTGGCAATACCACAGGGGACAGATACTAAATGGTTAGAAGATTTCGCCCACCACTTGAAAATCGTGCAAGACGACTACGGCATTATATTAATCGGCGGTGATACTGTGTCTACGCCCGGTCCATTATCCATCAGCATCACCGCAATGGGTCTAATTGATCAAGGGAGCGCCCTAAAACGTTCGGGTGCACAAATTAATGATGACATCTATGTAACGGGAACCATCGGTGATAGCGCTCTCGGGTTACGAGTTTTGCAACATAACCTGAGCATAGAAGATTTAGCCTTCAAGATATTTTTATCTAATCGTTACCAATATCCACAAGCAAGAACATTGATAGGAGAGGGCTTAGCAGCATCACGGTTAGCCCATGCCTGTTGTGATATTTCAGACGGCTTGATCGCTGATCTTTCAAATATATGTAAAGCGTCTCACTGTGCAGCCGAAATTGATACGGACTTGATCCCGCTTTCACCGGCTGTAAATAATCTCACCGGACGCGATACCGCGCTTTGGAATTCTGTGTTATTTGGTGGAGATGACTATGAGTTGTTATTTACCGCCCCCCCTCATAATCAAGATCGAATTCAACAACTTGCAAAGCATATTGGAACACCCACGACCCGAATCGGTAGGGTGATTGAGCCGAAACCAAACAAATCGGATCCTACTTCGGTTACAATTCAAGGTGAAAATACCAAAAACCTATCATTTAAACAACAAAATGGATTTATTCACCACTGGTAGGAAACAGAGGACAATGATAGGGTCCAATTTTCTGGGAGCATAATCACGGTGACACCATAGTGTGTTTATTTATCAGACTAAAACAGGCCTGTGTCTCAAAGACACTTTAAGCGGGATACAAACTTACCATGAAAATTTTTGCCATCATTATCGTTGTTGTATTGCTGCTTGCGGGTGGTGCATTCGGTGTCATGAAAGTCATGGAGATCGGCCCCTTTGCCTCTGCAGAAACCGGTACAGATGTAGCATTGATTGAAAAGGAGGCTACTTTTATTTCCCTCGACCCTTTGACTGTAAACGTTTTTTCCGGAAATAAAATTATAGCAACGTTACGGGTCGCGGTTATCATTCGAGCCCAAGGCAATAAAAATGCAGATTTTGTATACGCCAGAATTCCAAAAATTAGCGATGTTTTATTCCGCGATATGCATGCTTTTTTGCCCCGTATTATTAACCCAGAAGATAAATCAATAGATGTATATTTATTGAAAAAGAGGCTTAAATTGGCTGTCGATAAAGTTTATCCAAAAGGTGAAATTGAAGACGTTCTCATTCAAGCAATCGAAGTTTTAGAGAGATAGTGAGCATCCAGAATTTCATAAATACCAGATTTATGGCGTTCTCTGAGACCTAAATTATAAAAATTCAGCAAAACTTACTGCAGCAATGTTGCCTTATTGGCAATCTTCTGTCATTTTTTTCGCGAATTTCGGACACTTCAGTCTGTTTCATAATTGTTTTGTGTAAAATCATCGATTTGACTCATATCTTTTTATGTCAAATCATCGATTTGACATGCAACTTTAACATGCTACGAGGGGATCTTTCTGCATGGACGTGTATACATTAACCTTAGTTTGCGGTGCTATCGCATTACTATACGGTGCTTGGGCAATTCGCTCAGTACTCGCTGCTCCAACTGGTAATGAACGGATGCAGGATATTGCTGCAGCCATTCAAGAAGGTGCTGCTGCCTATCTTAACCGTCAATACACGGCAATCGCCATTGTTGGTGTTGTCATTGGTATTCTTCTTTACTGGCAATTAGGTGGTCTGGTTGCAATTGGCTACATTATTGGTGCCGTTCTTTCCGGTCTTGCTGGATACATTGGCATGAACGTTTCCGTTCGCGCTAACGTGCGTACAACGGAAGCTGCCCGTTCTGTCGGTCTTGCTGGTGGTTTGGATGTTGCTTTTAAAGCCGGTGCCGTAACGGGCATGTTGGTTGTTGGTCTCGCTCTTTTGGGTGTTGCTGGTTACTACATGTATTTGCGCAGTGCGCTTGATACAAGCAACCCCGCTGAAATGCGTCACATACTTGAAGCTCTTGTTGCTCTTGGCTTTGGTGCATCCTTGATTTCTATCTTCGCTCGTTTGGGCGGTGGTATCTTTACCAAAGGTGCTGATGTTGGTTCCGATCTTGTTGGTAAGATCGAAGCGGGTATCCCTGAAGATGATCCTCGTAACGCTGGTGTTATCGCTGATAACGTTGGTGACAACGTTGGTGATTGTGCGGGTATGGCGGCTGATTTGTTTGAAACATACGCTGTAACGATCGTTGCAACCATGTTGCTCGGTGCGATCTACTTCACCGGCGTTGCACAAGAACAAATGATGTATCTTCCCCTGCTTATCGGCGGCGTATGCATCTTGGGTTCTGTTGTAGCCACGTTCTTCGTGAAACTGGGTTCCAACAACTCCATCATGGGCGCATTGTACAAAGGCTTTATCGCCAGTGCCGTTATCTCTGCTGTTCTAATTGGTGGCGTCATTTCCTACACCATCGGTTGGGGTGCTGAGATCCCCATGGGTGATGAAATCATCACGGGCCGTCAGTTGTATTACTGTGCATTGGCTGGCCTGATTGTTACGGCCCTGATCATCTGGATCACAGAATACTACACTGGCACAGACTACCGTCCGGTCAAGAGTGTTGCTAAGGCTTCTGAAACCGGTCACGGAACCAACGTTATTCAGGGTCTCGCTGTTTCCATGGAGGCAACGGCACTGCCTGTTATCGTTATCTGCGGTGGCATCTTGGTTTCTTACATGAACGCTGGTTTGTTCGGTGTTGCCATGGCGGCGACCACCATGTTGGCTTTGGCTGGTATGGTTGTTGCTCTCGACGCTTTCGGTCCCGTAACCGATAACGCTGGCGGTATTGCTGAAATGGCTGAATTGCCAGAAGACGTTCGTAAAACCACGGACGCTCTAGACGCTGTTGGTAACACAACCAAAGCTGTTACCAAGGGTTATGCTATTGGTTCTGCTGGTCTTGCTGCTCTGGTTCTGTTTGCGGCTTACACAGAAGATCTGGGGCACTATTTCCCAGGTCTTGAAGTCAGCTTCAGCCTGCAAGACCCCTATGTGGTGATTGGTCTGTTCATTGGCGGCATGTTCCCGTTCCTGTTCGGTTCCATGTGCATGATGGCCGTTGGCCGTGCAGCGGCTTCTATTGTTATAGAAGTTCGTCGCCAGTTCAAGGAAATCCCAGGCATCATGGAAGGCACTGGTAAACCAGAATATGGTAAATGTGTTGATCTGTTGACCAAAGCAGCCATCAAGGAAATGATCCTTCCTTCCTTGCTGCCATTGCTGGCACCTTGGGTTATGTATTATGTGGTTAACGCCATTGCGGGTCAGGCAGCAGCGTTCTCTGCTGTTGGTGCCATGTTAATGGGTACCATTGTTACCGGTCTGTTTGTGGCGCTGTCCATGACTGCGGGTGGCGGTGCATGGGATAATGCTAAAAAATACGTCGAAGATGGCAACCATGGTGGTAAAGGCTCCGATGCCCACCACGCAGCCATCACCGGTGATACGGTTGGTGATCCCTACAAAGACACCGCTGGTCCCGCGATTAACCCCATGATTAAAATCGTTAACATCATGGCTATTTTGATGCTGGCTATTCTTGCTGGCTAATTCGAAATAGAAATGGTTAAGAATTTCAGCCCTCGGATAATCTCCGGGGGCTGTTTCTTTTGGAGGGTATAATGACATTCTGCGGACTTGATTTTGGGACCAGTAACTCCGCTATTGGAACGTTGCATAATGGTCAGATTGCGCTCTGCCCGCTGGATGGCAAACAGAGCGCCATACCCACGGCGCTATTCTACAACAATGTAACCCACCAGTGTACTTTTGGTCATCAGGCCATACAGGATTACCTAGAGGGCGAACCGGGACGGTTGATGCGTTCTATCAAGTCTTTACTTGGCACAAGCCTGATGAATGAGACCACACAAGTGAAAGGTGTAAATTATCCATTCACATCGGTCTTAAGAGACTATATCGCCATGCTCAAATCGCGCGCCGAAGCATGGGTTGGTCATCCCATTGAAAACGTTATCCAAGGCCGCCCCGTGCGTTTTGTCGAACGGGACGGTAATCACAATCAGCACGCTGAAGATACCCTCAGAGGCATCCTCACCGACGTTGGCTTTAAAAATATCGAATTCCAATTTGAACCCCTGGCAGCCGCACAATGTTTTGTTAAAGATATGGGTTTTATTAAAGATATGGGTTTTGTTAAAGATACGGGCGGTGCGGGAAGAAAAGAGGGTATTGCCCTTGTTGTTGATATGGGCGGGGGAACAACCGATTTCACAGTCCTTGATCTAAGCCAAGCAACCCAAGAAGGCGAATTGCCAGACACCGCCATTCTAGCCAATTATGGCATTCGTCTCGGGGGAACAAACTTCGATAAATCGATCTCACTAGCGACGATCATGCCGACCTTAGGGTACGGTGGTAAATTAATCGGTCCGAAAAACTTAAACACACCAAACTGGATCTATCAGACCCTATCAACATGGTCGGAGGTAAACTTTATTTACGCATCAAAACTAAAATCCGATGTGAATTGGGTTATTCGAAATGGCGTCAATAAAAATCATATGCAACGTCTTGATCAGGTTATAGATCATCAATATGGCCATAAGCTCTGTCATCAAATTGAAAAGGCCAAGATGATGCTTTCCGAGAAAGATCACTCTATAATCGATCTGAATTACCTGGAGAAAAATAGCGAAATTAAAGTAAACGGCACAAGCATACCCGACATTTTAAAAACTGAAATTGAAAACTTTAATAACGCCGTACAGGAGACCCTCAGAATATGTCATTTGAGTACGCAAAGAATTGGCACAATCTGCTTAACAGGCGGTTCGACAAATTTAGAAGCTGTTAAACAAGCCATCACCGTTCTGTTCCCCCATGCCTTAATGGTCGAACAAGATAAATTCTCATCCGTTTGCAAAGGCCTTGCGATTGAAGCCCAGAACAAGTTTTCTTGAAAACTTTTATCAATTTAACGAGAACAAGTTTTCTTGAAAACTTTTATTTATTAAAGCGCCCCATGTTTCCGATGAGCTGTTCAATAATACTATTTTCAATACCCAGAGTAGGGGTCGTGCGTTCAACGAGAGGAACGTCTTCGCCGCTGGTCATGTCTCTGATCTCGACATTTTGTAGCGCCCCCCCATCATCAAACACCAAAATCACGACCTGACGCTCCATGATTTCGGGTTCAAAGAAAGCGACGGTTTCTGTGCGCTCGCTGATATAAAACCATGTTTCATTTTCAAACATCGCAACGCTGGAAGGAGAACCAAGGATCTGCACCACTTCATTTTGGGTGGCATTTTTCTGCTTCATTTCTTCCAACAAGCTTGGGTCGGGTAAATTACCGCGCACTTCCACACGGGCCAAACAGCCTCCGAGCAAACACAATCCAATAATCGCGCCTAAGTGAGAGAGCTTTCTAATACTTTTTAAATGTTTTGCCGTATCCATTTTCATAGAAAGTTATTTTAATCCTGTAATTATGATGAAACGCGGAGTAGTCTCCGCTCTAGTTGATTACCTATATAGATTATCACAATTCACCATGCACGGCCTATTTGATGTCAGTTTTCTCAAAATTCAAAGATATATTCCAAAGCCCGTATAGCAACAACGCGGCAACAGGGCTTTATGTCACCATTATCCAGCAATCCCGGTTGCCTATTTTCTATCAAGAATTTGAGGTCGCCGATACAATTGATGGTCGTTTTGATATGGTTGCGCTCCATACCTATATGGTTTTACGCACTTTACGCCGCGATCCAGAGGAAACCAAAGAGCTGTCGCAGGCTGTCTTTGATATTATGTTTGCCGATATGGATCAAAATCTGCGCGAGCTCAGCATCGGTGATACCGGTGTTGGTAAGCGCATGACTAAAATGGTTGAAGGTTTTTATGGTCGCATGGCGGCCTATGATTTAACACTCAATATGAAGGATGAAGACCAGAAAACAGCCGAGATGCAAAAAGTCGTCCTGCGCAATATTTACCGTAAAACCCTCATGAGCGATGAGAGCGTCAGCGAGATGTCCACCTATATCATCCAGCAAATGCAAGATTTGGAGCAGCAAGACTTAAGCGTCATTATCGAAGGTAACATCAGTTTCACGTCCCCCTCATACACCAAGGCATCATCCGTCAAAGAAGGGGAGCATTTATCATGAACGACACCCCCGAACCGGAATACTCAAGACGTGTCAGCCTAAGCGAACTGACCAATGGCCCCCGCGATTACAAGATTGAGGTCCCCGCAGATGCCTATCCCGCCCTCTGCGAACGTTTAGAGCTACAAGGCCTTCATAACTTTAAGGGGACAGCACACCTAACCCTGTCTCCGCACGCCCCCTTAGGCATAGAAGGCCCTTGCATCGAGCTACAAGGCACTTTAGGTGCCCAAGTCACCCAAACGTGCGTTGTCACGCTCGAGCCTGTCGACAATCTGATTGAAGCTGAATTCTCCGGTGTCTTCGTACGCGACGCTGATAATATCGGAATCACAGACTCTGAAGACGAAGAAGAAGATCAAGGGCCGGACATCCTCGGTGAAATAATCCCCGATATCGTCGATTCTATTGATTTAGGTGAATTTTTTGTTCAACAGCTCGCCCTTGAATTAGACCCGTTTCCACGCAAAGAAGGCGCCGATATAAACGCCTATACCATTGAATCTAAAGAAAAAATTACTGACGAAGAAAATGAAGAGCGTAAAAATCCGTTTGATGTATTAAAAAAATTAAAGAAAAATATGGATTAAGTGCGTCAATCGACTTGCGGGGGGCGCTAAATTTGTATAGATAACGCCCTTCTGAAATTAACTCTATATATTAATTATACCCTAGGATTGTAGGCAATGGCTGTCCCTAAGAAGAAAATATCGACATCCCGCAGAGGCATGCGGCGCTCACACGACTCACTGGTTACAGCAGCACATGAAGAATGTTCTAACTGTGGTGAATTGAAGCAACCACATCACGTATGTGCATCCTGTGGTCATTACAAAGACCGTGAAGTTACCGAGGCCAGTGACGCCGCATAAGCAGGCCTCATGCCTGGTACATAAGGACGTCACTATTTGAACACCTCAATTACGCTATCCGTTGACGCTATGGGCGGCGACGATGCCCCTCAGATGACAATCGAAGGCGTTAAGATTGCCCTCGACAGAATGCCGCACGTGCGCATTTTACTGTTTGGTGATGAAACCCGAATCTCCCCCATAGCCAACAGCGTTCTCGCCTCTGTTAAAGATCGCGTTGAAATCCGACACACCGAAGATGTCGTATCCCGACATGAAAAACCTGCCGTTGCCCTGCGCAGCGGTCGAAATTCTTCTATGCGTTTGGCCATTAATTCAGTGAAAGAAGGCGAGTCCACCGGGATTGTTTCGGCTGGAAATACAGGTGCCCTCATGGCCATGGCGAAATTCGTCATGAAGACCTTGCCCGGCATTCATCGTCCGGCAATTGCCTCCACCCTACCAACCAAACGCGGTAAAACCGTGATGCTTGATCTGGGGGCCAATATTGACTGCACAGCCGAAAATCTTACTCAATTTGCTGTTATGGGGGAGGTTTACGCCCGCAATGTATTGGGGATCGCAAAACCCACTGTTGGCTTGCTCAACGTGGGTAGTGAAGAGATGAAGGGCAATGAAGCAGTCCAACAAACGGCCAAAGTTCTTGAAGAGACCCATTTACCGATCGAATATTATGGTTTTGTCGAAGGCAATGATATTGGTTTAGGAACCGTCGATGTTGTTGTTACCGATGGCTTTACGGGTAATATTGCCCTCAAGACGGCCGAAGGTACCGCTAGTTTACTCTCGCATTTCTTGCGCGAAGCCCTTACAGGATCATTGCTGGCCAAAATCGGCGCCATGCTTGCCATGCCCGCGCTAAGAGCCTTCAAAGACAAAATGGACCCCCGGCTTTATAACGGTGCGATGTTCCTTGGTCTTAATGGTATTTGTGTTAAAAGTCATGGGGGCACAGATGGCCTTGGTTTTGCCAATGCCATTGAGGTTGCTATCGATTTGGCATCAAGCAATGTGAACGAAGAAATAAAACACGACTTTGCAAAACTGATGGCGGAAATTGAACCTGAAACAGAAACCCCTGAGGGAACAAAAGAATAATGATGTCACGTTCTTATATCGCCGGAAGTGGCTCTTATTTACCTGAAAAATGTGTAACCAACGAAGAATTGGCAAAAACCGTCGACACCTCCGACGAATGGATCCAATCGCGCACAGGGATCAAAGAACGCCGTATTGCGGCAGAAGGCGAATTCACATCCCATATCGCGCACAAAGCGGCCCTCCGGGCGCTAGAACACTCTGAGACGGCCATTGAAGACGTTGATTTGGTTATTGTGGCAACCACAACACCCGATCGTACCTTTCCGTCCACGGCAACCAAAGTTCAATCCATGCTCGGCATGAAACGGGGGGCGGCATTTGATGTGCAGGCCGTTTGTTCAGGCTTTATCTATGCTTTATCCGTCGGTGATAACTTTATTCGCGCAGGACAGGCCGAAACCGTCGTTGTTATCGGCGCAGAAACATTTTCAAGATTGCTGGATTGGGAAGATCGCACCACATGCGTTCTATTTGGCGACGGGGCAGGGGCTGTGGTTCTCAAAAAGAATCATGACTACGCCGCGCAATCAGCGGTCTCAAACAATAACGTGCAAGGCATTCTTTCCACCCATCTACACTCAGATGGCGATCACACTGATCTGCTTTATGTCGACGGCGGCCCGTCTTCAACCCAGACCACGGGCCATGTGCGCATGGTTGGTCGCGAAGTCTTTCGTCACGCGGTCATTAATCTGGCCGCTGTGGTTGATGAAGCCTTGCAAGCCAATGGTTATGAACGCGATGATATTGACTGGTTGGTTCCTCATCAAGCCAATAAACGTATTTTGGACAGCACCGCTAAAAAACTCAATATGGGTCCAGAACGTATCGTTATTACCGTCGATCGCCACGCCAATACATCGGCTGCCTCCATCCCATTGGCACTGGATGAAGCCGTCAAAGATGGCCGCATTCAACGGGGACAATTGCTCCTTCTGGAAGCTATGGGTGGTGGACTGACTTGGGGCTCTGCTCTCGTTCGCTGGTAATTCGTGGTAATACCGAGGTAATTTCAGGGTAGTTTCAGGGTAGTTTCAGGGTAATTATCTGTAATATTATTCTATATATTGAGCGCAGAGTTCATTTATAAGTTCGCAAACACCAAATAAATGCTTCAAATTCAACTATAAAGACTCTAAAACGTTGACGACATAACGGGTGCACGTTACTTTCAGAGTAACAAATAAAAGATACTCATAAAAAACGAACATAAAACGGGGTCGAATATGGCAGATACAACGATTACACGCGCGCAACTAAGCGAAGCAGTGTATCAAGAAGTAGGCCTTTCTCGTAATGAATCATCAGATTTACTCGAATCAGTCCTATCTTATATCACCGAATCCTTGTCTAAAGGCGATACGGTAAAGATCTCTTCATTTGGAAGTTTCTCCATTCGCCAAAAAGGAGAGCGCATTGGTCGCAATCCTAAGACAGGTGAAGAAGTTCCAATTTTACCCCGTAAGGTACTAGTTTTCAGACCTTCACAGGTTTTAAAAAGTCGCATTAACGAAGGCAATTCGTCTAAGTCTTAATCAACCAATTAAGTCTTAATCACCCCATAAGGATACATAATCCGCTTCTGGTAACGATGAACGAATGAGCTAAGTTAATTATGGAACAGGCCAAACCAATAAATAAACCAACAAAATCAGCAAATGCATTTCGCACCATCAGCGAAGCCGCTCGGGAACTTGACCTGCCCCAACATGTCCTGCGTTTTTGGGAGAGTAAATTCCCCCAGATCAAACCCCTGAAACGGGCTGGTGGCAGACGCTATTATCGCCCTGAAGACATTGAGCTTCTATCCACCATCAAGGATTTATTGCACACCGAAGGCTACACCATTAAAGGTGTGCAAAAAATGTTACGGCAGAATAACGGCCACTTCCCGGATAAAACGGGCGCCCTTGACGTAAAATCAGGCGAAACACCACAGCCGACTATTCAAACTGAAGTGCTTGCGTCCCTATCGACGGACAATCGCGATGATATTTTATCGGTCATCAATGAGTTGGAAGCCGTGCGCGATACCCTTCAAGCGGTTCGCAAAGCCTCTTAAACCATCCATTAATCGACTTTATAGACCGAGAGCCTGTTGTCTTTGTCGGGCATAGGACTGCAAAATGCGGTCGGCAACCATGGCAATCAACGCCATTGATAACCCCGTTACAATGCCCCGTCCCATATCGGCTTTTCCAAGCGCCATAAAGATTGATTGTCCTAAACTTCGAGGGATGCGGTCAGGTTACCATCGGCGAGCGCCGCGCCAGCCCCTAAATACCCGGCGGTTACTTATTCAACGCTGTAGCCAATTTTCTCTAAAACTTTTCCAGAGATCAGTGTTGTAATATGTTGACCGGTCCATTCATGCATGGCGAGTTTAATAGGTTCACCCTTAGCGCCCATATCAGCGGCTTGTACGGTTGGCACAGAAAATAAAGCTGTTGAGCCAACGGCGAGTGCCGCCGCAAGTAGGAGGCGTTTGGTTTTATTGATCATTAAGTTTCTCCTTAATAGATGTAATGAGAAACGTTAATTTTTTAAAAATTCGATATCTTTTTATTCATTAAAGTAACACCAACAAACCCCCGGTATTAGTCAAATATCTTTATACGTCCGTGTTAAGAAGGCGGTATTGTTCAAATTTTTTCTTTTTTCTCACGCGCCTTAGCCTCCTCCACCTTAGGACCAATCCGGAAGTAAGCCCCAGCGGCGACCCGGCTGCGGGACCTTAAAACAGGGGTGTTGTCGGACGTATTGATACGGCTTTCTCGTAATACGATATAAACACCGCTCACAATAATGACCACAACGCCCAATAGGGTTTGTGTATCGGGTGTTTCCCCAAAGAACACGAACCCAAAAATAATAGCCCAAATAATTTGCGAATACTGCATGGGGGCCACCACCACGGCCTCACCTGATTTATAAGCCCCGATCATACAAACCATCGCAGCAATGGCAAAAGCCGCGAGCAACGCCATGGCGCCCAAATCAATCAACGGTAAGGGTTTATAGTAAAACGGCATGAGCGCACCCATGAAGATGAAGTTCGCTAACATGGGATAAAGCAACAACACCACATCGCGTTCATCCTTGCCAATTCGGCGTACGATAACAGATGCCAGTGAAATACTGAATGCCGCCGTAAGAGCCGCCAAATGTCCAAGTGTAAATTCCGACGTGCCGGGGCGCAAAACAATTAACACGCCGATTAAACCAACAACAATGGCTCCGCCACGGTGCAGCCCCACACGTTCGCCAAGAATGGGAATGGATAATAAAGTAATGAGAAGGGGGGAGGCGAACAACATGGCGTATGTTTGCGCCAGCGGCAAAACCGAAAAGGCATAAAAAACACAAATCCCGGTAACCAGTACTGAAATCGTGCGTAGCGCCGTCCACCATGGGTGGCGGGGGCGCAAGTTTTCCGTGCTGGCATCACGGACCAACATGAACGATATCAGAGGGAACCCAAATAACACACTAAAAAACATGATCTGAAACGGGCTATAAGAAACGCCTAGATATTTGATAACAACATCATGGGAAGAAAAAATAGCAAAACCAATCAGTGCCAAAAAAACGCCTTTTGTATTGGGTCCCATGATTATTCCCTTTGTTTTTATATTTTTATTTTTTATAGGCGAGTGTCGATAAAAACAATATCAGCAATTTCATCTGCCGTTGCGGTGATAGAACGTGCATCCATAAAGTCGATCATCTCATCGGTCACATCCATTACATAACCATCCGTTTTTTTAACATTCCGGTGACGAACGCGCTCACGTCTGAGATCTGCCGGCGCTTCTAATACATGCAAGCGAATGGCGTAGGGCGTATCCTGCGCCATGGTATATAATCGCTCTCGTTGATCGAGCTCCATACACCCTAAATCCCAAATAACATCGGCACCTGTTTTCAAAACATCAAACGACACCCCAGCGATGCGTTTCTCGCACCGGATCGCCCGTTCCACGGCCCACTCGTAAGAAACCGGTTCGGGGTTATCGGCAAAGAACAGCGGCGTCAGCCAGTCATCGATAGAAAACCGAACGGCGTTTAATTTTGTTGCCAACTTGATAGAGTAGGTGGTCTTGCCGACACCGACAGGGCCACTGATCATATGAATGATAGCCATTTGATTCCTATACCTTGGATAGAAAACTGATAGCATGAATAGAAACCTGACCCAATCAAATTTTCCGAATTCATCTTTACCTTTTATCATGATTGCGCCATTGCACCACCGTTCCGCGCGCGATAGATTGCCGACAACTTTAATTATTCTTCAGGATTTAAATAATGAAATCACAAGTAAAATGGATAGAAGATTTCCAATTCGTCGGCATGTCAGAATCCGGTCATGGCGTTCTAATCGATGCTTCCGGTGGGCCAAAAGATAGACCCACCGTCGGTGCGAGCCCTATGGAATTGCTCCTTATGGGGCTAGGCGGGTGCGCGGGAATAGATGTTGTGATGATTTTGCAGAAATCACGTGAAGACGTTATCGATTGTGTGGTTGATTTGGATGCCAAACGGGCCGAGGGTGTACCCAGTGTGTTCACCGATATCCATATGGTTTTCACGGTAACGGGAACGGGCCTTAGTCAAACCAAAGTCGAGAATGCCGTTCGGCTATCCCATGAGAAATATTGCTCCGCTTCCATGATGCTGGGCAAATCGTGTAATATTACCCGTGAGACAAGAATAATTGAAAGTTGATATACAATCGAAGACCACAAAAGAGTTTTGATTCTGTTATTAAATTGATTTCAATCATTTTTTGTTCTTATAGTGCGTGATATATACTACATAGTCTGATGAAATTCTTGGCTATTAAACTCAGGTATAAAACATGGATATATCAACGTTAATTGGTTTAATTTTTGGTTTGGGGGTTATCTTTGCCGCCATTGCAACCGGTGGTGATATCAATTCATTCGTTAATACGGCGGGATTAATGATCGTTTGTGGCGGAACCTTTGCCGCCACAATGATCAAGTTCCGCTTGAAAGATGTTCTGGCCGCCTTTGTGACAGGCAGCAAAGCCGCATTCATGAACGTCAGCAATGATCCATCCGAAATTTATGACCTTGCCATTGAAATGGGTGTAGCTGCGAAAAAATCTGGCGTACTGGCATTAGAAAAATTTGAAATATCAAACGAATTATTCCGGGATGGTATTCGCCTGATTATCGACGGACATAAAATTGAAGCCATCGAAAATATCGTACTCACCGAAATTGATCAAAGCATTATTGTTCAAGAAAAAGGCGAAGCCATGTTCCGTGGTATTGGCGAGTCTGCGCCCGCATTTGGTATGATCGGTACGCTTGTGGGATTGGTGCAAATGTTGAGCGGTTTGGACGATCCAGCCGCCATTGGTCCTGCAATGGCCGTTGCGATGCTAACAACATTTTATGGCGCGCTGATTGCAAATCTTATCGCCATTCCCATCGCCGATAAATTAGCAAGAAAAACTCGTGAGGAACAAAGTGTTCATGGTCTGATCGTGGAAAGTATCAATTTAATATACCTTCGTCAGAGCCGTTACATCATGGAAGAAACACTTGCCGCGCATTTGCCCTCTGGTCAAATTCGAAATGCAACATACGATGAGGGTAGCGATAGCACCGATAGTGGTGATGAGAAATAAAGCACAAAGAGAAACTTGATGAAGCGCAAAACGCAAGATCGGGCTCCTAAATCAGCCGGTCCAAAATCTGCCGGCGCCCCCACATGGATGGTCACATTTGGTGATCTGATGGCGCTGCTGTTTACGTTGTTTGTGTTGTTGTTTACCTACTCAACACTTGACGTCGAAAAATACAAGGCCTTGGCCGGATCTCTTCGGGAAGCCTTTGGATCGTCCTTCAATGAAACCCTAACCAGTGACCAACCGGGCTCCATCGAAATTAAATCTGTCCCCGAAGAAGTTTCCGAAGAAGACTTGTTGGTGGCCGCAAAAGAAGCCCAGGAACAACGCACCATAGATTTTGAAAACACCCTTAAAAAAACCATCGCCGAGAACTTACCCGATACGGGGATTGAGGTTGATCGTGAGAGCGGCATTGTGACACTTCGTTTCCCCAGTGAAATAGCCTTTCTGACGGGCAGCGCCGATATCACCCTTGATTTTGAAATTATGCTCCACCGGATTGCCGAGGTACTGGTCGAAGCAAAAGGCACAATCATCGTCGGTGGTCATACCGATAACGTGCCCTTGTCACCGGGGGCGCATTACAAATCTAATTGGGAGCTTTCTGCCGGACGTGCCGCCGCCGTAGCATTGGTGCTTTTAGAGAACAAAGGTATCTCACCCCAGAACCTCACCATTCAAGGGTTCGGTGATAGCCGTCCCCGCATCGACAACGAGACCATTGAGAACCGCGCCATGAATCGCCGCGTGGAAATCTCTATACTCATTGATGACAATACGGTGACAGGACAAGAACAACCGACAAATAATTAATCAATAACCCTAGTGGTTATTACGTGAATAAATCAATAACCCTAGTGGTTATTACGTGAATAAATCAATAACCCTAGTGGTTATTACGAGGCTTGGCATGACGTACATTATGATAGTTTGTTGCCAATTCCATGCATCCCCCCATAGACAACGGTCCAACGCTAGAGCGATAGATTTCCTGCCAAGGGGTTTGATGGGGTCGGATGTTGAGCTTTAAATTTGCCGCACGGCTGGCAAGTTCTTCATCGCTGACCAGCATGTTGACCGTTCTTTTATTCAAATCAACGCGGATCATATCACCCGACTTTACCAAAGCCAGACCTTTGCCTTCAGCGGCTTCGGGTGATGCGTTTAGAATTGACGGGCTGCCTGATGTCCCGCTTTGGCGACCATCACCTATGGTAGGTAGAGAACTGATGCCCGCTTTTAATAAAGCGTCGGAGGGTTGCATGTTCACAACTTCCGCCGACCCGGGCCACCCAATAGGGCCTGTATATCGAATTATCAAAATCGAATTTTCATCCATGCCCAGATCCGCATCATTAACCCGAGCGTGGTAATCTTCTGATCCTTCAAAGACCAGAGCCTTACATTCAAAAGCATTGGGATCATCCGGATTATCTAGATACCGGGATTGGAAATCAGGATCGATACCAGATGTTTTCATAATCGCAGCATCGAACAGGTTACCCTTCATAATCAGGAATCCCGCATTTAATTTCATCGGATCATTATATGGTTTCACCAAACGGCGGTCTGTTGTCTCACGGGCATTTTCTGCAATGGTGGTTCCGGCAACGGTCATGCAATCACCATGCAGGCGATTAGCCCCCAACAATTCATGCATCACAGCCGGCACACCACCCGCCCGGTGAAAGGCTTCACCAAGGAATTCGCCAGCGGGTTGCATGTTTACCAATAACGGAATGTCATAACCGACACTTTCCCAATCATCGATATCCAATTCCACCCCCACATGACGGGCGATAGCATTAATATGAACTTGCGCATTGGTAGAACCACCGAGTGCTGTATTCATTGAAATCGCGTTTTCAAATGCTTTGCGCGTCATTATGTCGGATGGTTTGATATCATCCATCACCAGATCGACACATCGTTTACCCGTTTTATAAGCAACGGCGGCGCGTTCACGGTAGGGGGCAGGGATCGTTGCTGAACCGGGCAGGGACATACCCAAACTTTCCGCCAATGAATTCATGGTTGTTGCCGTACCCATGGTGTTACAATGTCCGGTGCTTGGCACCTGTGAAATGGCCATACCGATATAGTCATCATCGGTCATCTCGCCCAGCGAATGAAGCTTTCGGGCTTCCCAATGGGTTGTTCCGGAACCAGCCATTTTATCGCGCCAATAAGAATCGAGCATAGGACCACCCGATAACACAATCGCCGGGATATTCATGGTCGAAGCCGCCATCAAACACGCCGGGGTGGTCTTGTCACAACCCGTTGTCAGCACCACGCCGTCAAAGGGATAGCCATGCAGCAATTCAACCAATCCCATGTACGCTAAATTTCGGTCTAATGCCGCGGTTGGGCGTCGGCCCGTTTCCTGAATAGGGTGTACGGGGAACACAATGGGAATACCGCCCGCATCACGGATACCATCACGGATACGCCCTTCGATTTGAGTATGGATATAGTTACACGGAGACAGCTCGCTGCCCGTTTGCGCAATACCGATGATCGGACGACCTGAGCGCAATTCTTCCTGCGTTAAACCGAAATTGAAATACCGCTCCAGATACATAGCGGTCATGCCCATATCATCGGGATCGTTAAACCACCACTGAGAACGAAGTTTTACAGCTGGTTTTCTTGTATTATCGGCCATTTTGGTCTTTCCCCATATGTGAAAATACGAAATTAAAAGTACTTATTTAAATCTAGTAGGCGCTACACTTCTGCCACACCCTTAATCCGGTTTGATAAATCACGATTCTTTCCCTGATCATCCAATTAGTTCGAAATCGTTCGATAAAGGTGTTCCAACACCAATGCAGCGGCGCCTTGCGCCCACACATCATCACTGGTCAGGTTTATTGTTATAACGGTATCAAAGTGATTATCAGCCAATTGATTAACCCTAGCTGCTTCGCGCGCAGAATCCGTGATCAAAGGCCCGGCCCGCATACCTTCACCGCTGAGAAAGATCGTCGGTGGGTTGAGTATTGATATTAAATTCCCCATGGCGCGCCCTAACCATTCACCGGCTTCTCTAAAGACAGCGATAAGCGCTTCATCGCCCTCAAGGGCCCGTTGGGTAAGATCTTCGATCAGGGGGTGGAACGATTGTGGATTGGCATTGTAATCGGCCAGTGAAAAAGACGGATCTATTTCTCTTAAAATCGCATAATCTGAAGCATAGGCTTCAACACAGCCATTTTGCCCACAACGGCAAGGTCGACCATCATAAACGATTTTTGAATGGCCAAACTCAGGACCAATACCGTGCGACCCACGATAGAGAGAGCCTTTAACAATAAGCCCCATACCAATACCGTGTTCCACCGTAACAACGGCAAAGTTATCGAGCTCCTTACCTTTACCAAACCAATGCTCGGAGAGGGCGATCAGATTGGCATCGTTTTCGATGAAACATTCCCAATCAAAGCGCTCTTTTAATAATTTGGTAAAAGAAACGTTGCGTTTGTTAAAAACCGGACTCCAGTAACACACACCCTCGGCGTGGCTGATATAACCGGGAATACCGACACAAAGCCCTAATACTTGCTCAGAGGCGATCTTGGCATCGAACAGACACCTTTTTACCGCAGTTTCAACAATATCCGCCGCATCTTCAGGGGGTTGGTCACCATTAAAGGGGAGAGTGAGAGCGTGCACAACGTTCCCGCAAAAATCAGTGATTGCGCAACTGAGTTGATGAAGGGACAATTTAACCCCAACCACATAACCCGCCGTAGGATTAAGGGCGATTTTGACACGGGGGCGTCCACGTGAACCAGATTGATCCCCTTCGGTTGTTTCTATAATTAGACCCTGTGTCATTAATTCATGCGTGATACCCGTAATGGCAGAACGGCTGAGACCCGTGGTTTCAGCGATTTCCACTCGACTGATTAATTCATGCCGCCGGATTGAGTTGATTACCCGGTAGCGGCTAGAAAACTGACGGTCCACTTATTTTCTCCAAAATTTCAACATTCTAATGATCCTTAATAGGGGGATCAATTGATTAATTCAGTACATCAGGGAATCGTTTGTTTAGCGCCCTGTATATATATCATTTTTATTCGCTATTTAATTCATAAACTAAAATATATTCAAATGCAAATGTAAAAATAAACCTTGCTGAATGACGGTTTTTAAAATTATGCATACATCGGTATTAATTTTACGATCATCAAGTTATTGATAATAAACATAGAATTAAACTTATTCCAATATTTTGCATATTTTTATACTGACCCTATTGACAGAACGGTCAATTCTGGTGTTTTATTTAGTTCATGAATTAAACAAAAGATTTATCCAATGTAGATGGATCAGGGAACTGGCAAATATGGATACCAATATCATCCGTGCCGTAAATGTTAATTTAAACAGGGAACGATTAAATGCACTTATCAACTCATAACTGGATGCGCGCAGAGCCTGTCGAGACAACATTAAGTCGTGGCAAACAATGGGGCCTTCAAAGTATCGAAATCAGCGGTGAACCCGAACAGTACGATACAAAAGACATCCGCCCCTTACTTAAAGATTTAGGCATGTTTTGCTGGGGCTCTGTCACTCTAACCTTGGGGGATCGCAATTTAGCCGCCAAGGACGAAGCCCAGCGTGCAGCGACCGTCGATTACATGAAAAGTGTCGCCACCATGATTCATGAACTTGAGGGTCATGAATTAACCGTTGTTCCGGCAACCGTTGGCAAAGTTTCCCCCGACGGTACCCCTGAAGAAGAATGGCAGTGGGTCACCGATGGTTTGAAAGAAGTTTACGAACTCACCGAGTCCTACGGTATTAAAATGGCCTTAGAACCTCTCAACCGGTTCGAGACCTATTTCATGAACCGCGCAGATCAGGCCGTTGCCCTTGCCAAGGCTGTTGGTCCTAATTGTGGTGTCTGTCTTGATGCCTTTCACATGAATATTGAAGAGCAAGATTTCATGGAATCAATTCGTACAGCGGGTGATTTACTGGTCGATTTCCATGTCGCCGACAACAACCGTATGCCGCCTGGTATGGGGTCTCTGAATTGGGCGGAAATCATCAAAACCTTGAAAGAGGTTAATTATGATGGCGCTCTTACGTTGGAATTTGTTTGCCCGGTGGATCGAACCCCCGTCACAAAGTGGCCTGGTCAGGTTGAAACCAACCCGGTTGATATATCGCCCGAGCAATTACAGTTCATCGTAGATCACGGTAGCAGCTTGCTCAGTGAAGAGTTTTACACTGAAATGGTCAAACGTGCCTGTAATCACATTGTCCCGTTGATCGGGTAACGTCTCATGACCGGCATGACCATCACAAATATTGAAGCAAAGTGGATTAGCTTTCCGATACCCATTGAGGATCAGCACGTATCTGATTTTGGTATTATCAGCAGCTTTGACATGACACTTGTCACCATAACCTTGGAAAATGGTATGCAGGGTTATGGTGAAGCCAAAGCGGGTGTCGGATCACAAGGATCCTGTGAAGGTCTTGTCGCCATCATTGAACGTGAACTTAAACCCCAATTGGTTGGTCGCAATGCGTCACACATCAATGCCTTATGGAATGAACTCTACAACGGGTCTCGCGCTCATTATGGCGAGTCTCGTGGTCGTACGTTTCCCGTTTTAGGCCGTCGCGGTCTCTGGATTTCTGCCATGAGCGGCATTGATCTAGCCTTATGGGATCTGGCTGGTAAACGACTGAACACACCTGTTCTTGATTTGCTTGGTGGCCCCGCGCGTCCCACCATGACCGGATACGCCAGTGGCGGTTGGGCAGGGGTTGATCAAATTGGACCACAATTGCAGTCTTATGTGGATAAAGGATTTCGTTCCGTCAAAATGCGCATTGGCGTTATGGACGAAACGATTTCAACCAGTGTCGCCCGTGTCAAAGCCGCCCGCGAATTCTTAGGCGATGACATCCATATCATGGTCGATGCTCATGGTACCTATAATGGTGCAGAAGCCCGAGAATTCTGCCGGCGCACAGCCGATTACAACCTTCGATGGTTTGAAGAACCCGTCACGGCGGACAATCGCAAATCAATGGCCATGATCCGCCAATCCGCGCCTATGGCGATTTCTATGGGGGAAAGCGAATTCACCTGTTTCGATTTTCAAGATTTAATTGACCGGCAAGCCGCCGATATTTTACAGCCCGACATGGCAATTTGTGGTGGCTTAAGCGAAGGCCTTAAAATTTCAGCTCTTGCCGTGGCAAATCAATTGGAATTGGCGCCGCATTGTTGGGGATCTGCATTCTCGTTCATCGCCGGGCTCACTCTTGGTTTTGCAAGTCCCGCCGCACAGGTCATTGAATTCTCACTCGGGGCGAACCCCTTACTGAATGATTTGGTGAGCGAAACCATCTCGGCTGAAAATGGTCAATTCAATCCCCCCACAGGTGCCGGATGGGGACTGGCCCTTAACAATGATTTTGTGAACGAGTACGCCGTAAAGGATACCCAATAATGTCAGAGATTAGAAACCTGCATCACATCAATCTCATGGTCGATGATCTAGACAAAGGGGTCGCGTTCTACCGTGACATCGTCGGACTGGAACTGGATGAAACACCCGACCATGATTTTCCATCGCAGTTTTTCAAATTTGGAAACGGTTGCCAAATTCATATGAATGAGTTCGTCGATGATAAACCTTTCCGGGGGCATTTCTGCATTGTTGTAGACGACTTCAATGATGTCTTCAGACGCATGAAAGCCGCTGATGTCATCGATATTAAACCCTGGGGCAAAGTCCGACGGATCGCCACGGGCTCCATGCAAATGTTCGCCCGGGATCCGTCGGGTAATTTGGTCGAAATCGCCAGTCGCCCAAAAGATCTTATCGATGCCGACGTATTAGAAGACGCATACGTGGAAATTTCCAAAGATAACGAACTGTTTCAATCGGGTCGTAACGAACACAGGCGTGGTGAGTAATTGATATGACGATTCTCATGTTAGAAACAATTGCCGATGATGCCATGGCGTTGCTTGAAAGCGCAGCCCCGGTTGTGATCTCGCCCACCCCCAAAGCCCTAGATCATGATCTGGCCTTTGATCAAATCACGGCAATCGTAACACGGGGAATGGGACAATTGGATCGCGCACTCATCAACAGATGCCCCAATCTAAAAGTCATAGCGCGTTGTGGTGCAGGCCTAAATAATCTTGATTTACAAGCCGCGTTTGAGAAAAATATTCAGGTCGTATTTGCCCCCGGCATCAATGCCGCCTCGGTTGCCGAACACACGCTGATGTTAATGCTTATGACAGTTCGCAACGGATTCCTGAGTGCCGATGCCGTTAAAAACAATAACTGGAGCACGCGGAATTCTTATTCTGGTGACAATCTACGCGGCAAAAAAATCTGCATTGTTGGTAGTGGATCAATCGGATTAAAAACAGCCGATCTATGCCAAGCATTCACCCACAATGTTGTTATGTGCAGCCGTAATGGCAATGGCATCAAAGGACTTATCGACACCCTTAAAATACATTTACCCGATAGTGATATTGTCTCACTGCACATTCCTTTAACTCCTGAGACAAGTGAGATTTTTGCCAAAGAATTATTTACCTTACTTAAACCGGGCGCGATTTTAATTAACACCGCGCGCGGCGAATTGGTAAATACAGAGGCATTAATCAACGCATTGGATACCGGACACCTGAGCGCCTATGGCGCCGATGTGGTCACCGGAGAAACACCATCCCCCGATAATCCAATTGTCCACCACGTGCGCACCGTGGTAACCCCACACGTTGCCGCAATGACCAAAAGTACATATCAGAAAATGAGCATGTTCACGGCAGAAAATGTCGTAGAGATACTTCAGAACACTCAACCCAATCCAGTTTCTCTCTACAAAGGAGCCTCCTAATGTCCTCGCTTACCGTAACAGGATTGGTTAAACATTTTGACGACGTCGAAGCCGTGAACGGTTTAGATATGACAGTCAACAAAGGGGAGTTCTTTGCCTTGCTCGGCCCCAGTGCCAGCGGTAAGACAACATCATTTCGAACGATTTGTGGCATTGAAAAACCTGACGCCGGGACCATCAAACTTGATGGTCAAGATATGACCGATGCCCCCATGCGGGACCGTGCTATTGCCATGGTATTTCAAACATTTGCGCTTTATCCGCATATGACGATTTATGATAATTTGGCTTTCCCACTCAAACAAATGGGCGTTGATGATGCTGAGATTAAAACCCGTATTGGTGAAATCAGTGAGCTCTTAAAACTCGGTCACACGTTGGAGCGTAAACCCGGCACAGCCAGTGGCGGCGAACAACAACGCATTGCCATTGGTCGCGCGTTAATTCGCAAACCGGAATTATTATTGCTCGATGAACCCCTGACCAATCTGGACGCTAAATTACGTCACGATATGCGCGCAGAATTTAAACGCATCCACCGTGAGCGTGGTATCACCATCGTCTACGCCACACCCGATGAACTTGAGGCTATGACCATGGGCGAGCGCATTGGCGTTCTCAGCGAAGGACGCATAATTCAAACCGGCACCCCCGATGAATTATATGAAACACCTGATAACACCTATATCGCGGGCATGGTTGGCTCACCACAAATGAATTTAATCAGTGGTGTTCGTAAAGGCACCGATACCGACTCGATGGTCTCCGTCTCCTTTGGTGATTTTGTCGCTAAAGCTTGGGGCTCATCCTTAAATGATTTTGCCGTTGGCGAAGAAATGTTGCTGGGCATTCGCCCCCATGAAATTATTCCCGTCACACCCAATACAAAAATTACCGGGCCCACATTTGATTGTGAAGTCCACTTAACCGAACCACTCGGTGATGTAGTGATACTTGATCTTATCGCCGCAGGTTCACGCCTGAAAATGGTTTTACCGGAAGAAATTGCGATTTCCTACAACGTGGGAGATCGCTTGACCTGTGGTTTCGAAATTGAAACCGCACACGTTTTTGCGAAAGAAACTGGCACGGCAATTAGGTAGTTAAGCCAGACATTAAGCAAACCCACTATTTTAACGTTAACTTGGAGAGTATTATGAAGAGTATATTGAAAACGGGAGCTGGCGTTGCGATTGGTGCAATTTTTGCTTCTGCACTTGGTTTCTCAACACCTGTGGCTGCCAAAGATATTACCATCTCAATGGCCGCACCAGATTGGGGCCCTACACGGTTTATGCAAGAATATGCAGATAAAACCTACAAATCACCTACTGGAAATAACGTCAAACTAGAAATCGATTTTATCCCTTGGGGTAGCTTCTATGAACGTGTTGCCGCTTCTATGGCTTCCGGTGAAGAAAAATATCAATTGGTTGTTTCTGACAGTCAGTGGATTGGCACCTTCATTGAAGGTGGTCAATTCATGAACCTGAATGACAGAATTGCTGCTGATTCAGAATTGCAGGATATTCTTAAAGATGTTCACCCTGCCTTGACTGAAGCATATGCTACTTACCCTTACAAATCAGACAACATCTATGGCTTCCCACAGATGCCTGATACAAAAGTTACCTTCTACCGCAAAGATTTATTCTGTGACGCGGGCGAACAAGCCAACTTCTCAGCCAAATACAACAAAACGCTTCCTTGTTCATACGAAGATTGGGAAACTGTTGATTGGGATACTTGGGCTAACATCGGTGAATTTTTCCGTCGTAGCGCAGGTGACAAACTGGGTAGTGGTACCGCTTCCGAAGATTTCTACGGTACAGCTTACCAAGCAAGTAAAGTTTACGATTTCTCATCCGGTCAGGCTTTGGCATTTGTATGGCAAGCTGGCGGTGAAATCTGGGACGAGTCAAATCAGCCAAGCGCACAGGCTGTTGGTGTTGTAAATTCAGCTAAAGCTGTTGCTGGTATTGAGAAGTATGTTGATCTTCTTAAGTACTCACCACCCGTTGCTAAAACAGGCCAGATGGGCATCTTCGCCATCAACGATCTGTACATGCAGGGTAAAGTTGCTGCAATCGTGAACTGGAACGCTGTTTCTGCCACATCAATCGATCCTACTGTTTCTAAAGTTGCTGATAAAACAGCTGTTGCACTTCCTCCTGGAACTGACAATGGCGGCAGCGAGCTAGAACGTTGGGACGTTATGGGTGGTCAGCCATTCGTTGTGACGTCATGGAACAGTGATGAAGTTGTCGATGAGTCGCTTAACGTTGTTAAATGGTGGTTGTCTGCTGATACTCAACTGAACTTCGCTAAAAGCGGTGGCAGTTCAGCCCTTCAGAGTGTCATGAGCTTACCAGAATATGACGGCATTAAACCTTGGAACAGAGCACACAAAGATGTTCTGAAATGGCAGAAAGATTTCTGGCATATTCCTGAGTTCTTCGAACTGCTGACCAATCAGCAAGAAGAGTTTGATAAAATAATCACAGGTCAGCTTACGGCAAAACAAGGAATGGATAACATTGCCATATTCCAGCAGAACCTACTTATTGAAGCTGGTCGTATTAACTAATTAATTACGACACGATTAATCGGGGAGGGGATGGTGCCTCCAAACACCATCCCCGATCCAATCACTTTTTTATATAATTTTTTATAATTTTTACAAAATTTGAACGATCGAATAACGATCACAACCTAGGAAGCGGAATTGTCCAATGCGAGGATTTTATAGTTGGTTGATGGACCCACAACGACGCGGCGCCTTACTTGTCACCCCCGCCATTATCTTGTTGTTTGTCATGAATATTTTTCCGCTGATGTGGTCTTTTGGTTTAAGCTTTTTCCACTATAAAGCATCAAGCATGAAAGCCCCCACATTTGCTGGATTATATTATTACGAAAAAGTTTTAAATGATCCTGTGGTATGGGAACGCTTTCAAACCACGGCAACTATTGTTTCATTGAGTGTGCTTGTACAAATGATCATAGGGTTTTCATTGGCCCTTTTGTTTGCCAAAAAATTCCCCCTTCGTCGCGAAATATTAATGTTGATCCTGACCCCTATGATGTTGTCATTTGTGGCCGTTGGTGTGTTCTTCAAATTGTTTTATGAACCGACCCTGGGCTTGGTTAGTCAAGGTTATATGTTCTTCACAGGTGAGACATTAACCCTGCTCGCTACAAAATGGGGAGCCATCACCGGGATCGTCATAGCCGACGCCTGGATGTGGTCACCGTTTGTCATGTTGTTGGTTCTCGCCGGGCTGGTCAGTGTCCCTGACCATCTTTATGAAGCCGCGGAAATCGATAGGGCAACCCCATGGGAAAGATTTAAAACCGTTACGTTCCCTTATATCAAAGGTTTGTTATTGCTGGCCTTGCTATTTCGTACCATCGAAACGTTTAAGTTATTTGACGTGGTTTATATTATTACCGCCGGTGGTCCAGGCACATCAACGGAAACCATCGCGGTTTATGTTTACCGCATGGCATTCCAGTTCTTTAAGACCAGTCAGTCATCTGCCCTGTCTTACATTCTATTGTTTGTGGTGATCGTATTGACCAATCTCTACCTTTATTTTGTTAACAAACGCGAGCAGGAGGTCTAATCATGTTTGGATTTGGTAAGAAAAAACGCGCGCTCAGAGAAGCGGGATGGGGGTACACATTATTATGTACCATCATCGGGTTCATCTACTTCTCACCCGTTTTCTGGATTATCTTAACGGCATTTAAAACCCGTCAAGATGCGCTCGCAACACCGCCTGCATTATTCTTCACGCCGACCTTTGAAAATTTTTCTCGGGTTTTCTTTCGTCTCACTTCCGATGGTGATTTGATGTCCACGGGTATGGGAATGTTTTTCTTTAACTCAATTTTCATTGCCGGTGCTGGTGTGTTGCTCGCGACCGTTATCGGAACCTTGGCGTCTTATGGATTTTCGCGTTACCCGCTTAAAGGCAACGACACATATTTGTTTATTATTCTGACCACCAGAATGTTACCGCCAATTGTTGTGATCGTGCCCATCTTTTTAATGTTCCGTGTGACCGGGTTAAGTGGCAGCTATATCGGTATAATTCTGCTCTACGCCATGTTTAATTTGGCGTTCTCGGTTTGGATGATGAAAAGCTTCTTTGATGAATTATCCCCCGATGTGGAAGACGCGGCACGTCTAGAAGGTGCCAGTGAATGGAAAGTATTTTTCAAAATTTGCCTACCACAATTAAAAGCCGGGCTCGCCGCAACATCCGTGTTCGCGTTGATCCTAACGTGGAACGAATTCTTGTTTGCCTTGTTACTGACGGGGAATGACACACGAACGGTTCCTGTTGCCATGGCGCGTGCTATGGGGGGACAACTGGGTGTTGATTGGGGGCTGCTTGCTGCCATCATTACCTTATTCTTAATCCCCGTTTTCGTGGTGACTTATATGCTGCAAAATCATCTGCTGCGTGGTGTCACTTTTGGTACTGTTAAGAACTGATTATTTAGGACGACAGAAGATGAGCAATATAAAAGTCGAAAACCTGACAAAACGCTTTGGCGAATTAACAGCGGTAAACGCGGTTGATATGTCCATAGACGAAGGTGAAGTTCTCTGTCTTCTCGGACCATCCGGGTGTGGAAAAACAACCACCCTACGCATGATTGCCGGGCTAGAGCAAGAATCGGACGGTGACATTTATATCGGTGGAAACCGGGTAAATGCGCAATTACCATCCGAACGTGACATCGCTATGGTGTTTCAGTTCTACGCTCTTTACCCGACATTAACGGTAGGGGAGAACATCGGTTTCCCCCTACGTTCTGAAGGGGTCAGTCCCGCTGAAAAAATCAAGCGGGTTGATGAAGTTGCACGCGCCTTACAATTAGAGGACGTTCTAAACCGCACCCCTGGACAATTGGGTGAAGGCGAAAAACAACGTGTTGCCGTTGCCCGTGCCATCGTTCGTGATCCTAACTGTTTCTTGTTCGATGAACCTCTCAGTCGATTGGATGTTACGTTACGTCAATCCATGCGGGGCGAGATTAAAGAAATTCTTAGCGGGCTTTCAAAGGCGACGGTTATTGTTACCCACGATCAGCTAGAAGCCTTAACCATGGCCGACCGCATTGCGGTGATGCGTTCCGGCATGATCGAACAAATTGCGACCCCCCATGAAATTTTTACCAAACCGGTAAATTTGTTTGTTGCAGGATTTATTGGCACCCCCGCCATGAACTTGATTTCCGCTAAACTAATTTCTACAGAAGGTGGCATTACCACCTTCGAGCTTTGTGGCCAACGCGCTGCATTTAAGGTGGATCCCAAGGTAGCTGAGTTATCTCCCGGCTCTGAGGTTACCATTGGGATCCGCCCGCGTGCATTTGAACTTCAAAGCGCATCAAGCGATCAAGGATTATCGGTTCGTGTTGATTTGATCGAACCCATGGGGGCTGAAACGCTTATCCATGCCATGGCGGGTGACACCGACGTTCGCGTGGTTGTCGACCGCACGAAAAGAATGACAATAGGTGAAAACCTGCACATCATCAGCAAACCTGATCAAGCTTTGGTGTTTGATAAAAAAGGAAGGTTGGTTACATCATGAGTGATACAAAACAAGAGGGCATGACATCGGCCCAGGCAAAACGATTGGAATATTCAATCATTGGCGGATCGATTCTCGCCATGGCGTGTATTTTTCAACCGTTCAGCATGCTTCTTTTCAGCATTGGTTGCATCGGTGTTGTGGTCGGTGGTTTAGCTTTCAATCTGGTACCGTTCTGTGTCAAAGGAACAAGCTATAAAAAAATCCGTAGCGTTGCGATGACGGTTATCATTATTTTTGTCATCGTCGTGATACTCGCGCTAACGTCGGCATGGCTCTATGGCGTTTATCTGACTTGGTAAACATGAAGTAATTATTGGTTCAATTTAAATTGGAGAAAAAGCATGAAAACGATTAAAGGCCCCGCAATTTTTCTAGCACAATTCGCTGGCGATGAGGCCCCGTTTAACAGCCTTGATTCTATTGCCGCATGGGCGGCCGATTGTGGCTTCAAAGGCGTTCAAATGCCCTCATGGGACGGTCGTATTTTTGATCTTGCTAAAGCCGCTGAAAGCAAAGATTACTGCGATGAGGTCAAAGGCACCCTTGGCAACCACGGTATCGAGATCACCGAATTATCAACCCACTTACAAGGCCAACTGGTCGCGGTTCATCCCGCCTATGACGAAGCCTTTGATGGCTTCGCGGCACCAGAAGTTCGCGGTAATCCCGCCGCCCGTCAAGAATGGGCCGTTGATCAAATGATGAAAGCCGCAAAAGCGTCCGCCAATTTAGGTCTTACCGATCACGCCACGTTCTCCGGTGCACTGGCATGGCCTTATATTTATCCATGGCCACAACGGCCCGCGGGTTTGGTTGAAACGGCCTTTGCCGAACTTGCTAAACGTTGGACCCCACTCTTGAACGCTTTTGATGAAGCAGGTGTGAACGTTTGTTACGAAATTCACCCCGGTGAAGATCTGCATGATGGTGTAACGTTCGAGATGTTCCTTGAGCAGGTCAACAATCATCCCCGCTGCAATATTCTTTATGATCCCTCGCACTTTCTTCTTCAACAATTAGATTATCTAGACTTCATTGATATCTATAAAGATCGTATCAAAATGTATCACGTTAAGGATGCTGAATTTAACCCCACCGGGCGCCAAGGCGTTTATTCCGGTTATCAGCCTTGGGTCGATCGCGCTGCACGTTTCAGATCTCTTGGCGATGGACAGGTCGACTTCTCAGCCATCTTCTCAAAAATGGCTGCTAACGATTTTGAGGGCTGGGCCGTTTTGGAATGGGAATGTTGTTTGAAACACCCAGAAGACGGTGCCCGTGAAGGCGCACAGTTTATCAAAGATCATATCATTCGTGTAACCGAACGCGCCTTTGATGATTTCGCCGATGGCGGAACAGACGAAGCCGCTAATCGTCGCATGCTTGGCATTGAATAAGGAACTGAAGTCATGAGCACACCCAGAAGATTAAGATTAGGAATGGTCGGCGGCGGGCAGGGGGCTTTTATTGGCGCCGTGCACCGTATCGCCGCGCGTATTGATGATCGCTATGAATTAGTGGCAGGGGCTTTATCCTCTGACGCCGCCCGTGCAAAAGCATCCGCCGAAGAACTGCATATCGCCCCCGATCGTGCCTATGGCAGCTTTACTGAAATGGCAACAGCGGAGAGCGCCCGTAAAGACGGTATCGATGTTGTTTCTATCGTCACCCCGAATCATGTGCACTTTGATGCGGCTAAGGCATTCCTTGACGCTGGTATCCATGTGATCTGCGACAAACCCATGACAACGTCATTGGAGGACGCCCAAGATCTTGCGGATTTGGTTGAAAAAACTGGATTGTATTTTGCTCTGACCCATAACTATACGGGTTATCCCATGGTACGACAGGCCCGTGAGATGATACAAAATGGCACCATTGGAAAAATTCGCGTTGTTCAGGTAGAATATCCACAAGATTGGTTATCGCGCAAAGAAGAAGGCGCCGATCATAAACAAGCCAATTGGCGGACCGATCCAAAACAATCTGGTCCTGCTGGTTGTGTCGGTGACATCGGTACCCACGCCTATAATTTGCTCCGCTTTATGACTAATTTATCGCTTAAAGAAATTGCGGCTGATTTGCATACCTTTGTCGACGGGCGGTTGCTTGATGACAATGCCCATATGATGTTGCGATTTGATGGCGGTGCTAAAGGCATGCTGTGGTCCTCACAAGTCGCCCCCGGTAACGAAAACGGATTACGCATTCGTGTTTATGGCGAAAACGGTGGCTTGGAATGGGCGCAAGAAGATCCGAACTATTTAACCCACAGCCCGTACGGCGAAACAGTAAAAACAATCACCCGCAGTGGCCATGGCGCAAATGATGCGGCGGCGTCCGCATCCCGCGTACCGCCCGGCCATCCAGAAGGGTATTTGGAATGTTTTGCGCAAATCTATAATGATGCTGCAGATCAAATTCACAATCATATACAAGGCACGTCAAGCCCGACACTGGTACCCAGTGTTGAAGATGGCGTTGATGGTGTGCGGTTTATTACACGCGCTGTTGAATCAAATAATAAAGGCGGCACTTGGATTAATTTTTAAAATACTTCGCCCTTAGAAATCGGCGTAAATAAATATGAACCGAAGGAAATATCCTTTTGGTGAACAGGAGCCATTTGCCAAAAAGCAGATATCTCTGACAATAAAGAGGAAGTTACTATGAGCGGTCAAAATGCAAATATCGGCGCAATCTACCCCAGCCTTAAAGACCGTGTGGTCTTTATCTCAGGGGGGGGGTCGGGTATCGGAGCTTCAATTGTTGAACACTTTTGTCAACAAGGTTCCAAAGTGACTTTTGTTGATGTTGATGATGCGGCAAGTCAAAAACTTGTCGAGACAACTTCGGCCGCCACCAACAATACACCGCGATATATCCGTTGTGATTTGCGCGATATTGATGCCCTGCAATCAACGATCGACAGCGTTATTGAAAGGGACGGCCCTATTCTGACGTTGATCAATAATGCCGCACGCGATGACCGTCATTCTATCGCAGACGTCACCCCAGATTTCTTTGATGAAATGATCGCGGTGAATTTGCGCCACCATATGTTTGCTGTTCAAGGCGTTGTCCCCGCCATGGCCGAAGCGGGTGGTGGCACGATTATTAATATGGGATCGGTCACTTGGATGGTTGGTCAGGGCGGTATGCCGATTTATTCTGCTGCCAAATCCGCCATCATGGGACTAACACGTTCTTTGGCGCGTGATTTGGGCGATAAAAATATTCGCGTGAATTCTATTCTGCCTGGATGGATTTTAACCGAACGTCAAATTGAAAAATGGCTAACGCCGGAAAGAGAAGTCGAATTGATGAATAATCAATGTCTGAAACGTCGTTTGCACCCGGACGAAATAGCCAAAATGGTTTTATTTTTCTCAGCCGATGACAGCGGCATTTGCACCAATCAGAATTACATTGCTGATGGTGGGTGGGTGTAATCATGGCACCGCTTACCTTATTAGCAAGAAAGCCCGAACTTTTATGGCCTGCGCAAGCAGAACTAGGGGAGGGGCCTGTATGGATAGAGCGTGAAGACGCACTCTACTGGGTTAATATTAAAGGTAACGCAATTCATCGATTACAGTGGTCCACAAGTGCCAAAAAATCTTGGAAGACCAAAAATAAAATAGGCACTTTATTACCGGTGTTAAAGGGTGGGTTTATTGGCGCATTCGACAATGGTATTCATCTGGTTACATTGGATGAGGCTTCTGAGAATGCATCAACACAATTAATTATAGACCCAGAAGTTAAGTATCCGAACAACCGTTTTAATGATGGTAAAATTGGGCCGGATGGCGCGTTCTGGACCGGATCAATGGATGATATTGAGACCAATGCCACAGGCAGCCTTTACCGAATTTCTGAGCAAGGGAACTGCACCGTTAAAGACAGCGGTTATATTGTCACCAACGGTCCGACATTTTCTCTTGATGGTAAAACGCTCTATCACACTGACACATTCGCCGGCGAAATTTACGCCTTTGATATGGATGCATCAGGCGAAATATCAAACAAGAGATTGTTCATTACCATCCCCAAAGAAGATGGATACCCCGATGGCATGTGCGTTGATAACGATGGTTGTTTATGGGTCTGTCACTGGGGTGGATGGCGACTGACCCGGTTCTCGCCACAAGGACAAGAAATTGGTCGGATCGCAATGCCCGTCTCAAATGTTACAAGCTGTGTGTTTGGGGGGGATGATTTTAAAACTTTATTTATCACGACCGCCAAAGCGGGTTTGAGTGAAGAAGAACTTTCTAAGCAACCAAGTGCTGGTGGATTGTTTGCGGTATCGCTGGATGTCGCTGGTCCCCAAACACAATATTTCGATTATAAGGGTTAGGGCGTAGGAAATGATTTCTCACCATAATAATATTCTGCCAGAAGATTTCAGCGACGCGCTTCTGATCGGTCGGCTCTGGCATTCTGAGGGGACAATCCCCGGTGTCAGCCCTGTCCTAGTCGCACCAGATGGGGTTTATGATCTAAGCCATATTGCCCCCACATGCTCCCAACTTATCAACACACCCACCTTAGTGGATCGCATAAAGTCTCAAGGCAAAGTCCGTCTGCTTGCCGATACAGAGACCATCATCGCCGGAACCATGGCGGGGAACGATACTAAATTTTTGTCGCCCATCGATTTACAAGCCATCAAGGCCTGTGGTGTAACATTTGTTAAAAGCATGTTGGAACGAGTCATTGAAGAACGCGCGGGTGGTGATGCAAGCCAAGCCGAAGACATACGTACGAGAATCTTTGATACCATTGGTGGCGATATAGCCTCTGTCGTTCCGGGCAGCAAACCAGCGGCATTGCTAAAAGACATCTTGATCGAAAGTGGCCTGTGGTCACAGTATCTAGAGGTTGGCATTGGACCGGACGCAGAAGTCTTTACAAAAGCCCCTGTATTATCATCTGTTGGTTTAGGTGCTGAAATCGGGTTGCATCCCAATTCTGGCTGGAACAATCCAGAACCAGAAGCTGTACTGATTGTTAATTCAACGGGTGAAATCATCGGGGCCACTTTGGGTAACGATGTCAACTTGCGTGATTTCGAAGGGCGCAGTGCGCTGTTGCTCGGTAAATCAAAAGATAACAATGCATCAACCGCTATCGGTCCGTTTATTCGCTTGATTGACCAGAATTTTACACTCGATCACGTGCGCGATGAAGACATCAATTTAACCGTCAGTGGCCCGGATGGTTATGAGTTGTCTGACGTTAGCTCCATGAACCAGATCAGTCGCGACATCCTTGATTTGGTGTCCCAAACCATCAATGACAATCATCAATACCCCGATGGCTTTGCGTTATTCCTGGGCACCATGTTTGCCCCAACCGATGATCGCGGCGAAAAAGGATCTGGGTTCACCCACGAAATGGGCGACCGGGTTGAAATTTCCTCCAAACGCATGGGGCGATTGATCAATACAGTCACCACCAGTAATAAAGCCCCCCCGTGGACGTTTGGCATTAGCGACCTTATTCAAAATCTTTTAAAACGCGGCCTTATTCACAATTAATCTTGCAGTTAGAATTTTCAGGAACATAAAATGACATATACACTAAGCGGTAAACATTTGATTGCGGGCGATTGGGTTTCCAGTAACGAGACTTTTGATACCATCCCCGCCCATGGTCCTAGCCACAGCTTTGGCGTTGGTACCCCTGAACTTGTAGAACTGGCGGCGAAATCCGCCGAAGATG
The DNA here is from genome assembly GCA_965603075.1 of uncultured Rhodospirillales bacterium. GTDB lineage: Bacteria > Pseudomonadota > Alphaproteobacteria > Rhodospirillales > Casp-alpha2 > JABJOR01. The sequence goes on along the minus strand of CBFDBO010000002.1, from coordinate 206,399 downwards.
CTTTTTGGGATTTTGGGTATTCAACCTCGGCTGAACGCGCCGCACTGCTCAATAAAATTGCGGATGAAATTGATGCCCGCGCAGATGCCATTACCGAAATCGGTACCCAAGAAACAGGACTACCCGAAGCCCGTTTACAAGGCGAGCGTGGTCGTACGGTTGGTCAATTACGGCTTTTTGCAAGTCACATAGAAGCCGGAGATTATCTTGATTGTCGGCACGATGAAGCCTTGCCAGAACGCCAACCTTTACCCCGCCCGGATCTTAAATTAATGCAACGCCCCATTGGTCCCGTTGCGGTTTTTGGTGCCTCTAACTTCCCGCTGGCATTCTCGGTTGCCGGTGGTGATACCGCCTCGGCGTTGGCCGCGGGCTGTCCGGTTATCGTTAAAGGACATTCAGCCCATCCCGGCACCAGTGAAATAGTTGCCCAAGCCATTGATGCGGCACTTAAGGCGCTCAACATGCATCCTGGTATATTCTCCCTTATTCAAGGGGGTAAACGAGATGTGGGAACGGCTCTGGTTACCCACCCATTGATTAATGCTGTTGGATTTACAGGATCCCTTGCCGGGGGACGCGCTTTATTTGATCTGTGTGTCAGCCGTAAAACGCCCATCCCATTTTTTGGTGAACTCGGTTCTATCAATCCCGTCTTTGTATTGCCGGATGCCAGCACCAACCGGAGTGAGACCATTGCACAAGGTTGGGCAGGTTCCCTCACTATGGGAGCAGGGCAGTTTTGTACCAACCCCGGTTTAATAATCATTCTTGATAATGCGCACGCCGATACCTTTACCCAAACAGCGACACAAGCCTTGGGCCAAGTGGGCAATCAAACCATGTTAACGGACGGAATATCCCAAGCTTACCGCGCGGGAACCAGGACGGTTAAAAATGCATCCGGTGTTGATGAACTGATCGGAACCACCTGTGATACTCGTGCAGCGGGGCCAAATTTATTCTCAACGACAGGCGATACATGGCTTGCAACACCTGAGCTTAGTGAAGAGGTTTTTGGACCGCTTGGCATCATCGTTCGGGTACGTGATTTGGAGCAAATGCATCAAATTGCCCGTTCGATTGAGGGACAATTAACCTGTACGTTACAAATGGACGCGGGCGACGAAACAGACGCTGTAAATCTTATGCCCATTTTGGAACGTAAAGCCGGACGCATCATGATCAATGGTTTCCCAACAGGCGTGGAAGTCAGTGATACGATGGTTCATGGCGGACCCTATCCAGCCAGCACCAATTTCGGTGCAACTTCTGTCGGCACGATGGCTATTCGTCGTTTCTTACGGCCGGTTTGTTATCAAAATTTCACTGATTCATTGATGCCCGAAAATTATAAAAAATGATTATATCAGGATTTATGACATTTTATGCGTTACGACGACTTTTTGATACAAGCCACCGAAAAAGGTTTGTTTCTGCCAAATGTACTTTTCAGGTTCGGAGGCAAAGTCTTTGATTTCATGATCCCATAGAGATTTTGCAAAAGGTTCAAAGCAGGCATAAATCATCGCCATAATACCCTTCAGGGGATGCCAGAATTTTGGACGGTGGTAATCAACGAAAACAGCGCGACCTCCCGGTTGTAGGTGGGTGAGAATATTATCCACCACATCACGCTTACAGGTATCGGGCAGTTCATGAAGCAAGAAAAAACAGGACACCGCATCATACAGCCCCCCTTTGAAGGTTGTGGCGTCAGCAACCGTAACTCGGGCGTTAGGAAAGTCTTTCAGTTTTTGTTGGCATAAAGACGCTTGCAACGGGACCACATCAATAACATCAAGATGACCCGACGGCCCCAAATATTTGGCTATTTCTGGGATTAGCCCTCCATAAACATGGGCAACTTGCAGGACGCTTTGTCCGGGTGAAATTTCTGAAATCAGCGTTTCTCTCAGGCGTTTATCATTGGTCCACAAAATGGTTCTTACGATAGTATCATGATCCAGAAAAGCAGCGTACCGAGGTGTCAGATAAGCCCAAGTATAAACCTCATGCATATAGGAAGGGATACTTGATATATTCTTTTCAACTTTGGCCTCAAACGCAACAGGCGTAGATTGAACATTCCTATTAACAGGGGATTTTATTGTATCATGTGGCGTCATCAAACGATTCTCCATCCCGAAAGTAATTTGTCAACAGGCAGAAACCAGTCAAAAGCTAGTCTGGCTGGATTCCTTCACCTAAGCAACCTTACTTCAGATCAATTTCTATTTCTTTTTTTATATACGAACTATTCATCATAGTTCTTTATCTTTAATGATACAGTCACGAGCCTATCTAGAATTATTGGGGCAGGGCTGAGTAGCAAAAATTTTGTGTAATAGCGAGGAACAGCTTGATCACTTATCGGTGTGAAGAACTGAATTTATTTTGTATTCCGTTACCCGGTAGAAATTGAAAAAAATTCTTTCGTCTGATTGGGTAGTGGCCTTCTTTCCGTGAAGTTCCCCACACGCATTTAATAATGCCGTAACATCAGTGTGCCAGAAGCTGTCTAGGAACGGCTCAAGTTTGGTTATGAGCCAACGGCTCGGGGCAAAACGATATAGCAGGTGATTTTTTGGCAAGGGGGCGTACTCGGTTACCAGCAGAACGCCACCATCCGGTATCACCCGCATACATTCAGATAAAACATTAACACGAGCCTCTTCCGGCATTTCATGTAGCAAGAAAAATAAAACAACCGTGGAAAAAGTGTCGTTTTGATAGGACAGGTGTTCGGCGTTCATACGGGCTGCAATCAGGGTGTCCTGATCGGGTGCCTTGCTTTTTGCCAGTTCGAGTTGAACTGTAGCCGCATCGGCAATATGCAATGGCTTTGGCGATATAGTTTCAATTATTTTACGGGTCAGCTCGCCGTAAACACAAGTTAGTTGCAAAGTGCTTTCACTAGGGGCATTTCGCAACCTTGTCATGGTCGCATTCATCAACTTCTTATACTGCCCAAACAAGATTGCATTGATAATTGGTTGATGATCGAAAAACCATGTAGCGAAAGGCCACAAATAGGCCCACCAGTAATGACGGGCCAGATATACGGGCATGCCATCTTGAAATTTTTTATAAAGATCAAGGGATGGAAACTTAATTGATTTCGGCTGGGAGTAATTATCGGTTTCAACCGTATACCCAGAGATCGGTGTATACGATTGATCTGCGACACGTTCGAAACTTTCGTTTCTCGAAAGATTAAATTTAGTCATTGCAACATTACCCCCTTATAGAAGAGTTATATTTTTGTGATCGTTACAATCGTATCCATCCAACATTGCTGTCCGCTGACTGGTTCCGGATTATCCGGAATTATCCAGTTGGCGTTTGTTCCTCCCGATTTCCACCATTGATATTGATCGTGAAGGTCATCATCAACAGAGAACGGCGTCCGATTGCCTGATGCATATCGTCCTCCTTCCCAGCGACCGAGATGAGATGAGACGGCAACAATACCCGGTGCCACAGTCGGCGTGACCATCGCTTTGGCTGCAACATCACCAATTCGAGATTTGATGGTTATCGAATCCCCTTCGGAAATTCCCCTTACGCTTGCCGTGACGGGATTGATCCATACCGGATTGTCGTGATGTATTTCGTTTAACCAGCCACCATTCCCCGTATTTGATAAGGCCTGCACATTGTGCTTGAAGGTTGTCAGGATCAACTCATCATCTTTCATCTTTGAGTGTTCCGGAACGGCAACGTAGCTCGGCAAAGCCGGTAGGCCTTTCTTTGTCAGAATAGGAGAATACAGCTCGAAGCACCCTGATTTATTAAGCTTTCCGGGCGTGAAACCTTTATAGACGACATCACCAATTTTCTGTCCAACGTAACCCATGTGGGCTTCGGGAATATCTGAATATCCCATCTCTAGGGCTTTTGCTTCGCTCTCTTGCCCAGCGGTCTTCCAATTCCAGTAGACACCGGTATTTTCGTCTAGAATAACGCCATCTTCGGCAAGCGTCTCTGTGGATACTAGAGTTCGGTAAGCATTGTAGAGCGGAATGGCTTTTTTATCATGCCATACACCGCCTTTTTTTAATCCTCTGAAGCCTTTTGCTTTCTTCTTCACAATCTTGGTGAGTTTACAGGCTTTCTCAATGAACTTTTTGTTGGATTTGATTTTAAGTTCAATACCCATCCGCTCGGCTAAATCCAGACAGACGTCATTAAAATCACGTACTTCACCTTGTGGTTCGATCATAGGCTGGCGTAGAGCGTATTCGGCTACTTGATTGGCGGAAACACCTGCCTCAATATCATAGCGCTCTAGATACGTGGCATCAGGTAAAATCAAATCCGCCAAAGCCGCTGTTTCATCATAGAAAGGTGTCACGGCAACGGTAAATGGTAACAGGGATTCGTCTTTGAGAATATCAATATTCTCTTGTGTATTGGCATTAGCATAGGCTGGATTGTGGTGATACCACATATAGACTCCTGGGCGTTCCCCACCTGCCTTGATGCGACTCAAGACCCTGTGCCCGGCACCGAATTCCGGTAAGACAGCTGTATCCCCCATATCGTCGATGAATGCTAGCTTCTTGGCTTCGGGTTTATTTTCTGGTCCCGTCGGATAAACCCATTGCGGTACGACCGCCTGACAACGACCGCCGGGATTATCAATGTTTCCGGTTATGGCGCAAAGCATTTGAATCGCGCGTTCGGTCTCAACCCCATTATAATGGGCGGCAACACCTCTGGAACTGATCACACAGGCTTGATTTGTCGTCGCGAACTCCCGAGCGATATCCTGAATTTGCTGAGCAGCAACACCACTGATCTCTTCGGCCCATTGTGGAGTGTAGGCGGCGAGATGTTTTTTCAATATATCAATTTTTTCGGCCCGTGACGCATTCACGTTGTCACTGAGCAAACAGAAATCTAGGAATTCCGCACCATCACCAAGATATAACGCCTCGCTCATAATCACGTTACACATTGCTAGGACCACGGCCAGATCAGTTCCCGGCTTGACTGGTAGCCACAGATCGGAATTTGCAGCTGTGTTGGATAACCTGACATCGAACGTAACCATCTTGAGGCGATTATCGACGGCAGACTTTGAAAGCCGCTTGGCGATCGAAACAAAATTGGTATGGGCCTCGAGCAAATTGGAACCAAAATTAAGAACAAATTTGGAATTATCGATATCCCAGTTGTCAATGTTCCCACCCCATGTCAATTCATGGGCACTCCAGCGTGCGCTCTGACTTTGACAGGTTTGATTGATAATTGATGCCGTTCCATAAGTCGCTAGAAAAATATCATTAATTAATTTTTCTGCGCTTTGTGAAATCCAGCCATGATGGAAGACAAATTTTTCCGGTGTCCCATCGTCATGGAATTTTTTTAGTCGCCCTGCAAGGTCGTCAAGTGCTTCGTCCCAAGAAATCTGTTTCCATTGCCCTTCGCCACGTTTACCAACACGTTTGAGTGGAGATAAAATTCGATCCGGGTCATAGACTTTCGTTGCACCGGTCTGACCTTTTGCACAAACTTTACCCTGGTTCCGAATGGATGTTGGTTGACCCTCAATTTTGACAAGCCTGTCTTCATCAAGGTAACCGAGGATAGCGCAACGGCTTGGGCATTGTCCGCAAATGCTAGGCACCGCTTTGAGTTTGTTCCCACTGAATTGAGAGTAGCCTTCACCGCCCTGTTTCAAAATTTCGCTATCTTCAGCCAGAGCCGTTTGGGCTGGAAGCAGGGTTGTGCCGGCTGCTGTGAAACTCAGCTTGAGGAAATTTCTACGATCAACCATGATTTTCTCCAAGCATTTCTAAAGTGTTGTTGGGGCTGTTATCTGACCGGCGACAACTATTACATAGCGCAATGCGAAGCCTCCAATCAAGATAGCCAAAGGTGCTGTGACCTCGAGGAAGACATGTGATTTGAATTCTCGATTGTAGAGCAGTTTCGGCGTGACTTGGAACATTTCAACAACGAACGGAATGACCAGACCAACACCGACTACCAGCCCCCAAAACAAAACGGAAAGTTCTCCACCCGGTAGGATTGCAGTCATTGAATATCTGATATCCCCAATAGTTAAGTGCCCAAACATCAAGAACAGAAAGACAATCATTAACTCCCCAGATAACAACACGGCATCAGAGCTAACCAGAAGATAACTGCTATTGTCATAATCAGCACGAATGGCAGGATCTTTGCTTGCCCTTCTGAAGAAAACCCCAGCCAGAATGATGCTGGCAACACCCGAAGACAGGGCCGAAATAGTAAAGAGCGCTGCAAGGATCGGTGAGTTCCAAAATGGTCGCGCTGGCATCGCACCAAGCATGATGCCTGTATAAACGGCGACACCGATCCCCATGGGGACACAGATCCAGGCAAGGGTACGTCTAATTTTTGATAACCGATCACCCGGCGCTGAAGACGGCAATATAAAAGTCGCTGCATATAACGTGCTCAGGATTATGAACACGTTCAAGAACCATGAGCCGATAGACATCGGTGATAAGTTGATAAGATGAAACAAGTTTAAAGCCCGGAATGGCTGTCCCAGTTCAAATACAATCAAGAAAGTACCCAGCATAACGGGGAGGGGTCCGATCAGAGCACCACACCGCGCAATCGCAAAACGTGACGCACCAAATCCACCTTTACGCAGCAGGACGGAGCCGCTAACGACAATGGCGCCAGCGCCAAGTCCGGCCAGGAAAAAATAAGCAATAACAGGCAAGCCCCAAGTTAGTTCATGCATGATTACCTTCTCCCTTTTTCTTTGCGGTGGGTTATGACTCGAACATCCTGCCAACCCCGTTTATTTTCGTGTTCGTCAGAATGATCAGCCCCAATGTAATAAACCTGTGGCTCTGTCCCCTTGCCCGGTCTGAGAACAGTAACGGGGTTGGTTGCCACCATACGGGAGATTTCGCTGTTAGGATCACTGAGGTCACCAAAGATGCGGGCGCCGCCAACACATGAATTCACACAGGAAGGAACGAGGCCCCTGGTAACCCGGTGAATGCAAAAATCGCATTTTTCAGCAACTCCGGTAACAGGGTTAAGGAATCGAGCATCGTAGGGGCAAGCCTGAATGCAATATTTACAACCAATGCACAGACCACCATCAACAACCACAATTCCGTCCTGAGGGCGTTTATATGTTGCCCCGGTTGGGCAAACATCAACACACTGTGGATGGCGGCAATGATTACATAGTCTTGGTAGAAAGTTTCGAGAGACGTTCGGATAAGTCCCTTTTTCCGTATACTCTACCCAGGAGCGGTTGACACCCAATGGAACATCGAATTCTGCCTTGCAAGCGACACTGCAGGAATGGCAGCCGATACATTTTCGCGTATCAATCAGCATGCCGTAGTGTTTCTGCCGTGGCACGATAGTGGCTGGAACAGATTTGGAAGTAAACACATATGCAACGGCCGCTGCGGTGACAGCACCAGCGCCGGCAACAAGTTTTTGCACGAAATTCCTACGGTTTGAAACTTGGTTTGAAACTTGGTTGATGACTTGTTTTACGTCTTCGTTTTTTGCGTCTTTGTTCATAATGGGCTCCTGAACGTGTGGGGCCGAATGTGATTATTTGTTGCGACAGAATTATTTTTCATCGGGAGCAACTTTCTTAAAGGCATCCTTGCGTACATCGACGGGTCGGTGAACAAGGTTATTGTGACATTCGATACAGGTTTTCTGTTCTTCCAGAGCAAGCTTGTGGGCATTTACACCACGATCACGCGTGAATTTGATTTCACTCTCGACGTGACAGGTCCGGCAAGTATTGCCGTCGTATTCATACATCCGGTCGCGCACCCGATAAGCCGTAGCGGCACGTGGAGGTATCCAATCGCCTGCACGTTCGCTATCACGGTCGCGCATGTATCCAAATAAATCTGTAAAGCTGAGGAAATGCATGTATGCATATGTTGTATTGATGAAGCCCTCAGGGAGGTGACAGTCAACGCACGTAGGCTGCGTGCCAATGGGGTCTTCTTTCGATCCGTGGGCGCGTGATGCTGTCAGCCGCTCATCGGGATTGAACTCCCATTTAAGATGACAGTAATTACATACGGCATCCTGTGCGATGAAATTGCGAGTGACGGGCTCATAAGCTATTACAAAGCTAATAAGAAGAACCGCAACAACTCCGCCGAGAATGGCGATTGTCCGGGGTGAGATGTAATTGGTTATTTTCACGCTAACCCCCTGTTAAAAATGAGTATTAATTAATTTAAAAAAGAATGAAATAAATAATGAGAGAGAGGAGAACACCCGATCTGTCTCCAGACCGGGTGTGTCCAATATGTACCAAGTTTATTTGAGCTTGGTCGCTACGATATCAGCATCTGCACCAAACCCGACTGAATATGGGAATGATACATGGTGACCACGGGTGGTAATATTGTCATCGTGGGTAGCAAAGCCAATATCATAGACGCCGCCTTCTACGAGGGCTTTGTCATCAGAATTGGTCAGGCCAAGTTTACGAGCCCAAACAACGGTCCATACGCCATCTTTCCAAACGCCTTTGGAGCGATAGTTATCTTTGGCAGAGCCTTTGGATTTTTCAGCACTAACCAGATACTTCGGAATCATGTCGCCTTCTTTCCAGTCCGCATTTGGATCGAAAGGAACTGCGTTGGTTTCGAATACCAAAGCTGTTTCCATTTTGCGGATGTCGCCAATGACAACAGATTTTTTGCCGAACACTTTTTCGTCATACATGAACTTAGGTGTATGGGTTTCTTTATTTGAGTTTGAGCTGAATGGGTTTTTACCCGCATCGCTGTTACGATATTCCAGGACGTAGAAGTCATCGGACATACCAACAGGATTTGAACGGTGTCCACGCCATTGCATCAGATCAAGGAAACCACCAGCGGCTTTTATAGCGGCGATTTCTTCTGGGGTTTTACCCATATCCCAAGATGCATTTTCATCAGTACGTGTTGATGGCAGATATTTGCGAACATCTTTTTTCTTCAGATTAGCAAACAACTGATTGGCTTTAACCTCTGCTGTATCGGGAAGATCAGGATTATCGCGTTCGCCATCATGACAGGTTACCCAGCAACCCTGTGAAGCAAAGTTTTCTACTTTACCGTCATCGATCAGCATAGACATACGATCTTCGTAGATACCAGGCTGGTCGCCATCTTGAACGACTTCGTCAAGTTTTGGATAACCGAAAGCTTTCCATTCTGCGCCATTATAGCGATAATATGGATGTGCATATCCAGGATATGGATTATCGGTTTTCCACTGGAAGCGGAAATAAGCATCTTCATTGTCATAGGCAACTTGGAATTTCAGGTCAATGAGACCGCTTTTACCTTCAACAGGCATTGGCTCAAGGTCATTTTCAACAACGAGCCTGTTGCCCATTTCTTCTTCTTCTCCCTTGTGGCAAGCAACGCAAGCTTGGCCTTCTTTGGTCTGCATGTCGGCCCGTTTATGTTCGGGACTGCGCAGCCACTGATATGTGGACTGACCAGGATAAAAAAGTTTGATATTGTTTGTTGGCACACTCGACCAATCGACAGTTGCAGGATCAGCCGCAAACGCGGGCCCTGCGAAAAGGGCAGCAACGCCCAATATTAATGCGGCACGTTTCATAATGAATCTCCAGCCAGTGTTAAAAAAATTCTATTTACACAAGGTATAAAAGCAATCTTCGTGCCAACACAGAGGCACACTATAACTGGGAGTTCTTGCTTAATATGGAGGATATTATGTCAAAGAAAGCGTCACTAATTCATGACATGTGTCATGATTTTATGACAGGTCCCAACGTTTCATACGAACGTACAGGTTTTGACGGGGAATGCCGCTCAGACGGGCAGCCTCAGACATGTTGCCACCAGCTTGTTCAAGTAGGCGCGTCAGATAATCGCGCTCAAAAGCCTGTCGTTCCTTCTGGTAGGAAACAATAGCACCATCATCCGTTTCATCATCAACGAGGCTATCGGAAATATCATCAAGATTGGAGGCATTGACGGGACCACCGAAATGAAGAGCAACAACCCTTTCGATGGTGTTTTGCAACTGACGGACATTTCCGGGCCACGGGCAACATTCAAGAAGATTTATAGCTTCAGGTGTCAGAGGGCCAACTGTCTTATCGAACTTTGCATTGAAATGTTCAAGAAAATGTACGGCGAGAGGCACGATATCCGCAACACGTTGACGAAGAGGTAAAATATCAAGGGATACTACGTTGATACGGTAAAACAAATCTTCACGGAAATTACCTTCCTTAACTTCATCAGCAAGGCGTTTATTTGTTGCGCATATCAGCCTGAAATCGCTAGAGCAGACCTTGGCGCTGCCCAGTCTGGTAAAGGTGCGTTCCTGAATCACCCGTAATAAATTACTTTGGAGTTTGGGGCTCATATCGGCTATTTCATCCAAAAACAACGTGCCCCCATCGGCTTCTTCCAGATAACCCGGTGTGGTTTTAACAGCCCCTGTAAAGGCACCTTTTTCATAACCAAAAAGGGTGCTCTCCAAAAGTTGTTCGGGTAATGCGCCGCAGTTGACTTCAAGGAACCGACTTTTGGCACGTCCACTACGAGCATGGAGGTTTCTAGCTGCAATTTCCTTACCTGTGCCGCTTTCACCTTCTATGAGAACGGTGATGTCGAGAGGGGCTATCTGAGCAATTTGCTTTTGCAATGCTATCGCTGCCGAAGAATAACCAATATGGACAGGCATCGCACTGCTGATTTCCAGTGATTCTCGTAAATTATTGATTTCGCGATAGGCCCGGTCCAGTTCTAGGGCTTTTTCGACGACAGCCTCCAGTTCTTCCAGATTGTCAAAGGGCTTTGTCAGGTAGTCAAAGAGGCCCTCTCGGACAGCACGCATGGCGTCTTGTACATCAGCATATCCCGTAATCATTATGGCTATTTGTTGGGGGTGTTCAGCCCTCATTTCGCGCAATAGATCAAGGCCATTCCCATCGGGAAGGCGTTGGTCCATAATAATTAGATTGAAATCCGTCAAAGCAAATAAACTTCGTGCCTCCGCAGCATCTTTGGCAAGATGCGCCTGAGCAGGCTTATCCAAAAAAACGCCTTCAAGTAAGGTTCGTACATATTTGTCGTCGTCAACAATTAGAATGTTCTGTGCCATCTCAGCACCTGTGTCAGTCATTCAAGATTCCTTGTATTAGGTAACCACAATGCAAAATTCGCGCCACCTCCCTCAATATTTGTCATCGTAATTTCCCCTTCATGAAGAATTGCTACATGTAGAACCACTGGTAGGCCCAGCCCTGTGCCTTCTGTACGAGTGGTAAAAAACGGCGTGAATATCTTTTCTTTTATATCATCTGCTAAGCCAGGCCCTTGATCACAAACACTAATGCTCCATCCTGCAACATTATCAATTTCCTGAAATTCAGGTTGTAGCGAGAGTGTAATAATGCCTTCGGGCGGATTGGCCTGTGCGGCATTTGCTAAAAGATTAAACACTGCATGCTCTATGAGAACCGGGTCGACATCAAGCATAGGGGATTCTGACGGGAAATTGCATACCACCTTTGTATGGTTGCCGATGCTTTGCTTGAACAGGGCAAGTGTCTCATTGAGGAGCACACACATATCGGTTTGCTTGCGATCAAAACATGTAAGCTTGGTAAATTCGAGCATTCGCTTAACAAAAGCGTGACAGTCTTTTCCTGCTTTTGTGATTTCACCAAGCAATTTTTTAGTGCGCTCCGGGTCGTTGACGCCACGTTCGGCTAACTGCGCCATATTGATCACGCCAGCCAGAGGATTGTTTAGTTGGTGGGCAATCTCCCCAATCATCAGGCCCATAGCAGAAAGTTTCTCCACCTGGATGATTTTTTGATGTTCGGTATTAACACGAGATAGTTGAAGTTCAGTTTCGCGCTGGCGCTTGTAATCGCGATCGACCCGACCAAGGATAACATAAAAGATTACGAACACGATTCCTCCCACAAGAATCGAGAGGATTGTGATCATACCCATAATCTGTCGAAAGTTAGCCCGAAGGCTGGTTACATCCTGCACAACGATAAACTCACCCACTTCGCGATTTGAAATATCTGTAAGGGGCAGGAAGGCGACATACAGATTTCTGCCCTTATCAATTATCTGCAAAACTTTATCGTATGTGTATTCGCCCTTATCTAGAATATCAGCCAGCGGTTTGGGAATTTCCTCCATGGCTCGCCCAACAACCAGTGTTGATCCAAAGCGCCTCCAATCATCCTCATGGCCAAGCATTTCTCTCCCTTTTTCCCAATGTTGGGATTTGAGGAATTTGTCATATACAATTACAAGAAGCTCAAAGCCGAGAGTTTTAGAAACGTCTTCAATGATATGGCTGATCTCAACGCCTAATTCCAGATATCCAATCAACTTTTTGCCGTTATACCATGGTAGGACAACTCGAAGTGTAAAAGTGCCGAGAGGTCCCAGTTCAATACCGCGTGCGCTTTCCTGCGCAGAGGCCGCCCGCATTGTGGTAATACGGTCAATAACATCGCCGTGCAGGTTGGGTTTATGGACGCGCAAAAAATTAACCCGGTCCGGTCCTGTGAAGTAAAAATGTGTAATTCCGTATCTTTTTCTGAGGTTATCGTATATCGGCCATGCCCGTTTCAATAACTCGTCTCGATTATTTCCTATAAATGCCGTCTTTAGGTTTTCTTCGTAGGCAATTGAGTTAAGAGCTGCAAACATCGTGGCGGCGTCTTTTTCCAGGCCTTGGTGGAACAATCGATCCACAACAGTTACATTCTCGATTAGGAATTTCTTATGAGTACGATCCTCGTGAACATAGGTGGCGAAAACAAAAGAGGCGATTACAAATAAAACAACAAGAATGAACGGGTAAAGGATTCGGGCACGAACCCGGTGCTCCCTCGTTCTATTATGTGTCTCAAATGAAGCCATTACATGATGTCCTGAATGAACCAGCAAAGTCCTGGATGGAAAGATGGTTTCCAATTCTACTATGATATTTACAAGTTAACCCTCAAGTCGATTTAAGCCTACCTAAACCTTGCAAATTTTGGAAGAGATTTCATCTCATAGTTTTAGAAATCACACTAAGAGATAGCGCACACACTGAAGCGACTTTGAATGGAGCAAACAGACCTTTTTTGGCGGGCTTTATCAAAAAGTGGTGGCTAAAAGAAAAACTTAAGTAGGGGTAAGTTTCATCCAAACCGTCCAATTCTCGCCCGGTGCAAGAGTTTTAGACCCACTGTCACCCTTCGACATTCCTTGGTCGGAAAGGTTAAAGGCATCTGTGATATGCGAGACAGGCTCCACACAAAAGAAGTTCTCACCCTCCGGTGCATAGACCATCAATCGATCCAAATCATTTGATGCCGTCAAATCCACAGATACCCCATCATTTGGCCAGCTAATGTGTGCTTTTCGGGACCATGTTTGGAACAAATTATCACATAACAAAGTCTCAACGGCAGAACCTTCAGATAAATTCCAATGATCGGTGTCATTGTGGTTTGAAATGGGGGCAAGCTCAATTGGCATACATGTTTCATCATTAAGCCAAACAGAATCAACATCAGCCTGTAATATCGCCCCACCATGGCGTGGAAAATAAGGATGCATCCCAAGCCCAGCAGGAAAGGCCGTATCGCTGGTATTGGATAAGGATATCTTATGGGTTAAGGTTTTACCATCTAACGCTATAGTTTGCGTGGCTGAAAATGCATGCGGCCAACCGGGTCCAGCATAATCCAGAGTTATCGTAACGCTGCTTTCAGATTGTTGTTTTAAATTCCATAAACTCTGCCACCCAACGCCGTGGATACTGTGAGGGTGCTCGCCAAAATTCAACGGAACCTGATAATCAATTCCATCATAGCTAAAATGACCATTTTTGATACGGTTAGAGTAGGGGATAAGAGGGAAACTAGATGTCTTTAAAGGGTCAATATTCTCATCACTTTGCGCCGTGAAAGGGCGTAACACATTAAAGCTATTTTCAGGCGTTCTGTTGAAGCTATAGTGGGTAAGACAACCACTTGATAGGCAGAGCGAGGCGCTTGCTTCAGAGGAACTAATTGTTATTATTTTATTCATTTGTATTCTCGATTTTCAGAAGACCTCTTATAAATGATTTTAAACAAAAACAACACATTAAACCACTTTTACAACAGGGATTAAAACCATGATTTATCACTCAGCAGACGACTTAAAAGGCACAAAAAGATACGTACAAGCCGATGGTTTTGTCAGCATTCGACTGGCACTTGCCGAAGACAATCTGGGCTTCACCGTTACCGAAGCCACGGGCATGACGGATATCAACCTAGAAGTTGAGCACAAAAACCACATTGAAGCTGTCTATGTTCTAGAAGGAACGGGCGAAGTGGAAATCATGGAAACAGGTGAAGTTTACAAACTATACCCCGGCGTATTTTACGCCTTTGATAAACACGAACGTCACCGCTATCGCTTGGACACCGAAGTAAAAGCCATCGCCATTTTCAACCCGCCGCTCATCGGGGGCGAAATTAATGACGAAAACGGTGGCTACGCCGAAGCGGACGCTTAAGCAGAAGTAGGATTTCGATCACCCCCGGCATGAATATTTATATTTATGCCGGGGCTTTTATGCGTATTAAAGCTTGCCAAGAACTATAGAAAACCCTAAATATTCCCGCAGTCGGAGCGTAGCGCAGCCTGGTAGCGCACTTGTCTGGGGGACAAGGGGTCGTGGGTTCAAATCCCGCCGCTCCGACCAATTTTCCAATCATTCATTTTAGATTATGATAGAGGCGCCCGGTGTCAGAGAGTGCAAACAATCGTCTGATCGGTGTTGCGATCTATCTACTGGCATTTTCCATTATGCCGACCATGGATATTGCTGCCAAATATTTGGGTGATCATATGCCTGTAATGCAGGTGACGTGGGGCCGGTATTTTTTCCATTTTATTTTTCTCATGCCCATTGTTCTCTATAAATACGGACTTGGGGTCTTAAAACCTGATCAATTTGGCTTACAGGTGGTACGCGGGGGCTTTCTTCTCGGGGCGACACTTTGTTTCTTTGGTGCCATTGTATATATGCCGCTTGCGGATGCGCTGGCGATCACTTTTATATCCCCCTTATTAGTCACCTTGTTATCCCCCTTTGTTTTGGGTGAAAGTATTGGAAAATTTCGCATTATTGCGGTTTTTGTTGGGTTTTTAGGGGCGGTCATCATTATCCGTCCTTCTGGTGATTCTATGGGAATTGGTTCGCTCATGGCCGTCGGCACGGGTGTTCTTTATGCGTGTTATTCAATGGCGACCCGAAAGCTATCTGGATCAGCCCCAACTCTTGTTACACTGGCCTTCACAGCATTACTGGGCACCGTGATCATGACGGCGGCGCTGCCATTTTATTGGCAGAGTGTTCCCCTTGAACACGTGGGCCTTATGGCATGGATGGGGATCTCCGGTGCCTTATGCCACTTCTTCTTTATCAAGGCCTTCGATTATGCAGAAGCCTCGTTTTTGGCACCCTTCAGCTATTCAGAGATTATCGTTGCGACGCTGTTGGGCTGGGTCGTCTTTAATGACTTCCCAGATTTTTGGACATGGACGGGGGCGGGAATCGTTATTGCCTCAGGTATCTTTATTTCTCTACGCGAACGCGCGCGCTCTATCAAAGATACCATTACATCCGTCGATACCCCCCCTAACTACTAATTACTCTGGATATGAATAAAAAAAACGGCCGACACAATGTGTCGACCGTAAAGTCTGCGCTCTTGAGGGAAGGGCGACCCTGAATTAACAAGGTCTCTTCCATGCATGTACAATAGCGATATTTAAATTGCCGTGGCTGTGACACACATCACACTAAGGCATATAATAACTATTAATTAGATTTCGCGCTCTAGTTCATCGAGAATTCCCGGAACATCGGCTAATTTTACCTGTTTAAAAAATTCACCCTTGGGTATGAGACGCATACTGGGGCCTTGGCTGCACATACCAAAACAGATTATACGCTCAAGCGGGATCGCAATATTTCTCTCCGCAAGACCTGCTTCTATGGCATCCGCAATTTCCACACTGCCCCGTGACGCACAGGATGGCTTATCGCTGAAGCGTTTATTGACACAAATCGCCAGCTTTGTGGGGCGCGTTTTTGTCGGAGGAGACATTTTATTTTCTGAATCAGACACGGTATATTTTTCATCTTGGGGTGAAATGAAACGGTGAGGCAACAATCAACTTCAATTGCAGATAGAGTTGTATTCCAATCGATTCAATTGTGTAATGATTAAGGGGGGCTTATTCCGCCGATACGGCCTGACGGCCCGTATCGGTCAAACGACAGATCAGCCAATCCGGTTTGATCGGGTTCTCAAACCAAGGCTCAGCAAGGCCTTTCGTCAAACAACTTCGAATTGTTTTCTCGCTATAACGTTGTCCTTCTTCATCAAACAGCGGCAGCTTACCACCGGCTTGATCAACCCCACGAGATAACCAACGACGTTGAGAATCTGAAAGTTCTACACCACCAGTTCCCCTCGTTTTACGTTTGTTGCGCTTGTTTAAGACAGGCAACACATAAACGCGGTTCTCAGCGTTTTTACTCATATCACCGTTATTACTGTTATCACCATTCTTCTGGCTCTTACTCACGGGTATCTCCTGAACATTATTACTGTACGATGATACCCGAATTTGCCTCAATATCCTACTATAATCATTCTACTGCGCGGGGCGACATCAATAACGGCATCATTATCGTTGCCACCGCCTGGGCTGCAATTCCTTCACTCCGTCCCGTAAAACCTAGCTTTTCGGTTGTCGTTGCCTTGATGCTGATCCGGGAAGGATCGAGCTTTAAGATATCACTAATCCGGGCCACCATGGCCGCGCGGTGCGGGCCAATTTTAGGCTGCTCACATATTATTGTCAGATCAATATTGCTTATCCGTCCCCTTGCATTCTTGACGGTTTCCCCCGCATGGTTGAGGAAAATAGCAGAAGACACCCCCCGCCATTTCTCCTGATCAGGTGGGAAATGGGTGCCGATATCACCAGCCCCCACACAGCCATAAAGCGCGTCGGTAAGTGCGTGCATCGCAACATCGGCGTCAGAATGCCCCAACAATGTCTGATCATAGGGAATTTCAACCCCGCATAGGGTTACATGATCGCCTGCGCTAAATCGGTGCACATCAAATCCCATGCCTGTGCGGGTTTCAAGCGGACCCAATAATGCGTCCGCCCGTTCAAAGTCTTGCGGTGTTGTCACTTTAATATTCCTTTCGTCACCCTCAACCATCACGACCGCCAAACCAGCGGATTCCGCAATTGAGGCATCATCGCTGTGATTATCCTCAACCTTGCTTTGATGGTGGGCGGCAACAATGTCTTTATAACGAAAACCTTGGGGCGTTTGTGCCCGCCATAAATCATCGCGAGAGACCGTGGTGTCGATTGTTTGATCCTGAGTGCCGCGTTTTAAAGTATCAACGACCCTTAATGCCGGGATGGCACCCGCATGATCTTTAAGCGCTTCAATCACGTTATTAATAATAACGGGGGATACAAAAGGTCGCGCGGCATCATGGATCAAGACCACATCCGGATTTAATCCCGCGATGGCATTTAGTCCATTAAGGACCGATTGCTGGCGCGTCGCCCCCCCAGAAATGGCCGGCAATAGATCAAGTCCCACTGTGGCACTGGTAAATAGTTCTGCGTCATCCGTATGGATAACCGGGCATACGGCGGTGACACTTTCATGGTTCAAAAAAGTGCTCAGGCTCATACGCACAATGGGTGTATTGCCAATTGTGCGGTATTGCTTAGGCAAACCTTCGCCTGCGCGAGATCCACGCCCAGCTCCAACAACGATAGCAATACAGTTCATTTTTATTTATTATCCAGATAAACGTTAATAATACTCATAAGGACTTCTACAAGGTTTTGTGCCATGTTAAAATGACTTTACAATCCACCGACTTTACGACCAAACATGGACTTGCCAAAGAATTATTCAGAATTACGCTAGCGTGTAATTATGTGTTATTAACAGGACGATACAGGACAACCCGGTTTCATGAGCGGAAATACAGTTTATAGCTTTATTGCCTTTGCTTGCATCTTGCCAGCTACTTTTGCTGCTTTTGGTGGCAGGTCTGAGCGCAACGCTGTCTTTTGGGCAACGTTAATCGTCGCCGTTGTTGGACCCATTGTATGGTTGGTTATACGCTCCGAAGGGGGATGGCATAGCGATTTTGCCAGCACCCTTTGGATAACGGTGGCCTGTACTCTGGCCTGTTATGGCGCGGTGAGCATTCTGACCCGTCAGGGATGGCAATTAGCCCCTATAATCATGCCCTATATGGCCTTGCTCGCCCTAATCGCCACCATTTGGGATAATGCCGGCGCACTGCCCCAAGAAACGCCTTTCAACAGTAACCCTTGGGTGCTTTTCCATGTGTTGGTATCGGTGATCACCTACGCTGTGGTGACAACGGGGGCCTGCGCAGCCCTTGCGGGGTACTTGCGTGAACGATCTTTGAAGAACAAACAACCCACAAGCTTCACCCAAAAACTGCCCTCGATGGCAGATTGCGATACCTTACAACTGAAACTACTCAGCTTCGCTGAATTGGTATTGGGATTGGGTCTTATCACGGGCATGGCGGCATCTTTAAACAAAGATGGTTTTTTATTACACTTTGACCATAAAACGGTGCTGGCTGTGCTGGCCTTTGTCGTAATCGGGGTTTTATTGATAGCGCAACGTAAAAGCGGGGTGAGGGGGCAACAGGTCACCAGATTAATCCTAGCGGCATATTTACTCCTGACACTGGCCTATCCCGGTGTAAAATTTGTCACTGATGTGCTGTTATCAAGCTGAGCATAATCCCTTAGTCGCTAAATTAATTGCATAAACGATCAGCAAAACGTTGCTATTTTGGCTAAATATGCCTAAAAAGCAGGCAGTATTTTAATGAAGGCTGGAATTCTATGTCGATTACAATCGGTAACGTGACGCTTGATAGCAATGTTATACTCGCCCCAATGTGCGGCGTAACGGATTTGCCGTTTCGACGCTTGGTCAAAAGTTTTGGTGCGGGTTTGGTGGTTTCTGAAATGATTGCCTCTCAAGCCATGGTTTATGCGGCGCGGAAGACCCTTAAAATGTCCAGTGTGTGCATTGATGATGTGCCCATGTCTGTACAAATCGCCGGTTACCAAGCCGATATTATGGCCGAAGCGGCAAAACTTATCGAAGATCGCGGTGCGGCCCTGATCGATATCAACATGGGTTGCCCGGTTAAAAAAGTCGTTAATGGTCAAGCGGGTTCTGCACTTATGCAAGACCTCGAGCATGCAGGGCGCTTGCTTGAGGCTGTTGTAAAGGCCGTTAAAATCCCCGTAACGCTTAAAATGCGGACGGGTTGGGATGATAATACCCGCAACGCCCCCGAACTCGCCAAAATTGCTGAAGACTGCGGCATTCAGGCCCTAGCTGTGCATGGTCGGACCCGGTGTCAGTTCTACAAAGGTCGAGCCGATTGGGACTTTATTGCCCAGGTCAAAGATGCTGTCTCCATTCCGGTATTTGCCAATGGTGATATCACAACGCTTGAAGAAGCCCAAGAATGCATGGACCGCTCCACGGCTGATGGTGTACTGGTTGGACGTGGCATCTATGGAAAGCCGTGGTTTATCAATCAAGTAGGGCATTATCTGGCCACCGGAGAGGCACTGCCCGATCCCGATTTATTATCCCAGCGGGACTGTATCTTAGAACATTACGATAGCTTACTCGACTTCTATGGCGACCACGGTGTCAAAATCGCGCGTAAACATATCGGTTGGTATTCAAAAGGCTATTATGGCGCAACCGAGTTTAGAGCCAACGTTAATCGAGAACTGGATACTGAAAAAGTTAAAGCACTGATCCATGGTTTCTTCGATCCTATGATCGAGCGTATGGCCGCGTAATGACCAACAAACCAGCGCTCAAATTGGTTGATCCGACCAGTGGCGATGAGAATGCTCCCCCGATGCTTGCTGTGTTTAATGCTCTTGGTATCCCCATCATTGTGCTTGATGAAGACGGCATTGTTATCAATGCCAACAATGCGGCTGAACATTTTTTCTCCAAGAGCTTAAGTGCCATAAAATTGCAGCGTATTTCCAGCGTTATTGCAGGGACGAAGCCATTGGAAAGGCTTGCCCTTCACGCAATAGAGCAAAATACACCCGTCACTGAAAATGGCCTCGAACTTTCCAACCCCGTACAAGGGAAGACCGCCATTGTTGATCTGACGGCCAGTCCATTACCGCCTTTGGATAATCAAGAACGTAAACTTAGCCCCCGGTACGCTGTCATTCATCTCCATGTTCGCACGCTCTCACACCAGATTGAGCGTCGGTTAGGGTATTTAGATGCTGCACGCTCCATCACGGGAATGGCTTCTGTTCTCGCCCATGAGATCAAGAACCCTTTGTCCGGAATTCGCGGGGCCTCCCAGTTATTAGAAGAAACCGCCTCAGAACCTGATCGAGAGCTAACCTTATTAATTCGCGAGGAAGTCGATCGGATTTGTGGCCTTGTTGATAAAATGGGTGATTTCTCAAATGATAAAAAAATTACTCTAAATTCAGTTAACATTCATAAAGTCCTCGACCGTGTTCAACAAATTGCCGAAAACGGATTTGCGAAAAATATAGCATTTACAGCAGTTTACGACCCATCCCTGCCCAAAGTGCCCGGAGATGAGGATCAATTGATACAAGTCTTTCTCAATATCGTTAAAAATGCCGCAGAAGCCATTAACGAGACCGAAAATGAGGAAGGGGGGGAAATAACCCTGACCACAGCCTTCCGCCCCGGTGTCCGGTTGGCTCTATCGGGTGAAAAATCTCCAAAACACCTGCCGCTCATGGTCGAAATTGCCGATAACGGCCCCGGTATTTCAGAAGACATAGCCGGACACGTATTTGAACCCTTTATGACCAGTAAACCCCATGGCAGTGGCCTGGGATTACCGCTCAGTGCCAAAATCATTGCCGACCACGGTGGCATGATCGATTTTGACAGAGAATTTGATGAAAATAACAAACAAAGGCTTTCGGTATTTCGCATCATGTTGCCCATCATCACACATGAGAATGGGCAAATTTCATGAGCCAAAAAGCAACAATTCTGGTTACCGATGATGATAGAGGGATCCGCACTGTACTAACCCAAGCCCTGACCCGAACGGGATATAATGTCATCCCCTTAAGCGACGGCGCGAGCCTAATGCGACGTATTGAGGATGGCGAAGGTGATCTGGTTATCACCGATGTTGTGTTACCAGACTCAAACGGCTTAGAGCTCATTCCACAGATAAAAGCTCTGCGTCCCGAAATTAAAATCATCGCTATGAGCGCTCAAACAACATTAATGACGGCTGTAAAAGCCACCGAAATGGGCGCTTTTGAATACCTGCCAAAACCATTTGATATCAATGAATTGTCTGCATTGGTTAATTCAGCACTCGAAGAAAATAAATCAAGCACCTACACCAATAATCAAGCCACCATCGATGATAACCTACCCATCATAGGTCGCTCTGCCGCCATGCAAGATATCTACCGGACCATTGCCCGTTTGCTCAACACGGACTTAACCGTCTTGGTCACGGGTGAGTCTGGAACGGGTAAAGAATTGGTGGCGCGGGCATTGCATGATTTTGGCAAACGCCGTGCGATGCCTTTTGTTGCCCTCAACATGGCGGCTATTCCCCGTGACTTGATCGAGAGCGAATTATTTGGGTATGAAAAGGGCGCTTTCAGTGGTGCCGCCCAGCGTAATCCTGGTCGTTTTTCCCAAGCCGAAGGCGGTACGTTATTTTTGGATGAAATCGGCGATATGCCCATTGACGCGCAGACCCGTTTGTTACGGGTCCTGCAAGAAGGAGAGTATTCAACTGTGGGCGGGCGAGCATCTGTGAAAACCGATGTGCGCATAGTCGCGGCAACGCATCACGACCTAACACAATTGATCCAAGAAGGAAAATTCCGCGAAGATTTATATTTCCGTCTCAATGTCGTTCCCATCACAATCCCCCCCTTGCGAGAGCGTATTGATGACATACCGGAATTGGCTAATTTTTTTCTGCGAAAAGCTGTAGAAGCAAATTTGCCGACAAAACACCTCTCTAAAAAGGCAGAAGAACATTTAAAGCGCTATACATGGCCCGGTAACGTGCGTGAATTGGAAAATTTAATGCAACGCCTAACGATTTTGGCCGTTGAAGACGTCATTCCGCCTTCACTGGTAGAATCAGAGATCGCCGATACCGCCCGTTCTTTGGCCCCTAACACCGAAGAAGGCGGCATTGGTGGTTCTGTTGATCGCCATCTGGTCAGCTATTTTCTAGCCCATAAAGGCAGACTGCCCGCCGCAGGACTTTACGAGCGTATTATCCGTGAAGTCGAAAAACCCCTTATTGCCCTAACATTGGATGCCACAGGCGGCAATCAAATCCGTGCGGCTGCTGTATTAGGACTCAATCGAAATACTTTACGCAAGAAAATCAAAGACTTAGGGATTGATATCGTTAGAGGAAGCGGGGCAAAAAGATGAATTCTTCCATAGCCCCCCCCTTGAATGATCCGACAAATGATCCGACACATAATTCCAGCCGTAAGCCCGAGAGCAAACTATCTAGGGTCATCGCGTGGTTCAGCCGGTCACGAAACACCCGCCGAATTGCGTATTTAATTGCAGCCGGGGCTATAATTTCAGGTACGGCAACCGCCATCGCAATGACGGGTGAGCGGTATCAACTTCAGAATGTATTATATCTGATCTACATTGATATGATTTTCATGATCCTGCTGGCCGGATTGGTGATAACCAAACTGGCATTCGTCTTTCACGAGCAAAGACAAGGTCGCGCCGGAGCAGGCTTACATACCCAGCTTGTCATCATGTTTTCTCTTATTGCCGTCACACCGGCGGTTATGGTTGCTATTTTTGCCGCCATTTATTTCAATGTTGGCTTACAAGGTTGGTTCAGCGAGCGCGTCAAATTAGCAATTGAAGGCTCCGCACAAGTCGCCACTTCATATTTACGAGAACACAAACAAAACATCAAATCAGAAGCCGCCGGCATGGCGAATGATCTCAACCGTGAAGCCGCCAATTTCACGAATAGACAATTGTATTTCGATAATTTTATGGTGCGTCAGACAGAGGTCCGCGGCTTAGCTGAAGCCATTATTGTGAATTCCGACGGTGATGTTTTGGCGCGCTCTCAGCTCAGTCAGGCACTGGAATTTGATCTGGCACCTGATTGGGCCTTTGAACAAGCCAAGAGCGGCGAAATTGTGGTTATGACCAGTGACCAAGACGACCGGGTTCGTGCTGTGGTTCATCTTAACCGATTTTTGGACGCCTATTTGCTGGTAGGTCGTTTTGTTGACCCGCGGGTCATTGAACATATAGCCCGGGTGGAGCGTGGAGCACGACAATATAAAGAATTTGAAGAACAACGGGGCGGGCTACAAGTCACGTTTATCCTTCTATTTATCATCGTTGCGGTTTTGGTTCTACTTGCCGCCGCATGGGTAGGACTTAATTTTGCCACCCAATTCGCAACGCCTATTGGCCGTTTGGTGGGGGCCGCTGAAAAAATTCACGATGGTGATTTGAAAGTATCCATTCCAGAGTCCAGCAATTTGTCAGAAATCGAAACCCTGATTAAAGCTTTCAACAAAATGGCACACCAGTTGGACACCCAACAAACAGGTCTGCTTGAGGTCAATCGCCAACTTGATGAACGTCGGCGGTTTACTGAAGCTGTTCTCAGCGGTGTTTCAGCGGGTGTTATTGGTTTAGATAGCAATGGTGCGATCAATTTACCCAATCGATCTGCATCGGAACTTGTCGAACTAGATTTAAGCAGTATGACGGGACAACCATTACAAAAGGTTATACCGGAAATGGCTGATTTATTGGACGCAGCCCTGGCGCGCCCCAACCGTCAACACCAAGCTGAAATCCATTTAGAGCGTGAAAATTACACTCATATATTGATGGTCCGGATTGAATCTGAAAGACTAGATGATGGCGAACTTATTGGTTTTGTTATCACATTCGACGACATAACGGAATTACAATCCGCCCAACGGCAATCTGCGTGGGCCGATATCGCCAGACGGATTGCCCATGAGATCAAAAACCCGCTGACCCCCATCCAACTTTCCGCGGAGCGTTTGAAACGTAAATATTTAAAAGAAATTGAGAGCGACCCTGAAACATTTTTGATCTGTACCGATACCATAATTAGACAGGTCGGCGATATTGGACGCATGGTTGATGAGTTTTCTGCTTTTGCCAGAATGCCAGAACCCTCCATTAAATTGGAGAATATCATAGAAGTTTGCCAACAAGTCGTCTTTCTAGAACAAAATAGAAATGCCAATGTTGCCATCAATTTTATTGCTCCCGAGGGTGATATAACGCTGCATTGTGATCGATCACAAATCAGCCAAGCACTGACGAACTTAATCAAGAATGCCTCAGAATCCGTGAGCGAAAACATCACGAGACAAGGTCTGGAAAAGGAATCAGGGTTGATAAACATCCATCTTTCGCAAAAGATGGAGAAAGGTGAATCGCACGTAATTATCGCGATTGAAGATAATGGGCGCGGACTACCCACCAAAGGTCGCGAGCGGTTAATCGAACCCTATGTTACAAATCGTGATAAGGGTACGGGGTTAGGGCTGGCGATTGTGAAAAAAATTGTTGAAGATCACCATGGTGAACTTTTGATGCAAAACAGTGATTCCGGTGGTGCATTGTTTTCCATGATATTTAATACAGATAATAATTGATCGGTGAGTTAACACAGATGGCACATGATATTCTTATTGTGGATGACGAAGCCGATATCCGAATGCTCACAGCGGGTATTCTGTCTGATGAAGGCTATCAAACCAGAGAAGCCCACGATAGCGCTTCTGCCATTGCCGCGATTGAATTACGTCGCCCGGACCTCGTTCTTTTGGATATTTGGTTGCGGGGCAGCGAATTGGACGGTTTGGAGATTCTCGAAGTTATCAAACGCGATTACCCAGAGGTTACCGTTGTTATGATGAGCGGCCATGGAACGATTGAAACCGCCGTTGGTGCCTTAAAAGAAGGTGCCTATGATTTTGTTGAAAAGCCATTTCAGGCTGAACGGTTGTTAATTGCGGTAATACGCGCGCTGGAAACTGGCTCCCTGCGCCGTGAAATTGCCGAATTACGATTAAAGGCTGGCAAACCAAACTCTTTGGAGGGCACATCGCTTGCCATTCGGGATGTCAGACAGATTATTGAACGGGTCGCCCCCACCAATAGCCGTGTTCTCATCAGTGGCCCTCCGGGATGTGGGAAAGAGATCGTTGCCCATATGATCCACAGCACCTCCACGCGCGCCGATGGTCCGTTTATTGTACTAAATTGTGCCACTATGGCACCGGAGCATATGGAATCTGAATTATTCGGCGTCGAATCCATGGATGACAGTGTATCGGATCCCCGTAAGCTTGGTACTTTCGAGCGGGCTCATAATGGGACTTTATTATTAGATGAAGTCGCCGATATGCCCCTTGAAACCCAAGGGAAAATCGTTCGGGTTTTGCAAGAACAGGTATTCCAACGCGTTGGTGGTAATTCTCACGTAGAAGTTAGCGTTCGCGTTATTGCAACCACCACCCGTGATCTGTCCGCAGAACTAGAACAAGGACGTTTTCGAGAAGATTTATA
Source organism: uncultured Rhodospirillales bacterium (assembly GCA_965603075.1). Taxonomy (GTDB): domain Bacteria; phylum Pseudomonadota; class Alphaproteobacteria; order Rhodospirillales; family Casp-alpha2; genus JABJOR01. The sequence goes on along the minus strand of CBFDBO010000002.1, from coordinate 180,614 downwards.
CTATAGACTGAATGTGGTACCCATTGCAGTGCCTTCCTTAAAGGAACGCCGTGAGGACATACCAGAGCTAACCAATCATTTCATAGAACAGTCCGCCCAGATATCAGGCCAACCCAGCCGGCAACTTGGCATAGATACACTCGCCATTTTGCAATCTTATGACTGGCCGGGTAATGTTCGGGAACTTAGAAATATTGTCGAGCGATTGATGATTATGTCGCCGGGCGACCATCAAATGCCTATCGGTATTGATATGCTGCCCGCCGAAATGACAAACGATATATCACTGACGAAGTCCATATCATCAGGTCAAGTTGAGAACATTGGCTTACCATTACGCGATGCACGTGAGAAGTTCGAAAGAGAGTATCTTCTGGCCCAAATAGAGCGGTTAGACGGAAATATCTCGCGTACGGCTGAATTTGTTGGTATGGAACGATCTGCATTACATAGGAAGCTAAAAAGCCTTGGTATAAGCAGTCAAGGAGTAGGGGAATAATATGAAGGTAATCGTTTGTGGCGCTGGACAAGTTGGGCTTAGTATTGCCCGGCATTTGTCATTAGAGGATAACGATATTACTGTTGTGGATCAATCGGCTGAACTGATCCGAACGATCCATGATTCCATTGATGCAACGGGTGTCATTGGGCAAGCCTCACACCCCGATGTCTTGGTTAAAGCCGGCATTGAAAGTGCCGATATGATTATCGCTGTGACTTACGCCGATGAAGTGAACATGGTTGCCTGTCAGGTCGCCCACTCGCTGTTCGATGTGCCCATGAAAATAGCCCGTATTCGGCAACAAAGTTATCTAGACCCTAGTTGGGCGACGTTGTTTTCGCGCGATAATATGCCCATCGATGTCATTATTTCACCCGAACGAGAAGTCGCACGCGCGGTCAGCCGTCGTCTGGAAGTCCCCGGCGCGCTTGAAATCATCCCGCTTGCCGATGACCGGGTTAAATTAATCGGCGTACGCTGCAACGATAGCTGTCCTTTAATCAACACCCCCCTTAGACAACTTACCAAGCTGTTCCCGGACTTAAATATTGTCATTACGGGTATTTTGCGTGGCAACACCTCCATCGTGCCAACAGGGGATGATCAATTATTACCAGGGGACGAAGCTTATTTTGTGGTTGATACCAATCAAGTGAGCCGCGCCATGGCAGCCTTTGGTCAGGAACAAAGTGAAACAAGGCGCTTAATCATCTTTGGCGGTGGCAACATTGGCATGTTCCTCGCTCAAGAAATCGAACAAAACCATCCCTGGGTCAATGCCAAGCTCATAGAACAAAATCAAGATCGTGCCCAACTCATTGCCTCTGTTTTAAAGAATACGGTGGTCCTTAAAGGCGATGTGTTAGACCCTGAATTGCAAGAAGAAGCCAATGTAACGCTGGCTGAAACCGTTGTCGCGGTGACCAATGACGACGAAACAAATATTTTGGCATCCTTGCTTGCCAAAAGAAACGGATGCGAGCGAGCAATTACGCTTGTTAATCAACCAGTTTACGAACCATTGATTGCCTCATTGGGTGTAGATGTGGTTGTTAATCCGCGAAATATAACGGTTTCCACAATTTTACAGCACGTCAGGCGGGGTCGAATTCATTCTGTTCATACGCTACGTGAAGGGTTTGGTGAATTGATTGAGGCAGAAGCCCTAGAAACATCTGAATTGGTTGGTAGCCCCATTCGGGAGATTAAAATCCCCGATGGTATTGTTCTTGCCACCATTGTGCGAGGCGAAGACGTTATTATCCCGCGCGGCAATACTATAATTCAAGCCAAAGACAGGGTTATCTTGTTCGCCGAGCCAAAAGCTGTCAAAAAAGTCGAAAAAATGTTCTCGGTTCAACTGGAATATTTCTAAAACCTAATAGTCACCTTTCCATCCTTCTAATAATACAAAAAGAGACAATAAATCATGTCGAGAATAGCCTATGTTAACGGATCCTATGTTCCTCACCGCAATGGCGCGGTCCACATCGAAGATCGTGGTTATCAGTTTGCCGATGGTGTTTACGAAGTCATCACCGTATTGCACGGTAAACTTATTGATGAAGATCCTCATCTCGACAGATTGGGGCGCTCTTTAAGTGAGCTTGACATTGCGTGGCCTGTGGCGCGTTCTGCCATGAAAGTTATCCTTCGCCAGATGATTAAACGAAACCTGTTGAAAAATGGAATCGTTTATTTCCAAGTAACCCGTGGTGTGCATTCACGACAGTTCGAATATCCAGAAAATATTTCAAGCTCGTTGGTTATGACTGCTAAACATATGACCAATCTAGCCACGCCCCTTAAACCAAGTTCCAAAGGTTTATCTGTTGTCACCTTGCCTGATCTAAGATGGCAACGCTGTGACATCAAAACTGTTGGTTTGCTCGCCGCGTGTATGACGAAACAAGCCGCCCAAGACGCGGGAGCGGGGGACGCTTGGATGGTTGATGATAAGGGGTTCGTGACGGAGGGTACGTCAAATAATGCATGGATTGTAACCAAAGATAATGAATTGGTTACGCGTAATATTAGCAATGATATTCTGAGCGGAATTACCCGCATGCGGATTTTAAAAATTGCGGAAAGCAAAGGACTAAGCGTTACCGAACGCCCGTTCAGCCCCGATGAAGCACGCGCGGCCAAAGAAGCCTTTGTATCCAGCGCCTCAAGCTTTGTGAAGCCCGTCACGACCATTGATGGTGTTGCCATCGGCAATGGGCATATGGGCGAACTGAGCGAAGCGTTACTTGGTGGTATGTATGAATTTATGGAAAGTGAACCTGTATCCTAATGAGCCCACTTCCTTCACCCAAAGCCATTATTTTTGATTGGGATAATACCCTGGTCGATACTTGGTCTATAATCCATCAGGCCACGAATGCGACCCTGCTTCATTTTGATATGGAAACGTGGTCGCTTGAGTATGTGCGCCATAATGTGCGTCAATCCATGCGTGATCGATTCCCGACAATATTTGGGGATAAATGGGAAGAGGCCGCCAAAGTTTTTTATGAACAATACGATGCCATCCATTTAGCTGAATTACGCGCCCTCGAACACGCGGAAGAAATGCTCCAAACCTTACATAATGAGGGCATCCATCTATCCATCGTCAGTAATAAACGGGGGGATTATTTACGCCTAGAAGCTGAACAATTGAAGTGGGGCGCCTATTTAAGTAATTTAGTGGGGTCCGGAGACACGGTGCGCGACAAACCCGCAATTGATCCCGTCCATCTGGCTTTAAATGAAAGCGGCTTTACCCCCGGTCCGGCAATCTGGTTCGTTGGCGATACGGATATTGATATGGAATGCGGTTTAAATGCCGGATGTACACCTGTACTCATTCATCCTGAAAAATCCAATAACGGTGAATTTGATACTTTTTCACCCGCAAAATGGGTTAAAAATTGCAAAGAATTTAAAGAATTGGTGCAAAATTCAATTGTCTGAATTGAATATCTGAAAATTTGTTCTATTGTAGAGGCACCGGACAGTCACATCAGAATCTTGCGCTCTGAATATAAGTCTGGAAGGTTCTACTTGTCGCATCGTGATTTGAAGCAAATAAAGACAACAATAACGCTATAAAATGAGGCGAAAAAAATGGCCGCAGATAAAAACCAAAACGTTCAAGACGTTTTTCTAAATCATATTCGGAAGAATAAAGCTTCCGTAACCGTATTCCTAATTAACGGTGTTAAGCTACAGGGCATTGTCACTTGGTTTGATAATTTCTCTGTTTTGCTCCGTCGGGATGGACATACCCAATTGGTTTATAAACACGCGATTTCAACAATAATGCCATCAACCCCCATTCAGCTATTTGATCCTGATGGAGAAGATGACAGTGCTGCTGCTGACTGAATAACCGATAGTGGGCATTAATATCACGTCCGGGCCTGATGATGACGGCCCGATCAAAGGGGTAAATTGTGTTATCTTGCATCCAAATATGATGCGAGGCGGCACAAGCTCTATGCGTTCACCTCAAGCGGATCTGGAAGAAGCCATTGGTCTGGCTGCGGCTATCGATCTTAAGGTCGTGCACGCTGAAATCATCCGCCTGCCAAAAGCTATGCCAGGTATGTTATTTGGTAAAGGGAGCGTTGAACGTCTGGCTAAAATCATTCACAACAAAAGTGCCCCTGAGCAGTCTCCACTTGATGATGAAGATAACGATGAAGATGACGTTGAGTTTGAGGATGACCCGGTTGAAATTGACGAGAAGCCAGAAATAAAACTGGCGATTGTTAATGCCATACTGACCCCCGTGCAACAGCGAAACTTAGAAAAAGCCCTTGATTGCAAAGTCATTGACCGTACTGGCTTGATCCTTGAGATCTTTGGTGAGCGTGCTCGAACCAAAGAAGGTCGATTGCAAGTAGATCTCGCATCACTATCTTATCAACGCAGTCGATTGGTTCGCAGTTGGACCCACCTTGAACGCCAACGCGGCGGCTTGAGTTTTATCGGTGGTCCGGGCGAAACCCAGATTGAGACCGATCGTCGGTTAATTGATGAACGCATCGTCCTGATCAAACGCCAGCTAACCCAAGTAGGGAAAACCCGAACCTTGCACCGCAAGGCCCGCAAGCGCGTACCGTATCGCTCTGTTTCGTTGGTTGGTTATACCAACGCGGGGAAATCAACACTGTTTAACCATCTAACCAGCGCCGAGGTCATGGCGGAAGACTTACTTTTTGCTACGCTGGATCCAACCATGCGGCGGCTTAAGCTGCCCTCCGGCGAGATTGTTATTCTATCCGATACCGTTGGTTTTATCTCGGAATTGCCCCATGAATTGGTAACGGCGTTTCAAGCCACGCTGGAAGAAGTCATCCAAGCCGATTTGATTATACATGTACGCGATATTGCCCATCCGGACTCAGACGCACAAAAACAGGATGTCATGGGGGTATTAAGGAAACTGGGTGTCCTTGCGGATAAAGATGATCCAGCGTCAAAAGGCACCCCGGTTATCGAAGTCATCAATAAGATCGATATGTTAAGCCAAGAAGACCTAATTGCGATAAAGAATAAATCTGCACGTTTGGATGTTGAACCCGAAATTGTCTCTGCCATTACCGGAGAGGGGATTGATCATCTTTGCGAACGCATCGAGACCGCCCTGACCAGTCACCATAAAGTTGTTCATGTGGATATTGACTATCAATATGGTGCTGCGGTGGCGTGGCTATACGAATATGGCAAAGTCCTTGATCGTGAAGACGACGAAACCGGCATTCATCTAAACGTCCGTCTTTCGCCGCCCGATGTTGAACGGCTTAAAGAACGCACCGATATTGCGGCGTTGTCGATTAGCTAATTTCGAACATACCTTCGACTTCTACCGATACATTGAGGGGCAAGCTTGAGCAGCCCACAGCGGCGCGGGCATGTTGTCCCGCGTCACCAAAGACCTCCGCCATCAAATCAGAGGCGCCATTGATGACCTTTGGATGATCGGCGAAATCCGCGCTGCAAGCAACAAACCCACCCAGACGAACAACCCGCTTTACCCGGTCAAGATCACCGCCACAGGCGGCTTTTAATTGGGCCAGTAGATTGATGGCGCACAATCTAGCGGCTTTGATACCATCTTCTAACGATACCTCTGCCCCCAGTTTTCCTGTATATTGTACCGCGCCGTCCGCCATGGTTATTTGACCGGAAATCACAACCAGATTGCCCGTTTGAACAAATGCGACATAGCTTGCTACAGGAACAGCCGGAGTGGGAAGGGTGATACCAAGTTCAGCCAAGCGTGCTTCAATTTTTCCGGACATAAGATGGTTTCCCTTTTAAAAACATTGAAATGAGTACTGATATTGGATGTTATACAGGAATAAAGCCTCAAGAAAAACTCTTAGGTTTCGCAAAACCAGCTTTCCAAGTAAGCTAAGTTATAACGAATCGGATAACACGAATTGGATGGCTGAATATGGATAATCATGGTTTGAATAACTGGGACAGACGGTTCCTAAATTTGGCGAAACATATTGCATCATGGTCGAAGGATCCCAGTACACAAGTGGGGGCGGTCATTGTTGACCCCCTGAAACGTATTGTAGCGACCGGGTTTAATGGCCTACCCAGTGGTGTCGAAGACAGCATTCACCGTCTTCATACACGCGAAATCAAATACGATATGGTCGTGCACGCCGAACGAAATGCGATCATTGATGCCAAACGTGATCTAAGCGGTATGACCATCTACGTATGGCCCATCATGCCTTGCAGCGTTTGCGCAACCATGGTTATTCAGGCTGGCATTACAAAAGTTATATCCCCGAGCACGGATAATCAGCGATTAATCGAGTCGTGCAAATTCCACCTAAGCGAGGAAATGTACAGCGAGACAGGGGTTGAACTCATCCAAGTCGATCCGGCATTCTTGGACGAAATCCCAAAAACTGAAACCTGATCTGTTTCAGAAAAAGAATTAAATCATTAAGGTGTCGCCCTCTTTCGGGCAATGACAGACGGTGCTGGACCCCATTTCTTTAAGTAAGTTCTGGGCCGTTAGAAATTTTGCGTCAATATCACTATCGGTTTGATTGGGTTCATGGTGGAATAGATAGAGGTTCTTTACCTCACCTTTATGGGCGATATCCACCACCCGGCTGACACAAGAATGCCCCCAACCGATTTTGTTTTGATATTCTTCATCGGTGAAACTGGTGTCCGTAATCAGCGCGTCACATCCACGAATAAAATCGGCCAAACCTTTTTCATAGTGGGGATTAAAGTGAATATTATCTTCATAATAGAGCTCGTTATCGGTGATATAACACAATGAGCGGCCCTTATAATTAACCCGGTAGCCAAGGCATATTCCAGGGTGGCTGAGCAACATGGTTTTCACTTCAATATTGCCGACATCCAATGTTTCTTCATAAAGATCGTGAAAATATATCCGAGCGGCAAATTCGTTCAGCGTAATGGGGAAATACACACCATCCATTTGCGCCGACACAATTTCGCGCATGGTTAAATCACCATGTTTCGCGCCCAGAACTTCAAATTCGTTACCTTGTATGTATAACGGTGCAAAAAACGGCAGGGCGTTTATATGATCCCAATGAGGGTGAGATATGAATATCTTTCCTTCGATCTTGGGACGTTTTTGCGACATTAAAAGATCAGATAATCTCTTAATCCCCGATCCCGCATCAAAAATAAACAGTTGATCATTGGGAAACTCAATTGAAACACAGGATGTATTTCCACCGTATTTAAGAGATTGCTCACCGGGCACGGGCAACGTACCACGGCATCCCCAAAATCCAACGCTCATATGATCACCCAGAATACGCTCCAGACGATCCGTAAAGGTCGCCGGGTTAATCGGTTTGGTCATAAATCCAGCCGCACCCATGCGCAACACCTGTTTACGGTCAAAATCATAGGCTTTAGCCGAAACCACAATGAAGCTGGTATCATTTAAACTCTTATCGCGTTTCAACTCTTGCAGCACGGTAAAGCCATCGACTTCCGGCATCATCAAGTCAAGAATAACACAATCTGGTTTAATTTCTGGAATGCGGTCGATTGCTTCACGACCGGCCTCAATATGTTCTACTGAATGACCCGCCTTAATAAGTAAGCAGCTGATCAGATGAGCAATGGTGTGATCATCTTCGACGAGGACAAAACTATATGATTTATTATCTGTCATTTATTGTGCCTTATAACCACCAATTGTGTTCCCCAACTAACAATAGTATGCGTAAAAGTATAATCAATCTAATAATATAACCTTAAACATCATATCTTTGTGATATTTATTATATACCATAATATTGAGTCAAAAAAAATGCCCTGATAAATCAGAGCATTTTTAATGATATTTGCGATTATTCAATCATAACTATGAAAATCATGAACACCCACTGGTTGAGCCACACGTATTACACTTCATACACGTACCATTACGGACCAATGTAAAGTTTCCACATTCGTTACAAGCGTCACCTTCATAACCTTTCATGCGGGCCTCACGAACACGATCGAGTTTATCATCGGTCTTGTTCATGACTTCCGTTGAAACGGTAATACTGGAAGCTTGTTTTGCGGAAACAACTTGCTGCATGCTCGCGCCACCCGAACCACCACTCGAAGCACTGACCACGGGTACAATATCTGTTGAACTCATGGTTTCGGTACTCGCCGTCAGTGCGGCGGAAGAAGCTTGAGCGGAGGAAGAAGCCTGTGCAGCGACCAAGTTATTACTGATCACCGTCAATTTAGAACGGACATACCCACGAGAAGCACACCGCGCGACAGCGTCTTCGACGGAACCTGCATTGGTCAATTCACCTTCAGAAACCCCTGTACCAATAGTGTCTGGCATCAGGTCGCTTGGTTTTGCATGAGCAAGATCATTGCGATCCAAATAGGACACGGCCAGTTCACGGAAGATATAATCAAGAATCGAGGTTGCCATTTTAATGGTCTCGTTTCCTTCCACCATGCCCGAAGGCTCAAAGCGGGTGAAGGTAAAGGCTTCCACATATTCTTCAAGTGGTACACCATATTGGAGACCAAGCGAGATGGCGATGGCAAAATTGTTCATCATAGAACGGAAAGCCGCGCCTTCTTTATGCATATCGATGAAAATTTCAGATAACCGACCATCTTCATACTCACCCGTGCGCAAGTAAACTTTATGACCACCGACAACAGCCTTTTGGGTGTACCCCTTACGACGGTGAGGGGGACGGGTACGTTGGGCGATATAGCGTTCAACCACACGTTCCACAACCAATTCCGGGCGTTGCCCAGCGGGTGCTTCAATAACCGCTTCAATGGCATCAGCCATATCATCGGCATCTTCAATGTCATCAAACAAAGCAGAAGATAACGGTTGTGACAGTTTTGATCCATCGCGGTACAATGCATTGGCTTTCAATGCCAATTTCCAAGATAGAATATAGGCATTTTTGCATTCTTCGACAGAAGCCGAATTGGGCATATTCACTGTTTTTGAGATCGCACCACTAATAAATGGCTGACTTGCCGCCATCATGCGAATGTGGCTTTCGACAGATAAGAAACGCTTTCCAGTCTTGCCACAAGGGTTTGCACAATCAAAGACAGCGAGATGTTCATCTTTAAGTTTAGGCGCGCCTTCCAAGGTCATGGAGCCGCAAATGTAGATATTGGCTTGTTCGATCTCGTCTTTACTGAAACCAATTTCAGCCAGCATATCGAAAGAAAATTCTTCCAATTTTGCCGCATCAATACCAAGTACCTGTGTGCAGAACTGTTCGCCTAGGGAATATTTATTAAAGACAAAACGAATATCAAATGCATCGGCCAAAGATTGTTCTACCAAGGCAATGACATCATCGGTAAAGCCTTTATCACGCAAGGACTTCTCGTTGATTGCCGGTGCCCCTTTTAGGGTTTGATGCCCTGTGGCGTACAACTCAATATCGTTTGCTTCTTCCTCGGAGTACCCCAGCACATTCAATGCGCCCGATACCATACGATTGATGATTTTAAAGTAACCGCCACCCGCTAGTTTTTTGAATTTGACCAAGGCAAAATCAGGCTCAATGCCCGTTGTATCACAATCCATAACCAAACCGATCGTACCCGTTGGGGCGATCACGGTTGTCTGGGCGTTGCGATAGCCATGTTCTTCACCAAGGGTCAACGCATTGTCCCAAGCTTTCTGGGACGCTTTAACCAAGTCTTTATCACTGGTATCGTCTTCGATCAAAGCAACGGGATTAATGGATAAAGCTTCATAACCATCCGACTTGCCATACGCGGCATTGCGATGATTACGGATGACCCGCAGCATGTTCTCGCTATTGTCTTCATAACCAGAGAAAGCTCCCATTTCGCCTGCCATTTCCGCAGACGTGGCATAAGCAGTACCGGTCATCAATGATGAAATTGAGCCACAAATAGCCCGAGCTTCATTTGAATCATAGGCGATACCAGAGGCCATTAGATAACCACCGATGTTGGCAAACCCGAGTCCCAAAGTGCGGAACTTGTAGGACAGTTCAGCAATTGTAGAGGAGGGGAACTGAGCCATCATCACAGAGATTTCCAGTGTCATGGTCCACAGACGAACGGCGTGGGTAAACCCATCAACATTAAGGGAGCCGTTCTCATTACGGAATGTGAACAGGTTTAATGAAGCCAGATTACAGGCTGTATCATCAAGGAACATATATTCAGAACACGGATTGGAAGCATTAATACGACCACTTGCCGGGCAGGTGTGCCAATCATTAATGGTGGTATCAAATTGCAAACCGGGATCCGCACTGGCCCATGCGGCCTGACCAATTTGATCCCAGATATCGCTAGCGCTGACCGTTTTGGCCACTTTGCCATCGGTACGACGGATCAGGTCCCAGCTACTATCATCTTGAACTTTTTTCAAAAAATCATCGCTGATGCGGACTGTATTGTTTGAGTTTTGACCTGAAACAGTCAGATAAGCTTCTGAATCCCAATCGGTGTTATAGGTTGGGAATTCAATATCGGTATAACCTTGTGTCGCAAATTGAATGACACGTTGGATATAGTTTTCAGGAATTTTAACTTGGCGAGCTGCCCGTACGGCTTTTTTCAGCGCTGGGTTTTGTTTGACGTCAAAGCGTTTGTCATCATCGGTTTCTTCCTGACAGGCTTTAATCACTTCGCTCAAATGTAATTGCGCCAATACAGAACCAGATACCAATGCCGCTACTTTTTGCTCTTCAATAACTTTCCAGTTAATGAATTCCTCAATATCGGGGTGGTCTACATCAACCACAACCATTTTGGCTGCACGACGCGTTGTACCACCGGATTTAATCGCACCAGCAGCCCGATCCCCAATTTTCAAGAAGCTCATTAGCCCGGAAGATTTACCACCACCGGATAGACCCTCGCTATCACTGCGCAAATTCGAGAAATTACTACCTGTACCAGAACCATACTTAAACAACCGGGCTTCACGAACCCAAAGGTCCATAATGCCACCTTCGTTTACCAAATCATCTTCAACGCTTTGAATGAAACAAGCGTGAGGCTGGGGATGCTCATAGGATGATTCTGAACGAACAAGTTTTCCGGTTTTGTAATCAACATAAGAATGGCCTTGGGCCGGTCCATCGATACCATAAGCCCAATGCAACCCCGTGTTGAACCACTGTGGAGAATTTGGCGCGCCATTTTGAGAACACAGCATAAACCGCATTTCATCAAAATAGGCCAGCGCAGAGGCTTCGCTATCGAAATATCCACCTTTCCAACCCCAATAGGTCCACGTGCCTGCAAGACGATCAAAAACTTGCTTTGCACTGGTTTCGCCTATGAAGCGATCGCCCTCTGGTAATTTTGAAAGGGCCTCCTCGTCTGGAACATGACGCCATAACCATGACGGCACATCGTTTTCCTCAACCTTCTTCATCGCAACCGGTACACCCGCTTTGCGGAAATACTTTTGTGCCAATACATCACTGGCCACTTGGGACCACGCTTTAGGAACGTCCATGTCTTGCAAGCTGAAGACCACGGTACCATCCGGGTTGCGAATTTCACTAGATGTAGTGGTGAATTCTATAGCCGCATAAGGCGACTGATCGTTTTTTGTGTAATAGCGGTTAACTAACATTTCTTCCCCAACCTTCTTTTTAAGATGGTTTAAATAACACTTAAACCCTGTAATCGACCCATACAGAACGTCTATTTGGTCTTATGTAATGCTTAATATGCTTCATCCCTAGCCAAGCGATGTGATTTTTATCACAATACAGCGTAGCATCCCTCGGATGACCCACTATATGTAGCCCAGTGTGGGTTTTCATCGCAACATCTTTAAATGCTTTTTTCATAAATAAACCCCTTGCATCCTACAAGATTTTGTGTCGCAAGACCCAAGTCTCACCCTACATATAGTAGGTTGCACATATTACTGAAGCGTTAAGAAACATTAACATCAATGGAAATTATTAACGCCCTAAGATTAAGCCCATGATACGCTAGAAAATTGCAAGACAACGACACGTTGACAAATATCATTCGTAAAAAGGGACAATAAAACTTAAAGCACAAACACAATATATAGTGTTTTTGATTACTACTATTAATCAGCAAAACGATTATTTCACGTGGATTATAACTATTCCAAACTTCAATAATTAAAATATAGAAATATCGGATACAACTGAAAAAAACTCCATCAGATTTGAATTTCGTGATACATTAATAGTTATCTAAGATGGGATAATCATCTGGACGTTAACGAGGTGAAATGTCATATTGCGGCAGCTTTACTGGCATTACGGAGCAAACAAACAATGACTACCATCGGTACCATGATTTACACATGGCTTAATGGCGATCTGGTTGGAACAGACGAGTTCGGGAATCGTTATTACCATGCCCGAAATAAGCGACTCAATGGTCGCCAACGCCGTTGGGTAATCTACAAGGGTGAACCGGAAGGCTCCAAAGTCCCGGCGGAGTGGCATTCATGGTTGCATGGTACCACCGACGACCCCTTAACGGATCTAGCCGCACGAGCACCCGCATGGCAGAAGCCCCATTTACCAAATCTATCGGGTACCAAAAATGCCTATCGCCCGCTGGGTCATGATCTTAGTGGTGGTCAACGCCCAACAGTGGGCGGTGATTACGAACCTTGGACTCCACAATAGACTCCAGAAAAATTCTTAATCGAATCGGGTTGATTGTATGAACATCATTTTTATGGCCTTTACATGACAAGCAAAACCAAAGAAATTCTGATCGGCTCCCTGACAATTGTTATATTTGCTGGGCTGGTTAATCTTATTTCGGGTCAGGCTTCGACAACGGACAATGCCAATCAAGATCATGATTTCTATAGGATCACGGGCACTTTTAATAAAGTAGATGGCTTGTTACCCGGTGATGAAGTCCGTTTAAGTGGTATCCCGGTTGGTGTGGTCGAATCCCAGACACTCGATTCTTCGTGGCGTGCGGTATTGGTTTTCGCCATTAATAAAGATATCAAAATCCCCTTGGATACCTCAGCAGCCATTCATACCAATGGATTGTTTGGCTCAAAATTCATTGTCTTAGAGCCCGGTGGTGACTTTGATTATCTGGAGGATGGCGATGAAATTGATTACACCCAAGGATCCGTCGTGGTCGAAGATTTATTAGAGCTTATCATCGCTGAAGGTAAGGCGAATCGCCTTTCTCCATAAAAATTTATCTAAAAACACATAAACGACATAATAGAATCGTATTTGAATTATAGAAAACGAGGCAAACTAAAATGGCACGAAACGCAATAGAAACGATCCTTGGCGCTGTGGTCCTGCTGGTTGCGGGCATGTTTGTCTTTTTTGCCTATAACACAGCCCAAATAAAATCTGTGTCGGGATATAATGTCAGCGCTTCATTTTTCAAAGTTGGTGGGCTGACCACAGGAAGCGATGTGCGCATAAGCGGTATTAAAGTCGGTTCCGTGACCAGCCGTGAAATTAACCAAGAAACCTATGACGCCGTTATCAATATGTCCATTGCCCGAGATATTAAATTACCCGATGACACCGAAGCCTCCATTGCCAGCGAAGGCATTTTGGGCGGCATGTATGTCCGTTTGGTACCAGGGCAGGGAACAACCATGATTGCCTCCGGCGGGGCGATCGCTAAAACTAAAGACTTTAGATCACTTGAAGATCAAGTCGGTGAAATTATCTTTTTGGCAACTGGTGGTCCGGACGATAATTGATGAAGTTGATGTCGCTTCACACCATTCTTATATCCAGCATTCTCGTGCTTGTGACACTGACAATGGAGCCGTCCCAAAGCCGTGCCGATCCCTATGATATTGCTGTCCTGCAAGGCTTGGATAAAGTCACCGCTCGGGTTTCAACAATCGAAGTCCCCATTGGTGATTCGGTTCGTTTTGGCGCGCTTGATATTATTGTTCATCATTGTGATAAGCGCCCCCCAGAAGAAACGCCCGAAAGTGCTGCCTTCATTGATTTAGCAGAAATCAGGCCTGGCGAACCCGCAAAAAATCTATTTCGGGGATGGATGTTCTCATCCAGCCCTGCGGTTTCTGCTCTTGAACATCCGGTATACGATATCTGGGTTCTCAATTGCAAAAATCCGGAAGCCGATTCTCAGTAATCAGATTATAAAGACGGTGTGGGCGTTAAAACCTGTTCCATATATTTCAAATAACCAGATGGCTCTGGATCTGACATAAAGATCACGTGATATTGTATGGCATCTTCCAGTATCGCTTGATAGTCTTGGCTTGCAATCTCAACAGCGCCGAATTGATACAGGTGCTCCGTCACAAATTGTGTGTCGAGCAATCTAAACCCAGCCATTTTCAGCCGAACAACTAGATGTACCAGGGCAACTTTACTGGCATTGGTTTTTGTTGAGAACATACTCTCGCCAAAAAACGCCCCGCCAAGCGATACGCCGTACAATCCCCCCACCAATTTGCCCTCTGACCAGCTTTCAACACTGTGGGCGAATCCCCGTTCATGAAGCGCGCAATAGGCATCTTGAATTTTATAATTTATCCAAGTTTCTTTGCGATCTTCATCAACTTGCGCACAATTTTCGACCACCTCTTGGAAAGATGTGTTGCATCTGATCTCGAATTTATTCTGGCGGACTACTTTTCGTAGAGATTTAGGCACGTGAAATGTATCAAGCGGTAGAATCCCTCGAAACTTGGGGTCGACCCAAAATATTTCATCATCATCACGGCTCTCAGACATCGGAAAAATTCCCGCTGCATAAGCGCGTAACAACAAGTCGGGTGTCAATTGAGAGGGCGCAATCAAATTTCTACTCATCTTCAGCATCCTGAAACAAAAGTGCAAGAAGTCTATATTTAACCAGACCCTACAAAAAATCTCGCTTAAATTTCTTAAGCGAGATTAATTTGGGGGAAATTTTTGAGGCGAAACAACTTAAACTAATATTGTCCAACCACATTTGACGGGTTTCCGGCAACGAAGTTCTCAATATTATCAATAACTTGATCCGATAACGTTTGTATGGCTTCATGACTGGCCCACGCCACATGCGGGGTTAGAATGAAGTTTGGTTTATTGACCAATTTAAAAAACGGGTGATCGTCAGCAGGGGGCTCGGCGGATATCACATCAATCGCAGCGCCCGCAATCATGTTGTTTTCAATAGCCGTGGTCAGATCTTCTTCAACGATCAAACCACCACGGGCGGTATTAATAATAATAGCGCTATCCTTCATCGCCTTAAAACTATCCAGATCAATCATCCCAGCGGTGCTCGGCAATAAAGGGCAATGCAAAGTAAACACATCACTCGTTTCAATGCATTCATCCCAAGGTGTATAAAGCGGTCCCAACCCGGTTGATCCTTTGTGCGCAGCGAAGACAACCTCCATACCAAAAGCACGTGCAATTTGAGCAACCGATTGACCCAGCGCGCCTTCTCCCATGATGCACAGCCGTTTTCCCGATAAATCAAAGATTCGGTGCGAGAAAAAACAAAACTGCCCTGATTTCTGCCACTCACCATCAATCACATCCTGACGGTACCCAGGGATAGCGCGGCTCAGGGATAAAATAAGCGCGAATGTATGTTCAGGGACGGTATTTACGGCGTAACCACGGATGTTAGAAACGGTGATTCCATTCGCATTGCAATAGGCCAGATCAATAACATCCGTGCCTGTTGCCGCAACCGCGATTAACTTCAAATCTGGTAATTGTTTGAGGGTTTCTTCACGCAAAGCAGCTTTATTGGAGATGGCAATGGTGGCCCCTTGCAGGCGTTCTACCAATTGCTCTGGCGTCGTGCGGGCGTGTTCAGACCATTCATGCTCAAAGTCCGGGCGGCGAACGGTTACATCGGGGGCGATCGTGTCACGATCAAGAAATACAATTCTCTGGCTCAATTTATAGTCTCCCAAAATCTGGATATTAATAACGCCCTGATTATTGAAGTATCTTAGATTTGCTGGAATGAACACCTTAAATTTATGGTTTCGAAGACAATGGCACTATTTTTATGAATATGGCGCTTTAATTAAGATCAAGCAATTTTTCAAGCCAATGGATATCATAGTCTCCATTCACAAAATCCTGTTCGTTCATCAGACGCTGGTGCAGGGGGATCGATGTATTAAGACCGTCGATAACATACTCATCAAGTGCACGGCGAAGACGCATAAGACATTCATTTCGGTTGGCACCATGTACGATCAGCTTTGCAATCATCGAATCGTAATAAGGCGGTACTGTATAACCAGAATAAATCGCACTATCGACCCGAACACCAAGGCCACCGGGTGAATGATACAGCCCCACTTTGCCGGGTGACGGTATAAACGTTTCTGGGTGCTCCGCATTAATACGGCATTCAATGGCGTGTCCCGTAAAGCGAACATCTTCTTGTTTAATGGAGAGCGGGAAATCAGCCGCAATCCGGATCATTTCACGCACCAAATCCATGCCAGTGATCATTTCCGTAACCGGGTGTTCCACTTGCAAACGGGTATTCATCTCAATGAAATAAAACTCGCCATCTTCATAAAGGTATTCCACCGTTCCGGCGCTACGATAGCCTAATTTCTGAATAGCGACCCGGGTGACTTCACCGATATTGGCACGAACACTATCATTCAAAGCGGGGGAAGGGGCTTCTTCCAGAACTTTCTGGTGACGGCGTTGCAAGGAGCAATCACGTTCGCCCAAGTGAATAACGTTACCATGTTTATCCGCCATTATCTGAATTTCAATGTGGCGAGGTTTTCCCAGATATTTCTCAACATAAACCGCGCCACTGCCAAACATAGTCAACGCTTCGGTGCTGGCGATCTTTAATGCATCATCAAGCTCATCCATTGTATTGGCGACGCGCATACCGCGACCACCACCACCGGCGGCGGCTTTGATGATAACAGGCAAACCGATTTCTTTTGCAATACGGCGTGCTTCCGCGGGGTCATCAACGGCCCCTTCAGAGCCTGGAACCACGGGGATTCCCGCCGCTTTTACCGCCGCTTTAGCAGAAATTTTATCTCCCATAAGACGGATATGATCATGTGAAGGACCAATAAAGGTGATGCCATGCTCTTCTACCATTTGGGCAAAATCTGCATTTTCGGAAAGAAAACCATATCCCGGATGAATAGCATCCGCATTGGATATTGCAGCGGCCGTTAAAATAGCATTTTTATTCAAATAGCTATCAAGCACAGGCGGTGGACCAACACAGACAGACTCATCAGCCAACCTTACATGCATGGCATCCGCGTCAGCGGTTGAATGGATGGCGACCGTGCCGATTCCCATCTCACGACATGCGCGTAAGATTCGGATGGCAATTTCGCCTCGATTAGCGATCAGTACTTTTTCAATCACAATAGTTCACCCGATCCCAGATCATTTAGCGATGATCTCAAGTTAATCATCATTCGACAATCATCAACGGTTCGCCGAATTCAACCGGCATTCCACTATTGACCAAAATACGTGTTACTTTCCCACCCTTTGGCGCCCGGATCGGGTTGAACACTTTCATAGCTTCAATAATTAATAACGTATCTCCGGCTTCTACTGTATCGCCAACTTTTACGTACGCTGGTGAGTCGGGGTCAGCACTTGTATAAACCACACCAACCATAGGGGAGGGAACCATACCGGGATGAGACGTTATATCATCTACCGCAGCCTCAGCCGTTACCACTGATGGCGCGGCCCCGGCACTAACGTTAACGGGTGCGGAAGCAGCCATAACCGTTTTGCCGCCGCACACCCGAATATGCCAATCATCTTTGCCGTATTCGATCTCATTGAGCCCGGTTTCTTCAAGTAATTCAGCCAGTTGGCGGACCAAATCCGCATCGACTGTAGGTGAAGGAGGGGTATCAGACGTGCTCATTAAGTATTTCCTTTTGTAATTTTTGCCAGCGCTTGAAGCGCTAATTCATAACCATGTGCGCCTAAACCGACGATAACGCCAGTGGCGGCTTTTGAAATATAAGAATGGTGCCGGAATTCATCGCGTTGATGAATATTGGAGAGATGGACCTCAACGACAGGGATGTCTAACGCAAGTAGAGCGTCCAACATCGCCACCGAAGTGTGGGTATAAGCCCCCGCATTGACGATAATTCCCGAGCACGTCGTCCGTGCTTCTTGTATCCAATCCACCAATTCGCCTTCAGTATTCGACTGACGAAAATCGATCGCAAATCCTAATTCACCGCCCACGGCAATGCATCTGGTCTCTACGCTTTTCAACGTATCGTTTCCATATACTTCCGGCTGTCGGCTCCCCAATAAATTAAGGTTAGGACCATTCAAGATTAAAATTTTATCAATCATTACTTACATGCGACTCCTCATGCTTTTTCTATAGCATGTGCACGAAGAACAGAACACCGAATTCAGGAAATTTTAGAGTATTGACGTTTAGATACCTTCAGTCTTCGCTGGTATCAGTGGATGCTGCTTGTGTAACGTCTGCAGAAACAACCTCAGTTGTAGCAACTATTTCAATTTCTTTTACAACATCAACCTTTTTAACACGTGGTTTTGTTACCCGTTTTTTTGGCGCAGGTTTTTCTGTTGCTTGATCTTCTACAGCCTCAGTCTTTTCAGCTACCTTTTTAGTTACCTTCTTCGCAACGGGCTTCTTCTTGGGCTTAGCCACTTTGGTCGTTGCTGGTTTTGTTTCTGTTTCGTCTTTTACGTCATCTTTGGGCAAAACCACCGGCCGCAATAAGAACGCTGGGGTATATTCGCCCATGCCTTTGACTTTTACATCCGGCAATGAACCAACTTCATCTTGCGGTGAAGGGCGTCTGTTACCAGAGCGTTTGTTTTGATTCTGATTTCTTTGGCGATTAGGCTGAGCAGGCCTATTTTGTTGTTCAGCCTGAGCAGGCTTATTTTGCTGTTCAGCCTGAGCCGGCTTCACTTCAGCAACAGGTTTAACAGCCTGCGCATCTATTTTCGGCGCGTCTTTTGTTTCGATTTTTTCTTGTATTTTTTCTTGGGCTTTAACGTCCACTTTTTCTTGGACTTTGGCTTCGACTTTCGTTTCCACTTTTTCTTGGGCTTTTGCCTCAACCGGTTTACCGGAAGCACCGTTCTTAGTAATAGCGGGTATTGCTTTACCGATTAATTTTTCAATAAATCCAATATATTTGCGGTCCTCGGGTAACGCGATAGTGTATGCGTGACCCTTGTTACCAGCACGACCTGTGCGACCGATACGGTGCACATAGTCTTCTGGATGCGTGGGGACATCAAAATTAATAACGTGGCTCATAGACGGAATATCCAAGCCACGTGCCGCAACATCACTGCAGACAAGAAAACGAATTTCATCGGCTTTAAATCTGGTGAGCGTTTCCATACGAGCGGGTTGGCTCATGTCGCCGTGTAATTGTCCAACCTCAAAGCCATGGCGCTGCATGGAACGGTGGACAACGCTGACATCGCGTTTACGGTTACAAAAAATAATACCGTTTTTAGCATTATCGGCCTTAATCAGGTCGCGAAGGGCCTGTCGTTTTTCTTTTTGTGCATTGCCCTTTGGCAACATCAATAAACCTTGGGTAATCGTATTCGCGGTACTGGAAAGCGCAGAGACAGTGATTTCCTTAGGGTTCATCAAAAATTTGTCAGCCAGGTTCCGAATTTCTTTTGGCATAGTGGCTGAAAACATCAATGTGGTTCTGATTTTTGGTAGGAGACTCACAATACGTTCAACGTCGGGAATAAACCCCATATCCAGCATCCTATCGGCTTCATCAATAACCAGAACTTTAACATCGTTAAGCAGCAGTTGCCCGCGCTCAAACAGATCAATTAACCGACCCGGTGTCGCGATCAAAACATCAACGCCATTATCCATAGCTTTAATCTGATCGTTCATGGATTCTCCACCGATCAATAAAGCTTTTGAAAGTTTCTGATATTTTCCATAGGTATCGAAATTATCGGCTACTTGGGCCGCAAGCTCACGCGTGGGTTCCAAAATCAGCGACCGTGGCATCCGCGCTTTGGCGCGACCATGGTGCAAAATATCCAACATAGGCAAGGTAAAGGATGCTGTTTTCCCGGTGCCCGTCTGAGCACATCCAAAAATATCACGACCCATCAAAACGTAAGGAATTGCTTTTTCCTGGATGGGGGTGGGCGTGTCGTATCCTGCGTCTGAAACAGCGCGCAGCAATTCGTCGCTAAGTCCTAAATCTGAAAAACTCATAAAGCAGTAAAAACCAATCAAATGGTGGCAGAAAAGCTATAAACCAGCTTTAGATCAATACGTGGTTTGATTTCCACATACGTTAAACTTACTATTCAATGGCGTGAATTACTTGTTTAACAAGCCACTGTCAATGCTTGATCCATAATAACAGCAAATATACCGCTTAAAAACACCCTATAAATTCAAATTAATTCCAGAAAAATTTGGAATAAAACATGACCGATATCATTTAATACGCTAGTACTGCACACATACTGAATGATTAATAATATTAAGGAAACAACGTTGGATAATTCAACCACAGAACCGAAATGGCCTGGCTTAATCTTGCCCTATCGCGACAAGATGCCCCGTATTCATGAAACGGCCTTTATTGCCCCCAACGCTGTCGTCATCGGTGATGTCGAGATCGGCGCAAAGAGTAGTTTTTGGTTTAATTGCATGGCCCGTGGCGATATGAATGAAATCCGTATTGGTGAAAACTCCAACATCCAAGACGGCACCATCATTCATATAGACAGCCGTTCTTGCGGCACCTATATCGGTAACAATGTCACCGTGGGACATATGTGTCTTTTACATGCCTGTACGCTGGAAGATAATAGTATGATCGGCATGCAAGCCACCGTCATGGATGGGGCGGTTGTTGAAAGTGGCGCTCTGGTCGCCGCCGGCGCATTGGTTCCCCCCGGCAAGCGGGTCGGCGCAGGCGAATTATGGGCAGGTTCACCCGCTCGCCGTGTTCGTTCCACGGGTGATAAAGAACAAGATATGCTCAAATATATTTGGCCAACGTATGTTGATCTCTCTAAAGAATACATCGATGCCGGCCAAGATTTACGGGATCTGCGATCCATGCGTTCTGAAGAGCAGAGGTGAATTTAAGTGAGCGACCATAAAAACGACCATAAACCTGACTTACTTGAAGGCATATTGGCGCGTAACCCCCGCAGTATTGCGCGCGCTATGTCGCTGGCTGAATCAGGCGGGGCGCGAGACCGAAAACTGTTCTCTGAAATCTATAAACGCGCTGGTAATGCTCATACTATTGGGCTGACCGGGGTACCGGGCAGTGGTAAATCAACCATGGTGACGGCGCTCGCCAAAAAATTCAGGGCCTTTGGACGAACCGTTGGGATTGTTGCGGTTGACCCCTCTAGCCCTTTTTCCGGTGGCGCCATCCTTGGTGACCGGGTTCGCATGAGTGATCTAGCGGGTGATGACGGGGTGTTTATCCGCTCTATGGCGACCCGTGGTAATCTAGGGGGCCTGACGCGTGGATGCATGGAAACCGTTGATATTTTGGACGCCGCTGGCTTCGATGTGATTTTAATCGAAACCGTTGGTGTCGGACAGGACGAAGTGGATATCGCGCGTGCCGCCCTATCGGTACTGGTGGTATCCGCGCCGGGTTTGGGTGATGATATACAGGCCATCAAGGCCGGCGTGCTCGAAATTGCCGATATCCATGTGGTCTCCAAATGCGACCGCCCCGATGCCAACAAAACCGTATCGGAGCTCAAAGGCATGTTATCCATAGGCCTGAGCGGGCGAAATCGCATGGGTTGGAAGCCCCAAGTCATCCCGACATCGGCAGAAAAGGGGCAGGGGATTGATGAGCTTATTACCCTGTTGGATGAACATCATGCGCACTTGAATAACTCAGGTGAGCTCAACCAACGTCATATTGAAATTGCCGAAATGCGCGTGCTTAAAGCCGCCGAAGATATTGCTCGACAAAGGGTTCTAGCGGCCCGCGACGCTGCCAAAAACGATGCCTTCAAAGCCGTTCACGACCGCACATTGGATCCTTATGGTGCCGCGTTTAATCTGATGAATTCAGAATAAATTTATCTAAATAATCAGGCCGCGCTATACCGGGTGCCAATACGGGATCATCAATGGGCTCGCCCACAACGGTTTTAATGGGAATAACGCCCGCCCAGTGGCTTAGATTGTAATCTTCAGTTTCGTCCTCGGGTGGCCCGGCGCTTACTTTAGCGGCGGCCTCATCTATGGGCATGCCCAGAACCATGGTGGCTTTCATTTCTTGATCCGACGGTGGGCGACAATCTTCCCAGCGGCCAGGGATGATGATATCCATCATTTTTTTAAGCTGAGCCAATTTTTCGACTTCTTCATCAACGATACTGGCGGTGCCAAACATCATGGCCGTGCGATAATTGATGGAATGGTTAAATCCCGAACGCGCCAGCACCAAACCATCCAGATGGGAAATCGTCACACAAACCTCAATCCCGACTTTCAACGCCCGCATCATTTTGCTAGCCGATGATCCATGCCAATACAGCATATTCCCGTCTCGCCAGTGTGTGGTGGGCGTGACGTAGGGAGACCCATCAATCACATAACCAACATGACACACAATCGAGCTATCAACGATGGCATTGAGAATATCCCGATCATAAGTCCCGTTCTCATGAAGCCGCTTGATACGCGTTCTTTCCGTTTTTCTAACGTCACTCATGGTTTAACTCCTCAAATATAATCGAAAACTCTCGGTCTAAATAATGTGAACCAAAACCTTTCAATCTGTCTACCCTGCTATTTAGGCTATTATTTCAGCGTTCAAATATTTAAATTTGTAAAATCGTAAGAATATTTTCGAAGCATTAATCTTTACCCTTTATGTAAAATTAGGCATAAAGCATAAGTTTCATGTTCTTTTACGAATTAATCTGATAAATTATTTAATTATACAGACTTACATAAAATTGAAAGCCGCGACGCGCTATTAAAATAAACCGTTAAAATTGAAGGCCGTCGTTTGAGGGAAATGGATATACCATGACATCTGAGATCATGACAAAGAAGACCGCGTTGCACACAAACCTGAAAGCTAAAAAGAAAGCCTTTCGGTTTAGAACTCTGGCATTTGTGAATGTAGTGGTGTTAGGCTCTTTAACAGCCTGCTCCTCTGTACCAGACGCTGTTAACCCAGCGGAGTGGTACCGCAGTACCGTTGACATGCTTTCCAGCGATGACTCTTTGGAAGAAAATGGTACACAAACCGCCCAAAGTGGCAGCGTTCCCGGTGAGGATGACACTTTCCCAGATATTAACTCTGTCCCCACAAACACAAAGACTATTGGTTCTGATGATACGGGCAGCGGTCTTATTGCCGATCCAAACAAACCAGAATATGCTAACAGCATTGCCCGTCAAACCAATGATGGCGTAGCGCCTGTTTCAGAAGCACCTGCGCCAGCCCCAGAAATCGTTATGGAAACCGCGCAAGCTGATTTGCAATCCGCACCACCGGCACAGCCCGTTGCCCCTGTGATTGCCGCCTCTGAAACCATTTCTGCACCCACCACGCCGCCCGCAGAACCAGAAATTGCAACAGAAATGACACAGCTTGCGCCCCAAGCGCCACAGGCTTCTCTTGCCACGCTTTCCAATCCATTGGTTATTCAAGCTGGCGTGTTGCCCTCTGGTGAAACATACGATCAATACCGCACGCGGTTAATGGCGGGACTTAATCAACAAGCCGCATCGTACACACCATCACCAACTTCGGCTGTTATAAATCCAAATGTTCAAACGCCTTCTTACAATGTGACCTCCAATGTGACCTCGGCAAACTATTCTTCTGATACAGTGCTTATTTCATCAACGGGTATTCGTAATACGGGTCAATATACGGGCGCGCAAAGCAGCGGTATTCAGATGGCTCAAGGCACGAGCAGAAACGGATTTACACAGATTACCAATCAAAATGGCCGGCCTATGTTGTCGGCCAATGCGTCACGGATTGCCACGGTACATTTCAGCAATGGCTCCTCTAATTTAGATGCCAATGATCGCAGTGTCCTCAGAAAAGTCATTGCCCTGCAAAAACAAAATGGTGGCATTATTCAGATCATCGGTCATGCCAGCAGCCGGACACGGGCAATGGACCCCGTACGTCATAAAATGGTGAACTTTCAGGTCTCTGTTTCCCGCGCCGATTCCATCGCAAATGCTATGGTTCAATTGGGTGCTCAAAAAAATAACATCATGATTGGGGCTGTTTCTGACACCCAGCCGTTGTACTTTGAAGTCATGCCGACGGGTGAAGCGGGTAACCGCCGTGCAGAAATCTATATCGGCAGCTAATTCTTCAGGACCATATTCTTTTAAGATACTTGAAAGGGCGGCCATCTATGGCTGCCAATCCAATAGCGATGAGCACCATCCCGTATAGGTGTTTCAGGTGCAAGATTTCATCAAGGATCAACACACCCAATAGAATAGCGCTCACAGGCACCAAAAATGTCACGATCGATATATTAGTAGCCCCCGCAGTGGCCAAGATCCGAAAATATAAAATATAAGCGAGCGCCGTTGATAACCCGGCAATCCCAATCACCGCCCCAATGACAGGCATGCTTGGCAGTGCCATGTTCCAAGGCTGTTCAACGACCAGAGCAATGGGCAGCAACACTATGGCCGAAGCCGTAACCTGCCCTGTGGCGGTAGCCATTGGGGTTATGCCCATCTCACTAAAGCGTCGACCAAAAACCCCGGCAAAGGCATAGGAAAGTCCAGCCCCTAGAAAAGCAAATTGGGCAATCACATTATCCCCCATTGCGGCAAATATACCCCCCCCAATCATCACCGCAACGCCGGCAAAGCCAATAATCACCCCAAATACACGTCCTGCTGACATTCGTTCATCACGGGTCAATAGGTGCGCAACGATAACGGTGAACATCGGTGTGGTCGCATTGATAATCGATGCAACACTGGACGCAACATAACTCTGTCCCCAAACAATGAGTGAAAATGGGATAAGGTTGTTTAAAATCCCCATAACGAAAAAAGCGATCCATATTTTCTTTGATCCGGGTAAGCGAACGCCCATTAAACGAATTACAATGTTCAAAATAAGCGCACCAATGCCGACCCGACACACGACGACGATTAAGGTGGGTAGCTCTTTTACAGCGATACTATTGAAGAAAAAAGCACCGCCCCAAAGGATCGACAAAGTTATCAGCATGCCCCATTCAACGGGGGTCATGGATTTATTCACTACTTTATTAGGGACGTTTGTTTTAGGTAGGACATTCGTCGTGGATGGCCTCAAGGTTCATAAAAATCATCATGACCGTTTAAGCATATAACCCATCTGTCTTGATACCCGATTCTTGCGTACGAACTTTAAGACCGACGCACATTGCATCCATCCGTCGTATCAAACAAAGAGCTGAATGAGAGCAAGATGAGGGCAGAATATGAAATATCGGGTTTGCAATTGCCCCTGTCAGTAGGGTATTCGTTCATTCATGATAATTACACATAAAATTAAGACATTGAACGGATAGAACATGAGTGAGCCTCTTAAAATCGCTATCGCTGGTCTCGGAACGGTCGGTGTTGGTTTGCTAAAAGTATTAGAAGCCAATGGCGAAATGATTGCCAAGCGGTGTGGCCGCGAGATTCGTGTAACGGCGATCTCTTCACGCGATCAATCTAAAGACCGTGGCGTGGATATATCCGGCATGGAATGGTATGATAACGCTGCAGAAATGGCCACCCAAGCAGACGCACACGTCATTGTTGAAATGATCGGTGGTTCCGAAGGGATTGCCCTAGATACTTGTATGAACGCCCTAAATGCCGGACGCAGTGTCGTAACGGCCAACAAGGCTCTCATCGCCCATCATGGTATGGCAATGGCTAAAGCCGCAGAGCAATCAGGTGCCAGCGTTTTATACGAAGCGGCTGTCGCGGGCGGTATTCCCATCATAAAATCCCTGCGCGAAGGTCTGGCTGGCAATTCCGTGTCGCGTATTTCTGGCATCCTAAACGGCACGTCCAATTACATCATGACCCGCATGCGCAATGAAAGCCTGAGCTTTGAAAGTGTTCTTCAAGATGCACAAGATCTAGGATACGCCGAATCCGATCCGAGCTTTGATATCGATGGCGTTGATGCGGCTCATAAACTCTCGATCCTCGCCAGTCTGGCATTTAATGCTGAGATAAACTTTGCTGATGTTCATATAGAAGGCATCCGTGATGTCTCCCTAATGGATGTCCAATTTGCCGATGAATTAGGGTTTCGTATCAAATTACTCGGCATTGCTCAACGTACGGAAAATGGCATAGAACAGCGCGTTCACCCGTGCATGGTTCCAAAAGAAAGCGCCATAGCCCAAGTTGAATACGCCTTAAACGCCGTCGAAGTTGAATGTGATTTTGCCGATACCATCGTGCATGTTGGCCCCGGTGCAGGTGAAGGCCCTACGGCTTCAGCGGTAATGGGTGATATCATTGATATCGCACGCGGTAGAGCCCTTCCTTTATTTAATATGCCCAGCGATAAACTATCAAAAGTACCAACCCTTAAAATCGATGAACATCACGGCGAATATTACGTTCGATTAATGGTTGTGGATCGTTCTGGCGTGTTTGCTGAAATTGCCTCTATTTTGCAAAAACACGATGTATCCATGGAACAAGTCCTGCAACGTGCCCGCGCGGTGGGTGACCCTGTGCCGTTGGTTATGGTCCTACACGAAACCCGTGAAGCCCATATGAAAGCTGCTTTAGAAGAAATTTCTGCTTTGGACAGCGTCGTGGGCCATCCTCACATGATTCGTATTGAATTGCTGCACGGCTAATTTCCTGTCATCCTTACAAAAATATAATAATCATGATTATAATGTAATCAGGACTGGTAAAATATGGACCGTTATTTAGCCCTCGAAGCTGTCAGAGTAACTGAACAAGCTGCCCTCGCTTCCCATAAACATATGGGGCAAGGCGATGAAGAAGCGGCGGACCGCGCGGCACAAGATGCAATGCAATCCGCCCTCAACATGCTCGATTTTGATGGCCGTATATGTGTGGGCGAAGGCCGAGAAGGCGAAAGCGAGACCCTGCACGTCGGTCAGAAAGTCGGTACCGGTACCGGCCTGTCTTATGATGTCGCCCTCATGCCCCTAGAAGGTACCTCTATTATTGCCCGTGGTGGTTATAATGCTTTGTCCGTGATGGCATTAGCAGCATCTGGTGGGTTATTGGAAGTTCCCTCGATCTATATGGATAAAATCGCCATTGGTCCCGGCTTGCCGACTAATACTATCGACATTGACGCCCCCGCAGAAGACAACCTGCGTGCCCTTGCAAAAGCCAAGGGAATTCAAGTTGAAGAATTGGTTGTCTGTATGCTGGACCGACCGCGCCATAAAGAACTTATTTCAGCCGTTCGCGCCTGTGGAGCACGCATTAAACTGATCCTTGATGGCGATATCAGTGGCGTGGTGGCAACCGCGTTACCCGAAGCCAACGTTGATATCTTTCTTGGCAGTGGATTGGCGCCCAACGGCATACTGGCGGCTTCTGCCTTGCGGGCGCTCGATGGGCAAATGCAGGCTAAACTGATCATTCGAAATGATGATGATCGAAGCTTGCTCGCTTTATCAAAAATCAACGATGCCCAGGAGCGTTATACGATAGAAAGCATGGTTAAAACCGATGTGACATTTGCCGCAACCGGGGTGACCAGCGGCCCATTATTGGAAGGCATTACCCGCAGCCACGATGGACTTATTACCCATTCAATAGCCCTTCGATCCCATTCACAAACCAGACGGTTTATTCAATCATATCATAAGGTTGAAACGAACCAGCCTGACCAAGAATGAGTACTGAAAAAGCCTATTTGGGTGTCGCGGCATCTGCGTTGGGGCGTAAATGGGTCTTGCGTGACAGTGATGATCGAACGGCCCTGACAATTTCTCAACGACTGAGCCTGCCCGAAGTTGTTGGCCGGGTTATGGCGTCGCGGGGCATTGGAATAGAAGGGGCTGCAAGCTTCCTTAATCCAACCTTGCGCGACGCACTTCCCGACCCAAGCAGTTTCCTTGATATGGACAAAGCCGCCAAACGAATTGCGGGTGGCATCAAGCTGAATGAAAAAATCATCGTGTGGGGTGATTATGACGTGGACGGCGCCACATCCTCTGCACTGATGCTGCGATATCTTAAGGGGGCAGGGTGCAGCAACGCAGGATACTACATTCCCGACCGTATCAAAGAAGGATATGGCCCCAATACGGATGCCTTGTTGAATTTACATTCAGAAGGTGCGTCTTTGGTGGTCACAGTGGATTGCGGCACCACATCCCACGAACCGCTTCAAGCCGCATCAGATAAGGGGTTGGATGTTATTGTCATTGATCACCACGCCGCAGAGCCGCAATTGCCCGTCGCCATTGCCGTGGTCAATCCAAAACGTCTTGATGAACGCCCCGATCAGCATACTCAACTGGCCGCAGTAGGGATGAGCTTCTTATTGTGTGTTGCACTGAACCGGCAACTGCGCTCCGATGGGTGGTTTACACCTGTTCGCCCCGAACCTGATCTAAAAAACCTATTGGATATTGTGGCCCTCGGCACAATTTGTGATGTGGTCCCTTTAAAAGGCATAAACCGGGCTTTTGTTCATCAAGGGTTGAAGATAATGACCCAACGACTTAACCCCGGCATTAATGCGCTGGGCGATGTGGCGGGTGTGGATGAAGCCCCGGGCACCTATCACGCTGGCTTCGTCTTTGGCCCTCGGGTGAATGCAGGGGGGCGGGTTGGGAAATCTGATCTCGGCGTTCAGTTGCTGGCAACCAATGATCCAGCCCGCGCCCGTGAGATTGCCGAAACTCTGAATGAACTCAACCGAGAGCGACAGGATTTAGAAGCTAGTATTTTAACAAACGCCATTGAACAGGTAGAAAACACTGACCACACCAGCGCCGCCATCATCATTGTAAGCGGCAATGGTTGGCACCCGGGTGTCATTGGAATCGTCGCCAGCCGTCTGAAAGATCGTTATAACCGGCCCGCTTGCGTAATCGCCATTAATGAGGGGATTGGCACAGGGAGCGGACGTTCTATAACGGGTGTTGATCTAGGCGGAACTATTATTGCCGCTCGCCAAAGTGAACTTTTAACAAAAGGCGGGGGCCATGAAATGGCTGCTGGATTTAGTTTGGACGCTGATAAAATTGCTGATTTTACGACCTTCATGGAAGAACGCATCAGCAAACAAATATCGGAGAAAAACATTGAGCCAATGATTACATTGGATGGCGCGGTTACAGCAGGTGGTGCTAATCTGGAATTGCTCAAAGCCCTTGAACAAGTGGCACCCTTTGGGGCGGGAAACTCTGAACCTCGATTTGTCATCGCAAATGCCCGACTGGCTTTCACCAAAGTCGTCGGCACGGACCACGTTAAATGTTCCATTGAGGATGGTTCTGGTACTCGATTGGACGCTATCGCATTTAGGTGCGTTGAAACGGGGTTAGGTCACGCATTATTACACCACAACGACAGCCCGATGCATATTGCAGGAAAACTTCGAAGCAATACGTGGCAAGGACGCACCAGCGTTCAAATGATCATCGATGATGTAGCAAAAGTTTGGTAAATTAAGCAAATACGGCTTTATTTGGAATTTTCGTTGATCACGGCAACGGAATGTACCGCACCGGATTCTCTGACCCATTCAAGACAATTTCCATAAACGCCCATAATCGATTGATTGCTTTTAAGAGATTGTAAGGATTGAGTTATGCCTTCAATTAGTATCGCGTCATCATCAGATAAAGTAAAACTGAACGTTGATTTCTTCGAAACATCATCAGCCTTATTCCCGGTACTTTCTACACGATCCCAATTTTTTGAGGGCGCATCATTTTTATCAGAAATATGGTATTCGGACCGGGTATCGGAAACGGTAATTTCCCAAGAAAGATCAAAGTTTTCAATCTGTTCTAGGGTTTCACGAAGTAGTTCTGCTCTGTTTGGTGTCGGCACACTAATGCTTAAAATAGGCGAGGTAGACATAAAATTTTGGGTGACCTTGTTTTGTATCTATAAGACTTTAAATCATGGGCTGAAGGATATTGAGCTGACGTTACATCAGTAATATTGCTGGATCATAATCATTGCTGTTGAGACCATAACAGCACCCGTTAGAAAAAAAGACAGACCGATAATCATTGGTTTCATAATAAAAACTCCTCCTATAAGTGCTGTGGATGATAAGATGTTCATGACACAGGAAAATACATATTCAGGTCAAAAAATTGATATTTTCTTAAGAGCCATAAATTCTTCTGTTTTAATGTGATGAGCCCTGTTGCATCCGAGCAAGCCCACGGTTAAGTTCAGCCTATGACGCATCTAACCAATTCTACAGAACTGGCCCCTTACGCTTGCGACCCCGCCAAGTCGCGGGGGCGTTTGTTTGATGAACCGCTAAGCGCTACGCGAACCTGCTTTCAGCGGGATAAGGATCGTATTGTTCACAGTGAAGCCTTTCGGCGGCTGGAATATAAAACCCAGGTTTTTGTAAATCACGAAGGTGATTTCTTTCGCACCCGTCTTACCCATTCATTGGAAGTCTCTCAAATCTCACGCTCTATTTGTCGGCATTTGCGGCTGAATGAAGATTTGGGCGAAGTATTGGCATTGGCCCATGATTTAGGCCATCCCCCCTTTGGGCATGCCGGCGAAGACGCGCTGAAAGAAACCATGCAACCCTTCGGTGGTTTCGATCATAACGCCCAATCGTTGAGCGTTATCACCAAATTAGAAGAGCGTTACCCAACGTTTGATGGCCTTAACCTGACATGGGAAACCCTTGAAGGTATCGTCAAACACAATGGCCCTTTAACAGGCCCTCATACCAGTTTGAAGAACTCTCAAGAAGGTCTCCCTCGTGTCATTTCCCAATATTGTGCACAGCATGATTTAGAATTACACACCTTCGCAAGCGCCGAAGCACAAGTCGCCGCTCTAAGCGATGATATTGCCTATAACAACCACGATATTGATGATGGATTGCGCGCTGGATTGTTCAGCCTAAACGATTTAATGGACGTGCCGCTGGTGGGACCGATATATCATACTGTGCGCAAAGAATACCCCGATCTGGACATTATCCGTCAAAAGCATGAAACCGTCCGGCGCATGATTGGTGCCATGATTGTGGATGTGTTTGAAGAAACCAACCGCCGCCTGAAGGATGCCAAGCCCGAATCGGAAACAGATGTTCGTCTTTTCAGCGACTCAATTGTTCAATTTTCTGATGAAATGAGAAAAAATGACGCTGCAATGAAAAAGTTTCTTTTCGAAAACATGTATCGCCATTACAAGCTCAATCGCATGACAAGCAAAGCCCGACGGGTTGTAAAAGACTTGTTCACTTTATTTCTCGAAGAGCCGGAATGTTTGCCGACCGAATGGCAAGAAAAGACTGGAAAACCGGGCGATTCAGATACAGCAGAGCTTGTTGCAGATTATATCGCTGGCATGACGGATCGTTTGGCGCTGGATGAACATACCCGACTTTTTGATATGCAAGCGCGAACCTCTTAATGAACGTCATTTGACGTTGGATTTAAACCGATCAGAAAACCACACCCTGATCGGCCTTTTTTGATATCGGTGTGGCTGGTAAAAGCATTTTATGAATACAACTACTTCTTGGAACAAACCCTTTGGGCGTGACGGCATGATTGCCGCCCTAGACAGACTGGCTGCTGACGGTGTAATTCCCGCTGGGCTGGACTATAGCCGGATCACCATTGAAGCCCCGCGCGAAGAAGGCCACGGTCATGTCGCCATCAACGCCGCCATGGTGCTCGCTAAACCCGCTGGAATGAAGCCTCGTGATTTGGCTGAAAAAATTGCGGGACATCTAACGACGGACTCAAGTGTCAAAGATGTCGAAATTGCAGGCCCCGGCTTTATTAACATCACCCTCAATGACAGTGTCTGGTACAACGAGCTTGCAGAAATCTTTAATGTTGGCACCCGCTATGGCGATACCAACATCGGCCAAGGCGAACCCGTCAATGTAGAATTTGTTTCTGCCAACCCAACGGGTCCCCTTCATGTGGGCCATGGCCGCGGGGCGGTCTTTGGCGACGCCCTTGCCTCATTACTCAATAAAGCTGGCTTTGCCGTGACCCGTGAATACTGGATCAATGACGCGGGCGCGCAAATTGATACATTGGCCCGGTCCTTTCATCTGCGTTACCGCGAAGCTCTGGGCGAGAATATCGGAGAAATCCCTGAAGGTCTTTATCCCGGTGAATACCTGATCGAGCCCGCCAAAGCCTTTGCCGCCCAAGAAGGTGACAAATGGGTTGGCAAAGATGAAGCACAGTGGATTAGCTTGGTTCGCCAATTTGCTATTGATGCCATGATGGATTTGATCCGTCTCGATTTAGCGCGCATGGGTATTACAATGGACGTTTTCACCGCTGAAAGCTCTATTGTGAATACGGGTAAAACCCAGGCTGCCCTCGATTTTTTGAAAGAGAACGACCTCGTCTATACTGGTGTGCTCGATCCACCGAAGGGTAAGAAGCCCGATGATTGGGAACCAAGGCCTCAAACATTATTCAAAGCCACCGAGTTTGGTGATGACGTCGATCGGCCTTTAATCAAATCCGATGGCAGTTTTACCTATTTTGCCCCCGACATTGCCTATCATTTGGATAAATATCGTCGTGGGTTCAAAACGATGATCAATGTATGGGGCGCGGATCACGGCGGGTATGTCAAACGTATGCAAGCCGCAGTGAAAGCCGTTAGCGAGCAACAAGGCTCCCTAGATGTAAAATTGTGCCAGATGATCAACCTGCTTGATGGTGGTGAGCAATTTAAGATGTCAAAACGGTCCGGTAATTTCATCACCATGAATGATGTTATCGAAAAAGTCGGCAAAGATGTCTTTCGCTTCATCATGCTGACACGCAAAAACGATGCTCAATTGGATTTTGATCTGCAAACCGTGACCGAGCAATCACGCGATAACCCGGTGTTTTATGTTCAATATGCCCACGCGCGTATTCATTCGGTGTTACGTAACGCAAGCGAGAACATGGCGAATATTGATTTCACCAAGGACGCTCTAAAAACTGCTTCGCTAGAGAAATTATCCGACCCCGCCGAACTGGCATTGATTATGCAAATGGCGGGTTGGCCACGACTGATTGAAAGTGCGGCTCTGGCGCACGAGCCTCACAGAGTTGCTTTCTATTTGTACGACTTAGCCTCTTCATTCCATGGATTGTGGAATATGGGCAAAGAAAACACACAATTACGGTTTATTGTTGCGGATGATCCTGAACTTACACAGGCACGGATGGTTTTGCTTCACTCTATCGCCACGATCATTGCCTCAGGATTAGGAATTTTTGGGGTAACACCCGTAAAGGAAATGCGCTAATGGCACCAAACCCCGAAGATCGCATCAACACGTCGGATAATTCAGGCAGAGGTTCAGAGAGGGATTCAGATAGCGATATTGATCTGGATTTTGAACCCGTAAAAATCCCTTCTAAATCAGGGGGACGGAACTGGGGGCTTCTTGTTGCTTCAATTGTCATCCTTGCGATCGTTGGGGGCGGGGGATGGTTTATTTACGGTTCACAATACCAAAGCCCCAATCAAAAAGTTGTGCCACTTATTCGCGCTGAAGTCACCCCGATTAAGATCAAACCGGCGGAACCCGGTGGGGCTGAAATCCCAGATCGTGACAAGCTGGTTTATAATCGCTTGAAGGGGGAGGGCGCTGGCACGGAAGTTGAGCAATTATTACCCCCACCAGAAGAAATTCTCGATAAACCAGAAATGGTAACCCCCGAAACGCAGCCACCTTCTATGGAAGACGTTGCGGAAACCGTTATTGCAGAGGTTGCAGAGCCGGTTTCTCTGGAACCGGTAACGCTGGAGCCTGTATCACCCGAAGCTGTTGATCTTGCTGAAATCATTGAAGAAGTAGTGGCACCGCCACCACCGCCCGCACCCGTTCCAGAGGTTGTAGCCGAACCCGTAGCCGAGCCTGTACCGACCCCGGAATTGGTGGCGATTCCAGAACCAACGGTCTCCGTAACAGAGCCTGAAGTTGCGGCAATTGATACGAGCGTACCAAAGGTAAGTACAAGTGATGCCACCAGTGATGCCAGTGATGAAAAGGCCTATCGCATTCAATTAGCGGCTCTCAGGACTGAAGAAAGTGCTCAATCTGAATGGAAGCGTCTGAAAAAACGTTTCCCAGATGTCCTTGGAGATTTAAATTTAAACGTTGTCAGAGCTGATTTGGGCGAAGACAAGGGCATTTATTACCGCTTACGGGCGGGTCCCCTTGCCTCAAAAGAAAGTGCCAAACTGGCCTGTGACAAACTTTCTAAGCTTAATCAGGGGTGTCTGGTTATCAGGCCCGGAAAGTAAAACAGAATGTCTGAATCACTCGCCGTCATATTTGGCTGTGCGTCTACGGTCCTCAGTCCCGATGAAAAAATCTTTTTCAAAGACGCTAACCCCTTGGGGTTTATCCTATTTGGCCGCAATGTAGAGAACCCAGAGCAATTATCAAAGCTGGTTAGCGATCTGCGCGAGTGCACCGGTAATCCACAGGCACCCATCTTGATTGATCAAGAGGGCGGTCAGGTGCAGCGCATCAAACAGCCTTTATGGCGTCATGTGCCTGCCCCCGGCATCTTTGCCAGTCTCCATGACTATGACGCAGAAGCCGGGTTAGAGGCCGTTCGCTTGAACGCCCGATTGATCGCAAGCGATTTGTATGATCTTGGCATCAATGTCAATTGCCTGCCGTGTCTTGATCTGCCGCAACCGGACAGCCATGACTTTCTTCTTAGACGAGTATCGGGACGAACTCCTGAGCAGGCCATAACTTTAGGGCAAGCAACGGGTGAGGCTTTATTGGCAGGTGGTGTTATGCCCGTGATCAAACACATACCCGGTCATGGCCGCTCCAAAGTCGATAGCCATCATGACTTGCCGCGTATTTCTACTTCTCTTGCTGAGCTACAAGATTATGATTTTAAACCTTTTATTCAACTGCGCAGCATGGGGTGGGGCATGACGTGTCATCTGGTCTATGAGGCTATAGATGACGCAAACCCAGCCTCCACTTCAAAGGTGGTAACACAAGAGATTATCAGAGATTACATTGGCTTCGACGGGTTTTTGGTATCCGATGATATTGGTATGAACGCACTGAGTGGTACCGTCGCAGAACGGGCAAGCGCCTGTCTTGCCGCCGGTTCGGACGCCGTTTTACAATGTAATGGCATAATGGAGGATATGGTTTCTGTGGCGAAAACGAGCCCGATACTGCGCCCTAATTCTCGCAAACGTTATGATGCAAGCCTTGCTAAATTTCAAACGCCAGAAGCCTTTGATAAAGCAGAAGCGCTGGAACGCGTGAATGAATTATTAGCGAAAGTCCCCGAATCGATATGAGCAACGATATACTTTTCACAGCCTCCATCTGGATTTTGCCCATATTATTGGCCGTTACTCTGCACGAAGCAGCGCATGGGTGGGTCGCCTGGAAACTGGGTGATGATACGGCGAAATCACAAGGCAGGGTGACCTTTAATCCACTAGCGCATATTGATCTGTTCGGCACCATCATTTTGCCCGCCTTAATGCTGGTCGGCAGCGGTGGTACAGCCATGTTTGGGTATGCTAAACCTGTGCCTGTGAATTTTGCGCGGCTGAACAAGCCACGCCGCGATATGGTTCTTGTAGCCTTAGCCGGCCCCATATCAAACTTAATGATTGCAATGGTTT
Source organism: uncultured Rhodospirillales bacterium (assembly GCA_965603075.1). GTDB lineage: Bacteria > Pseudomonadota > Alphaproteobacteria > Rhodospirillales > Casp-alpha2 > JABJOR01. Next base: position 144,739 of record CBFDBO010000002.1, on the reverse strand, counting down.
GTGCTATATTAATTTATGTACTGCCTTATGTTTCAAGTGATGTTGGATTATGGCTCGCTTACAATTTTACAAATGCTATTTGGATCAATTGTCTGTTGTTTGTCTTCAACATGCTGCCCTTACCCCCTCTTGATGGTGGACGTGTTGCCGTGGGGCTTTTACCCTATCCCTTTAGTGCTTATTTAGCCCGTTTAGAGCGCTTTGGTTTTTTCATTATTTTGGGTATTGTTTTTCTCTTACCGATGATCGGTCGTCAGTTCAATTATGATTTAAATCTGTTTTGGTGGATCGTTGGTACCCCAGCAAAGTATATTATGGAACTTATCTTAACCGTAGCAGGACACAGTTAACGCTCATGAGCAGTGCAAACAACACTATGCAGGACGACTTTGATGACGATCTGATTTCCCGTCAGGTGGATGCTTTTGTCATTGATGTGGATGGTTATGAAGGTCCGCTTGATGTGCTGCTCAATCTTGCCCGTGATCAGAAGGTCGATATTACCCAAGTATCCATCTTACAACTCGCCAACCAGTTTTTGGCTTTTGTGGTAGAAGTTCGCTCTCGTAACCTAGAACTCGCTGCGGATTATTTGGTTATGGCGGCGTGGCTTGCGTATATGAAGTCTAAATTATTGCTGCCAGATATGGATGAAGAAGACCAACCCACCGGTTCTGAACTGGCGGCGGTTCTTGCATTCCAGCTCAAGCGTCTCGAAGCCATGCGGGACGCAGGCGCAAAAATGATGAATATGAAATTGCTGGGCCGGGATTTCTTTGCCCGTGGTGAGCCTGAAATATTCAAGGTGACACTCAATACGGTGTTTGATGCTAATTTGCATGATTTAATGCGCGCCTACGGCGATATGAAGCGTCGTGAAGCCCCATCTTCCATGACCATAGAAGCCGTAGAGCTTTATACTGTTGATTTAGCCCTTTCGCGCATTCGTGCCATGCTGGGCAGCACCCCGGAATGGAAAGATTTGTGGCTATTTCTACCCACAGATATTACCAACCCATTGATCAGACGGTCCGCCATCGCATCCACCTTTACGGCAACACTGGAGCTTGCCCGCGAAGGCAAACTCGATATTCGACAAACTGGTACCTTTGGACAGATTTACATCAGTGCCAAAAATGAAGAAAATTCAGACACTCAAACAGAAGATACTGAGGAAACATGAGCATTCAAACACCCCTGAATGAACCCATCGTCGGCAATGACAATGATGAGACTATCACCGGTAACGATGATGTTGAAATGATCGCTGAGGAAACGGAGGAAGCCCCTGAGACTGAGCAATCCCCTGAACCCTCTGAGACTGAGGACGAAGAAGAACTTGAACTCTCAGAAGACGAGGCATCAAAAAAGCCCGTTGAACCAAGCGAAGAAGATATCCATGAGGGCATGCGATTGGTCGAGGCCATGCTGTTTGCCTCAAGCGAACCGATGTCGGAACGTTCCATCAGTGTCCGCATTCCCGAAAATCTAAACACCAAGTTCTTGTTAAAATCTTTGCAAGAGGATTATGCACCACGGGGGGTGAATTTGCGCAAGGTCGGGACCTCATGGGCATTTCGTACCGCCGATGATATTGGGGGAAAACTTAATATCGAAGCCGAAGTATCGCGAAAAATAGGCCGTGCCGCTATTGAGACAATGGCAATCATCGCCTACCACCAACCGGTTACGCGTGCTGAAATTGAAGAAATTCGAGGCGTTAGCCTAAGTAAGGGTACTCTTGATTTTCTGTTTGAAAAATCCTGGATCAAGCCGCGTGGTCGCCGTGAAACACCGGGACGCCCCATGACGTGGGGCACATCCGATGACTTTCTCGATCACTTTGGTCTTGCCCGGATCAGTGATTTACCCGGCTTGGACGAGCTGAGAGCGGCAGGATTGCTTGAATCAGGGCCTGCCTTAAACGTTTATCGCAGTCGGAGTGAAAGCTCTGAAGATGAGAACCAAGCACAAGGTGAATTGCTGGCAAAAGATCAAGAAGGCGCCGACCAAGATCCAAATTCTCTTGCTTCAATCTCGTCGCACGGTGAAGAAGATGCGCTTCCTGAGGTCGAAGTCGAGATTGAAGACACCGAACCACTTGATCCTGACGATAACAATTAATACATCATAATCAATTATTTTGCTTTTGGTGCATTGCGATAGCAGGTTCTATCTGCCATTATCCGCACCAATCGAGTCAACAATTTTTAAAGTGAGTAAAGCTCCATGGGTGCATTTAGTATTTGGCATTGGGTTATCGTTCTGGTCGTAGTGCTGGTTCTGTTTGGCGGAAAAGGTAAAATTTCAGCTTTAATGGGTGATTTCGGCAAAGGCCTGAAATCTTTCAAAAAAGGTATGAAAGAAGACGTTGTCGCTGACGACACCGATAGTACCGACGAAGACGGCAAAGTGTTAAAGTCTGAAGCTTCTGATGTTTCATCAGACGGCAAAGACAAAGACAAAGCCGCTGGCTGAACCTGAACCATATATCATCAACGATAAATCGATAGGCATTCATCATGCTTGATATAGGTATGCCAGAATTATTGATTGTAGCCCTCATTGCAATCATTGTTATTGGACCAAAAGATTTACCACGAGCGCTGCGTACAGTTATGCAGGGTGTCAAAAAAGCTCGGAATATTGCTAGAGAATTCCAAAGCGGTGTCGATGAGATGGTGCGTGAGGCTGATCTTGATGACTTAAAGCAAGAATTAAATAAAGCCACAAACGGTGACCTCAAAAAGACCCTTACAGACGCCGTTGATCCCGGTGGTGATTTAGCTAAAGAAATGGACATGAAAGACGTCGAGAAAGAATTAGACGTTATTGTCAAAAAAGCGAATGAAGAAACAAAGAAAGACGTTATCGAAAACACAAATTTAGATAGTGCATCAACCGATGGTCCTGAATTATTAAATGCCACGGAAACGAAGGTTTCCGATTCTAAGACGGAAACGAAGGTTTCCGATTCTAAGACGGAAACGAAAGTTTCCGGTTCTAAAACAGAAACCGAGGTTTCTGATACCAAATCCAATACGAAGGCTGACATAGCCAAAGACAGTTAGAAATATAGAGATACGCCGTGACAGCCGAAAACGAAGCCACAGAAGACTCACCTATGCCGCTTCTCGAACATTTGATCGAGCTGCGCTCCCGTTTGATGAAATCATTCGTGGCTCTCATTATACTATTTTTTATCTGCTATCATTTTGCGCCCTATATTTATGGATTTCTTGTCCAACCATTGGCAGATGTCATGGAAGATTTGGGCGGGGAGCGCCGATTGATCTTTACGGCGTTGCATGAGGCCTTTTTCACCTACGTAAAAGTCGCATTTTTTGCTGCTTTATTTATTTCATTTCCGTTCATATCCCTGCAACTGTGGGCATTTGTTGCCCCCGGCCTTTACAAAGATGAAAAGAAAGCATTCCTACCCTTTTTAATTTTTACACCCATTTTGTTCTTCTTGGGTGGGGCGTTGGTGTATTATTATATCTTCCCCTTTGCTTGGGAGTTCTTTCTGAGCTTTGAATCTGCCGGGATGTCGGGGGGGCTACCAATTCAATTGGAAGCCAAAGTTGATCAGTATTTATCGTTGGTTATGCAACTTATTTTTGCCTTTGGTCTATGCTTTGAATTACCCGTCGTTCTGTGCTTACTTGCCCGAATTGGTGTTGTTAGTGCCAAGGGATTGCGTGATAAACGCAAATACGCCATCGTCTTCGCTTTCGTGGCAGCGGCCGTATTAACGCCACCCGATGTTATTTCGCAAATAGGCCTAGCCCTTTCTATTATGGTTCTTTACGAAATCTCCATTGTTGCTGTGCGATTTGTAGAGAGAAAAAGAGACAAAGAGGCGGCATCTGATGAAGATCAAGATGACGCGGAAGATGATTTCGACGATGATGACGTCGATATTGAAGACAACAAAGTCAAGACTTAAACCGCCGGTGCCCCTTTAAAAACGCATCGGCCTGACCGGACCGATAAAATCATGCACGACATTAAGTGGATACGAGAAAACCCAGAAGCCTTTGATGCAGGTATTGGCATGCGCAAGCTTGCGCCCATGGCTGCCAATCTAATCGAACTTGATAGAACCTACCGTGGTCATCAAACCAAAGCGCAGGAAATTCAAGCCGAACGGAACAAACTTGCAAAAGAAATTGGCCAAGCCAAATCGCGTGGCGAAGATGCCAGCGACATCATCGCGCAAGTATCCGCCAGCAAAGACGCACAAGCCAAAGCCGAGGAAGATGCCAAAACAAGCCAGAACGAGCTTAATACTATTCTACAAGGTCTTCCAAATTTACCATTCGAGGACACGCCCATCGGCGAAGATGAAAGCGACAATGTGGAAATCCGCCGCTGGGGTGACATCAAGAGCTTTGATTTCAAGCCCAAAGAACATTTTGATCTAGGGGAAGCATTGGGCCTAATGGATTTCGAACGGGCGGTGAAAGTATCCGGTGCTCGATTTGTAATCCTTTCCGGTGCGCTTGCCAGACTAGAACGCGCCATTGCGTCCCTTATGTTGGATGTACATACGCAAGAAAACGGCTACCTCGAGGTCAATCCACCAGCGCTGGTCAATGACGATTCTATGTATGGTACCGGACAACTTCCTAAATTTGCCGAAGACTTATTTCGTACCGAAGATGGTTATTGGTTAATCCCCACCGCCGAAGTCCCTTTAACCAACATCACCCGCGGTGAAATTATCGACACAGAGTCTTTGCCCCGGCGTTATACCGCCATGACATGGTGTTTCCGCTCTGAGGCGGGTTCTGCTGGTCGCGACACCCGTGGCATGATTCGTCAACACCAATTCACCAAAGTTGAACTGGTCAGTGTGGTTGAACCGGATCAGTCCATCGATGAGCTTAACCGCATGACCGAATGCGCCGAAGGTATTTTACAACGTTTGAACTTGCCGTATCGCACGGTGGTCCTTTCAACCGGAGACATGGGTTTTGGCGCCCGTCGCACACATGATATCGAAGTTTGGCTGCCTGGACAAAATCAGTACCGGGAAATTTCCAGTTGCTCAAACTGTGGTGATTTTCAAGCCCGTCGCATGAACACCCGTTGTCGTCCAAAAGGCGAGAAGGGGACAGAGTTTGTCCATACCCTGAACGGTTCAGGTCTTGCCGTTGGTCGTACCTTGGTTGCGGTATTGGAGAATTACCAACAAGCCGATGGCTCTATTATCGTTCCCGAAGCACTGCGACCTTATATGAATAATTTAGAGGTCATCCTTCCCAATGGCTAATCATATCCTCAAGGACCTCAGCAAAGCGCGCGTTCTGATATCCAACGATGACAGCATACACGCCCAAGGCATCAAAGTTCTTGAGAAATCCATACGCGCTATTGCCCGTGAAGTATGGGTGGTTGCCCCCGAAACCGAGCAAAGTGCCGTGGCGCACGCGCTAACCCTGCGCCGCCCCCTTCGCGTACGCCATATTTCTGGCAAACGCTATGCTGTCGATGGCACACCGACCGATTGTGTTTTGCTTGCCATCAATGAAATCATGAAAGATAGCCCGCCCGATATTGTTATTTCTGGTATTAATCATGGCGCGAACATTGGGGAAGATGTCACCTATTCTGGCACTGTTGCCGCTGCTATCGAAGCGTTAATTTTAGGGGTGCCTTCCATTGCTTTTTCGCAAAGTTTTGAGGACGGCAAACGCCTTCATTGGAATACCGCTGCCACATGGGTTCCGAAAGTGATGAAAAAGCTTGCAGGGATGAGCCTGCCAACCGATACACTCTTGAATGTAAATTTTCCAGATGTCATCTCTAAAGATGTCAAAGGCATGGAAATAACCAGCCAAGGTGATCTTAAGTTCGGTGATTTTGTCCATAAAGGAGACGACCCACGCGGCAAACCGTTTTATTGGATTGGCTCGCAACGTTTCAAAGAAGAATACAAAAAGGGTACCGATATTTCAGCAATTGAAAACGCCGCTATTTCCATTACCCCATTATCTATTAACATGACCAATACAGCTGTTTTAAAATCTATGAGAAAGACTTTTTCGTGAATACCGCTATCGTCCCAGAAAACACAATTGAAAACACAACCTCAAAAGCCGTTGCCCAGTTATTATTGGAAGTACGCCAAGGGGGGGTGAGCGATCCGCGTGTCCTGCGTGCAATGGAGAACATCCCCCGAGAGATGTTTGTTCCCCGTGCTTTTCGCGAACGGGCTTTTGAAAATGTGGCCTTACCCATCGGTCATCAGCAAACGGTCAGCCAACCCGCTGTGGTTGCTCTCATGAGCGAAGCCCTTAATGTAACGGACCGACATAAGGTATTGGAAATTGGTACGGGGTCTGGATATCAAGCGGCCATTCTTGCCAAACTATGTCGCAGATTATATACCGTTGAGCGCCATCCACCACTTCTACAATCGGCAGAAGCAAAGTTCAAGGAACTCAGACTGACCAATATCACCAGTCTCTTACGTGATGGCACCATGGGCTGGCCGGAACAGGCACCATTTGACCGCATCATGATGACGTGCGCTGCCATAGATATCCCCACTCAACTTGTTGAACAGTTAGCCGAAGGCGGTATCATGGTTTTGCCTGTTGGTTTGGAAGATCACGATCAACGGCTGATTAAATTAACACGGACCCATGACGGTGCAGAGACCGAAGATCTAGGCCCTGTAAAATTTGTCCCCTTATTACCCGGTGTGGAAAAGACGTGAGATACGCTTCTGCCAGATATATATATCAACTGGCACTGGTTACCCTTGTTCTCCAGCTTGCGGGTTGTGGCAGCCTTGAATGGCCTGCTGACGGAAAAACGCCACAATCCCAATCAAGCACGGTTTTCACCAATGCAACGGCGGTTACTGTAGGGCGGGGCGATACGGTCTATGCCTTGTCCCGACGTCACGGTGTTTCCCAACGCGACATCATCATCGCCAATGATTTAAAAGCACCTTACAAATTGATCGTCGGGCAACGTATCGTTTTACCACGGGGCCAAGTTTATAAAGTTGTCAGCGGCGATACATTGGGCAAAATTGCCCAAAATTATAGTGTTGATCTATATGATCTGGCCCGGGCAAATAACATAACCTCCCCCTATACCATCTACGTTGAACAAGAATTACGAATTCCGGGAACAGGGACGAGTACGGGTACAGGAAGAAGCGCCCCCGTGAGTGTGGCATCGCAAACTCCGCCCCCCCAAAACCAAACGACACAAGCTACATCCGCCACAAAAAAGATCGCAAATCAGGTCGCCGTCCCCGCACCGCCCCCCACCAGCGGGCATGGATTTATCTGGCCAACGAAGGGTAAACTTCTATCAAGTTTTGGTCCTAAAGAAGGTGGTTTGCATAATGATGGCATCAACATAGCCGCCGCTAAGGGCGCCCCGGTTCAAGCCGTTGAAAACGGTGTTATAGCCTACGCCGGAAATGAGCTGCGTGGGTTTGGCAATCTGTTATTAATCAAACATGCCAACGGTTATGTAACGGCTTACGCTCACAACAGCACGTTATTGGTTGCACGGGGTGATAAGGTCACTAAGGGGCAGAAAATTGCAACTGTTGGCAGCTCGGGTAACGTCAGTGTACCACAATTGCATTTTGAATTGAGAAAAGGGAAAACCCCGCTCGACCCTCGAAAATATCTACCCGAACCAAGCGCCTGAGTGTATTCTTATTTCCATGAAAAATGTCTCGATAATTACAGTGTTATTGCTTGGTTTTTTGCCTTTTAGTACAGCGGCCTTAGCGGACGAAAGACCCGTTCCATTGGACGCCGGTACATTTTCTTTCCAATTAGAAAACGACCTTTTCTCTGGCACGGACCGCCATTACACCAATGGCATCAAATTATCTTGGCTTTCTCCCAGCGGAGAGACATTCCCATCCCTTGCCATGGCAGGCGATGTCTTGGAATCTTTGCCCTATGTAGATGCGGCCTCTAATCCGAACCGATCCATTCGTCTCGGGTTTAGTCTTGGACAAGATATTTACACACCGGAAGACCGCTACACGCCCACTTTAATTACCGATGATCGCCCTTATGGCGCATGGCTTTATAGCGCTGTCTCATTGCATGCCATTACCGATTTTGATAACGAAACTCAGTCTTTGAACTCCGTAGAACTAGCATTGGGTGTTGTTGGCCCCATAGCTTTTGGTGAACAGGCCCAAGATATTGTGCATGACGTTCGTCTGATCGATACTTTTGAAGGCTGGGATAATCAACTGGGAAATGAACTTGGCTTTACCTTAAGGTACGAAAATAAATGGCGTTTGGGGCATCCGCTCGACCTGAATGGTTTAGGCGAATTTGATATGATCCCTCATGTCGGCGTTTCACTTGGCAATATTTCTACCCAAGCTGGACTAGGAGGCGCGGTTCGTTGGGGGTGGAACCTTCCCCATAATTTCGGCCCACCAAGCCTTATCCATGGCGGCGCACCGTTCCTTGCGTGGGAACGCGAAAACAACGATAACTATAGCGCTTTTTTGTTTGCCACGGCTGGCGGCAGTTATGTGGCGCATAATATCTTTCTAGATGGTAACACGTTTAAGGATTCTCATAGTGTTGATCGAAAACCATTTATCGGTGATCTGTCTGTTGGTGCATCTTTGTTAATAGGACCTGTAAATCTATCCTATACCACCGCCTACCGGTCTCGAGAGTTTGAAGGGCAGGATAGAGGCAGTCGTTATGGCTCTATTAGCTTATCCATGCAAAACCCATTTTAATTATGGCTTATAAGAAATTGATATAATTTCTACCGGCACCAGACCGCTTGGTGTTCGAATTTTGGCGTAATCACCTTCATAAGCTTTTAAGAACGCTTTCGCGATAGGGGAAACCCAGCTTACTTTATGGAGCGTGGTATCGGCCTCATCCACACCAACAATGGTTATGGTTTTTTGCTCACCTGTATCTTCACGAACGTAAGTTACCTTTGCGCCAAAGAAAATCTGATCATGGTTTTTCTGATCTTCTGGTTTAATGACATGAGCAACTTTTAGTCGTTTGTTTAAAAACCTGATCCGTCCATCGATCTGGCGTAGGCGTTTTTTGCCATAAATATAATCACCGTTTTCTGATCGATCACCATTTGAAGCCGCCCAAGACACCGTCTGAACAACACCAGGGCGCTCTTTGCTTTGCAAGTGACGACGTTCTTCCAACAGCGTGTCATAGCCTGTTTGTGTAATGTAATTTTTGAGGCCGCCACCAAGGACAGGGGTATCTTCTTCAATGTCGGCTTCATCCTCACTTAAATCGAGGCTGTTAGGATTTATCGAACTCAATTTCTTTCCCCATGCGTCCTGCTAAATCTTGGATAAATTGCCATGCAACACGTCCAGAGCGCGACCCACGGGTCATGGTCCATTCTTTGGCCTCACGATGGAGTTGTTCGGTGGTGATATCCAGTTCCAGCTTCTGGGCGTATCCGTCAATAATGGCGAAGTATGTATCTTGATCACACGCATGGAAGCCCAGCCATAAACCAAAACGATCGGAAAGGGATACTTTTTCTTCTACGGCTTCAGCGGGATTAATGGCCGTTGAACGTTCGTTCTCGATCATATCTCGGGGCATCAAATGCCGTCGATTTGATGTTGCGTAGAACAAAACATTAGCCGGTCGTCCCTCTAACCCACCTTCCAACACGGCTTTTAATGACTTGTAAGACGCATCATCACCATCGAAGGAGAGGTCATCACAAAACACCAAACAAGCTCGCTTACTATCGCGTAAGATGTGTAACAACGTGGGCAAGCTGGTTAAATCCTCACGGTGGATTTCAATCATGGCTATGGTGCCGGGTGTACGACGGTTAATTTCACTATGCACCGCTTTTACAATGGAACTTTTCCCGGTTCCCCGTGCACCCCAGAGCAGAGCGTTATTGGCCGGTAATCCTTTTGAGAACCGTAGCGTGTTCTCAACTAAGAGATCAGCTTGATGATCAATGCCTTTAAGCAAAGCAAGCTCAATACGGTTGACCCTGGGCACAGGTTCTAACCAACTGTTTTCAGCTTGCCAAATAAAAGCGTCCGCATTCTCAAGAACTTGAGCCAATTCTTCGGCTGTTCTGGCAGGGGGGGACATTCGATCCAACGCATCGGCAATACGGTTTAAGGATGTGCCTAGGTCGGAATTTTTAAGGATACTTTGTAATTCTTCGGTCAATTTTTCAGTCATGTGCAGACCATAATACACTCATTATCCCTCTAACAAGACATTCTCTTTGCTTCATTTAGCCTTTCTCATTGCAAAAGGCGGCTGTCAGGTTATATTCCCGACAAGTTATGTCCACATTCAACTAATAAAAGGAGAAGTTCATGTTCATTTCACCAGCATACGCTCAAGCAGCAGGCGACGCGTCAGTCGGTGGGGGCATTGAAGCAATCTTACCTCTATTACTGATCTTCGTTGTATTCTACTTCCTGCTGATTCGTCCACAGCAAAAGAAAATGAAAGAGCACAAAAAAGCGCTCGTCGGAATTCGTCGTGGTGACAAAGTGGTAACAGGCGGCGGTATTATTGGTTCTGTAACCAAGGTTAGCGAAAATGATAGCGAGTTGACCGTTGAAATCGCCCCAGATGTCAAAGTCAAAGTACAACGTGAAATGGTTGCCCATGTTTTAAATAAAACAGAGCCTGCTGCTAAAGCCGCAACGCCAAAAGCCGCCAATGACGAAACAGAGAAAAAGCCAGCTGGTCTTCTCGGTGGTTTGTTCGGTGGCAAAAAAGACAACTGATTTCATATAATATCAGTTAAATAAAATTTATGGGGATACAGTCCGATCATGATTCAATTTTCTAAATTGAAGGTTACCCTTATATTGGGTATCTGTTTACTGGGTATGGCATTCGCTATGCCGAACTTTCTAGACAATAAGTTCACTGTATCCCTACCAGACTGGTTACCGCATAAACAGGTTAGCCTTGGTCTTGATTTGCAAGGTGGGTCACACTTATTGCTTGAAGTGCAATCGGACGCCGTTATTCAAGAGTTCTTGGAAGCCATTGTAGAAGGCACCCGCTCTGAACTCCGTAAAGCGAAAATAAAGTATCGTAATCTGGGTGTTACAGGCACCAACGACGATGACGATCCGTTACGTGTAAGTGTTCGAATCCTCGATGTAAATCAAGTGGATGCCGCCGAAGCACTAGTCAAAACCATTGAACCCGGTACAACCGTTGATGTTGATGACAACGGTACGCTGAGTATCGTACTAGATGAAAACACATCCCGCGATATGCTGAATTCAGCTATTCAACAATCTATTGAAATCGTTCGTCGTAGGATTGACGAAACCGGTGTACGAGAACCAACAATTCAACGTCAGGGCGAAGACCGTATCTTAGTGCAATTGCCCGGTCTTGAAGACCCCGAACGGGTCAAACGCCTGCTTGGTAAAACCGCCAAGATGACCTTCCATTTGGTTGATGAAGAAAACAGTGTTGAAAGCGCCATTAATGGTCGCGTTCCACCAGGCTCCTTTTTGCTGCCATCTAGTGAAGAGGGCAATCAACGCATGTATCTGATCCATAAGCGGGTCATGGTCAGTGGTGAAACACTGGTTGATGCATCACCCTCTACTGACCAGCGTACGGGCGAGCCCATTGTTACGTTCCGTTTCGACACACGCGGTGCCAAAAGATTTGGCGAAGTAACCTCGGCAAACGTAAACAAGCCTTTTGCTATCGTACTTGATGGTGGTGTGATCAGTGCACCTGTTATTCGTTCTCCTATTCTCGGTGGTTCCGGTCAAATCAGTGGTAACTTTACCTTCCAATCTGCCCAAGACCTTGCCTTATTACTACGCGCAGGCGCTCTACCTGCGCCGTTGGTGATTTTGGAAGAACGCACTGTTGGTCCCGGACTGGGTAAAGACTCGATCGCTGCGGGCAAACTGGCCAGCATCATTGGTATGATCGGCGTGGTCGTCTTTATGATCATCACTTACGGTCTGTTTGGTTTGATGGCTGATATTGCTTTGATCGTCAATATCTTCTTGATCCTAGGGGCGCTTTCATTTTTGCAAGCTACCCTTACATTGCCCGGTATCGCAGGGATCGTCTTGACCATCGGTATGGCCGTTGATGCTAACGTGTTGGTGTTTGAACGTATCAGAGAAGAAATCCGTGCGGGACGGACGCCAATGTCCGCTATGGATACGGGGTATCAGCGTGCCTTTACAACGATTATTGATGCAAACGTTACCACGCTGATTGCTGCCATATTGTTGTATATATTTGGCTCTGGTCCGATCAGAGGATTTTCAGTGACACTGGCCATTGGTATTGTCACATCCATGTTCACAACCATTATGTTGGTACGTCTGATGGCGGTTACTTGGCTTCATGCCAAGCGCCCCAAGACGTTGCCGCTTTAATAGGGTAGGGGAAAGTATTATGCGTGGTATTCGCCTCGTCCCAGAAAACACTAATGTGTCGTTCATTCAGCACAAATCTAAGTACTTTATGTTAAGCGTCATCATTATGCTGTCTTCAATTGGCATATTTCTCACCAACGGGTTAAATTACGGCATTGATTTCAAGGGTGGTATTCTTATTGAAATCCGTACCGAACAAGCAGCCGACATCGTTTCCATGCGATCCCAATTAGGCGGACTTGGTTTGGGTGAGGTCAGCTTGCAAGAGTTTGGCGAAGAAACAGAAGTTCTCATCCGTATCCAAAAGCAAGATGGTGATGAGAAAGCCCAACAAATCGCTGTGGAGGCCGTAAAGGTTGCCCTCGGTGAGGGCATTGAGTATCGCCGTACAGAAGTTGTCGGACCAAAAGTCAGTGACGAGCTGTTCTGGGATGGTCTCTATGCTGTTGGTTTGGCAATTTTTGCCATTCTTTTCTATATCTGGATACGCTTTGAATGGCAATTTGGTGTGGGCGCGGTGATCGCGCTAACCCATGATGTAATCGCCACAATTGGTGTATTTGCGCTGTTGGGATTAGAATTCAACCTGACCACAGTGGCGGCTATTTTGACCATTGCCGGGTATTCAATCAATGATACGGTGGTTCTCTATGACCGGGTGCGTGAGAATCTACGAAAATACAAAACCCGTCCGCTGGATGACCTATTAAACGGCAGCGTCAATGAGACCCTTGCACGAACGGTAATGACCAGTGTTACAACCCTAATCGCTTTGTCGGCTCTTTATTTCTTGGGTAGCGCTGTGATTCGTGATTTCAGTTTCGCCATGATATTTGGTGTCATCATTGGAACCTATTCATCCATTTGTCTGGCGGTTCCCGCCTTGTTGCATATGGATCTGAACCGTAACCCTGGTGAAGATGATGATGAGAAGCAAGCGGTGAACTCAGAAGCCTAATTAACCAATAAAGGTCTCCCCTATGGGAAGTGCTATTGATATCACGCCTATGGTACCCGAAGGTACCAAGATCATCACCAGCTATGGTGCAGGTCAATTTAGGGTGGCACAGGATAGCTATCAAGGCAGTATCATTATTCTACCCGAACAAGTACACGAAAGCACATTGGTCTTTGATGAGACCTTTCAAATAGAAATGCTCCAATTGGTTTTGAATGAAGCGGAGCAATTTGATCTGTTGGTTATTGGCTGTGGCGAGACTTTTTTGCCACCGCCACCAGACCTTCGTAAACTTTTGAAAGACCATAATATCGTTCTTGAATGGATGGATACGGGCGCTGCCTGTCGTACATTCAATGTACTCATTGCCGAAGGTCGCCGGGTGGCGGCTGCCTTAATCTTTATAGATTGATCAAGAGTTGCTCAGGGGCGGGGGCTCGGCATAATTTTCTCGCGCAAACATCAGGAATTATAATGATGCTCTGCTGGGCAGGGTTATTTGGTAGCTTAACCGTGCGCCAAGAAGTGATGCGAGATACCGACACCAATTTGTCGGGTTAAATCATATGCCTCTTCCATCGGCTTTATCAGACTCTCGTGCAGTGAGCGATAGCCACCCGATTCTGGGTTACTGAAATTATCGACCTCATCAAATTCAGCGGTAATTTCTTCATCAAATTCCTTTGGGAAGATATTTCGTAATATTGCAATTGCCTCCGGTATTTCAAGCGACAATATAAGCGCCATTAATTTTTCTTGGTCAACGCCATGTTGTTCAGCAAAGGGCGGAATTTGAGCCGCTAATATGAAAATGTGCTCTATCAAAGCAATTCGAATTGCGTGCAATAAATCAAGTTGTAATCGCTCTTCATCAGGGCTTTTGCCACTTTCAAGGGAGAGTTGATTAAGGACTTCATGCAAATCCATAGCATCATTCCTCAAATGATGGGTCAACCTTGTCATCGCTTCAAAACGACCATCACCCTTTAAAATTGCGGAAAGATCACGTAAGGATGACACCAAAGATGGCTCAGAGCCCGCATAGGCCCGTGCCATCCAATATCCTGGATCAAACAAACGAGCATAGGCCCCCAATGTATTCAGGCTGCTTATACGTTTAGCATGGGCGACCATGCTCATTATTCGTAAAGCCCGGTCGGATTCTTGGCACAGTTCAACAAAACGCTCATTCTCATCACCAACAGCCGTGCCCACACCACTGATTACATGGGCTGTATAGCCTAGTTGTTGCAAGATGGCATTATGAGGGATGGCTCGCATTTGGCGAGGATTTCCACGATCAACAGGGTTCGCGCTTTCATGCTGTCGAATAGATTTACGGGAACCTGTTTTATATAATAAATTAACACCAAAGCTGCCCAAAGCCGCCCGGTAATCCGCATCATCAAACAAACGCTCTTGGAATGATTTCAGGTGCAAGAAAAAATCCAAACTAAAATCTGTATCCCGGTAGAAGGGGTCTTTGGCAAAAGATGCTAGAACTTGGTTATCCGTCTGATCGGTAATTGAATAGGCATTTTCCAAAATATTACAAACACTGGCTTTGGCCAGTTCATCACTGCCAAACAACAAATAACCATCCCCCCCTTGGAAACTCGTTTCGTGGACCAGTGGAATGCCCGCGCGGACATACTGGCTCCGCGCTGCTGGGCTTAGTACGTAATTAAGTCGGTCTGACATGCTGATTGGGTGCGCCCCCCGACCAATAGACTCGCCATGGGTATTAAAAAACAACACCTCAATGCCGCTCATGCCTTGATGTCCTAACAAACGTGCAAGCTTCATTTGTAAGCGTTCAACAGCCAACGTTGCTGGTATTTGCCCGATAAAGCGTCCCGCGTCAGAAAACCCTGTTTGAATCGATATTCTACCCCGTAACTTGATATAGGCTAAATAATGCTCATTCTTGGTCAATTGCTCAAGAATACGAACGCCTTTTTCCATAGCCGAAGGGGTTTCAAATAGGGGGGAGATATCAACTTTATGTTCAATCCCAAATAAGCGGGCAAAATAAAGCGCCACGAGCACCGTAAATGAGCTCTCGCATTCTGCAATCAAAAATCGGATTGGCGTGTCTTGGTCAACGTGTTTTAAAATTTGAGCAATCAGAATAAATTGACGTATGGCAGATGAACCTTCATGCATCAAAGATCGAAAGCTGACCTTATGGGGGACTACTTTTTCAATAAGCTCATTCAATTTTGATAATTGCATACGGCTAGAGAAGCCCGCGTCGCCGTCCATTTCTAATAAATGCGCAAATCCATTGTGGAGCTGGGTTGTATTAATTCGGAAATGTAAATGAGCGGTTCCAAGACCGAGATTTATCATCTCCGAACGCAACAAGACCAGCTCTTGGGTCAGATTCTCATCATCAGAACCTAAATCACCAATAATGGAATTAATAATCTCAATAAATGGGGTAACGGATGTTACGTGACCGGCTTGCTCAACAGAGGTCAACGCATTGGCGGCGTCAGCAAGCACATCGGGTGCATCGACTTTGCCTTCAAAACGTTCCCCATGGGCATCCGCACTGATCTTGGCAGCATTTAGAGCGTCAACAAGCTTAGGTAGGCCGTCTACATTTGAATTACGTGATTGCAAAGCCTGAGCGTTTTCGTGATACCGCGATAATTGAACGGCTTTTTCAGCCAGACGCAAGCGAAGCATTTGTTGCCAACCAATATCGGTACGACCATCCAGATCATAACCAACCCAGCTCGCCACACTAAGCGGGGCGGGATTAAGCTCAGTCCATTTTTCGGGCCAATTGTCTCTAGCAACTTGCAGAATGTGTTGGTTAAGCCAGTTTAAAGCCCCCTGGAGCTGTTTAATGGCTTTTTGAGCGTCTCCATGCTCATCTTTAAGGGAAATACTCTCATCGGCTTTATGAGGCTGGTCGGAGAGGCGTTTTTCAGCTTCATTTAGGGGTACCCCCTCACTTGCAGAAGCAAATTCGACCATAATTTGACGCAGTTCATGGCTCATGCCAAAAGTTGGATGGGCCGTAAAAACAGCGCCAGATCTCGTATTTTCCCAATACCTTTTAAAATCTTCAAATGAGTTGGGTGCTGAATTATCTTTGATCGTCTTTGCGATTAAGTCGAGCAAACGAGCATCAATTAATTGTCCGTCATCCAAACCAACATAATTTTTAATATGTTTTGCACGACGGACAAAAGCCTTATCGCTCAAGTCTTTGGCCATAATTCCCAATGTATCAATACTGACACTGCCATTTTCGATTTCCGTAGAAATTTGATACGCAAGAAATTCCGTGGGATTGCGCTTAGGATCATTCGGGATGGATTGCCGTAATGATGTTAGGGTTTCAATATACGGAGCAGAGGCGTTTCCAGACATACAATAAGCTCAATTCATCAAAAGGCTAAAGGAAGGTTTTAATAGCCTTTTGGTGCATAAATCACAACTACCTTGATGTCACTTTAAGCTGCCTAAAGGGGTAGGGATATAAAAAGGCCCGGTACATTGTTATATGTACCGGGCCTTAAAAACAGTAATTTAGGTTAAAACCTAGAATACGTTCTGCGCTGAAACCATGGCGTAAAGCATTGGAATAGACAGCAATGTGTTGGTCCGTGAGAACAACATAGCGGTACGAGCAGAAGCAGCTTTGGTTTCCGCGTCAACTTCAACAATACCCAGCGCACGTTTTTGGTTTGGCCAAATAACAAACCAAACGTTGAACCACATGATAATACCCATCCACATGCCAAGACCGATAAATACATGTTTGGCAACGGCGAAGTCTTCTACGGCACCAATGGTGAGTGCTTCTACCAAATAGCCATTCATGTAAGATAAAAGAAGGCCTGTGATGATCGTGCCCATTGCCCCCCAACGGAACCACCAAAGAGCAGCAGGAGCAATCACTTTGCCAATAGCAGGTTTCTGATCATCGGGAATTTTAGGCATGTTCGGAATTTGCACGAAATTGAAATACCATAACAATCCAATCCACATTACACCGCAAAGAACATGCAAAAAGCGCATTACAAATGTCATATAAGCGTGATCAACAGCGAGACTGTAATCCGTCAAACCACCAACAGCGACAACCATAACAACCAACAGGACGATGCCCGCGATGATTGTTGATTTTAAATTAGCCAAAATACCAGCCATGGAAATACCTTTCATAGGGTTAATGAATTCGAGTTATACAAATAAATAAACAAAATAACGTCAGAGCTTATGCCTTAAATGTTCTAATATGATATTAACTTATTTAGACCAAGTCTAATCTAACGTGCTATATACGCTTGTAAAAATTGAACATCAATTTAAAAATTCAATACGTTGAATACATATTATTCCTCGTGCCCCTTCACTCATAAAAGCTTCCCATATCTATATAAAGTCATGCCCCAGCTCAAAAATCAGCAATCTCAAGCCCAATATTGTATAGATCAGGTCGCTAAATATGACCATGATCGATATCTATGTATCATGCTGGCCCCCCGCCAATATCGGCAGGATTTATTTTCTCTTTTTGCTTTTAATGAGGAAATAGCCCGTATTCGTGAGCAGGTGAACGAATCACTACTAGGGCAAATGCGCCTAAGGTGGTGGCACGAAACCATCGAAAAAATCAATCCAGAGCAGCCACGCCCTAGTGGATTGGCGGGCACTTTGTTTGATGTGATTATCAAACATAACCTCTCAAAACAGTTATTTTATGAATTACTTGATGCGCGCGCGAGTGATCTGGATGATATACCACCCCCTTCAATGGATGCGCTGATCCAGTATTGCTCAGGAACGTCATCAACGCTGATCCGCCTTTCACAAGAAATCATTCTGGGGTCCAAATATACAAGCGACAATCAGATTATGAACGATGCCGCACGGGATTGTGGTATTGCTTGGGCATTAATCGGCACAATCCGCTCCATCCCGTTCCAATTATCACAAGGTCGATGTATGCTGCCGCGCGATCTATTGCGCACGTCCGCTATAGATTGGACAACAGTATCCCCAACCAATCCACCTGATCGCCTGAAGGATGTGATAAGGGTTCTGGCCCAGGAAGCAGAAAAAAGGATTATGAGCACCAGAGACGCCTCAAAAGGGCTCTCCAGAAAAGCAACAACCCCTTTGATATCGCTACCGGTCGCCGCGCATTATTTAAAAGTGATTTCTTCAGTCGGCTATGATGTATTTGACGAACGATTGCAGCATAGCCATAGTCCCAAGAAGACCTTTAAGTTACTTTTTGCATCTTGGTTTAATAAAATATAGGCTATTTTACCTTCTATTGAACACAGGCTAAATTAGCCTTTAACGGGACGTAAGCGCATAAGCTCAAAAGCTGAAACTTGCGGAAAGATTGTCCCTGATTGGGCATTATGCAACATAATCGCCCCCCGTTTATCATCAGGGAAACCGCCCCGAGTATCATCAAACTGTCTGATCTCCAGCACATTCACCACTTGAGTATAGGGATTTACCGCTTTCCAAGACACGGTCGGGTTCGCTTGCTGCTCAGCAGCAAGGGGGGAGATTGACCGATTCCACGTATTATGGGGGGGGCCTAATTTAGCAATGTAATGTTCGACAATGCTGCTGAATGATTCGCTAGGGAACAATGAGTGATAACGGGTTGCGACCCCATTATCATACCGTACAATCGCATTCAGCCCCTGATACATAACCGTGTCTACCCAAATGGCGGTCTGCAGGCTCTCTGGCCAATCAATACTTTCAATACAAAACGTGACGGTGCCTTGATGTTTTGTGATACATGATTTCCCTGCCGCACTGGGGTCCAGAGCCGTGGGTGGTGATTTTCCAAGCATCACGGATTGCCCCATGACCAACCCGGTTGCGGGTGTCGCGGCGGGACGCATTATAGGGGTGCCGAGCTGTAAGACACCTAATCTCCCATCCGTGGGAAGCCCTAATAACATTTGTGCGGCTGCTGGCGCGACTTTAACCGAAACCACATCCCATGAACCACTGGATTCAAATGAGGCAAGGGCTGAGCTATCACTCCCATCATCCTGTTGCGGCACAAAGACATTGGCTAGGGTGTCAATAATTGGATTGTCCGCTATTTCCGGTTCAGGTTGCGTTTCAACCATTGAGCCAGACAATCCCCCCATACTTGCTGTCACGTCCCAGGTTTCATCCGTCAAAGGGTAAGGCGCGATTGCAGGTTGGGAAGGTTGCGCTGCAATTTCAGTGCCTTGTTGGGTTTGTCTGCCAGATTGAATCACGCCTTGTGATATACCCGTACTTTGACTGGACGCGGGTAATTGAGCCATTTGCTGTTGATTATTGGTGCTGCCAAAACCACCTGAAAGACCTTCCACAAGGCTACCCGTCCGGGGCGAACCCGTCGCTGGTTTGAACATCTGGGTCATTTGAGAGATCACGCTAACCGCGCTGTCACCCGAAGAAGTGATCGTTTGCCCCGCGGGTGGGGCGCTATAACCACTATCGGTGAAGGTTTTAGTCTTTACGTTCTTTAAGGCTTGTTGAGTCTCGTGAGGAAGTGATTCAGCCACTATTCGTTGCTGTTCGGCTTCGTCATCATCACCAAACAGTCCCAAACGCTGTAAAAACCGAACGGCGGAATTACCACCATCGGGGGGGGCAACGTAGCCGGGCGGTAATTCAGACCCGCTAAGCTCTGCACGCTTTTTCGCTCTGAACTCAGATTGAATATTATCAACGCCCGTGGCTTGTATTTCGGCTTGCTCCTCAGCGAGGACTTCATTGATCATCTTTTTACGTTCATCTTCTAAAGACGTTAATCGATCTTCTGATTCCTTACGTAATTTAAGCAACACCGCATTACGCAATTTTTCATGTTCCGGTATGGCCCGCCCCAAAGGCGAAGAGGGGGACGCAATAAGTGCGGTTCCCCCTAGACTAGAAATGGCATTTCCAGCCGGAGCGTCACTTATTGTGGGGTGTGCCTCCGGTTCAGTCGGTGTACTTTGAGGATCTGTAACGCTAGACGTTTGAGCATTTACGTCTGCTGGCTCGCCCCCGAATACCTTCATTTCTGCAAAGAAATCTTCATTCTCAGCGCCATCGCCTAAATTAATAGGATCCAGTGAGGATGCTGATGGCGCACTCTGGGCAACTTCTTGCTTTGTCAGTGCATTACTTTCAGCGGTATTTGTGGTTTCCGGACTTGAAAGAAACGCGTCTTCGGGAACCTCCAACGTAATTGGTTGTTCTTTAGCGGCAGCGACCTCTTCTTGCGAGGAGGTTTCATTTGTGGGAAGGGTACCGCCCTCGATAATCTCATATGCCCGTAAGAACCGTGCGATGGTATACCTATTCAAGGATTCAGCTAACTCAGCTGGCGTCAAGTTATCCGCATCTTTCGCAGATAAGTCCGCCCCCTCAACAACAGCGTTCTGGGCACTGCCTATATCGCCGTCGCGGATGGCTGTGAACAAATTTTGGGTTTCTGGTGATAGGGCGTCTGCTGCTAAACTATAACCAATGATCGGGTAGGGGGTAAATTGGCTCACCCCCATAGCAAAACCGCTTAACACCAGACATGCTGAAGCCACCGCTAAACCATGGCGGATTCTATTTCTCACAACTTTTGGCGATGTACTGAATTTCATACGGCCAATTCACAATTACATCTGATGTCAAATTTCATGCACCAATTAAACATTCAATAATTAGCTTATCATTAATATTGCACACTCATTATCGCACATATTACGCTCGATCCAAAGACCGAGACTTCCTGCTTTATTCAATTTAAAATCAATACAGGGGAAATAGACTTAAATATTTTTAATGCAATACATTAAAAGTATTAATTATATTATTGATTTTAAACGATGTAATTTACAAGGTAACGAGAAATCTTAATCAAGATCAAATTAAAACGCTTAAAATAATTTTATGATATATTTATAGTATGTCCCATCAATGAGCACCATCCTCATCGAACGACAAAAATATCTCAAGTTTAATCATCAAAGAATTAACTTTGATACTTGCATCAAGGCATTTATGAATTCAGGGTAAACTTCAACAATCGGTTAATATTTATCTCACCACATGTAATTTGAACCCGTGTTTTTCAACCTAGGCAATGGCGGCTAACTGAATGACTTCCAGACAAATTCTGCTTGCATTGCTTGTTCCCGGAACATGGGGGTTGGGATTTACTTTATCAAAAATTGGCATGTTCAATTTCCCGCCATTATTCCTTATGGCGATGCGGTTCGGCATTGCAGCCATGATCTTGATTTGGTTTACCAAACCGCCCTGGGCATCCATGAAAGATATTTTCATGATCAGCCTAATCAGTGCCACAATCCAATATGGCCTTGTTTATTACGGTCTTCGGGGGTTGGACGCTTCCACGGCTGTAATCGTTGTACAATTGGAAGCTCCATTTTTGGCATTATTCGGCGCTTTGATCTTAAAAGAAAAGTTCACCATCCTCCGTGGCATCGGCATGATTGCGGCCTTTAGTGGGGTAGCCGTGATAGCAGGGGAACCGCGTTTGGATGGTAATCTGTTTTATGTGGCCCTTGTCGCTATCGCAACTATATTTTGGTCTTTCGGGCAGATTATGGTTCGACGCTTAAAAGCTGTTCAGGGCGTTACGTTGCTGGCTTGGGTTGCTCTCGTATCATCCCTGCAAATGTTGATAGCCTCACTTATATTCGAAGAAGGCCATATTGAATCCTTACAATCTGCCACCATAATAGATTGGTCTGTCGTCATTTATTTAAGCGTTATCATGACTGCCGTTGGATACAGTATTTGGTATCGATTGTTGGCAACTTGCGAGGCAACCCATTTGTCACCTTTTTTAATGCTGACCCCGGTAACGTCAATTATGGCGGGCATCCTTCTACTAGATGAAGTGTTCACGTTCCCCATGGCTATTGGCTCTGTAATGGTTATAGGGGGTGTTGCGGCAACCACAATCACATGGAAACGCCAACGCCCTTAATATCATTGGTCCCTAGCAACGACATAATGTTGACAGTGTTGACAAGTCTCCATGAGGGCACTAAGACAAAATGGACTACTGCGTTACAGAGATTTAAACTTATGATGATGTCAGACACCTGCAATTTGCGACGACGAACACAGCGAACAATCGCTGCGGTACTTTGACGCGAACTGATCTAACTCTCTGACGAACCAAGATAATCAACCCAATCTATTGTGTTCAAGAAGTTTGACCCCGGCTTAATGCCGCAGCTTAAAACTGTTTTCACA
Organism: uncultured Rhodospirillales bacterium; assembly: GCA_965603075.1. Lineage (GTDB taxonomy): Bacteria > Pseudomonadota > Alphaproteobacteria > Rhodospirillales > Casp-alpha2 > JABJOR01. The sequence continues at coordinate 122,108 of CBFDBO010000002.1, read as the reverse complement.
TATTTACTTTATGACAGAATAAGCAAACGCACGGGATCCATAATTCATGTACACTATCAGTCCTCAACTCGCAAAACACGCACCCCCCATCGAAACCTTGCTCGATAAGGCATTTGGCAAAGATCGTCGTAACAAACGTTCCTATCATTTTCGCGCGGGCATTAAGGATATAAAGGATTTACGTTTTGTGGCGCACACCCATAGTGAATTGGTGGGCACCATTCGTTTTTGGCCCGTTGATATAGCCGTCAGTTTCGATAACTCTGACATTGATACGACCAGCCAAGCCTTGCTACTGGGTCCGCTGGGCGTTTCCCCAGAATTACAGGGCAGGGGGATTGGTGCGGCCTTAATCGAACACGGCATACATGCCGCCCGGACCCAAGGCTTCAAAATTGTCATTTTGGTGGGGGATTTAAACTATTATGGCCGTTTTGGTTTTGGCCCCGCCACTGACTTGCAACACCATATCACCATGCCCGGCGAACAAGATCACCGGGTATTGGTGCGGGAGCTACAAAATGGTGCTTTGGAGGGCATGCGCGGTATCATCTTACCAGCATCAACCCATTAAGTTAAGGTTGTTGAGATAACCAGTCCGCAAAATCAGCTCTGGCACGGTTTGCCATGGCGGCTTTACGATCACGTCCTTTGGGTGGGCGTTTACCGGGCTCGCCTTGCGGTGGTGGGAATAATCCGAAATTAACATTCATCGGCTGGAACGTGGTTTCATCCGCGCCAATGGTAATATGGCTCAACAACGCCCCATGAGAGGTCGTAATAGGCGGCGCGGTAAAGCTTTCCCCCAAGCGTTCTGCCGCGGCAAACCGTCCCGCCATTAATCCCGTAGCAGCACTTTCAACATAGCCTTCGCACCCTGTCATTTGTCCCGCAAACCGAAGGCTGGGTCGGGCTTTTAGGCGAAGCTCGCCATCCAAAAGGCGAGGGCTATTAATGAACGTGTTGCGGTGCAATCCGCCCAGACGCGCAAACTCAGCGTTTTCCAACCCTGGAATTGAGCGGAAAACCCGCTGTTGGGCGCCGTAATTCAGTTTAGTTTGGAAACCAACCATGTTGTATAGCGTTCCAAGGGCATTATCTTGGCGCAATTGTACCACACCATAGGCTTTGGTTTGTGGATCGTGTTCGTTGGTTAACCCTCGTGGCTTCATAGGGCCGTGGCGTAAGGTCTCTGGACCACGCTCCGCCATCACTTCAATGGGTAGACATCCATCGAAATAAGGGGTGTCCACTTCCCAATCACGAAAATCGACTTTTTCGCCCTCCAGTAAATCCGTTATGAATTGCTCATATTGCGCTTTGTCCATGGGGCAATTTATATAATCTTTGCCATCTCCAGTACTTCCATCAATAGCGGGCGCACTTTTATCATAACGCGATTGGTACCAAGCCACCGACATATCGATACTATCTTTGTGAATAATCGGTGCAATGGCGTCAAAGAATGCCAGCGCGTCTTCACCATTAAGCTCCGCAATGGCGTTCGCAAGATCAGGCGAGGTCAACGGCCCCGTCGCAATGATCACACTATCCCATTCCTCGGGCGGTAAACCTGCAACCTCATTACGCTCTATGGTGACGAGCGGGTGATCTTCAAGAGTTTTGCCTACAGCTTGGCTAAAACCTTCTCGGTCGACCGCCAATGCTCCCCCTGCTGGTACGCGGTGCTGATCCGCTGTGGTCATGATAATGGAACCTAAATCACGCATTTCAGCGTGCAACACCCCAACGGCGTTAAATCCGGCATCATCGGAGCGAAATGAATTGGAGCATACCAGTTCGGCGAACCCATCGGTTAGATGAACTTCGGTTTTTCGTTTAGGACGCATTTCATGGAGAACCACGGGCACGCCAGCTTGCACCAATTGCCACGTAGCCTCTGAACCGGCTAATCCGCCGCCGATAACATGGACTGGTTTTATATTTTTATCATTCATAATTTGCAGTGATAGTGATGTGTGGTTCAGCACACAACATATATTTGTATTTTTATTAGATTAAAAACCAGCTGTCTTATTCTTACAAAAATAAAACTAAGGAACTTTATGGACTGGATGGATAAACGCCAATCAATCAATCATGAAAATTTTAAATGGATAAAATTATCACAGATTGAGTTGGACGACGTTATCAGACGGCATGAAGGTTTTTTAAAGTCTCAAGTCGGTGGCGAGCGCGCAAATTTAAAATTCCTTAATCTCTCTTATCTTGATTTTTCGGAGCGAAATTTATATGGCCTGACTTTACAAGTGCCGACTTACGAGGCGCCATCATGGATGATACGGATCAACGTGGGATCATTGGCCTCTAAACCAATCTCCCATATTTGACCCAAAGCCCCAAATATGAAACAATAATGGACCAAAAATATCGGTTTCTAGATGGTCAGTGATTGATCCCATGAAGACAAACCTGAAGACAAATCTGAAAACAAGGCTGAGTATAAGCCAAACAATCTTCAAAATGTTTATGTTGAGCGTTGTATTCTTCGCTAGTACGTTTGTTTTTACGCAAAAAACCCATGCTGCGCCACAAATACTGGCGGCCTTTGCAACACACTCCCCCCAGCCATTTACCTGTGAAGCAGGTGTTTGCAGTGTTGAAATTACAACTTTTTGCCTTCAAAAGGTCCGCAGTAACCCCGTAGCCGGAACGCAATATTTTCCCCATCCAGACACCCAACTCATGTTGGTTCTAGATGACCAGAATGTGATTTCTGCAAATGGCCTTATAACCCTAGAATCAAGACGTGGATTTAGCGCTGTTATGGCACAATTTCCAGAAAAAACCCTAAAGGGTTTAGGGGCCAACAAAGCGGCTCTTGCTATAGGTCCAGGGGCGATGTTCCTGCCCGTTGAGGACAAGGATGATCCCGATCCAATCATCGATAGTGAAATCAGTTACGCGCTGGAAACTTTACGCCCGATGGCAGATGAATGGATTGATGGCACTCAGGAAAAAGCCGCTGCTGTGAAACTGGTAAATTCATTAATCAATGCCACCCCGGTCTCAATCCAGCTCAGTTCTGCGGTCCGTCATGGGCTTTGGGATAGAGTGTGGGACAGGATGAGCAGTGTGACAAATAAAGAGGGGCCCGTATTGGGGAGCGCGCTCGCCAAAGAAATGTTCACTGCATGTGCTTGGCGTGTCGACGTTAAACGCTATCCAACGCTCCGGTCGTGTCTTGAAGTCAAACACGACTCGCAGCTCATGGATATGAACCTAAGTTATTGGAAGGCAACTGCAGCGGGTAGTTAGAAGGCCGTTACGCGCTCTTCTTTTTCTTCTGGGATTGTTTCATCTTCAAATAAGGCGCCAAATAGGTGGCTGTATGGCTTTCTTTAACCGTAGCCACGTCTTCTGGTGTCCCTTTGGCGATAATGTACCCTCCCTTGGACCCACCCTCGGGGCCGATATCGATAATCCAATCTGCGGTTTTGATAACTTCCAGATTGTGTTCAATCACCAGCACCGTATTACCTGTATCCACCAGAGCATGAAGAACTTCCAACAGTTTACGAACGTCTTCAAAATGCAAACCGGTCGTGGGTTCATCTAGGATATAAAACGTTTTGCCCGTCGCACGCCGTGATAATTCTTTTGCAAGTTTCACCCGCTGGGCTTCACCACCGGAAAGGGTCGTAGCTTGTTGGCCCAAGTGCACATAATCCAAACCAACCCGTTGCAAAGTCACCATTTTATCACGGATCACAGGGACGGCCTTAAAGAAATCAACGCCTTCTTCAACGGTCATATCCAATACATCAGCGATGGATTTACCTCGGAATTTAATTTCTAGCGTTTCGCGATTATACCGCTTCCCCAGACATCCATCACATTGCACATAGACATCTGGCAAAAAGTGCATCTCAATTTTGATCAGGCCATCACCGCGGCATGTTTCACACCTTCCACCCTTAACGTTAAACGAGAACCGACCGGGCTTATACCCACGGGCCTGTGATTCTGGTAAATTGGAGAACCAATCCCGGATTGGTGTGAAAGCCCCGGTATAAGTTGCTGGATTTGACCTTGGCGTACGCCCAATCGGGGATTGATCAATATCCACAACTTTGTCAATTAACTCGATTCCAGTTATCAAATCATGCTCTCCTGCATGATGACGCGCCCCATGAACCCGGCGGGCTAATGCTTTATAGAGGGTTTCAACCACCAAGGATGACTTCCCGCCGCCTGAAACCCCAGTTACACACGTAAATGTACCCAGAGGGAAGGTCGCGGTAATGTTTTGTAAATTATTAGTTTTCGCTCCCTTTACCACCAGCTGATGTGATTTGCGTGGCTTGCGACGTTTCTCAGGTAAAGGAATGACCCGCGCACCCGTTAAATACTGTCCCGTCAGACTATCAGGCGAAGTCATAACTTTTTTCGGTGTACCTTCGGCCACCACATTACCGCCGTGAATGCCTGCCCCCGGACCGATATCGATTAAATAATCCGCTTGGCGGATGGCATCATCATCGTGTTCAACAACAATCACTGTATTACCAAGATCACGAAGACGCTTCAGCATCTCTAGTAAACGGGCGTTATCACGTTGATGTAACCCGATGGAGGGCTCATCCAGTACATAAAGCACGCCGGTAAGCCCAGAGCCAATTTGCGAAGCCAGACGAATACGTTGGCTTTCCCCACCCGACAAGGTTCCCGAAGACCGCGACATGCTCAGATATTCAAGGCCTACATTTACTAAAAATCCCAACCGTTCATTGATTTCACGTAAGATACGCCGGGCGATTTCGTTTTGTTTTGGGGTCAGTTGCGTGTCCAACCCAGCAAACCATTTGTGGGCTTCATCGATAGACATATTGGCGACTTCGGAAATATGAAGCTTAGCAACTTTGACGGCCAGTGCTTCTGGTTTCAAGCGGTGACCGGCACAGGCTTCACACTGGGTAACCGTTTGATAGCGTGATAGCTCATCACGAACCCAGGATGAGTCTGTCTCGCGCCAACGGCGTTCCATATTGGGGATGACACCTTCAAATGGTTTTACAACTTCATAGGCTTTGCGGCCGTCGTTATAAACCATCCGCACATCTTCATCACCCGTACCATAAAGGACTAAATCTTGAACTTTCCCTGGTAGAGACTCCCATGCTGCGCCCAAATTGAATTTATATTGGTCCGCTAAACTGATCAGGGTTTGACCATAATACTGGGAAGATGAATTTGCCCAAGGGGCAATACAACCTTCATTGAGTGTTAAACGCTCATCCGGTACGACCAATTCAGGATCGAAATACATTTCCGTGCCCAGCCCATCACAGGCTGAGCAGGCACCGAATGGATTATTGAACGAAAAAAGCCGCGGCTCGATTTCATCGATGCTGAAGCCCGATACAGGGCAGGCAAACTTAGCTGAGAACGTGGTACGACCTTCACCGGCCATATCATCGCTATCGGCATTTTCTGCAAACACCAAACCATCGGACAGCCCGAGAGCCGTTTCAAAGCTGTCAGCGAGCCTTGTCTCCAGTCCTTCACGGATAACAACCCGGTCGACAACCACATCGATATCATGTTTATATTTTTTATTCAGGGCAGGGGCCTCGTCGACTTCGTACACTTCACCATCGATGCGAACACGTTGAAAACCACGACGACCTAATTCTGCTAATTCTTTTTTAAACTCACCTTTTTTACCGCGCGCGATGGGTGCCATAATAAACAGGCGGGTGGCTTCATCCATGGCCATAACCCGGTCAACCATTTGACTGACAGACTGACTTTCAATGGGTAGTCCGGTTGCAGGGGAATGCGGCACGCCAACACGAGCGAACATCAAGCGCATATAATCATAGATTTCTGTTACGGTACCCACGGTCGAACGGGGGTTCCGTGATGTTGTTTTTTGCTCAATGGAAATGGCGGGGGATAGTCCCTCGATCGAATCCACATCGGGTTTCTGCATCAACTCAAGGAACTGTCGCGCGTAAGCCGATAAGCTTTCCACATAGCGACGTTGTCCCTCTGCATATATGGTATCAAACGCCAGCGAGGATTTGCCCGATCCGGATAATCCGGTGATCACGGTTAGCTTATCACGTGGAATCTCCACATCAATATTTTGGAGATTATGCTCACGCGCACCGCGCACAATAATTTTCTGCATGTTGTTTTCCGACCGGACAGAGTTTCTGGAATCTTTCTATATAGTCTGCCCGCGCGGGAATTGGGAGTCTCGATTTATGGATCATCATAAATATGTATTCTTAAATAGTGGGTTATAGTGTTACAGGGACAATTTATATACAACATGTGGATAAATTGCGTTGGCAATCGCCAAGTCTATGGCATAGAGTTTGCGAAATCTATTTACTTTGAAAGGTACCCCCATGGCAGGCAGCGTCAATAAAGTCATTTTGATTGGAAATCTAGGACGTGATCCGGAGATTCGGAACACCCAGAATGGTCAGAAAATTGCCAATTTTTCAATTGCGACGTCCGAAAGCTGGAAAGATAAATCCACCGGCGAGCGACGCGAAAAGACAGAATGGCACCGCATTGTTGTGTTCTCTGAAGGTCTTGCCAGCATTGTTGAGCGTTTCCTTAAAAAAGGCTCCAAAGTCTACATTGAAGGATCTTTACAAACACGCAAATGGACTGGAAATGACGGCATTGAGAAATATACAACCGAAGTTGTCTTACAAGGCTTTAACGGCACCCTAACGATGCTGGATAGCGCTGGTGGCGGTGGCGGCGGTTATGGTGGTGGATCAGATGGTGGCGGTCAGGGTGATAGCTCTGGCGGCGGTGCACCGGATTGGGATACGCCTGATAGTGGTTCAGGCATGGGCGGCGGCGCTGATTTAGACGACGACATTCCTTTCTAATACACAAACCAAAGCTAATCTGAAATCTCAACTCTAAAAGTAAAGATGTGGCGAATGGATACAATGCGCCGTAACATTCTTGTTCTGACAAGCTGTCAGGGCTTCTCTGTGACGGGTATGGTCATGGTGACCATCATCATATCGTTGTCAGGGCAAATTCTTTCCGATGATCTAGCTTATGCAACGCTCCCCATGGCCATCCTAATGTCGGCAACGATGTTGATGGCGACGCCGGCATCTATGCTGATGTCTAAAATTGGACGCCGGGGTGGCTTCACAATTGGCCAAATCTTGGGCATTCTAGGGGCGCTGCTCGGGGCATTCACGCTGCTTTATGCAAAATCATTCGGTTTGTTATGTCTCTCCAGTTATCTAATCGGCTCCCACCAATCATTTTGGCAACAGAGTCGATTTGCTGTCGCCGATGCCACAACAACCGAAGAACGTCCCCGGGCTATTAGTTACGTCCTCACAGGGGGTGTTCTTGCCGCATTGGTGGGACCCGAACTTGCAAAACTAACCGTTGATTTATTTTCACCTATTCTTTATGCGGGCAGTTATCTTGGGTTTTGCGTTCTCAATTTTCTTAGTATTATCGCCTTACAATTTTTAAAATTACCCAAACCATCCCATACCTCAAATTTCAGTGGTGGACGACCGATGGCCGAAATCGTTCGCCAACCTACCTTCGTCATTGCGTTAATGGCTGGTATGATCAGTTACGGACTAATGGTTTTGGTGATGACGGCAACCCCGTTATCCATGCAGATATGCGGGTATTCATTCTCAGACACGGCTTTCATTATTCAATGGCATGTACTGGCCATGTACGCACCAGGGTTTATCACCGGCAAGCTGATTAAGAAATTTGGCGTTACGATGGTCATTATGGCTGGTGCACTATTGACCTTACTCAGTATGGCTTCCAGCATTTCGGGTCTTAACATTCTAAATTTTTGGTTCTCGTTGGTCTTCATTGGTGTCGGCTGGAATTTTATGTTCATCGGCGGCACCACTTTGTTAACCGAGACCTATAAACCAGAAGAACGCGCCAAGGTACAAGGACTGAATGATACGCTTGTTTTTGGCATGGCAGCGGTTGCCAGTTTCTCCTCTGGGGCGTTGTTAAGCTGGTTTGGATGGAACGCTGTAAATTTTGCTGTAGCCGCGCCAGCAACGATTCTTTTAATCAGCGCTTTCTTGCTTCGTAAAAAACGTCACGCTGGTATTGGTTAATACCAAAAACATCGCAGAAACCTTGAATTTTTTATCTTTCATATGGTTGTAATTTACGCCTTTACCGGTTGTTTTAAGGGCTAAAAACTGCTAATTATAAACATCAGATTCGGGCATTATTTTAATAGCCCTAAATAATTGAAAAGATTGGACTAATTCAAGGTGACAACTCCACCAGAAACGCCCGAGAATCCTGAAGAGAACCCCGGCGAGGGAACACCACCAGAAAAGCCATCTGATTTCGACGTTTCGCCGATCTCAATTGAAGAGGAAATGCGCTCATCGTATCTCGATTACGCCATGAGCGTTATTGTCAGCCGCGCACTTCCCGATGTACGCGATGGTTTGAAGCCGGTTCATCGCCGTATTTTGTTTGCCATGAAAGAAAGCGGCTATGTCGCTGGTAAACCCTTTCGTAAGTCAGCGCGTATCGTTGGTGATGTCATGGGTAAATACCACCCCCATGGTGACGCATCGATTTATGAAGCAATGGTCCGTATGGCGCAGGATTTCTCGCTTCGTCTGCCCTTGATCGATGGTCAGGGAAACTTTGGTTCCATGGACGGTGATCGCGCCGCTGCCATGCGGTATACCGAAGCCCGCTTAGACAAAACCGCCCACACTTTGTTGGAAGATATCGACCGCGACACTGTAGATTTCGTCCCTAACTATGACGAAACAATGAGAGAACCATCAGTTTTGCCGGCTGGTTATCCGAATTTACTGGTTAATGGCGCTGGGGGTATCGCCGTCGGTATGGCGACCAATATACCACCGCACAATTTGGGTGAAGTCATCGATGCCTGTTGCGCCGTCATGGATAATCCCAACATCACCATTGATGAAATTCTTGAGAACCATATGTTTGGCCCGGATTTCCCAACGGGTGGGCTTATTCTTGGGCGCACAGGGCTTCGTTCTGCCTTTCATACGGGCCGTGGCTCCGTAGTCATGCGCGGGCGGACCTCTGTCGAAGAGATTCGTAAAGACCGTTTTGCCATCATTGTTCACGAAGTTCCCTATCAAGTTAATAAATCACGCATGATCGAGCAAATGGCTGAAGTCGTTCGTGATAAAAAAGTCGAAGGTATTAGCGACCTGCGTGACGAATCCGATCGTGATGGTGTTCGTGTGGTTATTGAATTGAAACGTGACGCAGAAGCGGACGTTGTGCTCGCCCAGTTATTCCGCTTCACCCCCTTACAGACCAGTTTTGGTGTCAATATGTTGGCCCTAAATCATGGTCAGCCACAACAACTTAACATCAAACAAATACTAGAAGCCTTTATCGTTTTCCGCGAAGAAGTCATTCGCAGGCGAACCATATTCGAGCTCGCTAAAGCCCGTGATCAGGCACATGTATTGGCAGGTTTGGCCGTTGCTGTTGCTAATATTGATGAAATCATCGCTTTAATCCGCAAAGCGCCCGATTCTCAGACGGCCCGTGAACAGTTGATGGAACGTGACTGGCCCGCCGTTGATGTGGCGCCTATGATTGCTTTATTGGATGATCCCGGTAGAAAAGTTATCGATGGAAAGTATAAACTTTCCGAAGCCCAAGCCCGCGCCATTCTTGAACTGCGTCTCCACCGTCTTACAGGTTTGGAACGCGATAAGATCGGTAATGATCTGAAAGCCCTTAGCGACCAAATCATTGAATTTCTTGACATTTTAGGCAACCGGGAAAAACTGTTTACGATTTTGCGTGAAGAGATCCTTACGATTCGTGAAGAGTTCGCCAATGATCGTCGAACCACAATTCTAGATCAAGAATTTGACGCCGATATTGAAGACCTGATTCAGCGTGAAGAAATGGTGGTGACGGTTACGAACTCCGGCTATGTAAAACGTGTTCCGTTATCGACTTACCGGGCGCAACGTCGCGGTGGTAAAGGCCGTAGCGGCATGAGTACACGTGATGAAGATTTTGTTTCACAAGTCTTTGTTGTCAATACGCACACGCCTGTACTGTTCTTCTCGTCAACGGGTATGGTCTATAAGATGAAGGTTTACCGCTTGCCATTGGGAACACCTCAGGCACGTGGTAAAGCGCTGATCAACTTGTTGCCCCTAAAGGACAACGAGACCATTACGACTATGATGCCGCTACCTGAGGATGAAAGCACTTGGGAGAACCTGTTTGTGATGTTCTCAACATCCTCCGGCGGGATTCGCCGAAACCGCCTTAGCGATTTCACCAATGTGATGGCCAATGGCAAAATTGCCATGAAGCTCAACGATGGTGATAAGCTGGTTCGTGTTCGCACCTGTGAGGTGGATGACGATGTGATGCTATCGACCTTAAGCGGAAAATGTATCCGATTCTCTATTGAAGATATTCGTATCTTTGTGGGACGAAACTCGACCGGTGTTCGTGGCATTAGATTGGATAAAGATGATCAAGTTATCTCCATGTCCATGCTCAAGCACATTGAGGCAGAGGTCGCGGATAGGGATATCTATCTACAGTCTGTTGCCGCAAAACGTCGTTTAATAGGCGGCAGTGACTATACCGACCGGGCCGAAGATAAAGCCAAAGATGAGGGTTACGCTGCCAGACTGGACGATCCTAAATATGCTGAAATGATGGAAAATGAAGAGTTCATTCTGACCATTACAGAAGATGGTTATGGCAAACGGACATCTGCATATGAATATCGTATATCAGGTCGAGGCGGGAAGGGTATTACAGCCATCGAGACCGCCCGTGGCAAATCAAGAACCAAAGTTGCCGCATCATTCCCCATTTTGGAAACAGACCAATTGGTCATGGTCTCCAATGGTGGACAATTAATTCGCTGTCCTGTTGATAATGTCTCTATCGTTGGTCGAAGCACGCGTGGCGTGACCATCTTTAAAACGGCGGAAGACGAAACCGTTGTATCGGTCTCACGCCTTCGCGAAGACGTTGATGGTGAGAGTGATGAAGAAGGCGAGGTTGATGCATCTAGCGACATCGCAACGACTGATACAGCCCCAACAGACGCTGAAGACATAGAAGAAACCACCGATGATAATACGGATGCGTAATATTATGGCTAAAAATAGGAAATCATATTATGCCTGACCGCATCGGAGTTTATCCGGGAACATTTGACCCTGTGACCCTCGGGCATATCGATATCATCAGCCGCGCCCAGCGCGTTGTCGACAAGCTTGTGATAGGAGTCGCTGGTAATGATGGTAAGGGTCCTCTATTCAGTGTTCAAGAGCGCATTAAAATGCTTGAAAACGATATTGACCATTTACGCGGTAATGGTCATTCAGAGATTGAAATCGTCCATTTCGACATTTTGCTGGTAAAGTTTGTTGAGGAAATGGGGGCAAATATTATTATTCGGGGTTTACGCGCCGTTTCCGACTTTGAATACGAGTTTCAGATGGCAGCCATGAATGCTAGGATGGAACAGGAAATTGAGACCGTGTTTTTAATGGCTTCTGATCGATGCCAATTTATTTCTTCTAGGTTTGTCAAAGAGATAGCCCGCCATAAAGGCGACGTAACTCATTTTGTGACAGATGAAGTTTCAGCAAAATTGATTGCAAAGTTCGGTTATAATTAATCACTAAAAAAAGAAAATTGAAAATAACTGCTATTTTTGCATCTTAGTATTTTACAGACATAATATTAGTCTATATAACCTCCCGCGGAGGGCACTTAGCTCAGTTGGTAGAGCATTCGACTTTTAATCGAACGGTCGTTGGTTCGAATCCAACAGTGCCCACCATTCTCTCCTCAGAATCCTCTCTATCAACTACCAACAAAGTTTCATGATTTTGAGGTGAGGGGTGTTAGACAATATACCGTAAGGGATCTGAGGTTATATCACCGCCCGCGTGAGAGAGCGCTTCAAAGAATAAGCCAAATAGCTCTGATTGGGATGATATCTCTAACTTGGCGTAAATACTCTTCATATGGTTACGCACAGTCCCTGGTGAAATCTCCAACAACCGCGCAATAGATTTTGCTGAATGGCCTTTTAGAAGAAAGTGTGTAATTTCGCTTTCACGGTCGGTAAGTACGGATGTTCCAAACATCCGAAATGCTTGGCTCATGCGCACATGGAAATCGATATTAAACCTGTCTGATGATTGTATCTCTGGTCGAATTTGCTGCCAGATACGTTTCATAACAGCCTGTACCATTGGCGTCATCTGATTGAGGGCCCGTATCTCGCTTGGTGTAAAATGACTGTTTCCTTGGGACCGTGTAAGAGAAACATGACCAGATGTCATATCATCAACAGGAACGGTAAAAGCGACCTCACTGGATTCGCCCCACGGGGCGTAATAATCTGTATAAAATTTACTGGATTTAAAATCTGGTGGTGCTAGGTCTTTCATACTATGACACCCCGGTTCAACACCTTCAATAAAGGCGTTGTAAAATGGGTCTAATAAATAAGGACCATCCACATACCGCTCACGTTCTTCGCTTGAATAGCTGTAATCGACTTCAATCGGCGGGGCTTCGCGCCTAAAGAACACCACATACCATAATTCAAAATGCACCATGCTCAGAATACCATCCATCATGGAGGGTAGCACCGATGTCGTATCAACATTTAATATTATATTGGCAACATTCTGGTTCCATTTTTCAAAATCAATAGATTTGGGCATAATAGATTTGACCTAATTGAGAGTAACAGATGTATTGAAGTCATCGTCATCGACATATAACCCACATTTTTCCGGCTTGACGCCCAGTCGATTACACAAGGTGACAATTTCGATCTGATCAGCCAAAGAGCGCTCTTCATTGGCTTCACTAATCGCTAAGCAAATACGGATGAGCAATTCACGTGTTTCGCGGCCCGGAGCGCCCATAACAAGGGCTTCCCAAGCTTTGGCATGTCCTTTGGATGGATTGTCAAAAATATCATCGATGAACTCATTAAACATTTCAACCCCTTCATGGGGGTCAAATACTTTTAAGACCTCTAGAGTTTCAAGTATCTTATCTAAGCGCATACGTTGGGCGAAAGAGACATTGCCATCCGCGCTTGCAACCATGGCGCAGGCGGCCATCACAGACTTCAAGAAAGCCCTCGTTTGCTGACGTTTCATGTGGTCCTGAAACTCATGAAGGAGTGTATTAAGAATACGCATTTAATGAATTTACAGGAAGGTTGCAATATTCAAAAGGTTTATCATTGATGCAATATTCTTAAATACCAAGTTTACTTAAATACCATTCTTACTTAAATACCACTTCCTCTATCAATTGCCCCTGTTTTTTGCTCCACTATTTTTAACAAAACATGTAAATTTTCATCCAAATTTCCACTTTGCTCCAAATGCCGTACCGTGTTGATAAGGTAATCTCTGTTCAAACCTGCCAACCCTTGCGCGTTCATGATTAAGGTAGAGGCCCGTGACACCGCCAGGTCGCCTGCATAGTGAGGATGCTCTACGTCCGCCACAAAGGTATAGGCTTTAACACGCTCAGCAGCTTGGTTTGGAGTTCGCTGAAGATCGATATCCAATATCATTGGTTTGTAGGCGTAGCCGATTAATTCTCGCTCATCCAAATACGCTATGACTTCTCGCGCTTCATCCTGAACGACATTAAATGCCACCCCGACACACTCCCCCCCTTGATCAAGCCCGAGGACTAATCCTGGATTTTCCATGGTACCACGGTGGTGATGGGAATAGATGCAAAAAGCCCGGTGATAGGATCGTAATGTCGCAGAACATTTTTCCTTATACTCAAAACCGGGACGCCACATGAGCGAACCATAACCAAAAATCCACAACCCATCCTCATCAATAGGGTTCTCGTTAAACAAAGGTGGATAATCTTGAGCTGTCATTTAGGGAGTACTCGATAGTGGGATCGTATATGTGTTTTCTTCTCGTAGAAGGGTCTCAATATCCTGATATGTTTCTTCCGTGATGACAAACATTCAACCGAAAAAGGACATAATGCCGACCACGGTTTCTTTGTTGTGGGCGAACAAGCTGACATCATCAGCATACCAGAGGCACATCGATACGAGGATGCCCTTACGCATACATCTGAGACTGGGTTACAGAAAGTTGTGATCGGTGAGTTAGGGTGCACCTTGGGCAAGTTTGTTACAACACCACCATAGAATCGATTATTTACGTTGTTTTCAGTACAGTTGTTTAGATCTATAAGGCAGCCAAAATCGCCGCCAATCCTAATTTTCATGCCCTAGAAGTGGCAAACTTTAAGTAATCTATGAATTTTCGTCCTAAAACAGAAACTTCGTTTGACAGCTATAAACAGAGTGTTAACAATTTCCATATAATGTTTATGGTTAAGCGGTCATAAAAACATACCGCGGCGCTCAAACGGGAATATTTTGTAGTCAAACATAGGAAGATTTGGACATGCTGCAACAACCCAAGAATGGCTTTCAGCTATACGAAGTTGCTATATACAATAAAGATGTTAGAGCGATGGTTAAGGATAATGAAAGTCACAGTTTTTTTGATGACCACTGGGCTGACGTACAATTCCACGACATTATGGCACATGACGAAAATGAAGCCCGGGAGCTTATTACAAAACGCTTTCCGCCGGATGACGGCTTTGTCATTGAAGACGTGCAAACAACTTCGATGAATATGTAATTATTCAGTTTGGCTACCGCTGCCACCTTCATAATTTTCATATACATCAACATCGGTTAAAACCACGCCATCAAACCCTTGTGCAATAACCCCTTGAATGAATGAGTCGGCATTGCCCGATATTATGTTCTGCCATTGAGGTTTCCAAAATTCGATAAAATGACGCCCCGGATCTTTTTGCATTGACGGGCCAACCCATGAAGGGGACCCGGTCTCCCAGTTATCCCCCCAATAATAGTGATGCCGGGAGGCTGTTCCAATATTCACGCGCGCAAGGACAAGTCTTTTTGATCCGGTCTTTTTGTATTGAATTGTTCTAACAGCCTTTCTGCTAAGTGGCTTTAGCCCATGAAAGACATCAACGATAATAAGATCATAGTTCGTTTCATGCATTTTCAATGCGAACTCATCCTCGCGACCATAGACTGTAGAATTACCGATAACAGCATAGTTTTTCACAGATTTTAGGGAGATCACGCTTTCAGAATTCTCCTCAAAGGGCCGGTCTGGGTATTCAGGTAGGGTTGCATCAGGAATTCTAGCGGTTGGTATTGATGCATATATATATCCCGCCTGACGGCTCAATTGATGCCCTGTATCAATTTCATTTTTTTGATCGGCCATATCGAGCACGAACACTTTCAAGCTTTCACTCTTTGCCCGCTTGGCATAATCAATACGAACCTCTTGAATGACAGGTTCATCATGGGGTTTACCAAATGCTGGTACGCCATAAAACAATCCTGTTTGGAGAACACCATCGATAGCGCGAATATAGGAACGAGCGGGAATGACAATCTCATTTTCTTCCACCAAGTTTGATATGGTTAGAAGCTCCTGAGCATCTTCCACCACAATAATAAAATCTGGTTTCAAGTTATGCCCGAATTTAGAAATATTTTTAATAAAGTCTCGCATATGCTCGCGATAATCTATCAATTCTATGAGCGGTGCGATTTCTTCTTCTTCTGCTTCTAAGACACCACCCTGAATTGTTATGCGACCTTGCCCATCTTGCTTTAATGGCTTCAATGCTTGAGCTAAAACAATACTTGGCATCATTATCACAATAAAAAATAGTGTACCCACAATGATAAACGTAATGTTATTTTTGTTAATGACATTCTTGTTAAGAAACCGAGGCATACAAATTCTTCCTATAAACAAGTGATCTTTCATTATAGCATATCCAAAACTAGTTAATGAGACATTGTTTTATATCAAAGCTGAATCACCAAGATGTGAAGCCAGTTGTTTTGCCTGCAAAGTGATTTTCGCTCATGGTGAAATAGCTTGATGGAAATTAAATGGTACTATTATGAACTTTTATAAAAGACTTCCTTATATATCTGTAAATAAATTAATCAAATATGGCTTAATTGCATTACTTGGTTTTATGGTTGCGATAAAACCAAGTATAGCTGCAGCAGATAGTCATCCAGATTCTTGGCGTTATGCTTGGCCCGATACTGATTTTTCACGTCATGACGTTCCGTATTCTGATATTCTTTCCGGTGGGCCGCCCAAAGACGGCATCCCATCTATAGATGATCCTATTTTCGCCACCATTTCCGAGGTCGAAAACAATGAGACTCTTATGGGGAACAGCAAATTAGAGGACAGCGAGCCGGTCATCGGATTAATAATTGAGGGTGTGGCTAAAGCATACCCCCTACGAATTCTAACATGGCATGAAATTGTGAATGATGAGATCGCGGGCATTCCGATAACCGTGACATTTTGCCCTTTATGTAATTCAGCCATTGTTTTTGACCGTCGATTGGATGGTCGTGTCTTTGATTTTGGTACGACGGGTAAACTTAGGAATTCGGATCTTGTGATGTATGACCGCCAAACTCAATCATGGTGGCAACAATTTATGGGTACAGCCATCATAGGGGAACTGACGGGGGCAACATTGCACTTCATGCCATCAAGAATTGAATCATGGCAGAGTTTCAAGTCCCGCGCCCCTAATGGATTGGTCCTCGTGCCTAATGATAGTTCCATGCGTAATTATGGAAGAAACCCTTATGTCGGGTATGATTCTGCAGCAATGCCGTTTTTATATAATGGTGAGATGCCCGAGAATATTAATCCCATGGTCAGGGTGATTGCTGTAGACGATCAAGCTTGGTCACTTGACCTTCTGCAATCTCAAGGCTCAATTTCAAGTAATGATATTTTGATACAATGGCGCCTGGGGCAAAATTCAGTTCTCGACACTGGGATGATCTCGAAGGGCAGGGATGTGGGGAATGTCACCGTGCAGCGCCTTACCACAGATGGTTCCTATGTGGATATTGTCCATGATATTACTTTTGCCTTTGTTTTTCATGCATTCAGGCCGGAAGGCGTAATTCATCAATAATTAAATAACTCACTGTCCTGCCTATTGTTCCAATTCCCACTCAGAGGTAGAATCTAAATAGTGATTCGATTCTTAGGTGGGAAATGTCAGGACAAAAAGGGCAAATCATCGTTGTCGGCAACGAAAAGGGGGGAAGTGGGAAATCGACCACTTCTATGCACCTGATCGTTGGGCTATTGCTCAGCGGAAAACGCGTGGCCTCCATCGATCTTGATGTACGGCAATCAAGTCTTAGCCGCTATATTTCCAATCGCCGAGATTATACAACGGCCATCGGCAAAGAGATTCCCATGCCAAATCACTTTAATGGGCCGGCGGTAACGGGTGATGACCAATCCATTATTATTGATCAATCCCTAGAGCGAACTCGATTATTAATAGAAGGGGCGCAAATTAATCATGATGTTGTTGTTATCGATACACCGGGATCAGTAAACAGTTTATCAAATCTTGCCCACGCCATGGCTGACACATTGGTAACACCCGTTAATGATAGTTTCATTGATCTAGATGTGCTTGGTCGTATTGACGCTCAAAAGAAGGCTATTATCGGTCCCAGCCAATATACAGAAATGATTTTAGACAACCGCCTTCAACGGCAGAAACAAAATGAGCGCACCACAGACTGGATCGTACTAAGAAACCGCATTAGCTCGTTGGATTCTCACAATGCAAGGGATATTGAATGGGCTTTGGGTGAGATGTCTACGCGCCTTGGCTTCCGGGTTGTGCCCGGTTTCAAGGAACGTGTTATTTTCAGAGAATTATTCTTAGTCGGCTTAACAATTCTTGATTTAAAAGAAGCCGCAAACGGTGCAAGCCTGAGCCCATCGCATTTAGCCGCCCGTGAAGAGGTGGAAAGTTTAGTTTCAACGATTGTCGGAAACAATAATCTATCCAGCGCTATTGAAAAATCTGCTTAAGATATAAAAATTATACTTCTCGTAAATGATTGTTTTGCTTTGCGGTCGATTCAGGTGACATATTTTTTGGTTGGGGACCTAACTGATGCTCGTTATGCTCAGCGGCAAAAACGTGTCCAAACAAATTAGCGACAGATTGTTTACCACTTTGGGTTAATTGCAAGTAACGAATTCCATCTTTCACGTAAGGGTACACTGTGCTCCAAAAGAAGGGGGGATATCCTTCGGCCAAATCCGCTGGTGTTTTATATCCAAGCTTATCCGCCATGCCCGTTTCTTGGAATTCATGGAACAGATTATTAATTTTTCGCATATAATTTGGATCTGATAACTGACCGATTAAATCCGACGCACGCAATAACCCAGGGTAATTCGTTGTTGCTTGATGGTCTGCCCTATCCGGGACGGGGAAACGGGTCAATTCCATGTTATCAATAATTTTATTAGCATCAAGAATGGAGTTTTCACCCCCAAAACGTTCACGAACAAATATCTTTCCGCGTTCTACATGGTAAGGGGTTAGAAAAGCATCTGATGCCCCCGGTGGCGGAACAATAGTCCCACCATCATCATCACAAACAAATTCAAACTCGGTATCGCCCTGACATATTCCACGAACATATCCAATATCGTGACACAACAGGGAAATTGTGAAATGCAGCCAATCACTTGGTGTGACCCCACCTTCTTTAATGTGTTTACCCCGCAAGATATCTTGCCCAACACACGTTACAAGAATGGTATGTTCAATATCATGATAGAGGGAATCTGTGTCTGCTATGCGTTCTAGCGCCATACGGGCGCTCCAGCCGATAATACCCGGATAGGAAGGTTCCATATTACTAAATGTATTAGTGTAAGCTTTTTGTAATTTTTCAACGAATGAATCAATAACGAGCTCAGTAATATTAAACTTCATTGCGGCCTCAGTTTTTATGAATACGATAGTGTTATATATGGTTATAAGAGTACTCATATTGCAATGCTTTTCTAGCTCTATCAAGAAACTATAAAGCTGAATACTAGCCTATATAATTAAAGTACAAACATGCATATATTTATATCTTTCAGATATAGGCTCTTAATCCTTTCATTATAATATCTCTAAATCTAATAATGATTTTTCTAGCATTGATGAAGATTTAAAATGGATTGTTTGAAGCCCTAATTTATCTGCTGAACAAATATTCTCAGGCATATCGTCAATAAAAATGCATTGATCAGCGCTTAATCTATATCGATCGAGAAGTATTTCATAAATTCTGGGATCAGGTTTAATGAGCTTTTCATCACCGGAAACGACGATTCCATTAAACCAATCGAGAAACTTGTAGATTTGTCGGGCTTTAATCATATTTTCGGCTGAAAAGTTTGTTAGAGCGTAGATATCATACCCGGCATTTTTTAACGTTCTAAAAACATCTACCGTCCCCTTAATTTCACCATCAAGCATTTCCTCCCACCTGTCGTAATACGTTCTGATCATAGCTTCATGTTGTGGGAAGAGGGCGATGCGTTCATTTACAGCATCGACAATCAAGCGGCCTTTATCTTGTTGTAAGTTCCATTCAGAGGTACACACATTTTCGAGAAAATAATTAACTTGTTCTTCGCTATCCATCAATTTTCGATACAATCGTCGAGGGTCCCAATCGATCAAGACACCGCCTAAATCGAATACAATTATTTTCTTCATCGTCATGTCCTCTTTGAGCGCTTATTATAATGATTGGTTTATGGAACACATGCTAATACAGTGTGCAATATCAATAACCTGCGGCATTTCTAAATACTGATAATAAAGGATTTTTTCGCGTGACATACCTTATTCTTGGAATCGCTGTTTTAGCTGGTTTTTTACTGGCGGGTCGTTGGTATGTACAAGCTGACCCAAAACTCATCATAAAAGCCGTTAAATGGCTATTGATTTCATCTGTTCTATTGATCGCACTGTATTTCCTTATCACAGGTCGTATCGGTTTGGCCTTGGCTGCACTCCCTGCATTATTGCCATGGTTTATCCGATTACGACAAGCAGCCATTTTGGCCAAGACAATACATAATATGTCACAAAATGGTCAAAGCAAACGAAACGCCAACGATAATAGAACGTATCAAGGGCACCCCAATAATAATACGTCACAAATGTCCATTGCTGAGGCATATGACATCTTAGGGCTTGATGATCCAGCAACTGAAGATGAAATTCGTGAAGCTCATCGACGATTAATCGCCAATGTCCACCCTGACAAGGGCGGATCAACATATCTCGCAGCTCAAATTAACAGGGCGAAAGATATGCTATTGGGTTAGTACCCCTTGCTGATCAAGCTTGTGTATGGCACAAAGATACACCCATCATATAGATTCTATCGTGAAGTATCGCATGACCATAAAACCCGTCAAAAAAGCGCTTTTCCCTGTTGCTGGTCTTGGAACCCGGTTTTTACCTGCCACTAAAGCCCTGCCCAAAGAAATGCTGCCGATCGTCGATAAACCCTTGATTCAATACGCCGTTGAAGAGGCTCGTGACGCAGGCATCGAAGAAATAATCTTCGTTACAGGCCGTGGTAAAGGCGCCATGGAGGATCATTTTGATCATGCTGTTGAACTTGAACAAACCCTGACAGAACGGGGTAAGCTAAAAGACCTTCAAACCGTTCTTGATTGCTCTCCTTCCCCTGGACAAATGGCTTACGTCCGGCAACAACAGCCTCTTGGGTTGGGTCACGCGGTTTGGTGCGGGCGAAACTTTATCGGGGACGAGCCTTTTGCGGTTCTTTTGGCCGATGATTTAATCCTTTCAAAATCGGGTTGTTTAAAACAAATGCTCGACGTTTATAACGAAGTTGGTGGTAACGTGGTCGCCGTTGAAGACGTCCCACGGGAACACACCAATCGATACGGTATTTTGGATATCGAACAAGACGATGGCAAAATCGCAAAAGCAAAGGGATTGGTTGAAAAGCCTGATCCAAAAGATGCGCCATCGACTTTATCGATTATTGGGCGGTATGTTCTTCAACCTGAAATTTTTGAGATCCTTGGCAAACACGAAAAAGGGGCTGGCGGTGAAATCCAGCTTACCGATGCCATGGCTTCAATGATTGGCGAGTTTGATTTTCATGGTACCCGGTTCGAAGGTAAACGATTTGATTGTGGTACCCGTCTTGGCTACTTAGAAGCCAATATAGCCTATGCCTTATCACGTGAAGATATGCATGACGGCATGACAAAAATATTAAAGGATTATTCTTAATGCGTATTGCGGTTATTGGAACCGGGTATGTTGGGCTGGTATCTGGGGCTTGTTTCTCGGAATTTGGCATCAACGTGGTTTGTGTTGATAAAGACATAGCAAAAATTGAAGCTTTGGAAAAAGGCATCATCCCCATATTTGAACCGGGGCTTGACGCGCTTGTCGAGAAAAACGTAAAAGCCGGACGCTTGTCTTTCACAACCTCGCTTCCTGAAGCGGTAAAGGGCGCAGACGCCGTTTTCATTGCTGTGGGCACCCCAAGCCGTCGGGGCGATGGGCATGCCGATCTGAGCTATGTTTACGCCGCATCAGCAGAAATAGCCGAGGCCCTTGAGGGATATACGGTTATTGTCACCAAATCGACCGTACCTGTTGGCACCGGGCTTGAAGTTGAAAAGGTTATCCGTAATACCAATCCGGACGCCGATTTTAACGCTGTTTCAAATCCAGAGTTTTTGCGTGAAGGTTCTGCAATTGAAGATTTCATGCGTCCTGACCGGGTTGTCATCGGTACGTCAGACGAACGCGCTCAGGGCGTTATGCGGGAGCTCTATCGCCCCTTATATCTTACCGAAACACCCATCTTGTTCACCTCTCGCACGACGGCTGAAATGATTAAATACGCCGCGAATACGTTTCTTGCCACTAAGATCACATTCATCAATGAAATTGCTGATCTGTGTGAAAAGTTAGATGCGAACGTTCATGATGTTGCCAAGGGAATAGGCTTGGATGGGCGCATAGGACGCAAATTCTTGCACGCAGGGCCCGGTTATGGTGGCTCGTGTTTCCCTAAGGATACTCTGGCCTTGGTCAGGACAGCACAGGAAGCAGGAAGCCCCCTCAGCATTGTTGAGAGCGTCGTGAAAGCCAACGATGATCGTAAGCAAGCTATGGCCGTTCGTATCATCGATGCTTGTGACGGTTCTGTTGATGGAAAAACCATTGCTGTACTTGGTGTAACCTTCAAGCCCAATACTGATGACATGCGCGATGCACCCAGCCTCGACATCATTCCCGCCCTTCAAAAGAGAGGGGCTGTGATAAAAGCCTATGACCCAGAAGGAATGAAGGAAGCCAAAGAGCTTCTTTTAAATGTCAATTGGTGTACCGATGCCTATCAGGCCATTGAAGAGGCAGACGCGGTCGTCATTATTACAGAATGGAATCAATTTAGAGCACTTGAGCTTGACCGCATAAAGACATTGATGAAAAGCCCTGTGATGATTGATTTACGTAATATCTATAACCCCGATGAAATGGCATCGGCTGGTTTCAAATATTCAAGTATCGGCAGACCAAATGTCTGATTCAACAATGGGCTTCTCTCTCGATCCCATAATTTTGCGCGAATATGACATTCGCGGCATTGTTGAAACCCAATTAACACCGGATGCGGTCCGCGCTATTGGTCATGGGTTTGGTGGTATTGCAATAGAACGCGGGTGCCACAGTGTGGCTGTTGGATACGATGGTCGCTTGAGTTCACCCATCTTGGAAGCGGCCCTTGTTGAGGGGCTGGCAGCGAGTGGCATGGATGTTACCCGTATCGGCCTTGGGCCATCCCCCATGTTATATTTTTCGACCTATCATCTCGGCTTAGATGCTGGCATCATGATTACGGGTTCCCATAACCCGCCGGAGTACAATGGCATAAAGATGGTCTGTCAGGGACAGTCGTTTTGGGGGCCAGATATTCAGGCGCTGGGAAAGCGGATTGCTCACGGTGATCTAGCGGGTGATAGACAGGAGCAAGGGCAGGGACGTGTCTCTCAGAAGGATGTTTTTGATGATTATATCAATCGCATGGCAGAAGATTACGCCGGGACTAAAGATTTAAAAGTTGCCTGGGACCCCGGTAATGGGGCTTCTGGCGACGCTGTTGTCGCTCTGACACAAAAGTTGCCCGGAGAACACATCGTCATTAATCAAGAAATCGACGGCAGTTTTCCCAATCATCACCCCGACCCAACGGTTGAGGAAAACTTGCAACAGCTAAAAGATACCGTCAAAGCCAATAACTGTGACTTAGGTTTTGCCTTTGATGGAGATGGCGACCGTATTGGCGTGATTGACGCTCATGGGCGCGTGTTGTGGGGCGATCAAATTCTCATTGTTCTGGCAAGGGAAGTGTTAAAAGAACTACCCGGCGCCACAATAATTGCAGATGTGAAAGCCAGTCGAGCTTTTTTTGAAGAAATTGAAGCTTTAGGGGGAAAACCTCTCATGTGGAAAACCGGGCATTCACTGATCAAGAATAAAATGTACGAAACCGGCGCCCCGCTTGCCGGAGAAATGAGCGCCCACATTTTTATCAAACATCGATATTATGGATTTGACGATGCAACGTATGCAGCCGTACGGATGCTTTCAATCTTAGCATCCGAAGATCAAAGCCTCGCTGATATTCGCGATAGCTTGCCTCACTATATTAATACGCCAGAATTAAGGTTCCCGTGTGCGGAAGATCGCAAACTGGCTGTTGTTGAGGAGGTCCATGCGCGTTTATTAAAGCAGGGCGACATCAAGGTTATCAGTGTTGATGGCGTTCGTGTCGAGAATGAGGATGGCTGGTGGCTTTTACGATCATCTAATACTCAGGATGTTTTAGTGGCTCGGTGTGAGTCAAAATCTGAGGATGGTTTAGCGCGACTGAAAGCAACCCTAGCCTCACAATTGACGCTATCAGGGTTGTCTTTACCAGACGACTTATAACAATATTTTAGTTTGAAGAAATTTGCGCGACTTGTTGTGAGACAGGTAAACGAACAACCATGCAGTTTGTTCCTTTAACTTCAAGAATGCGACAAGCCTTATAAGCTTGTTTCTTGGGAATGCGGTGGATGCGAGAGCGATATAATATCTTCCCGTTTTTCTTCACCAATGGAACCACCGTGACAAAACCAGTTTCTAATAATTTGGAAACAATAGCCGCTGTGTCGTGCGCAACTTCGGAAGCCTGAATTTCTTTTGAAAAAGCACCAACTTGAATGCCCCAAGAATACTTACTGGGAATCGTAGGAGAATTACTACTGTGTTGTAGTGAGACGGTCTTGATTGTTGAACCAACTGAATTCAAGTTATTAACAGGGGCATTTTCTGCTTTCATAATGCCAAATCCTTTGTCCAACAAACTCATCATATGAGCGTTTCTCATACGCGATGAATCGCCGCCAAAGACCACGCCGATTAAGCGTGTGCCATTGCGAACAACCGAGGCTACCAGATTAAAACCAGAAGCTCTGATGTAACCGGTTTTAATGCCATCGGTACCTTCATAGGATTTAAGGAGTTTGTTGTGGTTCTTAAAACTTCGCCCTTGATACTCAAACTTCGCCATAGAAAAATAAGCGTATCTTTTCGGATGATCCCGTAATAATGCCTGCGCCAAAAGAGCCATGTCGTGGGCCGTAGAAAGTTGACCTTTATTTGGCAAGCCTGAAGCGTTTCGGAATGTCGTGCGGGTCATCCCTAATTTACGAGCCTTTGACGTCATGAGAAGGGCGAAGTCCCGTTCTGATCCAGCCATGTTTTCCGCAACCATGGTTGCCACATCATTGGCCGACTTTGTGATCAATGCAGAAATAGCGTTCCGCACAGAAAACAACTCTCCCTTCTTCAAACCAAGTTTGGAAGCGGGTTGTCTGGCAGCCCTTTTGGAAACTTTCCATTTTGTATTCATGGTGATCTTGCCGCTATCGAGTGCATCGAAGACCATATAAAGCGTCATCATCTTTGTTAGGGACGCTGGGTAATTTCGTGTTTCGGCGTTTACTGAATAAAGGATTTTTCCGGTCGTCGCATCCATGATCAGGGATGCGTATTTAGCTTGAGCCGGTTTTACGCCCAGCATCATAGCTGGCAATAAAACAATTACGCTCAAAAACAAAAAGAAAATGGCCCTGTAGCTCAAGGGAATATACTTCTGCATCATTATTTACCTAAACCAGACTTTCCTCAAAACCCCAATTATATTTTTTTGTTCTCTTATAACCCAAGAAGGTAAGGTTTAAATTTAAAGATAACAAGAAACTATATAATCACCACATAACTGTATGTTTATTGTTTCTCATAATGATCAATGAGATTAAAAAAATCGTTAAGAAGTCTAATTTTCTTTTTTAATCATGTTTCAAGCAATCATCAGCAATTATTGCAACGCAATATATTCGTTAAAATAAAACATATATTCGTATAGTATATTGATATTTAATGATTTTAATTTTGTGCGCTGCACAATAAAACTTGACGTTATTTTTAAACTGCCTTACATACGCACCAAAAGCGAATTCGCTGATACCTATTAGTATCAAAATGAGAGACCGTATTAGCAGATTTCGACATACAAATTTAAAATACGATATGCAAATTAAGGAAATTATTATGACAACGACGAAAAAAACCGCGAAAAAAGTTGAAACCACCGTATCTGAAGCCGTTGAAGCTACGGTTAATTCCGTCGTAAAAGCGGCTGAAAAAGCAACAACGATCAGCAACGGTGCTTTTAAAGGATTTGATGATGTAATCGCTTACAACACTTCAAATTTGGACGCCGCCGTGACAGCGGGTAACATCTGGATGAAGGGCGTTCAGGATTTCACAAAAGCATGGAGCAATTTTGCCCAATCTGCTGTTGAAAAAAATACAGAAATCGCAACACAAGTTCTTGCCTGCAAATCAGTTGAAGAAGCAGTCTCCGTACAGAGCGATTTTGCTATTGCCAGCTATGACGTCGCTGTAACAGAAGGTCGTAAATTCACAGACATGGGAACTGAAATTGCTGAAAAAGCTTCAGCCCCCCTTAAGTCACGTATGGACGAAACAGTTACAAACTTCTCAAAATCTATTGCTGCATAATATAAAGTTTGATCAAAAAAAACCCGATGAATTAAATTTCACCGGGTTTTTTTGTGTCTCAATTCTAAAATCAAGTTATGGCAGCTATTTCCGTAACGGGCAAAGCGCCAAGATCTTGATGTTTTTGATTTTCGGGTAAATCAAGATCAACTAAATTTGAAATTCTCGAAAACGTAGATTTCACAAAAATGCTTTCCCCATCGGCATTATGACGATTGATCCCATACGTAATTCTCTCTCTATCACGTTGAACAAGTTTACTGAGTAGATTTTTTGTCCCCCAAACAGTTCCACCTCTGGCAAAATCACTGAGACGGCCCCCACGGTTAACGGTATCACCTAAAACGGTGAATTCCAGATGGGTGTTTGTTTGATAGGCGCCAAACCATTCCTGACCTTCGTCCATTCCGATATTAAGCAATAGGGTATTGGCCCAATTTTTACGATTACGCCATTCAAGGTTGATCACTTTCATAGCTTCCTGCATTTCCAACGAACACTTAATGGAATTCAGAATATAATGGCTATCTGGTTGGGGGAAAAAATAACATAACAGGCCATCACCAACGTGCTTACCGTGGGTAGCGTGATATTTGCGCAATATTGGCTCCATTATAGACCAAACTTGATTAATCAGTTCAAAATATTCTTCAGGGGGCAGTTCAGCACAAATTTTCACAGAATTTTGGATATCGGCAACCATAACCGCTAAATCCGTCAAATAAGGGCGGCGACGTTTTAAGAGCTCGCGAATAACCACATCACGACGTCCCAACAATTCTATTAAATTACCACAAGGGCTTTGAGAAGGGGTGTAGCAAAAGAAAATACCTTCACGAAAGAACGAGGCATAAAGAATATACCAATTACCTTCTTCCCCATCGGGGGCTAGATTAACGGTTGTTTGCAGCAACATAGCCCGATCAGCGGGTTCAACGTCATCATAAGACGTAAGCAACGCCTCTACATGCTCACCTTTCATTAATGAACCAAGGGCATATAGCTGTGCACGCGGCAATCGCTTTTTGGCTGCGGCAAGGTGAAAACGGATAATTTCATCACGGTCGCTTGCTTGACTGATGGTATCCCAATTCATCAGCAATGGAAAAATATTACATTCACTAATTTCTTTGGGCAAAGAGCTTTTAATGCCAAACATTTTTTCTTGAGCGATCGTATTGGACCATTCAACTTCAAAGCGATTGTTCACCAAGTATGCCGCATCATTGACGCTATCAATACTCAATCCTTGAAACGGTTGTACAGAGGGGGGGGCTTGTAGGTTTATCTGTTTTTCAGTGTAAGAAGGGGAAGTTTCCAATTTCGCTTTTTTTGTCGGTTTTGAGAATGAATGTTGTGAATCATCATTTTCAATAGGTGTTAGAATCGGCATTGCATTGTGAACGTTTTCATCCGTTTGTGAGACTGAAGGGGAAGAGCTTCTTGAGGGAGGGCTGTCTGATCCTTCTGTGAGGACTTCGGCAATCTTATTCATGGTCATTCCATCCTTTTTTAAATCACGCACGTGATCGATAATATCGAGAGCAGAGAGGGGAAAATACCCAAGTCGCCGCGCCCGGCCATCCCCTTGAGCAGGGGCCTTAACATCTGGTTTCGGTAGGATTCCTAGAGCGACATAGTTATTTAATGTCGCTCGAGAAATACCGGTTCTTACAAGTAGCTCTTTACTGGTGAGTCCAAAATCTGACATGGGTTTAATTGTCCAAATCCTCAAACTGTATAATTTAACTGTCTATTAATCTTTACCTCAACTTAGACTGTACAAAAACACGCTGTCAACAGGCGATTCAAACTATTAGACACAACGGACAACCCGTTGAATCGATTCATTCTTTTAGACACTACAATATTTCCGAAGAGTCTAATTACTATTAAGTTGCTGATATATATGGCATTTAATATTAGATAGACACTAGGAATTACGACTGGATTTTGAGGTGTATCTAAATATCATTTACACTCAGAAAATACTCTGACGGCGTTCTATGAAGAGTCTAATTTGCTGCTATTATGGAATTAGACAGATAAAAACACTAAAAGCCCCCGAAAGATTCGCAAGAATTATTCGGGGGATTATGAATTATTATTGGATTTTTAAATAGTCGGTTAGGGGCAGACAAGGATCAGATTAGGGATCAGTGCTACATGCCCGGAGGGCTGATTTTCACCAAGCTCTTTACATCGATGACGCCTTTGATGCCTTTGACGACAGCAAGTGCTTTTTCCAATTCTTTGCTGGTCAATGCGCGGCCAAAAAGAAAGACATGTCCACTGACGGCACGCCAACGAAAGTTGGTGACATTCACCCCCCTTGCATCAAGCAATAAGGCGTTAATTTTTGTTTCAATGACGGTATCATCTAGATAGTTTTCAACCGTACCCTTTTCCGCGTCCAGTGCTTTTTTGATCATAATAACATTATGAATTGTTTTGACGTCTTTAATGGTGCCGACAATGGATTCGGCTAAATCACGTTGATCATTGGATTCAACAACGCCGCTCAGCATCACATCTTGTTCATAGACATCAGAATTGATGGAAATCACATCCGTTCCCATTTTATCGATCACATCAACGGTAATCTTCGCTCTAATTTCAGCATCTTTGGCAATATCTTCACTGCTACGATCCTCAACAGCCGCTTCAATAAGGCCTTTAATAGCCGTTAGGGGGTTTAAATCTAATGCATAAGCAGGAGGCGATATAAGGAAAGAAATTAAAAAAACAGATAAAAATAGGGTCGAAATGTAGAAATTTAAGGGTTTCATGGTAGAATAACCTCATAATAATATAATATTTCACGCACCAGTGCTTGGCTTTATTGTAAGGGATTATACCATATGAGCCAGCATAGAGGTTTTGCTTATTATAAAAAATTACCACGGAAAGGACTTTTCTATTAATAGTCGCGAACCTATATGTAATATTCCTAATAAAAAGACTGGAAATGTTTTCTTGAGATGAAGATGAATATTAAAACAAACCACGACAGGACGATACGTATATCCCCTAGAAATGCGGGGTCTGTACCACCGTCCGGTCCGCCATCCCGTGGGAATGATATTGATGGGGATGGGGATGGTAATGAGACTGGGCTGGCCACAAAAATCAGACCCAAAACCAAAAAACCGTCCATGTACAAGGTGTTAATGCTTAATGATGATTACACCCCCATGGAATTTGTCATCATTGTACTAGAAAAATTCTTCAACTTATCACACCAACAAGCGACAGAAATCATGTTGAATGTTCACCAACGCGGTGTCGGCGTTTGCGGTGTATTCACCTATGAGATAGCCGAAACCAAAGTAACGCAAGTGATGGATTTAGCCCGACAACAACAACATCCGCTACAGTGCACCATTGAAAAAGACGGAAATGATTGAGGTATATAAGCCATGCTATCAGTAAATCTTGAGCAAACCCTCCACCGGGCTTTGGCTTATGCCACAGAGCACAGTCATGAATACGCCACCTTGGAGCATCTCTTATTGGCATTAGTCGATGACCCCGATGCGTTGGCCGTCCTGAACGCGTGTGGTGTTGAAGCGGAGGTCTTGCGTTTGAGTTTAATCGAATTTCTCAATGAAAATCTTACTGATATCATGCTTGATGACGTTCAGGAGCCTCAACCCACAGCCAGTTTCCAGCGTGCCATCCAACGCGCCGTTATCCACGTACAATCCGCAGGCCGCGAAGAAGTAACCGGCGCCAATGTTATTGTGGCTCTGCTTTCGGAACGCGAAAGCCACGCTGTCTATTTCTTGCATATGCAAGATATGTCCCGCTTGGACGCTGTTAATTACATATCTCATGGTATCGCCAAGATCCCCGGACATTCAGAATCACGCCCTGTCCATGGTGCCGATGATGACGTTGATGGTGAAGATCCCGTACAGCAAGGGCAGGAGGCCCTAGCGGCCTATTGTGTCGATCTTAACGCCAAAGCCCGTGAAGGCCGCATCGATCTCCTGGTCGGGCGCCAGAAAGAAGTAGATCGTACCATTCAGGTCCTCTGCCGACGCAATAAGAACAATCCGCTTTATGTTGGAGACCCCGGTGTCGGTAAAACCGCAATAGCCGAAGGGCTTGCCAAGCGTATTGTCGATAAAGATGTGCCGGAAATACTCCACGAAAGCACAATTTACGCTCTCGATCTGGGGGCGTTGTTGGCCGGAACACGCTATCGCGGTGATTTTGAAGAACGTTTAAAAAACGTCATGTCAGAACTTGAAAATACACCCCATAGCATTCTATTCATTGATGAAATTCATACCGTCATTGGTGCGGGCGCCACGTCGGGTGGCTCAATGGACGCATCGAACATTCTCAAACCCGCTTTGCAAAAAGGCACCCTGCGGTGCATGGGCTCAACAACCTATAAAGAATACCGCAGTCATTTTGAAAAAGATCGGGCGCTTGTCAGACGGTTCCAGAAAATTGATGTTCAAGAACCTTCTATTGATGATGCCATTAAGATCCTAAAGGGTCTGAAACCTTATTTCGAAGAACATCATAATGTTAAATATACCGCTGATGCGATTAAAGCGGCCGTGGAACTTTCCGCAAGATATATCTCAGACCGGAAATTACCCGATAAAGCCATCGATGTTATCGATGAAGTCGGGGCCTCGCGTATGTTGCTGCCGGAAAACAAACGTCGGAAGACCGTCACTTTGAAAGACGTAGAAAATGTTGTGGCCATGATCGCCCGCATTCCTCCCAAATCGGTCTCCAGCGATGACCGCGAGTCTCTCAGAACACTAGAGCGCGACCTTAAAACAGTCGTATTCGGCCAAGATACAGCAATCGAAGCGCTTTCTAGTGCGATCAAGCTTGCCCGCGCTGGTTTGCGTGAACCTGATAAGCCGGTTGGCTCTTATCTATTCTCCGGTCCGACCGGGGTTGGTAAAACCGAGGTTGCGCGCCAACTTGCCACCATCTTGGGCGTTGAATTGGTCAGATTTGATATGTCTGAATACATGGAACGTCACTCTATTTCTCGTCTCATTGGTGCCCCGCCAGGCTACGTCGGTTTTGATCAGGGCGGTTTATTAACCGATGCTGTGGATCAAAACCCACATGTCGTGCTGCTGCTTGATGAGATTGAAAAAGCTCATCCCGATCTGTTCAATATTTTGTTGCAGGTCATGGACCACGGCAAGCTAACCGATCATACGGGCAAAGCCGTTGATTTCCGCAATGTTATCATCATCATGACGACAAATGCCGGGGCCAGCGATATGGCAAGAGCCCCCATTGGTTTCGAGCGTGAAAGCCGCACAGGCGATGATAAAGAAGCCATCGAAAAGCTATTTACCCCTGAATTCCGTAATAGACTGGATTCCGTTATTGGCTTTGCGTCCCTTACGCCTGAAAACGTATCGCGGGTGGTTGATAAATTTGTCATGGAGCTGGAATTACAGCTTGAAGACCGAAATGTGGTCATTGAATTGACCGACAAAGCCCGTGACTGGCTCGCGAAGAAAGGATACGACGCAAAGTTTGGCGCCAGACCACTTTCTCGGGTTATCCAAGAACACATCAAAAAGCCTCTGGCAGAGGAGCTTTTGTTTGGTAAGCTCGCCAAAGGAGGTGTTGTGGTGGTTAAGGTCGAGGATGGCAAAATTGTTTTCAGCTACACAGAGGATAATAAAGCTCTTCCTGTGAAGCGACCAAAGGACAAACTGCCTGCGCTAACGAAGTGATTTAATATCAATTGGTTAGAGTGAGTACCTAAAATTTTGAATCATGGTTTAACTCATGGTTTACAGGGTCTGTCGCCAATGATCTGGGCTTGAATTGCGCCATTGCTTTGCAAGATGTACTTTTCGTTGGCGGCGAAAGAATAGGGCGCTATGTTTGTTTGACCATCAGGATATGTCCGCTGTACAATGATCTCGCGACAGGTTGGACAGCTATTGACCAAAACCAGACCTTCTGCTGTTTTAACTGGAACCACACATTGCTGTTCGAAATCCTGCGCTTTCTTTTGGTCAGCTTGGTTTTCGCCTGCCTCTAAATTACACGCCTCGTCACTTAAAATACGTGTTCGACCGGGCCCTTTAAATTTAAGGTCTCTTTTTTCACCTGGGCGCAATTGATAGGATCGAACCGTTGGCAGGCTCACCCCTGTTCGATCTCGATTTATTTGCACGTTCCGGCAAGAGGCGCACATATTAACCAATGTCTCGAATCCCGACACCCGCGCCAACCTGATGCAGCGTTCTCCCGCTTCGACGGACATTTGCCCCGCAAGCATGGCAATGCCCACCACCATTAACACAAGTATTACGGACTTCAGACCCGACATATAAAAATCATCATTTCTCATGCCTAATATTGTGGCAAAACAAGGTTAATGAAACGTGAACGCCCACGCGCAAAGTAGGCTTAAATCAACTACTGTTTAAGCTACGTTTGCCAGAGTCTGGAAATTAGCGATAACCGAATGACAAGCTTCAGCGGCTTCCAGACCTTTTTTAACAAAGTGTTCTCTGTAGAAACTATAATGCTCTTCATTGGAATGAAAATTATGGGGGGTCAGAACAGCGCTGAGCACGGGGACGTCCGTTTGTAATTGCACGTCCATCAAACCCGACACCACCGCATTCGCCACAAAGTCATGCCGATATATCCCTCCATCAACCACCAATGCAGAAACAACAATTGCATCATAGCGTTTTGAAATGGCTAGTTTTTTAGCCAATAGGGGGGCTTCATAAGCACCCGGTACGTCATAGACGTCTATGTGCGATGTCCCTTGGGACAATTCGCTCAAAGAAGTGATAAATGATTTACGGCATTCATCAACAATATCGGCGTGCCACCGTGCTTGGATAAAGGCAATATTTGTTGCTTGGGGCTGTAGTGGGTTGTTTTCGTTCGTATTTCCATTCATGGCTTTGTCCTTTTTAACACCAACTATCATTCATTTAGGGCGTACAAAAAGCACAAGGAGCCATCGATACCAATGAGGCCCTCCATACAGTTTTCTCTTCCATCCGGACTATACCGTCGGCTTCGGATTTACACCGAATCTGCTGACCTCATTAAAAAACGCGATGTCTTTCTTTGAGCGCTCGCGGGCTTCCATAAAATGGTTACCGCCGGTGGGGAATTCCGCCCCGCCCTGAGAAGCTATAGTGTTAATCTATTTTGAAGGGGGGTGTCTAGTGCTAAACATCCGGGGTCGAATTTTTAAATGGGGAGCGCTCTGTCAGGATTTCAATCTCATCATCGATATGCTGACGTTCACTGCGTAGATAGTTCTCAATGGCATCTCGCAAACCGGGGTCTCTGATCCAATGGGCGCTATAGGTCCGCATGGGCAGGTAGCCTCGCTGTAGTTTATGTGGCCCTTGCGCCCCGGCTTCAACACTCGACAATCCGTGTTCTATGGCGTAATCGATGGCTTGATAATAACAACATTCGAAATGAAGAAACTTATGATCTTCCAGACACCCCCAGTTGCGACCGTAAAGCGCGTCACGGCCCAATAAATTAAGGGCACCCGCAACAGGAAGGCCGTTTTCAAAAGCCATGATCAAGACGATCCGATCAGCCATGCGTTCTGATATTAACGAAAAGAATTCTCGGGTAAGGTACGTCTGGCCCCATTTTTTATCGGACGTATCACAATAAAAATCATAAAAGGCATTCCAAGCCTCTTCTGTCAAATCATCGCCGCTCAAGTGTTTAAATTCAAGGCCATATTGCACTACCTTTTCTCGTTCTTTACGAATATTCTTTCGTTTACGAGACGATAGATGGGATAAAAAATCATCAAAAGTTTGATAATTATTATTCAACCAATGAAATTGCTCACCGGTTCTTTGCAGAAAACCATGGTTACCAAAACTCTCCCATTCCGTTTCACTTGGAAAAGTCACGTGCAAGGATGAAACGCCGAATTGCTCACAAACTTCGATCAAGCCCGTAATCAAGGTATCTTTCATTTGTGGTCCCGCGTCCGGGCGTAACAGCAACCGTGGTCCGCCCACAGGTGTGAAAGGGACCGATGACTGTAACTTGGGGTAATACCGACCACCAGCCCGCTCATAGGCATCAGCCCAGCCCCAATCAAAGACATACTCGCCGTATGAATGTCCCTTTAAATACAAAGGTACCGCCCCAATAACGCGCTCCTCCGTGTCATAGAGAACAAGATGCTTAGGGATCCACCCGGTTTCGCCCCCGACTGAACCACTATCTTCCATGGCCGATAGAAAGGCGTGACTGACGGTCGGATTATCATTTCCTGCACAAGCATCCCATTGCTCGGCAGGAATTTGATCCATCCCGTTCACCACCTTAATGATCATTTCATCCTGTAAATTTGGCATGTTCATGTATGACTCAACATAAACTACACTGCAAGACGCTGGTTTTAAAAGAAATCACTGGTTATGCTGGTGATATGATAATTCCAGGCACAAAACTCCATTCAGATGATATAACCACAATAATAAGCGATATTGCAGCCCGCGAAATTATGCCTTTGTTCCAACAACTCGGTGATGATGACATCCAAGAGAAGAAACAAGGTGAATTGGTGACCGTTGCCGATTTAGCAACCGAGGCGGCGCTTTCAAAAAGCTTTCAAGACGTGCTCCCCGGATCGGCTATTTTGGGTGAAGAAGGTGTCTCGGAAGACCCATCACAACTTAACTTGATCCATTCCCAAACGCCCGTCTGGATTATAGATCCTATTGATGGTACCGGGAATTATGCACGCGGAATCCGGTGTTTTGCCGTCATGGTTGCCTTTTTAAATCATGGCAAAATTCAAGCAGGGTGGATTCATGACCCTATTACCCAAAAGACTTGTAGTGCTGTCGTCGGACAGGGGGCTTGGTGCGATGGTGTACGGTTAACCACAAGACAAAAAGAACAAGAAGGGCAAAAATTCCATTCGATGAGCACTTTAAAAGGCTCCGTTGGACATCGCTTATCCAAACGTTTGCAGCGAAGAATTGATAACAAAGAGAAAGACTTACCATCAATAACAAAGCGGTATCGGTGTTGCGGGCGAGAGTATATGGACTTAGCCCTTGGTAAGATTCAATATCTTCAATACGGCCTCCACCTTAAGCCTTGGGATCACGCGCCCGGTGTACTTATTGCGAGCGAAGCAGGGTATCACCAAGGTTTTTTAGAAGATGCGACCCCCTATAATGCTGCAGGATCTGCCCCTGATGGTCATCTGATGATTGCACCCGATAGCGTTGCATGGCAAACTCTGCGGAATCTTTTATGGGATTGAAACCTTAACACTCCACAAACTAGAACACGGAAACAATATTATGAAAACCGCATTTATCGGCTTAGGCGTCATGGGTTACCCCATGGCAGGACACATGAAAAAAGCTGGCTTTGATGTCACCGTCTATAACCGCACCACGGCAAAAGCAGAAAACTGGGCAACGGAATATGGCGGAAGCTTTGCAACCACCCCGGCTGAAGCCGCTAAAGGGTGTGACATCGTCTGTATGTGTGTTGGCAATGATGACGACATTCGCAGTGTCACCTATGGTGATGACGGTGTGCTTGCAGGAATGAGCGCAGGCGCGGTTTTGGTAGATCATACTACGGCCTCAGCAGAAATCGCCCGTGAAATGGAAAGCGATGCCAATCAAGCCGGAATAGGCTTCATTGACGCGCCCGTATCCGGTGGCCAAGCTGGCGCTGAGAATGGCGTGCTGACCGTGATGATTGGTGGAAAACAAGATGCTTATGACAAAGCAACCACCATTATTGAAAGCTACGCCCGCATGCAGCGGCTTTTAGGTCCGGTCGGTAGTGGACAACTTGCCAAGATGGTCAATCAAATTTGCATCGCAGGCTTGGTGCAAGGTTTATCGGAAGGTATCGCTTTTGGTACCCGCGCTGGGCTTGATATGAAATCAGTCATCGAAGTTATCTCAAAAGGGGCAGCAGGTTCTTGGCAAATGGAAAACCGTTATGAAACCATGATTGATGGTAAATTTGACCATGGCTTTGCTGTTGATTGGATGCGTAAAGATTTAGGCATCGCCATGTCAGAAGCCAAAAACAATGGCGCACTGCTTCCCATTACTGAAATTATCGATCAGTTCTATGGTGAAGTTCAGGAAAACGGTGGTAATAGATTTGACACATCAAGTCTGATTACACGACTTACCTAGATATACGAAACATTATAATGACAAAGGGCAGCCTTCGCAGGTTGCCCTTTTTTTATCGCATACTGTTTTAGTGTATAGTGTTTTAGTGCATACTGACCGTCAGGTTGGGTGTGGGAGAGAATACACTATCAATATCCCATATATACATCATGAACCGAGGACCACGGGTCGCATAATCAATAACGCGATTCGCATTATGACCAACAATTTTTGCATTTGTAATAAATCTGATCTGTCCGGATGAATCGAGCCCCATTTCTGAGACTCGTTTGCGTTGATCCTGACTTGCCGATGTGCCTGCCAGTTGAACCGTTCCTTTGGTTTTTACATACTTCAGACTAAGCATATTCTCGTTACGCTGCATAAAGGTAACAAATTTAGATTGAAGAATATCACCCGTTTTTTCCCAATGGATCTGATACACCCCTTGCTGGATATACTTTACGGATTTTACCGAAGGGTCGAGGGATAAGCTTTTACGGAATGATTCGGCCTTGGTTCTGATATCAGTAGCCTCGATCTTCTTTTGGCGAATTTCATCATAAAAAGCGACCTTTACGATATAACCATCGAAAATCATGCTATAGAAACCTTCACGGGTCAGTTCGACTTCTATATCAAACTTCATTGGCATATAACAGCTACCAAGAAGGCAAGCCGCTATAACGACAGATGTGATGGTTTTAAAAACCTGTAGAAAGCGACTCATAGTGTACTTTATCCATTTATATTATTTCGCTCAGATTAATCCTGATCACCCAATTTGACAATTTTTAGCACGCGAAGCCAGTGTATTGTATTTTTCATATGACTAGTTTCATATATATTTAATCAAAGTACAGTCATATGAATGAATTATGATTACTGAATTCTCATATTAGTGACTGAATTATTAGTATATAACTCAATTTAAATTATTTCTTCATGCTCAAATATCTGGTATGAGGGTTATTACGGCGCGATTGAAATTAAATAATATTAGGCTGATAAGTTAGATATAACATCAGTCACAGGTTAATAACAAAAAAAACGAGAGCGTTTATGGCATTTACGGTTAAATTCTGGGGAGTAAGAGGTAGCATAGCGTGTGCTACCCCCAATCATATGCGTTATGGCGGCAATACGAGTTGCATTGAAGTCATGTGTAATGGATACCGATTAATTCTAGATGCCGGAACGGGGATTCGTCAGCTGGGCACAGAAATGCAGAAATTAGAGGCCGAAGACTTCCATATTCTCCTAACGCACACCCACTGGGATCACATCAACGGCTTTCCCTTCTTTGCGCCGGCCTATAACAGCAAAATGTCCATTGATATTTTAGCAGGCCACTTATACGAAAAAGGCGGCATTCAAAAGGTCCTTTCTGCGCAAATGGACAACCCAATGTTTCCAATTCCCTTAGAAGCCATGACCGCCCAAACTAATTACGTAGATTTCAAAATGGGCGATTCGTTTGATTTGACCAATGAGGTTCATATTAAGACAGCTCCGCTTAATCACCCCAATGGGTCATCTGGGTACCGTATTGAACATGACGGTAAGTCCATAGCGTATATTACGGACACAGAGCACGTGCCCGGAGAAACGGACCAAAATGTATTGAAGTTGATCGAAGGTGCCGATTTGGTTATCTATGACAGCACTTATACAGAAGAAGAATTTCCATCAAAAATCGGTTGGGGGCATTCTACATGGAATGAGGGCTTGAGACTGTGCAAGATCGCAAACGCCAAAAACCTCGCCATTTTCCATCATGATCCTGATCATGATGATGATTTTATGGATAACATTGCCAAATTAGCGAAAGCCCAATGGGACAATACCTTTGTTGCTGTTGAAGGCACGACAATTGATATTGCTGATCTTGGCTAATAAATCACACCTTGGGTCTTAATTTGCCGCCGCCGCATTCTGTTCAATGCGCCGGGCGATTAAAAGTTGCTCATCATTAAACATACGTTGGTCAGAGGTCATGGGTGTTATACGGATATTCACGCGACGATTAAGCATCTGGTTGGCTGGAATAGCGACACCTTCTTCATTACGATTGGGCAATTTGGGCTGAGTTTCAGCAAAACCAGAAGTCTTCATACGATGCGCCGCTACATTCACACTAATCAAATAACGTACAACAGCCGCTGCCCTTGCCGCCGATAATTCCCAATTTGAGGGGAACATTTCCGTGCTGATGGGATCATCATCAGAATGCCCCTCTGTTTCGATCATATAATAATCATATCTTGGGGCTGCAATAACTTGAACAAGGTTTTCAAGAACGGGGATTGCCGCTTTTTTTAGCTTTGCTTTACCGGGTTCATAAAAAGCACCCGCTTGTATCTCTATTATCAGCCCTTTTTTATCTTTGCTGACGGAGATTACCTGATCAGCCTGCATGTCCGTTGCTACGTCTTGTAATATGATCTGTAAATCACTAATCGGGCTTGTTTCGTCTCTATTACCCACTTCACTTTTAATAGCCGCCGCGGCCGCTTCATAGGCGGGCAGGTCATATTCAGCAAATGTCAATAACATCACGAAAAACGCCATTAACAAAGTAATGGCATCGGCGTAGGTGGTCATCCAACTCTCGTCAGGAGGGGGGTTATCATCAGCCATTACAGACCTCACCACCTATGTGATAAATTATCATCCCGATTATTTCCGCATTTTATCAATGTTAAAATGTAAAGACGGATCGAGGAAACTATTCATTCGATCTTGAATATACCTCGGGCTCCGGCGCTCTGCTAATAAAGATAAACCTTCTGCAACAAGAAAATTTCTAAAACGTACTATTTGCTCACGTTGTTGAACCTTGTCGGCAACGGGGGACAAAATTAACCGGGCAAACAACACACCATAAAGGGTGGTAAGCAAAGCAACCGCTAGGCCTTTACCCAGCATACTGGGGTCGCCCCCCATGCTATCGAGCATGATAATCAACCCAATCAAAGTCCCAATCATACCAAATGCAGGTGCAGAGGCGGCCATATTACGCAAGATACTCACTTGAACCGTATTACGGGCATAGGTGGTATCAATTGTATTTGTTAAAATTTGGCGTACTTCTTCGCCGGTATAACCACTGACCACCATATCGATACCAAATTTCAGGAACTTATCGCCTCTAACGGCCTTTTGGGTCTCAATCTCTAAGGCTGGTAGACCTTTTTTCTGTACGGTGTATGACCATTTGATGATACGACCAACTTCGGTTTTAAGAAGGTTACGACCAATTTTTGAGGACATGAAAATTCGATAGAGAAGCTTCAATGATAATAAAACATAGCGCGGTTCATAAGAAATAAATGTTGAAGCAAGCGTTCCCCCAACAACAAGAATGAAACTCGCACCACTAAAAAAGATATACCAATTATCGGTACTTATAAAAATTGCGCCTAGAAACAAGCCCAATGCAACGAGTAACCCGACGAGCGTCCCAAACGACATAGTAAAACCTCTTCCTCACCGGCTATACCGGATTCCCCAAAGTGTCTTTAAACGAGCTATAAATTATTATTCTAAATTTATGTGTATTTATACTGGACCTTATAATAAAAGACTTAACAAATCATACTTTATAATTACTTAAGGGACTAATCTTTACTACTCATCAGCGTTCTCTAAAGGCTTCATGCTGTAGCTTTAAGATGGGTTTGACCAAATATTCAAGCACAGAGCGGGTTCCTGTTTCAATATCAACACTGGCTTGCATGCCCGGTGTGATGGGTAATTCACCCTCGTTCACCCCTAAATAAGTGCGTTCTGTTTCAACAATCACCCTGAAATAGGGCTCCCCCCCTTCATCAATTGAAGAATCCGGTGCCACAGAGACAACACGCCCTATGAGCCCACCATATCGAGCATAATCATAGGTTGATATTTTAACCAAGGCTTCTTGGTCAATTGTTACATACCCCCGATCAGTAGGGTTTAAGCGTGCTTCTATAACCAATTGATCACCAGTAGGGACAATTTCCAGAATCGCGTCGCCGGGTCTGATAACACCCCCGATGGTATTATAGATCATATTTTTGACAATACCTTCAATCGGGCTTTTAATTTCTGCGCGGACACCTTGCTGCTTTGCTTTATCAAGAAGCTCGCCAATTCTAGCAATTTGTTGCTCACTGTCGCTTAAATCTTCTTTAGCTTCACGGCGAAACTTCTTTTCAGCCTCTGCAACACGAGACCTTGATTCAGCAACAGCCGCTTGAGCCCTTGGAATAGAGGGATTTATGCTGTTTAAATCACCCTCCAGACTTTCCAGCTCTGCTTCTAATTCAAGGTGCTCCATTTTCGCTGTCAGCCCTTCGGACAACAAAGATTCGGACATTTTGAAACGTTCTTGAGCCAATTTGAGGTTCTTGGATATGGCTGTACGTTGCGCTTCAAGCTCTTTGACTTCCAATTCTTTTTGCCGGACCTGTTCATTCAGAATGTTCACAGATGATGCCAGTTCGCTTAAACGCGCATTATAGGTTTGCGTATGTGATTCAACCATTTCAGGGAGACGCTCAATCAGTCCTTGAGGAAAATCAAGCGGCATACCACTCGCTTCGGCGACGAGCCGTGCGTGGGTTAATATTTCACCGTCTAAACGAACTTGTAGCTCTTCAACGTTGGTTCCACCGGACCCTAAATCCAATTGTAACAGCGGTTGGTCGAGAGAAACAAAGTCGCCTTCTTTTACGTATAT
This sequence comes from uncultured Rhodospirillales bacterium, assembly GCA_965603075.1. Classification (GTDB taxonomy): domain Bacteria; phylum Pseudomonadota; class Alphaproteobacteria; order Rhodospirillales; family Casp-alpha2; genus JABJOR01. The sequence continues at coordinate 81,089 of CBFDBO010000002.1, read as the reverse complement.
ATCTTCAATAATCCCGCCTTCAAGATGTTGTATCGTTTTCACTTTACCAAGGGGGATAACTTCACCGTTCACAACCGCGAACTCTTCTAACTGAGCAAAAAAAGACCACACGATAAGAACGCTCATAAAGATCATCAAAGGCCAAGCAAGCATTCGCCATGATGGTAGAGGGTGCCGACCAAGCAATTGATCAAGCGAGGAGTCGGCCTCGCGATTGCCCGTGCCCCCCCTAGAACGTGTTCTTGTCTCTGCAAATGCCATTTCTATCGCTTCCTACCCTTAGGTAGAACCTTTCTGGTTTTGTGTCAGAGATGTAAGCGCATCTGAATAAGGATCAGACGTAATAACGTCTGGTTTCTTGACCAGCTTTTTTGGTGGAGCGGGAGCGGGTGAAGGGGCGGTTTGTTGTGGTTTGGGTGCTGGTTGGGATGGTTGGGGTGCAAGTTTTACACCAGCGCCTTTAATGGCTTTGGGTTTTCCGACCTGGCGAATGGCTGATTTTGTAGGTGTAGCAGCAGATTTAATTGCAGGTGCTGCGGGAGTTTGGGCAACGGGCGCTGAAATTGGAGCCGGTATTGGGGCCGGTATTGGAGCGGAGATTGGAGCCGCATTGAGGGGCGGCGGCACGGGAGACGGCGCGACCGGTTGAATTGCCGGGGCAACGGCAGCAATAACAGGTGCTGGAGCAGGCGCTTGTTGTAGCGTTGCGGCAGCGGGAACTTGCGGGGCAGGGTGTTGAGCGGGGGCTTGTTGAGCAGGAGCTTGTTGAGCTGGAGCTTGTTGAACGGGAGCTTGTTGAACGGGAGCTTGTTGAACGGGAGCTTGTTGAACGGGAGCAGGGTTGGGCGCGGGGGCTGGTGGTGGTGTTTGGGTTGGGGAGGGGCTTTTCGCTTGGGAAGCCGCTGATTTATTGACACCAAATAATTGTGGCAATATTTCTTTAGCAGGACCTGCAAGCGCCACTTTGCCTTTATCCAAAGCCACAAGATTTTCACAAACCGCCAATAGAATTGGACTATGGGTAACAATAATCACCGTGTGACTTTTGCTGAGCTCTATAAGCGTATTTCGTAATTCTGTTTCAGCTTGACGGTCAAGACTACTTGAGGGTTCATCAAGCAATAATACTGATGGGTTGCCAATCAATGCCCGTGCAATGGCAATACGTTGACGCTGCCCACCCGATAGCCGACGACCAGCCTCACCAATGTCCGAAGCATAACCATCTGCGAGATCAATAATAAACTCATGTACGCCAGCCGCCTTAGAGGCCGTGATGATCTGATCATCCGTTGCTTCTGGGAATCGGTGGGTGATGTTTTCGCGAACCGTGCCTGCAAATAAAGTACTCTCCTGTGGCACATACCCCATCCACCGTGCCAATTCCGGACGTGAGAATTGTGAAATATCAGCCCCATCAATAACAACACGTCCACTCTCGGGACGATAAAGCCCTTGGATCATTTTCAGTAAGGTTGTTTTACCGCAGCCATTTCGTCCCACAAGAGCGTGCATAGTTTTCGATGCAAATGATAAGGTAATGTTATCGCAAACGGGCTTAGCAGCCCCCGCATAAGTAAAACTGAGGTTAGAGCATTCAATTTTGCCTTCAGGCCTGCTCAACTTAACATCGCTTTCCATGCGTTCGCTTTCTATGGCAAACACCTCCCCCAAGCGTTCAAGGGCTAAACGGTATCCACTATAGGTCCGCCAATGCATAACCAATTGATTAAGGGGACCTAACAATCGTCCAGCCAACATATTTGAGGCAATTAACGATCCCATGGTCATGGATTGATTAATGATCATGGTTGCCCCCATGGTGGTCATGAACAGGCTCGTTGACATTGTTAAGGTCTGACCAAGGTTCGTATATTTATCGGTGTTTGATCCGCGTACAATTGAACTTTCTATATTATTGGCATGCCGCTCTTCCCATACGGGACGCATGGCACCTTCCAAAGCTAAGGCCTTGATTGTTGCGCGACCATTGATCATTTCAGCTATTAAACTGTCACGGCTTTGGGATGTATTACGTTCTTCGTTTGTGGCTTTCCCCATAACCGATCCCGCCCGATAGGTCACAAACAGGAACAAGGGAATGATGATACCCAACACCCAAATAAGCGGTGTTGCAATGACAGCAATTAGTCCAAAGAATAAAATGGCGAATGGTAAATCACATAACAAGATGGCGGGGGCCCCTGAGAGTGTGTTTCTCACCACATCAACATCACGGAATAATGATTGCCAATCATTGGAAGACCGCGCTTCAAGAACGTTTAACGGTACAGACGTAAATTTATCAAATACCGCGCGACCAACTTCGACATCAACGCGAAGAGCCACCGTTTGCATGATCCGAGAACGGGACTGACGCAGAATATATTCAAAGATGAACACGACGGTCATACCAATGACCAAGCCTTGAAGCGTACTTATACCCGCGTGTTGGATGACACGGTCATAAACCTGCAGAGTAAAAATTGGTACGGCGAGAGCCAAGATATTAACGAACGCAGACATAACCAAGACTTCCCGAAACACGGGAGACAACGATTTCATAAGCGGTTTTATCCACTCTTTATTTTTCGTTTTGCTCATTTGGTCTACTGCTCATATAATTGTTCTAATTTAGTATAAGACAAGTTCGCATAAAAATGAAATTGCTGTTATAGATATTACCAATGTAGCGCATTATTTAACGGAAGTGGTAGCAGGGACTTATGAACTTTATCAAACAAATGATGCAGAGCACTTTTAGCTTCGAACGTATTCTCGGTTATGTCCTTTTGGTCTTATTTTTATTTGTTTATTACCTCAATCCCTATCCCGTTGAATTCGCACGTAATAAAACATTCGATTTTTATCAAAATTTGAGCCCGCGTCCCATACCCAAGCCCACTGAAACGCCCGTTATTATTATTGATTTGGATGAAGAAAGCCTGAACGAATATGGGCAATGGCCTTGGCCCCGCAATTTATTAGCCCAATTAACCCAAAATCTATTCGCAATGGGCGTTGGAGTTGTCGGATGGGATATGGTGTTTGCAGAACCTGACCGGATGAATCCTGAGGTAATCGCTGACTCACTAGCAGGTATTGATGATGATACCCGAGCAAAACTCAGAGAACTATCAGGCAATGATCAGGCCTTTGCCGATATGATCAAACAAACACGTACAGTCCTTGGTCAGGCAACGTATTGGGAAGAACTAAATACCAAAAAGGGCGCACCGGTTAAAAAATCTGTCGCCGTTCGAAAACTATCTAAATCGGCACGAGACCCCGTGTTGTTATTGCCCACGGTTCCTTCACTTGTCCGTAACATCCCAATTATTGAAGAAGCAGCAGCCCACAAAATGGGGGGGCATGGTATTTTCTCTTTGGTCCCTGAAATTGATGGTATTGTGCGGCGTGTGCCAACCTTGTTTACGTACGATGGACATATGTTCCCCACTCTATCGCTGGAAATACTACGCGTTGCAACAGGCCGCCAAACCACACTTGTTGAAGTGAATGACGCTGGCATTAATGCCATCGCCATTACCAAGGGGTTGAAAATGAGCACTGATAGTATCGGTCGCATTTACCCGCATTTCTCTAAAACGGATAAATCTAAATATATTCCGGCAAAAGACGTATTAAGTGGCTTGGTTGATCCCGCACGAATTAAGGGAAAGCTCGCCCTTGTTGGTACATCTGCTGTTGGTATGCTCGATATTCGTTCTATCCCAACAGAAGGGGTTATCCCCGGGGTTGAAGTTCACGCACAAGTCATTGAAAACGCCCTAAGCCAAGGGTTTTTAAATCGCCCAAACTACGCCGTCGTCGCAGAGCTTTTTGTGATTCTGGTGGGTGGTTTGTTAATGATCATCCTTGTGCCATGGGTTGATGCCAAATTAGCCTTACTCATATTTGCGGTGATTGTCGTGGGATCCGGTGGATCATCATGGTATATGTTTATAGAAAAGAAGATGTTATTTGACGCGGTCTATGCCGTCGCTTCCATTCTATTGCTCTATACTATCCTGACTTTTACCAGTTATGCCAAGGAAGAAGCACAACGACGGGCAACCCGGAATGCGTTCTCAAAATATCTGTCACCGGATATGGTTAAAAAAGTTGCAGATAACCCCGATGAATTAAAATTAGGCGGTGAAACACGAGAGCTGACGTTATTATTCTGTGATGTCAGGGGCTTTACGACGATTTCAGAGCAATTTACGCCAGAAGGTTTAACAGGGCTCATCAATAAGCTTCTGACCCCGTTGACGGAAGAAATTCTGATGCGACAGGGTACCGTTGATAAATATATGGGTGATTGCATTATGGCATTTTGGAATGCTCCCCTTGATGACGAAAAACATGCCTATAACGCCTGTATTTCTGCTCTGGAAATGATTAAGGACATGGCCCCGCTAAATGACCGTCTTGAAATCGAGGCTGGCGAAGAGGGCCGCAAACATATTCCATTGAAAGTGGGCATTGGCCTCAACACCGGTACAGCCGTTGTGGGTAACGTGGGTTCTGATCAAAGATTCGATTATTCTGTGCTGGGTGACACCGTCAACACGGCCTCGCGACTTGAAGGTCAATCAAAAAGCTATGGCGTAGATATTGTCATTGGCGAAGAAACTGAAAAACAATGCGGTGGGCTCGCCACGCTGGAAATGGACTATATTCAGGTTAAAGGTAAAACCGAAGGCATTCGTATCTTTACCCTACTTGGTGATAAAACCATGGCTGATGATACAAACTTCCATGCTTTCAAAGCAGCCCATAATGATATTATCACCTTATACAGGGATCAAAAATGGCAAGAAACCCGCACCCATATCACAAGTGCTAGAGAGCAATGCATGCCGTTTTTTGATATGGGGCATTTTTATGATCTTTTGGAGGAGCGGGTTAAAGAATTTGAAACCTCACCACCTGGTGCGGATTGGGATGGTGTTTACATAGCAACAAGCAAATAGGGGATCAAACAAGCTTGGTCATATTAGCTTCAGGTAAACTCGCCAAATAGGCCCCAATCGATAAGTTGGTCCGTCAGACGTTCATAAAAATTAGAATCTTTATGAATGACGACTGTACCGACAGGGACGGCTTTACCAATTGCTTCTACATCATCATCACTGGTTAAGAGGATTAGCTTACACCCCTTTAGAACCTCAAGGGCTTTAAACACATGGGCCAATTCAACACCCGTTACCGATGATAGTTGTTTGTTAATAATAGCAAACTTCGGTTTTGCACCTAACGCAACACTTATTGCTTCAACCGGATCATCGGAGGTAACAACACGAAAACCGCAGGACACCAATTCCTTGCCAACCAATGAACGTTGTACACCGGTTCCCATGACAAGCAATGCCGGGATATCTTTTAACTCTTGTCCTTCACCGATTGATTGATCGGTTGCCCGCAAACCAGAAACGATCTTCCGTAAATCATCCTCAGAAGGGTCTTCCCGGTTTTCCAATATCTTCATTGTCGCATTAAGATAGGGGCGAATTTGCTGTAGATTATCGGCGTTTACTTCATAAACGGTTTCAAAATAGTCTTCCAGATTGTGCATAATACTGGAAATAGATAAAAATCCAAATGAAGCGCCTTGGCCCTTTAAACTATGGACATGACGTTTAATTCTAAGAAGGTTTTCATCTAATTTAGAAGTATTTTTTTCTGCTTCATCAAGTAATTTGAATGAACCTTCAATATGCTCGATTGCATCTTCGATAAATTCAGATCGCAGTTCAGCAATAACATGCTCAATGTCTGAAGTTGAAGAGCTTAATTCTAAAGCCATTATCTATCCGCATTAATTATTATAAAAAATTAAAACAAACTGTACTAAAAATATTCAGAATTAGGACCGTCATTCAATACTATGTCATTATTCTAGTCTAAATTACCATCATTATTTACTGGTCATCACCCAAATTCCATTCCAGTCATCTGGTGGTGATGCCTTTAAATGCTCACAACGCTCAATATAAGTATGCGATAATGCATCCAATGGGTTTGCTGCAAGGGCTTCGTTGAACTTCTTAATAGCAACATCCCAATCACCAGAACGGTACTTTTTAATGGCTTCGCCAAAATGACCAAGGGTATCCATAAGGTTCGGGAATGTTTCATCGTTATGATAATCAAGGACCTCATAAACCCCAACCGGTTCTGTTTTCCCCTTAACAACAACCTGATCAATATCGCGTACTCGGTAGGTCCCTTTAAGTTTCCCATAAGTATTCTCACTGATTAAAATACGCGCATGATATTGCTTACATGCAGATTCCAATCGTGCGGCTAAGTTTACCCCATCGCCGATCATTGTGTAATCCATACGTTTGGGTGAACCAATATTGCCGGACATGACCATGCCAGTGTTTAGACCGACACCATGATCAATCGCCTTTTCACCATTTGCCACCCGTTCAGTATTCCATTCCCATAACTCGACAATCATTGCAATGGCGGCACGTACACTGCGATCAGGATCATCCTCATGAGGAACAGGAATGCCAAAGCCCGCCATGATGGCATCGCCGATGAATTTATCCAACATGCCACCCTCTCGGGTAATGCAGTCAACCATGATTGTGAAATACTCATTGAGCATTTTCACCGTCCCTTGGGCGCCAAGGGATTCCGTGAGCGTTGTAAAGCTACGTATATCGGAGAACAGAACCGTAATTTCTGAGGTTTTGCCGCCAAGGAAGTCTTCTCCCTGACCACCCTCCATCAATTGATCTGCAATACCCGGGTCCATATACCGTGACATGGTCGACTTCATTCGTTTTTCCGAACTGATGTCTTCCATCATTATCATAGAGCCCAGGCGGTTGCCTTCGGTATTGACCAAGGGTAGAAAGTGGGCGTTTACGGACATAATTTCCATATCGACCTCAATTTCAACATCCATCAATTCTTCGATTTCTTGCTCTTCATTAACCTTGGTAATGCTTTCTAGAATCCAACCGTTTGGACCTTCAAAGAAGGCTTCTGATTCTTGACCGATAATTTCATCTTCCGTTACGTTAAATAACGCCAGACCAGCAGAATTACAGGTAATAATTTTACCATCTTCATCGAGAGTAATCACAGCATTAGACATACTTTCTAACATGCTCTCGTTGTAGTTCTTCATGTTTTGAACATCATCAAACAACTTGGCATTTTCTAGAGCAATAGAGACTTGGGCCGTAAAAGCCTTTAATCGTTGTTCATCTTCTTCGGTGAATGGTCCGCCTGTTTTATTCAGCGCCTGTGTCACACCGATAACTTTGCCGCTTTTATTTGCAACGGGTACACATAAAATCGAGCGGGTAAAATACCCCGTTTTTTTGTCAAATGCCGGATTAAATCGTAAATCAGCATAGGCGTAAGGTATATTGACCGTTTCTCCGGTTGAAAACACAGTCCCCGCAATTCCAAGATGATTGGGCAGACGAATTTCACCAATCGTGTCGCCCATAGCAACACGAGAAAACAATTCATTGGTTTTTTCATCATTGATGAATAATGTGGATCGATCAGCTTGGAGCATTTTTGTCGCTTCAAACATGACCCGTTGCAGTAAAGTACCTAATTCCAGTGTAGAGGTAACGTCAGAAACCAGATCCAAGAAATGCATTTCTTGCTCTCTGGTATGCTTCATTTTTTCAACATATTGCGTGCTTTGAAGAGCCAGTGTCGCTTGTGTTGTCATGGCTTCCAATAATTCGAGATCAATTTGATTAAATTGACCATCGATTTTGTTTAACATTTGAATGACACCAATCACATCACCACGAACGGTCCGTACGGGGGCGCAAATGATTGAATTTGTATGAAATCCGGTTTGTTTATCAATGGTATTATTAAAGCGTTCATCGGCGTAAGCGTCCTGAATGATCTCGCCTTCGCCTGATTGGAAAACGTATCCAGCAACACCCGAATTATTAAGAATTCTTATTTCACGTCGAATATTTCCCTGGGCAACACGGGAATAAAGCTCTTCGGTTTGCGGGTCGTTCATAAAGAGTGTACCGCGTTCTGCGTTTAACTCTTCAGATGTCATATCAACCAAGGTTGATAAAATATCATCAAGAGATTCTAGGGCCGCAACGCGGTGGGAAACACTCAATAGAATTTCCATCTTCCGCAACCGTAGATCCACAGCAGATGCTTGGTTGGGTTTTGGGGTTCTATTTTTTTTCGGTTCAATTTTTGCAATGACGTTAGAGGTATCAACATCATCTTGTTTTGGAGCAACACTTTTGGTCGCATCAACCTTTATTGAGGCTTTTTTTGTCTTAGGGGAAACATTAAGACGCTTTATACCTTTTCGTTTTTCTGTAGTTGCCACAAACCCACCTCAATATTCGTAATCTATAAGTTTCAGACTAACAGATAATCTAGGAATAAAATATAAACTTACGGTTTACGTTCTGTCAGTTTTTCCATTTTTTCCCGCAAAGAAGCAATCGTATCTTGTAATTGCCGTGTTTCATCTCTGTATATGCGTTTTGTTTCTTGCAAATCAGCCGTGTATTTAGCGACCTCAAACTCTAACTCTTCACGCAATGACGCCGCTGTTTGGCGCAATTGCCGGATTTCATCCTGCGCATGTGAGTGGACCTCTTGAACTTCTTCTCTTCGATCTGCATTTGCTTGCTCTAGTTCATCACGTAATGCCGATGCGGTTTGTCTTAATTGGCGGATTTCATCTTGTAATTCCGATTGAACTTTTTGAACAGCATCGGTTTTATCTGCCGCAGATTGTTCTAATTGATCACGCAGACTATCGATTGTTGACTTCAATTGACGAATTTCTGACGAAGCCGCTGAAATGGCTTCCTGTACGGCTACACCTTTTTCTGCCGATATGTTCTCCATATCATCTCGCATGGCCGAAACGGTGGCCTTTAGTTGTCGAATTTCGCCCGCGGAATCACTTTTTGCATCCTGAACAGCGTCCCCCATAGAAGATTGAATACTTTCAAGCTCGCCTCGAAGGGCTGCTATGGTGCCGTGCAGATGCCTGATCTCGCCATTTGCAATATGCAAAGGATCATCCCCACCAACGTTTTCAACACTTGCCGGTGCCTGATTATCTTTTTGTGAATCCTGTTCCATATTACCTATTATAGCGCCCCCGTTTTCTGATGGACTATTCAATTATTATGTGATCATTCGTGCTACAGTAGTAAATGACACACAAACTGGCAAATGGATGTTTTAAGTGGACGCTTTGTGCCGCGATTGCTTTAGGCTTTGGCCTCTTAAAAACCAGTCTCATTCTCTTAATTTAAAAGTGAAAGAGGGGGCGACGTTATCGTGTCCAAAGTGTCGTTCCAACCGGATTATTTACCACCCAGAATTAACCAATTTAAATATAGCTCACATTGATTGCGACGCTTTTTTTGCCGCTGTAGAGAAACGTGACAACCCTGAAATAAGAGGTATGCCCGTCATCGTCGGCGGAGGGGATCGGCGGGGCGTTGTTGCCGCGGCTTGTTATGTCGCCCGTATTAGCGGGGTCCGCTCTGCCATGCCTATATTTCAAGCACGCAAGCTTTGTCCCAATGCGGTGATCATTCCGCCTCACCGTTCAAAATACTCGATCGCTGGAAAACAAGTTAGAAGGTTGATGGAAACATTAACCCCAATGGTGGAACCTTTATCAATCGATGAAGCATTTCTTGATCTCTCAGGAACCCAAAAACTGCACGGTATGAGCCCCGCAGAAACTTTGGTCAGATTGGTTAAGAAAATTGAAGATGAAGTTGGTATAAATGCTTCTGTCGGTCTTAGTTTTAATAAGTTTTTAGCAAAAATAGCATCCGATCTAGATAAGCCACGTGGGTTCTCGGTTATTGGAAAAGCGGAAGCAGAGGATTTTCTCTCCGATAAGCCGGTCGCTTTAATCTGGGGTGTTGGTAAATCTTTGCAAAAAAAATTGGCTAAATTCAATATTAACAAGATCGGTGATTTACACAAATTCACCCAGACGGAACTCGTCGCGAACTTTGGTTCTATCGGTGAACGGTTATTCAGGTTTTGCCGCGCCCAAGACGCACGGACAATTACGCCGACAAGCCCAACCAAAAGCATTTCCGCAGAAACCACGTTTAATGCCGATACCAGCAAACTCGAGCATTTATCTGATGAACTATGGAAATTGACAGAAAAAGTCTCCGACCGTCTCAAAAAATCCAACTATGGAGCAGGGGGGGTCACGCTGAAACTCAAGACAGCCACTTTCAAAGGCATTACGCGCTCTCGGTTACTGCCGATGCCAAGCCAGATTGCTGATAATTTATATGTGTGCGCCCAAGAGCTTCTTGAGAAAGAACTGAAAGAAAATTCGCGGGGTGTTTCATTCCGGTTGCTTGGAATTGGTGCCACACGATTGGTGGACGCAGAAAAAGCAGACTTGCCCGATTTGGCTGACCCGGATCAAAGCAAAAAAGTAAAAATGGACGCCGCAATGGACGATTTGCGGCAACGATTCGGCAGAGATTCAATCAAAAAAGGCAGGGGATTCAGTAGGGGGCTTAAATGAGGTTTTAAAGAGGTTCCCTACCATGAAGAACAATTTTTTTGCTCTTTTCGATACTTTTCTAAGGTATCAAGCTCAGCGTTTCGCTTAATAAGAACTTTATTGATTTTTTTAATGAGAGGCTTCAGCGTATTTTCGATACGCGATTGTAAGATATCCAAACCAACTTGGCTTTTGCTCGTAACAACAGGTTCTATGCGATCTATGGTTTCGCGTAATTTTGTTCGAATACTTGGGGCAAATGTTTTAAGCGTTTCTTGAAATACATTCAGATGTAACATCTCATGATCGAGAATTGAATTATACTGACAAGATCCAAACTTATATTTCCGGTCGATATAAACATCTATCGTATTATATCCAAAATTAGCTTCCACTGAATTAAGCTCGGTACAGAATAATTTTGATGGCAATTGCCACGTCTTCACAGACAAGCCAAATGAGAAACCAAAGTCGGCAACGGTTAATCCAGCCGGATTCCATCCTTTTCTAGCGGTATTCACTGAATTAAATAATTTTGTTAAATACTGACGATCCCGGTTTGTATTATATCTTACCACACCTGAATTGATGACCACCTCTACCGGTATATATCCGGGCACTAAGTGTGAATTGCCGTCGCATGATATCGAAGCACTTAACGGATTAAGGTCTAACAAAAGACCGAGTATCAATGCGACCATTCCAAGGGTGCGATATGGCACTTTTTTATTTCTGTGCTAAAGAAAAAGTACCGCTATTGGATATCCCAACGACAATACAGCCATCACCAATATTAAAGACCTGCCATTGTCGAATAAGTTTGTGAGATCCTTTTGGTATTTCGACCAGTTTGGTCAAACCAGAGAATGATTCTATTAATCCTCTGCCTTCGGGGTCCGCTAGTATTTTAAACCGACCCGATTCATCAGATGTAAATTCAGCCCCACCGCACATGACGATATGCCGATGATGATGAGACAGTTTTTCCATGCGATTAACGATTTTAGCATAGAGAATACAACGTTCAATCAAAGCTTCCTCAGTGGCTCTTTTAGAAAGACCCACAATTTCACGATCTAGAGCATCATTTATCTGAATTGTTTCTGGTAGGTAATATTCTGATGCCATTATTTTACAAGCATCGACGCGCTTAAGCGAGAAGGCCTCTTTTTTTGCTCTCTCATTCATTTCATCTAGCATGGAACCTTGAACTTTTGCCAGATTTTCAACAACCATTTCACCGGCTGAAAGCTTAGAGCCAGAAACTGAAAGAGCGGCTGTGGTGAAGTACCAGACAAGCAAACCACCAATGGGCAGGCCAAAGACAACCACCAAGGTCATAATAAACCCGATGGACATACCTTTCTTTTTCTTCTTTTTTGATGCTGTCTTGTTCGCCATGGATATTCCTAAATACTGTCGAATATAGAGTTATCACTCGTTATCATTAGTTAGCATTATACACAGAGAAGGTCGCTTTTAATAACGAAAAAGGTCGTTCCCTAGGGCAACGACCTTTTTCTTTAAACTGGCTCCTGAGGAGGGACTCGAACCCCCGACATGCTGATTAACAGTCAGCCGCTCTACCAACTGAGCTACTCAGGATTAATGTGGAGGCGCGGACCGGATTCGAACCGGTGTTCACGGCTTTGCAGGCCGCTGCGTAGCCTCTCCGCCACCGCGCCACCGACTTGCCTCGTGTGGCACCCTAAAACGGCATGGTAATCCGCTTCAGGCACCGGAACTTAGTCAAGGAATAAGGCGCGGTCAAGCCATCCTTTTTGGTTTCGACAAATTTATTTAAATTAAATTCCACACCGTCATTAATTGCCAGAAGCGTTGTTTTCCTAGCCTAGGCAGACTATAACATACATATGACTATTAGCCTTTGACTTTATTAGGATTCTCAAGATGGACCACACTACAGCAAGACGACATATGGTCGACAGCCAAATACTTCCAAATCGTGTAACTGATTCTCGAATCATTGATATTATGAGCGCGTTACCACGGGAAAACTTTGTGCCAGAATTACGCAAAGGCGTTGCCTATGTGGACGATGCTTTGGAGATCGGCAATGGTCGGTATCTGATGGAACCAATTGCCACAGCGCGCTTGCTGCAAGAAGCATCCCCCCAAGAAAATGATGTTGCTTTAATTATTGGCTGTTCTTCTGGATATACAGCAGCATGCCTTTCTAACATTGTTAGCACCGTCGTGGTTATTGAAAATGATAATGACATGGTTTCAGATGCATCAAAATCTCTGGCTGAACTAGAGATTGACAATGTTGCTATCATGAACGGTGATCTATCCGAAGGATATCCCGCGCAAGCCCCCTATGATATAATTGTATTTGACGGCGCGGTTCCAAGCGTACCCGATTCCATTAAAAGTCAGTTAGCAGAGGGTGGACGTTTGATTGCAATAGTGGGCGGGGGCAGTGAAGGTCAAATGGGTAATGCGGTTCTTATTACCCGCTTTCACAACAGCTTTTCGGAAAGAAATATTTTTGAACTCGGCACGCCGATGCTTCCAGGCTTTGGTCAGCATACAGATTTTGCCTTCTAGGTCGTTTCTGCCAATCGGTTATTAAGCAATGTAATTGATTAATTTAAACGTGATTTTAATAGCTTTCTGAGCTATTAAAACATAGATAACAGAATTACATTACTTTTTCGTACCTTAATTACTTGAAATCGTTCATAATATGATAACGAAACAGCGTACAGAAATATATAGCCTTAGGAATAATGGGTATGGGTTTTAAAATGAGCACGATCAAAGCTTCAACGATCCTTTCGGGGGTATGTGTACTTTGCGCATCCGTTATTATATCGCAGCCAAGCAAAGCAGAATCATTAGAAGAAGCCTTAATTTCAGCCTACCTGACCAATCCGACCCTCAGCGCTGAGCAGGCCGGTTTGCGGGCTTCTGACGAAGCTGTCTCTCAGGCTCTTTCAAATTGGCGCCCAACGGTTGAATTCTCAGCCTCTGCCGGAACAGAACGAAATATATCATCCTCTCGTACTGGTTCAGACCAAACACAACAAAGGAATAAATCTTCCTTTGGGCTAGATCTGTCTCAGTCTTTGTTTAGAGGCGGTCGCACCGAAGCTGAAATCAGTGAAGCCGAAAACACCGTTAAGGCTGAACGCGCACGATTGGTTAATACTGAGCAAACCATTCTATTATCAGCGGCGACGGCTTATTTGGATGTTTACCGTGATGAAGCGGTTCTTGATTTAAACAAACATAACGAATCCGTTCTAACGCGTCAGCTTGAAGCCACGCAAGATCGCTTCCAAGTCGGTGAAATCACAAGAACAGATGTTCACCAAGCCGAAGCACGGTTGGCAAAATCCACAGCCGATCGCATTCAAAGTGAAGCCGTGCTCGCCACATCAAAATCTATTTATCAAAATATCGTTGGTGCCGAGCCAACTGAAAAACTTAATTTGCCGCCATTGCCGACAGGAACACCTGAAAGCAATGAAGCCGCTGTCAAAGAAGCCGTTATGAACAACCCAAGTGTCATTGCCGCTCAATATGACGAACGATCCGCAATTGATAATATCGATAATATTTGGGGTGAACTTCTGCCAGAGGTAAACCTCACTGCATCCGCAACACGGTCCTTAAATAGCGCGTCCGAATCGAATCGGACCGATAGTTACGATGCCATGGTGAATCTCACCGTACCGTTATATCAATCCGGTGCCGTCTATTCGCGTTTGCGCCAAGCAAAACAACAAGCCGCTGATTTTAGAATACGGGTTGAAGTCGCCCGTCGGGATGCGGCTGAATTGGCATCCCGCTCTTGGGACACTTTAAAATCCGCCCAAGCACGTGTCACATCCTTTAGAACCGCCATCAAGGCCGCCACGATCGCCTTTGAGGGGGTCGAGAGAGAAGCCGCGGTTGGATCCCGTACCGTTCTCGATGTGCTTGATGCAGAACAAGAATTACTGGATTCCAAAGTTAGCTTCATCAGAGCACAGCGTGATAAATCTATCGCGATGTTTGAACTACTGTCATCGATGGGTCAGCTGACCGCACATCATTTGCAACTGCCTATAGAGCTTTACAATCCCGAATCGCATTATCAGGAAATCAAATCCATGTGGAAGGGAGAAAGCAGTACTGGTGGCGTGGAATAGGTACTTGAAGTCTTTTTATTGATCTTTAATCATAAAAAACGCCTTACCCACATCAATAATTATTAAGAATTTTGCTATCAGTGACAATTTTGGTAGCTTTCTTAACGATTCAGCAACCATGATGTTTCTACAATAAGCGATACTAACGCAAAGCAACGACTTATATTTTGTCGATAAACTACAACCAGGCATATGGCTGATGAGTGAAAACGAAGAAGAACTAGCGGACGGCGAAGAACCCTCGATGGAGGATATTCTTGCATCCATACGGCGCATTTTAGCCGAGGATGAAGAAGCCGAACAAGGGGAAGGGCAAGCGGAGCTCGAAAATGATGGCGCCATGACAATGGCTGCTGAGCCTGAGCCTGTGGTCGAAGAAACACCCGAAATGGATGTCGATGCCTTATTGGCGGAAATGGATGCGAACCCTCCTGTGCCAGAACCTGCACCAGAACCTGAGCCAGAACCTGAGCCAGAGCCAGAAGTCTCTTTTGAAGAGCCACCTGCGCCGGAACTAATTCCAGAACCAGAGCCTGAGCCAGAGCCAATTCCTGAGCCAATTCCTGAACCAGTTTATACACCGCCGCCGCCGCCGCCTCCGGCAAATGATATTTTCGATCTGACCGCTGAAATGGTAGCGATGCCTTCAACGGTATCTGAGACAACCATTCAACAATCTTCGGATATGCTGGCTGATTTGGCGAAAGCAATTTTGGATCGTCGTGATCTCAGAGTTACAGATCATGGCAGTGATGCCAATATTACGCTCGAAAGTTTGGTCAGAGAAATGCTCAAACCTTTATTGAGCGAATGGATGGATCGAAACTTACCCTACATGATCGAAAGATTGGTCAAAGCTGAAATTGATAACATGGTCAATCGTGCGCAACGGCTTGACCGTTTCTAATATCCGGCTTGAGCGTTTCTAATTTCATCTAACGCTGGCACTGAATGTTACCTTAAAAAGCCCTAGATAACCTCTCGGGCTTTTTTATTGTCTACTCGAAGCTGCTAGACCTTGCCGCACAAGAACGTTAAAACATTTTTTATAAACTCAGGTATGATGCCATAGAGTCACCCAATAAACTTTAAAGGACGCAAGGCGTGCTGGATAAAACATATCGCCCAAAAGAGATCGAGCAAAAGCTATACAACGAGTGGGAAAGCACGGGTAAATTTGCCTGTGGCAAGGAGGGTGATAAGGGGGATAACAGTGCGCCTTATACCATCGTCATACCACCGCCAAACGTAACCGGCAGTCTGCATATGGGGCATGCTCTCAATAATACATTACAAGACATCCTGATCCGCCAAAACCGCATGAAGGGTCGCGATACCCTATGGCAACCCGGAACCGATCATGCTGGCATCGCAACACAAATGGTTGTTGAGCGCCAATTGGCCGAGGAGGGTAAAACGCGCCACGATCTAGGTCGCGAAAAATTTATTGAACGTGTTTGGGACTGGAAAGCTCGATCCGGTGGAACGATCACCCAACAACTTCGAAGACTGGGCGCGTCATGTGATTGGTCCCGTGAACGCTTTACCATGGACGAAGGTCTATCTGAGGCTGTTCGCAAAGTCTTTGTCGAACTTCATAAGAAGAATTTAATCTATCGCGATAAACGCTTGGTTAATTGGGACCCTAAATTACACACCGCCATTTCTGATTTGGAAGTGGAACAACGTGAAGAAAACGGCAAGATGTGGTACTTCCGCTACCCCATCGAAGGCGAAGACGGCAAGAGCCTTGTCATTGCAACCACCCGTCCAGAAACCATGTTGGGTGATACCGGTATTGCTGTTCATCCTGATGATGATAGATATCGCCATCTGGTTGGTAAGAATTGCATCCTTCCCATCGTTGGGCGCGTTATTCCCATTATTGCCGATGATTACGCCGATCCGGAAAAAGGTTCTGGCGCGGTTAAAATGACCCCGGCCCATGATTTCAATGATTTTGAAGTTGGCCGCCGCCATAATCTTAAATTGATCAATGTTCTCGATAAAAACGCCTGCTTAAATGATAATGTACCAGAGCAATACCGGGGCATGGACCGTTTTGAAGCTCGCAAAAAAGTAATCGAAGAAATCACGGCACTAGGCTTCTTCGAAAAAATCGAAGAAAACCCCATGACCATTCCCTATGGGGATCGCTCTGGCGTGGTTATTGAACCATGGTTGATGGATCAATGGTTTGTTGACGCAAAAACACTCGCTGGTCCTGCTATAACAGCCGTTGAACAAGGACGCACAAAGATTGTTCCTAAACAATGGGAGAACACCTATTACGAATGGATGCGTAATATCCAACCGTGGTGTATTTCACGTCAAATTTGGTGGGGACACCAAATTCCGGCATGGTTTGGCCCCGACGGTGACATCTATGTAGAGATGACGGAAGAGGAAGCTTACGCTTCTGCGCGCAAACGCACAGGCGATGAGAATATAAAACTGGTCAGAGACCCTGACGTGCTCGACACATGGTTCTCATCTGCACTATGGCCGTTTTCAACCCTTGGATGGCCAGAGAAAACACCTGAGTTAGATCGGTATTATCCGACCGACGTTCTTATTACGGGGTTTGATATCATATTCTTCTGGGTTGCCCGGATGATGATGATGGGCATAGAATTCATGGGTGAAGTCCCATTCCACACGGTTTATATTCATGCATTGGTACGCGATGAACACGGCCAGAAAATGTCGAAATCAAAAGGCAATATTATTGATCCGCTCGAATTAATTGACGAATTCGGTGCCGACGCGCTTCGTTTCACCATGACCGCACAAGCCGCCCAGGGTCGTGACGTGAAATTATCCCATAGTCGTGTCGAGGGTTATCGAAATTTTTGTACTAAAATTTGGAATGCCGCCCGTTTTTGCGAGATGAACGAATGTGTTCCCGTCGCCGGGTACGATCCAAAGGATGCTGAAATTGCGGTCAACCGTTGGATTATTGGTAAGCTCAAAAAAGCGGTCGACGATACCAATGCCGCCACCGAGGCTTACCGCTATAATGATATTGCCGATGTGTTGTACCATTTCACGTGGGGTACGTTCTGTGATTGGTATCTGGAACTAACCAAACCTATTCTTCAAGGGCAGGATGAAGCCGCGAAAGCTGAGACACGTGCAACAACGGCTTGGGTACTCGATCAAATATTGCATCTGTTGCATCCTGTCATTCCCTACATCACAGAAGAGCTATGGCAGAAACTAAGTGACAACCGCCCCTATGAATTAATCGAAGGTGAATGGCCCGTATTGAGCCATGACCTGATTGATGCGGATGTGGATGCGGAGATGGACTGGTTGGTTAACCTTATTAGCTCAATTCGTGCTGTACGCGCGGAAATGAATATCAAACCCGGTGCGATCATTCCCCTCAATCACCAAAATGCGAATGAAACCACTCTGAGATATATTGAGAACCAACGTGAGTTACTAACAAGGCTGGCCCGAGTTGAATCACTGGAACCTGTTGATAATATCGGGGAAGGGGGCGTTCAGATCGTTGCCGATGAAGCAACGTTTGTCATTGAATTGGCCGACGTTCTTGATTTTGCCGCTGAGCAGGCCCGCTTGGATAAGGAACTGGCGCGGTTGGATCTTGAAATTGGAAAATTCAGCAAAAAACTATCAAATGAAAGCTTTACGGCAAAAGCACCCGCCAATGTGGTTGCCACGGAACGCGAACGACTGGCTGAGGCCACCAATGCTCGCGAACAGACCGTAGAGGCCTTAGAACGGTTGAAAGCCTCTATGTAAACGCAGCAAGTCGCAGTAGTTTACTAAGACAGCCTTGAGTAGGAATGATTATGGAACAGGATTTTAACGCCTTTTTGGAAACCATTATTCCCATGGTAACACAGTACGGCCTCAGCATGGTTGGGGCGGTCTTAACGCTGATCTTCGGGTGGATGATTGCCGGGTGGATTAAGCGCGTCGTGGTTCGTTCCCTTAAACGCATCCCCAAAATGGATGCAACGTTAATACCATTTTTGGCCAACCTTCTTCACACTGCTGTCCTCATATTTGTTATTATTGCTGTTCTCAATCAATTTGGTGTTGAGACAACCAGTATCATCGCCGTATTGGGTGCAGCGGGTTTGGCTGTTGGCCTGGCCCTGCAAGGAACGCTATCGAACATTGCCGCGGGTGTCATGTTAATGTTTTTGCGCCCCTTCAAAGTCGGTGAGTATATTGACGCAGGCGGCACGTCCGGTACCGTGATCCAAATCGGCTTGTTTACGACGGAATTTTTAACCCCTGATGGGGTTTATTTATTGGCACCAAACAGCACAATTTGGAACCAGTCCATCATCAATTACTCTCGCAACAGCACGCGCCGTATTAATATTACCATTGGCATTTCCTACAATGATGATATTGAAGGATCCAGTGAAGTGCTCATGGCGTTGATGAAAACGGACCCCCGTGTGCACAATGATCCTGAACCACAAGTATTGGTTGGCTCCCTTGGTGATAATTCGGTTAATCTCTCCATGCGGTGTTGGACGAATACAGATGATTATTGGGGGTTGTTTTTTGATTTTAATAAACAAGCCAAACAAGCCATCGAAGAGGCTGGTTATTCCATTCCATACCCTCAACGCGATGTCCATCTGATACCGTCAAAAGAAGATTAAGCACAGCAACACTGCGTTAATAAGTTCTGTGCTTTAATAGAGCCTATGAAAAGCTCTATAGACGGATTGCTCATTCCCGATTTACCAGAAAACGCCACACCGGAAGACCGGGCGACGTATGTGGTATTGCGTCTTGAACAATTTATCCGTGATGGGCGCTCTTTGGCGGAGGGTATGTCATTTAAAAAATGGCAAGCTATGGCCCTGACCGAAATTGCAGCCAATATTGCAGAAGCCCAGAACCAAATGGTCCGCGATAGCCCCGTAACCAATCGGTTATTATTCACTGGGGCTGCCGCCTTGATTACGATTGGATTTTGGGGAACGGCTGTCTCCGTTCATCAAGTTAGCTATCTCGCGGCCGGGCTTGTCTGTGGGTTTGCGGGCATCGTGTTGCTTGCGGTTGCTGTTGAATGGCCCATTCGAAAGTTTTGGCGAGGGCGACAGGCAAAAACGCGTTTTAAGCGGTTGGCCCATATCGAAAGTCTAAATCGAAAAATCAAAAAATTAGAAGTGTTGCTCGATAAAGAATCGAAAGAAATGGAAAAAGCGTTGGAAGCCGCACGCAAAGCCAATCGGAAGTTAAATTAAGTCAGTCATTCATCAACCGCTCTATTGTGTCCTATTTATCTGCGGTTGCCCCTTCTTCTTCCATGGTGGTTAGAATCTGACCCATCAAGTCAGTCTGCCCTTTATCATCAATTGTGAAAGAAACCCCTATGATTTCTTTGTCCACCCGAACAACGTTTCCTTTGAGCGGTTCAAATTCATCTATCGTTACATCAACGGGCATGCCCATGGTGAAAATATGATCGGAATGAACAAGGGGAACACTCAGATCAATCATTGCCCCACCCGCCGATATATTTTTTAAAACACCACAGCAAGTGTCACCCGTTGCAGAATCCTCTGCAAAGGTGATTCGCGCAATTGGAAAACGTTCAAAACGCCTATTATCTTCTGTCACTATAACCTCCGAAAATTTTCTAATAAATTGCGACGGCCAATAACAAATCAGCTATCGCATCCATTTCAGTTGAAAACTTCACCCCATACGTTCGTTTGTTGGTCCAAGCAACTTTGCCTTCAACGGAACCAATTGAGTCAATATCAAGGGTTATATCCTGCCCCCTTGTCAAGGGCACGCGTGTTATTACTCTCGCCCCACCGGGAGAAATATTTTCCACGGTGCATCTGCCTTTGCGGCCATTGATTGTAACCGTTGCATTGATCTCCACACCAACTTCGGTGCGGACGTGACTGCGTGGGTATTCTGCTGTGGTGATCATTTAGGTATGCTAAATCAATTTACCGGACTTGTGAACCATAGTTCGAAGCCAATTGATAAATTCCTTTTGTAATTGCTAATGGGAGGGACAAGCCCTAGAAGAAGATTGAAAAATTTTCACTAAAAGTTGTATAGGCTAATGCTCAATGGCACACATGGCACACACGACCCACATAGAACAAAACGGCCATAAAGATATTAAGCTGCTGTATTTGATGGAAGTCTTCTCTGGTCTAGCTCGAGGGGCTTATTTGGGTTGTATCGGTTGGACAACTCTTGCCATTAGTAATGATGTTGCCGCCGTTGGGCAATTAGTTATCGCCATTTCCATGTTTGTGATTGGTGGCATGCTGTTTCTATTCGATCACAACTTTTCCGTATACTGGATGTTTATAGCCGCCATCGTCATCACGTGTGCTCGCATGATGTACCGGGGTTCATTTGATGGCATCATACGCTCTTCTGTTGGTGACGAAAACGTGCTCTCAACCGTTGCCCGCGCAAACACAACCCATTTACTAGCAACCGCTGCCGGTATGGCGGGTGTTGGGTTTATAATCAACGAATTATCCACCGGTCATGCCTTCACCATAACCGCCTTATCCTCCCTTGTGCTTTTATTTATCGCCGTATTTTTAAGTGACGGCATGGTAAAGACAAATGCCAAAGGCTTTAAAGGGTATTGGTCAGATTTTGTCATCGGGCTGGAAATATTTAAACATAACAAATCAATTCGAATGCTCGCTTTCCTATCGGCAACCGCTTTGCCCGTGGGCCAACTTACCAACGCTGTATTATCCTCATTTATCCGTGATGATTTAAGCATGGGAAGTGATATTTTTGGTATGGTGGATGCCGCTTGGGCGCTTGGTGGTATGCTTGCTGCGGCCATATTGAGCAACAAGATTAAAGAATTCAGAGATCAATACGGCGAATACTACCTCGCAATCATGGCTGGTGCCGCCACAATTATCTTGTCCTATTGCACAGCGTTTATCAGTTTGGCAGCAACCCACTTCTTCATGGGGTTATTTGTTTGGCTTTGTCGCATTATCATCGCAGGTCGCGTTATCGAACAGTGCGATTCTGAAAACGTGGGCCGCACCCGGATATATATGGAGGTCATGATGAGCATATCCGCTATCTGCATGGCTTTTTCTCCGACCCTTATAAAGCTAGAGAGCACATCGTCTTATTTCCTCTATTGGGGAATATTTATCGTCGGTGCAGCAATGTTTTTATTGATCCTGAAACGATTTCAATCAAAAACCGATTAATCCTTTGAAATTTGCTCAGCAATTAAACATAACATTTCAAAGGCGATGGTGGCCCCGTTCATGGCTGTCATGCCAGAGGGGTCGAGGGGAGGGGAGACCTCCACCACATCACCCCCCGCAAAGTTTACTCCGCGCAATTCACGAAGTAACCGTTGGGCTTCCCGCATGGTAATACCACCTGCTTCGGGTGTCCCTGTTCCCGGTGTGTAGGCGGGATCGAGACCATCCACATCGAAGGTCAGATAGGTCAGGCTATCACCAACAACCTTTTGGGCTTCTTCGGCAACAGCGCGCCATCCCATATCTTCAAAATCTTCAATGGTGATGACACGCATGCCTTTATCGCTGGAATAATTGAGGCCATCGGCAAAGTTTTGTCCGCCTCTAATACCGATCTGGATTGTCTTGCTCGGATCGATCAAACCTTCTTCAGTCGCCAAACGGAAAGGGGCGCCATGGTGGAATTTTGATCCCTGATAGGCAGGCCAAGTATCGGTGTGGGCATCGATATGAATGAGTGACAGTGGTTTACCATGATGCTTGGCGAGTGCTTTTAAGATTGGGTAGGTTACCGAATGATCGCCACCAATGCCCAGCGGCAAAACCTTTGCAGCCAGAATCGCGTCATAATAGCGCTCGATATCTTTGATGGCTTCGTCCAGATTAAACATATTAGCAAAGTGCACATCACCAATATCGGCAACCCGGGCAAGTTCAAACGGACGCACACCCGTGCTTACGTTAATAGCCCGCATCATAGACGATTCGTTACGCACTTCACGGGGGCCCATTCGGGCACCTGTCCGGCATGTCAATCCGCCATCAAAGGGAATGCCAATGATACCGATATCAACTTCCGCTAAATCGCGCTCAACAGGGGCGCGCATGAAGCTTGGAATGTCACTAAACCGAGCCGTTTGCATAGGGTTATAGCTTTCCCCGAAAATATTCGATGTTTTATAAAATGAGGCAATATCTTTCTTTTCGGTCATAACGTAATCCTTTAAAATGATGCTATAGGTTTACCCGAGTTTAGTTTATTATTGAACTGTTAAATTTAACGGTAAAATTAACGGTAAAATTCACTGGGCAGAAGCATTCTAAATCATTATGTTTGCCCCCATATAGTTCTCATCATCAACAACACAAATCAAGAGGCCCATTATGCCGCATTATCGTTCACGCACTTCCACCCATGGTCGCAATATGGCCGGCGCCCGCGGTCTTTGGCGCGCAACAGGCATGAAAGATGATGATTTTGGCAAGCCTATTATCGCCATATCCAATTCCTTTACTCAATTTGTCCCCGGTCATGTGCACCTAAAAGACTTGGGGCAAATGGTGGCACGTGAAGTTGAAGCGGCAGGCGGTGTCGCCAAAGAATTTAATACAATTGCTGTGGATGATGGTATCGCCATGGGCCACGATGGCATGCTTTATAGCTTACCGAGCCGTGAGCTCATTGCTGATAGTGTCGAATACATGGCCAATGCCCATTGCGCAGACGCCCTGATCTGTATTTCCAATTGCGACAAGATCACACCGGGAATGTTGATGGCGGCTCTGCGGCTTAATATTCCGGCTGTGTTTGTCTCTGGTGGTCCTATGGAAGCTGGCAAAGTGGTCATTAATGGCATTGAGCGCAAAGCCGACTTGATCGATGCTATGGTTGAAGCCGTAAAACCAGAAACCTCCGATGAAGACGCCCTGAAATTCGAACGTTCAGCGTGCCCGACATGCGGCTCGTGCTCCGGTATGTTCACAGCAAATTCCATGAATTGTCTTGCCGAGGCCTTGGGCCTTGCTCTTCCGGGAAATGGTTCCATCCTCGCAACGCATGCCTCACGGAAAGAATTGTTTCTTGAAGCGGGGCGAACGGCTGTTGAACTTTGCAAACGATACTATGAAGATGAAGACGATAGTGTTCTGCCGCGCTCAATTGCTTCATTCAAAGGCTTTGAGAATGCCATGGCTGTTGATATCGCCATGGGCGGGTCAACCAATACGGTTCTTCACTTGCTTGCCATGGCACAGGAAGCGGAATTAGATTTTACCATGGCGGACATGGATCGTTTGTCTCGTAAGGTACCTCATTTAAGTAAATTGTCTCCTTCATCCAGCCTTTACCACATGGAAGATTTCCACCGGGCCGGGGGTATCATGGGTATCATGGCGGAACTGGACCGAGGCGGTCTCATTCACCGTGATGTCTCAACCATTAAATCAGCCAACATCGGTGAGACCATTGATACTTGGGATATTGTTACAAACGACAATGAGAAAACCCGTAACTTCTATCTCGCCGCACCGGGCAATGTACCCACCCAGCAAGCCTTCAGCCAATCTAGAAGTTACGTTGAACTTGATTTGGACCGTGAAGGCGGTTGCATCAGAAACGTCGAGCATCCGTATAGCAAAGAAGGCGGGCTGGCTGTGTTATATGGCAACATCGCCCTTGATGGCTGTGTTGTAAAAACCGCTGGGGTGGACGCCGATAACCTAACGTTCACGGGTGAAGCCATCATCATGGAAAGTCAGGACGAAGCCGTCGCGCGTATTATTGCCAAAGAGGTAAAACCCGGTCAAGTGGTTATCATCCGTTACGAAGGACCAAAGGGCGGTCCGGGTATGCAAGAAATGCTTTATCCGACCAGTTACCTTAAATCCATGGGATTGGGTAAATCCTGTGCATTGCTCACCGATGGTCGCTTCTCTGGTGGCACGTCCGGTCTTTGTATTGGTCATGCCAGCCCCGAAGCCGCCGAAGGGGGCGCGATCGGATTAATCGAAGATGGTGATATCATTAAGATCGATATTCCAAACCGTTCAATCTCTGTTGATTTAAGCGAGGATGAATTTGCGATCCGCCGTTCTGCAATGGAGGCGAAAGGTGCTGAGGCATGGAGCCCGACGAAATCTCGACCTCGTAAAGTAAGTTCCGCCCTGCAAGCCTACGCTGCTTTAACCACTTCCGCATCGAAAGGGGCGGTTCGGGACGTCACTCAAGTTCAACGCAAAGGATAATAAGGATAACACAGTCTATGGCATCGTTCAGATCCCTCCACGAACGACAGGAAGCCTTCGTCATTCCCAATCCTTGGGATGTGGGTACCGCGCGTGTCCTTGCGTCGCTGGGATTTGAGGCTCTTGCAACCACAAGTGCCGGACTGGC
Source organism: uncultured Rhodospirillales bacterium (assembly GCA_965603075.1). Classification (GTDB taxonomy): domain Bacteria; phylum Pseudomonadota; class Alphaproteobacteria; order Rhodospirillales; family Casp-alpha2; genus JABJOR01. The sequence continues at coordinate 56,009 of CBFDBO010000002.1, read as the reverse complement.
ATTCTCGCTGGGCGTGCCAGAAGGTATCCTAAGCAGAGATCAAGTTCTGGATCATTGCCAAGAATTGGTTGATGCCACGGCCTTACCCGTGACGGCAGATCTGGAAGCTGGTTTTGGAGATGACGCGGAAACCGTTTTTGAGACGATAACCCTTGCGGCTGAAGCCGGTCTGGCGGGAGGCTCCATCGAGGATTACTCTGGTAATGCAGATAATCCCATATATGAGTTTGAGCATACGGTAGAACGCATTCAAGCAGCCGTAGAGGCGGCACGCGCTTTACCCAATGATTTTGTTCTCACCGCAAGGTGCGAAAATTTTCTTCACGGTCGGTTGGATTTGGACGATACAATTAAACGGTTGCAAGCATTTGAGACGGCGGGGGCTGATGTGCTCTACGCGCCTGGATTACAAACACTAGCCGACATACGCACCGTCTGTGCGTCCGTATCAAAACCCGTCAACGTCGTCATGGGTATGCCCGGGGCAACATACGGGGTTTCCGAATTATCCAACGCGGGGGTAAAACGAATTAGTGTTGGCTCGGCATTTTCAAGATTGGCCTTTGGTTCGCTTATGTCAGCGGCCCAAGAAATCTTGAAGGAGGGTACATTCAGCTTTGCGAATAATGCAGCTGGTTTTAACCAGTTGGACTCAATATTTGCGAAGCATCAAGAATAGCGGTTTTTTACAAATTGATATTTGCCACACCCAAAACCTTGCCCGAATTTTTAGATTGAACGAAAATGGCACATCCATCACCCCCCAAAGTGCTCAGGGCGTCTAAATTGACAGAATAGATCTCTGCGATACCCGTCCATTCGCCAATTTTTGTTAACGTTCGGACCACATTAAAATTCTCCATGTTACGGCCAGAATTCTCACCGCGCTTAATTACCGTTTCATGATATTTATCATATACAGCTGCCCAAACCTCATAAGTTTGATCTGGAGTAGGCATCCCAGCATCTTCCCATCCCCCAATCTCAATCGTTAAAGCATTATCGGAAACTGCTTTGAGATTTATACCGATCCTCGACAATGTTTTTGCCTGATCAATAAAGTTTGAGACTTCTCGTCGTTTATGCCCTGTGGTTTCAAAGCTTCCCTGAACAACCATCTGTGGCGTATAGACATATCGTAAGCCTAGTTGGCGGGCATAGTGACGCTGACGTTCTGTGAAAGCTGGGTCACTAAAGGGATCATTCCAACCGATATAATTCCAATAATCCACATGGAAAGAGAGCGCTAGAACATCTTGGCGTTTTGCCAGATCACCTAAGAAAATATCCGCTGGCGGACAAGAGGAGCATCCTTGTGATGTATAAAGCTCGACCAAGGAAAGTGGGGCATCGTTATTTTGTGCCATCACCATACCGGGAACAACGTTTATCAAAATCAAAATTAATCGTAAAAATCGTAGAAAATGTTTCATTCCATCATCATATCAAAGTAACAGACAAATATAATTCAATATTTCGTGAAGACTTTGTGTTCTTTTGATCCTTTTGTCATCACTATATTGACGGACCATGAATACTGACGTTAAATATCATGATCTATGTGATGACAAAAAGTAATGTTAAAAGGAATACTGAAGTGAATAAACCGTCCCAGCCAGCGCGTGATTTTATTGGTTACGGCGCAGAACGACCCGATCCAGAGTGGCCAGGTGAGGCGAACATCGCCGTCAATTTTGTCATTAATTATGAAGAGGGCGCTGAGTATAGTTTATTAGAAGGTGATGATCACGCAGAGGCCTTATTATCAGATATTCCCCCCGCACCCTACCGTGAGGCGCAGCGTCACCTGAATATGGAATCTTTGTATGAATATGGTTCCAGAGTTGGGTTCTGGCGTGTCTTACGTCAATTCGGAGACAGGGATCTGCCCTTTACCGTCAATGCCGTGGGTAGAGCTTTGGAATTAAACCCAGAAGCGGCAGAAATCATCGCCTACGCCGTCGATGATGGTTTAGCCGATGTACAAAGCCATGGCTGGCGTTGGATTGATTACGCCACTGTATCCGAAGATGTCGAGCGCGACCATATAGCCCGTTGCGTGAAAACCATTAAGGAAATTACCGGCGAGCGGCCCTTAGGTTGGTATACCGGGCGGCCTTCCATCAATACCCGCAGATTGGTCATAGAGGAGGGGGGATTTTTATATGACAGTGATGCCTATAATGATGACCTGCCATACTGGTCAAATGATACAAAAAAACCACACCTGATTATCCCCCATAGCTTGGATACCAATGATAGTCGGTGCGCCCGAAATCAAGGTTTTGATCAATCCGACGATTTCTTCGATTATATGCGTAATACCTTCGATGCGCTCTATGAAGAAGGCGAAGAGGGACAACCCGGTATGATGACCATTGGTTTGCATTGCCGTTTGATTGGCAAACCGGGGCGCATTGGTGGATTAATTAAGTTCTTAGATTACATCATGGAACAGGAAAATGTTTGGATTGCCAAACGAAACGAGATTGCCCAACATTGGATCGAAAATCATCCGCGCCCATAGGTCTTAGTGGATATGTTAACCGGTAAGCCTATCAGTGAGCCTATCGACAATTTCCGGAATCCGTTCTGCATCAACATTGGCAAAAGCAAACCGCAATAACTGGTCCTGTCCCTTACCAAACATAGAGCCGGGCAAACAAAGTAAGTTTCTCTCTGCTGCCAGCATTTTCGCGACCGATGTTGAATTCTTGTCCTTATAAGGATGCTCTAAATAAGCAAAATAAGCCCCGATAGACCGTATTTTATAGCCGGTTTCTGTCGCCGCCATTGCATTTGAAAAAGCCGTAATTCGGTGATCCATCAAGTGGCGTTTTTCAATACGCCAGTCCGCCAAATTTTCCAATCCGTACAGGGCTGCTTGTTGACCAAGTGAAGGCGCACAAATTGCCATACAATCCATAACTTTGGCGACCTGTACTATAAACCGGGGATCAGCAATGATGGCACCCGTTCTATAGCCTGTCATGGCAAAGACTTTCGAGAAACTATAAAGATGAATAAACCCAGCGTCGCGCCAGTCAGCACTTTCAAATCCCCCATCAAATCCCCCCTCAAATAACCCATGCGGTCTTTTTGTATCTGCGGGCAGGAAATCTCTGTAGGTCTCATCAATGATAAGAGCGATGTTATGGCGTTTCGCTAAAATCAAAAATTTCGCAATAAGCGCCGGCGGGTATATTGCGCCGGTTGGATTGTTGGGAGAAACTAAAACAATAGCCTTGGTATTATCCCCAATGCAGGCCTCGGCCTCATCAACGTCCGGCAGCATGGCATTTTCTATTTTGCAAGGCAGCTCGATCGTATCGACATTGAGTATGTCCAAAGTCATTTTATGATTAAAATACCAAGGTGTTGGGACGATAATGGAATCACCCGCCTTGCAAAGGGTCATGATCGATAACATGAAAGCCTGATTACAGCCCGCCGTTATCAAAACATCATCCTGATTTACCGTCGCACCGTAAAAGCTCGATACATCCTGTGCCAGTGCTTTACGTAAAGGGGGAATGCCCTCTATATCCGTATAGAACGCATTGTCGCCGTCCCGCGCTGCGAGAGAGAGGGAATCGAGCAAGCCTTGCTCCGGTGGATACCCCGGAACGGCCTGACAGACATCAATCAACGCCATATCCGGTCTAAAGTTATCAGGCCGCAACCAACTTACCGCTTCCGCAATGGGCGGTTCTTGCGTTTCAACAACATTTGAATTCAACGGATACATATAGGAAAACCCCCGATAATTTTAATTTATCGGAGCTTACACCACACGGGTGTGTGGTCAGAAGCTTTTTCTTTGCCACGGGGACCTTTATCAATCCCGGCACCTTCAAGCCGGTCGGCGGCCTGAGGAGACAACAACAAATGATCAATGCGCACGCCATTATCCTTTGGCCACGCCCCACGTTGATAATCCCAGTAGGAGTAATGCCCAGCCCCCAAAGTTGCATCAATTGCACTTGTAAGGCCCAGGTTTAGGAATTCACGATAACGACGTCGGCTTTCGGGACGACACAGCGCATCATCGGCAAATGCCACCGGATCATAACAATCAAGATCGGTAGGACAGATATTATAATCGCCACCAAACACAATGGCCTCGTCCCCCACCAGCAATGATTGCATGTGAGTTTTCAGGCGGTCCATCCAGCCAAGTTTATAGAGGAATTTGGGATGATCGTTTCCCTCTTCATCCCGTGTCGGGTTACCATTGGGCAAATAGATAGAGGCCACGCGAATATCGCCCGTGAAAGCTTCGATATAACGCGCTTGTTCATCTTCAGGATCACCCGGTAGCTCCCGGTGATCAACTTCAATTGGAAATTTAGAGAGGATGGCCACGCCGTTATAGGTCTTTTGACCCGACGTCTCTACATTGTAGCCCAGTTCCTCAATCGCTTCGGTTGGGAAGGCTTCAGAGACACATTTAAGCTCTTGCAGTAGGACAATATCGGGATTGGCTTCGCTCAACCATTCTAGGGCGCGCGGCAATCGGGCTTTGATGGAGTTTACATTCCAAGTCGCAATAGTCGTCATGATATCTGGGACTTAAACAGAGAAAGATGTTCCGCACCCACATGTGGACGCGGCATTAGGATTTTCAATTGCGAAAAACGAACCGATAAGTTCTTCCTTAAAGTTCAGGACCGATCCCACCAAAAAGGGCAGGGACGCTTCATCAACCAAAACATTCACCCCATCGTTTTCAAAAACCTTATCGTCTTCCTGACGGGTATCATCGAAATCAAATCCGTATTGGAACCCAGAACATCCGCCACCGGATACGGTCACACGGAACATTTGCCCCCGGTCACCTTCTTGAAGGACCAAAGCTTTTATGCGCCGAGCAGCACTGTCTGAAACTGAGAATTCCGCAACGGGGGCGACAATTTGATCTTGCGTGGATTGTTGAAGTGTTGAGTCTACCATTTTTATCAAAGCTCATAAATAATGTGAATGTTGTAAGGTATTTAATATAGGGCAGTATGACCTTAATTTAATATAGGTCTGTAAGACCTTGATTTAATATAGGGCAGTATGGGCTATATTCATAGACCATAAGGGATAATAAAATAGATTTAAATCCTTCTAATCTTCGAAAAAGCCCGAAACGCCTGCTTTTGAGCATGCCATATCTTGCTCAGCGGTGCCGGAAGAACACCCAATGGCCCCAACCGTTTCCCCACTTATGATAATAGGGTACCCCCCACCAACGGTGGAGAATCGACCATCACAAGCATTTTGAATGCCATTGGTGAGATTCCCAGGAATATTGATCTCGTTATATTCGTGGGTGGGACGGCGACTGATGGCGGCGGTGAAGGCTTTATCAGCAGAAAGCGTAACGCTTAAGACTTTGGCCCCATCCATACGCTCAAATGCAATCAAATTACCGGATTCGTCGCACACCGCAATGCACATAGGAACCCCGATAGACTCGGCATGTTCACTGGCCCCTTCGATTAATTTAACCGCGTCCGCCAATGATAATCGTTGAATAATCAGCATGATTTTCCTCTCTCACCCTAAAAATACCGTTATTTATGAATGAGAATCAAACAATTTGGCTCTATTTGGCTCAATAGGGCCAATAACCATAAGAAAGACTGGCTTTTTAAGGCAGGAAGGCTAAAAAGACCTTAATGTTTGATGAAATAAATATCATCGCCCAACCCCACTTGGAGTGACCTATGCACGATACGTTAAACCTGCTTGATTATACAAAGTCCGAATCCGATCGCTTAAACGGTGGGCACGATCTGGTCGCTCTTATTGATGATATTGCTCGGTCGTGTTTTCAAATTACCAAGCTCGTAAAACATGGCGGATTATCCGGCAGCTTAGGCACAACACGCGGTACAAATATTCAAGGCGAGCTTCAAAAAGAACTGGATATTCGCGCTAATGATATTCTCATCAAAAACCTGGAAAAAGGCCGTCACCTAATTGCCATGGGCTCAGAAGAACTGGACGACCCCTATGTTATCAAAGGCGATGACCGTCGCGGGCAATACCTTGTCATGTTCGATCCCCTTGATGGCTCGTCCAATATTGAAATTAATGGTCCTGTAGGAACGATATTTTCGGTTTTAAAAGCGCCAGAAGGATCAAACGGTGCCGCCGAAGACTTTTTACAACCCGGCAACCAGCAAATATGTGCTGGCTACACGCTCTATGGTCCCTGCACAGAAATGGTCATCACATTTGGCGATGGTGTTAATGGTTTCACCATGGACCCCGAAGATGGCGAATTTAGATTAACCGCCGAAGACATGCGGATGCCCATCGACACCTCAGAATTTGCCATCAACGCCTCTAATCAACGACATTGGGAGCCCCCCGTACAACAATACATTTCCGAACTTCTGGAAGGTAAAGAAGGTCCCCGTGGAAAAGACTTCAATATGCGCTGGATAGCCGCCATGGTGGCCGACGTGCACCGTGTCATGAGCCGAAGCGGTATTTTCTTGTACCCCATCGACGCCAAGACCACCTCCATGGGCGGGCGATTGCGTTTAATGTACGAAGCCAACCCAATGGGCATGATTATGGAGCAAGCGGGCGGTATCGCGACAACCGGCCGGGAAGCTATCCTCGATATCCAACCAAGTGGCCTCCACCAACGCGTTCCGGTCATCCTAGGGGCCCGCGGCGAAGTCGAACATTTGATATCCGCCCATACGAATTACGATAATCGAGAAAAAGCATAATCTAGGGGTTGATTTCCCCGCCGAGGACGTTTAATAACGCGCTCACAACAACAGTGGCCCCATCGTCTAGTGGCCTAGGACGCTGCCCTTTCACGGCGGAAACACGAGTTCGAACCTCGTTGGGGTCACCACTTTTGTTTTAAAAATATTTTATATTTTTTTCAAAAATCGCCTGTCATTCTGTGACGGGCGTTTTTTTTGGCTAATGACTATGATCGATGGGTTCAGAGGTGTTTTCCCCATTCTAATCTCGACCCAACTCTGCAAAATCATCTAAGCAACATCTCCGCGTCACCTTCTTCAAAAATGGATGTAAATGGGACTGAAACAAATTCTGAGTTTAATTCGATATAGTGCTCGATTTTTTATATTTCCAGACAGATAATTAAACCCGATAAATTTCACATCACTGGAGTACGGGGTTTTATGTCCATCTTAACCACATCCTTAACCACACCCTTAACCACAACGGATAATGATACGCCGTCATCTCAGCACGGGCACAACCAATTGAACCATGCGCTTATTGATGTGCACGAGCGGTTTTGCGCCGCCAACCCTAAAAGTATGGAACTCTGGCAACAATCAAAACAATCCATGCCCGGTGGTAACACCCGCACGGTGCTGCATTATGATCCTTTTCCGCTCACCATGGTAAAAGGGGAAGGGGCTTATCTTTATGATTGCGATGGGCACAAATATATCGATTTCCTTGGCGAGTATTCCGCCGGGCTTTATGGGCATTCCCATCCGCTTTTAATTCAATCCATCAAAGACGCGATTGATCAAGGCATGGTCCTAGGCGCCCCCAACCAATGGGAAGCAAAATTATCGTCGGTCTTGTGTGAACGGTTCCCCTCTATGGATTTAGTGCGGTTTACCAATTCCGGGACCGAGGCCAACCTTATGGCGCTGGGGGCGGCGCGCGCCTTTACCAAACGTGAAAAAATTATGGTCTTCGAGGGCGGCTACCATGGCGGCGTACTTTATTTCGCCCATGGCACTTCCCCCCTTAATGCCCCCTTTGATGTGGTTATGGGGGCCTATAATGAAATCGAAAAGACCATCGCCCTTATAGAGAAAAATGCCAGCGATTTAGCCGTCGTGTTATTGGAACCCATGCTGGGGGCCGGGGGGTGTTTACCCGCTGAGCCAGATTTCTTACGGGCTTTACGGGACGTCACAACAAAACATGGCATCATCTTAATATTTGATGAGGTTATGACCTCCCGCATGTCATCCGGAGGGTTACAAAAACGCCTTGGCATAACGCCGGATATGACCACCCTTGGGAAATATATTGGCGGCGGGGCCAGTTTTGGTGCCTTTGGCGGGCGGGCCGACATAATGGAGCAATTCAACCCGTCATCACCCGGCGCACTTGCCCACGCAGGCACCTTTAACAATAATGTCATATCCATGGCCGCCGGCTACACGGGGATGAGCCAGATCTTTACACCCGATGTGGCCGAAGAACATTTCAACCGCGGCAATGCATTTCGTGATCGCCTAAACACCCTCATAAAAGCACGGGACCTGTCCCTGCAATTCACCGGTACGGGGTCGATCCTAGGGTTTCAAACCCACAGTAATCCTATTAAAATTCCAAGCGACGCCGTCGATCACGCACCGGACAAACAAAGCCTTATTCATCTGGAAATGATGATGCGGGGGATTGTTTATGCAACACGGGGGTTCTTTACGCTCTCCTTAGCCCTGAGCGACAATGATCAAGAGGAATTTATCAAGTGCTTTGAAGATGTTATCTCCTGCCATGCAGAGTTGCTGGTATAAGCTGGTATAATGTGGTCATCATTGATAAAACCAATTTAGATTAGTCAAAAACTTAGTGTTATTTAGGAAGATTATGAAATTTTTTGTTGATACAGCTGACCTTGCTGAAATTCGGAAACTGGCTGAAACCGGTCTGGTTGATGGTGTTACGACGAACCCATCGCTGATTATGCAAGCGGGTAACGATTTTATTGAAACCGTTACTGAAATTTGCGCCATGGTTGAAGGCCCGGTCAGTGCGGAAGTAACCGCTACCGATTACGACACCATGCTTATAGAAGGCCGAAAATTGGCCGAAATTGCCGAGAATGTTGCGGTTAAAGTCCCCCTGACGGTGGATGGAATCAGAACCTGTAAAGCGCTTTCCGATGAAGGCACCATGGTCAATGTAACTTTATGTTTCTCACCGGCTCAGGCTATTCTTGCGGGTAAAGCGGGGGCGGCATTTATCTCTCCCTTCGTTGGTCGTCTTGATGATTTAGGGCAGGAAGGTATGGGCTTAATTGAGGAAATCGTCACGATCTATGACAATTATGATTTCCCGACAGAGGTCCTCGTTGCTTCCGTTCGTCATACGATGCATGTCGTGGAGGCCGCCAGAATTGGCGCGGAGGTCGTTACAGCCCCGCCAAAAGTGATCTGGCAACTTTTCAATCATCCTTTAACCGATAAAGGCTTGGCTGCTTTTATTGCGGATTGGGAAAAAACGGGTCAATCTATTCTGTAATCTATTGATTACCTGAGAAGGCATAAATCATGATTGACGAAACGGACGATGAAAATGAGCTAAGTATTTATTTAGCCAATGAAGTTGTCTCCTTAGCAAATGCGAAAATGGATGCGGGTTTAGATCCACAGACAATCGCTTCTGCGCTTAATCATGCTGCCGCAAACTTTACGGCCTTTATTAACGCAGATGCAGATGGTGCAAAGAGTACAGCTATATTACAGAAAGAATTTTCAAACTTGCTGGAATATTATATCGAGTTACATCAAGACAAAAGTTCTGAAGAATAATATTCTCTTGTGGTATAGTTTCATATTATAAGCGATTATCATCCTCGCAAATAGGGCGTAGGATAAAAACGTAAATAGAGTATTTTGGAAATCGTATGACTGAAAATGGCACAAAGAAACGACTTATTACCCGTGATGATCTTGATGGCGTTGTGTGTGGGTCATTGCTGACTGAAAAAGGTCTTGTCGATAGTGTCGTCTTTGCCCATCCCCGAGATATCGAAAGCGGTGCATTCACGGTCATGCCCACAGACGTGATTGCAAACTTACCCTATAAAGATCAAGCGCATCTTTGTTTCACCCATCACGAGCATTCCAGAAATGCGGGTAATGAAAACGATAATTTTATTACCGACTATAATGCCTCCTCGACCGCACGGGTGATATACAACTATTATGGCGGTGCGCCGACGTTCCCAGAAATATCTGAAGATATGCTTCTCGCTGTCGATAAAGCAGGGTCGGCTGACTATAACATTGAAGAAATCCTGATACCTTCTGATTGGATGTTACTCAGTTTTGTTTTGGACCCTCGAACAGGGCTTGAAACATTTAAAGAATTTAGCCTTCCCCACAATGCTTTCCTGTTAGACCTGATCGCCTTTTGTAAACGCAGCCCCATCCACGAAATTCTGACACATCCGGATGTTGAAGAGCGCGTGAACACCTTTTTATTCCAAGCTGAGTTTGCTGAATTACAGCTATCGCGCTGTGCAGAAGTACATGGTAAAACCGTTGTCGTTGATATGCATAATGAAGAAAAACGCTATCCGGGCAACAGGTTCTTGATTTATGGCCTCTTCCCTGAATGCAGCTTATCAATTCAATTGTTAGCAACAAAAACCACAGGGCTTACCGAAATTTCCATGGGGAAATCAATTATTGATCGATCCTCCCCAATCAATGTCGGTGAATTGCTCGCCCAGTATGGTGGGGGTGGCCATGCGGCGGCTGGCACCTGCCGCATCGGAAACGATAAACTAGAATTAGTGGTGTCTGAGATTCTAGCTCAGATCGGCTAAATAATTAATTTTTGTTATTTTCGTTCGTCCCAATCCGTTCGTTCCAAGCGGGCATAGGTTGTTTATTTACAAAAGCCGCTATGCCTTCAGATGCTTGCGCGTCGACCATATTGGATACGATCGTATCAACCGCATTTGAATAGGCACCCTCAAGTCCTTTCTCAATTTGGCGATAAAATAATTCTTTGCCCATGCTGATGGCTTGCGGTGAATGGCGAGCAATCTTTTCTGCTAAAACCTGAACCGTCGCATCCAATTGCGCTTGGGCGACAACATCATTGACCAGACCAAAATGTAGGGCTGTGTCCGCATTAATAAAATCACCCGTTAACAGCATTTCCATTGCTTTCTTGCGTGGAACATTTCGGCTGAGGGCAACGCCGGGGGTTGCACAAAACAAACCAACGTTAATCCCCGATGTGGCAAAGCGAGAAATATCCGATGCAACAGCCAAATCGCATGTGGCGACAAGCTGACACCCCGCCGCCGTGGCAATGCCATCAACTTTTGCGATGACGGGCTGCGGTAGTCGATTAATCGCCAACATCATGGACGCGCATTTTGAGAACAATGCCGTCACAGATTGGCGATCATTCTGCTCGTTTATTTCTTTCAGATCATGCCCCGCACAGAACGCTTTTCCGTTGGCGGCTAGAACCACAACCCGGATAGAGGCATCCTCAGCAATCTCAGCCAAGCGATCCTCAATGGCCGACATTAAAGCTCCGGACAGCGCATTGAACTTATCTGGCCTGTTGAGGGTCAGCGTTGCAATGGCGTCCTTATCGGTGCGCACCACCAGTTCTTCAGTCATATGATCATTCACATTTTCATTCACGGGAAATGTCCTCATTCAGGGATAAATTAAGCTCAGTATAGCCATGAACGAGGTCAATTCCATCCATTTCCATCCATCACATTTTAAGTTTTTCCATACCGGGATCGTATAGTGCTTCATCATGGCGGAAGGCTTCGAATCGCTCTCCAAAGGCTTCAATCTCGAAACCTTGTTTTCCGGCAAGCTCAATGGGGACGTATCCCATGACGATTGATTTACCCGTGGTGTGTCCATAACCACCGCTGGTGGTCACATTGATAACTTTACCGTCATGTAAAATACATTCGCCGCCATGGACCCACGCTTCAGCACTTAACGAGAATGTGCAGAGCTTTTGTTTAGGACCCTCTGCTTTAATTTTTTCAAGCGCGTCCCTGCCAATAAAATCACCCTTGGTTTTGAAACCGATCCGCCCCCCAAGTCCCACATCGAAAGGGGAATAATCCGGGGTAATATCACTGGACCAAGCGACATAGCCTTTTTCCAATCGAAGGGACGCGATGGAGCGGTACCCTGCATTTGATATATTAAAGGGTTCGCCTGCTTTGCGCAAAGTCTCGAAGACATGCAATGTATATTCCGTCGGTATATGAAGCTCCCACCCAAGTTCACCGACGTAGGATATCCGAACCGCACGCACCGGGGCCACCCCAATAAAGATTTCTTGGAATGTGCCAAAAGGGAAGGCTTCATTACTGATGTCGTTCTCGCTGGCGGCGTCTAATACTTTTCTTGATTGCGGACCACACAGATTAATCACTGAACGTGACGACGTAACATCCGTTATCACCACACTATCAGATTGTTGGATATTACGATTAATCCAATCCATATCATGGGTGCCCAGGGCACTGCCGGTTACCATATAGAACGTATCACCGGATAGTCGGCATATGGTGATATCGGCCTCGATCCCGCCGCGCGGGTTGCACATCTGGGTATAAACCACACTGCCGACCGGCTTATCCATATTTGCCACACAGAGACGCTGCATGACCCCCAGTGCATCTGGGCCTTTCATCTCAAACTTTGAAAAGGATGACATATCGATGAGGGCGACGTTTTCTCGGATGGCTTTGCATTCTGCTGCAACCCCATCGTGCCAATTTGGTTTTTGGTATGAAGGAATATCAATCGCTTCTTCACCCTTACTGAGATCAACAAACCAATTAGGCCGTTCCCAACCCGCTTTCGAGCCCATGACCGCACCTTGTAGTTTCAGTACATCATAAAGCGGACTGCGACGAATGCCGCGAACGGATTGGTTCTCTTCATTGGGCATGTGCAAATGATAATATTTGCCATACATCTCAATGCAGCGCGGGTAAAGAAAGGCTTTGGCGTTATGATGGGGGCCAAAGCGACGTACATCTAAGCCAAATAGATCGACACTGGGTTCGCCTTCGGTAATCCATTCCGCCATCATGGCGCCAGCACCTCCGCCAGCGGCAATACCATAGGAGAACCCGTTACAGATATAGAAATTATCCATCTCCGGTGCCCGTCCCATAAAGAAGTCACCATCGGCTGACCAAGGGATCGGACCATTTACCAATTCCCTTACGCCGGTTTTTTCAATCACCGGCATGCGCATGGTGGCGGCTTCTGCCAATTGCTCAAACCGATCAAAGTTAGAGGGCAATAATTCCGGCCCAAAGTCCTTTGGAATACCGTCCTCAGCCCACGAAATTGTATTGGGTTCCCAACCGCCAATGGCCAGCCCCCGAACTTCTGGTTTGATATAAATACGGTTATCGGGATCGCGCATTGTCGGCATGTCCGCGGGCGCACCCTCAACGGGTTCGGTCAGCAAGTATTGGTGTTCGACAGCAATAACCGGAGAGCGCACCCCAACCATCGCCGATACCTCCCGTCCCCAAATTCCAGCGGCATTAATGACTTTATCACAAATTATATCGCCTTGATTGGTCTGGAGCGTGGTAACCCGTTTGCCATCTGTTTTCATACCCAACACCCGAACACCTTGACGAATGTTCGCCCCGCGATCCCGCGCGCCCTTCGCTAGGGCTTGGGTGACGGAGGAGGGGTCAACGTACCCGTCGCCCGGAATAAATGCTGCACCAACCACATTATCCAAGCTCATGATCGGGAACATATCTTGGGCTTCTTGCGGTTTGATTATATGGAACTCAAGTCCGAAACTTTTTGCCAGAGTGGCACTTCGGCGAATTTCGTCCATGCGGGCTTCTGAACTCGCCAGACGAAGACTGCCAACTTTTTTCCAATCCGTGGCTTGCCCGGTCTCAAATTCCAACTCGTCATAAAGTTCGACACTTTTTTGCATCAGGCGGGTTTTATTTCGTGTCGAGCGGAGCTGTCCCACAAGGCCCGCCGCGTGCCACGTTGCCCCGTGTGTTAATTGCTCACGCTCCAACAGCATAACATCTTTATGCCCCATTTTGGTCAGGTGATAGGCCAGTGAACAACCAATAACACCGCCGCCGATGATGACGATGTTTGCGTGTTGAGTATCTGTCATAATTTAAAAGGTCCCTTTATTAATTTTTTATTTGGCGGCGTGATTGGCGACGTAACTCTTGACTTGATTCTCGACGTGATTCTCGACGTGATTTTCGACGACCACGGGGTTTTTCCGGCGGTGTCATGCCATCCGGTGTATAGGCGCTACCCTGAACAATATTTGGAAATTCTGATTTGATCTTGGCGTCCACCTCAGAACTGATGGCATTTAGATTTGGTTGGCATAAAATTGTGCTTACCTTGGCTAGGGCGCGGGTATGGATATCGGTTGATCCTTCCTCGACCCATGTCTCGCGCATTTTTCGGTCTGCCACGTCCGGTAGGAAACACGTATTGGTCATGCGCGCCAAGGTTTCCGGGTTGCCGATAAACATGCCTGCGGGTCCCGCAGCTTTTATTTCATCTAAGGCTAGGTTTTCTTCTGAAAACTCCATACCGCGAACAACACGTTTCAACATCAAGGCGATTTCGTTATCAATAACCAATTGGCCGAAATCAAACGTCATCAACGCGTCGAGCAATCCGCCCATGACGATATAATTGACCCCAGACAGGGTGCCGAGCAAGGGTGTCATTCCTTTCTCGAAGCCCGCTTGTGCGTCACTTACTTTTGAATTGGTCAGGCCTAAATACCCCCCAGATGGAATATTGTAGAACCGTGCCATTTGACAAACCGCGCTGTTCATAATCCCGGTTTCAATAGCGCCGGGCGCGTACGCGCCATCGCGCATATCGGTAAAGACGGGCAGGAAGTTATAAATCATGGGGCAACCCGCCCTTGAGATCTGGGTCAGCACACACGTCGCCAGCCATTCTGCGTTGATCAAGGCGAGGGTCCCAATGAGTGTAAGGGGGGTGCCCGCCCCGCCAACCGGGGCCACCGTTCCATAGGCCGGAATATGATTTTCAGCGTAGTACATTAACATTTCCGTGCTGTCGTAATCCATGGTCAAGGGGGTAACGATGGAGCAATAACCAAAGGTAATAAAGGGGCGTTCTTTGAATGCTTCTTTCGATCCGGCAATCAATTCTCCTATTTTTAAGACCTGCTCGACCTCACCAACATCAATGACAGATGTCCGGCAGGGCTTAAGACAGTTTTTTAACGCAGGATAAAACCGTGACAGGCTAAATTGATCTTCTGGCGCATCATCGGCCAGCACCGAAATAGAAAACACATCAAAGCCATCCAACTCATTCATCATATGCGCGATATTGGCAATGTCGGCGGAGGTACCACGGCGTTCCTCGCCACTGACAGGATCGATGATATCGGGGGCGGAGCTTGCGGTCACTACTACGGGGGTTTCTCTGGGAATGGTGATATCGTATTTCGGATCACGCCCATGCAACGTGAATGTCGCGGGTGTTAATGCCAAGCATTTGTTCACCAATTCCGCTGGAAAGGTCACAATTTCCGTCGCGTGATCAACCGTGCAACCGTGTTCAGCAAATCTGAGGCGGGCTTTTTCATTGCGTACCAACAATCCGGTTTCTTGCAATATTTCAAGCGACGCACCATGGATGCGTTTGACCTGATCCTCGGTTAAATATTCGGCATTTTGTAAAATCATTTTAAAGATGCTCTTTTCCATAAACGCTAAAATCTATAACTAACCGTAGAGCCATATAGCTATTGCGTACAAACGGGACTTGGTTATAGTACAAATAAGATTTACTTATGTGAAGTACCCTTTATACGAAGTCTCAGATGACCAGATCCTATCCCTCGCTCAATGCTTTACGGATTTTTGATGTCGCCGCACGTCATATGAGCTTCACTGTTGCCGCTGATGAACTTAATCTATCACAAGCTGCCGTTAGCCAACGTATCAAAACCTTAGAAGAATATTTGGGCAAGCCGCTTTTCAACCGTGAACACCGCTCCTTAGAGCTTACCGATGTGGCAAAAGCCTATTTACCCTCTGTACGGGACGCGCTCGATCGCCTCGACCGCTCCACCGATCAATTATTTGAATGGAGCGACACCAAACGGGTGCTGAGTATTCGTGTCGCATCGGCTTTCACAAATATGTGGCTCGCCCCACGGCTTGCTAAATTTCAACAACTGTATCCCGAGATCACCATTCGGCTGATTATGAACAGTGATTATAATTATGAAGCCCTTGATCGATCCTTTGATGCGGAAATCAGATATGGCGAGGGGAAATGGGCCGATTTAAATGTTCAACATTTAATGGATTGTGAAATTTTCCCGGTTTGCGCGCCACAATTATTGCATAAATTAAAAACCCCAGAGGACCTCGGCAAACAATCCCTGATCCATGTTATGGGCTATGATGAAGACTGGGCCATGTGGCTTAAGAAAAATAATGTTCAAAGTGTTGATCACACCCAAGGCTTGCAAGTCGATGCCACCATTACCGCCATTCAGATCGCGCAAGAAGGGGCAGGGGTCGCCTTGGGTCGGGCTTCACTGATCACAAGTTTATTGCAAAGTGGGCGACTGGCAATGCCCTTTAAAAAGGTCCCCAGTTTATCAACCGGAAAGGCCTACTATCTGGTCAATCATAAAGGTGTTTCTGAACGTCCGGAATTATGCAAATTTCAATCTTGGTTACAGGAGGAAGTGTCTTAATCAAAATCACGTCAATTACGCGGTATTATAATACCGCTATGATAAATCATGGTTTTTTAAGGCTTTTTTCGGCCTTTTTTGATTGACTAATGAATTAAGTGTGACATATTCCGCCCTTCGAACGAGCGTATTCGCTTTATTTTTACCTCGTATTTTTTTTGTACGGATACAGACGGACTTTTATACCGATGAAAACTTATTCCGCACGGCCCGCTGACGTCGAGAAGAAATGGTTTGTCGTTGACGCTGAAGACCTAGTACTAGGTCGCATGGCAAGCGTTATCGCAATCCGCCTTCGTGGCAAGCACAAGCCGATGTACACACCGCATATTGATTGCGGCGACAATATCATTGTTATCAACGCTGAAAAGGTGAAACTCACCGGACGTAAGCTTGAAAACAAAACCTACTACTGGCACACCGGTCACCCCGGTGGCATCAAGGAACGCAAAGCGGGCCAGATCTTAGAAGGTCGTCACCCAGAACGCGTTGTCCAAAAAGCCGTAGAACGCATGATCAGCCGCAACCCATTGGGTCGCCAGCAAATGCGTAAACTGCACGTTTATGCCGGTACCGAACATCCTCATACAGCTCAGAGCCCAGAAGTTCTGGATGTGGCAGCGATGAACGACAAGAATAAAAGGGGCGCTAAATAATGTCAGATGAAAACCAGACAATTACGTCACTGGAAGATCTCGGCGCTGCCACTGGTGTTGCACCAGCAGCCACTGCGGATGCAACAGTTGTTGCAGAAGTTGTCGCCCTGCCAGAACCCAAAATTGACGCACAGGGTCGCTCCTACGCAACCGGCAAACGTAAAAACGCGATTGCCCGTGTATGGATCAAACCTGGTTCCGGTAAAGTTACCGTCAACGGTCGCGATCAAGAAGTTTACTTCGCCCGTCCTGTTTTACGCATGTTGATCAATCAACCCTTTACGATTGTTGAGCGCGTTGACCAGTACGACGTTGTTTGCACGTGCACCGGTGGTGGACTTTCCGGTCAAGCTGGCGCGGTACGTCACGGCATTTCAAAAGCCCTGACTTATTTTGAGCCCGGCCTGCGCCCCGCTCTTAAGAAAGCTGGTTTCATGACCCGTGATTCACGTGTTGTAGAACGTAAGAAATACGGTAAAGCCAAAGCCCGTAAGAGCTTCCAGTTCTCCAAACGTTAATCTTTGGAAACTGCGATACCGAATACGAAAAAGGGCTGCTCCCATACACTGGAGCAGCCCTTTTTTTTATAGATATTATTTTGGCGTCTTGTTGTGGTTAGCTCTTCTTCACAAATTCAGACTTAAGCCCCATGGCGCCGATGCCGGGGATTTTGCAATCGATATCATGGTCGCCGTCGACCAAGCGGATGTTCTTTACCTTTGTGCCGACTTTCACAACCGAGGAGGAGCCTTTGACCTTTAGGTCTTTGATGACCACGACGTCATCGCCATCGGCGAGGACATTCCCGTTAGAATCACGGATGACAGTGTCAGATATTTCCTCACCAGATGCAGCCTTCGACCATTCATGGGCGCACATAGGACAAACAAACATTGCCCCATCTTCATAGGTAAATTCAGCCTCACAGCTTGGGCAATTAGGCAGGGCGTCTATTGGTTCATCCATTGAGTAACATTTCCATAAATTTAATGTAGCGCGTTCTACACGTTACAAAACGTAAATTAAGCCGCAGCCCCACAACATTTTTTGTATTTTTTACCAGAACCACAAGGGCAGGGATCATTGCGTCCAACTTTGGTTGCAATGGCTTGGGCCTCTTTTGGGTTCATGATGCAATCGGTGAACACCCAACGACCATCAATGCGCTTAAACATGGCAAGCTCATGATGGGCAATGACATCCTTTTGAACTTTGTAACGCGCAACAAATTCCACGGTACCCGCATCATCGGCTTCGCCACCATCGGATGTCTTGCGGATATTTAGCCCCATCCATTTTGTATCGCCGTTCGATGTATTAAATTCTTCAATATCAAAATCGGCTTGTTGCTCAACGCTTAATGTATCGAACAGGTACTGACCAAGACCCAAGACAAAGGCACTGTAGCGAGAGCGCATGAGGGCAACGGCGGTTGGCACACTGGCACCATCATGGTAGGGGCCACAGCATTGTGACAATTCTTTTGCGGAACCACAGGGACAAACAGACATGGAAAACCATCCTTTTGGAAAGAGCTGAATTCATAAATAATAGATGATCTGGCTTTTAAAGGACTTCGCGGGATCAGACAATACTTATCAGGGGTACATCAAAGCGCTTGAAATTTGTTTCTTCAGTAACGCCCATGCTACAAGATCATTATGAAAACAGTTTCCACCTCAACAATCTCGCAAAGCGACATTAAGCACTCTCGCTTCATTGCAGAGTTATTACCCTATAAACAACTAGAACAGCGCTTATCAGAATTACGAGCGGAGCACCGCAAAGCCAGCCATCATGTGGTGGCCTATCGTTATTTCAACGATCAACGCCAACTTATCGAACATGGCAAAGATGATGGAGAAGTCTCTGGAACCGCCGGTGGCCCCGCCTTGCGCGTTCTGCAAGGACAAGACCTTGTAGAATGCGGATTAATCATCGTGCGGTACTTTGGCGGCATTAAGCTGGGTACGGGTGGATTAATCAAAGCCTATAGCGACGCCGCCGATACCGTCGTTCAAGCGGCAAAATTTATTAAATTTACGCATAAATCAGAAGCCTCATTGTCGTGCAAATTCAATCAGCTTTCTGAATTGGAGACATTGTGTAGCCAGCACCATGCAACCGTTCTGGACCGAGATTATTTTGACGGCGGCATGACCTTAATCATTCGGGGTGATGAAACCAATATTGAGAATATCCAACACGATTGGGAGCAATTTATACTTCGACAAAGTACTATAGTTGCCTCGTAAGGATAATTTCAAATTTAGATTTATGATCCCAGCCATTTACAAGGTTGCTTTATTCCATTACTCCAAGCCTGTAATAGTACTTGAAAACTTTAGGATAGATCAAAATGGTTGCTAGCGTATTCATTGACGGCGAAGCAGGAACGACCGGATTACAAATCAGCGCACGCCTGTCAGGTCGTGATGATTTAGTGTTGTTGCGTCTGGGCGATCACGAACGCAAGGATTTAACACGCCGTAAAACGCTGCTTAATGAAGCCGACATGGTTATTCTTTGTTTACCCGACGATGCTGCTCGTGAAGCCGTATCCCTCATTGATAGTCCAAACACCCGTGTTATTGATGCCAGCACAGCCCACCGTACGGCGGAAGGGTGGGTTTATGGCATGCCCGAATATGATCTTGGTCATGAAGAGACAATCAAAAAGGCAAAACGGGTCACCAATCCGGGGTGTTACGCCAATGCCTCTATCGCTATTTTGCACCCGCTAATCAAAGGCGGTATTCTGCCCACAAATTGGCCGATTACCATTAATGCTGTATCAGGTTATTCTGGTGGCGGGAAAGGCATGATCGCTTCATTCGAAGACCCATCAGCTGCTGATTATACCGACGATGCATTTATGGTTTACGGGCTGACTTTGGAACATAAACATGTACCGGAAATCCAACGCAGGAGCGGTTTAACCAACCGTCCGTTGTTTATGCCAAGTGTCGCCCGGTATCGTCAGGGGATGATCGTGCAAGTACCGTTGCAATTAAATGCATTACCGGGATCTCCCTCAGTCAAAGACATCCACAGCGTTCTCGAAAAACATTATTCGGGCAGACAATATATTACCGTAGCCCCCTTAAGTGATACAGCCGCAATGGGGAAATTAACGCCTGAAAGTCTAAACGGCAGCAATGAAATGCGTCTGCATGTGTTTGGCAATGACGAATATGGACAGGCTGTGGTTATGGGCTTACTCGATAATCTCGGCAAAGGGGCGTCCGGGCAAGCAATCCAGAATATGAACCTGATGCTCGGGCTGGACGAGAATGCTGGTTTAAGCGTCGCAAAAGCTTAAATATGGACACCGCGTTTTTCCTAGCTTCCAAAATCATCAGGATCATTATTGATCCGGGTGTTGTGATACTATTACTAATACTCAGCTCTGCTGTTCTCTCTTGGACACGGTGGAGAAAACTCAGTCGAATTTTGTTAAGTATTACGGCTCTGATTTGCTTATTTCTCGTAACAATACCTATGGGAAATTACAGTTTGCAGTATCTCGAAAACTATTTCCCTATAAACCCGCCTCTGCCTAAACAGATTGACGGCATAATCGTTCTGGGGGGAACGCTTGATGCCAGTCTGACGGCAGCCCGCAACCAGCTATCATTAAATGGTTCAGTCGAAAGAATTACCAACTTTGCAAAATTGGCTAACCTCTACCCCAGTGCAAAACTCATATATACCGGTGGTACAGGATCCCTTACAGAACAAGCTTATAAGGAAGCTCAATATGTATCGCCGATTCTCAAACAATTGGGTGTAAATGAGCAAAACCTGATACTAGAAAGCCAGAGTCGGAATACCTATGAGAATGCTATTTTTTCGTATGATTTAGCCTCCCCAAAACCTAATGAAACATGGATACTCATTACTTCAGCAAGGCATATGCCACGGGCCATTGGCACATTCAGGGCCGCGAATTGGTCTAATATTATACCTTATCCTGTTGATTTTATTTACAAAGGGGATGAAATTTTTGGTCCATCCTTAAACCTTCGATCAAGTTTAAACTCGTTCACAACGGCAATCTATGAATGGAGCGGTTTATTGGCCTATTATCTTACAAATAAGACCAATAATCTTATTCCTACTGTGCGATGATTGCCGCCGCGCGAAGCCTGTGGCACAAGTGTGCCTAATAAATTTAAATCATTCAGGGTTTCTTATGGCGCATTCTATCAAACAGAAAATTACGGTTTTATTTGCAGGGCTTCTAATTCTTGCGTCCTCATTATCAAATGTGGCCCATGCTACAGAAATTTCACAACCACCACCATTTGAAGAATGGTTAACGGCGCTAAAGACCGAAGCTCTTTCAAATGGTTTGGACGAAACAATCGTATCCAAAGCATTGATGGGGGTGAGCCCGATCAAAAGAGTCATTGAGCTAGATCGTCGACAACCTGAATTTTCCCTAACCTTTTGGAAGTATCTTTCCAACGCCATTAGCGATACACGCATTAAACGGGGCAAGGAGCTTCTCGCAAAACATAAAACTTTGCTGGATAAAGTTGCCAAGAAGTATGGCGTTCAGCCTCGCTTTCTTGTCGCATTTTGGGGCTTAGAGACCAATTATGGTCAATATTTCGGAAAAATCCCCGTTGCGGGATCGCTGGTTACGCTGGCCCATGATCGGCGTCGCGCTAAATTCTTCCGCGCGCAATTATTGGCTGCTTTAGAACTGATGAGCCAGGGCGATATGGCTGTCGATGTTGGTGGCTCATGGGCGGGGGCCATGGGAAACTTTCAATTTATTCCAACAACTTACCGTGACTTTGCAGTTGATGGTGATGGTGATGGAAAACGCGATCTTTGGCAAAATATACCTGACTCGTTTTCATCCGCCGCAAACTATTTATCAAAATCAGGCTGGAATATCGAGCGTACATGGGGCCGTGAAGTTCTCTTACCTTCGAATTTTGATTTATCGCTCATTGATCCAAAAATCCAAAAGCCGCTTAAAGAGTGGCAAGCATTGGGTGTGCGAAAAGCCGATGGTCGTAATTTACCCGTTGTCGCCATCGAAGGATCTTTGGTTATTCCAGCGGGTTATAAAGGGCCAGCCTTTATCATCTATTCGAATTTTAATGCCATCATGACCTGGAACCGCTCAACATATTATGCAATCGCCATCGGTCACTTAGCCGATCGCTTGATCGGGCAGGGTGGCTTGGTTAATCCCCCCTCGGCCGATGAAGTCCCCCTGTCACGAGAGGACGTTCTTGATATGCAAAATTTACTGACCGTAACGGGCTTTGATACCGGGGGCGCAGATGGCATGATTGGTCCCATGACCCGAAAAGCGGTTAGAGCGTATCAAAAATCAATTGGTTTGCCCGCTGATGGCTATCCATCCATAGATTTGATTAATAAACTAAGACAGTAGATGAGACGGTAAATAAGACGGTAAATTGGACAATAGAATCGGGGTCAGGACAGTCGATTATTTTGTTCTATATTTTCCAGTTACCCCTTATTTTCGTCAGAATGAGCAGGCTCCAGCAACGGTGTCTCGATATCTAGAGACTAATAACGTGATTTAACCACCCAACAGCAACAATCTGGCTGCTCGACATTGCCGTCATCAATTGAAACCCTTATAAGTTAGGCAATACAATATTTTGAATTTCCCTACACAGGTGCCACAATATCTATGAGGATACACCTTACTTCCAACGCTCTAAGATTTCTTACATTGCTATGTTTAGGTGTCTTTTTGTCCGCGTGTGCTGAAACTCAATTTCTGGTTCACACAGCCAAAGTTGTTAATCAACAATCCAAAGATGGTGATAACACTTCAACCAGTTCTTCGCCCTATGGCGACGGTATCTATAAAATTGGTAACCCTTACCAAATATACAATGTCTGGTATTATCCTGAGCTCGACTATGAATACGACGAAACCGGGATCGCGTCTTGGTACGGTGAGAAATTCCACGGTAGAAAAACCGCCAACGGTGAAATTTATAATATGAACGACCTCACCGCGGCCCATAAGACATTACCCTTACCCAGTTGGGTCGAGGTCACGAACCTCGATAATGGACGTAAGATTAAGTTCCGATTAAATGATCGCGGCCCCTACGCCAAAGGGCGGATTATTGATATTTCACGCCAAGGCGCACAATTATTAGGTTTTAAGGACCAAGGGATTGCCAAGGTTCGCGTTAAAATACTTGCTGATGAAAGCCGTCAAGTGGCAGCGCTTATGCGCGGTGAAGCAACAATCCAAGAATTTGGCTCTCCCATCACGGTTGATAGCCTTCCCAAGGACAGTGTTAATACAGAATCATTAGCCCCACCACCGGGCGCGACAGTTGCTGAAACGGAAGCTTTACCACCTCAACAAGTTGTTGTTGCCTCAAACGCCGAGCCCGAGGCCCTCCAACTGCCTTCAAATGATATTACGGTCGAGAGCGTCCCTGTCGGCCCGACAAATATTTACATTCAGGCGGGATCATTCACCAACTATGAGAATGCCCTGCGGGCCAAATCCATTCTTTCGCAAATAACAGAGACCGAGATCAGTCAAATTCTGGTCAATAATACCGATTTTTTTCGTGTTAGAATTGGCCCGCTACCAAGCGTCGAGCAAGCCGACATAATTCTGGATCAAGCCTTAGCCTCAGGCTACCCTGACAGTCGCATTATAATCGACTAACGATATATTATATTCTGGAGACATTATGAGATTTACCCCGGCCCCGTTTAAGCAAACTTCCCGACCTAACGAAACCGGGCGCGCCACATTATGGGCGATAATGTCGTTCATACTTCTGATCAGCATGGTCTATACAGCCAATTCTTCCTATGCCATCGAAACCAAGGCCCGTGAGGCAGTCATTATTGACGCGACCACGGGGAAGATCCTGTTCTCGAAAAACGGCGATCAACGGATGCCCCCTGCGTCCATGAGCAAGCTGATGACAGTCTATATGGTCCTCACGCGTCTAAAAGAGGGCAGTTTATCACTGGAAGATACCTTCCGGGTTAGTGAGAATGCGTGGCGTAAAGGGGGGGCAAAGAGCGGCAGTTCGACCATGTTCTTAGAACCCAACAAACGTGTCAGCGTTGAAGAGCTCTTGCGCGGGATCATTGTTCAATCGGGAAATGATGCCTGCATTGTCATTGCAGAAGGCATATCCGGTAGTGAACCAGCCTTTGCCGATGCCATGACGGTAAAAGCACAAGAAATTGGATTGACCGGCAGTCACTTTGCCAACTCAACCGGCTGGCCCCATCCTGATCAGTATATGACGGCCGAGGATTTGGCCCATCTCGCCCTCCTTACAATCAATGAATTCCCCGAGAATTATCATTATTATAGCGAGACCGAATATACTTATAACGGTATTCGTCAACGCAATCGCAACCCGCTTCTCTATAAAGGGATCGGCGCGGATGGTTTAAAGACCGGCCATACCCAAGAAGCTGGCTATGGTTTGACGGCAAGTGCCGTACAAAATGATCGACGCATCGTTCTTGTTGTAAATGGCTTAGAGAGCAAAAAAGAGCGCGCCGCGGAATCCGAACGTTTGATGGATCTAGCCTTCCGAGAATACAATAATTACGCCTTGCTCAAACAGGGCGAAATGGTATCAGAGGCTGAAGTCTGGCTTGGTACCGCAGGCAGGGTTCCGCTCATCAGCAGCCAAGATTTGATCATTACCTTGCCCCGCAAAGCCCGCAAGAATATGAAAGTAACCGTCCGTTACGATGGCCCCATTCCAGCACCGATTAAAGCTGGAACCCCAATTGCAGAGCTGGTTGTATCGGCGCCCGGTGAGGAACTTATAAAAATCCCCTTATTGGCTGGCGCAGATGTAAAAACGCTGGGGTTGGTGGGTCGATTGGGCGCCGCCGTTGATTTTCTGATCTGGGGTGAATCGAGTTAGGGTAGTATGCGTGGAAAATTCATTACATTCGAAGGCGGCGAGGGCAGCGGTAAGTCTACCCAATTGAACCAATTAGCCGATTGGCTGAGCGAGCAAAACATTGATGTTGTTCGCACCAGAGAACCCGGCGGTGCGCCCGAGGCAGAGATTATCCGTACGTTACTGGTCGAAGGTGATACCGACCGCTGGCAGCCGATTACTGAAATCCTACTCCACTACAGCGCGCGGGCAGAACATCTGGCGCGGACAGTCATTCCTGCCCTAAAAGCGGGACAATGGGTGCTGAGCGACCGCTTTGCCGACTCAACCATGGCCTATCAAGGTTATGGTCACGGGTTTAACCGCGCGGTTATTAACCAAATTCATCATGCCACGGTCGATGACTTAAAAACTGATTTAACCCTTGTTTTTGATGTTAGTGTCCCTACAGGCTTGCTGAGAGCTGGCAGCCGTCAGGATAATGAAGATCGGTATGAACGTATGGGTAAAGCATTTCATGAACGCGTTCGCCAAGGCTTTCTTGATATTGCGGCAAGCGATCCGGATCGGTGCAAAGTTATAGATGCCGAGCAGGACATAGACCTTGTCTTAAAAGACATTAAAAATCATGTCTCTGGGTTATTAGCCGTTACTGATTTACGATCATGAGCACCGACGCCCCCTATCTGGATGGTCCCCCCGATCCGCGTGACAATGACCTTCTCGTTGGTCATGCCCAAGCAGAATTAGACCTGATGGCGGCTTTCCACAGTGAGAAACTAGCCCATGCATGGCTCATCACTGGACCGCGCGGCATTGGCAAGGCGACCCTTGCCTACAGATTTGCCCGGTACGTGCTTAAAAATAGCCAAGCCAGCGACGCAGAGAGTGAAATTGTGACCTCCGGCGCAGGGTTATTCGGTGAAGAGCCAGAAGCAGAAGATGCCTCAACGGGAGAAGGGCTGTACATTTCACCCGATGACAGAGTCTTCAAGCGTATTTCATCCAAAGGACATGCTGATTTGCTGAGCATCGAACGGCAATGGAAAGATGATAAAAAGAACCAGCGTAAAACCACAATAGCGGTGGATGATGTACGCCAAGTGGGCGGTTTTATGCGCCTGACACCGGGGGAAGGGGGGTGGCGTATTGTTATTGTTGATGCCGCCGATGAAATGAACCCCAATGCGGCCAATGCCTTGTTAAAAGTACTCGAAGAACCACCAAAGCGCGCTCTATTGTTACTTGTGGCGCATAATCCCGGAAGATTATTACCCACCATCCGCTCTCGCTGTCGAAAATTATCCCTTAATCCGTTGAAGGATGATGATCTATCAACGTTGCTCAAACGTTATGGAGGCATGGTTCCCGATCATGACCGTAAAAACCTGATCGATCTATCCCAAGGTAGTATCGGAAGGGCGCTTGATTTAGCCTCTAATGGCGGTTTAAACGTATTTGATGAATTGAATGGTATTTTGCGCGATTTACCCCAGCTAGACGCGGTTAAGTTACATAAACTGGGGGACAAAATGGCCCGCAAAGAGAATGAGGCCACGTTTCGAATGGCCTGTGAATTGTTAAGCATAACACTGGCAAAGATCATCAAATTCGCTGCTATTAACGATCCTGTTAATAGCGCCACAAACAACGCCTTAAACGATGCCCTAAATGATGCCTCAGCCCCCAATGATATCTTGATTTCCAAGCTCGCAAACCTTGCAACGCTTGATCGTTGGCTAGAGGTGTGGGAAAAGATCACTCAGTTGATCGACCGCAGCGATAGAGCGAACCTTGATCGCAAACAAATAACGCTCAATATCTTCCACGCGCTTGCGAAGACGGTAGCCCCTTAAGTCAAAAATACGGAATTAACAGTTCATGACGAACAACGATAAAAATTATTATATTACAACGCCGATCTATTACGTAAATGACGTACCCCATATCGGGCATGCCTATACCACACTTGCGTGTGATGTTTTGGCACGTTTTAAAAGATTAGATGGTTTTGATGTCCACTTTCTGACCGGAACAGACGAACACGGTCAGAAAGTAGAAACCTCCGCCGCCAAAGCAGGGGTCGCCCCCCAAGATTTCACCGATAAAGTCTCGCAGAATTTTCGCGATTTAGCGGGCACTATGGGCTATACCAACGATGATTTCATCCGCACAACCGAAGAACGCCACAAAAAATCCTGTCAGGCCATCTGGCAGAGACTGATCGATAATGATGAGATCTATCTTGGTGCCTATAAGGGTTGGTACGCGGTACGCGACGAAGCCTATTACGGTGAAGATGAGCTAACCACCAATGCGGAGGGCAAAAAAATAGCCCCCTCGGGCGCCGAAGTCGCGTGGGTGGAAGAGCCCAGTTATTTCTTCCGCCTCTCCAATTGGGGCGATAAATTACTGAAATATTATGATGATAATCCGGGCTGCGTTTTACCAAATTCGCGTTTGAATGAGGTCAAAAGCTTTATTAAGGGTGGGTTACGGGACCTATCGGTCTCTCGCACCAGCTTCAATTGGGGCATTCCTGTGCCGGGCGATGATGACCACATTATGTATGTGTGGCTCGACGCGTTGACCAATTACATAACCGCAACGGGCTTTCCAGATACCGATAGCGAGAAATATAAGAAATTCTGGCCCGCTGATTTGCATATGGTTGGTAAAGATATCTTGCGGTTCCACGCGATTTATTGGCCAGCCTTCCTTATGGCGGCTGATCTTGCGCCACCAAAACGCATCTTTGCCCATGGTTGGTGGACAAATGAAGGCGAAAAAATCTCAAAATCCTTGGGCAATGTCATTGATCCCAATGATTTAGTCGAAAAATACGGTCTGGATCAGATCCGTTATTTCCTGCTTCGGGAAGTTCCTTTTGGCAATGATGGTGATCTATCCCACTCAGCCATCGTTGGGCGGATGAATTCAGAGCTTGCCAATGACTTAGGCAACTTGGCCCAGCGCTCGCTTTCAATGGTTTTCAAAAACTGTGACGCGCAGGTCCCTGCGGTAACGGAGGCTGGTTTTACAGATGAAGATACTAAATTATTGAATCAAGCCAAAGGCATGTTGGATACCGTTCGCAATCAACTTGAAGTGCAAGCATTCCACGAAGCCTTAGAAACCATCTGGCTCGTCGTCCGCGCGGGCAACGCTTACGTTGATCATCAGGCCCCCTGGAAATTACGCAAAGAAGACCCCGAGCGGATGAACCATGTGCTTTATACGCTGGCGGAAACGGTCCGTTATTTAGGCATTATCCTACATCCCTTTATGCCCCAATCTTGCGATAAGTTGCTCGATTTAGTGTGCGTGCCTAAAAATGAGCGCGACTTTACGGCTTTCAATGCTGATCATGCCTTGAAACCCGGAACCGTATTACCAAAACCGGAAGGCGTTTTCCCACGCCATACGGAAGAAGAGGCGGCCTAATTATGTTAGTCGATAGTCATTGCCATCTGGATTTTGATGATTTCAACGATGATTTTGACGCAATCCTAACCCGCGCCAAAGAAGCGGGTGTTGATACGATGGTTACCATAGGGACACGAATTTCTAATTTTCCCGGTGTTTTGGCCATCGCAGAGGCGCACGATAATATCTATTGCACGGTCGGCGTTCACCCGCATTCTGCTCAACATGAGCCAGAAACAACCGCTCAACAGCTTATTGATCTGTCCCAAAACCCCAAAGTTATTGGTATTGGCGAGACCGGATTAGACTTCTTTTATGAGAAAAGCCCCAAAGATATTCAGGAAACCTTGTTCCGAAATCACATCGAAGCCAGCCGGGAAACCGGATTACCGCTTATCGTCCATGCCCGTGACGCCGATGAAGATTGCATGCGGATATTGGAAGATGAGCACGCAAAAGGGGCTTTCAGCGGTCTAATCCACTGTTTCACTGCCAGCCGCGAGCTTGCAGAACGCTCGGTTGACATTGGTTTCTATATCTCCCTATCGGGCATTGTGACCTTCAAAAACGCCGCCGATATAGGACAAACGGTCAAGGATGTGGTCCCGCTGGAGCGTATATTGGTCGAGACCGACAGTCCCTACCTGGCCCCCATGCCACACCGTGGTAAGCGTAATGAACCCGCTTATACGGCCCATACGGCGGCACATATGGCCCGCCTGTTGGGTCATAATTATGATGACTTTGCCCGCCAAACGACCGATAATTTCTATACCTTATTCACCAAAGCAACGCGCTAAACAAGGGAAGGGGATTGATATGAAGTTGACGATCCTCGGCTCTGGTGGCTCTACGGGGGTGCCTGGTGTGGGCACGGGGTGGGGTAATTGTGACCCTTCAAACCCTAAAAACAGACGAACACGCCCTTCCGTTATGGTTGAGAATAACGGTGATAGGGTGCTTGTTGATACCTCTCCTGACTTACGAGAGCAGCTCATTGATAACCATGTTAACCATATAGATGGGCTGTTATTGACCCACAGTCACGCCGATCATTTGCATGGTATCGATGACATCAGAGGTCTCAACCGGGTCATGAATGCCCCCATCGATCTCTATACAAATGAGGCCACATTGCATGATGTTGAGAAACGATTTGGCTACGTTCTAGAGCCCCTTCATGTGGACCAAGACAACCCGGTTGTGTCCTATTATAAACCTGTTTTGATGCCACACGAGATCGCTGACGGCGATGAATTTGCCATCAAATCGATCCCAATTCAGGTCATGGATCAAGACCACGGGTTCTCCAGAACGCTCGGATTTAGGTTTGGCCCGATTGCTTATACAACCGATTTAAGACATCTAACAGATCATGCGCGAGACGTTTTGCAAGGCATTCACACATGGGTTATTGGCGCACCAATCCAATTTGATCATCCCACACACATCAGCGTCGAAGGTGCACTAGAGTGGATCGAACAGATAAAACCAACCCGCGCTGTAATCTCCCATCTAAGCGCTTCACTTGATTTCGAAACACTTTCGAAAGGTTTGCCAAGTAGGGTAGAGGTTGCTTACGATGGCATGGTTTTAGAGGCAAGCGACGACGTTCTAGTCTAATCGTGCTAGAACCAAAGAGAACCGAGCAGACATATGCATATTGCGGTTTTTATTACATATATCAACATAACCTATTGAAATATAAATAACTTATCAAATTTGCCATAATATAAATTATGCGCGTTATCAAGGTGCCGTGTATAATTTGTATTGTGAATACCCTTCCGGATATTTTATTATGGCTCTCTTGAGTTTTTACATTAAGAGTCTAAATCCCCTGATTTCGAAGAGTCTAAACCGGTCGACCGCATAACGCCGTGAAGAGTCTAAATCCAATCAATCCTCTTGCGGTGATCGCTTTGGAATGGCAAAAATAATTCGTGTGAATTTCAATTTAGCATTAAGGACTTTTCTAAATGTCATCCAGCTTCGATCGTCTTAAGGAAATTATGGTTCGATTACGTAACCCCGACACGGGGTGTCCGTGGGACGTGGAACAGACCTTTGCCACCATCGCCCCCTACACCATCGAAGAAGCCTATGAGGTCGCCGATGCCATCGAACGAAATGACATGGATGAGCTGCGCGATGAACTGGGTGATTTATTACTTCAGGTGATTTTTCATTCCCGTATCGCCGAGGAAGCTGGGGCGTTTAATGTTGAAGATGTGGTCGGTGCAATTTCTGAGAAAATGCTGCGCCGGCACCCTCATGTTTTTGATGATGTTCATATCAAGGACGCAAGCGCGCAAACAGTCCACTGGGAAGACCTCAAAGCGGCCGAGCGCGACGACAAAGCAAAACGCGCTGGCGAGGGTGAAACCGCCAGTGTGCTCGATGGGATCGCCGGCGGCATGCCCGCCCTCACCCGATCCTTGAAATTACAAAACCGTGCGGCTCGGGTCGGTTTTGATTGGGCCGATCCAAAATTGGTCATTGATAAGTTTCGCGAAGAACTGGATGAGCTAGAGGTTGAGCTGAATGCCGATACCCTACTGGAGCACCGTGTACAGGACGAGGTCGGCGATTTGCTGTTTACGTGTGTGAATATCGCCCGTCAGTTGGGTATCGACCCAGAAAGCGCCCTACGGCACGGCAACATCAAATTCGAGCGCCGCTTCCGTAAGCTGGAAGTTGATGTAAAGGCAAAGGGCTCTGAGCCACAGGACATGTCGCTGGATGCCTTGGAACAGGCTTGGGCGGACGCTAAGAGGGCGCTAGAACAAGAAAAGACATAAGAAAAGGAGGGAGACTAGCCCCCTCCTCTCTTTTAACAGTTTCTCATTAAAGATATAGATTACGTCTGTGGCAATAAATCGCTAATGCCATGGGCGTTATCACCAGCAACCGCCAGAATTGCGTCTTTGACCTTGTTAAAGGCTCGCGCTTCCAATTGGCGGATACGTTCGCGGCTAACGCCATAGACTTCGCCTAATTGTTCAAGGGTCTTCGGCTCATCAGTAAGATAACGCTCCATCAGGATTTCCCGGTCACGTTCGGGTAAGTCAGCCATGGCATCGGTTAATAATTTAGAGCGTTCGGTGGTTTGCTGGGATCTGGCGAGGACGCCTTCGGGTGTGGGACCTTTATCAACCAACGTATCCATATATTCCGTGGAGCCATCCTCATCAGAGACTTTGGCGTTTAAAGAATAATCACGGCTCGACAAGCGGGCATTCATATTCTTCACATCGAATGTGGAAAGATTGGTCGCATCGGCAATTTGCTTTGCCTGATTTTCCGAAAGCTCACCACCATCCAAAATCTGTAATTTTGACTTGATGCCCCGTAGGCTGAAGAATAATTTCTTCTGAGATGCCACCGTGCCAAGTTTAACCAATGACCAAGATTTCAGAACGTGTTCTGTGATCGCGGCCTTAATCCACCACATGGCATATGTTGATAAACGGAAGCCCCGTTCGGGTTCAAACTTCTTAACAGCCTTCATCAGGCCGATACTACCCTCTGAAACCAAATCAGCCATGGGCAGACCATAACCTTTGTATTTCATGGCAATACGCGCAACCAGACGCAGATGGGATGTGACGAGCTTGTGGGCCGCGTCCACATCATCATGATCGTGATAGCGATCAGCCAGTTCATATTCTTCTTCGACGCTCAGGATTGGATAGGTCCATGCTTCCTGGAAAAACCGGGAAAGGCCACCATCAACTGTAACGCTTGGTAAATTAAAATTTGTCATTGTATTGTTTCTCCCAAAATCTATCAAAATTCGTCAAACAGGGTTTAACGATAAGCAACTGCCGATCATATACGTCTCAGCACATGAGATGCGGTCCAGTGACCATTCCAGTGGTTATTGATCTAAGCTGTAGATGGGGAAATGTATAAGTTGGTTTGTGCGTGTCGTATCGCACGGTTTTGTTTTGCACAGTTTTGTTTTGCACAGTCTTATTTTGTATGATCTTATATTGTACGGTCAAATTTTGCACAGTCTTATCCTCCTAAAGCAATAAGATATAACAGCGTTGTTTTATCAAAAACCAATCAACAAGGATCTGGCTTCCAAAATTTCGGCCCAAAGTTGGCACCGAAGGTATATTTAGCCTAAAACAAAGGTATTGTCAATAATATTTGTTATCTAGTCAATAAAATCAACAACTTAGCATGATTTTTTAATTTTATGAATTAACTTAAAAACCTGTTAATTCATTACATTAACACCGTAATAGGCTTTAATGTATCACTTCGCGCCGGGGATAACCAAGCTACCGACAACCATTTCATCTTCTGCAGCAAGGCTGCTGAGAATAAAAGGCTTGCGAGGGGCCATTGGTACATCACCAACGCCCATGCCGCTTTCGGCGACGTTCTCAACGGGGTCAAAACGCGTTGCAAAGGGATCGTTAATGGATAGATCGCCCTGCCCTAAATTTGGTAGCGAATTATAGGATAATTGATCACCTTCGGTTATACCATCAACATTCCCAAGAGAATTATCTATTATGGGATTAACCGGGAAATCACCAAATTCAAAATCCGGAATGCTTGGCAATTCCATCTCGTCACCGTTTGAAATAGCGACAATTCTTTGCTGACGATAGAGGCTACGGACAGCCGCGTAATAATCAACAGAGTTGCTTTCCAATTGATCAAGGTCATCACGAACAAGAGAGAAATTATGAACGATATTCACACCATTACGGGTCCAATACCATGCTTCATTGCCATGATCCATAAGGTTGTTAGCGACGGGATCGATCCACGGGTCAACAAAGATTTGGCCAATCATATCACGAGGATTGCTTGGTCCGAGG
The DNA here is from genome assembly GCA_965603075.1 of uncultured Rhodospirillales bacterium. Taxonomy (GTDB): domain Bacteria; phylum Pseudomonadota; class Alphaproteobacteria; order Rhodospirillales; family Casp-alpha2; genus JABJOR01. The sequence goes on along the minus strand of CBFDBO010000002.1, from coordinate 22,676 downwards.
ATTGGTAGGACAAGATAAAACCCTTCCCCTGCTCCCCATACAGCCAAAGTCTGGCCAAAATCTTCATTATGTTTCTCGATGCCAAAGCTTGTGGCAACATCGGCCACGCCACCAAAACCAAAGACCGTATTGATAACAAAGCGCCGCGCCGTATCAAACGCTCTTACGGGTTCGCCTTGCAAAATATCATTCGCGAATACCACGGGTGAGGAAAGATTGGATAAAAATCCACCAACCATTGCTCGCGCCGGAGCAGGAAGAACGCTGTAGGCATCAGATAGTGGGCCCAATACAATATCGTAGAAACCTTCGTTAAAGCTGAATATAGCGCGGTTGAAACCTTCCAGAGGGTCGTTGCTGTCTTCCTCGGTCCCTGTTTCAGCTTCTTGGGCTAATTGAACCATCGGCTGCGCCATTGTTTGAACCATTGTTTGAACCATTGGCAACCGTGTACTTGGTGTATCTGCGGTGGCTAACTGGGTATATAAAACATAATCCTGATGCGTGTCGCCTGTATGGGGAGAAACTTTAAAGTTTGAAGATCCATCACCTAACATACCAGCCTGTGCAGCGCCCATGGAGGTAAATGCCAGGCAACCGGCAAGGATTGAAGAACAGAGATAAGGTGAGATTTTAGGCTGAAAACCCGAGATATGATAAAAAAAAGACATGCTTGCTTTAAACTCTTCCTTATTTCGTTTTTTTGAAGGCAATATTTGTTTTGCCTTAGCAAATAGTTTCTTCATTAAGACGACACTCAAACATGTCACTCATTATTCTTATTGTACTCATTAACCTTATCATGGGATATTCACACATCACATGTCTCGGGGAAAGCCTCAATTAACAACGGTTATTAAACAGACTCGGTTATTTTGGAAATAATTTCAGTACCGCGCCCCTAATCTGGCTTTCCAAATTAACAGGGACTTCTGCCCTTGCTGTCCTAGAACCCTTTATATCTCTACCCTTTAGCCATACTTTTGGCGTGCTTATACTCTAAATCACCAACATTTAAATAAAGTACGCCTACTCATTTCGATTCAATATTGCAAAATATGGTTACTAATTTATTACTGAAGCGTTGCAAATTAGCAACACTGGGTATCCTAGATCAATATTAATGTCCATTTTGTACAAGTTTTCTCTCGAATCACGATGATAGATCGATACGATAGTGCTGGTACTTTAAGGCAACATACGCCACATAAAGAAACGATAACCTACAAAAATACAAATTATTAATCAGGATAATTTCAGGTGAATAAGAACTCAGACCCCTCAACGCCCCCCCCTATTGAAATTTTACTCGCCCGTCCCCGTGGTTTTTGCGCTGGTGTTGAGCGGGCCATTGATATTGTTGAGCGCGCCATAGATAAATATGGCGCCCCAGTCTACGTTCGCCATGAAATTGTTCATAACAAACGGGTCGTCGACAGCCTTAAATCCAAAGGGGCGGTTTTTGTAAAAGAAGTCGATGATATCCCCGATGGCGCTATTACCATCTTCAGCGCCCACGGTGTTTCAAATGCGGTAGAGGATAGCGCCAAAAACAGAGATCTCCCCTACATAGATGCAACCTGTCCTTTGGTTTCTAAGGTACACAAAGAAGGCCAGAATCAATCCATCAAAGGGCGAGAGGTTATCCTTATCGGTCACGCCGGACACCCGGAAGTAGAAGGTACCCAAGGGCGCATTGCCGGCGGGGTTCTACTTGTTACCAATGAAAGCGACGTCGCTCAGTTGGTCGTAAAAGACCCTGAAAAGCTTGCCTATATAACCCAAACCACATTAAGCGTCGATGAAACACGCAACATCATAAACGCCCTACAGTCTCGTTTTCCAACGATTTCCGGTCCGGATCTGAAAGACATTTGTTACGCGACGCAAAATCGGCAAACGATGGCGAGGACAATCGCTGAAAAAGTCGATTTATTAGTGGTTATTGGCGCGCACAATAGCTCAAATTCCAACAGATTATGTGAGATTGGCAAAGAATTCGACACCCCAAGCTATCGAATCGACGACGCGTCCATGTTTAAACCGGAATGGATGGAAGGTGTGCAATCAATTGGCATAACCGCTGGCGCCTCTGCCCCCGAAGAATTGGTCGTTGAATTGATCGATACAATCCGAACCCATGCGACTGTAACCCTGCAAGAACTGAGCGGGGCGAAAGAAAATATTATCTTCAAACTTCCGCCAATTTTACGCGACGGTAAATAATCAAGTCCCTGCCGCCGCTATTTTCCCCGATACGATAGCCCCTTCAATGGTTGCAGGCAGTCCTGTGTCTGTCCAATCACCGGCGAGCAATGTGTTATCCAATCCACTGTCATTAAACGCCGGACGCTGTGCATTTTGGTCCGGTGTTTGCGCTATTGTGGCCCGTTTTTCTCTTATTATCCGATATTTCCCCATTGGGGGCATGGGCTGTACTGATAACCCAAGCCCTCCAAGAATTTCCAGCCACATTTTCTCTGCAATCTGTTCTGTCGATAATGCCATATAAGGCCCGGCGGCGCTAATAGTCACCGACGCGAAATCGCCGTTTGCAAAAATCCATTGCGACATGGCATTTGTTAACCCAATTATGGTTACTTTATCAATATTCGTCGGCAGGTCAAAATGTCCATTGATTATGGGGCGATGTTGATCTGGGCATTTAGGCAAGTCGATCAAATCTGCTGCGACCCAAGGTGGCAGGGCTAGGATGACCTTATCGCCCTCATGGATTGTGACTGTGCCCGTGTTAAATTTAAGTTCAGTCACTTTATTGCCATCGACATTATCATCGACGATGATAGAAAGTAGTCGATGGTTAAACTGTATTTCCGTGCCTTGGTTTTCTAACCATTTTAGCGCCGGATCAATAAGGGCGGCACTAAGTCCCCCAGTTGAATTCAAAGTGGAACCTAAAGCAGATAAAGGACGACAGGATTTGCTGCCTTTGGCGAAGGCTTGTTTAAAGACGGGCCATAGGGAGGATGCCTGAGCCTCACAAGGGTCCGTATTCAATACGGCCGTGGTCAAAGGATGCCACAGACGTTCATAGACCGTGTCCCCCCTTTTCTCCCTCTTCTCCCTGCTCCCTCTCTCCCCGTGCTTGCGACCGCGCAAACAATCTTCGACGGTTACATCGGGGCCAGCATTTGCTAGCTTTATAGGGGCTAAATAGTCCCTCAATCGACTATCCGGTACTCTATTCTCAGGTTTGAACAAAGACCATGGGATTATCCCCGAGCCTAGGTTCAGGCTCCAGCGTTCTTTAGACAAATCATCATAGAAATCAAACTGTGCCGTTTCCGATTGATTTAAGCTATCAAGGCCACCAATAAGCCCCAGATATTCCTGCAATGCTAGATTACCACTGAGCATCAAATGATTTCCATTATCGATCGTCCGATTTAGGATATCATCGTGATAAGAGCGACAACGCCCGCCTGCCTGCGACGTGCTTTCGTATAAACTAACTGATTTCCCTTGGTTTATGAGATGCACTGCCGCCGATAACCCCGCCAAGCCCGCACCAACAATATGCACTCGTCCCGTCATTTAAAAGAGCCCGTATTTAAGCAAAATCCAGATTTTTTCAAATTTTGTCAGCGAAACAGCCTTACAGGGGAATTCCCATCCCCGTCTGGAGAGCTTCGATAACAATCGTTCGTAAACCTCTAGCATCATCCGTGCTGGGCGGGCTTGCTGGTCATTGCACTCTGACAATAAATCTCGGGCTTGGTTGTATCTCTGTTGCGCTAGGACTTCTAATTTATGACAGGTTTCTACTGTGCCCGGATTGCTAAGGATTTGTGAAACTTCATCGTTTTGTCCACAATAAACATCATTTGAGGCCAGCAAATCTGCGGGTAAATACAATCTATCATTACCCGCATCTTCTTCAACATCACGCAATATATTGGTCAGTTGCAGGGCCTCGCCCAACGCTTTTGCAATCTCATCCCTAAGGGGTGACTGGATTCCAAAAATAGAGTTTGAAAGACGCCCTACGGCACACGCAACTTGATCAATATAGAGATTTAGGTCCTCCATGGTCGCCATACGGACGCTTTCCCCCGCATCGCTTTCCATGCCATCAATGATGGCCATAAAATCAGATCTTTTTAACGGAAATGTATGAATTGGTTCCACCAATGCCCAACCTAAAGGTCTGCTTGGTTTATTATTGAACACAGCGTCAATTTCAGTGCGCCAGACATCAAGTTGGGCTCTTTTCTGAGCCGTTGGTCCGGGTTCATCGGCAATATCATCCACGTCACGGCAAAAGGCGTATAGGGCGTACATTGCGAGCCTTTTTTCAGGCGCAAGGACACGCATAGCCCAGTAAAACGACGTACCGGATCGCTTTACTGACTGCTGCGCATATTCAATTGCTTGTTTCAAAGGCTTATTCATAATCAGTGGACTATATCACGCTTGATGATAGAGGCGACAATGCCTTTTATTGTACACCATAATAATGCTGGTTTGGATAACGTGACAGAGGCTGCGAGAGGGTCATTATGTCGTAATTTTACACATAGAGCCTTTGCTATTTGCCAAATGACCGATGCTTCCATAGCCAAACGGCGATCCGGGATGTAATGGGGCAAAGCTTTGGCTAAATCAAGTTGAGCTTCCGTAGCCACAAGAACTCGGTCAAAAACACGTCGCAACGATGGCGCAGTGAGCCCTGCTGACAAAGCCTCAACCCCCGTAACGTTTTCAGCGTCTAGCCAATCACCCGGTATATACACACGGTCAAGCATCAAGAAATCATCTTTGCAATCCTGTAAATGGTTTATGACTTGCAAGGCGATGCATAAAGCATCCGACGCTGCGTACCCCTTAGTAGATGATTTTTTGGGAATTCCACCATGAAGGTCAATAAGATAACGCCCAACCGGGGCGGCCGATAGTAAGCAATAATCCACCAAGCTATCCCAAGTGTCATAACGGTTTTTTGTCGCATCCTGACAGAATGCCGTAATCAGATTTTGGCAATGCGCAATGGGAACATTTGTATCTATCAGGCTGTGCCTGATATTGGTTGCCGCGGAAAAATCAATTTCTTGAAGGGACGGGTCTCGACTTGGGGTGCCCTTTAAAGCGTCAGAGAAGCCCGCTAAGATGGATAGCTTAAGAGCCGAGTGCATATCCGGGTTATCTGCGACATCATCAATAGTGCGCGCAAAGTTATAGAAATGGGTGATATGGGGCCTAAGATGTTTCGCAATGAGGATGGACGCAACGGGGAAGTTCTCACTGTCGGCATTTTTGCCGGAATGGTATTCAGCGGAGGGCGCGTTCACAATTACCTTATGAATCTGTCGTTGGGGCAGTGGTCGCGGGAGACGCCGGGGACGTCGTCAGTGGAGATACTGGGGGAGATGCTGGGGGAGATATCCGAGCGCGAAGATCATCAAGGAATTTACCAATATTGCCACCATTATTTTTTATGGCGGAAGCAAATTCAGAACGTTGGGTTTGCCCCATACTGATGCCTTCAACCATTATATCGATGATTTTATACACACCATTATTTACCCGTACGCGCCATTCGAGTTGAACCACTTGATTTATATCAGGTCGCTTTAGGGTGGAGGAAACAATAGCGTCTTTTTTACGTACGTCTGTTTTAATGATTTCTAATGATTCACCAGTATAACTGGCAAATTTGTCGACATAGGATTCAATAATTAATTTTCCGAACAGATCAATATATTCTTTTCGTTCATCAACAGAAGCCTGACGCCAGAAACGGCCCAATACCCATTGTCCAATTCCCGGCACATAGAAATATGTATCAATGACATTTTTTAACCGTAGCTTTCTCTCATCTCGTGTAATATCGGGGGCTGTTAGTTCTTGTATGGCGGTTTCAGACATGGAGCGGATGAAATTTTCTGCCCCTTCCGCTAGATCGCCCGCGCGGGCATTATTAACGTTCATGGTCAATGCGATAATTGACAATGCAAACGACATACTAGCGGTTAAAATCAACCGTCTACAAATCATAGGCAAACAACCCCTTTAGTAGATTAAATCCCTGAAACACAATTATTTTTTTATGAATAGAGAAAGTAATTATCTACCCTTCTACTGTCAACCGTAACCTTTATCATCCGGATTGATATACTATTGTAACTGTATGCCTTTAAGCTGCTATATAGGCATCGCGGTATTCGGCTTTAATATCGGCATACCATTGTGGCTCAGAAGGCCACCACCATAATTTATCCAGCGCATCCTTAGGATAGGCCTCAGAGTGCACCGTTTTTGCTAAATCGCTCATAAAGTGATCTGAGCCGGCAACAACAGAATTAGACCCTGTATAGGTAGCCTGTGATCCAGCAAATGCAGGATCGTAACAAACTTTGATCAATTCGTAAGCTTGATCAATATTGGCAGCCCCCGTGGGCATGGCAAATCCATCCAACCGCGCAAAGGCGCCCTCTTTAGGCGCAAGATAGTTTACGGGCTCACCTTTATTTTTCATGGTAATAACGGGGCTATCCCACACTTGACCAAGGACAATACCGTTTCTTCGTAATCCAGCCTGTTGTGTGGTGGCATCATTCCAGAACAACCGTATCCAATCTTTATGATCGATGGCAAAATCTGTAATGGTGGACCAAATATCACGCATACTATCTTCGTCTTTATAGGAATCTTCAAAAGGTGCCATTTCACCAATCGACGCCAAATAACGCCCAATCCCCGCCATAAGAGAATGCGGACGCCCCATTATTTTGCCTTTAACGTCTTCGTGCCACAGATCACCCAAGCTCAGTTTGCCGTAGGTTGTTTCATATAAATCTGTACGATACCCAATGGCCTCTGTTCCCCAAAGATGCGGTAGGTGGAAGAGACCATAATACCATGTCCAATCATTTTGCGAACGTGTCAGAAACCTTTGATCAACACGGTCCATAGGTAATTTTTCAAGTTCCCAAGGTTGTAATAGATTGAGATCTTTCCATTGCGCCGCCATTGATAACGTCGGGGTAATTAAATCGTAGCCCCGTCCGCGGGTTGATTTAAGTTTATTCAGTAATTGTTCGTTGGATTTAATTTCGGTTACATTGATCTTAATACCGGTCCGAACTCTCATTCGATCTACAATTGATTTTGGGAAGTTACCCGTCCAGACAAAAATATTACACTCCCCCGATGATGAGAATGCGTCTTTCACATACCAAGGACCATAGGCTGCGACAGATAATCCGGCACCAGCGCTCGTCTTAAGTAGAGTGCGCCTGGTAAATTTTTTTGCCGCTTTGGCGGTTTTAATAGACGAGATTGCTGATAAAGATGGCTTTGAGTTGTTTTTCATAAGGTTGAATTTTTCATTAATCGTGAACTTTAGAAATCATAGAATCATTATTTAATATTATTGTACGTATCAAATGTGTGTAAATTATGAATTTACGATGACGAATGTTTCATAAAACTCAATATCACTTCGATATTTTGTAGTTATTACGGAGTTATTAGGTAGGTTTTTAAGAAACGATTTCAAGTATTTAGTATTTTTATCAAAAGCGACCTACTTTTAGGGCCCCTATATCAAAGTTTGGTTTTTGATTAGACATGAGTTGAGCAATCATTTGTCCTGTTGCGGGCCCCCCTGTTAAACCTAAATGTTGATGACCAAAAGCATAAAATACCTTTGAAAACTGACTGGCTTGGTCAATTATTGGTGCGCTATCGGGTAAGGTAGGCCGTCTTCCCATCCAAGTGCTATACGTGGATGTATTTAAATCTGGCACCATTTTCTTGGCGACATCGACGAGCATTCTAGCCCTTTCTTCATCAGGCGGGTCATCAAGGTTTGCAAGTTCAACCGTCCCCGCACACCGAAGGCCCGTTTCCATAGGGGTAATCCACGCTTTAAAATCCTCATCCGCAACGGCCATAGAGGGCATTGCGCCCGGATTTTCAATGGTAACATGGTACCCTCGCTCTGTTTCAAGGGGGACTTTATCGCCTAATTTAGCACTGAGCTGATGCGAGTAAGCACCCGCCGCAATAACCAGCCTATCAACGATGTGTTTACCCGTGCTGGTGATCAAGGATTTGACTTCGCCCCCCACAATTTCCATATCATGAACATCGGCGAGTAGAATTTCTGCGCCCAGGCTTTTAGCGTAATCGGCAAGCACCGTCACCAGGCGTCCAGGGTTGAGCACATGGGCATAATCATGGGCGAGATATCCCCCCTTGTATTGTTTGGTAAGGCAAGGTTCGCGTTCTGCAATTTCTTCGCCGCTAAGCTCGGTAACTTCAAAACCTCGCCCGCGTCGTTCATCAAAGCCGGCGCGTTCCTGTTCAATTTTTTTCAGGCTGCGGAAGGCGTATAAAGACCCCCCATCCGATATTAGTTCTGGGGCCCCTGCCTCGATAGTTAATTTACGATAATGATCCACGCTTGGCATCATAAGATGATAGAGCGCGTCTTCAATCTTTGCTGTATCGCCAAACAATCCAGACAACCCATAACGCATCAACCAAGGAAACAACCGTGGGAAATGCCGCCAACGAATGACCAAAGGACCTGTCGGATTAAGAAGCCATCCGGGGACTTTTAACAGGGTCGAGGGGGAGGCGAGCGGTTTATACGCAGAAGCCGCCAGAATGCCCGCATTGCCAAATGAACACCCTTCGCCGGGAGGAAGTCGATCAATGACCGTCACGCGATAACCCATTTTAAGGAGCGCGATCGCGCAATTGATGCCAATTATCCCAGCGCCAATGATCGTAACATGCTTGTTCTCAGACATTTAACCCCCGTTATATTCAAACAAAAAAATTTAAATATATTGCCCGAATATAGTGCCCCAAATAAATTACTTATGATCAAATATCATTTGGCAACCAAGAAAACAAGATTTGCTTCCCCGTCATCACCATCAAGGGTAGTGTTTACTATATTATCAGGGTTAGCTGAACTATCAGGGCGAGACGAACCACATGCGTCAACTACACATGCCCGTTTGGCTTTATGCCTTTAATCGCCCCACGACCCCAACCTTTGTAACGCTCTATACCCTAGAGCATCTTGCCCGGGCTATCCTAGTGACCGTTATCCCGCTTGCTGCCTACGAACACCTACAAGATGCCAAAACCGTTAGCATTTTATATTCAGCCATTGGTGTGGTCGGATTGATCGCCAGTGCATTTGTGCCCTTATTGGTATCGAAGATTACCCGTCGCGGGGTGCTGACATTGGGTACATCTTCCTTAATTTGCTCAATGATATTATTCACGCTCAGCAATATAACGGGCAATGTCCCTACATTCATTGTCGCTATGGCCCTACATTTATTCGCAGGAGCTTGCATCGAGATTGGCACCAGCCTGTTCATGATGGATCATGTCCCCCGACAAGAACTGGGGAAATTTGAACCCGTTCGGATTTTCTATAGTGGCCTAGCATGGACCATTGGTCCTTGGTTGGGCATTGTGCTTAAAAATGAAATCGCACCGTGGGCCCCCTTTTTGATGACGGGGTTTATTGGGGTAATTTTCATCAGCTATTTCTGGTATCTGCGGTTATCTGAAAACAAAGCGGTTTCAACAAAACGCAAGCCCGTCACCAATCCATTATTATACTGTAAGCGGTTTTTCTCTCAGCCACGGCTGACAATCGCTTGGCTTCTGGCCATAGGCCGCTCCGGTTGGTGGGGGATGTTTTTTATTTATATGCCGATCTATGTAGTTTATATGGGATTGAGCGATTATGTGGCGGGGGCTGCGTCATCATTGGCCACCCTATTCACCCTCGCCGTGCCACTTCTAACACCGTTTAATCAGCGTTACGGTGCACGAAAAACATTGATGCTCAGTTACACCCTATGCGGAATAGCGACAATGACCGCCGCCTTTTTATTTGGATCCCCTCTGATCGGCATCGCCGGATTGGTTCTGGCGGCACTCTTGGCGATGCCCATTGATTCCGTTGGCAACATTGCCTTTCTAAGGGCCGTACACCCGTATGAGCGCGCCGAGATGACCACCGTCTTTTCGACCTATCGCTACACCCAGCAACTTGCCATGCCGGGATTGTTTGCAGCCGTTTTGGTTGCCTTCAAGTTACCCGCCGTGTTCGTGGTGTCGGGCGGCATCATGATCGCCATGGGGGGGCTCAGTCGGTTTGTCCCCAAAAAGCTTAAATAATTCGATCAATCAACACTCAACACTATTTTGCCAATGTGGGCGTTTGTCTCCATCAGACGGTGGGCCTCACTGGCTTCATCAAGGTTGAAGACAGAATGCATGACGGGTTTAACCTCCCCCGCCTCGATCATCGGCCAGACCTTTTCTAATAAATTCTTGGCGATGGCCGCTTTAAACGGCACGGGCATGGCGCGCAAAGTCGACCCGGTTAATGTCAGCCGCTTGAGCATCATGGGCATAAGGTTAATCGTAACTTCTGAGCCTTGTAAAAAGGCGATATTACAGAGCCTTCCATCAGGGGCCAACGCCTTAATATTGCGCGCGTAATAATCCCCACCGACCATATCGAGAATGACATTTACCCCTTTGCCTGTGACCTCTTTAATCACGGAAACAAAATCTTCAGTGCGATAGTTAATAGCCCGCTCCGCCCCCAAATCGACACAAGCTTGGCATTTTTCATCTGAACCCGCCGTGGCAAAAACCCGCGCGCCGAATTGTTTGGCCAATTGGATTGCCGTGGTACCAATCCCAGATGTCCCACCATGGATGAGCAAGCTTTCCCCTGCAAGCAACCCCGAACGATCAAACACGTTATTCCAGACCGTAAAGAATGTCTCCGGAATAGCGGCGGCTTCTTGCATGCTTAGACCTTTGGGGATGGGCAAGCACTGGGCGGCTGGTGCGCTACAGTACTCTGCGTAACCGCCCCCTGTCACCAAGGCCATAACCTCATCACCGATGTTCAGATTAGATACGTCACTTGATTTAGCCACAACCGTGCCCGCCACTTCCAAACCGGGAATATCCGAGGCGCCCGGTGGGGGTGGGTACGCCCCTTGACGTTGTAGCACATCAGGACGGTTCACACCCGCCGCCACAACCTTTATGAGCACTTCGCCAGAGCTAATTTCAGGGACCGCGCGACGCGCCGGTATTAAAACTTCTGGCGCACCGGCTTCAGATATTTCAATTACCTTCATGTCTTCAGGAATAGTCATGCTCATAATAATCTCCGTAAAGTTATCAACGAATATAGAAAAAAAACGCGTGAGAAAATTAATCCTCACGCGTCAAATTGTAAATGCCAGAAAGATTAAATCAATGCAGCATCAGTACAGGGATACCAGTATTATTTATAATGTAATGGGTTGCTCCACCCATAACCAGTTCACGACGACGGCTGTGCGAGTACGCGCCCATCACCAACATATCAGCATTGACGCTCATGGCCGCATCAAGAAGGTCATGCCCGATATCTTTTTCGTGGGTGAATACTTTAATTTCCGCATTCACATTGTTGCGTTTAAGAATGTTTTGCATTTCTGCCGTTGAGATACCACTTACATTCCCAGCTTCATCATTGGTCATCAAGAATACAGATTTTGCTTTTTGCAAAATAGGAATAGCACGCCGGATGGCGCGGGCAGATTGCTCGCTGCCATTCCAAGCAAGGGCGACAATTTCACCGAGGGTAGGTGATGGTTTATCTGGGCACATTAATGTTAGAGCCTGCGCGTCCATTAAGGATGCTTCAAGTGTGTTGATTCCCAACTCGGCATCTGGCTTAGGCACAATAACCAAGTCAGCAAGCCGACCCAGAAGTCCGGTTAAATCAGCTTGTTTACCCGTTCTTTCAATCCATGAAACTGTCGTACCATCATGACCAGCGTCATAGGGGTCAACATTGCTCAACCCGGCCTTGGAACAGTACTCGTCAAATAAAGAACGCACACGGTTTTCTTCTTCTTTGGCCTGATCTTCCGCCGCTTCAAGAATAGTTTGCTTCATGCCTTCTGTTAATAAAACACCGAATGGAAGCAGATCAGTAGGCTGAGCACGGGCATGGACTATATCCATATGGGCCCCTAAACGCTTTGCGAGTATTTGCGCGTGATCCATGATGCAATCACCTTTTCCATCACCGCGGATGGGAATAAGAAATGAACGCATAGCCATGATTGATCTCCTTTATATTATTTTAGTGACTTTATTATTCCATAAAACAGAAGAATAAAAATTGACTTCGGTAAACTTTTACAAAGAAAAAGGCCGGAGGAACCCCTCCGGCCTTTTAATCTATATTAGAACAAGCCTTCAATCTGGCCGTTTTTATTGAGATAAATGTTGTTGGCAGAAGGCACACGCGGCAGACCCGGCATGGTCATAATATCACCCGTGACAACCACAACAAATCCAGCACCAGCAGACAAACGAAGCTCACGAATGGGGATCATATGTCCGGACGGAGCACCCTTTGCATCCGGGTCGGTGGAGAAGCTGTATTGTGTTTTAGCCATACAAACAGGGAGCTTGCCATATCCGCCAGCTTCCAAATCCGCGAACTGCTTAGCGATTTTTGCATCAATAGAAATATCTTTTGCACCATATAGTTTTTGCGCGATGGTACGGACTTTGTTTTCTAAAGACATGCTATCAGGGTAAAGCACTTTGAACTTGGCTTTGCCTGCATCAACCATACGAATAACTTCGTTCGATAGATCTTTGGTCCCTTTACCACCGTTAGCCCAATGGCTAGCGACAATGGCTTTCGCACCCAGTTTCTTGGCTGTTGCTTCAACCATAGACAGTTCTTTTTTGGTATCATTGATGAACTGGTTAATGGCAACCACAACAGGAACACCAAACTGTTTAATATTTTTGATGTGACGGGCAAGATTAGCGCAACCGGCTTTAACCGCTGCGACGTCTTCTTTACCAAGATCACCTTTAGCGACACCACCGTGCATTTTAAGCGCACGAACCGTTGCAACAACAACAACGGCCGCTGGTTTTAAACCAGCTTTACGGCATTTGATGTTAAAGAATTTCTCAGCACCTAGATCAGCACCGAAGCCCGCTTCTGTAACAACATAGTCGGCAAGTTTAAGCGCCGTCTTGGTTGCGATTACAGAGTTACAACCGTGCGCGATATTGGCAAAAGGTCCACCATGAATAAAGGCAGGGTTGTTTTCCAAAGTCTGTACCAAGTTAGGCATCAGAGCATCTTTCAACAACACAGCCATTGGGCCATGGGCTTTAAGCTGTTTGGCAAGGATCGGTTTACGATCACGTGTTTGGGCAACAACGATATTCCCAATACGGTCGGTAAGATCCTTAAGATCAGTCGCAAGACAGAAGATCGCCATAACTTCGGAGGCCACCGTGATATCAAAACCATCTTCACGGGTGAAGCCGTTACCAACGCCACCAAGTGAGCTGGCGATTTGACGTAACGAGCGATCATTCATATCAACAACACGGCGGAAGTTTACGCGGCGGGTATCAATTTTAAGGCTGTTACCCCAGTAGATGTGGTTATCAAGCAGTGCCGCTAACAAGTTATGGGCAATACCAATGGCATGAAAATCACCCGTGAAATGCAGGTTGATATCTTCCATGGGAACAACTTGAGCGTAACCACCACCAGCAGCACCGCCCTTCATACCAAAACAAGGTCCCAGTGAGGGTTCGCGCAGAGCAACGATAGAGTTTTTGCCCAAGGCACATAAACCGTCATGCAAACCAACAGAAGTCGTTGTTTTGCCTTCACCAGCTGGTGTCGGGGTGATAGCGGTCACCAGGATCAGTTTACCATCGCGTTTATTTTTAAGCGTATTTAGATAGTCGAAGGTAAGTTTGGCTTTGTTTGGACCGAACTGAATTAAAGCATCTTCAGGGATTCCTGAATTTGCGGCAACTTCAGTAATGGGCAGCATGGTCGCTTCACGGGCGATCTCAATATCACTTTTAGGCATTCTTGGTTCTCCTAATAAAAGGTATAATTAAATTTGGTTACAGGGTACGTCGCAAAATAAGTCGCAAAATATCCTGATATTGATAGTTGTCGCTAACGAGTCACCACGAAACTCGACAATTTATTATTCTCAGCAAGACTAATTCATGTTTATTCGCGTCACGTAAAGCAAAGAATGTACCTCGATTGGCAAAACAGATTAGTTCATGCCTCTCGCAAAACTTTATCCAATCGTATCACCCTTTGCGATACCGCTTTCTGCGGCCCACTCAGCAGCTGTTTGTTTTGCACCGCCTTGGGGTTTAACGCGTTTAACCAAAATGCGTCCACCGATACATTGAACGCAAATGCCGTCTTCTGAGACCTCCATTACACGCCCGCTTATGCCATCACCATCCATGCGAACACTATCAAAGATACCAAGTTCACTGTCTTTAAATGTTGTCCAAGCACCTGGTGCCGGGTTGGTACCACGGATTAAGTTATAAACTTGACCAACAGGTTTATGCCAATCGATGGCGGCATGCTTTTTAGTACAACGGCGCTCGTAGGTGGCCTGTGTCTCGTCTTGTTCAATACGGGGGGTCGTACCAGATCGGAACAAATCACAAACTTCCAGAACGGAATTAATCGCTGCCGGATAGATGTTTTTAAAATAGAGATTAATAACCGTGTCATTCGGTTCAATCGCGCATTCCCATTGCAGCAATATTTCACCTTCATCAAGGCCATCGGTTGGATAGAACCAAGAGAAACCAGATTTATCACTGCCCATAATAATCGGCCAATTAACAGCAGAAGGACCACGGTGCAGAGGCAACAGCGATGGATGGAAGCAAATAGAACCGAGCTTTGGGGTGTCACGCGCCGCTTGTGGTACAAACACATTTACAAATGCCATCACCATCAGATCAGCATCCAGAGAAGCCAGTTCATCAAGGGATTCTTGTTCCTTGAAATGGGCGGGCTGATAAACGGGGATACCCCTTTCCGAAGCAAACTCTTTGATTGGATCAACCGGTTTGCCCTCAATGTCAGGTTCACAATAAACCGCAACCACGTCGTCTGTGCCGGCATCTAGAATTTTCTCTAGAGCATCTTTACCAAAAGCCTGTTGACCCATAACGATTATACGCATGTAATATTCCTTATATCTTAAGTTGTCATATCTGAAATCGCTAAAAACCTAAACAGCGCGGTCTTCTCTGGCGCTGGCGATTTCATCATCACTTAAGCCTATTTCTTTCAATATTTCTTCTGTGTGTTCACCAAGCAATGGAGAACGCGTCACATCAGAAATTGAATCAGATAATTTAATCGGATTCCCAACGGTTAGGTATTTACCCCGTTCAGGGTGATCCACTTCGACAACAGTGCCGGTTTTACGTAACCCTTGATCTTCAGAAATTTCTTTCATGCTCAGGATCGGTCCCTGAGGAATATCAAACTTGTTACAAATTTCCATAACCTCGAATTTGGTCTTGGTCATTGTCCATTGCTCAATGGTCGCAAAAATCAGGTTTAGTTTTGGTAGACGAACAACGGGTGTGGCGTATTCAGGATCCTCCACCCATTCCGGTTTACCAATAACCTCACAAATTTTAGCCCAAACAGGGGCTTGAGTAATGAAATATGTGTACGCATTGGGATCGGTTTCCCACCCTTTGCATTTAAGAATACGGCCCGGCTGTCCACCGCCGGAATCGTTTCCGGCGCGCGGGGTTGCATCCCCAAACGGGATGCCTTCACCAGCTTGTGAGTATTCATTTAGCGGACCGTGCGCCAGTCGTTGTTGATCGCGTAATTTCACGCGACACAAGTTCAAGACGCTATCTTGCATGGCGCAATCAACTTTTTGTCCCCGACCAGAATGCGTGCGCTGATAAAGTGCCGTCACAATGCCCAGCGCCAAATGAAGCCCCGTACCTGAATCACCAATTTGTGCGCCCGTAACCATGGGCAGCCCATCACGGTCACCCGTGGTAGAGGCCGAACCGCCGGCGCACTGGGCAACGTTTTCGTAAACCTTACAATCGGCAAAATCACCGGGGCCAAAACCTTTGACCGACGCATAGATCAGCTTTGGGTTAATCTCTTGAATGCGTTCCCAAGTAAACCCCATACGATCAAGCGCGCCGGGGGCAAAATTCTCGACCATCACGTCGCAATGCTTGAGCATCTTAACAAAGATTTCTTTGCCTTTATCAGCCTTGGTGTTCAAGGTCACGCTACGCTTATTGTGGTTTAACATTGTAAAATAGAGACTATCCACATCGGGAATATCGCGTAACTGTCCCCGTGTTGCATCACCAACGCCGGGGCGTTCAACTTTAATAACATCAGCCCCGAACCATGCCAGCAATTGTGTGCAGGTAGGTCCTGATTGTACATGCGTCATGTCTAAGATTTTGACGCCTGATAGAGCTTTTTCCATACCGTCCTCGCTTAAGTAAATTTCAATTTAATTAAATTATTTATTTTTCAAGATGGCATCTGATATGATGCTGCTTGGGTTAAGGCTGCCGATGTTACCGCTCTCACTGCCAGCGCCCGGATCGAGCACGGCGTTAATAAGTGAAGGTTTGCCTGAATCCATGGCTTCATTAACCGCTTGGCTCAGCTCATCGGGGTTCGTTACGTTGTAACCAACACCACCAAAGGCTTCCATCATCTTATCGTAACGCGCACCATCAACAAATTTGGTTGGGGCAACATCCTCACCACCGGATAAATTCTCGTCCAGCCCGCTATAAATGCCATTGTTATTAAAGATCACAATACAAATAGGCAGGTTGTAGCGGCAGATTGTTTCAACTTCCATGCCGGAGAACCCAAAGGCACTATCACCTTCTAGAGCCAAAACAGGCAGGCCCGTTTCAACGGCAGCAGCAATGGCAGAGCCCATACCAATGCCCATGACACCCCACGTACCAACATCAAGTCGCTTACGCGGTTTGGCCATATCAATGATCGAGCGGGCTTTATCGAGGGTGTTGGCGCCCTCATTAACGAACATCGCATCGGGACGGGCTTTGATAATGCGTTTCAATGCCCCCAGAGCCCCTTCGTAATCCATCGGTGTATTGTTGTTTTGTAATTTGGCTGCCATGCGGGTGAT
This sequence comes from uncultured Rhodospirillales bacterium, assembly GCA_965603075.1. GTDB lineage: Bacteria > Pseudomonadota > Alphaproteobacteria > Rhodospirillales > Casp-alpha2 > JABJOR01. The sequence goes on along the minus strand of CBFDBO010000002.1, from coordinate 5,625 downwards.
GTTGGCTTCTTTTTTGGCCTTAACAGCGCCCGTCCATTCTTCAGACGGTTTTTGCCAATTGCTGCCCATAGCATCGAGAAGCGCTTGAGCGCAGGAACCAACGTCACCGACCAATGGTGCGGCAATTTCGATATTGCTGTCCATTTCTTTCGGCTCGATATCGATCTGAACAAATTTAGTAGACCCCGGCTCGCCCCACTGTCGACCTTTACCATGAGAGAGCAGCCAATTCAGACGGGCCCCCACAAGCAGCACTACATCCGCTTCTTTTAACACAAGCGAGCGGGCCGCAGATGAACACTGTGGGTGATCATCGGGTAACAATCCTTTGGCCATGCTCATGGGGATGTAGGGGAAACCACTTGTTTCCACAAGCGCTCTGACTTCGTCGTCGGCTTGCGAGTATGCAGCCCCTTTACCAAGAATGATAAGCGGCTTTTTAGCGCCTTTTAGAACATCCATAGCGCGCGCAATGGCGCTTGGTGCTGGTATTTGCGCAGGAGATGGATCAACAACTTTAATAAGCGACTTCGCCCCCTCAACCTTATCCATAACCTGTCCCAGCAGCGAGCCCGGAATATCAAGGTAAACACCACCGGGACGACCCGCTAAAGCCGCCCGAATTGCCCGGGCTACACCAACACCGATATCTTCGGCATGCAAAATACGGAAAGCCGCTTTGCAAAGTGGTTTGGCGATGGCGAGTTGGTCCATTTCTTCATAGTCACCCTTTTGCAGATCAACGATCTCACGTTCGGAGGAACCACTGATTAGAATCATCGGCCAGCAATTGGTCGTCGCGTGTGCCAATGCGGTTAAACCATTTAGAAAACCGGGTGCGGAAACGGTCAGGCAAACACCGGGTTTCTTGGTAATGAACCCCGCGGCGGCGGCGGCATTACCGGCATTTTGCTCATGGCGAAACGATAAAACCCGAATGCCCGCATTTTGTGCAAGACGGCCCAGATCGGTCACAGGAATACCCGGTACACCATAAATAGTGTTGAGATCATTGAGCTTTAGTGCATCAATGAGAAGGTGGAACCCATCCGTTAGACTTTCAGTACCTTCTTCTGATTCCATCACAACTTCCGATGCACTACTCATAACATATCGTCCTTCATATTTTCTTTAAGTTAATTTAGAAACGTCAAATTTTACGCTTCTGCGTTGCTTTTCATTTTCCGCTTCAGCGCTTGGAAAACTGGCATCAACAGCAAAAAGATTGAGATTGCCATAAACGTTCCAGAGATAGGGCGCGTAAAGAATGCGGAAAAATCGCCATTGGATATTAGCAAAGATTGACGCATGGCGGGTTCAGCAAGGGGGCCAAGCACAATCGCCAGAACGGCTGGCGCCATGGGGTAATCAAGTTTACGCATAAGATAGCCGACAACACCAAAGATCAGCATCAACCACACATCATGCATGGATTGTGTCGGAGCGTAGCCACCAATAAGACACAACACAAAAATGATGGGCGCCAGAACGGTGAATGGCATTTTCAGAACCCACAGGAACAAGGGAATGAAAGCAACGTTGATAATCACACCAAACAGGTTGGCGGCGTAAAGGCTGGCAATCAGCCCCCAGACAAATTCTTTTTGCTCGATAAACAGCATGGGTCCCGGGACCAGTCCCCAGATAACCATACCACCAAGCAGGATGGCCGTTGTTGGAGAACCGGGAATGCCCAGTGTCAACATTGGCAACATCGCCCCTGTTGACGCAGCATTGTTGGCGGCTTCTGGTGCAACAACACCTTCAACCTTGCCCTTGCCGAATTCTTCGGGGTTTTTGGAATAGGTTTTGGCAAAACCGTATGACATCAACGCACCCGGTGTCGCACCGGCGGCGGGTAAAATCCCCACAAAGAAACCAACAAAAGAGGCCATTAATGCCGTTGGCCATGTGGTCAACAATTCCTTGAGGTTTCGAACAACACGGTCAACTGAAATTTCCGCATTGGACATTTTCAGCTCACCGCGGCTTGTTTCAATGGTCCACAACATTTCGGCAATACCGTAAATACCAATAGCAAGAACCAAGAAGTTAACGCCATGCATAAAACCAATGATATCACCAAAAATAAGCCGTGGCTCACCGCTCATTATATCCAGACCAACAGAACTGAGCACCAGACCGATACAGATAGAGAAAATAGTTTTTGGAATATCATCGCCTGACAGGCCGACGAATGTGGCAAACGCAACCATCATCAAAGCAAACAGCTCATGGTCACCAAAAGCCAATGCCCACCCCGCTAGCAGCGGAGCAAATAAGGTAAACAAAATAATAGAGATCGTTCCGCCAGCAAACGAGGCAACAGCCGCAGCAACCAACGCCTTATCGGCTTCCCCTTTAAGTGCCATAGGTCGCCCATCAAAGGTCGTGGCAACGGCCGTCGAGGCCCCGGGTATCCCCAGCATGATCGAACTGATCGCACCCCCGTACATTGCGCCGTAATAAATAGCAGCAAGAAAAATAATAGCTGACGTTGGCGGCACCAGAAATGTCATTGGAAGCAAAATAGCAACACCATTAACGGACCCAAGCCCCGGCATAGCACCAATAAACAAACCGACCACAACACCAAGAATCATTAACCCTAAGTTTAACGGCTCAAAGGCTATTAAAAACCCATCCATCAACTGGCCAAAAATTTCCATCTCAATAAACTTCCCTATAAACTTATCTTTAATATGCGTTTAAAATTTAAGCGCACCTTTGCAACCATCTACGAATTCAAGTCGTATCTTTTGCTACAGTAAAATATCATAAAGCGGGTAAAACAGAGGTTCCGTGTAGCCTTTTGGCAAAACAATCCGAACCGCGATATCAAAAAACAGAAATGTTACGACCGGCGTTACCAATGAAACAGCCAGGGTCAACCGCCAAGTATGACGCCCAATGAACCTGAGATAATAAATTAAAAATAACGGTACGGCGAAATAGATCCCAATGATGTGGATCAGTCCGATACAGATCGCCAATGGTCCCGCCACCATAAGAAACGACCGTATTGCATGACCATCCATAAACACTTGTGTCATTCGGCTTACGGGGCTTGTTCTTCTGGCCCACCGAACCACAATCCAAATGCAACAAATTAACATTATTGTCGAAAGCCAGAACGGCCATGCCCCACCGCCGGGGCCTTCATCTTCAATCCACCCAATGGGTAGCTCACTACTTTTTATCATAAGATAGGCAGAGAAGACCGCCATTACGATTGCCATTACTAATTCAGCTGCGCGCATAACGACGACCCTCTGCTGCAAATCAAATTTAAAATTACGTATGAAACGAAATGATTATTTAATCAGGCCGTTTTTCACGAGCAATTTACGTTGGATTTCGTTGTTCACATCCCAATAATCAAGCAAAGCCTGACCTTGGAGAAGCTCACCACGGAAACTCTTCTTGCTGAAGTATGTCTGCCATTCTTCTGTTTCATAGAGTGTAGCAAACAGATTTTGGTAATAAGTAAGTGCTTCAGCACTCATACCAGGGGCTCCAACAACACTACGTTGCATGTAGTATTCGAAATCCATACCAAGCTCTTTGAACGTCGGTGCATCAGGAAACGCAGGAAGACGTTCTGCGGTGAATGCAGCAAGTGGAATTGCAACACCGGCATTAAAGAAACCTTCGATTTCGCCTGGATTGTTCACGGTTGAGTTTGCATGGTTACCAGCAAGCTGCTTAGCAACCTTACCGCCGCCTTTATAAGGCACGTATTTAATATCCAAACCGTATGACGCATTCAGGAAGCTTGTAATCAGATTATCAGCACCTTTACCAGTACCGGCCATAATCCAATTGTTGCCTTCTGATTTTACCTTGGCAAGATATTCGTCCAGATTGGTAATACCGGAATCTTTATTAACCCAAAGCAGGAATGTATCTTCAGCCATACGAGCAATCGGTGCGAAAGATTTGTAATCGATGCCTAGTTTTGGCTGCATCATTGGTGTTGTATAGAAAGTATTCAACGTCACCATGATTGTATGATCTGGATCAGAAGCATTGTTCAAATGAACAAGCGCTTCAGCACCTGAACCACCAGATTTATTGATTGGTGTAAGGGGCTTGGATGACAATTTCAGCTTTTCGATAGCAGCCTGCATCAGACGAGCCATCTTATCAGCACCGCCACCTTTGCCTGCCATAATAATGAATTCGATCGGTTTTTTAGGTTCCCAAGCTGCTTCTGCTGTTGTTGTCACTGCAGAGGCCAGTGTCATTGTAGCACCAACGGCAACAGCAACACCGAAACCGAGAAGTTTTTTTGCAAATCGCATAGTTCTCTCCCTAGTTAATATAATTATTACGAACGATGCCTACATAGACACCTATAATCCCCGTAATAGTTTTAGACACCTGCATCGTATATATTTATGTGCATGTCGCAATAGCTTCGTTTTAAAAAAATACACTTGATCTATTTTTTTTAAATAGTCGCTATATGATCTTCATGTCTATGGTATATGGTATACCAGTAATAATATTAAATGGAAACTGATTTATAAAAAAGAATCTACGAAGCCGTAATGGATACGACTAGATTATTGATTTCATGTAATAAAAATCAATCGAGATAGGAAACATTTTCAGAAACATGATCCGCTAAACTCAGAGCGTGATCCCGCACGAGCTGTTCGGCGAGCTCAGGTTTGCGGTTTTCAAGCGCTTCAATGATATGGATATGATCAATAATAGAGCGATTCGCACGATCACTATCCGATATGGTTCTGGAACGAATACCACGGATATGGAGGAAAATGTTGCTGGCCATCTCTTTAAGAAGCTCACATTGACTGAGCTCGATGATGGTTTGATGGAATTGGATATTCGCAGCAGAGTATTCATCTATATGGGCTTGAACCTGTCCATCATCAAAAGTGGTGAAAATTGTTCGTAATGAGGATATATCTTCGTTAGACGCACGTTCGGTGGTCAATCTTGCAGCCATACTCTCAAGTGCTGCCCAAACAGTGATCATTTCAAGAATTTCGTGTTTGGATTTACGGATTATGTAAACCCCTTTTCGAGCCACAATATTCACCAGTCCCTCTTGCTCAAGACGCGCGAGGGCTTCTCGGATTGGCGTTCTACTGGTTGCTAATTGATCCGATAACTGGCGTTCATCAAGGCGGAGGTTAATACCATCCTCATAAATATTCATAGCGGTAATAGCCTGTTTGAGAGAGCTATATATTCTCTCTTTTAAACTATAACTTGTATCGATCGGATCGATTTGAAAACCACTCAATATTTTATCCTCTTTAAGAGATGGTATTTTTAAATTATTGCGTTCCACGACTGTATGTTTGGCATACCACGGCTAATTTTGCAAAAAATTTGTTTTGTCTTGGCAATTAAAATTTAGAATAGCCGGATAATATACACATATTCGAGGGTCAACTTGTCAGGTTTACAGCTGATGTAGCTTTTAGAACATTTTTAGTCGAATCAGTGCCATTTAATCGAGAAGAATTGAGTTTTATACTTATCATGTTTCCAATGTAATTTGGTTGTGGTATACCACATACCACAACATTTAAATGACTTTTCATTGATGGCAAACATGGCACTGTATATGACACTATATATGACACTATA
>CBFDBO010000001.1:0-367462 GCA_965603075.1 uncultured Rhodospirillales bacterium | reverse complement strand
GGCTATTTTCGGAAGTGTTTAACAGCCTCCGAAAATGTCTGCTTTGGAGTGACATGCAGACATATTTCAAATGAAATTAATTTTCAAATTCTAACGACTGCTTAAAGGTGAGAAGCAGACTTGCTTATGTATATTTGAAAGTAAATGTAACACTCATTAACAACGTCGATGTTATGTATGTTGATTTTAAAAATATTACCAATTGGAAAATAAAAAAATTTGAGCGAGAGTGTTTGGTACTCGCCGCTCCATCCGGCGGGATTCAATATGGGGGTGGTGATTATTGAGATAGTTTTTGCTATGCTGCACCAGAAGCAAAGGCACTAAACGCCGCTCAGCGGTAAGTCGGAAATCTTACGGTTCTAATGGTGGGTATTAAAGGTAGGGCTCGTTTTAGGCCCTTCCACATATCTCGCGATATACTTCAACTGAACGACGCATTATTTAAACATGATCAGTTATTGCCGGTCACCTAACTTTTCGCTTTTGATGGTTTTATTAAATATTATTCACTGAATAAATAATCGAAATTGTTTGTATCTTTTATGTTGGAATATGTCCCATCATGCCTGCTCCGATAAAATCAATTTTGTAGGCATTGTCTTTTCTTACGTGCATGTTTTAAATTATTTTGGATGGTAATTTTCATTATTGTAAATAATGAAAAATTATGTTCATATAAATTATCCCGTCGGTAGGTGGATATTTAACCACATTCTTGAGGTCTGTATTTAACCCTCCAGAACATAAAAAATAGACAGGCAGCACGATATTAATAAAACTTTTGAGAGACGCATGGAAACCGCACCCGATACATATCAAGGCCTGACATCTGCCATTGCGGCAGAATATGAAGGCTTACCGCGTCAATTAAAGAAATTTGGCCGGTTCTCTTTGGATAATGCGGATGTTCTAGCTCTGGAAACGGTAACAACGGTTGCCCGCAAAGCCGAAGTACCACCATCAACCATTGTTCGGTTCGCTAAAGCTTTTGGATATGATGGGTTTTCTGATTTACAGCAAATCTTTAAAACCCGCCTCGTGGAAAACACCGCTAGCTACAGAGAGAGGATCCAGTCTCTCCATAATGAAGGACGGGATGGGGTTGCATCAATTCTGGATAACTTTAGCCATGCAGGGATCGAATCTCTGGAACTTTTAAAGCTGAACACACCGCCCGTTAAGTTAAATCAAGCCGTTGAGATCTTACGAAATGCTCGTGATGTCCATTTATTGGCGCAAGGTCGTTCATTCGCCGTTGCGCATTATTTACATTACGCGCTTTCCCGATTGGAAGTCCGGTGCATTCTTGCCGATGGTGCGGGTGGAATGATCCGTCATCAAATTGCCCGGGTTGAACCACAAGATGCCGTAATCGCCATAAGCTTTGCGCCCTATACACCTATCGTTTCTGAATTGGTCGGCACATTGTCGGGTAAAGGCATGAACACAATTGCGATAACAGATAGCCCCCTAAGCCCCCTTGCATCACAAAGTGCCGTAAGTTTTGAAATTCAGGATGGACCCAATCAGGCGTTTCATACATTGGTTGCCCCAATCTGTCTTGCGCAAAGTTTGGTGGTTGGCGTGGGGCAGTCTTTCGAACAATCAGCAAATTAAAATTAGGATTATTCACGATGGTAGACCGTCAACTCGATGTCATTTGTATAGGACGCTCTAGCGTCGATCTCTATGGTGAACAAGTCGGCGGACGATTAGAAGATATGCAATCCTTCGCCAAATATATTGGTGGTTGTGCCACAAATATTGCGGTCGGATCATCACGCCTTGGTCTTAAAAGCGGTTTGATTACCCGAGTGGGCGACGAGCAAATGGGGCGCTTTATCCGCCAACAATTGATTGATGAAGGGGTCGATGTATCGCACGTTACAACAGACCCCGATCGGTTATCCGCACTGGTCATTTTGGGCATTCGGGATTTACAAACTTTCCCCCATATATTTTATCGTGAAAACTGTGCCGATATGGGTATCGAGCTCGAACATATCGATAAAAATTACATAGCCTCTGCTAAATCTATTGTTGTTACGGGAACGCATTTTTCGCAACCCCGTGTAGAAGCCGCCAGTCGCGCCGCCATAAAGTATGCCAAACAATCAGATACCAAAGTTGTTTTTGATATTGATTACCGACCCGTTGCTTGGGGGCTAACCTCACACGGCGATGGTGAGAACAGATTTATTGAATCAGCCGATGTAACAAAACACGTGCAAACCATTATTCCCGATTGCGACTTGATCGTTGGAACCGAAGAAGAAATCCATATTGCGGGTGGATCGACCAATACAATTGAAGCGGTTAAAACTCTCCGGTCTTTAAGTGTTGGTGCCATTGTTGTTAAACGAGGGCCTATGGGTTGCGTTGTTTTTCCTGATGATATCCCTGACAACCTTGATGATGGCATTTGGGTCCAGGGGCGCGAAGTCGAAGTGTTTAACACTCTGGGGGCCGGTGATGGCTTCATGAGTGGTTTTTTAAGGGGCTGGGTCAAGGGTGAGTCGTGGGAAACGTGCTGTGAATATGGTAATGCTGCTGGTGCCATTGTGGTGTCTCGTCACGGGTGCTCCCCGGCAATTCCAAGCTGGATTGAAATGCAAGATTTCTTAACCAATGGCAGCACTGAAACTAGATTGCGTGATGATAAACGATTATCGCATATTCACCGCACGACAAATCGGAAAAAAGAATTTACGGAAGTTTGTGCCATCGCTTTTGATCACCGTCAGCAATTCGAAGACATGATTGATGGAAACAATAAAAGTGTTGAAGCGATTACCCGGTTTAAACGAATCATTGCTGAAGGGGTTAAAACCGTCACTGAAAGCAGCCAAGGTCTTGGATTTATCATCGATGATAAATATGGCTTTGATACCCTAGCGGCCCTCAGTGATGGTGAAAACTGGATCGCGCGTCCAGTGGAACTTCCGGGCTCTAGACCATTGGCATTTGAAGCGGGTGATAATATCTCGGCAACCTTGAAAAATTGGCCTGAAAGTCATGTTGCCAAGTGTCTTGTGCATTATCATCCAAATGATAATGAAACCATGAAAACAAGTCAGTTGCGCTCGGTTAAAAATTTGTATGAAGCATGTCTGTCTACAGACCATGAGCTTTTGTTGGAAATTATTCTACCAACCAATGATCTTGATGATCTTGATAACGCAACCGCTATTATTGAAGCTATGACAGAATTTTATGATCATGGTATCATGCCTGATTGGTGGAAATTGAGCCCCCCTAAATCACCGGACGCTTGGAACATGATAGAAAAGTTAATTAATAAATATGATCCCTATTGTCGCGGGGTTGTCATGTTAGGGCTTAATGCACCAATTGAAGAATTAGCGAAGGACTTTGCCTTGGGTGCGGACGCTCCTATCTGCAAGGGATTTGCTGTTGGTCGAAGTGTATTCTATACAGCCGCCGAAAAATGGTTCAAAGATGAAATAAACGATGCAGAGGCAGCTGCAATGGTCGCTAATAATTATAGAACATTACTTCAAACATGGCGTAACTTACGGCATCCATAAATGGTAACTTTAAAAGTGAGATTTAAATCATGAGTCATCTATTGGTAAAACCTCAAGCCCCAAATCAAGACGGGCGCGTTCATTGTATTACACCGCAAACGGCTCAATGGGGATATGTTGGTTTTGAGCTCTATAATATGAAACCAGGTGATACGATAACCAATGATACGGATGATCGAGAAATATGTCTGGTTATGGTGACCGGCACAGCAACGATTATCGCGGGTGAAGATAAATTTATAAATATTGGGGAGCGCAAATCTATTTTTGATGGCTCAGCACCCCATGCTGTTTATGTGCCGAATAATTCAGAATATAGCGTTACGGCAGTTTCAGAACTCACATTGGCTGTGTGCAGTGCACCGGGCAAAGGGGGACACAAGGCTCGTTTGATTACGCCGGGTGATATGAGCCGAGAAACCCGTGGAACAGGCACCAATGTTCGCCACGTTTGTAATATTTTGCCCGATAACGCTCCCGCCGATAGCCTTCTGGTGGTAGAGGTTATTACGCCGGGTGGAAACTGGTCCAGCTATCCACCTCACAAGCATGATACGGACGATTTGCCACGGGAAACCAATCTGGAAGAAACCTATTATCACCGCTTAAATCCATCACAGGGGTTTGCCTTCCAGCGGGTCTATACCGATGATCGCTCATTGGACGAAACCATGTCCGTTGAAGATGGCGATGTGGTTATGGTGCCACGGGGATATCACCCTGTCGGTGCCCCCCATGGGTATGACCTATACTACTTAAATGTTATGGCGGGCCCCATTCGAGAATGGCATTTTCAAAATGATCCTGATCACGACTGGATTGCCCATCAACCTAACAATCAAGTAGAAGATTAATTACCTGTTGTACCCTCTACTTGTGCCAATAACGTTTTGTTGGCGCGGATGAGTTTCCCGCTGATTTGGTTGGCGATACTGGCTTCCAGTTCACTTCGAACCTGTTGGTTGCGGATCAGGAATTTGTCCAAAATTGCCGTGTCTATGGAAAACAGACGCGATGGTTTGGTTAGGGTAACGGACGCGGAGGCGGGCATTTTAGATAAATAAGAGATTTCCCCCACCAAAGAACAAGCGTCTAAGTTAGCAATCCTTTTGCCCGATACGGATACTGCTGCCTCACCATCTAATAAAAAATGAAGATGGGTTATAGTTTCGCCTTCGTTGGTCAGGGGGAATTCAACTTCGGTGGTTTGCCAGTTTCCCAAATCGAGTAATTTACGCGCATGCAGCTTCTGTAAGTTCGGGGCTGCAATGCTTAAGAATGCTCTTTCTTCGCTATTGAATTCGATCTTATGGGATAATAAATAAAAGCGCGTCATACCAAAAATACTGATGGCGATGTAGGTCACTTGTATAATTGTTGAGGACAGGTTGAAGTTGTTGACTAAGCTAAGCAAAACACACGTTGCTGCCACTGTATTTAAACTGGCATATAAATAACCTTCTCCCTTAACAATTCCTGCTTGTAGGGAGAAATAAGAGGATATGTATACTATGACCCCGATTAATCCAAAAATATCATACCAAGTAACATTGAGTGTTGAAAAATCCATAGCTAAAAATACCCCCCCCCTTTTACGTCTCTTATACTAGTACACCAAGTTCAATTGCGGCTATAGCAATTTTTGCACAGGCTTCAGCGTCCGATGCGGCGTCGTGGTGTTGGAGCTCAATACCAAGATGATCACTAACCACGTTTAGTTTGTGTGAAGGCAGTTCCCCCCATGCTTTTCGCGCCGCGCGAACGGTGCAGCCGAAGCGAATGTCGGGGGGGGAGATCGCTGCCGCTTCGCAGCATTTATTAAGCACGCCTTTATCAAACGGGGCATTATGGGCAACCAGAAAATGGCTGCCATTGATGATCTCTTCTAAGTCCGGCCAGATTTCGGAGAACGTCGGACTATCTTGTACGTCTTCCCACGTTATGCCGTGAATGTAGCTAAAAATAAAATCTGGACGGGGAGGGCGAATATGCTGCGCATAGCGATGGACGATTTTATTGTTTTTGACGGTAACGGTCGCAACAGCGCAGGCGCTATCGCGCTTATAATCGGCGGTTTCAAAATCGATGGCGGTAAAGATCGTCATAATTGAACTCGATTAAATTATCGCACGGTGGTGCAAACTTATTTTCCACCCCAATCGCAACCAATGAGGAAGCAACCATTTTCAGTGCGCGAGTTGTGATAGGTACCGGGCTCGTAATGGACAAAGTCACCGCGCCCCAGCACGCGCCCATCGGGTTCTATCAAATCACCTTCTAAGATAAGGTAGTCTTCGTTAAACGTGTGGGTATGGGCGATGGTTTCTGCGCCCGGTTCCATGCGAATGACATAAACCCCTTTTTTGTCGCCGTCCTTGTCAAAGGTTAGTGGAAGGTAGCTCATGTTTTCTTGGACGGGGCCTTCCATATCATAGGGGCGTAGTGCCGTCTCGAATATATTAGTGACGGTGCGTTGATCGCCATATTTTTCTGAATTTGACATCTATACCTCTAAAAGAAATTAATACTATTACTATTCTATGCCGAGTTCTTGTTTCCGGCGCTTTGCCCATGCCCCGATCAAACGATCAGCGATGATGGCGATAAAGGCGACACAAACACCAGCCACAAGACCCCGGCCTGTTTCTGCACGTGCAAGAGCCATGTAAACCTCTTGTCCAAGTTCACGGGTACCAACAAGGGCTGTAATAACCAACATCGCTAGAGCCATCATGATGGTTTGATTAACGCCCAACATAATTTCTGGTACGGCGATAGGAAGTTGTACTTTCCACAACATTTGACGTTTGGTGCACCCAGCCTGGGTTGCGGCTTCTATAAGATGTGGAGGGACATTTCGAATGCCATGATCGGTGTAGCGAATGGCGGGTACAATTGCGTAGGCTACAATGGCCAACAAGGCGGCAAAGTCGCCAACCCGGAATAACATCACCACGGGCATCAAGTATACGAAACTGGGTAATGTTTGCAGGGTATCGATAATGGTCGCAACAATATTATGAAGTTTTTCATTGCGGGCAGATACGATGCCAATGGGAATACCGATCAAACAAACGATTAATACAGCGATGCCACACAGATATACCGTTACCATTGCTTTGGCCCATAGACCGACGATGGCAATAAATATGGTTAACAGACCTGTTTGTAATGCCAAACGCCAACCGCCTAATTGCAGTCCCGCCAGAGCAATCATGGCAACAACCCCAATCCAAGGCAGCGATAGCAAGAACCGCTTAAAAGGGATCATGACATTCAGTAGAAGAAGGTTCTTCATAGCGTCCAATTGATCAAAATAATTAATATTGATCCATTTCACTAAGTCCGACCAAAATGTGCCCGTTGAAATTTTTATGGCATCGGGAACCGCGTCCATACTGGGAAGGAATAAGCCCATAATCCAGGTGACTGTTATCGCCCCAAGTACCATAAGCAAATAAGGGTGGCGTTGTACCCATGTACCAACAACTTCACCATGCACAGGGGCAGGGCGACGGGCTAACGCTTGGCTAATTCTATCAAGAGCAATGGCGAGTAATGTAATCGCAAGCCCCGCTTCTAATCCTTCGCCAATGCGCAATCTTTTCAGGGCTGTTAAAACATCAAAACCAAGGCCGCCAGCACCAATCATCGAGGCAATGATGACCATATTCAGCGACAGCATAACAACTTGGTTTACGCCAACCATAAGTGTATGAGTGGCAGAGGGGAGCTGAACTTTCCACAACAGTTGACGGGGACTACAGCCTGCCATCCGTCCGGCTTCTGTAACCTCAGAGGGAACCTGTTCCAAGGCCATCATCGTGATGCGAACCATGGGGGCAATGGCATAGATGATGGTAGCAATCATCGCCGATACAGGGCTGAAACCGAACATGATTAAGATGGGAACCAAATAAGCAAATACAGGAACGGTTTGCATCAAATCGAGTATGGGAACCAAGATCAATTTAAACCTTTTCGATCGATACCCGGCAATACCCAATAACAAACCGCCGATAACACCAAAGGGCACGGCGATAGCGATGGATGACAAAGTCAACATCGCGCTATCCCACATATCAAAGAGGGCGAGATAAAGGAAACATGCCCCAACCAATGCAGCCAGCTTCCAATCCTTGGCATAGCGCCCAAGAATGACCATAGCAAAAATCATGGCGACCCAAGAAATTCTTGGGAAGACTTCGACAGCGTAACTGCCTTGGCCTTCGAGGAAGCCAGTGGATAAAAAGCTTTTTACAATGATATACGGTTGTTCAATAATCCATGATAGAAATCGGGTTAGTTCTTTGAAGGTAAACAGACCGAAATCAGCACTGTTCATGAGCCATTTCATCATATCGTTTAACCAAAACCGCAACGGTAACGTCATGGATTTAGGATATTTAAATGCCCACGGCATTGCATCCTTTAGATAATATAATGAAACAGTAGCACCAAGAACCGTAATCCAGGCGATGAGCCAAGGGTTGAGCCCCATGCCAGAGCGTCTGGCTGTAATAGATTGCGTTGTCATGCGGCTTCTTCGCTATCAGCGATCAAACTAATGGTAGTTTCGCGGCTTAATTCACCAATGATGGCACCAGTCTCATCCGTCACGGCAAAGGCAGTGCCTTTTTCCATATTGGCAGCCCGCATAATAAGAGTTTCAATTCGAGCCTTAGCATCGACGGTTTCTGTGTAACTGTCTTTTGTTTTTGGGGACATGGCCGATGCGGCGCTGAGAACTTTGGCGCGGGGAATACCGCGGGTAAATTCGCGTACATATTCAGTGGCAGGCGATAGAACCAATTCTTCCGGTGTGCCGATTTGAATAATCTCGCCATCTTTCATAATGGCAATGCGATCAGCCAAACGAACAGCTTCATCAAAATCGTGTGTAATAAAGACAATGGTCTTATGAAGAACGCTTTGAAGACGTAGGAACTCGTCTTGCATTTCACGGCGAATTAAGGGGTCTAAAGCTGAGAATGGTTCATCCAAGAACCACACATCTGGTTCAACAGCCAACGAACGAGCAATGCCAACGCGTTGTTGTTGACCACCGGATAATTCACGAGGGTAATATCCTTCTCGTCCTTTAAGGCCAACGAGGTCGATGATTTTTAAGGCATGGTCTTCGCGGGTTTTACGATCAATGCCTTGGACTTCTAGTGGGAAAGCAACATTACCAATAACAGTGCGGTGGGGTAAAAGGGCGAAATGTTGAAACACCATTCCCATTTTATGGCGACGCATTTCAATCAATTCTTGATCACTGACTTTCATCAAGTCTTGATCATCAAACAAAATTTCGCCGACGGTAGGTTCAATCAATCGAGTCATACACCTGACCAGTGTTGATTTTCCAGAACCTGACAGCCCCATAATAATAAAGATTTCACCCTCGTGAACATCCAACGATGCGTCACGTACAGCACCAATATATCCACCAGCGTTTAAGTTATCCTGAGTGGGGATTTTACCATTTTCAAATAAGTCATTGGCATCGGAGCCAAAGATCTTCCAGACATTACGACACGAAAGTTTAACAGGTTTGTCCATAGATCCCACCGTTTGTAATAATTAGCTAGCATTAATCAAAAGTACCCATACCGAGATCATCTTGATATCCCGTTATACAGGCACAAATTTAGAATACAGAAAAAAATGTGGTTTTAAAGGGCAGCCTTAGAATAAAGAGCTGCCCTTCATAACAGTCATTAGGATTTATTGAATCCAAGCTTTCCAACGAGCTGTGTTTCTTTTCATCCATTCAGCAACAACTTCGTCAACTGAACGACCTTCAAGATCAACAGCGCCGACCATGGAGTTCATTTCAGCGTCGGTCAATTTGATAGCCCGAACAGCTTTGTATGCACCAGGCCACTTATCTTCACCGCCTTTCCAACCTACTTTTTTGATAACACCAAAAGGTTTGCCACAATCATAAGCCATTTCAGTATTCATTCCCCATGAAGGATCGTTATAACAAGCTTCTTCATATGGTGGAAATTCAATAAACTTACCTTTATATTTGGCAGGTGCCCAATGTGGTGAATAAATCCACAGCATAATTGGGGCTTCGCGTTGGTATGCGGACTCTAGTTCAGCAAACAAAGCAGCATCCGTACCAGCGTGAACAACTTCAAAGTCCAGACCGAGGGCTTCTACACGCTCGTCATCAAAACCACCCCAAGTGACGGGGCCACCGAGATAACGGCCACTAGGGGCTGTTTCAGGGATAGAGAATGCTTCTGCACAATCATTTAGGGCTTCCCAGTTAGGTAAACCAGGGCAGAGTTTTTCCATGTATTCAGGATACCACCATTCTTCTTTGGCAGACATGCCAGCTGATCCAAGATCAACGGTTTTACCTGTGGCAAATGAGGCTTCCATTGCAACAGTAGCTGTTGTTTCCCAAAGTTCAGGGGCGATATGAAGATCACCTGATTCTAAACCAGCGAATTGGGCGAGGTAATCGGCTTGAACCAATTCTGTGTTATAACCGGCTTCTTGAAGAATAGAGGCCATGATATTGGCTGAAAGGTACTGTCCAGTCCAATCGTGTAATGTGATTTTAATGGGGTCAGTGGATTCTACACCAGCGTTCGCAGCTGTATTTAAGCCACCAAGAATACCGATTGTGGCGACAAACCCAACGGCGATCCGAGCTAAACGATTCATTATATTTTACTCCCTATTTATTTTTTGTGGAGATATCAGGAACGGCATTGCTCCTCAAATTACTTTCCCACAGTCAAATAATGCAGGGATGATATTTGTTAAGTCAACTAAAACAATTAAACGTCCATCCCACTGATTGTTATAAAAACTTTTTAAAAGATCATTTCTTTAGGCTTGATCATTCTATAAAGATTGACCGATCTATCGATTGATGAATATTTGAAGAATACGCTTCTCGGTAATTTATTAAATATATCAATCCCTTATTAAAAAAAATGTGTTTGGTATAATCTCTAATTTACAACAGTTTATGTTTAGAAAATCTAAGATTCGTGAAATTTACAAGATTTTAAAAGACCAATTTTATACCAAAATAATTTTTTGATATATTTTAAATAAATTTGAAAATTCAGAAAGATAACAATGGATTCTATTGTAAAATAATATATTTACAGTTTTTAGGCATTGTTTTTAAATATCTCTGGAACTTAAATGCACTCTTGTGCAATGTTAACAAAACCCGTTAGAGTATCTTTAGAAGGATGATCCGCCCTATAAATTGAATGTATATATTCAATTGGTATAAAATTGGTTATGTGGTTTACGTTCGTAATTTTAAAAACTTTAAACCCTAAGTATAAGCGAGTGTCATATAGATGAGTGATACGAAGGTATTAGCTTCTAATGTTGCAAGGGACAGAGTAATATGGCCCGGTTGGCCTACGTTGCCTGCCAATACTGAACGATACAGTATCCCCGGTGCGGGGTCTGTGAGCGTATCTCTAGAGGCGGGTGACAAGATTACAATTAAAGACGTTGAAGGTTCTCAGTCCTGTGAGTTAATCGTTTTTGACCAAAACTGGAAAGCCGATACGGGCATCCTAAATACGAAAGCGACGGGAAATGGTGAAGCGCTTCGCACCATTATGAAAGCTAGTGGTGGCAAGGCTTCTGTTGCTCATGTGATTAAGCAACACAATGTCGATACTCATAATTTATGTTCTACATCTTTATTTGGACCAGATAGTCACGCAGGCGATACCGGCGAATTCATTACAGAGAAATCTGGTATGTTAATTGTTATGGCTCCCGGTCAAGCTATGCGTGTTGATGAGCAAAACGCACCAACAGAATTAGAGCTGAAAATCGTACGGGCGAAACCAACCGTCGAACGTCAAATAATCCTTCCTGATCCTTTGGGTACACCTCGCTTAGATTTCCAAATTGATCGTGCTTCAGCCTCGTCGTATGAGATTAAAGCAGGTGAATACATTCAGATAATTGATGTTCAAGGACAACAATGTTCTGACTTTCAAGCCTTTAGCGTAGCAGGGCTTGATAAAGGCCTTGAACGTATCATGGATGTGACCACAACACGTACGCTTATGGCCGCAAGTTATCCCGGTCCCGGATTAGCTGCAAAATATTATGATCAAGATATGCAGCCTATGTTGGAAATCGTTCAAGATTCCTGTATGCGTCATGATGCATTTGGTATGGCTTGTACGTCGAAGTATTATGATGATATTGGATATCCTGGACATAAAAATTGCTCGGATAATTTTAATTATGCCCTTAGAGATTACCCGGTAGAAGCGCGTCCCGGTTGGATGGCAATGAATTTTTTCTATAATACGAACATTGACCATACGAACCAATTATATTTGGATGAACCATGGTCTAGGCCTGGCGATTATGTATTGCTTAAGGCATTAACAGATCTCGTTTGTGTATCATCCTCTTGTGCGGATGATATCTCCGCTGCTAATGGTTGGGACCCAACAGATATCCATATTCGTACCTATTCACCCAACGAGAGTTTTCGCCGTTCTATCGGTTTTCGAAAACGACCAAATTCGGATGTTGCTATGACAAAAGAAACAGGATTTCACGAACGAACTTCCGCATTAACACGCGACTATGTGGAATATAATGGTTATTGGTTACCAAATAGCTACACCAATCATGGGGCGATTGCCGAATATTGGGCGTGCCGTGAAAAATGTATCATCATGGATTTGACGTCTCTGAGAAAATTTGAAGTCATTGGAAGCGATGCCGAAGCATTGTTGCAAAGTTGTCTAACACGTAATGTCAGAAAAATGGGGGACGGTCATGTTCTCTATACGGCTATGTGTTACGACACCGGCACGATGATTGATGATGGTACTATATTCCGACTGGGTCCTGATAACTTCCGCTGGATCGGCGGCAGCGATTATGGTGGGGAGTGGTTACGACAAAAGGCAATTGAACTTGGCCTAAAGAATGTTCGTGTTAAATCCTCTACGGACCAATTGCATAACCTAGCAGTTCAAGGCCCCCTCAGTAGAGACATCCTTAAAGAGGTAATCTGGACACCCCCGAAGCAACCAACCATAGATGAAATGGACTGGTTTCGTTTTTCAGTTGGTCGGATCGGCGATCATGATGGCATACCGGTTATTGTATCACGCACCGGATATTCTGGTGAATTGGGCTATGAGGTATTTTGTCATCCCGATGATGCGCCGGCGGTATGGGACGTAATCTGGCAAGCGGGTGAGCCACATGGCATGCTGCCCCTCGGCTTGGAAGGCTTGGATATGTTACGTATTGAATCGGGATTGATTTTTGCAAACTATGAATTCGATGATCAAACGGACCCCTATGAGGCCGGAATTGGTTTTACGGTTCCCCTGAAATCCAAAGAGGAAGATTTTGTCGGACGTGAGGCATTGGTTCGAAGAAAACAAAATCCACAGCGTAAATTGGTCGGGTTGGAACTCGTTGGTGATGAAGTCGCCGCCCACGGAGATTGTGTCCGGATCGGTCGTCATCAGGTTGGTGTCGTAACCAGTGCCATGCGTTCCCCCATATTGAAGAAGAATATTGCCCTATGCCGTATTGCCATCGAACATTCAGAAATAGGCACAGAAGTGGAAGTGGGAAAACTAGATGGGCATAGCAAACGATTACCAGCAAAGGTCGTGCCGTTCCCATTTTATGACCCAGAGAAAAAACGCCCAAGATCTTAATTATAGTAATACATGAAATAAGTTATGAAATTTACAGTCATTAAATTTACATTAGGGAGGATAAAATGACAAAAGTAGCAATCCTAGGCGCCGGACCCTCCGGCCTTGCTCAGCTAAGGGCTTTTCAGTCCGCAGCACAGAAGGGCGCAGAAATTCCAGAAATCGTCTGTTTTGAAAAACAAGATAATTGGGGTGGTTTGTGGAATTATACATGGCGTACTGGTATTGATGAATATGGTGAGCCAGTTCATTGCAGCATGTATCGTTACCTGTGGTCTAATGGACCAAAAGAAGGTCTCGAATTTGCTGATTATACTTTTGATGAACACTTCGGTAAACAGATAGCTTCTTACCCACCGCGCGCTGTTTTGTTTGATTATATTGAAGGTCGTGTTCTAAAAGCGGACGTTCGAAAATGGATCAAATTCAGTACAGCCGTCCGACACGTTTCTTATGATGACGCAACGGGAATGTTTACGGTAACGGTTCATGATCTTATTAACGATAATGAATATACCGAAGAGTTCGACAACGTTATTGTTGGAACTGGACATTTCTCAACACCGAATGTCCCTAATTTCGATGGGTTCTCCAGCTTCAATGGTCGGGTATTACATGCCCATGATTTTCGGGATGCGCTAGAATTTAAAGACAAAGATATTCTTATCATCGGGACATCGTATTCAGCCGAAGATATTGGATCACAATGTTGGAAGTATGGATGTAAGTCAGTCACCGTTTCTCATCGTACAGCCCCCATGGGTTATTCATGGCCTGACAATTGGGAAGAAGTGCCTCTGTTGACCAGCGTTGATAAAAACACAGCCACCTTCAAAGATGGCACAACGAAAGAAGTTGACGCGATTATTCTTTGCACGGGGTATGTCCATCACTTTCCATTCATGGCCGAAGGATTGAAACTTAGAACTGCAAACCGATTGGCTTCCGCCGATCTCTACAAAGGTGTTGTCTGGGTGGATAATCCAAAACTATTTTATCTTGGCATGCAAGACCAATGGTTCACGTTCAATATGTTTGATGCACAAGCATGGTACGTTCGTGATATTATTATGGGCAGAATTGATGTGCCTGAACAGGGCGCACGTGCTGCCGATGTTGTTGACCGTATTGCTCGGGAAGATGCTGGTGAAGATGATTACGACGCCATTCGTTATCAAGGTAGTTATGTTAAGGAGCTGATTGACGAAACAGATTATCCAAGTTTCGATATCGAAGGTGCTAACCAAGCCTTTTTTGAGTGGAAGAAACTTAAAAAAGAAGACATCATGACCTTCCGTAATAAATCACATAAATCTGTCATGACGGGTAAACAGTCACCTCCGCATCATACACTATGGAAAGATGCTCTGGATGACTCACTAGAAGCCTATATCGGCGATGGCTCTTAATCAGAGATTCTGATAAAATATAACGGGCAATATGCATAATGCGTATTGCCCGTATTTTTTTGAAACTGGAACCTCATCATGAACAATGCGATTAAAGATAACACTAAACGTTTGTTTTTGAATTCTGAGGGTGCAGATAAACCCCTGAAAAGTCCTGTTCCACAGGAGACGTTGGAGAAAGCCTGTGCCTATCGTTTGGCAAGGGTGCGTCAGTTAATGGTTGAGAACGAATGTTCGGCCATGTTGTTATACGACCCCGTTAATATTCGTTACGCCTTTGATTGTTCAAACATGCAAGTCTGGACGGCACATAACCCAATTCGGTACGCGCTTATATTTGCCGAGGGACCGAGCATTATGTTTGAGTTTAAATCCTGTGAACACCTCAGCGAAAATTTATCCACCATTGATGAAGTGCGCCTTGCAAAAGGTTGGATGTATATGGCGGCCGGTGATCGTGTTTCTGAATACGTCAATATTTGGGCCGATGAAATAGCTGATTTGATGCGAGAGCATAGTGGGAACAATAATCGATTGGCTGTTGACCGAATGGAACCCGAAGGGATGATGGCGCTACAAAGCCGTGGAATTGAAATTGTTGAAGGCGGACAAATAAATGAACGCGCACGGTCTATAAAATCAGCAGATGAAATTGAACTTATGCGCTGGACCATCCGAGTTTGCGAAGCGGGCATGGCACGTATTTATGAGCATTCGGTGCCAGGTGTTACAGAACAAGAACTTTGGGCGCACTTACATTTTGAAAATGCCCGATCTGGTGGCGATTGGCTAGAGACTAAATTATTGACCTGTGGATCCAATACAAACCCTTGGTATAGCGAATGTTCTAACCGTGTATGTAATGAGGGCGAAATGATATCGTTCGATACTGATATGATTGGTCCCTACGGTTATTGTGCGGATTTGTCTCGGTCTTGGACGTGTGGATATACGCCCATGAACAATAAACAAAATGAAATTTATAGTGCAGCTCTTGATCAGATTCATCATAATTTAGATATTATAAAAGACGGCGTAAGCTTTGCTGAATTCAATGATAAATCTTGGAGAATACCAGATCGCTACCAACCTTATCGATACTCGCTCGCCGCCCACGGTGTTGGTATGGCGGATGAATGGCCCGTTGTTTTATTGCACCCTGATTTTGCAGGAAATCATGGGGGGCATTTTGAAGCCAATATGGTGATATGTGTTGAAAGCCTTATCGCGGAAGCGGGTTCCGAAAGTGTGAAATTGGAAACACAGGTTTTGGTTACGCATACCGGGGTTGAGCGTTTGGATACTTTCCCGTTTGAAATTTAACGTGTCTTGGTCGCTTGAATATGTGCGTGAAGAAGCCCTCGACTTTTCAATGCCTTTAATCGCATATCTGTCGCCGTTACCCGTGCTTTAAAACGGTCTTCTCCTAAAGCATCCTTAATGTCATTAGCATGTTTGCTTGAAAGTACTTTTTGCTCTCTTGAGGCGACCGACGCTGAATTACTTGTATGATCGCGAATATGGCTTTGTTCAAAACCAGCTGAAGCCAACGCGTCTTCATAGATAGCTTGCGATTCAAAATAAAAAGATAAACCGTATGTCTTCATACCATCAACGTAAGAATTGTAATATTCCCGTGCATGTATGGGCGTATCGACCTGTCGGCTTGCATCAAAAAAATCTGCACACAAAAACGTACCGCCCGGTTTTAGGACACGAAATATATCGCTTAGCATTGCGGCTTTATCGGGGACATGACATACCACATCTTTGGTGATGACCAGATCGTATGTTTGATCGTCAATTGGTAGAGGGCCTGGATTAATTTTTTGTAAGTTCACGGTTTGAGTTAGTCTTGCCTCCTCAACGGATTGTTCGGCTCTATTTAATAACTCATTTTCAATATCTACACCATGGACGCTCGCTGCATTATGATCTTTTGCCAGCATCAACGCACAGCCACCCAATCCACAACCAATGTCAAGAACATGCAATCCGCTGGGGTCGAAATCCCCGATCAGTTCGCCTACTTCGTTTGCACCGCCGGGGGATAGGAAGCCTTTTCCGTAAAGCATCTGCATGCCCGCTATAACACCATCTGAATATTGCGGTTTAATAGCCATTAACCCTCTCAATATTTGAAGTTAATAGTGATAGCTTTTTTGCTGATAACGCGTTTTGTTCTCGAATTCCCGTGCACAAATCTATACCAGCAGGGCGAACTAGATTGATGGCATCACACACATTGTTAGGATTTATGCCGCCTGCTAGAAAAACCGGATTGTTCACGGCCTGTACAATTTTTCGGCTGATAGACCAATTGTGTGTTTGTCCGGTGCCCCCGAGTATTTTTGTTTTTTCACTCGGGCGCCCTGAATCTAATAAGATTACATCGACCAAGGGGGAAATGTTTATTGATTTCTCAATAGCGCTTTCGTCCTCTACATGGATGACTTGAATAATGCGTAGAGTAGGGCAGGATTTACGTAAATATTGATACGTGCCTGGTTGCGGATCGTCAACAAGTTGAACAGTATTAACACCATTTGATTTTACATGATCTGTAATTTCGACGGCATTGGTTCGACTGGTTAATAATACTGTCCATGCATCGTTCTTTATGGATTGAGCAATTTGGTGAATTTCTAAATCAGAGATAATCCCCGGTCCGCTAGGCATAGGGCCAACCAATCCAATGGCCGTTGCCCCGGCTGAGATTGCCATGCGTGCTTCTGTGAGTGTCGCGATACAACAAACTTTCAGCATAACGGATGACATCGTGGCGGGTATCCTATCCTAGATTATCTGGTCCGAAGGAGGCAGGTAGTAATTCTTCTAGGGTAAACGTTTGTTTATGTCCTTGCGGCCCACAAACAAAAATAGGGGTATCACCTTGGGCGAATTCTCGGATGCGTTGGCGACATCCACCACAGGGGGTGCACAGAAGGTCGTCATCACCACCAATGACAGCAATGGATTGAATGCGTCTTGCTCCGGTTGCTATCATTACGCCAATGGCGCTGGCTTCTGCGCATTGACCTTGGGGGTAAGCGGCGTTCTCAACATTGACGGCAACATGGATTACTCCATGTTCGTCCCGAATGGCTGCACCCACATTGAAATTAGAGTAGGGGGCATAAGCTTTGTCCTGCACACTTAAAGCGGCACTGATAAGTTCTTGATCAGGTTCCGGGTTGCTCATACAGAATACCTTTATGAAATTATATTTCTAATGTTCTTTGACGTAAGGCTGACCAATCGCCTTTGGCGGTATGGCGCGGCCAAAAAATCCTGCCAATAAAATAACCGTCATTATGTAAGGTAGAACCAAAATGAGGTCTACGGGGGCCTGTCCAATGATAGGAAGATCGACCCCTTGCAAACGGGAAGAGGCAGCCTCAAGGAAGCCAAACAACAGACAAGCCCACATGGCAGCCCATGGTTTCCATTTACCAAAGATCATGGCGGCTAAAGCGATGTAACCTTTACCAGCGCTCATTTCCCGAACAAAGCCCGCACCATGGGCCGTTGATAAATACGCCCCTGCCACACCGCACAAAGCCCCCGCCACAATAATTGCACGGTACCGTAACCACGTTACAGAAATACCAGCGGTATCAACAGCTTCGGGGACTTCACCCACAGCCCGAAGACGGAGGCCGAAACGTGTCTTGAATAACACCCATGTGGATAAAGGCATAAAGAAGATAAGGGAATAAACCAAAATATTATGCCCGCTGATCAGCTCTCGATAGATTGTGCCAATTACAGGGATGTTATTAAAAGTTTCAACAAAAGGTAACTGGATTGAGGAAAATCTTTCTGCTACAGCCAACATGGGGGTTTGCCCACCTTGATGGAAAATAGCAAACGCCACCGTTGCCGTAATGCCCGAGGCAAGAATGTTTACCGCCAATCCGCTAATGATCTGGTTGCCACGGTGGGTGATACAAGCAAAGCCGTGGATTAACGACATTAAAATTGAAATCATAACCGCCGCTAACAATCCCATCATGGGAGAGCCCGTCAAGGTTGACGTTGCGGCAGCGGCAAAGGCAGCACTTAATAATTTACCTTCTAAAGAGATATCAATAATACCGGAGCGCTCAGAAAAGATGCCAGCAAGGGCGCATAAAATAAGCGGTGTTGCCAAGCGGATCGTTGCGTCAAATGTTAACAGTAACTGTAATAAAAAGTCGTTCATGATATGACCTCTTTAACAGGTTTTGTTGTTAATCGTGCGATTAAGCGGGCCAAAGGTGGATTAAACATATAGGCCAAAGCGCCGGAAAATAGAATCAACAGACCTTGTATAAGCAAGACCATCTCTCTGGTAATGGATTGAAATTCGAAGTCGAGTTCTGTGCCACCTTGGTAAATTGCACCGAATAATAAACTGGCCAATACAATACCGATGGGATGATTACGTCCCATAAGGGCAACAGCTATCCCTGTAAAGCCGTATCCAGCAGTGAAGTTCAGTATGACACGGTGGTGCACGCCCAGAATTTCATTCACCGCCATGAAACCGGCTAAGGCCCCAGAAATAGCCATAGTATAGATAATGGTCCTGGGGATATTGATGCCTGCGTAAGCGGCGGCGGGATCGCTAAAACCCAGTGCTCGAATTGTATAACCAAAACGTGTTTTCCAAATAAGCAACCAAACTAAGACACAGCAAATGAGGGCGAAAAGGAAGGAAGCATTCAATGGTGATTGGGCTATTTTTATACCAAAAAATGAAAATAATTCCTGCATGGAATATAGCTGAGCTGACGCATCGATTTCGGATGTTTGCGGCGACATTTGCCCTTTTTGCATAAGGACATTAACCAACAAATAAACCATCAAGCCCGAGGCGATGAAGTTGAACATGATGGTGGTGATCACAACATGGCTGCCACGATAGGCTTGCAAATACGCCGGGATAAATGCCCAGCCCGCGCCAAATAAAGCCGCGCCAAGAATGGCCAGTGGGATCACAATGATGCCGGGTAAGACACCACCTAATGCCAAAGCTACAAGCCCGGCACCCAAGCCACCGACATAGGCTTGACCTTCACCGCCAATATTAAAAAGAGAGGCATGGAATGCAACCGCCACAGCAAGCCCGGTAAAGATAAAGTTCGTTGTATAATATAGGGTATACCCCAGACTGCCGGGATAAACAAAAGCCCCCTTTACCATAACCGTTAATGCTTTTATGGGGTTCTCACCAATGAGAAAAATCACCAAACCGGTCACCAATAACGCCATGGTTAAATTGATGATAGGGATCAATACCAGATCGGCCCATCGTGGTAATGGGGGGGCACTACTCATGCTGCTTCTCCAGGGTCAATGCCCGCCATCATCATGCCGATGCGATTTGGATCAGCTTCTTCACGGTTTGCTTCACCGACAATTTGACCATTATTTATGACCAAAACCCTATCGGATAAAGTTAAAATCTCATCTAGTTCCACAGAAATCAATAAAATAGCACACCCTTTGTCGCGCATATCCATTAATTGCTGGTGAATGAATTCAATGGCCCCAATATCAACCCCACGGGTGGGCTGCCCAACCAGTAGAACTTTTGGATCAGCATTTAATTCACGGGCAACAACAATTTTTTGTTGATTTCCACCGGAAAACCCACCGGATTTAAGGTTTGGATCAGCCGGGCGTATATCATATTGCTCTATAGAGGCGACGCAATTATTGTGCATGCTTTCTTCATCTAACAAAAAACCCGGCCCCGCAAGGGCAGTATTATGATAACCAAGTATAGCGCATTCAGCTGCTGTAAACTGTAGGATTAAACCGCGTTCGTGACGATCTTCGGGGATATGCCCTAAGCCCATTTCACGAAGTTTTGAAGGATCTATAGGGGATTTGGCTGTTATCTCATTTCCTGCAAAATTAATACGGCCTTCTTGTATAGGGGTAATGCCTGATAAAACTTCTAATAGTTCCGATTGACCGTTTCCTGAAACACCGGCAATACCCAAGATTTCACCCGCTTTAATTTCAAAGGAAATATTTTTAAGGCTTTGTGCCCCTTTAGCATCTTTACTGTTGATGTTCTGCACTGAGAACATGACGTCCCCAACGGTGCTCTCTCCTAAAGTGGTTGAGAACAACACATCACGTCCCACCATCAATCGAGCGAGTTCTTCTTTGCTGGATTGCGACGTGGTACGGCTGGCCACCATTTCGCCGTGGCGCATAACCGCTACGTGATCCGTCACCGCCATAATCTCACGAAGTTTATGGGTGATCAGCAAAATGGTCACGCCATCGTTGCTTAAGGTTCTGAGTATTTCAAATAATCGATTAGCTTCTTGCGGTGTTAAAACCCCGGTGGGTTCATCGAGGATCAGAATGCGGGCGCCCCGTCGGAGCGCTTTTAAGATTTCAACGCGTTGTTGCAGCCCGACGGGTAAATCACCCACCAGCGCATCCGGGTCTATATCAAGGCCATAAGCCTCACTCAATTTTTTGAGCTGGCGGCGGGTTTCCTCTTCTCCACTTTGGAGAAGCATACTGCCTTCGGAACCAAGCATAATATTTTCAAGGACGGTAAAGGTCGAAACCAACATAAAATGTTGATGAACCATGCCAATGCCGTGTTGGATTGCGGTTGCGGTGTTGTCCAGTTTAACGGTTTTTCCATCAATCAAAATTTTACCAGAATCGGACGAATAAAATCCGTAGAGAATGCTCACCAGAGTGGATTTCCCAGCCCCGTTTTCACCAATAATACCGGTGATTGATCCTTTGCTGACTGTCAGGTCGATATCTTTATTGGCGTGGACCGCACCAAAGCTTTTGTTAATGCCGCGCAGTTCAACGGATGGTGATGCTGGCGGCGGATTTTCTCCGCCGCCAGCCATAGAACTATCACTCATAATAGATTCCACACATCATATTTTTTACCTAATCAATATAAGCCTAAGACTTACATTGGGCAGGATGAGTCAGTTTCGTAGTTGTGAACAACCACTTTGCCCGAAAGGATTTCTGCTTTTGCAGCTTCAACAGCAGCTGTGATTGCACCGCTTACGAGGGCTGCGTTGTGTTCGTCAACAGCCCAATCAACACCACCTTCGGCAAGTCCAAGAGAATGAATGTCGGCTGTGAATTTGCCGTTATAAGCATCCATGAAGGTGTTGTATGCTGCCACATCAACACGCTTGAGCATAGACGTTAGAATTGAACCAGGCGCAATATAGTTTTGATTAGAATCAACGCCAATAGCAAATTTACCCGCGTCAACTGTTGCACGAATAACGCCGACACCTGTACCGCCAGCGGCTTGATAAATGACATCTGCGCCACGATCAATTTGGCTCTGAGCAAGTTCAGCACCTTTTGAAGGGTCATTCCATGCAGCAGGTGTCGTACCCGTCATGTTTTGAAGAACCTCAACGTTCATATCAACGGATTTAGCACCCAGAACGTAACCACAGGCAAATTTGCGAATGAGAGGAATATCCATGCCACCGACAAAGCCAACTTTACCCGTTTTACTTTTCATTGCAGCGGCAATACCGACCAAGTAACTGCCTTCGTGTTCTTTAAAGGTGTACTGACGAAGGTTTGGTTGGTTTAACCAAGATACATCAATGATTGAAAACTGTGTATCTGGGTTTTTACCAGCAACATCGTTGATGGCATCAGCCTGACCGAAGCCTACACCAAGTACGATAGTCGCGCCGCGTTGTACCATTTTTTCAAATGCTTGAGTGCGCTGTGCTTCGTTGGTGACTTCGAATTCCATTACTTCAATGCCGGTTTCTTTGGTAAAGCGTTTTACGCCAGACCAAATACCTTCGTTGAAGGATTTATCGAATTTTCCACCCATGTCATAGATGACAGCGGGTTTAAAATCGGCAGCCTGTACTGAGCTTGCAATTGTAACCGTAAGAGCAATTACGAGAGTTTTTAAGAATTTCACGTTCCTAATCCTTCCTGTTGAACCGGGTTAGTTCCGGTATGTTAAAATTTGGACCAATGATTAGAGAGTATGGCCTAGCCTCCTATTTAGATATCAAATAGATATCATATTTTTCCTGATGTAAATAATCACCCGCGTTCGACTACTCGTCAAGCGACACTTATGAATGATCGTTAGAAAATAATTTGAACTATTCTAAATAACACAGTCATTTTTATCTCTTTTTACGAGAATTCATAACATTGTCGGAAGAATTCAGCGTCGTAAGGAATATTTCGAGCACATCCGCTATTTCAACCTGCAAACAAACATTTACGGGCCTGCGGTTTCCCTGTGGATAGCGTTCAGTCTCGCCAGCCCGTTCACCATCGCAAATAACTCGCAATGGAATTGCTTCACAGGTGAATTTTTCAGGATATAAAAAACCGATTATGGCAGCTGGATCATGTAAAAAACAACAATCCACTTTGTGACGCTCTTTGTAGAAATTAAAATAAAAATGTGAGGCTTCGTTTAAAAAACCACCCAAGACTGGTGCTGTTTCTGCCATATTTTTAAAATCTGTTGGCAGGCAACGAACTTGAGAGGTGACATCAAGTCCCATAAGTGTTACCGGCCAATTGGCGGCAAAGACTTCATCGGCGGCATGGGGATCATTCCAGATGTTAGCTTCAGCCCATTGATTGACATTACCCGGAGCATCGACCGCACCCCCCATGATAACGACCGCACTTACGCGCTCCACGATGCTTGGATCTAACCGTAAAGCCAGTGCCAAATTGGTTAAAGGTCCAATGGCGCAAATTGTGATTTCACCGGGGTTGTCGTTAATGGTGTCGCAAATGAATTGGGCTGCTGATCTAGGATCGGGACTTCCGCTAGGGGGTGGTAATAAAACGTCACCAAATCCTTCTGCGCCATGAACAAAATCCGAGGGAGGGTTTTGCGGTTGTACGAGGGGGCGGTCTGCACCATGGGCGACCAGAGTATCATAAGCCGCCATCTCAGCCAGAGCCAGAGCATTGCGCGTCGCCATGGTTGTGTGAACATTACCGAATATGGTTGTCAGGCCTATAACGTCTATCTTGGGATGACTAAAGGCGAAATGAATGGCCATAGCATCATCAATACCAGGGTCCGTATCAATAATAATTTTATGTTTTGTCATTATTTAGGCTTTCAACAGTATCTTTGATTGTTAGGTTTTATTGACAGGTCATAATTTAATAAATGGTTCGTTTCATCCGTTCTGGGTATTGATTGTCGTAGGCTTCCGCATCAAAACCCTCTGTCGATAATGCTTTGTTTATTTGCCCGGCAGTGGGCAGTTCCAAGCGATCAATTTGGCTGTCTATGTGCCATAGTTTAGATCGAGCGAGCGCTTTTTGACATTGGAAATAGATGCGTTCAACGGAAATCTTAATAATGCTTTTTGGTAATTTCTCCTGCATTTCAAAAGATGCGCATAAATTGGGATCGGTCGTTATCTCCGCTGTACCGTTTATTCGAATGGTTTCCCCTACACCCGGGATTAAAAATATCAACGATACCCGTGGGTCTTGCACAATATTGCGCAGGGTATCAAGACGGTTATTTCCCCGCCGGTCCGGTAATAATACCGTATGACGATCAATCACCCGTGCAAATCCTGGAGGGTCCCCGCGTGGAGAACAATCCATACCATCTGGCCCAATAGAGGCGATAACAACAAATGGGGCTTTTTCTATGAAGCTTTGATAATGATCGGAAATATAGTCTATCTCTTTTGTTAAGGATGTCGGGACAGGTTGTTCATACAATCCTTCAAGCTGTTTGATTGAGCGAATGGTGTATTGCTGTTCTTCAATGTTTGCCATTTTATCCTGTAAATCTTTCTTGAGATTATGTGATAGTTATCACTGCATGATAGAAGGAGAGGGCGTAACTTCACAATAGACATCAGATAGATATTTTAGTTTTAAGAACAAACCAATTCAACCGAAGTGGCAACCCATTGGAAACGATGAGGACGCGAAGCTTCCCACCTAAAGCAAATCTCAATATTTATGAGATCCATGCCATGGTAGCGGGGTCACCGAAAGGAATAAAAATATGTATGCACCATTTATTATTTTCGTCCAAAAATTATGGCTTGGTTGGGCCAGTATCTTCAGCCCCCTTCCCTATGGCGATCCCTATGTTGCTTTTCTCGCCTTATTTATTACGCTCATTGGTTTGATAACGTTGGCATTAAATATCAGTTTTCATAAAAAATCGATCAAGAAAATTAAAAATGAAGATGACCGTTTGGAAACTTGGCGCAAGGTTATGAATGTATATTAATATTGTTTCATAATGCCCGCTCAATACGACAAGTGTAGCAGTTATTTAATGCGGAACGTAAATGCGCGTAGGCTACGTTAGGGTCTTTAAATACCACTTTTGCATACGATGCAATCTCATTGGGGCTAATAATCTTACCCGTGCCATAAACGATTTTATGATTGTGATTGTAGCCTTTTAATAAATAACTTTGCCGTTTCGTAAACATAGCTGGGGTATTATCACTTTCTTCATATCGCAAACACGAAGTGGCGTGTAAAAAAATTGGCCCTACTTCGGCGTAGGGTTGATCGGCATCAAAGGGTTTATATGCCAAAACCAGATACTCGCTATTTTCTTCAATATCCTTTTGGCAGTGACGACAGGGCAGGCCAGAACCATCTGAAACATGCACCTCTGGTTCCATGCCGTGGGCGTCCAAGGCCCCATTCTTAATTGCATTTACGTAATCGCTTGGAATAGACACAAATTTAATAGTAGCCACTTAATTATCTCCTAATTTATTGATCTACCAATAAAATGACTTATTCAATAATGTCGTTCTATCCGGTTGTTGCGCTCAAACTTTTAAGGTGATTGATTTATTCGGGCTTATGTAGTTAGTGGGGGCATATTCAACAAATTAGATGACGTGATATTGTGAAAAGCCGTAAAAGCCGTTCAAACCACCGCTCCAATCACAGTGCAGGAAAAGCTAAAAAAGCACTCCCTGTGCAGAAACTTACCGCGCAAATAACGGAACTGGGTCGTCATGCGGACGGTATTGGTTCAATTGTACCTTCTGATGTTGAACAAAGTGATCAGCGATCTGAGAATGCTCGATGTTTTGTTCCTTTTGCTCTGCCCGGTGAAACGGTCAAAATTGCCTTGCAAGGGAACGTTACAACTTTACTCGACATTGAAACGTCATCTGAGCACCGCATAAACGCTTTTTGCCCCCATTTTACGAAATGCGGTGGATGTGTCATTCAGCACTTAGACGACCAAGCATATAATAAGTGGAAGCGAAACATCGTTGTCACAGCCCTTAAGAACAGAGAGATTGATGTTCGTGTTGATGATTTAATCGAAGCCCATGGGGCAGGACGTCGGCGGTTGAGCCTGCATGTCCGTTCTAGCAAAGGAGGCTGGAAAGCGGGGTTCATGATTGCGGGATCACATCAAATTATCGACTTAGATCACTGCCCCATCGTCGTCCAAGATTTACAAAGTGCTGCCGATTTAGCGCGTACTTTGGCGGGGGCATTTAAAGATACCGGTAAAGATATGGACATGCGGTTCACTGAAACCGAAGAAGGGCTGGATTGTGATATAACCGGTGCAAAAGCTGATGGGTATGAAATGCTCGCTGATATATCTGATATTGCAGAAGCCCACAATATGGCGCGTGTTTCTATAGAGGGCGATACGATTGTTGAGCGAAGGCGGCCTTACCTCAATATGGGATTAGCAAAAGTAACCCCACCACCGGGAAGTTTTCTACAAGCAACAAGCATGGGAGAGGAAGTTTTGTCCAAACTCGTAAACGAGTTTGTGGGGGAGGACGCGAAGCATGTTGCTGATTTATTTTGTGGTGTTGGCTCCTTTGCCTTACGCCTCGCGCAAAGAGTCCCTGTTTATGCTGCCGATAGTTTCGAACCATCCGTGCTTGCCCTTGATGCAGCTTCTCGTCACTCAAAAGGTTTGAAGCCTGTCAGAACTGAAACCCGCAATTTGTTTAAAAACCCATTGGCTGATGTAGAACTAGCACCATTTGATGTGGTTGTTTTCAATCCACCTAGGGTCGGTGCCCAAGCCCAAGCTCATGAACTGGCATTCTCTAAAGCAGAACGTATCGTTGCCGTATCATGTGATCCAGCAAGCTTTGCCAGAGATGCCGATATTCTTACCGACGGTGGGTTCGTACTGGAGAAAGTGGTTCCGGTTGATCAATTTAAATGGTCGTCTCATGTGGAAGTTGTTGCGTTGTTTACTCGCCCAAATACATTTTAATTACATTCAGGTTTTAATCTATAATGTCGATCATGCCAGATAAACCACCCCTACTGATTTTGGTTTTGGCAACAGCCGTAGGTCCCATGGCGATCAACATTTTTTTACCTTCTATGCCTCGTTTGGAAGTCGACCTTAGCACCAGTTACGCTATGGTGCAGCTCACATTATCTTTATACCTGGTTGGATTGGCCGTTGCGCAATTGGCGTATGGCCCTTTGTCAGACCGATATGGGCGTCGCCCATTAATGATAACCGGGGTTTGTATATTTCTTGTTGGAACGGTCATTTGTATCGTTGCTCCATCCATAACCATATTAATTATTGGTAGAGTGTTACAAGCTATTGGTGGGTGTGCGGGGGTGGTGCTGGGGCGGGCTATCGTTCGTGATATGTATGATCGTGATAAATCGGCCAGCATGTTAGCGTATATCACTATGTCGATGGTGGTGGCCCCTATGTTGTCCCCAACAATTGGTGGGTTAATTGATGAATATTATGGCTGGCGTTACAGCTTTGTTTTCGTCTTTGCCTTTGCCTCTGTTGTATTAATTGGATGTTTCTTTCTCTTAGCAGAAACCCATGGTGTGAAACGTCGTTTGGCTATTGCCAATACAGGCATTAGATCCACCAGTCTTTTTAAGATACCTGCTTTTTATTGTTATACATTTCAACTTAGTTTTACATCAGTAGTCTTCTATGGGTTTTTGGGCGGTGCACCTTATATTGTCGTTAAATTGATGGGGCATCCACCCTCTGTATACGGCCTATATTTTATTATCGTTTCATTTTGTTATATGGCAGGGAACTTTACTGCTGCACGAGTTTCCACCCGCTTTGGGACGGACAGAATGATTACGCTTGGGGCTGGACTATCATTAATAGGTGGCTTGTTACTTGGTTTGATCTACTTGAATGGTATGTTGAGCGTTTTATCTTTGTTTGTATGCATGGGCGTGGTTGCCCTTGGAAATGGGATGTCTATTCCCAATGGTATCGCGGGGGCGATTAGTGTTGATCCGGATCAAGCCGGGGCGGCATCTGGTATTAGCGGGTTCACCCAGATGGCCTTTGGCGCTATGGCTACTACACTGGTTGGCAATCTATTAGCCGATACCGCAGGACCTTTAATCATCGTCATGGTCATTGCCGGTATTTTATCCTTCTTGATCCATATTATTGGGCTAAGGTTTTTTCACTCTTAAACCTTAAATCAACGTGTTATTGCTTTTTGCCTATATACTATTCTTCATCATTATTGTTAGTATGGTAAACAATTAATAATAATTCATGGCTTCAGGTCTAACTAAATGCTCAATAGTGGTTTGCCGCAAATACTGCTTGTAGAAGATGATGTGCAGCAAGCGCAACTTTATATGGCTTATCTGCATGATGAACCATACACATTGACACATGTAGATACTGGTAAAGCAGCGCTCGAAATAATCAATGCCGGTAATGTTGATACACTGATACTTGATATCAACTTACCCGATATGAGTGGGCTTGATATTTTGGAGTATATCAACAGCAATAATTTGTCGCTTTCCGTTATTGTAATTACGGCGCATGGCTCCATTAAAACGGCCGTAGAGGCCATGCGTAATGGTGCATCAGATTTTCTGTTAAAGCCATTTGATCCCGAACGGTTTGTGTATACTGTCAAAAATACACTGGAAAAAAATGAACTCAACCGAGCTTTAAAAACCTATCAAGACGTCTATGACCGTCATGAGTACGAAGGATTTGTCGGTTCTTCATTAATTATGCAATCGGTCTATAAAATTATAGATGCCGCGGCACCGAGCAAAGCATCGGTGTTTATCCATGGAGAATCCGGCACGGGAAAAGAGGTCTGTGCCGAAGCGATTCACGCCCGCTCGCCTCGCGCTAAAAATAAACTTGTTGCGCTCAATTGTGCTTCTATACCAAAAGATTTGATGGAAAGTGAAATTTTCGGACATGTTAAAGGTGCCTTTACCGGAGCCGTGTCCGATCGTTCTGGAGCAGCCTCTCTCGCTAATGGTGGCACATTGTTCCTCGATGAAATATGTGAAATGGATCAGGCCCTGCAGGCTAAATTGCTTCGGTTTGTGCAAACGGGTTCTTTCCAGAAAGTAGGTAGTTCAATAACGGAAAAAGTCGATGTTCGGTTCATTTGTGCCACGAATAGAGATGCTTGGGTCGAAGTTGAAAAAGGGCGGTTTCGCGAAGATCTTTATTTTAGGTTACACGTTATCCCAATCCATCTACCGCCATTACGCGATAGAGGCGACGATATTAAGGATATTGCCGATATGTTTCTTCAGCAATACACCCAAGAAGAAGGGAAATCCTTTACGGGGTTTGATGAAAACGCCCATGAAATATTGATGAACTATAAGTGGCCTGGAAATGTTCGTGAGCTACAAAATTCAATACGTCATGTTGTGGTTCTGAATGACAGTGAGCTAATTACCAAAAACATGTTGCTCGATCCATTAAAGGAAATTAACGGTCCGGTTTCTCAATCGGAACCAAGTTTAAGCGTAAAAAATGTGCCCGAAGCGGTCACTCCAACACAAAGTAACGTTATGAAATCAGCAAGGGATATTGAACCTTTGTGGTTGATTGAGAAAAATCACATCAATAACTCTATAAAAATTTGTAATGGTAATGTTGCTCAGGCTGCAGCAATGTTGGAAATTGGCGCTTCCACGCTCTATAGGAAGCTCAAGGAAATGCAGGAATCTTAATTTCAAACAACCCTATAAATATATTGAAATTATTTAAGTCGATATCATATCAGATAAGACCACTATAGTAATATATGTATTTTTGATAAGAATTAAATCTATGCAAAGAATACGATATGTCCAGTATGACCCTTATCTATGGGAAAGTGATGATATAAAATCATGCTTGGAATACTGGCACGAGATCAAAGAAAACCTATTTGCTCCAAAATGGAAAGATTTCCAATGGGAAAAAATCTCAACGACTATCATTCCATATTTTATCGTTGTTGATATAAGGCATACACCTTATTCCATGAAGTATAGGTTTTTTGGAACGGCGCATGTTCGGTCCTATGATATTGATCTGACGGGTAAATCACCGCTGGATATTAACCCTTCTATCATAGGTGAATCAATTTTTGATCAATACACTTCCGTTGCCAAAGAACGCAAACCTGCTTTATTTTTTCATGCAATCCAAGAAAGCAACGGGTCAAAAGATGCTGTTGAAATTAGCGAGGTGACTTTAAGAATACCATTTTCAAATGATGGCACGAATGTAACTAATATTTTGTCTTTTGTAGACTTGAGAGATGATGAAATGAGGACACGCAATCAGATTAGTTATAATAAAGCTAATGAACTGAAGTAAATTCACCTTAAGGCTTACCGCTCTTTCCACTTTTTTAAACTAAATTAGATTATATTATTAACCCTGCAATTTATTTGTAGGATAATGTTTATGAAGAATGATAGAAAGGAAATATCGAAATTCTTAATCTCGAGGTTTATCGTATTAATTATGAATTTAACTAATCATATTTTCACCCTTTGTCTTTCGATGATAATGATGCTTGTTGCGGGGGCCGCGCATGCTGCGTCAAACCTTATCCCACACAGAGCCTTATACACGGTTTCTATGGCAGAAGACCCCGTGTCCGGCGCCATTGTTGATGTGAATGGGGTAATGGGTATTTCAATTGTTTTGGAATGCGAGGGCTGGGTATTCTCTCAAGATATAAATTCTGTGATCACGCCTTCAGAAGGACCAGAAATTCATCAGTCGGTGCAATTTTCCAGCTGGGAATCACGCGATGGCCTTGAATATCACTTCGCGTCTAAATCCCTAATCAATGGTGACAAGAATGAAATTAGAGGAACAGCAACCTTGGATGCCAAGGGCAGCGGAGGAATTGCTCATTATAGCAAACCATCAAATCAAGACGTAGCCTTACCAAAAGGCACTCTGTTTCCCGTTGCACATACTCGATGGGTATTAGATAAGGCGAAATCTGATAAAAGGTATGCTTCTACGGTTGTTTTCTCTGGCAGTGATGAAATTCACCCTGAACTCGTAACAGCATTTATTGGTGACAAAATAGAAGCAGATACGAAAGATGTGACAAATTTAGGAGCGCTTATGGATCAAGTGGGATGGCCCTTATCACTGGCATTTTATCCCATTGCATCTGGAGCGGGCATACCGAGTTTTGAAATACATGTCATGCAATTAGAAAATGGCGTTACAACAAATATGAAAATGAATTTTGGCTCATTCTCAACATTAGCTACAATTCAAAAAATTGAAGAACTGGATCAGCCAAATTGCCCATAATAAGACAAAATTATATTCTACATAATAAGTAGTGGTTTATATTTCTTTTCGTATTATTTTTTTCACATTATATTGTCGACATTTCACCTGAAGGAAAGTCATTTGAAGTTCAGTACTATAACACGTTTGGGAACAATTATTGTTTTTGGGTTTTGCGTAATATTACCTTCTATGTCCATGGCGGGCTCTGCGTATGTTGGCATGCAACCACAGGAGCTAACCCCGCAAGCTATGAGCGCGTTAGGGCTGGATAATAGAACAGGCGTTATTATTCGTAATGTTGGTGATGATACACCCGCTTCTACCGCCGGCATAGAACAAGGGGACGTTCTATTAAAGATTAGCGGAAAGTCCCTAACATCTCTCAAACAACTCATTGAAATTATAAGCGCCCAAACACCGGGGCATGTTCTTGAAATTACCTTACTTCGCTCGGGGGAAGAAGTAGATGTTTCCATGATAATTGGTGATTGGGATGATGCGACGAGGTTGAGGAATAATAAGTCATCCCAGATAAATGAATTGGGAATTTCCGTTATTGGTTTGACGGATAAAGTAAGATCGCAATTTGATGTGCGCTGGGATGTGGGAGGGGTTCTGATCAGTATTGTTGATCCCTCAAAAGGAATTTCAGAAACCCTAAAACGGGGTGACGTGATAACCCAGTTTAATCAGCATAAAATTTGGAACCCCGATCAATTGCCCAGTTTGTATAATCAGGCAAAAGAAGCGGGGCGGAATAGTGTTTTACTTCTGGTTTTGCGGGAAGCTGGGTTTGTTTTCGTCATCTTGCCCGTGCGTTAATCTTAACTATTATTTCTTGCTTCATTAATCAGGCTCTTCATGGTGTCAATGTCTATGGCGCCGGGAATCAATTCGTTTCCGATGATAAAGGCGGGTGTGCCATTGATTTTCAAAAACTCAGCAAGTTCCATATTGCGTGCAATGGCTTCGCTAACATCTTCACCATCCATTGCTTCTTTAAGCACGTTTGTATCGATGCCTACAGTAGCCGCAAGTTCTAATACTTTGGTTGCGGACAATGCACCTCTGGCTGAAATCAATTCAGAATGAAATTTAAGATATTTTTCCGGCCAATTGAACCATGTCGCCTGGGCTGCGCGTGAAGCAAAAACAGAGTCCTCTCCCAAAATTGGAAATTCTTTGAAGACGACGTTTATGTCATCATCTGTATCCAGAAGCTCTTGAAGGGCTGGAAAGACTCGTTTGCAATAACCACAACGATAATCGAAGAACTCTACTATGGTAACACTGGCATCCTTGTTACCATGAATCGGGGATGTGGGATCCTTATATAGGGCGGTGTTTGCTAGTCGTAAATTTTCTTTTATTTGGTTTTGCTCAACAGCTTGTTTGTTCTCACGCATTGTATCAATTGCTTTGATCAAAACCTCAGGGTTGGCCATCAAATAATCATAAATGACACCTTCAATCTCTTCGCGCTGTTCATTTGATAGCGGTTCTTTGGCTTCAGCGGTTAAAGGAGAAAACAGCGTCATGCCAACGATTAAAATTGATAAAACGGCTAGCATTGAAAATTTATTTTTTGTCAAAAAATTTAAAGACCAAATACGCATAAAAGAATTCCTGTTTAAATTATTATGAAGCGGCAAATACTATAAATATCGTGCGCAACTATTGTCCCTTGCAGGGTTATGATTTTCATCACGGTAAGTCAACTCAATTGAATGTGATGATTTAGATTTATCGAAATAGCTTAATTGTTGAAAAGTACGCCGGTGAATTGGGCTCTGTGTTATTATTGATTAAAGCTATGAAAACGATTCTCGCATTTATCTGCTCTTCATCTGGCCAAACCTTACCGTAAATATCGGATAGGTCGATGCTTTCTCTCCACCACATATTGACGTTTTCCGTACCACCACGTGCTGTATAAATAACACTGTTATCAGGTGAAGATGGATGGCGGCTAAGGTTCCCGCGTTCTAAAGTGGATTGTGACCATCTTATTGAAATGATTCTATTGGCTTCGGCGGTTCCGCTGATACGGGGTGCCAGTGACGGGGATGTTGAATGTATCGATCCTTCGGGCGCACGAATGCCAATCATCATAGAGACGCCATGATAAGGGGGCTCGTGTTGTGCTATGTTCCATGACCAATCAAGAAAAGGTGTCGCAACAAGATTTGCCTCTATGGGGCGTACAATTGAAAATTTTCCACCAAGCGAAGAAAACTTAAGCGCGGGCGTGGATTGGTATTGTGTGATTACCAATGCCGCCGGGGCGGGGCTGCCACCAATGATCCACTCACCATTAGCTATGGATTTAGCGAATTTATTACCAGCATTTGTGGATGGATCGAGTACCGTTAAATTGCCATCCGGACCAATAGCTGAAACGACAACTTTCTGGGAGCATGCCGATAGCGTCATAACAATAACAACGCTAATGAAGCAATTAAAAACAATTTTTCGAACGGTCATTTAATGTTCCGCGCGGCGGTCGAAATATCTTGTGCCTGAAGCCATTCTTTTGATCCTGAAGGAAAAAAACCTTCAGCCTTTTTTGCGTGGTCTAAAGCTTCTGTAACTATTCTTTTTAAAAGCGCTTCTTCTCCGAGAGCCAAATGATATAATCCCATTTTGTTTTGTCTGCCATAAGCAATTGCCAATTGGCGCCATGTGAAGGCTTGGTCTCTTCTTATTGAAAGGCTGCGTAAGAAATTTGCCTCAGCTTGTGCCAAGAACGCATCATCGTCACTGGAAAGCTGCGCTTGCGCTAGTTCCATAAATAACACATCTGATGGCGGGGCAAACTTTACGGCCGTGGTGTAGCTCTTAATAGCTTTAAAGACATATCCGTTTTCAAATAACATTTGCGCTTTTAATTCATGAAAATAGGGGTCCTCTGGATAGTCATCTAAAAGGCTATTAATTATTTCCAGTGCAGTTTTAAGATCGGGCAAACGGTAGTAGGCGAATGCACGAGCATATCTTGCTGCTACTGATTTATCCGCTAGGGGGTATTGTCGTAGAACCAGTGCCAATGGATAGGTGAAGGCAATAATCTTTGCCCTAATACGGTCATGTTGTCTTTGTAACTCTTCTGGGTACGGGGTTTCGGTGTATGCTGAACCGCGTAGGTGATCAGCGATTGCCTCAAGACGTTCGCGACTCATGGGGTGGGTTCTTAGATAAGGATCCTGTCGCGCGACACTCATGAGCTCTTGATTCTCAATTTTCTCCATGAACTCGTACATACCTTGGGCTGATTGCCCGGTATCTTCCATCATTTTTAAGGCAGCATGATCGGCGGATGATTCTTGTGTTCGGTTAAACTTCAGGAATGTCCGGGTCCCAATATCCGGCGCACCGGCAATTGCCGCTACGGCAACATTTGGGTCTTTGGAAAAAATACTTACCCCAATGCCCAATACTTTGGATATCATATCAATGTTTTTGGCTTCATCGATTGCGATTGCGGCACGAACCAGATGCCCCCCAGCGATATGACCTGTTTCATGGGCCAATACGCCTATTATCTGTCCGACATTCTCAGCAGAGCTTAAAAGTCCTGTGTGTATATAGATGTTTTGCCCCCCTGATACGAATGCATTAAGCTGGGGGTTAAGAATAAGATATATTTTAACAGAATCTGGATTGAGGCCAGCTGCAATAAAAAGTGGTCTCGCGTAGCTAATAATACTATTTTCTGTTTCAGCATCTCTAACAAATGTTATCCTGTTTCCAGATTCGGCCGAAACGGGCTCGATCAAAAGAAGAATACAGGCAATCATAGGTATTAATGGTATCAGAATGAATTTAAGCAAAATAACAAACGCCTTTCGGTTATGGACCAAAGGTAAAGGCAATAAGCAAATACGTCAATTCGCCCTGACATCTGTTTTAACCATTGCCATGTCACTGTCCTTAATATCATGTTCTATGTTTGATGACCCCCCTGAAATTGGTGTTGTTGGTGCTGTTGAAGGCTTTCTTGGCGGTGTTGTATCAGATGA
This sequence comes from uncultured Rhodospirillales bacterium, assembly GCA_965603075.1. Classification (GTDB taxonomy): domain Bacteria; phylum Pseudomonadota; class Alphaproteobacteria; order Rhodospirillales; family Casp-alpha2; genus JABJOR01. Next base: position 332,209 of record CBFDBO010000001.1, on the reverse strand, counting down.
GCCACGCGCCGCGTTGGTTGGCCGCGAAATCCTATCTGCGGGTGGTACGGCAACGGACGCGATCGTGGGCATGTATTTTACTTTATCAGTTACTCTGCCATCAGCGGCAAGTCTAGGGGGCGGTGGTGTTTGTGTGGTACGTGATGCGGCGAGCGGTGATGCTAAGTCCCTCAATTTTTTAGCGCGTTTACCCCAAACGATCCCCGGTACAGCTTCACGCCCCAGCGCAATCCCTGGCAACCCTCGTGGTATATACGCGCTTCATGCAAAATATGGCAATTTGCGGTGGCAAAGTTTGGTTGCTCCCGCTGCAACACTGGCACGATTTGGCACGCCTGTATCACGTGCTTTATCGAAAGATTTATTAGTGGCTAAAGATGCTCTGGCCGTTGATCCAGCTTTCTCGAAGGTGTTCTTTAATGAACAAACTGGCGCACTGGTTGATGAAGGCGGCGTTTTAAAGCAGGTTGATTTATCGACAATATTATCTCAGATGTCGTCCAATGGCCCTGCGGATTTCTATAATGGTCAAACAGCAGCGCATCTGGTTGACGCTGTAGAAAGGGCAGGGGGGGCTTTGTCGTTGGCAGACCTTCGCGGTTACCGTCCTTATTGGGAAGATACCCTTAAACTGCCCTATGGTGACCATCACATACATTTTCCCTTACCCCCAGCAGCTGCAGGTGTTGTCGAAGCCTCAATGCTATACGGTTTGGTAGATAAAGACTTGTATTTGGAAGCTGAAGGCGCGTTAGAAATCACCCATACACTTGCCGAGCTTTCACAAATTGGTTTTGCGGACCGTGCTCGTTGGATGTTGGATTATGGTGAAACCCGTTGGTCGGCGATTGAGCTTGCCAATATGACTCGACTGGACCGTGATTTAAACCTGTTCTCTATTGATAAACATATACCATCATCCGGCCTTTCGATTCTTCCTGTTAAACGGGACGAGAATGCCTCCGGTACCAGCCTTGTGGCGGTCGATAATCAAGGGGGGGCTGTTGCCTGTAATTTCACCATGAATAATTTGTTTGGTACGGGGCGCATAGCCGCTGGAACCGGTATCGTTTTAGCGACCATACCAAATGCCAATGGTCGCGGTCCCATTTCATCAGGCCCTATGATTATTGATAACAAAAACTCAAATAAATTTTTCTGGGCTGGGGCGGCAACAGGTGGAGCCGCAGCACCAACGGCACTCATTAATGTTGCCGCGCGGGCAATTTTGGGCAATGAGAGTTTGTATTCCGCAATGACCGCTAAACGTGTTCATCATGGTGGGTATCCCGACACCACCTTTTATGAAGACGGCATGGAACAATGGGTTGTTGATGGCCTCAAAAATCGAGGGCACAATGTTGCCTCTACACCGTCCATAGGGTTGGTGAATGCGATCTATTGTCGCGCTAACCTGCCAGAACATCCTGAAAGCTGTGAAGTTGTTGCCGATCCGCGTGGCAATGGTCTTGCAGCTATGTCTGAATAATCAATAATGCTGGATTTAAAATGGCTCTCAAAATAGCCAAGCGTGGCACTGTTCCACCATTTATTGTCATGGACGTTTTGCGAGCGGCTGCCAAACGTGAAGCCATGGGCGAGAATGTTTTGCATATGGAAATCGGACAACCCTCTACGGGGGCACCCGAAGGGGTAATTAAGGCCGCTGAGGATGCTTTACGGACGGATGCAATTGGTTATACCACTGCCTTAGGTCTGCAAAGCCTACGCCATAATATATCGAAACATTATATGGAATATTATGGTTTATCCGTTGACGCGGATAATATTGTGGTGACCAGTGGTTCGTCTTGTGGGTTTATTTTGGCCTTTTTATCAACCTTTGAAAGTGGTGATCGTGTAGCACTGGCAAGCCCCGGCTATCCAGCCTACCGAAATATTTTACAAGCGTTGGGGGTAGAGGTTGTTGATATATTAGCGGAACCTGAGAGCAACTATCAGCCAACTGTCGATGATCTCAAAGCTCTGGATGGTAAGATTGATGGTTTGATTATAGCCAGCCCGTCAAATCCGGCGGGAACCATGTTAGATGCTGCAAGTTTGAAAAATCTTACGGATTATTGTCATGCACAAGAAATCAGATTGATCTCAGACGAGATTTATCACGGCATAACCTATGACCAAAAAGCAACAAGTGCGCTTTCATATACAAATGATGCAATTATTATCAATAGCTTCTCAAAATATTTTTCTATGACGGGTTGGCGATTGGGGTGGATGGTGATACCAGAAAATCTCGTTCGGACGATCGAATGTTTAGCGCAAAATTTATTTATATCCCCCCCGACGTTATCTCAATTGGCCGCCGTTGCAGCCTTCGATGATTATAATGCACTGGATGATAATGTAGTGCGCTACACTGAGAACCGCGCGTTGTTATTACGCGAGCTACCGAAAGCAGGGTTCGATAATTTAGCTTCTGCCGAGGGTGGTTTCTATATCTACGCAGATATTCGTAAATTCAGTAATGACAGTGATGCATTTTGCAAACAAATGCTGCATGAGACGGGGGTTGCCGCCACCCCCGGCATTGACTTCGATCCTATCCGAGGGCACCTGTTCGTTCGGTTCTCTTTCTCCGGCAGCACAGAAGACATGAGCGTCGCCGTCAAAAGATTGATTGAATGGCGAAGCGTGTAATCCTTTGATTACTATGTGAGCAATTTTAACTCAGGTTAGATGCTTTTTTGATCTATAAACTTTATCACATCTTCTTGCTGTTATGAGGTCAGGAAATGTCCATTGATAAGAATGCGATGTTTATTTGAATGACGACGAACGATGCTTTCTTTTCGCTTAAATAAAAAAAACGACGGGATAAAATCCCGCCGTTTTTTTTAATCTAATTAAATTAGTATCAATCTGCACGATCTTTTCATTTGTGATCAAGAAGATCTATTTATGTGCGATCATGAAGACCTAATTATTTGCGATCATGAAGATCGACGCCACCAACCACGTTTGGTTGGCTTAGGTTCAGCTTCTTTTTCTGGTGCGTCATTACCAACAACAACAACTGTTGTTTTAGCCGCGGCTGGATCAATTTCAGCGGCTTTTTTAGTCTCTGCAGCTACGGGTGTAGGTGCCGGTGTTGGAGACGGTGTTGCTTCAACAGGAACCGGCGTGCTTTCAGTGATGGGCGCTGGTTTTGTATCTGTTGTTGCCTCTGAATTATTATTTTCTTTGTTCTCCTTTGGCGCTCGTGTTCGAGTACGGCGACGCGGGGAACGTACTTTCTTTTCAGAAGGTTTAGTATCTGTTGTATCTTCAGACTTGAGCGCATCAGCACTGTCATCATTAACAGCGGTTTGCGTAATATTCTCGTCTGATACTTCAGTAGCTACAGATGTTGCCTCGCCCTCTGTCGTTGCATTGGTTTCTGTTGTCTCACTATTTTCAGGACGTTTTCCACGACGACGACCACCCCGACGACCCCGACGGCGTTTTTTCTGTGCGCCTTCTTCCCCATCGGCATCTTCGGTGCGTTCTGGTGAGCTTACAGTTTCTTTTTGTTCTTGATTATCATCGCTTTCGGGTGCAACGCTCGTATCGGAATTTTCTGTGTTTTCTGTATTATCCTGATTATCACGATTGCGTTTTCTGGAACGGCGACGGCGTTTTTTACGCGGCTGTTCTTCACCATCATTCGTTTCATCAGATACAAAGCGATTTTCGGTCAGAGGCTGTGCACCGTGTTTTAAAACTGTCCGTTCGATACGATGATTTGGCGCAATTAAAGAATCATCATTTGCAAAAAGAACCTCGAATTCGTAACGCGCTTCGATCATTTCAAGGGCTTTACGTTTCTGATTGAGGATATAGAGCGCCACAGCCGTACAAACATGAACCGTGATGGCAGAAGCTCTGGCATGCATCCCTTCTTCTTCGATAGCCCGGATAACTGTAAGAGCCGCTGATTCCGTAGAGCGCTTAGCCCCCGTGCCCTGACAATGTGGACAAGGTTCTGTGCTGGATTCTGCTAAACTAGGACGCAGTCGTTGACGAGACATCTCAAGCAAACCAAAGTGCGAGATACGGCCCATCTGGATACGGGCACGATCAATGCGCATTGCGTCCTTGATTTGGCGTTCAACTCTGTGTTGGTTGCGGTTGACTTCCATGTCGATGAAATCGACCACCACCAAACCGGCCATATCACGTAGACGTAATTGACGCGCAATTTCATCAGCCGCTTCAAGGTTGGTTTGAACTGCTGTTTCTTCGATGTTGCGTTCTTTGGTCGATTTACCAGAGTTCACATCAACAGCAACCAACGCCTCGGTTTGATTGATAACAATGTAACCACCGGACCGTAAGGAGACGACCGGGTCATGCATGGCATCTAGCTGACCTTCGATCTGGTAACGATGGAACAAAGGGATCGAGGTTTCTTTATAGGGTTGTACCCGCTTGGCATGACTGGGGATCAACAGCTTCATGAAATCTTTGGCTGTACGATAACCCTCATTACCTTCGATGATGACTTCTTCAATATCTTTGGTGTAAAGGTCACGAATGGCGCGTTTGATAAGATTGCCTTCTTCGTAAACCAGTGCCGGGGCAATGGATTCAAGGGTGGTTTCTCGGACTTGATTCCATAACCGCATTAAATAGTCGTAATCTCGTTTGATTTCGGCTTTGGTACGTTTGGAACCTGCTGTGCGCACGATAACGGCGACACCATCAGGGATTTCTAGATCCGCGAGAATCGTCTTTAGATGACGACGGTCCGCAACATTAGCAATTTTACGGGAAATGCCGCCACCACGTGCCGTATTTGGCATCAAAACACAGTATCGACCCGGCAAGGAGATATACGTCGTAAGGGCTGCCCCTTTATTGCCGCGTTCTTCTTTGACCACTTGAATAAGCAAGATTTGGTTGCGTTTGATGACTTCTTGGATTTTATAGTTTCGTCGTGGGGCTTTCGGGCGACGAATCTCTACTTCATCAGAATCATCACCACCGATATCATCGATAGCGGACTCTTCACCCTCAGTTTCTGTGGTTTCCGTATCATCGTCATCACTGACAGATTGACGGTCTTCCGCGTTTAGCGCTTCACGGTCAGCGACAGGAATTTGGTAATAGTCTGGATGAATTTCGTTAAAAGCTAGGAAGCCATGCCTGTTTCCGCCAAAATCGACGAAAGCAGCCTGTAGCGACGGTTCAACCCGCGTTACTTTGGCTAGATAGATATTGCTTTTTAACTGACGTTTAGATTCAACCTCTACATCAAAATCTTCAAGTTTGTTTCCTGAGACGATCACAACGCGCGTTTCTTCCGCGTGTGTTGTGTCGATTAACATTTTCTTTGTTGGCATAAAAATTAGAACTCCGGTTATCCCCGGACGGTTTTGTTCTATAAATTGGGCACAAGCCCCCTATAGATAACAATTTGTTGTCTGGGGATGATATAAATGAGATGCCAGAGGTGCGCGCAGCTGCTTTGGTTTCCATCAACTTAATCGCTGATGGAGCAGTTATCTGTTCGCGCAGTAGTTCAACCGGCATGCGTAAAAAACCTTCTATTTGTCTCTTTTTGACCTTTTGGAATTTTTGTTACCATCCAAAAAGGTTGTTGTTCGAGACACAGGTAGTGACAATCCTGTCAATGAGACACGATCATCGAAATTTGTATGAGAGCGTATGAGTTTTTAATATGCCATTCGCTTGTTCAGCTTTATGGACCTAGTCCAGCTTATTTAAGCATTTATGGGCAAGTATATCACAACGCTAGCTACCTAATATAACCTTACTGATAGGGTTCTACAATGCCGTTATTTAAATAGATTGAATTATATTTAAAAATAACATGAAATTTTGTCATTTTATTAAGCGTCTAGGGTGCATTTTCTAATAGTTGTAAAGCATCCCTAGTGATGTGGGGTATAGGGTATACCCCTAGGAGCGCTTGTTAATATTGTTAAACAGTTGAGTTTCTGATATTCCCACTGTTTATGATCGTTTAGGATAGATTAAAGCAATTTTGAACGATTTTTGAACGGTTTTTGATAGGTTATGGCATTGTGAAAGCAGGATTACTCTCAAAACTAAAAGTACTGATAATGGGGGGAATCGTTGCTCTATCAGTCTGTTTAGCCCTTCCACAGACCAGTTCTGCAGCGGATACCGTCGTAACAGATATCCGAGTCGGGCACCATTCCGACAAAACAAGGTTTGTTGTTGATCTTAGCAATCCCGTTCCTATCCGTATTTTTACGCTAAAAGATCCATTCCGGGTCGTTTTTGATATGCCAGAAGTCGGTTGGCGGTTACCGCAACAGCCCTTGCCTTCACAAGTCGGTATTTTTAAAACCATGCGCTATGGACTTTATCAACCCGGCCAATCCCGCGTCGTTGTTGAAACAACCGGTCCATCAGCCATAAAGTCTGCCTTTTTCTTACCAGCCTCGGGCGGTGCGCCAGATCGATTCGTGCTAGACATGATTGCCGTATCAGAAGCTTATTTTACAGCCTCGATTAAAAATTTGATTACTGTTACGGCAAATGGTGGTGGATTTGCCATGGTGGAACAGCCGACGATAGCCATACCTTCGGCCGTCGCTACTATACCACAAGCTCCTGTGCCAGATAATGTACCTAATAATGTAACAAATAATGTGAAAAATGCGCTTGTTGTGGCTCCCATTAAACCGAATTTACAACAATTTGTGAAAAAAGTAATTGTTATCGATGCGGGACATGGTGGTGCTGATCCGGGGACCATTGGTCGTTCTGGCGCCTATGAAAAACACATAACAATCGCGGCGGCACGATCGATCCGAGATACACTAGAAGCCACTGGACGCTACAAAGTTGTCTTAACCAGGGATCGAGATGTTTTTATCAGGCTTCGTGACAGGGTCGCCATATCGCGCAAAGCCGGCGCGGATCTCTTTATTTCGATCCATGCGGATTCCATCAAAGACCGTAGTGTTCACGGCGCGTCGGTCTATACACTTTCTAATCAAGCTTCAGATAAAGAAGCCGCTTTGTTGGCAAAAAAGGAAAACAAGGCTGATTTGATCGGGGGAATGGATCTGAGCGGTGAAACACAGGAAATCACTGATATCTTAATAGATCTGGCACAAAACGAATCGATGAATGAGTCTGCTAAGTTTGCAAAAATGCTCGTTGGTAAAATGAAACCCGTTACCAAAGTGCTTTCAAATGCTCATCGATTTGCTGGGTTCGCCGTTTTAAAAGCTCCTGATGTTCCTTCTGTACTGGTTGAATTGGGGTTCTTGTCCAATATTACGGATGAGAAAAACTTACGTTCTAAAGCATTCCGCAAAAAGGTTTCTATGGCAATCCTCAGGGCTATCGACTATTACTTTGCTCAAACGCAGCAAGCCAATAGTAATTAGAACTTCCAATCGTGCCTGCATATTGACACAATCTAAATGCAGATTGTCTGTTTGGTGCCCCTTAAAATAGTAAGCAAATTGTACCCATAATGTTTCGGTTCTTCCTCACCATCACTGTTCTTTTGGCTTTCGTTGCAGTTGGTGTGGCGGGGGCTGGTCTGTACGGATTTTATTATTTTGGACGCTCGCTGCCGGATTATCATCAGCTCGGGGATTATGATCCCCCTGTTATGACACGAATTCATGCAGGTGATGGTCGGTTGTTGGCTGAATACGCCATTGAAAAAAGAGTGTTTGTGCCCGTAAAGGCCATGCCAGCCAAAGTTATTCAAGCATTTGTAGCCGCTGAAGATCAGCATTTTTTTGATCATATCGGTATTGATTTCCTCGGTGTGGCACGGGCTATTCTCATTAACATAAAAAATATTGGGGCCAATCGTCGGTTGGTCGGCGCGTCCACGATCACCCAACAAATTGCCAAGAACTTCTTACTTACCAATGAAGTCTCTTGGGAGCGTAAAGTCAAAGAAGCCATTTTGGCCTTACGAATTGAACGGGTTTTAAGCAAAGAGCGTATTCTGGAGCTGTACCTTAATGAGATTTATCTGGGATTCCAGTCTTATGGTGTAGCGGCGGCGGCACTTAACTATTTTGATAAATCCCTCAATGAGTTGTCGATTGCTGAGGCTGCTTTTTTGGCGGCCTTACCCAAAGCACCAAATAATTATAATCCTCGGACCAAACATGATGCGGCCCTGACCCGAAGAAATTGGGCCATTGGACGAATGCGCGATGAAGGGTTTATCTCCGATCAGCAAGCATCTGATGCGATGAATGAACCATTAATTGCCCGTGAACGGCGCGAGACAGAGTTTATTTCTGCTGATTACTTTACAGAAGAAGTCCGTCGCGAACTTATGTCTCTTTATGGTGAGACAAAGTTATATGAAGGGGGGTTATCTGTGCGTTCCTCCTTGGACCCCAAATTGCAAAGAATCGCCGATAGGGTTCTGCGCATTGGGTTGGAGCGGTATGATTTGCGCCATGGATGGCATGCCCCCCTCGGTGAAGTACAAAAAGGCGCAGATTTTCTTTCTGCCATTAAATCATTTCAATTGCCAAAAGGCATGTTGGACCGGCGAGCCAGTGTCGTCACCAATATGGACGAACTGAACGTTGAGATCTTATTTTCAGATGGGCAGAGTGGTACCATACCACTGGCTGAAATGAAATGGGCGCGGGCTTGGGCAAAGGACGAAAAACGGGGTCCTAAAGTTACGAAACCAGAAGATGTTCTTAAAGTTGGTGATATCGTTGCCGTTCTCGCCGTTACCCATCAACGCGATAAGGACGGCAACCCTGCAGACCCTTATCCGCAAAATACCTTTAAGCTGAGCCAGCTTCCAGAGGTGGATGGTGGTTTGATTGCCCTTGATCCCCATACGGGTCGGGTATTGGCAATGTCGGGGGGGTATTCTTATGAACGTAGCGTTTTCAATCGTGCAACTCAGGCTAAACGCCAGCCCGGTTCTGCTTTCAAGCCGTTTGTCTACTTGGCCGCTCTTGAATCGGGTTATACCCCGGCGACCTTAATATTGGACGCCCCTTTTGTGATTGATCAAGGGCCCGGCTTACCCAAATGGCGACCCGCGAACTATACCAAAAAATTCTATGGTCCCAGTACCATGCGGTTGGGTATTGAAAAGTCACGAAATCTTATGACGGTTCGATTGGCACAAGCTGTCGGCATGGATAAAATTGCGGAATATGCCAATCGATTGGGTGTTATCGAAAATTTACCAGATCAGCTATCCATGGCCCTTGGTGCTGGTGAAACCAGCTTGTTGGATATTACAACGGGTTATGCCATGTTGGTAAACGGTGGTCACAAGATTAATCCTAGCTTTATTGACCGCATCCAAGACCGAAATGGTTTAACTGTTTTTCGTCATGACGTGCGTGAGTGCCCGAGCTGTAATGCGTCTTTTTGGACGGGACAGGATGTTCCTCAAATTCCAGACGATCGGGATGTCATCGCAGATGCAGGTAGTGCCTATCAAATTGTATCCATGTTAGAAGGCGTCGTTCAACGTGGCACAGGGCGACGTATCCGCGCGTTAGGTAAACCCCTTGCGGGTAAAACGGGGACCACCAATAATCAGGTGGATACATGGTTTGTCGGGTTTTCCCCTGATCTTGCCGTTGGGGTTTATGTGGGGTTTGATAAACCCCGTGGGCTTGGGTTCAGGGAAACGGGATCATCGGTTGCTGCCCCCATCTTTAAAGATTTCATGGAACAAGCTTTGGAAGATGTACCCGGCATTCCGTTTCGTATTCCACCCGACATACGACTGGTTCGTATCAATGGCTCAACGGGCGCACCCGCAAGAGCAGGGGATAAAAACATAATCCTTGAAGCCTTTAAGCCCGGTACGGTTCCCACAAGAGAATCAAACTTGCTTGCGGGCGAAGGTTTTACCCCAGGATTTAGTGGTGATTCCCAACGTTCAGGAGGCGGGGTTCCCTCTACAGGCACGGGTGGGTTATACTAAGGGGTTATGAGACTTGAGATGCTTTTGTCTTATAGGGTTTGTATCTGAGCACCAGTATGTTAGACAGCCTGTTAAGAATTCCATTACTCAAATTTGCGGATATGCGAGGCTGTTATGCGCGCTGAAATAGAAAACCAATCAAAAGAAATCCAGCAGTCAATTGAACTGCTGAGGAGGCATCTTTGACTACGACAATGCTCTACGTCGTCTTGAAGAAGTAAACTCCCTCGTCGAAGATCCCGCCTTATGGGAAAATCCCGATAAAGCCCAAGCTATAATGCGTGAACGTACACAGCTTGAAAACAATATTAAAGAAATCGATGATTTTGCCTCGACACTTTCAGAGAGTACCGAGTTGATCGAACTCGGCGAAATAGAAGGTGATGATGAAATTATAGCTGAAGCAGAAGCCGTTATTACGGCGTTACGCGATGTGACTGCACGCGCAGAGCTTAAAACATTGTTGTCTGGTGAGGCCGATGGCAATGATTGTTATCTGGAAATTCATGCGGGTGCTGGCGGAACAGAAGCTCAGGATTGGGCGGAGATGTTGTTGCGTATGTATGCGCGTTGGGCAGATCAGCATGGCTGTAAAGTCGAGTGGCTAGAAGAAAGCCCCGGTGAAGAAGCTGGAATTAAGTCGGCGACCTTAAAAATATCGGGTGAGAATGCTTATGGTTGGCTAAAGACCGAGAGTGGTGTCCATCGTTTGGTGCGTATTTCTCCCTATGATTCAAATGCCCGCCGCCATACCAGTTTTTCCTCAGCATGGGTGTTCCCAGTTATCGATGATAACTTTGATGTTGAAGTCGAAGAGAAAGATATTCGCATTGATACGTACCGGGCGTCCGGTGCGGGGGGGCAACACGTGAACACCACAGATAGTGCCGTTCGAATTACGCACCAACCCTCGGGAATTGTTGTGCAGTGTCAGAACGATCGCTCTCAACATAAAAACCGGGCAACGGCGATGAACATGTTAAAGGCACGTTTATATGAACAGGAATTGCAACGCCGGGAAGATGCCGCCTATGACGAGCACGCATCCAAAAGCGATATCGGATGGGGCCATCAAATCAGGTCGTATGTTTTACAGCCTTATCAAATGGTAAAAGATCTTCGAACGAACGTAGAGACATCCAATACACAAGGGGTGTTGGATGGTGATATTGATGACTTCTTAGCAGCGGCCCTAGCCTTGCGCGTTAAAGGTTCTGACGAAACAGTGAACTAACAGTATCCGCCAGCTATTGAATAACAAATGATCTGAATAAGACGTTTTGGACAACAGCGGGCTTAACCGTATTATTTATAATGATCGTTAGGTTATCGCGCAATTTATTAGCGCCAACCTCGCCAGATAAATCTTGTTTCGTAATGCTTCGTAGGTGTTGTTGAATACGATCAATAATCTTTGGTTGGCGAAGCTCAAAAATGTCTTCATCGTCTTCATCAATTTGGAATGTTAGAGATATTTTTAAGAGAGATCCTTGGCATTTATCACTTTTTAAATCTGCAACAAATTCAGGTTGGTCAAAATAGATCGGTTTTCCAATATCTATTACGAGGGTTTCTTTTACTTGGTTTTCTTCATCAGTATGGTGGATGCCAAGCATGGAATCGAGTGTGCCCATTGAATAGAGAACCAATCCGCCACCACCAAGAATAGTTAAAACCCCGACAATGATGATGATGATCATCACGGTCTTACCAGGGAGGGGGATTTTGCCAAATAGCATTTTAGGCTCTTGGTCATCATCTTCTATTTCTTCTTCATCCTCGCCTTCTATCTCCTCTTCAGAGGCTTCGTCCTTTATGACGATTTTATGATCAGATTCCGCATCATCAAACCCATCAAGTTGGTCTGGGCCTTCATTTGCTTCATCGTTTGCATCGTTTTTAGTTTCGTCAGCCATAGGAATCTCCGGGCGAATTTCTAAACAAATTTTTTAGAATGATAGGTATCATACTAAATGTATGATAAAAATGTTGTTAATTTGGGAATGCAGGTAAATCTTCATTTAGAATATCTGGTTCCCCAACGATTTCCACAAAAAGCGTATAAACATCTTTGGCAGTGTTCTGAATCAAACTCTCAATTTCGTCAATGCTATGCGCCCCGCCTAATTGAATTAATTTATTCTGGAGTGCCAGCGGCATTGCTTTTGTGGTTTTTGGGGGCGCGTCCGTTATCAGGCTAAGGTGTAATCGACTTTGTAACGCCTGCCACAAATCCAAAGCCCGCAATAACGTACCGGCATTTGTTTCGCTCAGATAACCATGTTGAAGCAGTTGTTTGCATGCTTTCCACATATTGGGTGCAAGTACTTCAGGTTTTTCTTGCGCATAGAGAAGTGACAGATATTGGATGATAAACTCCACATCCACTAATCCCCCGCGTAAATACTTTATGGACCAAATAATATCTGTGTGATGTTCTTTATCCATACGAATTCGCATTGTCGCAACATCTTGACGTAAGGTAATCGGATCAGAAGAGGCGCTCAGTAGTGAATGGATTACATCATTAGTTTTGTTGTTAAATAGCGAGTCGGTGCCGATTGCACGAGCGCGTGTCATTGCCATGCGTTCCCACGTCCATGCTTGTTCTTGGTGGTACAGCTTAAAGGCATCCAGAGAACACGCAATCGGCCCGGAGTTTCCAGAGGGACGAAGCCGCATGTCAACTTCGTAAAGAACACCTTCGGCTGTTGGGGCGCTTAAAGCACTGATGAAACGTTGCCCCAATCGGGCAAAGTATTGCGTTTGCGCCAAAGGTTTGCTCCCGTCTGAAGAGCTGTCATCATCCCTAGTCTCGTAAAGAAAAACTAAGTCCAAATCAGATGTTGGTGTCATTTCGCGACTGCCAAGTTTTCCTAGGGCAACGGTGCAAAAGTGTGATCCGGGAATATCGCCATGAATTTTGACAAATTCTTCTTTAACGACAGGAAACATGCATTCCAATACGGCTTCGGCTATATGACTAAGGGCGCGGGCTGCTTTAGGAGGGCTTAATTTTCCGCGCATGCTCTGTAATCCGATTTGAAACTTTCTTTCGTTGGCCCAATGGCGAGCCGCATCCAGTTTTTCTTCAAAATAATCGACGGCCAATAGAATTTTATTCAAATGGTCTACTTGTTCTTCATAAGGTGCTGGAGGATTAAGGAATTCAGAAGCTAATACACCGTCAAATAATGAAGGTCGTCTGGATAATAGCTCAGCCAATCGTGGCGCTTCACCCATAATACCAGCAAGCAATTCTAGCAATTGTGTATTTGAATAGAGCATGGAAAAAAGCTGAACCCCAGCGGGCAGACCCGCTAAAAATTCATCAAACTTAATAAACGTTGCATCAGGATCAGGTGTTTCACCAAAAACCTTTAGTAGGGCGGGCGTGAGCTCGGTTAACATTTCCCGTGCACGGGTAGAGCGCATGGCGCGGTAGCGACCATGATGCCAGCCTCTGATAGCAGCGTCCACTGTTTCAGGATTTTGAAAACCATACTTCTCTATGGTGTCCAGTGTGTCGGGATCAGAATCACTGCCCGTGAAAACAAGGTTTCCTGCGATATCACCATCGGCACTTAACGCCTGAGTTTCTTCAAATAAATCTGCATAGTGATCTTCTACGGCCCTTAATTGTTTTACCAGTTCCGCAGCAAAACCATTGAGCTCTTTATACCCCATAAAGGTTCCAAGATTATCAATGCCTGCTTGATGATCGGGTAGAGTTTGTGTTTGCTCGTCATTGATCATTTGTAAGCGGTGTTCGCTCTGGCGCAAAAATCCGTAAGCTTCAATTAAATCATCTGCCGTTTGTCGTTCGACGTGACCATTATCGACAAGGGCATTCAGAGCATTGACTGTTGAAGGCGTGCGAAGGGCTGGTTGCCGTCCGCCCCAGATTAATTGCTGGGTTTGAGCATAGAACTCAATTTCACGGATGCCGCCTCTACCCAGTTTAATGTTATGCCCTTCTACGGCAATTTTCTGGCCGCCACGGTGTGTATTGATTTGGCGTTTGATCGAATGAATATCGCGGATGGCCGCAAAGTCTAAATTCTTTCGCCACACAAAAGGTGTGAGCCACTTTAAAAAGGCATAACCCCCCGTGATATCACCCGCAACGGGCCGGGCTTTAATCATTGCCGCGCGTTCCCAATTTTGCCCTTGGCTTTCGTAATATACTTCGGCGGCCGGCATTGAAACGGCGATAGGAGTGGCCCCTGGATCAGGCCTGAGCCGTAAATCGGTCCTGAACACATAACCCTGAGACGTGCGCTCTTCCATGATCTTGACCAATTCCCGAGTCATACGAACACATTTTTTTTGAAGTGTGGCAGGATCGGATGTGATGAATTTATCCGGGTCAAACAGCACGATTAAGTCAATATCGCTTGAGTAATTTAGTTCAAATGAGCCCAGTTTACCCATACCAAGGACAATAAACCCCGAATCCAACGTTGGTTGATCGGGATGTTCTAGTTCTATCAAGCCATTCTTTGCTGCCTGTTTGAGCACAAATGACAAGGCGGCTTCTAAAGATGCGTCGGCAAATTGCGATAATGATTGGGTAATTTGCTGTAGTGACCAAAGCTTACCCAAATCAGCAACCCCGATTGCCAAAGCTATCTTATGCTTGGCATTACGAAGGGTCGCCATTATATCAGCTTGATTTATTTGATTGAAATCAATGGATTGAATGTTCTCTATGGTACTTAAAACAGTTTTTGTTGGACCTTTTAAAAGCAATTCCAGTATAAAGTCTGGATGAGATATACAAATTTGAGTTAGATAGGGACTGTTACCAAATAATGCAGATAAAAGCTCATGAACGGTAGGATTTTCCGTTAATGTCTCGACCCCTTCGATAAGATGTTTATTATCATCATCAGAAAGGCTTTCACGTAATCGTAGAAAGCCAAGTTCAAGCATTTCCCCATCCGCAGGGGAAGGAAAGTCGGCATTTTGGAATTCAGCGCTCAAGTCATGCATTTCGATAATCTCTTGTTACATGCAAAGTGCTTGAAGCTGTGTGATGGGTCAAGAAGCATGTGCCGGAATGGCATAAATAATCCAAAGACAGAAAGGTTATAATCTTTGTTGTTGCGTTCCTTCAAAGGTTTGGTTCATTTAATGGGTGGATTGGCTGCTGGCCTGATCATAGCAACCTTGGTGCTTGCGTGGGTTCTCTCGCGTGGCCCCATATCATTGAGCTTGATCACCCCATATGTCAGTGACTACCTGCAAACAGCCATACCCGAAGTCCAAACAGAATTTGATGATACGATTTTAATTTGGACAGGATGGGAACAAGCCGTTGATTTGCAAATCGTCAATTTACGTATTCGTGCTAATGAAGACACCATAATAGCCTCTATCCCCAAAGTATCTATTGGGTTGAGCACAAAAGGATTGCTGGCAGGGGTGATCGCACCGTCCTCCATGAAGCTTTCTGGCCCCACCCTGCATTTGATCCGTCCGGTGGATGGTAACGTTAATATGGCTTTTGCCGGGATCGCAGCGGTTATGAGTGGTCGAATGGAGCCGTTTTTAAAACGTGCTTCACAACAACCTAACCCAACGGAGCTTCTGAGCTATTTGAAAAAAATTCAGATTACTGATGCTGATGTGATTGTTGAGGATACAGCAAAAGCACAATCTTGGGTGACCCCCGATATTCATATTACCGTCAACAAAGTTGATGGCCGCGTTAATTTAGAGACATCATTCCTTGTGGATATGGAGGAAAAAATTGCGGAGGTCTCATTTATTGCTGGATATGAAGATGCCACCAAACGGATAGACGCTGGCATCTCCTTCAGCCACGTCATGCCCGCCGTATTAGGTCGCTTAACCAAAGAAACAGCGTTTCTCCGTTATATTGATGTCCCGGTACAAGGTACCGTCACACTTGCCTCCAGTGTTGATGGGGTTTTAGAAAGTGTTGGTTTTGATTTGGTTGGTGGTCAGGGGCAAATAAAATTACCGGCCCCTTTAAGCGGTAATCTAAAGACCAACAGTATCGTCTTTAACGGTTTCTATGATGCCCTTACCCAACGGGTAGAGGTGTCTGAATTGCGTGCAGAAGTTTCCAAGAACCAAAGTGTGATATTGCCAGCACCTGTCTCACATTCGTACCCCATCTCTAATTTTACCTATCGCGGTTCGTTTGATGGTGTAAAGGATTTGGTTCTAATCGATAATCTCGATGCAAATTTGGGGGGCTTAATTGCTAATTTAAAAGGATCTGTGAGCAATGTTTCGAAACTACAGAACATTGCTCTGAACCTTGATGTCCCCGAAATTATGATTGCTGACCTTCCGACTTATTGGCCTCATTCAGCCGGGCCTGACGCGCATGAATGGGTGATGAGTAATGTCCTAGAAGGAGCCATTCAGAATCTGAGTGTTGAATTCAACGGTAATATGACAAACGAAGGCGGGTTTGATTTAATCGAGATTGATGGTGGGTTTGTGGCTAATGATGGCGCTATGCTTTATTTGGATGGCATGCCGCCAATTTCAGACATAGAATCCGTTGTCGTCTTTGATCATGATCAGATTGATTTTGCCATTACGGGCGCCAAGACACATGATCTGGAAATAGGGTCTGGTTTGGTTTCGATATCGGGCATAACGAGTAATCCCAGCAAAGCTGAGATTAGATTGGGAATAGACGGTCAATTCCAAAAGGTGATGGAATTGCTTAACCGTGAACCCATGCTCTTTGCAACAGAAATGGGTATTGACCCTGCATCTGTCGAAGGCAAAGCCAAAATTGAACTGGCTGTTGATATTCCCCTTATCCTTGATCTCAAAGAAGAAGATATAACTTTCTCGGCTCATGCACTAGCTCAGGATGTCAGCGTCCCTGAAGGCTTGTTTGATCTCGATGTTGATCAAGGCATGCTTAATTTGACCATTGATAACTCAGGTATGGATGTCAAAGGCAACATGCAGCTCAATAATTACCCGACCAGCATTTCATGGCGGCAGAATTTCAATGAAGATGCCGCTTTTGTAAATCAATATGAACTTTCAATGCATCTATCAGATATCAGCAGCTTCGATGATCTGGGCATTGATGTGAAACCGTTTTCGGCTGATATGATTGCCGGAGAAATCCCCCTTAAACTCAAAGTTACCCAAAAATCAGATGGCCCCATAAATTTAGAGGCAACGGCTTCGCTTGATGATCTTCGGGTATCGGTGCCAGCGATCAATTGGTACAAACCTGTTGGTGTGCCGGGGCAGGCGCAGGCAACATTCCATATCGAAAATGGAGACGTCGTCGAGATACCTGAGTTTATGTTACACACCGATGAGCTGGAAATTATCGGGACAGCCCATTATGCAAGTGCGGGTGAGCAGCTAGACCGTATTGAGCTCAGCCGTATTAAATATGGTCGAACCGAAATTTCAGGAATTTTGGTGCCCTCCAGTGCCGATGCGTGGGATGCTGATTTTCGCGGCGCTTCCCTAGATTTGTCTCCTGTTTGGGATGACATCTTTTATGGTGACTTATCAGAAGCGGGCGAAGGGGTATTGGAGAACCTGAGTGTCTCTACTCAATTTGATAAAGTATGGTTATCTGATACACGCTCAATCGATAATATGACGGGTGCCTTTGTTCAGGCCGATGATAAATGGCGTACGGTCTATATCACGGCTAATATCGGCGATGGCGAGACGCTGGGCATTAAGCTATCACCCTCTGAATTAAAAAATAGACGCATTCTGACAGCATGGTCAACGGACGCGGGATCGGTGCTTAGAACATTTGATTTTTATGACACGATGATCGGGGGGGACCTCTCATTAACGGGTCATTTTGATGATGATGAAGAAAACAGCCCCCTATATGGATATTTCCATGTAGATGATTACCGCATTATAAAAGCCCCTGCCTTGGCAAAAGTCGTTAGTATTATGTCCTTAACCGGCATTGCCGATGCTCTGCAAGGTGAAGGGCTAGGGTTTGATACCCTCCATATACCATTCAAGTTTGGGGAAGGGGTGCTCGAATTACGCGAAGCCAAAGCAACCGGGGCCTCGATCGGGTTTACTGCAGCAGGTAAGCTTTATACCCAAGCCAATGCCGTTGATGTATCGGGCACCATGGTGCCAGTATACGCTTTCAACAGCTTACTAGGGAACATACCCATCATTGGTAATGTCTTTTCAGGTGGAGAAGAAGGTGGGGGGATCTTTGCCGCAGATTATTACATCTCTGGTGCCATTGATAACCCAGAGATTACGGTAAACCCCTTGAGCATGTTAACACCGGGCTTCTTACGCAATATCTTTAATGTTTTTGAAACAGCCCCTTCAGAAGGGCCGCCTCAAAATAATGAGCAGAATTAATTAGACAGCTTTAACCAAAGCGTGACGTTTTTTACCTGCCGACAACTTAATCATACCCTCTGCATTAAGATCACTGGAGGTAATTGGCTGCATTTCAGAATCAATTCTAACATCGTTCAATTTAGCCCCTCCACCTTTGATTAATCGGCGCGAGTCACCGTTCGACGATGCAAGACCAGCCTGGCGCAATAATTCAAAGGCAGCGATCCCCGCGTTCAAATCCGCGCTGGCAACATTAATAGAGGGTAGGTCATCCCCCATGGTGCCTTCTTCAAAGGTTTTGCGGGCTGTTTCTTCGGCGTGACGTGCCGCGTCAAGACCGTGGCACATCATTGTCGCTTCGTTCGCGAGCACCTTCTTGGCTTGGTTGATTTCAACACCTTCGAGGGATTCCAAACGAATGATTTCATCGTTGGAAAGTTCGGTGAACAACCGAAGAAAACGACCGACATCAGCGTCCTCAGTATTGCGCCAGTATTGCCAATAATCATAAGGCGATAGCATATCTGCATTTAACCAGACGGCACCATCAGCACTTTTACCCATTTTTGCACCGGATGAAGTCTGCAACAGGGGGGTTGTAAGGCCATTAACGGGCTTTCTGTCCACACGCCGGGTTAATTCAACGCCATTGATGATATTACCCCATTGATCAGAGCCACCCATTTGAAGAGAACAATCAAAACGGCGATTAAGCTCAAGAAAATCATAGGCTTGAAAAATCATGTAATTGAATTCTAGAAATGACATGGGTTGTTCGCGTTCTAGGCGTAGCTTAACGCTTTCAAAGCTCAACATCCGGTTGACGGAGAAGTGCTTGCCGTAATCACGCAAAAAGCTGATGTATTCGAGCTTATCCAACCAATCGGCATTGTTGACCATAATCGCATCGGTTGGACCATCACCAAAGGTTAGGAATTTTGAGAAGACCTGTTTAATGCCTTCCATATTATTGGCAATGTCTTCTTCAGATAGAATTTTCCGCGATGCATCTTTGCCCGTGGGATCGCCGATTTTAGTCGTTCCAGCCCCCATCAGAAC
Organism: uncultured Rhodospirillales bacterium; assembly: GCA_965603075.1. Lineage (GTDB taxonomy): Bacteria > Pseudomonadota > Alphaproteobacteria > Rhodospirillales > Casp-alpha2 > JABJOR01. The sequence continues at coordinate 312,858 of CBFDBO010000001.1, read as the reverse complement.
AATGGGCTTATGGCCCGATTTCTGTAACCACCGCAACAACATAATAGGCAGTAAGCTTCCAGCATGCAGGCTGGGGGCTGTGCAATCGAAACCGATATAGGCCGTTATAATACCGCTGGTTGCTTGCTCATCTAATGCTTCTAAATCGGTGCATTGATGCATGAATCCGCGTTCGGTGATGGTACGAAGGAAATCTGATTTTAAATTTGTCATGACAATTCAGTGTTTGTTGAGATATCGCTAATGATTATGGGATTAGATGATCAAGAGCTATAATGCAATTCTATCTGAAACGAAAGGTCGTATCTTGGGAAATAATAAGACGCTGCGCGCCATTGGATTAATGAGCGGTACATCAATGGATGGTGTGGACGCCGCAATCATTGAAACCGATGGTGCACACATAAAAAATTTCGGCCCTTCAACGTTTGTACCCTATGAAATGGGCTTTGTTGAAAACCTGAGATCGTTGTTAGGGGCCAACCCAGAACGCAAACCCAATTTTGAACATATCGTTGGCGAGTTGACGGCTTTGCAGGGGGACGCCGTTGATCAATTGCTGGGTGAGAACGCTATTTCGCCACAGGATATCGATTTAATCGGCTTCCACGGACATACAGTTCACCACGATCCGGAAAATGGTATCACCATTCAAATAGGCGATGGACAGTCCTTGAGTAATCAAACCGGGATCGATGTGGTTGCTGATTTTCGTTCTGCCGATGTTGCAGCGGGTGGACAAGGGGCACCGTTGGTACCTGTTTTCCATCAAGCCCTGAGTGTTGATCTTGAAAAACCATTGGCTGTTATCAATATCGGAGGCGTTGCCAACATTACATTGCTGGGGGAGGGCGATAATATATTGGCTTTCGATACAGGGCCGGGCAATGCCTTAATCGATGATTGGGTGCGCAGAAAATTAAACAAGAATTTTGATGATAACGGCGAAATCGCTCTTTCAGGCACGGTAAATCCAAGCGCTTTACGTCAATTGATGGATCATCCTTATTTTAGTATTCCCGCCCCCAAATCCTTAGACCGAAATTCGTTCGATCCATCACCCGTGGCGGGTCTATCGGTTGAAGATGGCGCTGCAACCTTGGCGGCTTTTAGCGTAAAGGCGATCCTTGAAGGGTGCAAAAACACATCCTTTATGCCGACCCGGTGGTTGATCTGTGGTGGTGGTCGACATAATCAAGCCATTATGAAAATGTTGCAGGAGGCGACCAACGTTCCCGTTGAACCCGTTGAAAGTGTTGGTTGGCAAGGGGATGTATTAGAGGCGCAAGCCTTTGGTTTCCTTGCAATACGGGTGCTGTACGGTTTGCCCACAAGCTTACCATCAACAACGGGTGTTGATGGTCCCGTAAGTGGAGGCGTTATTTTTAAGCCAGAATATTAAGATGGATATTAAATAGCCAATTACGCGGCAACGTTTAAGGATTTTTCCAAATAATCACTAATATGAGCAGCAAGCTCATCTTGGTGGTTATTGAAGAAGTGATTGCATCCTTTGACCACGCGGTAATCGATTTCAATATTTTTTTGGCTGGAAAGCTTTTGGGTTAATTTGTCCACGGACCCAACTGGGATAACTTCATCATCGGAGCCATGCACGATCAATCCAGAGGCCGGACACGGGGCCAAGAATGTAAAGTCATTGGTGCTTGCAGGTGGCGCAACAGAAATAAACCCGGTGATTTCAGGTCGACGCATCATTAACTGCATGGAAATCCACGCACCAAAAGAAAATCCGGCCGTCCAGCACGATTGTGAATTGGGGTTGTGACCCTGCATCCAATCAAGAGCCGCTGCCGCATCACTTAATTCACCTTGGCCATTATCAAATTCACCTTGTGAACGACCCACGCCACGGAAATTAAACCGTAAAGTTGAGAACCCTCGGGAAACAAAGTTTTGATACATGGAAAACACCACTTTGTTATTCATTGTTCCGCCATGTTGAGGATGGGGGTGCAGGATTAGCGCTAAGGGTGCATTACTTTGTTTTGAATGGTGATATCTTCCTTCAATACGACCATCGGGGCCGTTAAAAATAACTTCTGGCATAATAATCCTGTCTGTTTTGTGGCTTTAAGTGTCTGGTATGCGGGCGCGGGATAGAGGTGTAAATTAAGTAATATACTAAAAAATAGGGTTATTATCGTATAATTTTATTAAGTTTTACGGTAATACTTGACTGATTTGATCGGGTTTATTAAAGTCCCTGTCTAGAGAGTAAATAATATCGTATTAGCAATGGCGCAAGTCCTAGAACCTCGTTCTTGTCTGGTTCCGGTTCTGATTCCTGTGCTGTTTTTAATTTAACCTGCAAAATAGTCAAGTTTTCCTTATGTTCAAGAAATTAAAAGAAGATGTAAAAGCTTTTATGGATAGAGATCCATCGGCACATTCTGCCATGGAGATTGTCTTATGCTATCCTGGCTACCACGCGATTGTTATCTATCGATTCTCTCACTGGGTTTGGGAAAATGATTTTCGCGTTCTGGCCCGGTTTATATCCCATATCGCTAAAATTTTAACGGGTGTCGAAATTCATCCGGGGGCGACAATTGGCAAGCGTCTTGTTATTGATCATGGCACAGGACTGGTTGTGGGGGAAACATCCATTATAGGCGATGATGTCACATTATATCATGATGTAACGTTGGGCGGTATTGCACCATCGATTAATTCAGATTCTCAAGTGGGACAAAAACGTCACCCAACATTAGAAAACGGCGCGGTTATTGGCTCCGGCGCCGCCGTGCTGGGACCTATTATGATTGGCGAAGGGGCCAAGGTTGGCGCGAATGCGGTTGTTACAAAAGCCGTACCCGCTGGAATGACAGCCGTTGGCGTGCCCGCAAAAATTGTCATGCCGAAAGGTAAGTCTAAATCCAAAGAATTTGTGGCTTACGGAACGTTAGCTGATGGTCCTGATCCCGTCGTTCAAACCCTAGATGCTATGCGCCTTGAAATGCGGGCGATGGTTGATCGGGTTCAAGATTTGGAACAGCAATTAGGTGTAAAAGATAAAAATACACCAAAAGAAACAAAGGTGTCAGCACCTAAAAAGCCAAAATCTAATTCACCGAAGAGAAAAGTCAGCTAATGATTAATTCAGGAGAAAAGCGATGAAGCTTAGTACTAAAGGGCGTTATGCTGTGATGGCGATGGTTGACCTTGCTACAAATTCTAATGGTGATCCTATATCATTGTCCGATGTGGCCAGCCGACAATTGATCTCTCTGTCTTATTTAGAGCAATTATTCGGTAAATTACGCCGTAGCGGACTGGTGTCCAGTGTGCGCGGACCCGGTGGTGGTTATAAAGTAGCGCGTCCCCTTAATGAGATCAGAATCTCAGATGTTGTTTTGGCCGTAGACGAACCCATTAAAGCCACACGCTGTAAATCAAATTCATCAACCGGTTGTCAGGTCGATGGCAGCCGATGTATCACCCATGACTTGTGGGAAGAGTTATCCAACCATATCTATCTATTCCTCAATTCGGTTTCTTTGGAAGATGTTATTGATAAACGGGTGCTGGGAATTAGTGGTATTCTTTTTCAGCAAGAAAACCCAACTGCCTTGACGCGGTTCCCTGATATTGAAAGAGATTGCGGCATAAATGTCGCTGCTTCATAGAATTAAATAAGATAGAACAAGAGCAATTCTTACGATGAACAATAGTGTGTACCTTGATCACAATGCAACATCACCGCTTCGCCCCGAAGCGGTGGCCGCTATTGAGCGCGCAATGGAGATCACGGGTAACGGCTCATCAGTTCATGCCGGCGGTCGCGCGGCCCGAAAAGTCATTGAACAAGCGCGTGCTTCTATTGCAAAAATGTGTGGTGCAAAACCCGACCAAGTGACGTTTACAAGCGGTGGTACGGAAGCGAATAATCTGGTCATTTCAGGTTCAAATTGTGATCGGGTTTTGATCTCAGCCGTTGAACACCCTTCCATCAATGATGCAAATGCGCCAGAAAAAATTGTTGTGCCTGTTACATCCGAAGGCGTTATCGATTTGGATGCATTAGAAGATATTTTATCTTCGAGTGATGTTCAGACTTTGGTTTCAGTGATGTATGCCAATAATGAAACGGGTGTGATACAACCCATCGAAAGAGTCGTTGAAATCGCACGGGCGCAGGGTGCTATTGTTCATTGTGATGCTGTACAAGCCGTTGGAAAAATTTCATTTGATGTAAATGAGCTTGGCGCTCATTTGGTGACGATATCATCCCATAAAATCGGCGGCCCGGCGGGTACGGGTGTTTTAATTAATGTCGGTGGTGTGAGCCTTTCACCTACTTTTCTCGGCGGTGGTCAGGAGAAAAAGGTTCGTTCAGGAACAGAAAACTTAATTGGTATTGCGGGATTTGGCGCAGCGGCGCAAGCTGTTCATAGTGACGCCCTCGCAGAAGTCGCTCAGTTAAAGATTTGGCGTGATGAATTAGAGAGCGCCGTATTAAGCCGCGTTCCCGATACTCGAATTATTGGTCAAGGTATTGAGCGTTTGCCCAATACGGCGTGCCTCGTATCACCAACCCTAGATAGCGAAACGCAGGTGATGGCAATGGATCTCGCAGGTATATGCATCAGTGCTGGATCGGCTTGCTCTTCTGGCAAAGTCGGTGTGAACCCAGTTTTGACCGCCATGGGTTTTAATGAGCAACAGGCACGTTCGGTTGTTCGGGTAAGCCTTGGATGGTCCACGACACAACAAGATGTGACAGAGTTTATAAATGCTTGGAGCGATCTTCATGAACGCACCTTAAAACGCACCATGAAGCGCGCTAGTTAAATTACGGGTTAAACAACAAATTAAATAACACAACTTTTGTGAAAGAAAAAAACATGGCAGCAGATGCTGGTACAATAGAGCAAGTAAACGATCTTGGGGATGAAGCCTACAAGTATGGTTTTGTTTCTGACATCGAGTCAGACCTTGCCCCTAAGGGGTTAAGCGAGGATACCGTTCGCTTTATTTCAGCCAAAAAGAATGAACCTGAATGGATGCTTGAATGGCGTTTGAAGGCTTACCGGTATTGGCTCACCATGCCGGAACCGGATTGGCAGAAACCTGAAATTAATGAAATTGATTATCAGGACGCTTATTATTATGCAGCGCCAAAGAGTCTTAAAGACGGACCGAAGAGCTTGGATGAAGTCGATCCTGATCTTTTGGAAGTCTATGAGAAACTTGGCATTCCCATTAAAGAACAGGAAATGCTGGCGGGCGTGGCGGTCGACGCCGTATTCGATAGTGTTTCTGTGGCCACCACGTTCAAAGCTAAATTGTATGAAGCTGGTGTGATCTTCTGTCCGATTTCTGAAGCAATTATTGAACATCCAGAATTGGTAAAAAAGTATCTGGGATCTGTGGTGCCTTACTCAGATAATAAATTTGCCACGCTTAATTCGGCGGTCTTTACCGATGGCTCATTTGTATACATTCCAAAGGGCGTTCGTTGCCCCATGGAGCTATCTACGTACTTCCGTATCAATGAAGCCAATACGGGGCAATTTGAGCGTACGTTGATTATTGCCGATGATGACAGTTACGTAAGCTACCTCGAAGGATGCACCGCTCCCCAACGTGACGAAAATCAATTGCATGCAGCGGTGGTCGAACTGGTTGCCCATGATAATGCGGAGATCAAATATTCCACCGTTCAAAACTGGTACCCCGGCGATAAAGAGGGCAAGGGCGGGATCTATAATTTTGTGACCAAACGAGCAGCTTGTCGCGGCAAAAATTCCAAAGTCTCTTGGACACAAGTTGAAACCGGTTCTGCTATCACATGGAAATATCCAAGTTGCGTTTTGTTGGGCGAGAATTCTGTGGGTGAATTTTATTCAATCGCCATCACCAATAATTTCCAACAAGCCGACACGGGCACCAAGATGATTCACATCGGTAAAAACACCAGCTCACGCATAATCTCAAAAGGGATTGCGGCGGGACGTTCTGATCAAACCTATAGAGGATTGGTACGAATGGCGGGTAAAGCAAGTGGCGCGCGTAATTACACCCAGTGCGATTCACTTCTGATCGGGGATGTTTGCGGGGCGCACACCATTCCCTATATTGAAAGCAAAAATAAAACCGCCATGGTGGAGCACGAAGCCACCACTTCCAAAATCAGTGAAGAACAATTGTTTTATTTACGCCAGCGCGGTATTCCCGAAGAAACAGCCGTCGCATTGATCGTGAACGGGTTCTGTCGTGACGTATTACAACAATTACCCATGGAATTTGCAGTTGAAGCACAAAAGTTGGTTGCTATATCTCTCGAAGGCAGCGTTGGCTGACTTTATTAAATAAGGACAAAATATAGATGTTAGAAATTAAAGGTTTGCACGCTAGCGTAGACGGAAAAGAAATTCTCAAAGGTCTAGACCTAAAATTGGGTGCTGGCGAAGTGCACGCTATCATGGGACCAAATGGTTCCGGCAAGAGCACGCTCTCCTATGTGATTGCGGGTCGTGAAGGTTATGATGTGACAGCAGGGGACATTCTATTTAAGGGAAAAAGCATCCTCGAAATGGACCCGGAAACCAGAGCTTGTGAAGGTGTCTTTTTGGCCTTTCAATACCCGGTTGAAATTCCCGGTGTCGCCAACACAACATTCTTGCGCGAAGCCGCCAATGCCATTCGCCGTTACAGAGGTGAAGACGAATTGGACGCTATGCAGTTTATTCGTGTCCTGCGCGAAAAAGTAAAAGAGCTGGGCGTTTCTGATGACCTGCTCAAGCGTGCCGTCAATGTCGGTTTCTCAGGTGGTGAGAAAAAACGAAATGAAATTCTCCAAATGTCCGTTCTGGAACCTGCTTTGTGCGTGCTTGATGAAACCGATAGTGGTTTGGATATTGATGCGCTGAAGATTGTTTCCGAAGGTGTTAATCGTCTCCGGGGGCCAGAGAATACGATGCTGGTGATTACCCATTACCAACGTCTGCTGGATTACATTGTACCGGACTATGTGCACGTACTGGCTGATGGTCAAATTCAACGCTCAGGTGGTAAAGAGCTTGCCCATGAACTTGAGAAAAATGGTTACGCAGAATTTACCAATGATGCGGCGGCTTAAGGAAATATAATGACGCTTTCGAACATCCTTCAATCTTCAAATACTATCGATCTTGGCCAGAACTTGAACTGGTTGCAGGACCTACGTCGTGTCGGCGAAACACAATTCACCGAACTTGGATTGCCGACCCCCAAAATTGAAGATTGGAAGTACACCAATTTATCTTCATTGAGCGACACACTTTTACGGCCCACGGTCGAACTAGATGGCAAGTCATCCATCGACGTGTTGCCTAGCATTTTTAAGGAAGGCAGCCCCGGTGCGCGTCTGGTTTTTGTAAATGGACAACATCGCACCGATCTATCTACACCTGATAGCCTGCCTTATGGCGTGACGCTTGAACCCATAAGCCATATTGTCACGCGCGATCCGGAATTTCTAGAGCGTCATATCTGCAAGATTGCTTCCCTAGAAAGCCGCGCCATGTTATCGCTCAACAATGCTGCAATGAACAGTGGCTTTGTACTTCATGTCTCGCAGAATGTTGTTATTGATAGCCCTGTTGAAGTCATTTTTATCGGCGGCACTTCTGATGATCAACTGGCTTGTTCCCCGCGCAATCTGATTATTCTTGATGACGGTGCGCAAGCTGATATCGTCATTCATCATGTGGGTATTGGAAATACTCCATACTTTGTTAATAGCGTCAATGAAGTTCAGCTTCATGCCACATCAAAGCTGCGGGTTTATAATATCCAAGAAGATAATGCTTCGGCCACTAACGTGTCGGCAAACTATGTGAATGTTGCAAAAGATGCCCGCTACTCAAGTTTTAATTTATCCCTAGGTGCCCGAATTTCACGTTACGAGAGCTATGTCTCACTATCGCAACAAGGTTCGGATTGTAAATTGGATGGGGCGTATTTAATGCGAGGCAATGGTCATTGCGATAACACATTACAGGTCGATCATACCGTCCCTAATACATCCAGTGATGTCATGTTCAAAGGTGTTTTGGATGATCACTCACGGGCGGTCTTTCAAGGCAAAATCGTCGTCCATCGTGACGCACAACACACCGATGGTCAGATGAGTAACAAGACCATGTTGCTCAGCGACAATGCCGAAATCGATACCAAGCCAGAGTTGGAAATTTACGCCGATGATGTGAAATGTTCTCACGGTGCCGCTTCCGGTCATGTAGATGAGCAAGCTTTATTCTACATGCGCTCGCGTGGTATTCCCGATGCCCGTGCCCGGAATTTACTCATTCAATCTTTCCTTGCCGATGCGGTCGAGCGGATTACCGTTGATCTTATTCGTGAGGGTATCATGGATAAAGTTCTCGCGTGGATGCCGGATGCTTCCAATGACAAACAAGATAGGGTGGGGGAATGAATTCAATTTTGGCACCTATGGCTATCGGTGAGAGAGCCAATGCGACTGCGGGTGATAATTCTGCCTTAGCATTTGATGTTGATCGCGTGCGCGCTGATTTTCCTATTTTGACCGAACTCGCTCATGGTCGCCCTCTGATTTATCTTGATAGCGGCGCCAGCGCCCAAAAGCCAAGGCAAGTCATCGATGCCATGAGTACGGTGTATGAAACGTATTATTCCAATGTGCACCGGGGGGTGCATGTGATGAGCCAGCGCTCGACAGAAGCATTCGAAAATGCCCGTAAGAAAATTGCGACGTTTCTGAATGCAGCTAGCCCCAATGATATTATATTTACCAGCAGTGCCACAGCGGCGATCAATCTTGTCGCTCAATCATATGGTCGCCAGTTTCTTAAGGCCGGGGATCAAGTTGTCATCTCGCATATGGAACATCACGCCAATATCGTTCCCTGGCAATTGCTCCGCGATCAAATTGGTATAGAACTTAAAATTGCCCCTATCGATGATCAAGGCACCCTCGATATGGAGGCGTATGAGCAACTGTTGGGACCAAAAACCAAGATGGTCGCCATGACCCATACATCCAATGCATTGGGTACGATTGTTCCTATTAAGGATGTGATTAGTAAGGCCCATGCTCATGGTGCGGTTGTGTTGGTTGATGGGTGTCAAGCTGTCCCCCATTCCACCGTTGATGTTCAAGATATTGGTGCGGATTTCTATGTCTTTGCCCCCCACAAGCTTTATGGTCCAACGGGGATCGGTGTTCTCTATGGCCGTGAAGATCTCATGAACACCATGCCGCCTTGGCAGGGTGGGGGGGATATGATTGAATCGGTTACCTTCGAGAAAACCACCTACCAGAAATCACCGCTGCGATTTGAGGCAGGAACCCCGGCTATTGTCGAGGCAATAGGCCTAGGTGCCGCGATCGATTATGTTACTGAACTGGGTATGGATAACATCGCCGCCCACGAACTTGGGTTGCTTCATTACGCGACAGAGCGTTTGAATGCTATTGAAGGTTTAACCATCATTGGTACGTCCCCGGATAAGGCCGCCATCATCTCGTTTGTTATGGATTGCGCTCATCCTCATGACATTGGCACCATCGTTGATCAGGCAGGGGTTGCTTTGCGCACCGGCCATCACTGTGCGCAACCGGTTATGGATCGTTTTGATCTGGCTGCTACAGCAAGGGCGTCGTTTGGACTCTATAATACAAAAGCAGATGTCGATGCACTTGTTGAAGCGATTGAAATGGTAAAGGAGTTCCTTGGCTAATGTTTGATGATCTAAGAGAGCTGTATCAAGAAGTCATCCTTGATCACGGAAAGAGCCCGCGGAATTTTCGGTATCCAGATGATTTCACCTGTGAGGCAGCAGGCAATAATCCCATGTGTGGTGATGCGTTGATGGTCTATTTGAAAGTCGGCGACGACAAGATGATTACGGATGTGGCCTTTCAAGGAAAAGGCTGTGCGATCTCTGTTGCTTCGGCTTCCATGATGACCGAAATTTTAATGGGTCGTTCGCTCCAAGAAGCTGAAGCGCTCTATAAAGCATTCCATTCCATATGCACCGAAGACGGTGACACGTCCAATATTCTCGCGATGTTTGATGAAGAAACCGCAGAGCGTTTACAAATGTTATCCGGTGTTCGCCAATTCCCAATGCGGGTAAAATGCGCAACACTTGCGTGGCATACTATGGACGCGGCCCTGAATGGGGATCAAGAGATAAGCACCGAATGATTGATTTTTTAAACAATTTTCTATCCCCTAAGAAAGCCCATGAACGTGAGCAGGAAGATAAAATGAGCACGACAGAAGAAATTGAAGCGACCGAAACCAATAGTACCCATGAACGTCCCGTTTATGATGGCACCTCGAATGATGCGCCAACAAGTGAGCCATCACCCTATGAGCCATCACCTTATGATGTTGTCCCTTCGCCTTATGCCGGCATGAATTTAGGGGGACCTTCTGAAATGGAAGAGTTCGAAACGACCATGGGAGAGGCATTACCTGACGGCGTCGAGATCGCTGACGATGACGCGGTTGTTGAAGCTATGCGTTCCGTTTTTGATCCAGAGATTCCGGTCAATATTTATGATCTTGGATTGATTTATAATTTCACCATTTCTGATAAAGGGGATGTTTACGCAGAAATGTCCCTCACCGCACCGGGGTGCCCCGTGGCGGGCGAAATGCCGGGAATGGTGTCGGGGGCTGTATCACAAATTGAGGGTATCGGTATTGTGACAACACGTATTGTTTGGGACCCTGCGTGGACACCGGACCGGATGTCCGAAGATGCCAAACTTGCGCTGGGTATGTTTTAAGCATATCTCACATTAGAAATGATATATAATAGACAAATGATGATGGTCAGGAATTATTAATGAGCGAATTACCCAAAATGATGTCATTGACAGAGGCCGCAGCGGACCGGGCCAAAATGTTGATCGCCCGAAGTGAGGACCCCGTTGCTGGCTTACGTATTAGCATTTCGACCAAAGGCTGTAATGGTCTTTCTTACGTGGTCGAATATGCCAAGACAGAAAGCAAAATGGAAGAAATCATCGAAGATAAGGGTGTGAAAATATTCATCGACCCTATGGCTGTTATGTATGTTCTCGGTAGCACGATGGATTATGTCGAAGATAAATTCCATTCAGGTTTTGTCTTTGATAACCCCAATGAAAAAGGCCGCTGTGGTTGCGGTGAGAGCTTTTCTGTTTAGAGATTTTCATGCCAAAATTAACGATTATAAATTTCGATGGCAAACGTCGAGAACTTGATGTGCCTGTTGGCGGTAATGTAATGCAAACAGTGCGTGACAATGGTTACGATTTAGAAGGAACCTGTGAAGGCTCATTGGCATGTGCAACATGCCATGTTCATGTGGACGCTGAATGGTACCCAAAACTTGAAGATATCTCTGAAGATGAATTGGATATGTTGGATTTCGCGGATGAGCCGAGTGCGACTTCTAGATTAAGTTGCCAAATTATAATGACTGAAGAACTGGATGGATTAACGATTACTGTTCCACGTGTATCTTGAACGGGGTATCTTGAACGAGGTTTCATTAACGCAGTATCAGAAACGGGACATGATGATTTCGCATCGTTTAGTTCGGTTTGTATTTTGCTAAAATTTCTTCAATTTTACCACTATCAACCATATCCTTTATTTGCTCATCAAGTAAAATTCTAACATTCAGAGGTGTTGATTTACTATACATCATCCAATGAGAATAAGTGTTAAATTTGGTTGGTAGAACTTGTAAGGGCAGGGATGATGCCTTCATATAATAATTTAAAGCGAGGTCATGATAATAGAAATATCTGAGTTCTTTATTTGAAACAGCAAGTAGGGCTCTATCAAGCTCATAGTAACCCTCCATTGATAGGAGAAGCTCTTTTTCTTTTAAAAAATGCTCAGTACTAGTCCCAGAATATACACCGATTGGCGTATTGGTCGCGACCAATTGTTTAAATGATTGAGGTTTCGTTTTTTCGTCTATGTGTGCCATTAATACGTGAGAGACAGAATAAAGCGGGACGCTAGAGAAATGATACTTTTTGTCACGATCATCATTTCTCCCCGCACCACAAAAGACGTGGGCGTCACCCGCTGTTAGTTTTTGCATTATTCGTTTAATGGGCGTATAGGTGCCGGGAATAAAGATGGAGATACCTTTGTTAGCCATTCTATTTTGTAATTCTATATAGATATCACCACATATGCCGCGACTCTTTCTTTTTTGTAGAAAGTATTTAGGCTGAGAATCTTGATTTTGCATAATCAAAATATGATCGTTTGATGATACCGCCGCCGAGTTAAGTGAAAATATTAAAAAGATAAATAGAATCAATAGAATATGGTTTAGTCTAGAAAACGTATTAGGCATAATATTTATTAATTCAATAAAAAGTTACTCTATAATCTCTAACTTGTAACAATAAGTTCTATGAAATCAATACACCTAAAATTATATTAAAGAAAAGAATATGAATTCTCTTGGAATAGATAAAAAGCCCTCAGAAACGCGTGTTGTTGTAGCCATGTCGGGTGGCGTCGACAGTTCTGTTGTTGCTGCACTGCTAAGTGAACAAGGCTATGACGTGGTCGGTGTAACGTTGCAGCTTTATGATCATGGCGCGGCGGTATCCACCGCTAAATCCTGTTGTGCAGGTCGCGACATACATGACGCGCGCATGGTGGCTGAGGCCATCGGCATTCCCCATTATGTTTTGGACTATGAAAGCCGCTTTCGTGATCAAGTCATGGAAGAATTTGCCGATAGCTACATCAATGGCGAAACCCCCATCCCCTGTGTGCTGTGCAATCAGACCGTGAAATTCCGTGATCTTTTGGCGACCGCCAAAGACTTAGGGGCCGATGCGCTGGCAACGGGCCATTATATTCGCCGTGAACAGGCGGCAGACCGGCCGGAACAAGTAAACCGAGGGCACATGTACCGTGGTGTTGATCCGGGTAAAGACCAAAGTTACTTCCTTTTTATGACCACCCAAGAGCAACTTGATTTCTTGCGATTCCCCTTGGGCGGTATGGAAAAATCAGAAACCCGCGCCCACGCCGAAAGACTAGGCTTGTCTGTATCAGAAAAAGCGGAAAGCCAAGATATCTGTTTTGTACCCAATGGAAATTATGTCAGCGTGGTCGAAAAATTACGCCCCGGCGCCCTCGATCCCGGCGATATCGTTGACCTAGAAGGCAATGTTCTCGGGCAACATGATGGGATCATCGGTTTTACGGTGGGACAGCGCCGTGGATTGGGTGTCGCCGTCGGAGAGCCGCTCTATGTGGTTCGAGTGGAACCCGCCACCAAACGTGTGGTGGTGGGCCCCTATGAAGCTATTTTGGAAGCTCAAGTAAACGTACGGAACATAAACTGGCTCGGTGATAGTGCTTCTATCCCGGAAGAGGGTATTAAGTTATCGGTGAAAGTCCGCTCCGCCCAACCTTTGGTCCCTGCCATGGTTTACGGTCGCCCGAACGGTGGCGCGGATGTGGTGCTGGATGACCCCCAAGCGGGTATCTCCCCCGGACAGGCTTGCGTATTTTACGATAATGAGCGTGTCATGGGTGGCGGTTGGATCGTGCGGAAGTCATAAGGCCCTTTCAAGCTATCAGAAAGGTTATGATACAAAGTAAAATTTATTCGCTAATTTGCGCCTGCAAGCGAATGCCGTCTTCCTTGGTGGCGCGTTCTAAGGTTTCTTGTGCTTTGCTGGCTTCTTGCTGGCGCGCCCACATGGTGGCGTAGGGGCCGTCGTTGGTCAGCAGGTCTGTGTGTTTGCCTCGCTCGCAGATTTGGCCAGAATCGAGCACGATGATTTCGTCAGCATCGATGATGGTCGATAGGCGATGGGCGATGACCACGGTGGTACGGTCCGCCGATAGCTCTTTTAGGGAAGCCTGAATTTCACGTTCGGTATTGCTATCGAGTGCCGAAGTCGCTTCATCAAAGATAAGAATTTGCGGGTTCTTTAAGATGGTTCTGGCGATGGCGACACGTTGTTTTTCGCCACCGGATAATTTAAGCCCTCTTTCGCCGACCATAGATTGGTATCCATCGGGTAATTCCATGATGAAGTCGTGGATATGGGCGTGACGGGCGGCGGCTTCTATTTCAGTAGGGCTAGAGCCGGGGCGAGCGTAGGAAATATTATAATAAGCCGTATCATTAAACAGCACCGTATCTTGTGGCACCATGCCCAGGTTCTTGCGCAGGCTGGCTTGTTTGATATCGCGCAGGTCCTGACCATCGATTAAAATAGCCCCTGCATTAATATCGTAGAAGCGATAAATCAGACGAGAGATAGTCGACTTTCCAGAGCCACTTGGCCCCACAATGGCGACGGTTTTCCCCGCTGGAACATGGAATGAAACGCCTTTTAAAACTTCCCTGCGCGGATCGTAGCTGAAGCGAACATCCTTAAATTCAATCGCGCCCCCCATAACGTTAATATCGGGCGCATCTTTTTTATCAGAAATATCAGGCTCAACGTTGATCAGGCTGAACATTTGTTCCAGATCAACAAGAGATTGTTTGATCTCACGGTATACCGAGCCTAAGAAATTGAGCGGCATATAGAGCTGCATAAGGTATGTATTAATAAGTACAAAGTCACCCAATGTCATGGTGCCCGCGACAACTTCCTGTCCGGCCATGAGCATGATGACGCTTAACCCAATGGAGATGATAATCCCTTGCCCGATGTTTAAAAGCGATAGGGATACACCGCTACGGGTTGCTGCATCCTCATACGTTACAAGAGCTTCATTAAACCGACTGGCTTCATGTTCTTCGTTAGAGAAGTACTTTACCGTTTCGAAATTGAGCAACGAGTCAATCGCACGGGTGTGGGCTTTACTGTCAGACTCGTTCATTTGCCGCCGGTGATGGATCCGCATCTCGGTAACGCTTAGGGTCCACGCGATATAACTGGCAATGATAATAAAGGTAACCAGTGAGAGCCATACACCATAGAACCACCATAAAATGCCACACACCAAAAATATTTCAAATATGGTTGGAATAACATTGAACAGTGAATACCGCAGTAAGAACTCAATGCCCTTGGTGCCACGTTCAATGGCTCGGCTGACACGGCCTGTCTGACGGTTTAAATGGAACGCAAGAGACAGGTTATGAAGGTGTTGAAAGGTCTTGAGGCCGGCTTGACGAACGGCGCGTTGGGCAACACGGGTAAAGACCGCATCGCGGAGCTCACCAAAGGCTTGGGCAAGAACCCGTGCTACTCCATAACCAATAAGCATAAGGACAGGCACCGCAATAATAGCGTCGCCCACACTGTCGAGCGCATCGACGGACATTTTGTAAAAGTACGGCACCACCACATTGGCAAGCTTTCCCGCAACAAGCAACATCATCGAGATAATAACCCGTGCCCTGATTTCAAAAGAATCTTTGGGCCATAAATAGGGCAAAAGGGTTGCTAGGGTGTTCAGGTCATTTAGACCTTTGGGACGGTCTGAATATTCTCGATTGCGCATGCGGCTATAATTTCGTTTTCAGGAGGAAACTGCGTTTTGAACTGTTCTTATCTTAAACAGTTAGCTCGCAATGCCACTAAAAACAAGAGGGGTGCCGATTTTCCGAGTAATGCAGGGTTCGCCACGAGCCACCGATCGAATAAAGCTGTTAGCTCCGTTGAGTGCATTCCATTGGTACAGGTCACCACCCAATCGGCATTAATATCACCCGAATCGGTAAGCGCGTTCAGGGTATCACTCATTCCTGCCACATAGAGTGTTCGCGCGGGTTCCGGTGCGTTGAGATACGTCTCACCGGTATAAAAAGTCCAAATTTGACCAGCCATAACCGGGCTTGAAGCCCCTGTAATTATTAAAACTGCTGTCAGTATGCCTAAGAGGCTCTTCATTTAACGTCCCTCAATAAAAAGATTCGAGCGAACCAATCTATCACCCGTTCGTCAACATTGGATTAATGCAACCGTTGACATGAGAACAAAAAGAGAACATAATAACTTTATGAGAACAAAGTAAACCTTAAATACAGCCTGTATGCTGGCTTTAGTTCAGGAGATTGCATATGAAACATACATTTGTTGAAGTTCGCTTCCATCCGATTCGTATTAACAATAACCTTGGTCCCATGGAGTTATTCCTCGCAAAACAGCAACCGGGCGAAACCCCGTGGCATGCCGCAGAACGAACTTTATCGCGTCGATACAAAGTTCGGGACTATTTAATCCGTGATGCAAGGCCCATGGCGCGTCTTCACTAACCGACGCGCCTTCACTAACCGATGCGTCTTCACTAACCGACGCGCCTTCATTAACCGGTGTGCTTATATTAAAAGCCGCGCCTTCATTAATTTTCTCGTCATGTTTTAATGCGATACTGATCTTCGATTAAATTTGAAATGGTTTTATAGAAAGTGCAGTTTCGTATCCTCCTAATGCCTCTCATAATATTTGCTCTGCTGTGCGGCGGCGGATTATTTCTTGTCGACTTGATGGAACAAACGACATTTTCTATACCGGTCATCTTGCAAAGCTTACCCTATGGCCTTGCTCTTATTGGCATTGTGTTGAGTGTGGTTTTTCACCAAACGGCACTGGTCTATTCCTTTGTTATTCTTGCTGGTGGGTTTTATTTCACGCAAATTACCGCGACAGCGGGACCCAATGAAACCGTATTAGGCCAAGTTGGCTTTGCCGCTTTGGTCTTATTGCTGCCGCTAAATATACTTATGGCCTCTTTCTTTAAACCCGTTAGCATAATCTCGCCCAGAAGTATTTCCCGTGTCGCCCTGTTCGTTATACAAGTTGCGATCGTTACCACTTTGGTGGCTTCGCCCGATTGGCAAGATATTGGGAGACATCTTCATATTCGCTTCATGCATCACGATTATGATCATTGGACTTGGCTCACTCAACCAGCCCTGCTTGCCATTATCATCTGCGTCATTATCGCGTCAATTCGAATGTTCGTAAGTGGACTGCCCCTTCATGTCGCCGCTTGGGGTGCTATTATTCTCTCTTCAATGGCGTTGCATTTTGCTGATAATACTTCTGCTGTTATTATTTTCTTCTCGCTTGCCTTGCTCAATTATATTATTGCCTTGGTTCATGATACCTACCGCATGGCGTTCCTTGATGAGCTAACCGGACTGCCGGGCAGGCGGGCCTTGATGAACCTTTTCAGTGTTTTAGGCCCTCGGTATGTTATTGCCATGTGCGATATTGATCATTTTAAAAAATTCAATGACACGTATGGTCATGACGTGGGGGATCAAGTACTTAAAATGGTGGCAACGGTTTTGGGGGAGGTAAAAGGGGGCGGGCGGGCTTATCGTTATGGCGGTGAAGAATTCACCATTGTCTTCCCAAGGCGCACTATCGACTATGCAAAACCCTATTTGGAACAAGTTCGTCAAGCGGTTGAAACCTCTGCCTTTGCCTTACGCGACAAAGAGCGTCCCAAAAACCGTCCCGAAAACCCGTCAAAAGCATCCGGCCAAAAAACAGTTCAAGTTGCCATCTCTATCGGTATCGCCGATAAATCCAGTCATGATGGCAAACCCATGGATATTTTGAAACATGCTGATAAAGCATTGTACCGTGCTAAAAAAGCCGGCCGCAATTGTTTGAGTGAGTAGTCACTCCCACTCAATGGTTCCTGGCGGTTTTGAGGTAATGTCATAAACCACGCGGTTGATGCCTCGGACTTCATTGATGATACGGTTTACCACACGCCCCAAGAACTCATGCTCGAAGGGATAATAATCTGCGGTCATGCCATCACTGGACGTAACAGCGCGAAGGGCACAGACAAATTCGTATGTTCGTGCGTCGCCCATCACCCCAACGGTTTGTACGGGTAACAAGACCGCAAAGGCTTGCCAGATTTTGTCGTACAATCCGGCGTTGCGAATTTCTTCCAAATATATGGTATCTGCCTTGCGTAAGATGTCCAGTTTTTCAGAGGTGATCCCACCGGGTAATCGAATGGCAAGTCCCGGTCCCGGAAAGGGGTGGCGTTTTACAAATGATTCAGGCAAGCCCAATTCACGTCCCAGCGCCCGAACTTCATCTTTGAATAGTTCACGCAAGGGTTCAACCAACTGCATGTGCATACGTTCGGGCAACCCACCAACATTGTGATGTGATTTAATGGTTACGCTGGGACCGCCGGTAAAGGATACGGATTCAATGACATCCGGGTACAAGGTACCTTGAGCTAAGAAATCAGCCCCGCCTATTTTTTTGGCTTCGCCGTCAAAGACATCGATAAAGGTAGAACCGATAATTTTCCTTTTTTCTTCGGGGTCAGAAATTCCTTCTAATTTTCCAAGGAATAAATCGGCGGAGTCAGAATGAACCAATTGAATATTATAATGATCGCGGAACATGGTGACGACCTCTTCAGCCTCTCCGGTACGCATCATACCCGTATCAACAAACACACACGTCAGTTGATCACCAATGGCTTCGTGCAGCAGTACCGCAACAACAGAGGAATCGACACCACCGGACAAACCGCAAATGACACGACCTGAGCCCACTTGGGCGCGGACTTTGGCGATTTCTTGTTCTTTGAACGCTGCCATCGTCCATTGGCCGTGACAGCCACAAATGTTATGAGTGAAGTTTTTAAGCAGCTTCGCTCCATCGGGTGTATGAACTACTTCGGCGTGGAATTGGAAGCCATAAAGATTGCGTTCGATATTGGCTATGGCGGCGTAAGGGGCGTGGTTAGAGGTGGCGATAGGGTGGAAACCTTCTGGGATGCTATCAATGCGATCACCATGGCTCATCCATACTTGTTTGTTATCGCCTTTGGCCCAGACACCGTCAAATAAGGGGCAATCTTCAATAACATCGACAAAGGCGCGACCAAATTCGCGGTGATCGGATGTAATAACTTTTCCGCCGAGCTGTTCGACCATAGTTTGTTCGCCGTAACATACACCCAAAATAGGTAGGCCCATATCAAATATGTCTTGGGGGGCACGGGGCGAGTCACCCTCGGTAACGGAAGCCGGACCACCCGAAAGGATAATACCTTTGGGATCAAAATCTTCAATAGATGCACGGTCCACACTGTTGAAGGGGTGGATTTCACAGTAGATGCCAGACTCTCGAACCCGGCGGGCAATTAGCTGAGTGAATTGAGAGCCAAAATCAATAATAAGAATGCTCTCAGATGCGTTAGTTTCTGTCATGTCTACTCCGATCAAATTTTTCATCAGCGATAAATTTATAGTCATACTCTTGAAGTGCAGCCCATTTGCAAACGTTATTCAAACACACAGAAATCCAGTCAGGAACAATTTGAGTTCGGTAGGACTGAATGATAAGTGTTCGCACCGTTATTTTTGCCTCTCCAAAACAGCACAGAAAAATCCATCCGTCTGTGTGGTCGTCGGGCTAAGACGCATAAAGGGTCCATAGACTGGCGGGTTCGGCGTGCCTATATTCTCTAGCCAAATATCACGGCATTCCAGAATTTTGAAATCATCCATTTGGCTTAAGAACCATTCTACCTGATCCTCATTTTCTTCCATCAAACCAGAGCACGTTGCATAGATTAACCGCCCCCCTGGTTTAACAAGTTGGCTGGCATTTGCGATGATACGTCGTTGTACCAATATTAATTCTTCTAATTCATCGGGTGTTAAACGCCACCTCGCATCTGGATCACGACGCCATGTACCTGTCGCACTGCACGGTACATCAAGCAGTACACGATCAGCCGTGGCGGCGTTCTGTGCTACCCATGGATCATCTTCAGCATTTAAAACTTTTAAAGTTATTTTTGGCGCGCCAGAACGTTCCAATCTGGGTTTAATCCGGTCCAGCCGTTTAGAAAATATGTCACAGGCTGTAAGCGATCCATGAAGCTTACCTTGTTTGCTCATGAGGGCGGCCAGCGCCAAAGTTTTGCCACCTGCGCCCGCACAAAAATCAATAACGTTCATGCCCGGACGCACACTACACATCAGTGACAAAATTTGTGAACCTTCGTCTTGGATTTCGACCAGTCCCTCTTTGTAAGCGCCAATTCCGCCCATTTTAACATTACTGGTAACCCGTAACGCCATAGGCGAATAAGGACAGGGGGCCGCTTGGATATTATCTTCCGTAAGCTTTGCAAGAACTAAATCAACGGAAGATTTCACGGTGTTGACCCGCAAATCCATGGGGGCTTGTTGATTAAGGGCCGTCATCTCAGCGCTTAAATTGTCGCCATAGGTTCTTGTTAAGCTATTTTCTAACCATGCGGGAAATTCGTGACGGATGGATAATGGCATATCGGTTTTATGATTAAGCGGTCGTCCTGCTAATGCTTCGGCTATTGATAATTCCGTATCGTCCATGGCAGGCGGGCAATGTCGGCTGTCATTGAATAGTGCCGAAATTTCGGGAACGTGAAGTTTATCACTTAAGGCCAAATCGGCGATGATACGGTGACGCGGGGTTGGCGCGTCGTTGTAACCCGTGCGCTCGATCCACCATCCGAGGCGGGCTTGTTTACGCATGGTTAGGTAAACGCGTTCGGATACCGCGCGACGGTCTTTCGATCCGGCGTAACGACGCTTTTTGAAATAATCACGGATAACACTATCAACACTCGCGGGTGTATTATTGATCTCGGAAATGATTTCGATAGCAGCTTGTAAGCGGGCACCCGGTGTCATGATGATGTTTGTTCACTTATCAATTATTTTGGCGATAGTTTGGTGCTTCACGGGTGATCGTTACATCATGCACGTGTCCCTCGCGAAGTCCTGCGCCTGTTACTCTTCGGAAGACCGTATTTTCTTGCATGGATTTGATGGTCGGGTTTCCGGTGTAGCCCATTGACGCCCGTAAGCCACCGACCAGTTGGTGGGTCACATGATTAAGCGGGCCCTTATAAGGGACTTGTCCTTCGATGCCTTCGGGAACCAGTTTCAGATTATCGGTTACTTCTGCTTGAAAATAACGGTCCGCTGAACCCCGTGCCATGGCACCCAGTGAACCCATGCCACGGTAAGATTTAAAAGAACGCCCTTGATGTAAGAATACTTCACCGGGAGCTTCTTCCGTTCCAGCCAAGAGAGATCCGATCATCACACAATCTGCACCGGCGGCGATGGCTTTGGCGATATCGCCAGAGGTTTTAATGCCACCGTCTGCAATAAGGGGAATATCCAACTCACGACAAACTTCGGAAGCTTCCAAAATGGCGCTGAGTTGGGGCATACCTACACCAGCGACCACACGTGTGGTACAAATAGTGCCGGGGCCAATACCGATTTTAACCGCGTCCGCGCCGGCGTCGATTAGCGCGCGAGCCCCTTCAGGGGTGGCGACATTACCCGCAATGATTTGTGTGTAATTTGAAATCTGCTTTATGCGTTCAACGGATTTAAGGACACCACTTGAATGGCCATGGGCTGTATCGACAACAACCACGTCAGCTTGCGCGTCGAATAAGGCTTCGGCTCGGGCGTATCCTTCATCACCAACGCTGGTAGCAGCAGCAACACGCAATCGGCCTTGCTCATCTTTTGCGGCGTTGGGGAACATTTGAGCTTTTTCGATATCTTTAACCGTGATCAGACCAACGCAACTAAAGTTTGCATCCACCACCAGTAATTTTTCAATTCGGTGTTGATGTAATATCCGCATGGCCTCATCGCGATCGACATTTTCTGTCACCGTGATTAAGGGACGTTCCAGGGTGTGGCGGGTCATTAATTCACTGACCGGGGTTTTTGTGTTCTTGGTAAAACGAACGTCCCGGTTGGTCAGAATGCCGACCAATTTGTTTGTGTTTTCGTCAATCACCGGAATACCGGAAATTGAATAACTGTCTTTAATCTGTAAGGCATCGGCCAAAGTTGCGTTAGGCGAAATCGTGATGGGGTTGACCACCATACCGGATTCAAACTTTTTAACCTTACGAACTTCTTCTGCCTGTTCTTCTAATGAGAAATTTTTATGAATGACACCAATGCCACCCGCTTGCGCCATGGCGATGGCTAATTTGCTTTCCGTCACGGTATCCATTGCGGCGGAAACCACAGGAATATTTAAATTGATGGTTCGTGTCAGACGCGTACTGGTATCGGTCTGGGCAGGTAAAACATCGGATGCGGCGGGGGTGAGAATAACGTCATCGAACGTCAGTGCTTCTTTAATAATCATGCCAACTCCTTCAGGCGGGTCAGGATTGAGTTGACGGCAGATCATACACATCGCGAGGTTAAAGCCAACAGGCTATTTCACCATTTAGGGACTATTGAGGATGTTTATGGTGATTTATAGGTTATTCTTGCTTCTTTTCAGTGGAATTACCCCGGAAGCCTGTTGCGACCACGTACATTTCTGCCGAATCGGATCGACTCGCGGGGGGCTTGGCATGTTTCACCGATCGGAAATTCTTCTTCATACGGGCCAGTAATTGGTGCTCTGTTCCGCCTTGTAAAACCTTGGCAACAAACATCCCACCGGGAGAGAGAACCTCTTCTGCAAATTCAAGTGCTAATTCACATAACGAAACTATGCGCATATGATCGGTCGGGGTGTGACCCGTGGCCGGAGCGGCCATATCGCTGAGAACAGCGTCGGCGGGACCGTTGAGAATATCCTTGAGGATACCCGGGGCTTCGGGGGCTAAGAAATCTTGGTGCAGGATGGTGGCACCGGGTAAAGGGTCCATTTCACTGATATCGAGGGCAACCACGCGACCTTTATTATGAAGAGCCTCCGCCGCATCTAATGCGGGTTTGGTTCTTTCGATAATAACCTGTGTCCATCCACCGGGGGCCGCGCCCAGATCAACGATGCGTTTACCGGGGGTTAGTATATCGAACATTTCATCAAGCTCGAGCAATTTAAAGGCGGCGCGTGATCGGTAACCGCGAGCACGCGCTTCTGCCACATACGGGTCATTTAGCTGCCGTTGTAACCACCGGGTTGAAGAACCCTTGCGGCCTTTGGCGGTTTTCACTTTGGAAAACATGGTGCGGCCACTGAACTTAGTTTGACCCTTTTTAGTATTGGTGGGTTTTTTAGGGGTCATTGGGCAGCGCTTTTGTTAGGGGTTAGAATAGTAGTCAAATGGCCATCTTTTGCCATGGATTCAAGCAATAATCCCTCGCGAATGCCTCGGTCAGCCACGCGCAAACGCCCAACATCCCAACGGCGGGTCACAGCTTCCAATAAAGCACACCCCATGACCACCAAATCAGCACGCTCAATACCAATGCAAGGATGGCTGGAGCGGGCTTCGTGGTTCATAGCGGCAAGTCTGCGGCTGATTGTTGTAATAGACTCGAAATCAATTACCATACCGTCCACGCGATTACGTTCGTAACGGCGCAGTCCAAGATGAAGCGCGCCAAGAGTTGTAACGGTTCCTGATGTACCCAGCATATTCAATTCACCGTTGGCAGCCGCCTTACTGACACCACACTTTGCATCAAATTCATCTAGCCATGGGGAAATGATACTAATGAGTTTTTCGTAACCATCTTCACCACTCACATCATTGCCATATTTCTCAGCAAGGGTGACAACGCCTTCGGGTATCGAATGAAAGGCAGCTACCTTAGGTGTTAATGTATTCGCCCCTTCAATCCACATCAATTCCGTACTGCCCCCGCCAATATCAAACACCAATCCATAAGGCTTATTTGTATCCAAAACGGGGCTACATCCACTAAAGGTAAGCTCAGCCTCACGTTGTGAGGATATGACAGCCATGTTGACATTTGTTTCACGTGAAACAATTTCTAAAAATTCTTGTCCATTTGATGCGCGTCTACAGGCTTCAGTGGATATGGCTTGATAGTTCGTAACGTTATTAGCCTTCATAATATTGGCACATAATTTCAAGGCTTCTATGGTTCGTTCCATCGCTTGTTCTGAGAGTTTACCCGTGCTGGACAAGCTCTCGCCAAGTCGAACGATACGCGAAAACGACCCAACCACATCAAAACGAATCTCATCAATTGGATTTGATTTAGGAACAGCAACCAGCAATCGGCAATTATTCGTGCCGAGATCAATCGCACCATAAGCGGGCGTTAGGGGAGTGTCGCTCTTATCCATCAGTGCTGTTCATTCTTAAAATATAAATTCGAGGTCTATCGAATCATCTTATTGCTTCCATACTATAGGGTGTATGGGATGTCTCAAGCACAGTTCTATGAATGTGGATTTTTAGCTATAAAATTACGCACCAAATTAAAAAAAATCCAGATTATCGAGATGCCTAGTGAGAGTCCATTTTTATGCAATCTATACAAGAAATATTTATAGTGTCATAAAATTTTTAGTATAGTCTATAAATTATGTGATTAATATTTAATATTAAAATCTTTAGATAATAATGGACATATAAAAAATAGTATATATCAAAATATTACAATAAATATATGGTCAGCTTTAAATTTAATGTTTATCATAACTATTTACATATTATTGTATTCGTTATCTTTATATGTTTTGGGGGTTTATAATATTTAGTATTGTATACAGAGTTGACAAGTAATGAAAAATTTATTGTAATTATAATTATTATTAATAAGAAATTTTATTTTAAAGAACAATCTTTCGATACGTTATTTGTAGATATTGACTATCAGTGAATATAATTTTGATTATCCATGTTACGTCTAATTTTTTAATCAAAAAGAGATTCGACATATAGATAATTTTTTATGTGATGGTCCAAAATCAAGCAAAAACAAAGGACTAAGAATGGCACTCTACGGTAATTCGCAACTCACCGATGTTGAAACAAAATTCGATGAAGATGAAATCATTGTTTCAAAAACAGATTTAACGGGTAAAATAACGTATGGAAACCGAACCTTTTTTAGGTTAGCTGGTTTGCCGGAAAATGAGTGTGTTGGTGCACAGCATAATATTATTCGCCACCCTCATATGCCTCGGTGTGTTTTTGAATTATTATGGAATACACTGAAAGATGGTAAAGAGATATTTGCTTATGTTTTAAACAGATCAGCAAATGGTGATTATTACTGGGTCTTTGCACACGTAACCCCCAGTAGGGATACCAGTGGTAACATTATCGGCTATCATTCAAACCGCCGGGTTCCCAATCGGGCTGTTCTCAATCAAACAATTATTCCACTTTATAAAAATTTATTAGATATAGAACAAACTGCATCTGGCCCAAAAGACGGTTTAAATGCTTCATTTCAAACCGTTGTTGATTTGTTGACCGATAATAAAGTCGGTTTTAACGAATATATGTTTTCTCTAGGAGTATGACCATGCCAGATATAACTGTAACGAATTCAGAAATTACGACTACAGACTCTGTACAGGTCAATTCTGGCGTTAGTGACACCGATCAAATTTCCATTGCTTTGTCTGTCATGAAGAAAGTTATTGAAGGCGATTTTGAAGCCCGTATTCCCCATATAGCCTCGAGCGGTGATTTGGGTGAATTATTATTCACTGTCAATGACTTAATTGATCGTTGTGATGCATATGTCCGTGAATCTGCCGCCTGCATGGATCATGTGAGCAACAATCAATATTTCAGAAAAATTATTGAGACCAGCATGCAAGGTTCGTTTTTAAATGCGAGCAGAACGGTAAATTCCGCTTTGAGTAGTATGCAGAAAAAAGTCGATGACTTTACCTATATAGCTGACGAATTCGAAAATTCAGTAGGTGAAGTTGTTAATACAGTTACCAGCGCCTCAACACAGCTATTCGTGTCTTCGGAGAGCTTGCAAAACATTGCCGGTGATACAAGTGATAAAGCAACAGCCGTTGCCGCCGCCGCAGAAGAAGCTTCGGTAAATGTTCAAACGGTAGCGGCAGCCTCTGAAGAGCTGTCTTCATCCATTACCGAAATTTCGATGCAAGTGACAAAAGCGGCTTCTACGGCAAATGAAGCGGCTGTACTATCGGAAGATGCCGCCGGACAAGTTGATAGCCTGAAAATTGCTGCTGATCAGATTGAAAATGCTGTTAAATTAATTAACGATGTGGCGAAACAAACCAATTTGCTCGCTCTGAACGCTACTATTGAAGCTGCTCGCGCTGGTGATGCGGGTAAGGGCTTCGCCGTTGTTGCCAGCGAAGTTAAAAACTTAGCTCAACAAACTTCCAAAGCGACGGTGGAAATTGGCGGCTATGTTTCCAGCATTCAAAGTGCAACGGGAAATACAATAAGCAGTATCACAGAAATATCTAATAAAGTAATGGAAATCAACGAAGCTAATTCCTCCGTTTCAGCAGCCGTGGAAGAACAATCTGCCGCCACCGATGAAATAGCGCGCAATATCGAACAAGCCTCCGCTGGTACAATGGAGGTAACAAACAATATTGTTGCTGTGACAGATGGGGCAACAAAGACCGGTATGTCTTCGACAGAAGTAAATCAGGCTGCATCCAACCTTTCAACACAATCGGAGACTTTGGATACTGTTGTTTCACAATTTTTGGAATCCGTTCGTAAAGTTGTTTGATCGGTACATAAAACAAATTATAAAATTTAGCTCAATGCATTAAAGCGGCCTATACTTTCGTTATTGGGCCGTTTTAATAATGTTTTATCACATAACAAATCAGCCACAGGACTTGTCATCTTTCATTTAAGACATTATAGAATGGGCAAATCTACTGATGGGGAATCGTCTAATGGTAGCGCAATAGTTTCTCTTTATTTTCAATAGGTTACAAGTAAAAAACGCACACACAAAACACACACAAACCCTTGATTTTACTCAGAGTTTGCTTTGCTTTTTACACGTAATATACACAAATATTATCGACTATTTTTCGTTAGCTAAACGCAAATTGTTTAAGTTCGACTACAGCAATTTTTACACCATCAATCTCATCATCAATTGCTTTCTTCGTAGCATTGTACCGGCGATTGTGAGCAGAGCTATCAGCAATTCGTTTAAACCCCTTAAGTCCCTTAGTTGTTTGTCGCCCGATATTTACTTTTTCGTCATTTTCAATAAATGACAATAACCCTGAAAACATCATGAAGTGACCATCGGAGTTTTTTATCTCGCCAGCGCGATCTAAATTTTCATATATCTCGATGATCAATGTTTCGAGTAATCGCCTAATCATAACAGCGCAGCAGTCATGTAAGCCGATGTCATAGCTTACGTTTATTTGCTGAATGACATTTATGATATAGCCACGTGTATTTTGAAAATCGTGTATGTCAAATATAGTGCTGGATTTTGGTAATGGTCGATTAGTCAGTAGTTCGGAATAAATATCGTCAAGTTCTTTTGCTGCGCGGATCTGAATTTTGAACGTTTTGCCTTTGTCACTTGATGTTGTCCGTCTGTCTTTTTTGAGTTTCTCTCGTTCTCTGTTTCGATTTATAGGAGGGTATCCTGCTTTTTCGTATTGATCTACGATCTCAGAAAACACGGCAACGTGATCGTCATTATGCTGATGCCACCATACCGCAGCGACAAGACGGTCAGTGTTACTTAGGGATTGGATAATCTCGAGTTTTAAGAATGCTTGGATATTGTCAGTCATTTAGTTTAGTCACTATTATCCTTTGCTAATTCAATAATGACGTTTTCACCTGCTATCGTTATTTTGACATCATCAATTTTAGACACATCTAACCAACCTTTGCGGTGTGATGTATTGTTTAGAGTTGAGTTAATTGATGGTACGGTGATACCTAGCCTTTTGAAGCAAGTATATAGTTCATCCCGACTAACAACTTCGTAATCTTTTAGTTCTTTTAGGTAGTGCGTGAATAAAAGAAGCTGCTTCATTGAGTTGCCAGCATCGTACCCTTTCAGAAAATTGTCTAGACTTGGGCAGTTGTCTTTTGCGAATATATCCAAATCTTTTACCTGAGTGTACGATTGTGAGGAAGATTTCTTTTTTTGACTCTTCTTTGCTGGTTTAGGGGCAGCTTGTTTAGATGGTGTTATACTGCCGACTTTCTTGTTCCCTTTAGTATCGCTAGTTGTAGGGTTTTTAAATTCAGTAGTAAGGCTTTCTTTGAAGTCTTTATATGCGTCTAGAACGAATTGTTCTGGTCCTTCTGCCTCGAATAAACCTTGGTTAATATTGACGTGAATTTTACAATTCATTTATATACCCCTGAAGTTTTGAGAATCGGCTTGGATGCTACTTATAGCAGAATTCTTATCAATTGAAATGTTTTAGCAACCTTTAGGTGTGTGTGTTGTTTTGATGCTTACTTGTTAGGCTAGGTACAGATTTTGGAGTAAATTTTTCAAGATGCTTGAATAATGTGTTTAGTTTCAAAAAAGTGTTGAAGAGTATGGGCAACAACTGTAAATAATGACGAGATTATTGATTTTACTTTTGTTGTGCTAGTTTAAGTAGTTGATTTTGTTCGATTTTTTATATATTTCACAAAAAACACACACAAAATAAAAATATCCTGTAAGTTATTGATATATAAGGATTATTTTTGGGGAATCGTCTAATGGTAGGACGTCGGTCTCTGACACCGTTAATCCTGGTTCGAGTCCAGGTTCCCCAGCCAAACCTTTAAATATTTAAATCGTAACTCTGCTGACTTCTGCTTTAGATTAAGCATTGTCGTGAATTTATGCTATAATATTGGGTGGAAAAAGTATTTATCCCGGATACAGGAATTACCCATGATGGAATTGCAAAGGTGCAGATATATGTTGGGGAGTTACGATAATGGCAGACTCAAAACTCGATAAACAACCACTTGAAGACAAGCATCCTGAGAATGCCGATGTTGAAGACAGGGATATCGACGAGCAGCAGACGCTTGATGATCTGACTGTTCTCACTGATGGTGAGACCCATGAGACAAAAGCTCAACAGGTCTCTGAAACATCGGACGAGATCGATCGTATCGATGAGGTGTTGGGCACAATCCATCTTGGAAGCCGGCAAACAGACAATCAAATTATGGCGGACTTGCCGAAAAGACCCGTACTTGATGAAGAAGAAATCCCGTCTCCGGCAACCTCGCAACATGAGGAAATTAATGTACCCATATCACCTACGACTGGCGCGCGGGGAGAAAGTCGTGATCTAGACTTAAGTGGCCTACCGCCAGCCAACTTATCACAACGACCTGAATCCCCCCCTCCGTCTGACGATTCGCCGGTTCTTTCACCTTTGAAAGAACGCCTTCCATCCGTTAACGTACCTGATCAGCACGCACCTAGGTCCATAGAAACACAAGAGAGCATCGCAACAAACACGGAATTGGAACAGGCAGGTTTGGTTAACATTCGGCCAGAAGGATTTGAAACTGAATTCCTGGCAATGGTAACACAGCCGAATTTGAACTTACCCAACTTCGATCCGGTTGCCAGACCCGATGTTGTCTCCACGTATGAGGATAGCGGCATTACTTTCAATGTTCTGGCTAATGATACCGATATCGATGGCACAATGCTCACCATCACCGAAGCATCAATGTCCGGCGACGTGGATGGAACTCTGACCATCAATCAAAATGGAAACATAACGTTCGTGCCCGGTAGAAGTTTTATTTTCCTTAGCAATGGCGAAACACAAGAAGTGACCATTGATTACACCATAAGCGACGGCGAAGGCGGTACGGCCACCACGACGGCAACGGTGACGGTTTTTGGAACGGGCTCTACCATTGACTTCCCCCTATCAATCGAAGATGAAGCACCGGCCGAGATAACGATCAGCGGCGTGCCTGCAGGTGTTATCTTCTCTGCTGGCATTCAAAACCTAGATGGTTCCTGGGTTTTCAGCTCAGACGAAATTGATGGTCTGAGAATGGCCATTAATACCCATATAGCAGAGCCATTTGATCTTGCCGTTACGAGCTGGGGAAAGTCCGGAAATGAAAGCACATCGGCAGCGACTTCGATGGATTTTTCAATAGATAGTCAAGGTGAATGGATGACACCCGAAACTCTAACACTCATAGGCGGCACTCAAAAAGGTGACATCATAAGCGGTACGGATGGTGCAGACTTGATCGCGGGGTATGGCAATGATGATACGATTGCAGGTGGTGATGGTGATGATACGGTCTATGGTCATGGTGGCCGCGATGAAATATCCGGCGAAGCCGGTGATGATACGCTGGTCGGCGGCTCAGGTAATGACACACTGACGGGGGGGGATGGCAAAGACCTATTGATAGGCGAAAAAGGCAAAGACGAGCTGTACGGCGGCGACGATGACGACACGCTCTATGGGGGGACACAAGATGATAAACTGTTTGGCGATCAAGGAGATGACACCCTTTATGGCGGAGCCGGTAAAGACAAGCTATATGGTGGCGAAGGTGATGATACCCTCGTTGGCGGTGCAGGCCGAGATACACTCGACGGCGGCCCGGGAGATGATGTTCTTGATGGCGGTGAAGGTCGGAGCACACTCTACGGCGGTCAAGGTGATGATGTCTTTATGGCGGGAGAAGGAGATGACACCGCCTATGGAAACGCCGGAAACGATCTGTTTATCTTTGGCCCCAATAGCGGCAACGATACATTCATCGGCGGCGATGGTGGTTGGGCCAATGCGGTGCAACTTGAAGGTACAACAGGTAGTTTTGGGGATAATGCCAATTGGACACTGGATGTGTCAGAGGACGTTGAATTTAGTGAAACGGACGAAGGTATATATTTCACCGAAAATGCTTCCGGCAGTATAATTTTTGACGATGGCAGCGAGCTTGATTTCGAAGATATCAGTGAAATCACCTGGTAGTTGACCTTCCAAAAGGTTCAATCTCTGCTTACGGCAAGGTCTGAATTATTACTCTGCTGGTTTCTGTTCTAGATTAAGCGGTGTCGTTTTGCTTGTTTCTTTAGGGGCTTTTAATAATACAGCCAACAGAAGCGGAATAATGGCAAGTGTTAGGACGGCCGATAGGGAGAGACCCCCGACCACAACCGAGCCTAATCCTCTGTATAGTTCTGAACCTGCACCGGGAAAGACGACCAGAGGCAACAGTCCAAAAACACTGGTCAGCGTTGACATGAAGATAGGGCGCATTCGGCTACGTGTGGCGGCGAGAATACTGTCTTTGGGGCTCATTTTCTCATAGCGCAGGTGTTGTAAGGTCTGATCAACCAGCAAAATTGCGTTATTGACCACGATGCCAATGAGTATCACAAAGCCGAGCATGGTCATCATATCCAACGGTTGTGCCACATAGGTATTTAACAGGGCAAGCCCCCCAACACCCCCGGCCGTGGCGAGGGGGACGGATAACATAATGACAATGGGAAAGATTAAACTTTCAAATAATACAGCCATCACCAGATATACAATTAGAACAGCCACCAGTAAGTTTATTTTTAAGGCGTTCCACGTTTTTGTTAGATTGTCAGCGGCCCCCGATAGGTTGAGTTTTATATCACCCGGCAATCCTTGGGCACGCAGAGGTTCGAACACATCGGTTCTGATAATCTCTATAGCCGTCTCGAGCGGTAACTGCTTGGAGGGACGTATTTGAAGTGTTACCCCGCGAACCCGCTCAAGATGACGGATTTCAGAGGGGCCAACGGTGACCTCTGTGCTGGCCAATGAATTAACCGCGATGATATCGCCTTGAGCTGTAACGATGGGAATGTTGCTGATCCCTTGTGTTGATTGAATTGTATTATCCGGCCCCTTCAAAATGAGGTCGATGCGTTTTGAGCCAACATTGACTTCCATAACCCGCATGCCCTCATTGAGAACATCAATGCTTTGTCCCAAATCCTGTGCCGTTAAACCGACCGAGGCTAGGCGTTGTAAGTCGGGGATGACGCGGATTTCGGGTGAGTCAATTTCCAAGCCCGGACGCGCCCGTACTTGGGTGCCGTCTTTGCGGGGGAGGGCTTTTCGCACCAATCGGTCCGCTTTGCGCGCCGTTTCGAGAATGAGATCTAAGTCTTCACCAGAGATATCTAAGTTGATAACCCGTGACCCGCCAATTTGCCGCCCAAAGATGGATGCTTGGGAAACAATACCGCGCATTCCCGGTTCTTTAAAAATGCTCTCGCGCATAATGGGGACCAATTCGCTGGCACGAGCCGGGTCGACCGATGTAGCGCCAATAGCGGTGAAGTTTCTAAACGCGAGGAAAAAGAAATTCTCGATTTTAGGGGGCTGACCGGGTTCAGACTGAACCCCGGTTTCTTTCGACCAGTGGGGCTTGATGGTTTCTTCTATGCGGTCGGCAACTTTGGATGTTGTTTCTAAATTAAAACCGGGAGGGGGCTGAATGCGACCAAAAACAAAATTACGGTTACCATCGGGTAAGTAATCGAGCTTTGGAATGAGATAGACCGTGCCAAACCCCGTCGCACCGCAAATGATAACAGCCAGTAATAATGCCAAGGGTTTGCGGGAAATGATGTACCCGATTAATTTTAAAACGCCCCGGACAAAGGCTTCGGCTATTGGATCAATGATGGGGATTCTGATACGTGAATACGGTTTTTTCCCTTCGCCTCTGCCCAGTAAAGTTTTAGCAAGAACCGGGATAACCGTTACGGAAACAAGCAGAGATAAAAGCACAGAAACAGAAATCGCCACGGCAATATCGCGGAACAGTTGCCCGGCTTGAAGTTGTAAAATTAACAACGGTGCAAAGACCGCAACCGTGGTCAAGGCAGAGGCCAAAATTGCCCCCCAAACCTGTTTGGCACCCAGCAGGGATGCTTGTTCTGCGCGTTCGCCTTTTTCCCTGTAGCGATAAATGTTTTCCAAAACCACAATGGCAGCATCAACGACCATGCCGACGGAAAACGCAATCCCCGCAAGAGATATAACATTCAAGGACCGGCCCAATAAGGCCATAGCGACAAATGCCCCCACCACAGAAACCGGAATGGCAATTGAGATAATTAAGGTCGCCCGCAAGGAGCGCAGGAACAAAAGCAAGACCAATGCAGCCAGAGTACCGCCAACATATATATTTTGTTGAACCAAACTAATGGCTGATGTGATGTAAACGGTTTCGTCATAAAACACTTCGAGCTTTAAATCTTCATGGATAAGAGAGGTTTCATTCAAATAATCGATGGCTTCACGGACACCGTCCATGGTGTCAATAACATTGGCCCCCGTTTCACGAATGGCGCTCATAGCAATCATAGATTGACCATTAACCCGCCGCCGACTGGTCGGTTCAACAAAACCAAATGTTACCTCGGCAACATCACCAACAGTAACACTGACCAACCGTTGACTGATGGGATCGTGGTAGGAAATTAGCACCACTTTTTTGACGAGCTCTATGCTGGATGTTTCTGAATCAGTTCGCACGATATAACGCCGTTTGCCTTCTTCAACAGCCCCGCCCGTGATAGATGCGTTGGCTCCGCGAAGGGCCTGAACGACTTTTGGCACGGTTAATTTATAGAGCGCTAATTTGTTGGGTTCGACAATGACATGCAATTCGCGACGGGTACCACCCGAAAGGTCAATTTGGGATATGCCAGGAACACGCTCCAATCGATCGACAACGACATCTTCTAAAAACCGTCCATAGGTTTCTATGGGGGTAACATTGCCGTTTATACGGGTGATGGCCAAACGGGCAATGGGAACATCATCGGATGTGGATGTGCGAATACGGGGCTCGGACGCTTCACCGGGTAAGCCGGAAACACCGTTTAATCGGTTTGAAACCAGCATGAAGGCACGGTCCATATTTTGCTGGACGTTGAACTCTAAGGTTATGCGCGACCGACCGAGTTGGGAGCTGCTTGTGATAACTTCCAGCCCTTCGATGCCTGTTAGTTCTTGTTCGATTTTATTAGTGATTTCGCGCTCAACTTCAACCGGGGCGACACCACGCCAAGTGGTTGATACAGATAGAACAGGGCGCGTTACATCCGGCGTGAGCTGAATGGGAATGGTTCGCATAGCCACCAGACCGAGAATGACGATGAGCATGACCCCCGCAACGACGGCCATGGGCCGTTTTATTGCTATGCTGATGAGGTTCATGTTTTGGTCCTTTGTTATTTTGGTCTGTTTTGACGATAAATTATAAAGTAATTATAAATGAATGTAACCACTTAGAACCATTCAACAATTCTGTTAAAATTCATACCCCAGCCACGGGCCAATTGATGGACCAGTTTCAAAGGGGGGACCTTTATCGGTTTTAGTTTTGCTAGCATTTCGAAATCATCGGAGTGGCTTAAAATAGCATCAGAAATCATCTTACCATTAAGATGGCTGGCGGCGACACCATGACCGGAATACGCCTGAGCATAATACGTTGTTGGGGCTAATCTGCCGATTTGAGGATTGCGGTTAGAACTGATGCCAACGCGACCACTCCAGCAATAGTCTATCTCAACGTCAGCCATTTCAGGAAATATATTCAACATGCGCGATAATAATAATGGTTGTGGATTTGGTGCCTCGTTGCCAGTCCAATGCCCCAATCCACCCCATAATAACCGTCGATCGGAGGATAATCGGTAATAATCGAGTACGGTGCGCATGTCGCTGACGGCGGTGTTTTTAGGAATTAACCGATTTGCGGTTTCCGCGTCCAATGGCCTGGTCGCAATAATGCTCGTATAGCCGGGGATTAGACCCCAGCGGATACGGGGTTCGGTCTTCTGTAAATAGGCATTGCCGCACATCACGACGGTATCTGCATTGATCACACCATTTGGTGTCGTGATCCGAGCTTTTTTGGTTGGGGTGGCATCGGTGATACGGGTAGCGGGGGAGCCTTCAAATATTTTCGCCCCCAATTGATCCAAAACTTTGGCTTCCCCTAATGCCAAATTTAGGGGATGTAGATGACCATCGAAATCATTATAGATGCCCGCGGTATACTTATCTGAGCCGATATAGTCGCCCATAGTTGACGGCTCGAAATAATTATAATGACCGGGCATTCCATTTTTGTCCCAGCTTTTGACAGTGTTTTTCAAATCACGCCCTTGTCGTGCGGTCATTGCAAGCGACAGATAACCCCACGTTAGATCACAATCAATTTTGTAACGTTCGATGATGTCTTTTAAAATTATGTTGCAATCTAGACCCAATTGCCACGCGCGTTCACCCGCGGCAGGTCCAAATGCGTCGGTTAAAATCTCTACGGTATCCTCGCCATATCCACTGACAACTTGTCCACCATTGCGCCCCGATGCGCCCCAACCAACTTTATGGGCTTCTAATAAGACAACATCCGTCCCTTGCTCCTTTAAAAATAGAGCGGTGGCTAATCCAGAGAACCCTGCGCCAACGATACAAACATCCGTGGTGATTTCTTCATTCAGGACTGGGAATTCAATATTCTGATTTTGGGTGGCAGCATACCAAGACTCTGGATACTCAGATTGTTCATTACCAATAGACATAGTGATATTCCTCAGAATAGGCTTTATATTATGAGTATATGAACTGGATAAGAGAGGGTAAATCAATTAGGCATAAAGATGATGAAAAAGAACACAATAGAAACTGACCGCTTGATCCTGCGTCCTTGGGTCGCATCCGATATTGAACCCTTTGCAACCATGGGTGCAGACCCCAAAGTCATGGCGTTTTTTCCAGCTCTTTATACTCACGAACAGGCGGCTGATTGGTTGATATTTACAAACCAGAGTTTAGCTAAGTCAGGATTTACTTTCTGGGCAATAGAAATACCAGGCGTGACACCTTTTGCGGGATTTACGGGCCTGTTGGAAGATAGCTTCGAAGCGCCCTTTACCCCGTGTGTGCAAATAGGGTGGCGTTTGGCACATAAATAT
This sequence comes from uncultured Rhodospirillales bacterium, assembly GCA_965603075.1. Lineage (GTDB taxonomy): Bacteria > Pseudomonadota > Alphaproteobacteria > Rhodospirillales > Casp-alpha2 > JABJOR01. Next base: position 277,149 of record CBFDBO010000001.1, on the reverse strand, counting down.
TGGGGGCAGGGCTATGTGAGTGAGGCTGCTAAAGCCTCCCTTGAGTATGGGTTTGTCAATTGTGAATTAGACGAAATCGTGGCCTATGCGGTACCCGGAAATACACGGTCTTTCAAAGTCATGGAGCGCATTGGTATGCACCATGACATCCATGGAGATTTCAATCATCCTCATTTAGAAAAAGGCCACACCCTTGAGCGACATGTTCTTTATCGGTTATCCAAATCTGACTGGCTGAAACAATTGGAAGCTTAAAGGTATCCACTTGATTTTAATTTATCGATGACTTGATCGGCGAGTTCTTCAACAGAATACTCATCACTCTTAAGGACAATTTCTGGATTTTTGGGCGGCTCATAATCAGAATCAATCCCTGTGAAGTGTTTGATTTCTCCAGCGCGGGCTTTGACATACAGCCCTTTGGGGTCACGTTGCTCACAAACTTCAAGCGGGGTATCGACAAAGACTTCGAAGAATTCTTTTTCTTCTACCAAATCCCGGGCCATCTTTCGTTCATCACGGAAGGGCGAGATGAATGATACGAGCGTAATCATTCCCGCATCGATAAACAGCTTCGTAACTTCAGCCACGCGGCGGATATTTTCCACACGGTCCGCATCAATGAACCCTAAATCCCGGTTCAACCCATGGCGGACATTATCGCCATCCAAAAGATAGGTGTGGCGACCCATGGCTTGTAGCTTTTTCTCAATGGCATTGGCGACGGTGGATTTTCCAGAACCCGATAGCCCCGTAAACCAAAGCGCGCACGCCGTTTGATTTTTTTGTTTGGCCCGGGATGCCTTATCCACATCCATTTCATACCATGTCAGATTGCTTGCCCGGCGCAGCGCAAAATCAATCATGCCACAGCCAACCGTCGTATTGGTGAAACGGTCTATCAAGATAAACGCCCCGGTTTCACGGATTTCATTATAAGAATCAAATCCGATGATGTGATCCAGAGAAAGGTTACAATAACCCACTTCATTAAGCTTCATGGTCTTGGCGGCTGTATGCTCTAGGGTGTTCACATTGACCAAATGTTTAAGCTCAGTAACAACGGCTGTTACCGTTTTTGAACCGATTTTTAACAAGTACTGTCGTTCGGGTAACAACTCTTCATCGTGCATCCACAACATGTGGGCGGCGAATTGATCGGTTTGGCTGGGCGGGTTAGAGGCGTCAGCGATTAAATCGCCCCGGCTAATATCTATTTCATCTTCCATGAGAAGCGTAACAGATTGCCCTGCGACGGCCTTCTCCAAATCTCCATCAAAGGTGGAGATAGACTTGATGCGACTTGTTTTCCCAGAAGGACAGACAATGATTTCCTGTCCCGGTTTTACAGTGCCACTGGCAAGGATGCCGCTAAAACCTCTGAAATCCAGATTGGGGCGGTTAACCCATTGCACAGACATGCGAAAGGGTTTTTCGGAAATATCGGAAGCCGTATCAATGGTTTCTAAAACATCCAGTAACGATGGTCCCTCGTACCACGGCATATTATCGCTTTTAGAAAAGACGTTATCACCTGTTAGCGCAGACAGGGGAATTGCTTGAATATTGTTCAGACCAATTTGATCGGCAAACGCGCGGTATTCTTTTTCGATGGTATCGAATACGCTCTGATCGTTACCAACCAAATCCATTTTGTTAACGGCCAGAACGGCATGTTTGATGCCCAGTAATTGCACAATATAAGAATGCCGCCTGGTTTGCGTGAGAACACCTTTGCGGGCATCAATTAAGATAATAGCGACGTCCGCGGTTGACGCGCCGGTTGCCATGTTACGGGTGTATTGCTCGTGACCGGGTGTGTCGGCCACAATAAACTTACGTTTGTCTGTCGCGAAAAAGCGGTAGGCAACGTCAATGGTTATACCTTGTTCTCGCTCGGCTTGTAGGCCATCTACCAAGAGGGCGAGATCAACGTCCTCACCTTGAGTGCCGACTTTTTTACTATCGGCGGTAACGGCGGCAAGCTGGTCTTCAAAAATAAGTTTTGAGTCGTAGAGCAATCGCCCGATGAGGGTGCTCTTGCCATCATCCACACTGCCGCAGGTGATGAACCTTAAAAGGTCTTTCTCTTCTTGTTCCTTAAGATAGCCAAGGATATCGGTTTCAAGAAGGTTAGATTGATGTTCCATCAGAAATAGCCCTCCTGTTTCTTCTTCTCCATAGAGCCCGCTTCATCGTGATCAATGGCGCGGCCTTGGCGTTCAGAAGTTTTGGTAAGTAACATTTCTTGAATAATATCGGGTAGCGTATCCGCGGTGGATTCCACAGCCCCGGTTAAAGGGTAACAGCCAAGCGTTCGAAACCGGACGGATTTTTTAAGGGGAACCTCACCGGGTTCAAGCGGCATGCGGTTATCATCGACCATGATCAGTGATCCGTTGCGCTCTACCACGGGACGTTCTGCGGCGTAATATAGCGGCACGATGGGGATACTTTCTAAATAGATGTATTGCCAGATATCCAACTCGGTCCAGTTCGATAGGGGAAAGGCGCGAATGCTTTCGCCTTTATTGACCCGTGAATTATAAAGACGCCATAATTCAGGACGTTGATTTTTTGGGTCCCAGCGGTGGTTCTTCGTTCGGAATGAAAAGATACGTTCTTTGGACCGTGATTTTTCCTCATCCCGTCTGGCACCACCGAAGGCCGCATCAAAGCCGTATTTATCAAGGGCTTGTTTAAGCCCCACAGTTTTCATTATGTCGGTGTGGATTTGTGATCCATGGGTAAACGGACCAACACCTTCATCGATACCATCTTGATTAGTATGAACGATCAATTCCAAACCGCTGCTTTCCACCATCGCTTCGCGAAAAGCGTACATCTCCTTAAACTTCCATGTGGTATCAACATGCAATAATGGAAAGGGTAGCTTGCTGGGGTGAAATGCTTTGCGGGCCAAATGCAACATGACAGAGCTGTCCTTACCAATGGAATACAGCATAACTGGATTAGAGAACTCCGAGGCAACTTCACGCATTATTTGGATGCTCTCGGCTTCCAGTTTTCGTAGATGCGTTAACTTGGCTGACATAGACTCATATTCCTTTGATTAGCGATAAATGCTAAATAACATATTAAAAATGTAGTTTATTTTAATTTACAAATTAAAACAGGGTTATACAGAAAAAATCACAAACAGCAACCTAATAAAAGCTGTATACACAAATTTCACGTATTCATAAAACTTTGTTATTGAATTCCATAATTTTTTTCGTCCCTCGCAGCTTGCCTAAGACCTAGTAATTATGCAGATATGCTTACAAGAATGCTTATAGGTAGGAAGGGATGATCTCGATGGCTGATGAATTGAATACACAGGCTAATAAACAGGCCAGCAAACAGGCCGGAACCCGCCAACGCGGTGGTGGGCGTAAAGCTCGTGTTGATGAACGCCAAAAAGTGGCCCCTTCCAAAGCGGTCAGCGCCGGTGCCATGGGGGGGCGGTATAAACCACTCACCGATAACGAGGTCGATCAAGTCCATCACTCGGTCTTGGAAGTCCTATCAACGGTGGGAATTGGTGATCCAACACAAGAGTTGCTTGATATAGCCCTGCCCAAAGGATGCACCCTTAGCGAACACGGGCGATTGTTATTTCCCCAATCGTTGATGGAAGATATTCTGTCCAGTGCCGCAAAAGAATATACTGTACACGCGCGTGGGAAACGTAAACAAGACGGCGCGGTGCACACCAAAGACCGCAAAGTCCATTACACGATCAGTGGACAGGCTGTCACCACGTACCAAGCCGAAACAAAAACCTATCGTCCTTCAACCCTTAAAGATATTTATGATTTTACACGCCTGGTGGATACCCTCGACCATATCCACATGGCGGGGGTTCCTCTTGTTGCCAACGAAATTATTGACCCGGTAGATCACGATATTAATTGTACCTACGCCGTCATGGCCGCAACAGAGAAACCGTTTTGTTGTTCTTTTCGCACGAAAGAAAGTTTGGATAAAGGTATCCAGCTTTTCGACATGGTGCTGGGCGGGGAAGGGCGCTTTGCCAAAGAACCATTCGCTATTTTCGGTGGTTGTCCAATTTTATCGCCCTTGCGATTTGGCGAAGACAATCTGGAAATCCTGATCGAGACCAGCCGCCGTGGTATGGTCAGCGATATTGCCGTGGCCCCACAAGCCGGCGCAACGGCACCGGCGTCGCTCGCTGGTACCTTGGTGCAAGTCGTTGCGGAAACATTGGCGAGCTTAGCCGTGGTTAATATGACCAACCCCGGTTGCCCCATGACCTATGCGGGGTGGCCCTTTGTCTCTGATTTAAGAACGGGATCATTTTCTGGTGGCAGCGGCGAGGAAGCATTGCTTGCAACAGCCTCCGTTCAAATGGGTAACTGGTATGGCCTCCCCACCAGCGTTGGTGCGTGTATGACCGACGCAAAAATTCCCGACGCGCAATCGGGCTATGAGAAAGGTATCACCGCAACGCTGGCAAGCCTTGCCGGGTGTAACCGGGTTTCAGAGTGTGCGGGCATGATGGGAAGCCTGATGGGCGTTTCATTTGAAAGTGCAGTAATCGATAATGATATGCTGGGCGTTGCTCTGCGCACGGTTCGGGGCATTGAAATAAATGAGCAAACCCTAGCCGTCGATGTGATCCGCGACGTGGCACTCGGCGCGGGGCATTATCTGGGGCATGACCAAACTCTAAGCCTAATGGAAAGCGAATACCTCTACCCCAACATCGCCGACCGTCAACCACCGGGACCGTGGGAAGAAGAAGGCTCGTTGAGTATCTACGATCGGGCCGTGATCAAAGTTCAAGAGGTGCTATCGACACATTACCCCGATCATATTTCACCAGAACTGGACGCTGCCATTCGGGGTGATTTCATGATCGAATTGGCGCAAGCTGATATGAAGGCTTCTTAAGCGGATAAAGCAGTACCCTCTAATGTAATGCGATGCATGATCCGGCGATGACCATGATAATCATTAGCGGCGTAGTGCCATGTGCAGCGGTTATCCCAAAAAGCAACAGAGTCTTTTTGCCATTGGAAACGACAGGTGAATTCTGGTTTTGATCCGTGGTCATATAAATAATCCAATAACGGCTGAGATTCCTCTGTGGTCCAGCCATCAAATTTGACAGTGAAATCCTTATTTACATAGAGCGCTTTGCGCCCTGTTTCTGGATGGGTAATGATAACGGGATGTAAGGCATCTTGCGTGGCGAGATTAGGGTTCTCTAACCTGCCGTCTATGCTTGATTCTGTATCTGATCTGGCGGCACCAAATACATGCCGGCTAGAATGCCAAGCCTGCATTCCCTCCAAGGTTTTTTGCATCCCCGGCGAGAGCGCGTCGTAGGCTTTATACATACTGGAAAAGTGTGTATCACCGCCTAGTTCTGGAATGACACTGCCGTAAAGAATAGAGCCCATGGCGGGGATTTGATCGTAGGAATGATCGGTGTGCCAACCGCTGCCAATGTTATCAATTTGATCGGGCTCTTTAATGACCTGCGCAATCATGGGGTAGTCATTCATGGGTTTGAAGAACCGATTGACGTTTATGGTGCTCCAGCGTTCTGCAAAGGCGATGTGGTTTTCAGGCGTTAAGTTCTGGTCTCTGAAAAAGATCACAGAATAGAGATCAAAAGCCCGTTTGATTTCACTGAACATCTCGTCATTTAAAGAGTTTAAATCAACACCAGAGATTTCAGCCCCAAGGGCGGCTGATACGGGAGTTACATCTATTTTTGTAAAATTCGGTAGAGCCATCAATCATAACCTTTATTCCAAATTTGTTTTGGCGGGCCGTACGCCGAGCATATGACATATGGCATAACATAAATCGGCTTGATTGAGTGTATAAAAATGAAAGTTTTCGACGCCTTGGGCGTAAAGTGCCCGACATTGTTCTGCGGCAACCGAGGCCGCGACCAAGCGGCTTGATTGTTGGTCACCCTCTAGACCTTCAAATAGATCATCCATCCATTTGGGAACATTTGCCCCACATCGTTTTGCAAAGCTTTTGATGCTTTTGTAATTGGTGATGGGAAGAATACCAGGAATGATTGGTGCTGATATCCCTGCTTTACGAGCATTTTCAAGAAAGCGCATAAACACATCGGTATCGAAGAAAAATTGCGTAATAGCGCGATTGGCTCCCGCATCAATTTTGGCTTTTAAATTATCCATATCGGTTTTGGCGGTTAATGATTCAGGGTGGGCCTCGGGATAGGCTGCAACGCTGATATCAAAATCACCCAGTTTACTTAAACCCGCAACCAGATCGACGGCATAATCATAACCACCGGGAGTTGGTTCATAATGATGAGACCCTTTTGGCGGATCGCCTCGCAATGCAAGAATATGTTTGCCGCCGTTGCTTTGGAATTTCTTCACGGTTTTGTCAATTTCTTCCCGTGTCGCACCCGCGCACGTCAAATGCATTGCCACATCGGTGCTTGAGCCCCGTAAGAGGGATGACGCGGTATCCAAGGTACGGTCCTGGGACGTTCCACCCGCGCCGTACGTGATAGAAATAAAGTCTGGATCAAGCGGCAATAAACGTTCTACGGCCCCCCAAAACGGTCCGGAACCAGTGCCCAGTGTTGGTGGGAAAAACTCAAATGATACTTTCACGTCTTTTGGAAGCGGCGTTGCAATGGCCATTTGATGAGCGGGCGGTAATCCACGGGAGGTAACGTTTTGTATGGGGTGGGGTGTAGATGGTGAATTGTCGTGGATCATAAGGGGGCTCCAGTAGAGGGGGCAGATTGAGCAAGCCAAAGCGAAACCGTTAGTGGATCACCTTCTAAATGCTGTGTTGGGTGGGGGATAAGATCACTGGCTTTAAACAGATCGTTTATTTCTTGTTCCGAAAAACCCAACCGTCTGTGGGCATGGGCTTTTCGCAAGCTCTCAATTGTATGGGGTGCAAAATCAACGATTAGAATTTTACCGCCGGGTAATAGGGCGCGCGCCGCTTCGGATATGGCTTGTGCGGGATCGTCGGCAAAATGAAGGACTTGATGAAATAAAATTGTATCAAAGCTGCCCGCTGAATAGGGTAGATTGTACATATCACCCTGACGAACCCGGCAATTGGGTATTTTGTTTTGCTCGATGGTTGTTCGTGCCAATGAGAGCATGGGGCGCGATTGATCGATCCCTTCACTGCTGGTGGTATGGGGGCCGTAAATCTCAAGGATACGACCTGTGCCTGTACCAACGTCTAATAAGGTGCCGACTTGGGAGGGCGGAATTAAGGTGGTGATTGCTTTTTCAACTTCCGCTTCATCAATATGAAGCGTCCGCATCGTATTCCAATTAGAGGCATTTAATTCAAAATACCGTGAGGCTATTGCGGCCCGTTCCATTTTGATCTTTTCAAGACGTTTTTGATCTTGAAGTAATTCCTCATCATCGGCGGGGATTAAGGTGGCGATGTGTTTGGCGATATCGCTGCCCTTTGAGGTTTGTGATAAGCGGTGGAAGATTGAGTTACCTTCAGGTATTTTTTCGAGGATCTGTGCGTCTACAAGTAATTTTAAATGCCGGGAGGTACGGGGTTGGCTTTGCCCTAAGATTTCACAAAGCTCATTAACACTTAGCTCTCCATTCAAACAAAGCGCTAGAATACGAAGGCGGGTTGGCTCGCCAATAGCCTTTAAAACGTCCAGCAGAGTTTCTAAATTTTTTGCCAATTTTTCGATCCATTTTTATAATTTATGCACATTATCATATTAAATAACTATATCAACATATATTTATATAGTTATTTAAAAATTGATTGTTATAACGATTTATACATATCCGTGAATTACAGTTTTCGCAGGATGAAACATATCCTGCTTCTCCGAGGTCTATTTTAAGGTCTATTGGGAGCAAATTTGAGATCTATTGAAGTTTGGTATTTTGCCTGTGTGCAACCCGTCATCGTACTGCATGGAATGCCAACGGAAGCCAGTTTCAGCTGTTGTTAGTTGATGATGATCAACAGCAAGGAGTATTGTGCTATGCCTTTTATTATTCAATTTATCGTCACCGCCATTTTTGGTGCGATCGGTTATCTAGCGGGTGGAATGATTACCATTCGAATTGGGGACGAACCCTTTAATACGAGCGTTTTATTGTTAATGGTTGGTGCGTTAATAGGTTATTTTGTTGGTCGTGGGGTGCTGCCTCTGTTTGAGCATTCAGACGATCACCATCACACCCACGCAAAAAACGGCTCTAAATAACAAAATAAAATAATTAAACGGCCTTTAGAGACTGATCCCAACTTTGAAGCCTTCAAAGATGGCTTCTTCGGCTGTGCGCGGTGCAAGGCAATCACCAGCCAGATGGACTTCAAGCCCCATGCGCCGCAAATCCTCTTCAAATGGATTATCGGGGGTATGGCCCTGACATAAGACCAGCGTATCCACATTTTCACAGATAACGGGTTCGCCGTTCATTGTGTGTTGTAAATAAACACTATCTTCATCGGCACCAAATAGTCGAACATAAGGGATCATCTCGACCCCCAGACTATGTAAACGTCCAATGGCTGAATCCCTGACATACATTTGGATTGTCTGGCCGGGCATGTAACCGTTGATGGCCAGTCGAACACGGCAACCTTCTTGGGCTAATTTTTCAGCTATCCCAATCCCGATCCAATCAGCGCGCCAGTCGGCGACCACCACGGACCCGCCCACGTTAACTTCATTACGAAGAACTTGCCACGCATCAACCACGTGGGCCGTATCGTCCCCATCAAAAGCAGGGCGACGCGGGGTAGCGCCGGTTGCGAGAACCACAGCGTCAGGATTTATTGTGCTGATCGCAGCTAGATCGATGTCACTGTTTAAATGTACACTGACCCCCGCTTCCTTCATTTCGTGCTCAAGGTTTGTGATGGCACCCCCAAATTCTGAGCGTGTCGGTAACAACTGGGCCAACAAGACTTGTCCGCCGAGTTGTGCGTTTCGTTCATGTAGCGAAACCGTATGGCCACGCTGCGCCGCGATTACAGCGGCCTTCATACCAGCCGGACCGCCGCCGATGATTAACACGGATTTACTATTCTCGGTGGGATTGGTTACACCGTATTTAAGTTCGCGACCCGATACCGGATTTTGAATACACGAAATAGGGTAGCCATCATGGAAGTGACCAATACAAGCTTGGTTGCAGCCAATACAGGCACGGATATCATCTGAACGCCCTGTACGGGCCTTATTGGCTATTTCTGGATCACAGATCATGGCGCGGGTCATGCCGCAAACATCCGCTTGTCCGCTGGCAATAATCTCTTCGGCGATCTGAGGTTGGTTTATGCGGCCTGTTACAAACACCGGGATGTCCGTTTTTGCTTTGATCGAAGCTGCAAAGGGGGCGGTGTACCCAGTATCCATGGCCATTTGCGGGACGATATGAACGGAACCTGATAATGTAGAGGAAGAACCTGCAACAACGCTTAAATAATCCAATACACCATCTGCGGCTAATTGTGTGCAGATCTCGGTCATTTCATCTATATCGAGGCCATCAAAGCTCATTTCATTACCCGATAAACGCATACCGATGACGAAGTCGTTACCCGCTTTCGCGCGAATATTAGCGGCGGTCTCACGCACAAACCGCAGACGATTTTCAAGGCTGCCACCGTATTGATCATCGCGTACATTAACGTTGGGATTCAAGAATTGTGCGGGTAGATAACCATGGGAGCCAACAATTTCAACACCGTCGACGCCAGCTTGTTTCATACGTTGTCCCGCATTGCCATAATACTCGATGATCTCTTCCACCAACCATGTGGGCATAGGGCGCGGGACAACATGAAAACGCTCGTTCGGGGTGGCGGACGCACTATAAGAAACAGGGGCTGTGCCATCCTCTGAGGCAACAATTTCTCGGCCCGGATGGAACAATTGAGCGATCAATCCACAATCATAACCGTGCAATGTATCGGCGAGGCGCTTGTAACCGGGGATGCAGTCATCTGTATCCACCCGGATGGGATCCGCCACAAAAACGGCTCCGGGGTGAACCAACGCGACTTCCGTCATGATCAAACCCGCACCGCCACGCGCCCGGGCTTCATGGTAGGCAACCATAGCATCACCAATGATACCTTTATGGTTTAAGTGGGTTTCATGGCCGGTTGATAAAATTCGGTTCTTAAGTTCAAGGTTGCCGACTTTAAAGGGCGAAAACAGGTGAGGGTATTGATTATGTGTCATTAGGTTATCCAATATTATTTCATGCAGATTAGTCTATTAAGGACATAAGAGTACACAAAAAAAATATGACCATAGAGACAAGATTGTTTGTTTGCTATTTGCTCAATTGCGGAGAAAATTCCATCAATACACATTCAACAAAGGTCTCAGTATAATGAAAATTGGGTTTATTGGTTTAGGTAATGTGGGCGGAAAGCTTTGTGGCAGCATTCTGCGTAATGGATTTGATCTCACCGTACGTGATTTAGACCCATCAACCGCCGAACCTTTTATTGCCAAAGGTGCAAAATGGGCCAACTCGCCCAAAGAAATGGCTGAAACTGTTGATGTGGTTATTACCTGTCTACCGTCTCCCGCAGCGTGTTCCGCCGTTTTGGAAGGGGAGGATGGTCTTATCGCAGGGCTGGGCGAAGGCAAGATATGGGCAGAAATGAGTACAACGGATGAGCAAGAAGTCAAAAGATTGGGCGCTCTTGTAAAAGCCACGGGTGCGGAACCGATCGAGTGCCCCGTTTCAGGAGGATGTCATCGTGCTGCAACGGGCAATATTTCTATTTTTGCAGGTTGCGAGCGTGAGACTTTTGAGAAAATGTTACCCATATTAACGGTCTTAGGACGACGTGTCCTTCATACGGGAGATATTGGTACAGCGTCCGTACTGAAAGTCATGACAAATTACCTTGCGACAATCAATTTAGTGGCCATCAGCGAAGCGATGGCAACATGCGCCAAAGCCGGGATGGATTTAAACACCACCTATGAAGCCATTAAAATATCATCGGGTAACTCTTTTGTGCATGAAACAGAAGGACAGATAATATTAAACGGCAGTCGCGACATCAATTTCACCATGGACCTGGTCGTCAAAGATATCAGTCTATTTCAAGATATTGCCGATCGGAATGATGTTCCGTTGGAATTGTCACCCAAATTAATTGAAATTTTCAAGGACGGAATGGAGCGTTATGGCCCCAGAGAGCTATCTCCTAATATCATCAAGCGACTGGAAGAGGCAACGGGCGTTAACGTTCTGGCATCCGGGTTTCCTGCTGAAATGACCGATGATGAGCCCGAAGAAAGAGGATATGAAGTTATCCCCACAGGTCGGTAGGTTTCTACCGACAGGTCGGTAGGTTGCTACCAAACACTCTCATTACCCTTAAGCGTGCTTTCTTGTAATTGAGAGAATAAACTCCATTCGTCTTGGGGCATGAAACGCTGAGCAAGGAACTGATAGGTATCTTGTGTCAACTTTTCAACGTTTACAGAACGTCCTGCGGGCGTCAATTCCCATTCTTCGATCAATTCACGCCACGCCCAAAAACGGCTGTGCATAGCATCTCTGAATTTACGAACGGTCTTAATCTTGTCTGGCATGTTTTTCAAAACATCGATGATGTGTTTGGTGTTCTGATCAATCATTTTGAAGTCATCGCGAAATTGATCAAAGGCCCCTTGGGCTAAGCTATCTACGCGGCTCACAATCTCAAACATTCGTTTGTCGTTCATATAGATGTTGTTTAGTTCTTTAATGCGACTATCAATAATCATAAGCCTTAAAAATTGACCACGCAGCGCCTCGATGTAGGCAAGTTCTTCAGCAAATTCATTGATCAGATCAATGACTTTTTCTTTTTCTTCAACCGGAATACCAAGTTCTTTTGCGGCGTTTTCAAATGCGTCATTGATTTTTGCTTTATTGGACGGATCATCGGCAACCATGTCGAGTTGCTCTTTATCGGTAAAGACTTCTTCCTCGCCTAAAAGCCAGGTAACCAACTGCATTGTCAGACGTTTGTTTGCTACAATACGGTGAGTTTCGGTCACTTCCCATGAGGCTTTCCCACTTAATAATTCAGTGGGAATTTTGTCGCCAATGGCAATACGTTGTACATAAGCTAATGATTTTTCAATCATGCCCAACATGAAACCATCATGAGAGTTAGGTTTAAGTTTTAATTCTTTTTTGACACCCCCAAGAGACAATTCAACCATCTGATCTTCGATAGGGGTGACCATATAAAATTCGTCTTCACGTTCTCCTGCCCGAAAATAGATATCTTCAGATACAGTAAAAAATTTATGTTTTAATTGAATAGTTTCGGGTATTGCCGGGCCATCTTCAGAAGAAGAGCTCTCAGCATTTTCTTTTTCTGGTGCAGTATCAGTATTCATATTAAGACCATAAAATTAAGTAAGATCGTTACGTATATGAAATTTTAGGTTGCATGATTTAATAAATGACTAATTTTTATCTTAGAACCGATCGATCAAGTAATCGCGACAAGAGCTGACAACACATATTTAGTTGTTCTAAACTAACAAATTCATCAGGTTTGTGGGCCTGAGAGATATGTCCCGGCCCAATAACCACCGACGGGATATCAGCATTCTGCGCAAACAGTCCAGCTTCGGTCTGATACGCAACTTTAATGTCATCGTTTTGACCCGCAAGCGAGCGCACAAAGGCAATAACATCATCGTCTGGATCAAGCTCAAATCCGGGCATATAGAGGGTTTCTTCTACGACAAACCCGGCACTCTCTGATATAGCTTTCATTTGAGGTTCGAGTTTTTCTGCGATGAAAGTGTCAATTTTCTTACGTAAGGCTTGCACGTCATAATCGGGTAACAATCGAAATTCAAATTCAAAAACACACTCGCGAGGAACGATATTAAGGGCGCTGCCACCCTTAATTACGCCGGTTTGTACGGTATTGAAGTTAACGTCATAACCATCACCAAAGGGACCTTTTTCTTGAAAGTCTATCGCCATTTTACGTAAGTATACGATCAATTCACTGGCGAATTCGATGGCGTTTACCCCTTGCGGTGCAAGGCTAGAATGAGCTTCCAAACCCGTAACGGTGGCTTTGAGAGCAAAACCGCTTTTATGCCCGGTGACGACTTGCATGCCTGTCGGTTCACCGACAATGCATATAGCGGGTTTAACGGGGAATTGATTAATGGCTTCAATCAAGCTGTGGGCGCCCGCGCAGGTGACTTCTTCATCATAGGTCAAGGCAATGTGGATGGGGGTTTTAATATCGGCATCTTGAAAAAGTGGTGCATAAGCCAGACATGCCGCGATAAAGCCTTTCATATCGCAGGTGCCTCGGCCATATAAATTACCATCACGCTCTGTTAGGCTAAATGGATCAGATTGCCAATCTTGACCATCGACCGGAACAACATCGGAATGACCGGACAACATAACGCCTGGGATATCCTTTGGCCCGATGGTCGCATATAGATTTGCTTTATTCATGACACTGTCGCGAACGATGGTGCTTTCAATACCAAAACCAGCCAGATAATGCTCAATCCACTCTATCATCTCCATATTTGAATGACGACTGGTGGTATCAAATGAAATCAGCTTTGCGAGGATTTCTTGGGTGTTTTGAATTATTGTTTTGTCCATTTAATTAACAAACTTTCTCTAATAAGCGATCCATAAATTGCTCGCATTGGTGAATTTGATCCAGTGTTATAAATTCATCCGGTTTGTGAGCTTGTTCGATGCTGCCGGGACCACAAATGACGGTTGGGATGCCGACGTGATGATCGAATAAACCTGCTTCTGTCGCAAATGCCACTTTAATATGATCATTGCGCCCTGCCAAAGATTTCACAAAAGTAACAACATCAGACTGCGCGTCTGTTGATAAACCCGGTGCATGGTTATCATGAATTATTTCAATGCCAGTACTTTTATTAATACGCTTCATTTGTGGTTCTAGCACATCCTTTGCGTAGTTATTAATTTCACCTATGATGTCCTCTGGCTGATGATTTGCCAAATTGCGGAATTCGAACTGGAACGAGCAATTACCGGGCACAATATTTAAGGCCGTTCCGCCTTTAACCGTTCCTGTATGAACCGTCGTATAGGTAATATCGTATCCGTCATCATAAGGGCCGTTTTCAGCAAATCGATTTGCCATCCCTTTCATATAGGATATCATTTCTGCAGCGTATTCGATGGCGTTTACGCCTTCTGGGGAAAGGCTTGAATGGGTTTCATGGCCCTTAATATTGGCTGTATAGCTGTATTTGCCTTTATGCCCCAAGGACACGTCCATATTTGTTGGTTCGCCGACGATACACATTGCTGGTTTGACCGGCATATCTTTCAGCATATCCAACAATGAATGGACACCGATGCAGCCAATTTCTTCATCGTAGGAGAACGCAAAATGGATCGGGGTAATAAGCTCCTTATCTAGAAATTTTGGCGCCCAAGCGAGGCAAATTGCAATAAAACTTTTCATGTCACACGTTCCGCGGCCATAAAGTTGTTGACCACTTTCGCTAAGTGTCCATGGATCTGTGTTCCAACTTTGTCCATCCACAGGAACAACATCAGTATGACCCGATAACATAATGCCGGGTTTATCCGTTGGGCCTAGGGTTGCAAATAAGTTGGCTTTTGTCTTTTCCGGATTGTGAATTATTCTGCAGGAAACGCCTAAATTACTCAGGTACCCTTGGATAAAATCAATTAATTTAAGGTTTGAATATCGACTTGTTGTATCAAATGAAATGAGCTTTTTGATGAGCGATAGGGTTTGTTGATCCGGCATCATTTGTATCTTTATATGTTAATATGATTGTGAATTATGAGACCATGAGTGCTGGGATGTAGCAAGTTAAACTATTATCATAATACGATCAAAAAAAACCCAGCAACCTAAGCCACTGGGAAAGTTTTAAAAAGTACGTAGTGATATTACGTAGCTTTAATCCTCACAATGAAGTCATCGACTTCGTTACGAAGACTTTCTGACTGTGTGGACAATTCTTTCGCCGCCCCTTGAATATCTTCAGCAGCACGGCCTGTTTCCTGAGCCGCTTGCGTCACAGAACCAATGTTATTTGAAACTTCACTGGTCCCGGCGGAGGCCTGTTCCACGTTACGAGCTATTTCTTGGGTTGCTGCGGATTGTTCTTCCACAGCGCTGGCGATGCTGGTTGCAATACTATCAACCTTATTGACCGTTTCACCAATACCCTCAATGGCACCCGCAGCACTTTCCGTCGCGGTTTGTATCTCCCCAATTTGTACACCAATTTGCTCGGTGGCTTTGGCTGTTTGATTAGCCAAATTTTTAACCTCGGCTGCAACAACAGCAAAGCCTTTACCCGCTTCGCCAGCCCGCGCCGCCTCAATAGTTGCATTAAGAGCGAGTAGATTGGTTTGTTCCGCGATGTCTGTGATTAAATTGATCACATCACCAATGGCTTTGGCTGATTCAACAAGCCCCTGAACTGTATCGTGGCTTCTTCGGGCTTCTGATACGGCTTCGGTTGACATGGCGGATGATTCAGAAACCTGACGACTGATCTCATTGATAGAGGAGGACAGTTCTTCTGCGGCAGAAGAGACCGTAGAAACATTGTTGCTGGCCTGTTCAGAGGCTGAGGCAACAGCCACGGATTGTACATTAGTTTCTTCAGCTGTTGACGCCATCGTATTGGCAGATGCCAACAATTGTGTAGATGCACCCGCAACGGATTCGACAATTGTGCTGATCTTAGCTTCAAAATTCGACGTGATTTCTGTGAGATTTTTAAGCTTAGCTTCATTTACTGCTCGCTCTTCATCGGCAGCAGCTTGTTTAGCGAGGCGGTCTTCTTCCTCAACTAGGCGTTGGCGTTCTTTCTCTGCTTCGGCAGCAATACGGTTTTCTTCCGCTTCGGCTGTCATACGAACATTTTCGATGCCAGCTTCTTTGAAGACTTGAACCGCGTTTGCTATATCACCAACTTCATCCTTGCGATCTTTGGCAGGGACTTCCGCGTCTAAATTACCTTTCGCTAAACTTGACATCACACCTGTAATTTGGACTATCGGGTTTGCGATACCCCCTGCAATGAAATAACCAGCGGCAATAATAGCAAGAAGACCTATGATTGCGATGATTATCATCATTGTTTGCATAGAATCTACAGCCGCAAAAGCTTCGGATTCATCAATTTCAACAATAAGCCCCCAAATTGTATCACCAACTTCAATTGGGGTATAAGCGGACAATACAGGGTTACCGTTATAATCAATAATTATCTTCTTATCAGTATTACCATTAATAACATCACGGGCTGCGTCCGTTTCAACGCTTCCTTTCGAAGGATCCGCAAACGATGCTATGACTGTGTGGTTGACAGGATCAAGAAATGAATCTGATCGCATCAGCAAATCAGAGCCAACAAGGTAGCTTTCCCCTGTTTCACCCAAACCGGCCCGTTCTTGCATGACAGTATTCAAGTCACCCAACGATAACTGTAAGGCAACGATCATTTCAATTTCGTTGTCTTCAGGATGGATAATGGGCATTGCAGAGAAGGCTGCCGGTTCACCATTTGAAGGTGCATAAGGTGCAAAATCTTCAATGCCGTACTGACGGGTTTCAAGAACGTGGCGCGTTAATTTACCAAGTCCTGAATCTTTGTATTTCCCATTGACCATATTGGTTTGATAATCAGCTTCTTCGGCTGCAGAGTAGAATACGTAACCATCGGTGGTCATTAAGAACAGATCATAATAACCATAGAGTTCTACATATTTTTGATAATAATTATTACCTTCTGCATCGACCGGGATAACAGCTTCAGCTAAGTCAATCTCTGCAAGTAATGCCCAATTGATACCGAAAGCATCAATTGTTGTCCACGACGACATAACGGTGCCACCCGTGTAATCAACAACAATATCTTCAGATGTTTCCCCGCTAAGTGCTCTTGTTGAAGCTTCAGTTTCTGCTCGACCTTTAACCGGATCACGAAAAGAGGCCGAAACCGTATGGTTGACGGGATCTAAATAGCTATCGGACCGCATTAACATATCCGGACCAACAAGATAAGTTTCACCTGTTTTGCCTAGGCCTGCACGTTCACTCATTACATTTGTTATCTGCGCTAAAGGCATCTGAAAAACCAGAACACCGATTTTCCGGTTGCCATCAAAAATAGGAGAGGCAATAAATCCGGCGGGTGCATCATAAGAAGGCGTATAAAGTGCGAGATCATCAAAGGCGACGAAGTTCTTCTCATTAGAAGCATTGGCCGCCCGAAACGCCCGTCCCAGACCAGTGTCTGCCCAAGGGCCATTTTTTAAATTGGTAGCATAGTCCAGCTCTTTATAAACGGAATAAACGACATTACCTGTGTATGAATCTACGATAAAAATGTCATAATATCCAAATTCATCTAAAAACGTTCTGATCGATGGATGGCTTGCCGCGTGTAAGGTGGAGTAAGTAGATTTATCACTTCCACGATCAAGCATATGCTTGTTACCCAGAGGATTTGAATTGTTTTGGATATATTCATATTGCAGGGCAACACCTTCAATTGATAACGATGCAACAATTGCATCAACATCTACTGTGTGGCCGTCATTTTGAGTTTCGTATTCAGGTAGGTATTGACCTGTATAATATTGTTTTAATTTACTTCTTAATGATTCTATATCCGAAGTATTATATTCATTTTCAGCAATTATCTGGTTGAATTGAAAATTATAACTTTTTGTTGCATCAACAATCATCTTGTCGTCCGAAAACGAAACAATTTGCCCCTTAATCGTATTGAAATAGTTTTCAATAGCATTTTTTTTGTTTGCGCGAACGGCCGAAAGTTTTTCAAATGCTTCTGACATTATGGTGGTTGCTGTTGATACAAGAACATTCATGTCATTTTCGCGGGCATGAAAGTAATCGGTCAATTGCGTTTTCTTGATTTCTCGAACACTCTGTAATTGATTGTATGCGGCTCTCTCAAGAGCATCACTGCTTTGTTGAAGTGACATTACGCCTACAATCGCAAAAGGCGTTAGACCAATTAGCATAAAAAAAGCAATCAATCGTGGCTTTAACCTTAACTCAATCCCTAACATGATGACGGATACTCCCTTTGTTAACTCTTCTAATCGAAATGAAAGCTTGCATTTTATTATAAGAATAGAAAAAAGTAGTTTTTTGAGATTGCGCATCATACCATTATAATCATTTTATTAAAACAATTATTAATAATGCAAATATTGAATTTTAAATTGTAAAAATAATACTTTAAAAACAAGTATTATTTCATATAATTTGAGTTAATAACGATTATAGCATTTTATTTATTTTATGTAATATAATTTAAAAATAATAATTTTTTTCTATATTATAAATATTAATTAAATAAATGTTTCATTGTGTAATATATTTGATCCATTAAGTGTTTTTCATTCGATTTGAACCATAAATTTTCTAAAAGTAATGTTCAATAAACAAAACCCAGCAAATGGTGTTTGTAAAATTTGATGTATGTGTGTTAGGTTTTTTTTGTTGAGAATATTAAATAAATAGATACTGTCATTAAAACAGTACGTTTATGAAAACAGTGGTTGGTCATTTATTGTTTCTTTGAAGCATTGAAATCAAAATTGAGATCAGTGCGAAAGTATAAGAATAATAACTGTAATACCTGAGGGAGAATACATGTTAGATATAAATGACCCGTTAGTGCGGTTTGTCGGTGTGCAGAAAAGTTATGACGGCGAAAATTTAGTCGTTAAAGATTTCAATCTCGATATCGCACGTGGTGAGTTTCTCACTATGTTGGGCCCCTCTGGTTCAGGCAAGACAACGTGTTTGATGATGCTGGCTGGATTTGAGCCAGCCACACACGGCGATATAATGCTTGAAAATAGCCCTATTAATAATGTCGCCCCCCATAAACGTGGAATTGGCATGGTTTTTCAAAACTATGCTTTGTTCCCCCATATGTCGGTTGCTGAAAATTTGGCTTTCCCCCTTGAAGTGCGCGGAATGAACAAAGCCGACACAGAGAAAAAGGTCAACCGGGCCCTCGATATGGTTCAGCTTGGTGGGTTTGGATACCGTCGCCCTGCACAGTTGTCGGGTGGCCAACAGCAACGTGTTGCTGTTGCTCGTGCTTTGGTTTTTGATCCACAGCTTGTATTGATGGATGAGCCCCTAGGCGCCCTTGATAAACAGCTGCGCGAGCAAATGCAGTACGAAATCAAACACATTCATGAGAGCCTCGGCGTTACGGTTGTTTATGTGACACACGATCAATCAGAAGCCTTGACGATGTCAAATCGGATTGCTGTTTTTGAAGACGGTGTCGTTCAGCAACTGGCGGCTCCGGCTGATTTATATGAAAAACCGGATAATGCATTTGTTGCACAATTTATTGGTGAGAATAATAAACTGAACGGCAATGTTCAGGAAATCAATGGCGACAAAGCTGTTATTAAACTTGATTCAGGCGATATCGTTAATGCACTAAAAGTCAAAGTGTCTAATGTGAATGATCGCTCTACATTGTCATTGCGTCCAGAGCGCGTTACCGTTGGCGTCGAAGGCGGTTCCTACGACAATATTTTTGATGCCAAAGTGGAAGAGCTTATTTACTTAGGCGATCATATCAGAACCCGCGTTAGTGTGTGTGGGAATAACGAATTTATTATCAAAGTTCCAAATTCAGCCAATCACGTTCATATGCAAGAAGGCGAAACCGTCAAAATTGGGTGGATGTCGGATGATTGTCGCGCATTGGATGAATATACGGGGCTTTAAAGCCTTTATAAGGAGATTAAAGACATCTATTGCCAATAAATACGGCATGAATGTTTTTTTAGCCGCCACAATGACTGTGGCATAGAGGGTTGCTTTTTGAGCGACCGATAATCAGGGAGAGACTAAGTATGAGTATACTACTCAAATTTTCAACTATTGCTACAGCCGCCATTCTGGCTGCTGGTACAACATCAATCGCCCAAGCCGAAAGTCTTACGATTGTATCTTGGGGTGGTGGTTATACAAAAAGCCAAGTAGAGGCTTATCACAAACCTTATATCGCCAAAACAGGCATCACCATTAACTCAGAAGATTACTCCGGTGGTTTGGCTGAAGTTAAAGCACAGGTTGAAGCTGGTAACGTAACCTGGGATTTGGTTGACGTAGAACTTTCAGACGCCGTTCGCGGTTGTGATGAAGGCCTGTTCGAAGCCATTGATCCAAGCATTCTACCCGCTGCTCCTGATGGAACATCAGCTACTGATGATTTCATTGACGGCGCGATTAACGAATGTGCTGTGGCAAGTATCGTATGGTCAACTATTATGTCTTATGACAAAACTAAGTTCCCAGACGGTGGACCTCAATCAATGGCTGATTTCTTCGATACAGCCAAGTTTGCAGGAAAACGTGGCATTCGGAAATCACCTAAGGCTATTCTTGAAATGGCATTGATGGCTGATGGTGTTGCTGCTGGCGACGTTTATTCAACACTTGATACCCCTGCCGGTATTGACCGTGCATTTGCCAAGCTTGATACCATTAAGAGTGAAGTTGTTTGGTGGGAAGCTGGTGCTCAGCCTCCACAGATGTTAGCTGATGGCGAAGTTTCTATGACCACTGCTTATAACGGTCGTATCTTCGGCGCTCAGGTTTCTGAAAATAAACCATTCGAAATCGTCTGGGATGGCCAGATCATGGATCTTGATCTATGGGCAATTCCAAAAGGTGCTCCTAACGTAGCTGGTGCCCTAGATTTCATCGCATACTCTACCGATACGAAGCGTCTTGCTGATCAGGCTAAATATATTTCTTATGGTCCTGCACGTAAGTCTTCTTCAGCGCTAATCGGACAGCATGCTGAAACGGGTGTCGATATGCTACCGCATATGCCAACAGCACCTGCTAATCTTCAAAATGCACTATTGAATGACTTTGCATGGTGGGCAGATCACCAAGACGAAATGAACGAACGTTTCGCTTCTTGGCTTGCTAACTAAGGTTACTTTGACCGGGAGGTACCTTTGGGCGCCTCCCGGTCATTCTTTTATTCATATTTAAACAATAAAAGGCGTAAAGAGCATGGCTGGAGCAACCTCCAATCCAACTGAAAATGGGTTAATGTTAGATGCTTCTGGCATTCCTTTAAAACTAGCTCTTGCGCGCGCGGAAAGAAGCAAGCGCAAAAAGGCATTCCTGCTGGCATTGCCCTTGCTAGCCTTTATTTTTGTATCCTTTATTGTACCGATTGGTCTGATGCTATTTAGTAGTGTCGACAACCCGGCTATTAATTCAAATATGCCCAACTTCAGTGCTGAGATAGTACAATGGGATGGGAAATCCGTACCAGATGAAGCCATGTTTGCCATTCTTGCAAAGGATTTGAAGGCGGCAACGCTTACAAAAAATCAAGGCAAAATTGCCACGCGGCTTAATTATGACCTTCCTGGTACACGTTCTATGATAACCAGTACTGCTCGTAAAATTAAAAAGCTAGAAGAAGGCCCCTATAAAGAGTGGTTCATTAAAACCAATAAAAAATGGGGTAATTTAGATACGTGGGTTGCTTTACAAAAAGCCTCGCAAGAATTCACCGCGGGTTTTTATCTTAATGCACTTGATATGCGCTACGATAATAGTGGCGAAATTATCAGCCAGCCTGACAATATGCAAATCTATAAAAAGTTATTTGTACGAACGTTCATGGTTAGTATCGCCATTACGATAATTTGTATATTGTTGGCCTATCCCATATCGTTTTTGATGGCCACGTTGCCTCTCAAAACCAGTAATCTATTGATGATTTTGGTGTTATTGCCGTTTTGGACATCACTGCTTGTTCGAACCACGTCATGGATTGTGCTCTTACAAACGGAGGGCACGTTAAATAGTTTAATGGTATATTTCGGCTTTATCGAAGATGCTGACCGAATACAAATGATTTATAATTTAACTGGTACCGTTGTTGCCATGACACATATTCTGCTGCCCTTCATGGTGCTGCCATTATTTAGTGTTATGAAAACCATTCCTCCTAGTTATATGCGTGCTGCACGTTCTATGGGGGCAAATCCGGCTTATGCGTGGTGGAGAGTATACTTGCCATTGACCTTACCGGGTATTGGGGCGGGCTCTATTTTAGTGTTCATTCTCTCTGTTGGTTATTACATCACCCCCGCTTTGGTTGGTGGACAATCGGGTACACTGATTTCAAATCTTATAGCCTTCCATATGCAAAAATCTTTGAATTGGGGGCTCGCTGCTGCTCTCGGTTCCCTGTTATTGGCTTCAATTCTGCTGATTTATTGGGCTTATAATAAGCTTGTCGGCATTGATAATATGAAAATGGGATAAGAAATATGTCTGGAATTCCTCCCTACGCTGGAACACTTGAGAAAACTTGGTATTACGGTTTTCGCATCGGTTGTACCATGATCTTTATCTTTCTGATCATGCCGATCTTGGTGATCATTCCTTTGTCATTCAATGCTGAACCCTATTTCACCTTTACGCCGGGTATGTTGACATTTGATCCAGATGCATACTCCATGCGTTGGTATAAAGACATGATTTCCAATGAACAATGGATTCATTCCATGAAGAATAGCTTCATCATTGGTTTCTTCGCGACCATATTGTCGACTACCCTAGGAACGCTTGCGGCCTTGGGGTTAAGCAGACCTTATATGCCTTATCGAAATTTGATCATGATGTTGTTAATATCGCCCATGATTGTCCCAATCATTATTTCTGCGGCTGCTATGTTCTTTTTCTATTCGAAAATCAACATCACCCAGACGTATTTTGGTATCATCTTATCGCACGCCGTATTGGGAACACCGTTTGTTGTCATCACGGTGACGGCCACCCTGTCGAGCTTTGATCAAAGTTTAGTACGGGCGGCAGCCAGCCTTGGTTGTCATCCAATACGGTCTTTCTTTAAAGTGACCATGCCGCTTATTCTACCGGGTGTTATTTCCGGTGCTTTGTTTGCTTTCATCACATCTTTTGATGAAGTGGTGATGGTTTTATTCATGGCCGGGTTTGAACAGCGTACCATTCCAAAACAAATGTGGTCAGGACTGCGAGAGCAAATTAGTCCGACTATTTTGGCGGTGGCAACATTGTTGGTCTTCTTATCCATATGTCTGCTGACGACACTTGAATTACTCAGGCGCCGTTCAGAGAAATTACGTGGTTTGACCCCGCAATAAATTATAAAAAACCCCGGAATGTTATTCCGGGGTTTTTTGTTTATGTCTTTATGTAGAGTTCTCTGGGGAAGTCACAGAATGTTTCTGCGCCCGTAGCCGTAACATGGAAACATTCGCTGATCTCAATCCCCCAATCATCCATCCAAATACCCGGTATCAAATGAATTGTCATGTTTTCTTGCAAGATGGTTTTATCACCGGGACGTAAACTTAAAGTATGTTCACCCCAATCAGGTGGATAGTTCACCCCGGTAGAATACCCAATGCGGGATTCCTTGGTTAAACCATGTTTGGCAATGCTATTGCGCCACGCCAGTTCCACCTCTTCACAGGTAACGCCCGGTTTAGCAGCCTCTAATGCCAGCGCCAAGCCCTCCATCACAATTTCACTGGTGTCTGATAGCTTTGGGGGAGGGGGCCCCAAGTGCAGTGTCCGTGCCATGGGGCAATGATAATGATGATGTGCCCCAGCCAATTCCAAAATAGTTGCTTCGCCGACAACAAACGGTTTGTCGTTCCATGTTAGGTGAGGTGTCGATGTGCCAACCCCGGTGGGCAGCATGGGTACCAGAGAGGTATAATCACCACCAAATTCAGCTGTGCCACTTATCTGGGCATGAAAAATTTCTGCTGCCGCGTCACATTGCCGAACACCCGGCGCAATTGTGTCATAGGCGCGCTGTGTGGCGCGTTCAACAATCCGAGCCGCGGCCTTCATATAACCGATCTCAATTTCAGATTTAACAACCCGCACCCAATTTACCAACCTGGTTGCATCAACCAGTTTAGCATTAGGGAGACCTTTGTTGAGTGCCGCATGAGAAGCCGCTGTGTAATAATAGGCGTCCATTTCAACACCTATGGTGCCACGCCCTAATCCGCGCCTGTTCATCTCCTCTGTGATCCAGTCCATGGGGTGCCGTTCGGTGGATTGAACATAATTATCGGGATACCCAATCATATTCTCATCATCCAAGAATGTGGTAACACGGCCACCGTTCACATCCATTTGGCGGACGATGCAAACGGGTTGATCTATATCCAAGGCAATGATGACGGCTTGTGGGGTATAAAATGACCATCCATCATAACCGGTTAGATAGTTCATATTGGCAGGGTTACAGGAAACCATGACATCGATTCCTCGATCGATCATGCTTGTCTTTGTTGCCGTTATACGGGCCTCATATTCTTCATTGGGAAAGGGATGGTTAGAATGGGTCATTTGTTCTTCTCACTTATAATAACATTAATTTACCATAGCCGTTGATGGCTTTGGCATAATTTGCTTTGCGAAGGGTTTCCCATAACATTGCTTGATTGCTGGTGATGACAGGTATGTCAAATAAGCCTTCAAGGCCAGCAATATCCTTCACCATATTCAATCCAGTGCAGGAGAAAAATATACCTTCACTTTGGTTGGTAATCACATCTTGAGCCGCTTCTATAAGCGCATCAAGTGGGATGCTACCAATATCATTGTCATTGGTTAAACCAAACCCGGTCATGCCGATAATATTAATGTCAGCATCTTTCAGATATTGCGCAATCCCTTCATTGATAAGATCGCTATAGGGGGTAACAATACTGATATTGTGTAATTGCATTTGTCGGCATGCCGAGACGGCTGCTGAAATTGGCGTGACCACAGGCATGCCGGGGTGAGCATCTCTGATACCTTTTTCAACGGCGTCATAACCAATGGAAACTGTGCCAGAAGTGCAGCCATAACATATGGCGCCGATATCTAATTCGGGTTCTAGCAATGAGGCTGCCTTCGTCATTTCCGGTCCCATGGCTTTCAAATGTTCCGGGGTGCAATTAGAGGCATAGGGAATACGTGAAACAAACATTGCAATGTCTTCGTCCGGTAACATAGAACGCCATTCAGCTTCAGCCGAAGGGTCGCTGGATAAGGATATTAAGCCAATGCGTGCTTGAGTTCCTAGTCTTGGTCTGGGGGTAAATTGTCGCATAATCTATGCATTCCTATTTGTGGGGGCACGTTCAAAACGGGGGGGGTGATTATACATTTCTCGGTAGCATTTAGAAAAATGAGAGGAAGAAATAAAACCACAAGCAACTGAAATTTCAAGGATTGTCATTGAGGTCTGGGATAATAACATTTGAGAGCGTTTTAATCTTAATCTCAAATAATAACGAGAGGGTGTCATGTGAAGGTATTTCATAAACAACCGTTCGACCTGTCGTATGGATAACCCCACACTGGCAGCAAGGTCTTCACGGCTTATTGGGTCTTCGAGGTTGGCTTCCATTTGCTCTACCACGGCAATCAAGTTTGGGTTGCTAATTTGTAGTCGTCGCCTGATGGGCAGACGCTGAGGAGCTTCCGGGTCGTTGCTACCGATGTGCGAAAATTGTTCTGCCACAGCGATGCTCAGGTCATGCCCTTGCTGTCTGGCTATAAGATGCAGCATCATATCAAGCGTTGCACCCGCCCCAGCCGAAGTAAAACGGTTGCCATCGATTTCAAATAAATTGGTGGTGACATCAATTTGCGGGAAGTCTTCAGAAAAGCTCGTCAGGTATTCCCAGTGGATGGTGCAACGATTTGCATCAAGCAACCCCGCATGGGCTAGAACATATGCCCCGCCGGATACCCCCCCCATTTGACAACCATGCCGCGCTAGTTGCCGTAACCATGATAAGGTATGATGTTCATGATAATTTTGTGGGTCAATGCCCGCGCAGACGATCATGGCGGGGTAATTGCTAACTTGATCGATATGTTTGTCGGGCATTAAGGCAATGCCACTGCTGGAATAAACCGGTTCCCCGTCAATGGTGAAGATCTCCCACGTGTAGAGTTCTTTGCCGCTCATCCGGTTGGCCGATCGTAAGGGTTCTACAGCAGCTGTAAACGAGAGCATGGGAAATTGCGGAATAAGCAAAAATCCAACCCGTTGCGGTTCATTGGTAGGAGCAGTGTTTAACATGCGTGAATATTCTCGGGTCGTTAAATCAAATTGGCTATTTATGGTAGTTTAACGGAATAAATCACCTTGTCGCAATAAAACAATTCGAGGTCGTAATAATATTTGTTAAAAATTGATATTTTCCCAACATTACAGATGCGATGTTGACTTCTTGGTGGTAAAAACACAATTTTAGCCATCTGTTATAGTGGCTCTATGATCGTTGATGGGTTTATATAAAGTGAAGAATAATACACGCCATATTTCGGGACCAATTGAACCTGTTGTGCTATCTGGCTCTGTCAGAACACTCAGAGTTGGGTTTGTTCTGGTTCCTCAATTCAGCATGATTGCCTATGCTTCGGCGATAGAAGCCCTTCGCCATGCAAATTATGTCAGTGATCGTAATATCTATGAATATATAACCTGTTCTATGGATGGTGATCCTGTTACGGCCAGCAATAGTATTAATCTGCAAGTTGACGGGACGTTGGCAGACATACAAAAGCTGGATATGGTTTTTGTCTGTTCTGGTTGGAATGTTAAAAACTATGCATCCAAGGAGTTATTGGGGGCTTTGCGCAGGCTCGCTTCACACGGGTGCCATATGGGCGCGATCTGTACGGGAACATTTATTCTAGCAAAAGCAGGGCTCCTCGATGGGTACCGCTGCACCATTCATTGGGAAAACCTTTCGGGCCTATCGGAAGACTTCCCGAACATAGAAATTGTTCCAGAGTTGTATGAGATTGACCGTAATCGCTACACTTGCGCAGGTGGAACCGCGGCTATTGATTTAATGCTTCATATGATCGCAACACACGCGGGTCATAAGGTCGCTACGGCAGCAGCAGACCAACTGATCCACCACCGAATACGAGAAGGCAACGAAGGGCAGCGTATGGCGCTTAGGTCCCGATTAGGGTTGTCACATCCTAAGTTGTTGGCTGTGATCAATTATATGGAAGAGAACTTAGAGGACCCTAAAAACCTTGCTGAATTAGCGCAAGAAGTTGACCTATCAACACGACAGCTCGAACGGTTATTTAATAAATACCTCGGTTCTGCACCCACCCGGTATTATCTGAAATTACGCATTGATCGTTCAAGGTTTCTTTTGTTGCAAACCAGCATGTCCATACTTGATGTTGCTTTGGCTTGCGGTTTTGTATCGGCGTCCCATTTTTCCAAATGCTACCGGGAACATTTTCATAAAACACCGAGCGAAGAACGTCAGGGCGTATTATCAGGTACTCTGTCTAGTGAACGTTCTAACGCAGGATAACGCACGCCTAATGTTACGGCACGTGCAACCATAAATATTGAAAACGCGAGCCATAAGCCATGATTACCCATCTCTAAGGGGCCATTGAAAATACTGATAGTGGCGATATAGACGAGCATTGAGATCAACATTGCATTACGCATATCGCTCCCTCTGGTCATGCCAAAGAAAATACCATCAAGCAGGAAACTCCAAACTGATAGTAATGGTAGTATGGCTATCCAAACAATATAATCTCGGGCGATAGTTTGTACAGTTTCGGTCTTTGTCAGAATGTCGATTATCTCTCCACCAAAGAACCAGAAGATAATTGAAAACGGTAGCGAGAATGCAACGGCCCAAATGGTTGATGTTCTCACCGCCGCTTTAAACGCTGATTTATCTTTCGCGCCATAAGCAAAGCCAGATAGAGTTTCAACCGCGTGGGCAAAACCATCTAAGCCATATGCCATAAACCCTTGAAATAACATCAAGACAGCATTAACAGCGAGAAACGTGTCGCCCATCCGCGCACCCAGAGCCATCGTAATCACAAAAACCGATTGCAGACACAGCGTTCGAAGAAAGATGTCTCGGTTAAGACCCATCAAACTTTTTATACGGTCCCATTGTAGAATAGTAGATAAGTCCCAAGTTCCAGAAAATGATTTGGTATGACGTAAGACCAGCCAGCAACCAAATAAGGCTGCACCGACTTCTGAAATTACGGTCGCAAGGGCGACGCCCTCCACACCCCAACCAAAGCCCATGACGAAGATCAGATCAAGAACGATGTTTGTGACGTTCATGCCAAGCTGGATCATTAAAACCGCAGCCGTATTCTGGATGCCGATAAACCATCCCAGCAGTGCATACCCCATAAGAACAGCGGGCGCCCCCCAGATCCGAATGGAATAATAAGCATCGGTCATTTGGGCGACCTCATCGCTGGGCGAAATAATAATCATGCTGCCCCACATCAATGGTCGTTGCAGAATGATAAGGGCTAAGCCAGCGATGATGGAAATTGCAAAGGCACGCAGCAACCACGCCCGCACCTGTTGATCATCTCTCGCCCCATAAGATTGAGCGGTGAACCCTGTGGTCCCCATTCGAAGGAACCCAAAGCCCCAATAGAGGATGCTGAATACCTGAGCGCCAACGGCGACCGCACCAATATAATGCGCGCCTTCCAATTGTCCCACAACGGCCGTATCAACAATACCCAGTAGGGGAACGGAAATGTTAGAAATCATGATCGGCCCTGCAAGCAGCCAGATCTTTTTATTCCAATTTGTGGTGCTCATACCCAGGCTTAACTTCTGCGACGTCTGCGGCGCTTGTTTCCACTTGCGTTCTCATCACCTTCTGGATGTTGAATGTGTTTATCAATCGGTAGGGTGACGACTTTTGATAAGTTAGGGTAGGGGGCTGTTTTATGGGGGAAGGCCATGGCTTCAACAAAGTGTTCTTGGAATTTTGGTTCAACAGCCGTTTCAATTTTTTCAATATTGCGTACGACGTTTTCGATCTCGTCGCGGGCCTTTTGATTTAACAAAGCAATACGAGCACCCGTCCCCGCGGCATTACCCGCTGAGCTGACTTTTTCAAGATCGCAATCAGGTAACATGCCAAGAACCAATGCGTATTTGGTATCAATATGGCTGCCAAATGCTCCGGCCAAAACGATCCGATCAGGTGCGTCAATGCCCAGCTTATCCATTAACAAACGTGCCCCCGCATAAAGCGCGCCTTTGGCAAGTTGAATGGCGCGAATATCAGTTTGTGTAATATTGATTGTCACTTCGCCTGCATGCAAATGGTAAGAAAATGTTCGACCATCGGCGATAATTCTGGGGCTTGTTTGGGCCATAGAGCCATCTATTACACCGTCTTTGGTAATGATACCGCTCAGATACATTTCGGCGATGACTTCAATGATGCCCGATCCACAAATGCCGGTCACACCCGTCGATGATGTCGCATCAATAAATTCTGGATCATCAGACCATAGATCAGAACCAATAACGGAAAATTTAGGTTCCAGTGTTACGGGATCAATTCGAACGCGTTCGATGGCACCGGGGGCTGCCCGTTGACCGCCAGAGATTTGCGCACCTTCAAATGCGGGGCCCGTGGGTGAAGATGCAGCAAGCAACCGGTCTTTGTTACCCAAGACGATTTCTGCGTTGGTGCCTACATCGACGATCAAGACAATTTCTTCTGATAAATGCGGGCTTTCAGATAACACAACGGCGGCTGTATCGGCCCCAACGTGACCCGCGATGCACGGTAGAATATAAACCCGTGCATTGGGGTGCATATTTAAGTCAAGTTCGGAGCTCCAAAGCGTCATGCTGGAATTGGTTGCCAAAGCAAATGGTGCCCAACCCAGTTCTGTTGGATCGATACCCAACAACAAATGGTGCATAACCGGGTTGCCAACGAAAGTAGCATTAAGAATATCTTCAACCACCAATCCAGATTGATCAGCCAGTTCTTTGATTAAGGTATTGATGGCTTCGCGTACGGCTTTGCACATCTCTTGATCGCCGCCGGGGTTCATCATTACATAGGATACGCGGCTCATCAGATCTTCACCGAAGCGAATTTGAGGGTTCATAATCCCTGTGGAACTAACAACCTCGCCAGATAGTAATTCGCAAAGATGGCCCGCAATAGTGGTCGAACCAATATCAAAAGCCACACCATAAACTTTGTCACGAAAACCCGGCCAAATAGCGGTCACCCGTAATCCACGGTGTACGGCAACGGTTACTTTCCATTTTCCCTCACGCAATGCTTGCTGCAGTCCATGAATAACATGAAGATCAAAATCTTCCATATTATTCAGACCCCATTGCTCACGCAAAGCGATAAGCACTCTTTCAAGGTCGCCCGTGGGATTGTGCATATCGGGCTCTTCAACCTCGATGTAATGCAAGCGAATAGCCGGGTCGAGATCAATATCACGAACTTCCGCCCGTTTACGAACGATCTGTTTATGAACTTGGCTTTCGGGTGGAACGTCAATGACGCAATCACCCAGTAATTTTGTATTACAGCTCAAACGGCGATCTGCCTTTAGATCACGTTTGCTGGCATAGCGTTTTTCAACATCATTGGGTTCGGAAATATTTTCTGCAACAGAGGTAATACCAAACTTGGCAAATTCACCAAGGCCTTGAACAATTTGGCAACGCCCGCATATGCCGCGTCCACCGCAAACGGTATCGATATCAACACCAAGTGATCTTGCGCAATCTAATAACGGAGTACCGATTGGAAAGCTGCCACGCTTTCCCGATGGTGTAAAAACAACCAGAGCTTCATCACTCAATGTCGGTCTCCTTTATTATTATTTATTCGGCAGAACGACGCCGGCGACGTCCTTCGCGACGACCACCAGCTCCACCTTCGGGTGCGGGCTCTCGGAACATCTTAATCCATTTAGCACAGTTCGCGTCCTTACCCATAACAATATCTGCACCCTTTACAGCGGACATCTCTGGCTCATGTAAGGGGTTCATGATTGCAGAGGTTAAACCTTCGCGAATAGACATGCTGAGGAAAGCTGCATTCAAGCCATGACGATTGGGAAGGCCAAAGCTGAAGTTTGACGCACCACACGTGGTGTTTACTTTAAGCTCATTACGCAAACGATAGATCAATTTCATGATGTGGACACCGGCGTCATTAAGCGCACCCACGGGCATAACAAGCGGATCAACCACAACGTCACAAGCTTTGATGCCATAATCGGCGGCATGTTCAACAATCTTCTTGGCAACTTGGAAACGAACATCAGGATCTTCTGAAATACCTGTTTCATCATTTGAGATAGCAACAACAGCCGCGCCGTGTTTAGCAACCAATGGCAAGACAGTTTCAAGACGGTCTTCTTCACCCGTTACTGAATTCACAAGCGCTTTGCCTTTGTAGACACTTAAACCGCTTTCTAGGGCGGCAACGATAGAACTATCAATAGAAAGCGGTACATCGGTTATAGATTGAACCAATTGGATGGTATCAGCCAGAATTTTTGGCTCGTCAGTGAGCGGGATACCAGCGTTTACATCCAACATGGTCGCCCCCGCTGCCACTTGAGCTAAGGTGTCTGCTTCAACGCGACTGAAATCGCCAGCAGCCATTTCAGCGGCGAGCAATTTACGCCCTGTGGGGTTAATACGTTCGCCGATAATACAGAACGGGCGATCAAATCCCATTACGATTTCTTTGGTGGCAGAGCTTAATACTGTTTCTGTCATGATAATCCCCCTAAATGGATTAGCGTCATAAATAAAATATGTGAGTAAGGTTTTAGAGCCGTTCAATTGCGGGAGCAATCAAATTCAATCCTCTGAATAATATATTTTTTATTGAGTTATGTTTGAAAGCTCTTCCATACGCTCGGCAACAATAAGTTCTCCCGGATTGGCCTCGCGTACCCATGGTTTGCGATCTTTAATCACCCCAGAGTCTTCAACAATCTCAGCAACAAATTCTTCCTGTCGATAAGCCATAACATGCACACCGGATACACCTTCAATATCACGAATTGCTTGCATCATTTCGATGCATATTTTTTTACCTTCAGCCTTTTGGTCTTTCGCACCTTCAAGACGATCAATGATCGTATCGGGGATATGGATGCCGGGAACGTTTTTACGAATCCAACGCGCTGTTTTTGCGGATGCCAATGGGCCGGCACCAATTAGGATGTAACACATTTCATGTAATCCTAAATCACGCACTTGAGCCATATATTTATTTAGAATATCTAAATCGAAA
Source organism: uncultured Rhodospirillales bacterium (assembly GCA_965603075.1). Classification (GTDB taxonomy): domain Bacteria; phylum Pseudomonadota; class Alphaproteobacteria; order Rhodospirillales; family Casp-alpha2; genus JABJOR01. The sequence continues at coordinate 244,909 of CBFDBO010000001.1, read as the reverse complement.
CAATACTGGCTTTGAACGAATTGAGCGCCAGCAGCGATTTTTTTTGCCAAACGATGGGGCCTGAAGTCATAAGGTGGTGCAAACGGATTGATAGCCGCACCCAAAAATACATTTGGCGGTGATGTGATATTACGACCAGATAGAAACTTTTTTTCATCGCGCATTGTTCGGATGGTTTCTAAAAGTGACATGCAATCTAAATCAAAAACGGGTTTAGCACCGGGTTGGTCACCGGCTTGTACGCCATCCCCGGTCAGACACATGACATTGCTAACACCCATAGCCGCAGCACCAAGCACGTTCCCCTGAATGGCAATGCGATTGTGATCGCGACAGGAAATCTGCATAACTGGGGCGTAACCCATCCGTGTGAGTAAGGCACATATCGCCACACTGGACATATGACAGTTTGCCCCGGAACCATCCGTTGCATTGATGGCATCGACCCAACCGTCAAAAACGGCGGCACGTTCATAGACATCTTCTGGGTTGGCGGAGTCGGGTGGATTGAGTTCTGCTGTTACCGCAAAATCACCGCGTCTCAGTACACGCTCAAGCCTGCCTAAAGAAGAATGCCCAGGGGGGATTGTCCATTCATCAATTAATTCATTCATTGCGATGATCCGGTTTCATTTGTGGTTTCCTTAGCTGCGTGTTTGGCAGCAGCCGTTTCAGCGCAAGTCCGTAACCACGTTGATGAGCCTTTGAGGCTGTGATCAATTGGTTTTTGAACATTAAGGATACTGTCACCTGATTTCATGTCTCGGCTGCCTTGCCAAGCTTGCACCCAAACACAAGGCATATTGGGTTCCACTTCACAATGACCGTTCGCACGAACACCACCGCAGGGTCCGTTGCGCAAGCTCTTGGGGCAATTCATGGGGCAGGACATGCCCGTACTGGATAACACACAACTTCCACACATGCGACAATCAAACAAAATCGCTTTGGTGCGTTTTTCAAAGGCAACCATTGGGCGCTCTACGCGGTTATAACCAATAAGATGCCATAACGGGTGAAGTGCTAACATCGTTTCGGCAAATGTATGATATAGCCATTCCAGAAACCGGGAGTTTCTGACCGACCATAACCGCAGAGAGTAACGCGAGCGTACCCGGTAAACTTCACTGGTGCCGGAGGGCTGGTATACAGTAATGCGGGGCATGATTACGGAGCATTCCCATGATTGGTGACAAATGCGACAAGACGTTCTTTATCAAATTCATCTTCTAATTTTTGGGCCCAGCTTGCTGCTTCGGCGTTTAAATCATCACCGCAAGGGATCGGATCACCCCGACGCCATTCCGCTAAGTAGTCATCCTTATCACTGGCTTTACCTTTCATGGCTGCCATATCAATGGCTTCCTGAAAGCGGTCTGATAACATGAGTTTAGCTTTTTTGCGGCCCGCCCCAGCGATAACCTGAGAGGGGATGTCGCGCCAATAAAGTATGGTGATGTTTGCCATGTTTTATGCCTTATCAACAAAAGGTGTTTGTTTTTCTAAAAAAGAGCCGAGTTCGCTGAGTCCGGTATAAACATATTCATATTCCAGTCCCAGTTTATCTGCGGCTAACTTTGCTTGATCAATTAAATCTTCGTCTTCGGTTTGGGCTAGATAAACCAGTCGTTTGTAATTGCCAAAATACATATCGCGTAATTCTGGATGGCGATCCATGCCCAAGCCTTTAATAATCAACGTGTCGAATTGCCGAACAATAAAATCCGTTAAATAAAAAGTCCCCAGCTCCTGTTCGGAAAGATCGTTAAATGCAGAAGTACCTGTATAGAATTCATAACAGTGCGCCCCGTGAATGCGTTCAACACCTTCCTCGCGTAAGACAGCGTCCAATAATCCTCCCGTGCCGCAATCCGCAAATAAAGCAACGACCCGGTCATAATCATCACGGTGTTCCTGAATTTTTGATCGCATGGCTTCCGGTATTTTTTCCGGGTGGTTATGCAGAGAGGCTGGTAAGCATGTGATCTCTAAATGTTCGAAATTATTTGTCTCAATCAACAACAACAATTCACGCGCTAAGGCACCACAAGCAATGAGCAGTGTTTTGGAGGGGCGAGGCAAGGTGGTCGATGTCATCCCCCGTTCTCCTAATTGTTAGGGGTGAGGCTGAAAGTTCCAGCCTCACCATTCGTTGATTGATCTATTAAGCAGCCTTTGCAGAGATGAGGGATTTAGCTGTTTCCACAGCAACCGCCGCATCACGACAATAAGCATCCGCACCAACACTATCGGCAAAAGCTTCATTAAGGGGTGCACCACCCACAAGAACGATGAAGTCATCACGAATACCTTTTTCGATCAAGGTGTCGATAACCACTTTCATGTAAGGCATTGTGGTCGTTAACAATGCGGACATACCAAGGATATTTGGTTTGTGCTCGTCAATGGCTTCTAGGTAGCTCTCAACTGCGTTGTTGATGCCCAAATCATAAACCTCAAATCCCGCACCTTCCATCATCATACCGACAAGGTTCTTACCGATGTCATGGATGTCGCCTTTAACCGTGCCAATGATCATGGTACCCATTTGTGGGGCGCCACTTTCAGCCAGCAATGGTTTTAAAATAAACATTCCAGCTTTCATGGCATTCGCCGACATTAGAACTTCTGGTACAAATAAAATGCCATCACGGAAATCAATACCGACAATGCGCATGCCTTCAACCAGTGCTTCGGTCAGAACTTTATAAGGCTCCCAACCCCGCCCCAATAAAATATTGGTGCCTTCGGTGATTTCGTCAGCAAGACCATCATACAGGTCATCATGCATCTGCTGTACTAATTCTTCGTCATCCAACTCTGCAAGAACGATATCATCTTCGTCTGACATATCCATTGATCCTTAAAAATAAACACTAGTTAATCATTTAAAAGTACCACTAAGTACTTCTGTTTCCACATATTTCGGCTTAAATACCATCTTTTGCTATTCACCGAAAGACACGCTTTGTCTATGACGCGACATTTTCAGGTTTTTCATTTATTGGAAAGCAAAAAAAATCTTCATGTACATGAGCTTTATTCGTTTTCAGAAGCAAGAATTAGTGACTTAAATTCCTTATGCCCGAATTTTTTCATTATTTGGGTCATAAGGGCTTTCTTCAACGACGGTTGCCCGGTGCATGGTGCCAAGAATTTCCATTTCTAGTTCTGTTCCAACGGCAGATTGCTCTGGGTTCAGCATGGCTAAGGCAATGGTTGTTTGAGTGCGAGGACCATAGTTACCAGAGGTTGCCCGACCAACGACGTCACCGTCTTTGTAAATCGGATTACTGCCGAGTGGATCAGCGTCTGTAATGTCATGAATTTCTAAGGTTGCAAAAGTATTTGCAAAACCTTTTTCTTTCCATGCCATCAGTGCGTCACGACCAATAAAATTGCCTTTGTCAGGATGGATAAACCGATCAAGGGCTGACTCAAAAGCTGAATACTCAATAGACATTTCTGTGCCGACCATGCGATACGATTTTTCGATTCGCAGCATATCCATGGCTCGGATACCATAGGGTTTAATGTCTAAATCTTTACCCGCGTCCATCAATGCATCAAAGATATGATTTTGATACTCAATCGGGTGATGTAGCTCCCATCCAAGCTCACCCACATAGTTAACGCGTGCAGCAAGGGCAGGGGCAAAATTCACATTAATGTGCTGTGAGGATAACCAAGGGAATGCTTTGTTTGAGAAGTCTGTATCTGATACCCGCTCCATGAGCTCTCTGGATTTAGGCCCTGAGATCACTAAAACGCCGTATTGGTTGGTAATATCTTGGAACGTTACAGAGCGATCATCCGGTAAATGTTTTTTAATCCAGTCATGATCAAGACGGCATAATGCGCCCGCTGACACCAAATAGAAGCTATCAGCGGATTCACGGAACACGGTGAATTCTGAATGGACTCCACCGCGCGAGTTAAGCGCGTGGCTCAGGGTGATCCGACCGATTTTCTTCGGTATTTTGTTGGCGAGCAGATTGTCGAGGAAACTTTCTGCACCGGGACCGGATATGCGGCACTTCGCGAAAGCTGACATGTCTAATAAACCAACATTTTCAGCCATATGCTGAGCTTCATTTACCGAATGTTGCCACCAATTTGATCGACGGAAGGACCAATCATCAACCGCTTCGACACCTTCTGGAGCAAACCAGTTTGCGCGTTCCCAACCATATTTCTCACCAAAAACAGCACCGAGTTTCTTAAGACGATCATAACAAGGCGCTGTTTTTAAAGGCCGAACAGCTGGGCGTTCTTCGTCGGGGAAGTGGGTGATGAAAACGTGTGCGTAGGTTTCCTCATTTTTGGCCTTCAGGTAGGCTTTGGTGCAATAATCACCAAAACGCCGTGGGTCTACACCCAGCATATCGATGGTGGGTTCACCCTCGACAATCCATTCGGCAAGTTGCCAGCCAGCACCACCGGCTGCGGTTATGCCAAAGCTGTGGCCTTCATTAAGCCAAAAATTCTTTTTGTCCCATGCCGGACCAATAATCGGGTTGCCATCCGGGGTATAGGCAATGGCACCATTATAAACTTTTTTAACACCAACTTCACCAAAGGCCGGGACGCGATTAATCGCGGCTTCAATGTGTTGCTCAATACGGTCAAGGTCTTCTTGAAACAGCTCATATTCGCAATCATCGCTGGGGCCGTTTACATAACACGCTGGAGCACCGTGCTCATAAGGGCCTAGGATCAACCCTCCCGCTTCTTCACGCATATACCAGCCGCCATCGGCTTCTCGTAGCACACCCATTTCAGGTTCACCATTTGTGTGACGCGCAAGAATATCTGGATGTGCATCTGTAACAATATATTGGTGTTCTACGGGGATAACTGGAATATCGAGACCGACCATTTCTCCGGTTTTTCGGGCAAAATTGCCTGTTGCTGAGACCACATGCTCACAGGTGATCTCGCCTTTATCTGTTTTCACGATCCATTCGCCATTGGGTTTTTGCTCAATATCGGTCACCGTGGTGTTACGGTAGATTTCAGCGCCACCGTTACGCGCCCCTTTGGCCATGGCTTGGGTTAAGTCAGCGGGTTGAATATAACCATCATCTGGGTGTACAAGTGCGCCTACCAATCCCTCGGTATTGCAAAGCGGCCACATTTCCTTGACCTCTTCGGGCGTTGCAAATTTAAAATTAACACCGATGGTTTGAGCAACGCCGGCATATTGATGAAATTCATCCATCCGGTCTTGGTTCATGGCGAGCCTGATATTACCGACGGTTTTTAGACCGACACTCAGGCCTGTTTCTTCCTCAAGGGCATTATATAAATCAACAGAATATTGATGCACCTGACCAACACTATAGCTCATGTTAAAGAGCGGGAGTAATCCGGCAGCGTGCCATGTGGAACCAGAGGTCAGTTCTTTTCGTTCGATCAAGACAACATCACTCCAGCCCTTTTTGACCAGATGATATAAAGTACCAACACCAACTACGCCGCCACCAATGACGACAACCCGTGCTTGTGATTTCATGATCCACTCCCTTTGTCAGCTACGCTGCCATATTGTTCTTGGTAACTTCTAGATTGGCTGTTTGTGATAAAAAGCGCAATGCAGAAATAAACCAATTAATGATGAAATCATGTAATGCGCTACAGGGAAAGGGACTTGGCGTATTTCGACGCTGGCTGTTCCGTTAACGCCATGTATGTCGGAAGCTGAATACATGGCCGTAATAGGCAATTAAAAAACCCGACACGCTTGTGCGTACCGGGTTTTAAAACGATTGACTTAGAAGTTGGTTTGATTGGAGCCTTAGCCTAGTTCTTTGTCCAATTCTGGAACGGCGTCAAACAGATCTGCGACCAGACCATAATCAGAAACTTGGAAAATAGGTGCTTCTTCATCATTATTGATGGCAACGATGACTTTGGAGTCTTTCATGCCAGCCAGATGTTGAATAGCGCCTGAAATACCAACAGCGATATAAAGATCAGGGGCAACCACTTTACCCGTTTGACCAACTTGGTGGTCGTTTGGAACATACCCAGCATCGACGGCAGCGCGTGAAGCACCAACGGCGGCGTTAAGTTTATCAGCCACAGCTTCAAGCATAGGGAAGTTGTCACCAGATTTCATGCCTCGACCGCCAGATATAACGATTTTGGCAGTGGTCAGTTCAGGACGATCAGAACTGCTGACTTCCTGTCCAACAAAGCTGGATTTTCCACTGTCACCCGTTGCATCAACATTTTCTACGCTTGCTGAGCCACCTTCAGCGGCAACCGCTTCGAATGCAGTCATACGGATGGTGATCAGCTTGATTGCATCGGTTGACTGTACCGTTGCCATTGCGTTGCCCGCATAGATTGGGCGAATAAACGTATCGTCGCTGACAACCTCAGTGATTTCCGAAACTTGCTGGACATCCAACAGGGCGGCTGCACGGGGCATAATATTTTTGCCTGATGTTGTTGCAGCAGCAAGGATATGTGTGTAGTTCGGTGCTAATTTGACAATTAATGGTGCAACATTTTCTGCAATAGCGTTTGCATATTCAGCACTATCAGCACTTAAAACTTTAGCGACACCGGGAATTTTGGAGGCAGCGTCAGCAACAGCGCTACTACCGCTTCCAGCAACCAATACGTCAATATCACCCGACAATTTACCAGCCGCAGCAATGGCATTGAACGTAGCGCTAGAGAGGGCTGCGTTATCGTGTTCTGCAATTACGAGAATGCTCATCAGATCACCTTTGCTTCATTGCGTAGTTTATCAACAAGTTCGGAAACGTTAGCGACAATGATACCAGCTTCACGCGCGGAAGGCTCATCGACTTTAATAACGTTAAGGCGTGGGGTTACACTAACACCAAGTTCATCCGGAGTGGTTTTATCCATCGGTTTCTTTTTGGCTTTCATGATATTGGGCAGGCTTGCATAACGGGGATCGTTCAAACGAAGATCCACGGTCAATACAACCGGCAAGCTCATGGAAAGAATTTCAAGACCCGAATCCACTTCGCGTGTGACTTTCAATGTGCCATCAGCATTTTCAATTTTTGAGGCAAATGCACCTTGGGGCCAATCAAGCAGAGCCGCTAGCATCTGGCCTGTTTGGTTGTTATCACCATCAATGGCTTGCTTACCCATGATAACAATGCCGGGATTTTCATTATCAACCACGGCCTTAAGCAATTTGGCAACACTAAGGGGCTCAAGGGCCACATCGGTTTCAATTAAAATTGCCCGGTCTGCACCCATCGCTAGGGCTGTTCTCAGGGTTTCCTGAGCTTGTGATGTGCCCGCGGCAACAACCACAACTTCTTCAGCAGAACCGGCTTCTCGCATACGAATTGCCTCTTCAACGGCAATTTCGCAAAACGGATTCATAGCCATCTTAACGTTGTTTGTCTCAACACCGCTCTGATCGGCTTTTACACGTACTTTGATGTTGGCATCAATGACGCGCTTGATAGGAACAAGAACCTTCATCGTTTATCCACACAATAAAAAAAATAATGACACAATTGTCTGTAAACCTACTGACCAGCATAGCCAGATTTAAATGTCTTCATGCGCTAAAAATATAACCAAATAAAGCCCTTTTTGCAGCTTTTGATTAACTTGCAGCACTAAAAATGAAATTTAGGGGTATATTTTTCATATTACCAGCAAAATCTCGACACGCTTTATCAAAATTACGACTGATTGAGTATATTTTATGGCGGTTGTAGCAAACATTATGGCGATGTGAGAGCAATAGCGAATGAAATCTGATGTAAATGGTTCTATAGAAAGGCTATGTATTCGTTATTGTAGTCAAATTTGATCATTGGTTTATCCATAATAATCCAAGATATTAAGATGCCTACTCAAGGAGGTTGCTATGAGTGATATAGAGGGAACCGGACGCAAATCCAGATCAGCGGGACGGGGAGGGCGCGATGCCCGCCGTGCTTTAAGAGCGGAAGCCCCCATCAAAGGCCCAGCCTATATCACGCGTAAAATACCGCTTACGGAAATGGCCAGTGAGGAATCACTGATTATAATAGAAAACAATGTCGACCGTATTCTTGAAGAGATTGGTATCGAATTCCGTGACGATCAAGAGGTTCTTGATATTTGGAAAGCTGCTGGCGCCCATATTGATGGTGAACGCGTTCGGTTTCCCAAAGGAATGTTACGCGAAATATTAAAAACGGCCCCAGCGGAATTTACCCAACACGCCAGAAACCCAGCAAATAATGTTCAAGTTGGTGGCAATAACACAATTTTCGCCCCTGTTTATGGCCCTCCTTTTGTTTATGATCAAGATAAAGGGCGTCGATACGGAACGATCGAAGATTTTCAAAATTTTGTTAAACTCGCCTATATGTCCCCAAGTATTCATCATTCTGGTGGGACTGTGTGCGAGCCTTGTGATCTGCCCGTTAATAAACGTCATTTTGATATGATCTATTCTCATATGCGATATTCCGATAAACCCTATATGGGCTCTGTCACTGCAGCTGAACGGGCGCAGGATACTGTTGAAATGGGTAAGATCCTCTTTGGAGCCGATTTTCTGGACCAAAATGCCGTATCAATAAGCCTGATCAACGCAAATTCACCGATGACCTTTGATGATACGATGTTGGGCGCAATGAAAGTTTACGCCCGTAACAACCAAGCCTGTATCGTCTCACCGTTCATCATTTCCGGTGCAATGGGACCAGTATCTCAAGCCGGTACACTTGCTCAAGCATTTGCTGAAGGTATGGCAGGCACAGCTTTAACCCAACTTATTCGTCCGGGTGCTCCCGTTGTATTGGGGCTTTTCTCAAGCTCCATGTCCATGAAGTCGGGCGCGCCAACATTTGGCACACCAGAACCGACGATTGTTATTGGTGTCGCTGCACAATTAGCCCGCCGTCTTGGTCTGCCGTTTAGATCAGGTGGTTCACTATGCACGTCTAAGGTTCCCGATGCGCAGGCAGCTTATGAAACGGCTCAATCACTATGGCCTACGGTCATGTGTGGCGTTAATTTTGTTCTGCATGCTGCTGGTTGGCTTGAAGGCGGTTTGGCCTCTGGATATGAAAAATTCATCATGGACGCTGATCAACTGGGTATGTTGCAAAAATTGTCTCAAGGATTGGATATTTCTGAAGAGGCGCAAGCAATGGACGCTTTGCAAGAAGTTGGTCCCGGTAATCATTTCCTTGGATCTGAACATACCAAACGAAACTACCAAACAGCCTTTTATGATTCAAAAGTAGCGGATTATAATTCGTTCGAGCAATGGGAAATCGATGGCTCTCTTGACGCCGCCGGTCGTGCCAATAGGATTTATAAAGATATGCTCAACAGATATGAAGCGCCTGAAATGGATCCCGGTGTGGATGAAGCTTTGTGCGCCTATATAGACAAACGGAAAAACGAGTTCCCTGATTCCAATATCTAATGACATAAAAAGAATTATTGGGATATTCGGTTTTTTGGTTCTTCCGTGATAAATTTGGCTGCTACATATATTGCATTCCACAGTTCGTAAGCTTCTTTTTGGTCGCTGGCCTTAAGTTCTAAGATCCTCAGCTCAATTTCTTGCAAAACAGTATCACCGTATCGGTTGATCATGTTTTGGGCTGCTGTTTGAATGCTTTTATCATTTATTGACATTGTTGGTAGAGCTTCTCTACGTTATAATATATAATCATTATATTGAAGTTTATGCTTCGAACCTTAACTACAGTTAAGGTGAATCGTTCTTTATGAGCAGGTTTTGTAAATTATAGAAATGATTATAAAAATAGAATCAAATCGTAAATAACTGCCATAGATGTGAATTACGAATAAAGGTGGGTAAATTTGTCTCATAAATGCAGTGATTGCCAAACTCGTAAGTTGACTGAATGGCGGGTTCTCAATCAGGCTGAGCTATTGATGCTCGATAAAACAAAACACAGCAAAGTGTATGAGCCGGGCGAGACATTGTATCACCAAGGTGATGAATGTGCCGGGGTGTATTGCATTCAATCTGGTTTGGTTGGGTTAAGACATATTGACGGAAATGGTCAATCGGTTCTTTTGAAATTACACTCACCGGGTACAACAATCGGTTACCGGGCGTTCTTATCAAAAGAAGAACATAGTAATTCTGCTGAAATTTTGAGCCCTGGTGTTGTCTGTTTTTTAGAACGTTCTACCGTTGTAAGCCTAATCGCTAAAAATCCAAAACTGGGTGAGCGGTTTTTGATGCACTGTCTTGATGATTTAAATGATGCTGAAAATGATTACGCAAACAGCCTTATGTTGGATACCAAAATGCGGCTGCTGCATACGTTGATGTCGTTTTATGAACGCTTTGGTAAACAAGACGAAATGGGTTGTCGTTTTGTAGAACTGCCCATCAAACGCATCGAGCTTGCTGACTTGATTGGTATTCGGCCCGAATCCCTATCAAGATTGATCAAAGCTTTAGAAGTTGAAGGTGTTTTGTTATTTAATAGGAGACGTGTTGAATTTTCCAGAATGGAAGAAATTCTGGATCAAATTGGTGCAGGGCATTAATCTGTTTACAAAGTTCTATTTGACCAACGGCAGTAATTCTTTAAATGCCTCTGTTCCCGCCTGACCTAACCATTCGAAAACCACCATTTCCGTAGTGACAATTCCAGCACCACTAGAGCTAAGACGATCAAGGCAGGCTTTCTCACTTTCTAACGAACGTGAAGAAGTCGCGTCGGTTACGACAAAAACCTCATAACCCTCCTCCATCAAATGAACGGCCGTTTGAAGCACACAAATATGGGCTTCCATGCCCGTGATAATCACTTGTTTTTTGTGTAAAGATTTGAATTGTTTGGAAAAATTATCGTCTTTCATACAGGAAAAATGAAGTTTTTCGATGATGGGTATATCTTCGGTAATACGTCTTAATTCCTCAACTGTATGCCCTAATCCTTTTGGATATTGTTCCGTCAACAAAATTGGAATCTCAAGCTTTTTTGCTGCGGAAATCAGTATGCCCGCATTTTTAATGGTGCGTGCTGGGGCTTGCATGGCAGGAACCAAACGATCTTGCATATCAATAACAATTAAGCAGGACTCTTCGGGTTTAATGAGCATAATGATGGCATTCCTATTTGAGTATGTATTTGATTGTATTATGTGGAAAAGATAATAGCGATGAAAAAAAGTAACAGTGAACCTTGGATGAGCGCGGATGATTATGGGCGGTCTTTAAAAGGGCTGGGCATCAATTTGTTGGTACGTGACATGGCGCGTTCTTTGAAATTTCAAAAAAATGTATTAGGGGCAGAGGTTGTATACAGCGATCCTGATATTGCGGTGTTAAAAGGCTTTGATGCCGAATGGATGCTCCACACAGATCATACCTATGAGGACCATCCCTTGTATGGCAGTTTGCTTGCTGATGTTATTCGCGGTATAGGCGTAGAGCTTCGTTTGCATGGATGCGACCCTGATAAAGCTTGCAGTAAAGCCCGTGAAGAAGACTTTATCGTTCTGGCGGATGCCACCGATAAACCCCACGGATTGCGAGAAGCCTATATTATTGATGACGATGGTTATATTTGGGTCCCAGATGTACCTAAATCCTAGAAAACCTTAATTTTATTGGTTTAAACCTGCTGCGGGTCCGTTTTAGGTGTATAATGAATTGATAAAATATCGAGAAGGAGATTCTCATGACATTCACTGAACTTCCTATAACCGGGCTTTATGCCGGTCTGCTTGGCTTGTTTGTTATACCGCTCAGCTTCCATGTTACGTTAAACCGATATCGCGCTAAAATCGGTATATTCGATGGTGGCGATGAGCAGCTTGGTAAAGCAATTCGGATGCATGGCAACTTTACCGAACACGTTCCCATGGCCTTAATCCTAATGATCCTTGCTGAATTAAATGGCGGTGGACCACAATTAATGCATATATTGGGATTGGTATTGCTCGGGTCACGCATGGTTCATATATATGGCATGTTCATGTCCGTTGGGCCGTCTGTTGGACGGTTTGTTGGCGTGATGGGGACATGGAGTGTTATAGCCTGTAGCGGTGGATATTGTGTCATACGGTACTTCGGGTATTGATACATAGGCTGAGCCAAAATCAAACTTTCAAAGGCACGATTGATCTTATTTACTTATCCGGTCCGGTTATTCTGGCTAGAACCGGCATTGTCTTTATGCTGTTGGTCGATACGATTATGGTTGGTCGTTATGATAGCCAAGAATTGGCGTATATGGCGATCAGTCTAACCATCATCCAGCCTTTATTCGTATTTGGTGTCGGGTTGATCATGGGCAGCCAGATCATGACGTCGATAAATTACGGCGCCGGGAAATTACTTGAGTGCGGGTTGGTGTGGAAACGCGGCGCCCTCTATGCCTTTGTTATTGGTTCTATATTTGCTTTTTTTGCTATTTTTGGTGAAGACGCGTTACGTCTGACGGGGCAGAGCGAAAACCTTGCTATCCATGGTGGTGAAATTATTTTAATCAGCGGGTATAGCTTACCTTTTGTACTTGTGTTTTTGGCGTCCTCCAGTTTTCTCGAAGGCATCAAGCGTCCTATGCCGGGTGTTTTACTTCTTTTCTTCGCAAATTTAGCTAATCTATTGCTCAATTGGATTATGATATATGGCAACCTTGGCGCCCCTGAAATGGGGGCTGTTGGCGCCGTCTGGGCGACTAATATTTGTCGTCTATTTATCGCTATTGGCATTTTGGTTTATATTTTAAAAATGCATGATCATGATGTTTTTGGGCTCCATGATAAATTCACACTCAATTGGCAAGCATGGAAAAGACAACGGGTGATCGGATACGCTACGGGCCTTACAATCGGCGTGGAATCCATAGCCTTCAATGGACTTGGGGTCTTAGCGGGATGGATGGGCGCCCTTTCCATTGGCGCGCATGCTATTGTTATGAACTTATTAATATTGGCAGCGATGGTCTCCATCGGAATTGGCTCGGCAACCTCAATTCAAGTCGGCATTGCAACGGGTAACAATGATCACATTGCCGTCAAACGATTTGGATGGACGGGGGCAGGGTTGGTTGCTGTTATTGTCGGTGTCATATCGATGTTCCTGATCCTTTTCCCACTAAGCTTTGCAGCGCTCTATACACAAGACATCGCATTGATGGACGTTGTTGTCCCAGCTATTGTTATGTTGGGGGCCGTTGTCGTCTTTGACGGTGCACAATTGGTTTTGGGAAATGCCTTACGCGGCCGTGGAGAAACCTGGGTTATTACAATTATGAACTTTATATCGTTTCTGATCTTCATGTTTCCGCTTGCATGGTGGTTATCCATTAAATTGGATCGTGGTATTATTGGGTTATATGAAGCGGTGTTTTTATCCTGTATTTTGGCGACCACCATGTTTGCGGGATATTTCCATTTATTAACGATTAAGGATCAACGCCAAGCAACCATGTGATTTAAGTATGTGATTGAAGTATTTGACTCTCGTTCCAAGTTTCGCCAAAGTATTATTTAAATAAGAGGTTGTGGTAAAAGACGGAATTATATCGTTGCTCTGTTAATTAAAATTATTAATATTTGCAATTATCACTCCCTCAAAATAAGGCGCAATAAACGCGTTAGCTCATCAGGGAAAAGTATATGCTCGTTTTTATCATTAAACGACTTGGGTTCATGGCACTAACCATGCTCATCGTATCATTGTTACTTTTCATCATAATGGAATTTGATATTGCAAAAGTAGCAATCAAGGTCCTTGGACCTTACTCCTCTGAAGATCAACGAAACCTATGGCTTTTGCAAAACGGCTATATGGAACCAATGTATACACGTTATATAACTTGGTTGTTTAACGCCCTGACCGGTGATTTTGGCGAGTCTATTCTTTATAAGGCCCCTGTAAACGAATACTTGTGGGCGCGATTATGGAATACAGCAATTCTCGGGTTCTGGGTGATATTGTTGATGGTGCCAATCTCTCTTACGTTGGGCGTCCTTGCTGGTATGCGCGAAGGCTCTAAGCTTGACCGAACCATCTCCGTGACCAGTATCATCACCACATCGGTTCCTGAATTTGCCAGTGCGGTGTTATTTGCGGCAATTTTTGTTTACTGGCTGGGTTGGCTGCCCGGCACATCGAGCATGTCTTCTGGGTTTGATTGGAAGCAGTTGGTGTTGCCCGTAATGGTTTTGTTGGTTTATGATTTCGGCTACGTCGCTAGAATGACGCGGGCGTCAATGGCCGAAGTAATGACCTCGCATTATATTCGAACCGCTGTTCTAAAAGGGCTACCCTATAAAGAAGTCATTTTGAAGCATGCTTTAAGAAATGCTCTCATTGCACCCTTTACCGTTATTCTCTTGCAATTCACATGGCTTCTATCTGGAGTAATCGTGGTCGAGTACTTCTTTGCCTATAAAGGTTTTGGTGCTTTGTTGCTCGACGCTTCTTTGAACCAAGATATCTATTTGGTCGAAGCGTGTACGCTCGTTGCCGTGTTTGTGGCTGTGAGTACCCAGATGATCGCCGATATTGGGTATATGTATCTTAATCCACGCATACGGTTCAAATAGGGGAATGTCATGACAGATCAACCACTACAGCATATCCCTAAACCCGGATTAATAACCACAATTTTCCGCACGTTCTCGGCAATCGCCTTAATACGTGAAAGCATTGTTGGCATGATTGGCGGCGCCCTTATTTTGTTCTGGGTTATTATGGCTTTATTTGCACCGTGGATTGCCCCATACGATCCAAATGCAACATTGGTGCCGTTCCAACTGCCGGGTGCTCTTGCGCCGGATGGGGGAATATTCTGGCTTGGCACGGATATGATTGGTCGTGATATTCTATCTCGGTTGATATGGGGGGCTCGAACGGTACTGTTTTACGCCCCCATCGCTACGGCCTCTGCTTACACCGTTGGTATTATTATGGGCTTAACAGCAGGCTATAAAATGGGTTGGTGGGATGTGTGGTTATCACGTCTTTCTGATATCATTTTATCCTTCCCAGTGTTGGTGCTTTATATCATCGTCATCGTTCATTTTGGGGCTTCTGGTGCTAATATTATTGTCGCCATTACATTTGCCAGCGCGCCGGGGATTATGCGTATTGTACGGGGCTTAACTTTGGATGTGCGTGCGCGTGACTATATCGGCGCGGCCCAAACACGGGGTGAGTCGTCGATTTATATCATGCTCGTGGAAATTCTTCCCAATGTGCGTGGTCCTTTGATCGTCGATGTTTGTCTGCGATTTGGGTATGTGATTATTACCATTGGGGTGCTTGGTTTCTTAGGGCTTGGATTGCCACCGCCAAACCCAGATTGGGGCGGGATGATTAATGAGAACCGTGCCATGGCAATGGCCGTTCCTCATATGACTATTTTTCCTTGCGTCGCTATTTCATCTTTGGTGCTTGGCTTTAATTTGCTGGCTGATGGTTTACGTGAAATTTCATTGCGAGATTAACTGAGAAATTTGGAGCAACAAAAATGGCAGAGAATTATGACGGCCCGTTGCTGGAAATAGAAAACCTGTGCATCTCATATTACACCAGAGCAGGTGAAATCCCTGCCGTGGTGGATTTTTCGCTAACACTTGATGCGGGGGAAAGTGTCGGTTTGGTTGGTGAATCCGGTTGTGGTAAATCAACCGTCGCCATGGCAATCATGCGTTATATGGGGGGCAATGGTGGCATTGTTGGCGGCTCTATTAAATTTAAAGGCCGCAATATTGTTGATTTAAGTGACGAAGAACTGCGCAAATTACGCGGTTCTGAAATAGCCATGATCTATCAAGAACCCATGGCAGCTCTCAATCCCTCTATGACGTGTGGCAAACAGCTTATAGAAGTCCCCATTACCCACGAAGGTGTATCAAGAGAAGAAGCCTTTAAGCGCGCTAAGCAAGTTCTCGAAGATGTGCATCTTCCTGATCCAGAACGCGTTATGGATGCCTACCCGCATCAAATATCGGGTGGTCAGCAACAACGCGTGGTTATCGCCATGGCGCTGCTTTCCAACCCATCTCTTTTATTATTAGACGAACCGACAACGGCCCTTGATGTAACGGTGGAAGCTGGGATTGTTGAGCTGATTGGTGAATTAAGTGCGAAATATAATACGGCCCTTTTATACATCTCTCATAATTTGGGATTGATGTTAGAGGTATGTGGCCGCATCAATGTCATGTATTCGGGTGAAGTGGTAGAAGAAGGTCATGTGAACTCAATTTTTGAATGGCCCAAGCATCCTTATACAAAAGGCTTGTTTGGATGCATTCCTTTACCTCATTCGGATAAAAATGCAAAACCATTAAAGGCGATCAGGGGACAGCTTCCGTTGCCCCATGAGCGCCCTCCGGGATGTAATTTTGGTCCGCGTTGCGATCATTTTAAGGCTGGTCAGTGTGATGCATCTTCAATCGCTTTAACATCGGTTGAAAACGAGAAAAAAGAATTGCATATGGTTCGGTGCTTGTTATGGGATGATATTAATAAAACCATAGTGCCCCATGAACACGTTGTTCGCCCGCCCGCTGAAATCGGTGATACGGTGCTCGAAGTAACGGAAATGCAAAAATATTACGAGCTGCATGATAATTCTATCAAAGCTATTATATCAGGCGAGCGTATCAAACACATAAAAGCCAACGAAGCTATTTCGTTCCGAGCGGGCAGGGGAGAGACCGTCGCAATTGTGGGTGAATCTGGTTGTGGTAAATCAACATTTGCCAAAGTCCTTGTGGGTCTTGAACAGGCCACCGGCGGGGCGGTTTTGCTCAATAATGTTGATATAGGTCAATTACCCGTTGAAGAAAGGTCTCCCAAACAATTGGGATCTTTGCAAATGGTATTCCAAAACCCTAATGATACGCTCAATCCATTTCATACCATTGGTTATCAAATTGGCCGTGTGATTAAGAAATTTGGTGTGGAAACGGACAAAGTAAAAATCCAACAGCGGGTGTTGGAATTACTCGATACTGTAAAATTACCCCGTGACTTTATCTTACGTAAACCACGCCAGCTTTCCGGTGGACAAAAACAACGCATCGGTATTGCCCGCGCGTTTGCCGGCAACCCGGCGATGGTTATCGCGGATGAACCTATTTCGGCTCTCGATGTGTCGGTTGCTGCTGCTGTCACTGAATTGTTGATGGAAATTCAACGCGAACATAAAACAACCTTGATATTCATCAGCCATGATTTAAGTGCCGTACGGTATTTATCGGACCGTGTAGTTGTAATGTATTTGGGGCAAATTATGGAACGTGGCACGACCGATCAGGTCTTTGCGCCTCCGTATCACCCCTATACTGAAGCCCTACTGTCGGCTGTACCAATTGCTGATCCACAAGTGGAGAAACGCCGCATCGTGCTAGAGGGTAATTTACCAAGTGTATTGAACCCACCAGACGGCTGCCCCTTTGCATCACGTTGTCCCAGAAAGTTGGGAGCAATTTGCGATGAAGAACGGCCTGAAATGATTTCTGCTGATGGCGGGCGTCATGTCATTTCTTGTCATATACCTTTAGAGGAATTGCAAAAAGTTGAACCTGTGATAAAGATTTCGGATCAACATAAAAACGAAATCGAGCAATACACAAATTAACCCTCAGGTGGGCAAGTAAATTCAGAACGCCGCTAAAAATAACGAACACACCAAGGAATCCTTGGTGATATCTGCTGTGCCGGCTATTTTTGTTCTGCTATGGGCCAGTGGTTTTATAGCGGCAAAAATTGTTGTTCAATATGCTGATATTTTCACCCTATTAACCCTGCGATATGCATTTGTTGCGTTGATGATGGCTATCATTGCATTGGTTATGCGCGCACCGTGGCCTAATGATTGGCAACAAGTTGGCCATATAGCCGTGTGTGGGTTGATGATGCAGGTGATGTATTTTGCTGGATGTTGGCTAGCTATGGATACCGGTGTTGGGGCGGGGGTTCTTGCTTTGATTGTTTGTATGCAACCTATTGTCACAGCGGCCGTCGTGGGACCTTTTCTGGGGGAGCGGGTTACAAAATATCAATGGCTTGGATTACTTTTGGGCTTGATTGGCGTGTCTTTTGTTATCGCTGATAAGCTTGCCTTAGGGATGGGAACAACAGCCGGAATAGGGTGGTCATTTGTTGGTTTAGTGGGAATTACCTCTGGAACCCTCTATCAGAAGAAGTTTTGCAACAATATGGATTTGCGAACCGGGGGCTCGATTCAATTCATAACTTCAACCTTTGTCTTTTTTCCGCTCGCCCTCATTTTCGATGGTGGGTACATTCGTTGGAATACTGAGTTCGTCCTTTCCTTGACCTATGTTGTTATTGTCTCCTCCCTAATTTCCCTTAGCCTATTATCGTTTATGATTAAACGGGGGGAAGCATCACGGGTCGCCAGCTTGTTCTTCCTGGTCCCTCCTTGTGCATTATTATTCTCTTGGGCTTTATTGGACGAAACCATTAGCATGATTTCATTTAGTGGAATGCTTCTTGTGGTTTTAGGGGTTGCGATTGTCCTGCGTAAAAAAAGCCGCTATGTGACAAACTGATGTCGCATTAAGCTTATTTTTGAAAATTCCTGAGGATAATATAATGACAGAATTTAATTATTACCGAAGGAAACTTTCAACATGGCAATGCCAAAACGCGCGACATATTTAATCATTGGGGCCGGTATTCACGGCCTTTCTACAGCCTGGCATCTAGGCAAGCATCTCCAAGCTCAAGGTAAAGATGCTCGTAACACTGATGATGTATGCGACATACTGATCGTCGATAAAGGGGGCATTGCTTCTGGTGCCAGTGGTATTGCCTGTGGCGTTGTCCGTAATAACTATTACCAACCAGCCATGCGCGAATTGATGGCGCACAGTGTCGCTGTATGGGAAAGCGACATGGAAGCATTTTCCTATAACCCCGTGGGTTATATGCAAATCAGCCACGAAGGCATGCACGCTGATGTCGCCGAAATCTATGAACAACAAAAAGCCATTGGCTATGAGTCTAGCTTCATCGAGGGTGAAGCTGATTGTAGCGCTTACATGAAGGATATGTTTGATGACTGGCAAGCCCAAGGCATCACATCTGTACTTCACGAAAAGCGTGGCGGTTACGCCAACAATACAAAAGCAATGTATGGACTGGCTGAAAAAGCAGAAAGTGTTGGCACGCGCATTCTAAGCGGCACCGAAGTTACAGGTTTCCGTTATAATGGACAGGTTGTCTCCGGCGTTGAAACCAGCAAAGGCTTCATCGAATGTGAACAGGTTATTGTCGGCGCAGGCCCATGGGCCAAAGGCATTTGGGATATGTTAGAACTACCTAAAACCATCGAAATCAAAGCCGAAGATGGTTCCATGCACAACGATATCCCTATGTGGGTTTATTGGAGCCTACAAGAAGGTACTCTTGGTGTTGATCCTGATTATTTAAAAACCAACGAAGGCAAAATGCCCCCTGTTATTCACGTTGATACCGATGCAACGTTGCTCTCCGATGTTGATGGGTCGCTGATCACGGATGAACCTTGGGGGATTTATTACAAACCTGATTTCCATTTCAACGGTGTACAAGGTGGCGCCATGCCATTCATCGTAGAACAAGAAACCGACAAAGTGGCTGTTGACCCTTATGGTCCTGCCAGTCCGGATTTTGTTGTGGGTCCTGATTTTGCTCACATGTGGTCTTCAGCTCTTGCCCATTGTCAAAAACGTTTTGAAGGTAAAAGCGGTTTATTCGATAAAGAACCTTCCGGCGGTATTGGATCATTCACCCCCGATAGCTTCCCTGTGTTTGATCGGTTCCGCGAAAACGTTTACTTCATTGCTGATTCAAATCACGGCTATAAAATGCTGGGTGTGGGGGCATTGGTGGCCGATGATATTATGGGTAAAGGGGACGCCCTTTTGAAACCATTCCGTTTCTCACGTTTTGCCGAAGGCAAATTGCACCCTGTTTCTAATAGCCCTTATCCCTGGAGTTAATAGGCGTTAATTCCGACTGATTCTTTATAAATCGATAGCTGCTCCGGCCTGTTTTATATCTATAATACGTTGATATTCTTCAGGTTGGGCCAGCGTCGCCCCTTTTATTAATAAGGCTTCCGCCACTGGGGTAAGATCGCTATCGGCGAGCGCCGCAAACAATCCTGTCTGTAACTTCATTAAATCCTCATCACTGCAATCACCCCTTGTAATATAGGGTAATCCGGGGGCCATGGGGGATTGGCATAATACGCGGACACCCTTTAGATTATCAGGGTAATATTTGCCGATAAGAGCCAACGTCACAGCATCGATCGAAGCGCAATGGGCTTCTTTATTGCGTACAGATAGAATAGATTGGGCGTGGGAATAGCTAATTAGGGTGCGGGAGAAAAACTTCTCACCGGGGGACGCCACATCAGCGACCATTGCTTTTAGAATATTATATCCAGAATGTGAGTCGTAACCGTTGATTGCCACATCATGCCCCGAGAGATCAGCAAAATTCTCTATCTTTAAATCGTCATGGACAATGATCATACTTGAATAATCCGAGCCCTCACAGCCATCTGCTTCATACAGAGGGATTGCGATAATCCGGACGTTGTCTTTGAGGGTCGTGGTAAGTGGGTAACCGCAGGTCTGACTAAAGAGTAAATCTGGACTGCGCCAATGCGGCACCAAATTTTCTGGTGTCGTGAGGAAATCTGGAACGTTCTCAACCCCGGCTTCCCGCATATGATGGGCCACTCCCCGCCACCATCTTGATATGGTTTCTTCCAACTCAGGAAAGGTATACATGGTTAATGATGCGTAACGTGGTGCGTTTGGGAACCTCAGAATGTTCGAACTATTGCTCACGTTGATTGCTCTCCATTGAGCTTGCCTGCAGATGTGCGTTCATATCGCGGTAACCCGTCATCGGGAAGGGGGTAAAAGTCCGGTGCATCTTCGGTATATATATGACCACCCTGGGTTAAGCCACTAGGTTGATCGATTGTTCCGGCTGATATGGCACTGGTATCAGTGCCCATGACATGCCAGAAAATACTGGCGCCACAGGTATCACAGAACCCCCGCTCAGCGTGCTCAGACGATTGATACCATTTTAATGTGTTATCAGAGGTAAATTCGATATCCTTGTGTGCTGCGCGTGTATAGGGTCCCATAACACCATGGGTTTTCCGACATTGGCTGCAATAACAATAAGATACCGGGCGTAATTCACCTTTAATTAAAAACGACACACCCTTGCAGAGGCAGCTACCCGATATTGTGCTCATCATTTAATATTTCCTTATGATATTATAACCTTGAGCAATGCTCAGGATCGTTTTAGTGTGATTTGAAGAATATCCATATTCTCTGTATGGTTTTTTTCTGACGCACGATATTATAAATCTGTTCAGGAAAGTTCGCAATTTGACATTAAATAATATTTTAGAAAAAAGACCGTCGGAACTTCCTACGTGGGGACTCATTGTCGCTCAATATTTACTATGGGGTATTTTATTTTACAATATGCCAAATTTACCCGGTTGGGTCATTTATCCTGTTGGGGCGGTATTAGTGGCTTGGTACGGTAATTTGCAGCATGAAATCATGCACGGTCACCCAACCAAATCAAAGCTATTTAATTCAATCTTCGCTTGGGCACCATTTACTCTATGGATGCCATACCATATCTACCGTGAGAGTCACATGGCCCATCACAGCGCCAAAGACCTCGCAAATCCAGAAATAGACCCTGAATCATACTATTATAAACCAGAGCACTGGCAAAATATGAATTCATTGCTACGCAGTGTAATGGTTTTTAATAATACGATAACGGGGCGTGTTCTGATTGGTCCAATCGTAGTTGCGGTCAGATTTTTTTATTCAGAAATAATGATGATCATAAAGGGCGATTTCAGTCACGTCATTGGCTGGGTTTTTCACGGTATCCTTAGCATTGCCATGCTTTATGCCATTGAACAGTATTTGGGATTGGTGTGGTGGCAATACGTAATTGGGATAGCCTATCCCGGCTTATCATTATCACTGATTCGTTCTTTTTCAGAACATCGACCTTCCTCTATAATAGAACAAAGAACGGTCATTGTAGAGGCTGGTTTTTTTTGGAGCCTTTTATTTCTCAACAATAATTTGCATGTTGTCCATCATGATTACCCATCCGCACCTTGGTATCGTTTACCAAAACTGTATAAAGAAAACCGTGAAGCGATTTTAATTAAAAACGGTGGCTATCTTTATAATGGCTATAATGATGTTTTTTCAAGGTTTCTGACCAAGCCTAAAGATATCCCTGTTTATAATATTTGAAATATTCATTTTAAGTAATTATCAGAGTAACTCTAACCATAAAAGAAAAGAGACTCTTCTATTGCACGTTTGTCTATATGAGACTAAGTTACGCGCGCTTTAGAGTTAAGCATTATATTAATAATTTTATAAGGAACACGCACATGATCCGTGCGCCAATAATT
The DNA here is from genome assembly GCA_965603075.1 of uncultured Rhodospirillales bacterium. GTDB lineage: Bacteria > Pseudomonadota > Alphaproteobacteria > Rhodospirillales > Casp-alpha2 > JABJOR01. The sequence goes on along the minus strand of CBFDBO010000001.1, from coordinate 222,449 downwards.
GCATTTATAATCGCTCTGGTTGCGGGACTTTGGATAGCCTCTGGATACTATGATTTCGCAGACACTTCTGCTTCCGTGAAGGATGACCCAGCGACCATTGAAATGAGCGCTGGAACCGTTGCAGACGCCATGGATAAGAGTGCTCAGGAACAAGATTCCGCATTACCACATGTGCAAGTCATTAATAGTGTTGCTATACTCAGAGTTCGCGAAATTAAATTATTTGGCCGAACGGAACCAGATCGCACTGTTGAAGTCAGTGCCGAAACGTCCGGTAAAGTGACCTCTCTTAAAATTGTTGAAGGCGCGGTTGTCGATAAAGGTAATGTCATTTTAAGACTGTCTATGGATAGTCGAAAAGTGAAACTAGAAGAAGCCAAAGCACGATTAAAGTTCCAAGAAATCAGTTATGCGGCTGCAGAAAAACTATCAAAGAAAAAGTTTGAATCAGAGGTCAAGCTTGCAGAGCTTTTTGCAAATCTCGAATCTTCCAAATCCGACCTTGCCATAGCCGAACTTGATATTGCCCGGGTTCGAATTAAAGCACCGTTTAAAGGCATCGTTGAAAAAATATTATTAGAAGTAGGTGATTATGTTCGGGTCGGTGACGCTGTAGCCCATATCGTTGATCTCGATCCGATTGTCGTCGCCGTACAAGTTACCGAGCGGGCCATTTCACAAGTGGAAGTTGGTCAGAACGTTATTGTGCAATTTTTATCAGGTGAAGTGCAAAATGGTACTGTTGGTTATATATCTCGCAGTGCAAGTACTGATACCAGAACTTTCCGGGTTGAAGTTAAATTGGAAAATCCAGATTATAGAATTCCGGATGGTATGACAGCAAATGTTACGATGCTGACAAACCCAGTTTCCGCCCATAAGATATCGCCTGCAGTGTTAACGTTAGATGATAATGGTGCCATTGGCGTAAAATCTGTGAATGCTAATAACCAAGTTATGTTCCATAAAATTAGCATTATTGCTGATACCGTTGATGGTATCTGGATCGGTGGATTACCAGAGAACGTCTCATTGATCACCATCGGACAGGAATTTGTAAAAGTAGGGCAGACGGTCGAACCCTTTAGAGCGGGGTAAGGACGAACCATATGAAAACTTTTATTGACGCGTCGATTGATCATTCCAGAACCGTGCTCGCTTCACTGGTGATGATCTTAATTGCGGGTGCTTATGCGTATACCGCAATTCCAAAAGAATCTGATCCTGATGTAAACATTCCAATTGTTTATGTCACCATGTCACATGAAGGTATTTCTCCAGAAGATTCTGAACGCTTGTTAATACGTCCGATGGAGCAAGTGCTTCGCACCATCGAAGGCGTTAAAGAAATTCGTTCTGTGGGATTTGAAGGCGGTGCAAATGTAATCATGGAATTTGATGCCGGTTTTGATGCGGATGCCGCCCTGACAGATGTGCGTGAACAAGTTGATACAGCAATACCCGATTTACCCGATGATAGTGACGAACCAGAAGTACATGAAGTGAACGTTTCGCTTTTTCCTGTTCTGCTCGTGGCGTTATCTGGTGACGTTCCAGAAAGAACTTTATTGAAAATTGCTCGCGATCTGAAAGATGATATCGAGGGCATCAATACGGTTTTAAAATCGGATATTGCGGGTGACCGCGAAGAAATGGTTGAGATCCTTATTGATCCGGTCCGACTTGAAAGCTACGGTTTATCCCTCAATGATGCGATTGTTCTTGCAAAACGTTCAAATAAGTTAGTCGCCGCAGGCGTACAAGATACGGGGGCGGGACGATTTGCCGTTAAAGTACCGGGGCTATTTGAAACCGTCTCCGATATTATGGATATGCCAATTGTAACCTCCGGCGACGCTGTGGTGCATTTAGGGGATATTGCTGAAATCCGCCGTAGCTTTAAAGACCCGGAAGGCTTTGCCCGTATCAACGGTAAACCAGCACTTGTTTTGGAAGTTACAAAACGAACCGGTGAGAATATCATCGATACAATCGAGAGTGTATTTAAAGTAGTTTCGCAAAAACGTGCTGAGTGGCCCAAAGAGTTGAGTAAACAAGTCAACATCGATTTCATGCAAGATAGTTCCAAAGATATTCGGAATATGCTTTTAGATCTTCAGAACAATGTCATCAGTGCGGTGATACTTGTGATGATTGTTGTGGTTGGTGCCTTGGGTGTTCGTACAGCATTATTGGTTGGTGTCGCTATTCCAGGATCATTCTTGATGGCTATACTGGTGCTTTATAGTTTAGGCGCGACCGTTAACGTTGTTGTGCTGTTCAGTCTGATTTTATCCGTTGGTATGTTGGTTGACGGGGCCATCGTGGTTACAGAATACGCTGATCGAAAAATGATGGAAGGCGAGCCAAAAAGCAAAGCCTATGGATTGGCTGCCAAGCGAATGTCATGGCCCATTATTGCTTCTACGGCGACGACGCTTGCGGCATTCCTGCCTTTGGTCTTCTGGCCCGGTGTTGTAGGGGAATTCATGAAATTCTTGCCTATGACTTTATTGATTATTCTGTCAGCATCTTTGTTGATGGCATTAATCTTTGTGCCAACTTTGGGATCTATTATCGGCCGTGCGAGTGTTGCCAATAGTGTGACGGCAAAGGGTTTGGCAGGTGCGGGGCACGATCATGGTGATCTTTCCAGAGTTGGTGGATTTACGGGGTTATATTTAAAAGTTCTCCATATGGCATTGCGCTCATGGTGGCGGCCTGTATTAATTCTGATAATGGCTGTTGGGCTTTTAATCGGTGTACAAGTTTTATATGCCAAGCATGGTAAAGGCGTTGAATTCTTCCCCAACGTGGAACCTGAATACGCCATGATTGAAGTCCGGGCGCGCGGTAATCTTTCCGTCGAAGAACAAAACAATATTATGACTGAAGTCGAAAGCCTGATACTTGGCATGGATGAGCTTCAATCAGTATACGGCCGTACGGGCAGAAATAGCCAGAATGAAGGACCTGAGGATATCATTGGTACCCTCACCATGGAATTCACCGATTGGGATACACGTCGCAAAGCGGCTGATATTATTATAGACATTAGAGAACGTACATCTGGTATTGCAGGTATTATCATTAATGATCGTAAACCGGATCAAGGTCCTCCTACGGGTAAAGATGTTCAAATTGAATTGTCATCGCGTTTTCCCGACCGACTAACACCCGCCATCAATCACGTTCTAAAAGGTGCTGAGCTTATCGGTGGCTTCGTTAATGTTGAAGATGGACGTGCATTGCCGGGTATTGAATGGGAAATGCAAGTTGACCGCGCCCAGGCGTCCAAGTTTGGCGCTGATGTAGATTTGGTTGGGCAAGCTGTTCAGATGGTAACCCGTGGCATTCGTCTGGGGGGATATCGTCCCGATGATAGCGACGATGAAATTGATATTCGAGCACGCTATCCAATGGAATACAGAACCATCGATCAATTGGATGAAATTCGGTTGTCGACGGCCACTGGATTAGTTCCCATTGGAAATTTTGTTGAACGTAAAGCCCATCAAAAAACGGGCACCATCAAGCGTACCGATATGCGCCGTGTCATGAGCTTTAAAGCCGATGTGGAAAAAGGTATTCAAGTTGATAAGAAGGTAAAAGCATTTACCCAGTGGTTGAATGATAATCCATTGCCCGAGGGTGTGAATTTCCGCTTCAAGGGTGAAGATGAAGAACAAAGGATGGCACAGGAGTTCCTGACCAAAGCCTTTACCATAGCCTTGTTCATCATGGCCATCATTTTGGTAACTCAGTTTAATAGTTTTTATTCAGCCTTTTTGATTTTATCCGCAGTGATCATGTCTACTATTGGGGTTTTCATGGGGCTGCTGATAATGGATCAACCATTTGGTATTGTCATGAGCGGCATTGGTGTTATTTCGCTAGCCGGGATTGTGGTGAATAATAATATCGTTTTAATTGATACCTTTGATCGCCTGTTACCCGATGAACCAAATGCCCTGAGCGCGATCATGCGCACGGGGGCGCAACGTCTTCGCCCCGTGATGTTGACAACGGTCACGACCGTTCTCGGGCTGATGCCGATGGTACTTGGAATGAATATAGACTTCCTAACGCGCGAAGTGAGTATCGGCGCACCATCTACCCAGTGGTGGCAACAACTTTCAACAGCCATTGTATTCGGAATTGCCTTTGCAACAATCCTGACACTGATTGTCACGCCGTGCTCATTAATGCTGCGGGCAAACATTGGTGAATGGCGTAAACGCAGAAAGCTACGCGCCTTAAAGACCGCTTAAAAAGAAATTTTATGGCTTCGGGGTATCTTGGAATAAGGTATCTTGGGGTGGGTTCTCTTTAAGCCATGCTTTATTCAGACGCTCATGGCTAATAATAGAAAATGGTATCGTGCATAGATAAAGCGTTATCACGGAGGCCAATGTAATCCATGGGGCAATGATGGATGCTGCGCCAAGTAAGACAACAAAGATCATTGTTGGTATGATCCAGTGGCTCGGAATCTTCGACTTCTTAAATGAGAATGTTGGTATCCGACACACAAACAAAAATGAAACAGATAACATAATAAAGGCGACTACTTCTGGACGGCGCGTGAACTCATCGCCAATCAGAAAGGAGAGCACTATGGGTAACAAGGCGATGCCAGCACCAGCTGGAGCAGGGGTGCCTGTAAAGTAGTTCGCTTTCCATACAGGTGCATCAGGATCATCAAGCATAACATTGAAGCGAGCAAGTCGGAGGGCGCAACAGGCAGCCAGTAGTAATGCCAAAATCCATGCAAACCGTCCTGCATCCTGTAATGCCCACAAATAAAGCATTAACGCGGGGGACACGCCAAAGGAAATGAAATCTGATAAACTATCGAGCTCAGCACCGAACTTACTGGAGCCTTTAAGAAGACGAGCGACACGACCATCGAGGGTGTCGAGAATTGCGGCGGCTACAATGGCAAGGACAGCAGCTTCCCAACGATCCAATAGGGCAAAGCGTATTGCCGTCATACCTGAACATAATGCCAAGATTGTGAGTATGTTTGGGATCATCATATTTAAAGAAAGCCCTTTTAATCGGCGTTTCTTCTTCGGCTTCTCTAACGAATCACTAGGAGAAGAGGGGTCGGGGGAAGTCATATATACAAAATCCGTTATTAACTGGCGCGGCCTTCGCGTGGAGCCTTATCGGCTTTTGTACCAATTTTCATATCGGCAATGACTGTTTCACCGGCAATCATGCTTTGTCCGAGTACTACAAGAGGTTTGGTGCCTTTAGGAAGATAAACATCAACACGGCTGCCAAATCGAATGAGCCCAAAGCGTTGGCCAGCTTCAACAGGTTGGCCTTCTTGTGCCTGACAAATAATTCGTCTGGCGACTAAGCCGGCAATCTGAACAAAGGCTATGTCATGCCCTGAATCAGTTTCTAAGCAATAGCTTTGACGTTCATTATCGATACTAGCCTTATCAAGTGCTGCATTGAGAAAACGACCGGGACGATAAGCAATACGTCGGATGATTCCATCGATGGGAACACGGTTTACATGAACATTAAAGACGTTCATGAAAACACAGACACGCTCACGTTCTTCATCACCCATATCGAGCTCTGGTGGCGGCGCTGCTTTATCGATCAACTGCACAACACCGTCAGCCGGTGATATAATCAAACCCTCTCTGGTTGGTGTGAAACGTTCTGGGTCTCTAAAAAAGTATACACACCATAGGGTCAAGACCACTCCGACAAGGCCAAGCCACATGCTACCCCACCATAATAAATTGGTTAGGATGGCGAAAAGAGCAATAAAAGGCCATCCGGCAGGATTTATTGGAACTAAAACTGATTTGAGCATGCCGTATGTGGCTTTCTGTAGTTAAAATAATGAAATTGAAATCTAGGGCAATAATAGACTCCTATGTTAATAAAACAAGTGAAGTCGGGGAATTGATTCAATCTGTTTTATTCTGTAGTGTCCTCAAAAGAGAACTGTATTAAGTTCCACAGTCAAAATTTAAATAGCGGTGAGGCTCTTGTGGCGACAGAAATAGTAGAAAAACAACCTATTGCTGTAGAAAATCTCAGTAATGTCCTACGCACGTCTGGTTTACTTGTGCATAAACAAGGAGTAGGACATCTAGATTTTCAATTCCTCTATTTAGGTTATCCTTTCTCTGTTCGTGCCCAGTCTGTTGATGAAACCACATCCATTAACATACGTACGTTTCTCGGTCATTTACCTTATAGCTCAGAATCCTTACAGGGGCGCAAAGCCGCCACTAAAATTTTATCTACACTAAATATGAAGCTTGGCTTGGAAATGGAGCTTACTCGAAATCAAAAAATAATTTTAAGGGGGAATATCTCGAGTAAGGAAACATTGTCACCTGTAAATTTATTGACAATGGTAACGACACTGTTGTTACAGGCAAAACCAATGCTGGAACTGTTATCACACTATATTAAACCATCGGGTGAATTTGCTGGATTGATTAACGATACCGGCGGTATAGCTCAAGTATCCCAATCAATGACCTTGAATTAAATTTTTAATCATTTAATTTTTTGCCAAACTAAAGATTTGTCATTTTAGTTTTCTGGCAAACTAAAGATTTGCCCGGGGAAAATCATATCAGGATTACCAATCTGGTCCTTATTAGCCATATAAATAACCGTATATTGCATTCCTTCGCCATAGGTCCCTCTGGCGATCCGCCATAGTGAATTGCCTGGCTGAACAACGTAATAGTTGTCTGGGTCAATATTAGGTTTCAATTCATCGCGGACAAATGGCATGGTGATGCGTTCGAGAACATCACCTTTATCATCAACTTGGTCTGCTCGGAGTTGATATTGTCCGGGTTTGACCCGTGTTTCTGGTTGAAGAAACCATTGTCCAGAATTTGTTGTTTGGGAGGTGCCGATATACGTGTTGTCGAGATAAACGTTTACCAATGAATTCGCTTTTGCTGTACCGGTAATAGAAAACTCGCCATCTTTATTATAATCAATAGCATCAATTGAAAGCAGACTGACGCTTGGTTCTCCGGGTTTTTGTAATATTTGAGTGGGTTTTGCAGGGTCCGCAGAAACAACCACAGCAAATGATTCATCTGCCTTATCGGTGTTACGCTCGGGAACATTGATAAGCACGGTTTGATCTGAATTAACAACGACCCCGTTTGCGGTGGAGGATTGTAAAGACAATCTATGCGTACCCGGATCAAGGGGATTGGAGGGGACGTAAACCCATTCACCATGTTTGTCAGCGGAAACGGCGCCAAGCAATTCATCATTAATCAAAACTTTTACATTGGAATCATGTTCAGCTTTACCCGCGATAACGGCGTGCCCATCTATGGTAATACGAACCACATCAAATGCAGGTGCCATATCTTGGTCCGCAACGGGTGTTTCAGTTTGTGACTCAACTTGTGAGGTAATGGCGTCAACCGAAGCAACTTGAGAAGGTTCTGTAACGACGTCTAGTTCAGTCAGTTGTGCGGGCTGAGTAGATTGTGGTTGAGCCACGACCTCGTTCTCTGGGGCGGTTGGGGATACTTCTATTTCAGGTGGGCTTTCTATGTTGCTTTGAGCTTGCTCAGATTGTTGAACGATAACTTCAGATGTAATTGGCTCAATGAGGTCGTCGTCTTGGAGCATAAGGTTCAAAGCAATAGCAACGCCGACTAAAACCCCGCCGAGGATTGCAAGAACAAATGGATTTTTTAAAAACTGCATACCGATAACTCATTCCACCTAAATTATTGGGCAAGCCCCTAATATTTATTAATGACATGGCGTTGAGATACAAGCTTACATAATACCAGTTCTCTTCATTAATTGATCATTTTGTTGGATGTATCTAAATAAACTTATATTTTCAATAGGTTAGATGTAATTTAACGTGTATGTTCAGTATGAATAAGAAATCATACCCCTAACATTAGGTGCTGCTATAGGGAGTGTGGCGACTTAATTGGGTGTTTTTTAGATTTAGGTCATTCCGATTCGATATGACCTCTTGCATCTTAAAAGACAATTTTTTCAAAACCGAATGTTTATTAAAATTGATCTATCAAAAGCATGTATTAAGTTTGAGTGCGAGACATTTTTGCATTCAGGACCTATATATTTTAAGTAATTGTAATGTTTTTTGAATGGATTTATTTAAATATGGAAGAAATAAACTCTCTTTGTGTGTTTTGTGGCTCGCGGGTTGGAAATGACCCTGCTTATATTTCAACCGCTCGTGAATTGGCAGAAGAAATGGTTCGCCGCAATATCCGCCTTGTATACGGGGCTGGAAATATTGGGATCATGGGTGAAGTTGCAGATGCCGTGAGCAAAAGTGGTGGAAAAATAACCGGAATTATTCCTGATTTTCTTGATGAATTAGAAGTTGGGCGTAAAGAAAGCGATAAATTCATTGTCACTAAATCCATGCATGAACGAAAAGCCCTCATGTTTGAAGCGTCCGATGCGTTTGTCACATTACCGGGTGGTTTGGGATCACTTGATGAAACCTTTGAGATACTCACATGGCGACAATTAGGATTACATGATAAACCAATCATCATTCTGGATGTGAATGGTTATTGGGAACCTTTAAGCGCTTTGATTGATTCTGTTGTTTCAAAAGGATTTGCCGCTGAAACGATCAAAGATTTATATACAGTCGTTGATTCTGTAGAAAGTGTGTTTGAAGTCTTATCAAAAGCTGACGAGCCATTTTCGACGGGGCAAATGGATCGCCTATAACCTCGGTTCGCACCAATATACTTAAGTATTAACAGGCGCTGAGGCTTGCCTGAAAGGGGCTCGGGTATTATGTTCTCGGTCATTGAACCTGAGAATAGGTGATAGAATAGATTTAATGGAGTACAAAATGGCAAAGATTAAAGTCGCTAATCCCGTCGTCGAACTTGATGGCGATGAAATGACCCGGATTATTTGGAAGTTTATTAAAGATAAACTGATCCTTCCGTATTTAGATGTTGATCTAAAATATTATGATCTGAGCGTTCAAAAGCGTGATGAAACCAATGATCAAATTACAATTGATTCAGCCAATGCCATCAAAAAGTATGGTGTAGGCGTTAAGTGCGCAACAATCACACCGACCCCGTCACGCGTCGAGGAATTTGGTCTGAAAGATATGTGGCGTTCGCCCAATGGCACCATCCGCAACATCATTGGTGGCACCGTTTTCCGTCAACCGATCATCTGCGAAAATGTACCTCGTTTGGTTCCCGGTTGGACACGCCCAGTTGTTATCGGACGTCATGCATTTGGCGATCAATACCGCGCCACGGATTTTAAATTTCCCGGCGCTGGTACGTTAACCATGAAGTTTGTTCCAGAAGATGGTGGCGAAATTATTGAACGCGAAGTATTCCAAGCTCCAGCTTCTGGTATCGCGATGGCTATGTATAACTTGGACGAGTCTATTCGCGGTTTTGCAAGAGCCTGTATGAATTACGGTTTGGAATTGGGATGGCCCGTTTATTTCTCGCATAAGGACACCATCTTAAAGCAATATGATGGTCGCTTTGTTGAACTTTTCCAGGAAATTTTTGACACTGAATTCGCTGAAGCTTTTAAAGCTAAAGGGATCACCTATGAAGATCGCCTGATCGATGACATGGTAGCGTGTGCTATGAAATGGGATGGCGGTTATGTATGGGCCTGTAAGAACTATGATGGCGACGTTCAGTCCGATACGATTGCCCAAGGTTTTGGTTCTCTCGGGTTAATGGCTTCCGTGCTGATGACACCCGATGGAAAAACCGTCGAAGCAGAAGCCGCCCATGGCACAGTGACCCGTCATTATCGCCAACATCAAGCCGGCAAAGAAACGTCAACTAATCCAATCGCTTCAATCTTTGCTTGGACGCGCGGTTTATCAGCACGTGGTAAGTTTGATGACACGCCAGATGTTGTAAAGTTTGCTGAAACCCTCGAAAAAGTATGTATTCAATCCGTTGAAGATGGGTACATGACCAAAGATTTGGCTATTTTAATCGGTCCCGATCAAAGCTGGATGACAACAACCCAGTTCCTCGATAAACTTGACGAAAATTTACAAAAAGCCATGTCTAGTTGGTGACACATTAAATCAATACAAAGCTTAAAAAAGCAGGGTTTCTATAGGGAACCCTGCTTTTTTTATAAACTAATTATTGAATTTGTGAAATTTATAAGGGGTGATAAAGGGCCATCACATAATAGATGGCTGCCGCAAGAATTGCCGATGCTGGCACAGTAATAATCCATGCCATAATAATTGTCAGAACATGACTTCGACGGACCAGTTTTCGGGGTTTGCGCAAATCATTATGCTCGGGGACGACAAGTTCTAGCTCTCTATTACCCATGCGTCTGGCATTATTAAATTCGGTATTACGTAATTTATCGCGTTTGCGTTTCTCTCTAATGGAGTCGTACTCGCGGAAAAAGCCGACACCAAATACCGCACCGACGGTAATATGGGTGGAACTAACGGGTAGGCCAAGAGACGATGCGATGATTACGGTGATTGCTGCTGATAAGGCCACACAGAAAGCCCGGAGCGGGTTCAGCTTTGTAATTTGTTCTCCCACCATACGGATCAGGCGAGGGCCAAATAGCAGTAAGCCTATACTGATGCCGCCCATACCGATTAACATGACCCAAAGGGGGATGCTGACTTTGCTGGCAATATCACCCGATTCAGCGCTATGGAGAATAGCAGCTAACGGTCCAACTGCATTGGCAACATCGTTTGCACCATGCGCAAAAGAGAGTAAGGCAGCAGAACAAATCAAAGGTATTTTGAATAAACTACGAACAGCTTGTTTTCTATTTTCTATACCTTCGGACTGTCGGCGAACGATTGGTTTCATCAAATAATTGGTGGCAAAGAAAACAAGCACACCGACACCAAGAATTATTGAAACATCCGGCTTCCAAACTTTCTTTAGCCCTTTCATGATCAGATAACATGAAAATGCGGATGCCATGACCCCAATGACAAGCGGAATCCATTTGCGCGCAGCCGTCACTTTGTCTTCTTGTGACGTTACATTGGCTTTTAGAATAGCTAAGAAGATAGCAGCAATAATGCCACCAAGTAGCGGAGATATAACCCAGCTGGCCGCGATCTTGCCCATTGTCGCCCAATTTACGGCATGGAAACCAATTGCTGCGATTCCAGCGCCCATAACCCCGCCAACAATAGAGTGAGTGGTCGATACAGGTGCGCCCAAATATGTCGCTAAATTCAGCCATAACGCGGCAGCTAGGAGCGCTGACATCATGGCATATATAAAGGTCGTGCTATCAGCAACAAGAGAGGCGTCAATAATTCCCTTAGATATTGTAGACACAACGTCACCGCCGGCGATGAGCGCCCCGGCACTTTCGAATACGGCGGCTAGAACAAGGGCGCCCAATAACGTTAGTGCTTTGGCCCCAACAGCAGGGCCAACGTTATTTGCAACATCATTTGCCCCAATGTTAATGGCCATATAGCCACCTAAGGCTGCAGCAACGATAATGATGATATCGTTATGGTGCCCGGTAAAAAGCGCACCGGCATAAATACCGGCAAAGACAATAAAAGTTAAGGCTAATACGGGTTTGAACAATTTGTTCGAGGCTAAGGGGTTCATTGTAAGGCCTGTGTGAGTTGTTGATAATATAGTTAAAAATCACGGCTAATACTGTTATTCTCTAAGGAGAATGTTATGAGTTCACTTTTGCCTAGCACCAGAATTTATTATTAAAATTTAAACTCGACTGCAGTTTGTTTCTGACCGTTGAGTACAAATGTTGCTTAATGAATGCAACAATTAAAAACTATAAAATTCGAATTTTTCGGTTAAAGTCACATAAAGTCACATTGAAGCGTATGTAACGTTCAGAAAGTCGCATTTTGCCTAAATAAACCGCAATTGGGTAGTTTAAAAAAAGTCAGGAAATGCCTTGACGAATGGCAGGCATTCCCTTAAGAAACGCCTCTCATACAGCGTTTCGTTTAATTGCGTTTATGATTCGTTTTTATATATAGAATTCCGCTGGATTTTGTCGACACTATTCAGCCTGATAAGGATACAGAAAATGGCTAGACGTTGCGAACTTACCGGTAAAGGCGTTTTAACCGGAAACAATGTGAGCCACGCTCATAACAAAACACGTCGTCGTTACCTTCCTAATCTACAGGTAACAACGTTGATGAGTGATTCCTTAAGTGAATCTGTTCGTCTTAAATTATGCACCAGCGCTCTTCGCACTGTTGAGCATAAAGGTGGTTTGGATGCTTTCTTGCTCGACACCCGTGATGTGGATTTATCCGCAGATATGCTACGTTTGAAGAAACGCGTAAAGAAAGCTGCTTCTGTCGCTGCATAATTCGAATTACGATTGAGATGTTTTTAGGCTCGCTTCGGCGGGCCTTTCTCAATTTTGGCTTAGGCTCGCTTCGGCGGGCCTTTCTTATTTACGGGCTCGCTTCGGCGGGCCTTTCTTCATTTCGGAAGGAATTTTTTACTTATTATTACTGTCGATTTCGACGTAAAAGTATAATTCGGTTATTACCTGTATCTGAAATCCAAATATAACGACCCGCAACGGCGATACCTTCTGGCCCGGCGATTTCAACAATGCCTTCATCGATATCACCGACAGAATGTAAATCATCAGCAAGCATTACAATTCGGTCGTTATGTTGGTCGGTTATAAACAGCATATTATCTTCATCGATTGAAATATATTTTGGTTCATCAAATCCATAATCAGACGAATTCAGTTCTTTTATAAATTCCAGATTAGAATTGAAGATGACGATTCTGTCATTGCCGGGATCACTCAGATAGATATTACCTTCGGAATCGACTTCAACGTCATGGGGGCGGGAAAATTGTGTGCCTCCGGCTTCACGGATGGTATGCGTGACCTTGCCATCATCCAGAACAAGCAAGGCATTGGCTTTAACATCAGCCACGTAGGCACGCTTGTTTGTTGTTATCGCAATTCCCTCTGGCCAAATAATACCTTCATCCCAATCCGTTAAGTGCTCGATTTGAACGCCAATATATTTTGACACACCATTGAATTGGAATACAGAGATGCGGCCATTTGCCGTATCGGCTACATAAATCTTATTTTGATTATCAGCGGCTATATCATGGGGTTGATTAAAAACACCCGTCCCGATCTCGCCGATAATACGTAAATCACCGGGGGTGAGGACTTGAACAACGTTATTACCTTTATCGGCCACCAATAAATAGAGACCATCTTGGGTAATGGTAAGATCATGGGGGGCATTAAATACTGTATCCGACATCGTAAGCGGTACGGGCTGTGACCAGTTTTCTGCATGTAATGGTGTTTGGAGGACGGTTGCCATAACACCTGTCACAAAAACAAGTTGGAATATGGATTTAATTGAATTCACCTAATTATTTCCCAAGTATTGGTTGATTATCAGCGCGTGCCGGTTTTACGCCCGCGCGGCTTATCGGAATCATCATCAAAAAGCTCCATGAGATTTTGCATCATAGTGCCGCCCAATTCCTCTGCATCAATTAATGTAACAGCACGTTTATAATACCGAGTTACGTCATGTCCGATGCCGATAGCGGTTAATTCGATAGGAGAGCGGGTTTCGATCCATTCGATTGTATCGCGCAAATGCTTTTCCAGATAATTCCCTGGATTGGTCGATAGCGTTGCATCATCCACCGGAGCGCCATCAGATATAACCATCAGGATACGACGTTGTTCAGGACGGCCCAATAGACGATTGTGCGCCCATAGAAGCGCCTCGCCATCGATGTTTTCTTTAAGCAGCCCTTCACGAAGCATGAGCCCTAAGTTCTCTCTAGCGCGCCGCCACGGCATGTCTGCTGATTTGTAGACGATATGGCGTAGATCATTCAAACGGCCGGGGTTTTTTGGTTTATTTTCAGAAACCCATCGTTCTCTGGATGAGCCACCTTTCCAAGACCGTGTCGTAAAGCCAAGGACTTCAACTTTAACGCCACACCGCTCTAACGTGCGAGCGAGAATATCGGCGCTCATGGCGGCCACCGTAATGGGGCGTCCCCGCATTGATCCTGAATTATCAATCAGCAAGGTAACAACCGTATCGCGGAAATTCATGTCTGATTCTTGTTTGAAGGACAACGGATAAAGGGGGTCCGTTACAACACGAGACAAACGGGCCGCGTCAAGGATGCCTTCTTCTAGATCGAAATGCCATGAACGTTGTTGTTTCGCCATCAAGCTGCGTTGCAATCGGTTGGCTAACTTGGCGATCATACCTTGAAGATGGGATAGCTGTTGATCTAATTGATTGCGTAAACGTGTTAATTCTTCCGGATCGCATAAATCACTGGCGCTGATGATTTCATCAAATTCGCTGGTATAAGGGCGATAGATGTCTTCTGCGTTGGGTGTGTTGGGATCGTTACTTGGCCATTGGCTCGGACCAGAAGGTTGATCTTCACCTTCACCCGCTGTGCTATCATCCTCGCCCATTTCCGACATACCCTGGGTGTCTTCATCAAATTCACCCTGAGAGGTGTCCATGGCAGACATGCCCTCAGAATCAGCATCACCCGCTTCCCCACCGCTTTCTTCACCACCTTCTGGGTCTTCATCGCCATCTTCTTCTTCATTACGCTCGTTGTTGCTGCTTTGATCGGCATCCATAATATCAAGGTCTTGCAGCATTTCGATGACCGCATCAGCAAATTTCGACTGATCGCGGATACAATCATTTAATTTATCAATTTGTTGAAGAACATTCGGGTCGAGCCACTCATCCCACAGATTAAATAGGTGGCTCGAACTTTTAGGGCGCTCAAGTCCACCCAAACGTTCACGTACCAGCATGCCCATAATATCAGGAAGCTGGTCTTCGTTGCGATCCGCAAGGGCAGGGTAGTTTTTATCGTTGCTGCGTTCGATGTTCATATTCTGTAAATTTGCAGACACACCTTGCATGCGATTTGCACCAAGACACTCACACCGAGCCTGTTCAATGGAATCAAAGATCAGTTTTGTATCGGGATTTACGGGTGTGTGTTTGCGATGGGTTTTTTCATCATGATAATGGACACGCATAGCCAATGCATCGGCTGAGCCTCGTAGTTTTGATACGACCTCAGCCGTTATAACATGCGGCGGTGTTTGCAAATGAGCGGTGCTACCGGAAACACCTGAGGCCCCTTGGGAGAATGCCACCTCTAATCCAGCATCATCTGCCAATGCCTTTAGGGCAGCAGAGGTCGCTCGTTTGACTAATTCAGAAGGGGTGTCGCTTCCGCTCACTGGTGTTTACTCCACTTGCATAGAAGCTTTAGCTGATTGCAATGTTACCGATAGACTCAGGCAATTCTTCATCGAAACATCGTTGATAATATTCTGCAATTAAAGGACGTTCATGCTCATCACATTTGTTGAGGAATGTTACTCTGAAAGCAAAACCACGATCATTGAAGATATTTGAGTTTTCAGCCCACGTGATAACGGTTCTCGGAGACATAACCGTCGAAATGTCACCTGCCATAAATCCAGAGCGCGTCAAGTTTGCCAATTCAACCATGCTATGAATGTCTTTGCGTCCTTCATCATTATCAAAATCAGGAATTTTCGCGAGAACAATATTTTCTTCGGCTTGTTGTTCTAAGTAATTCAACGTGGTGACAATGTTCCAACGATCCATTTGGCCTTGGTTGATTTGTTGCGTTCCATGGTAAAGACCCGTCGTATCACCCAAGCCAACAGTATTGGTTGTTGAGAATAAACGGAAACTATCGTTAGGCTGCATAACGCGATTTTGATCGAGGAGGGTAAGTTTACCATCCACTTCTAAAATCCGTTGGATAACAAACATCACATCCGGACGACCCGCGTCATATTCATCAAATACCAAGGCGACGGGGTTTTGAAGCGCCCACGGTAGAATACCTTCGCGGAATTCAGTGACCTGTTTGCCTTCCCGTACAACAATGGCATCTTTACCAATTAAATCGATACGGCTGATATGGCTATCGAGGTTAACCCGGATACAAGGCCAATTCAGACGGGCAGCAACTTGTTCAATGTGGGTGGATTTCCCAGTACCATGGTAGCCTTGGACCATCACGCGGCGGTTATGGGCAAATCCAGCGAGAATAGCCATGGTCGTATCATGATCAAATTGATATGTCGGATCAATCGTCGGAACATGTTCGTCGGTGATGCTGAATGCAGGAACTTTCATCTTGCTATCGAGCCCAAAAGTCTCTTTTACAGAAACCTTAATGTCAGGCGCATTCAAGGGAAACGCTTTGTCAGCGGTAGAGTTCATTTGAGCCGTCATTTACGGAAATCCAGATGTAATTAATGTTTTTAATATATGTACGATATTGGGTAAGACCAAATCGCCTTAAGGTCAAGGCCCTGCTTGAGAATTAAGAAATTTAAGTTCTCAGGTTCTTAGGTTTTCATAGCATCCTGAAGGGTATGATAGGCTTGGTTAATTTTTTTTATCTTCTCTTCTGACGATTTTGAGCCTTTATTTGCATCCGGATGGTGCTCTTTGACCAATTCTTTATATTTAGATTTTAAATCTTCAATCGTGGCAGGGTACGTAACGCCAAGGGTTTTATAGGCTTTCTCTTCTTCTTTTGAGATTGGCGGGCGAGCCGTTGGTGCTTTCTTTGAGCCAGCTGGTCCCAAATCCCCCAAAACCTCAAAGGGATCTAACGTATGATCGGGGGTAAGGTAGGCTGCGTTCATGCCCAATTTCCATGAAGGGCGCTGCCAAACGGTATCATATCGTTTATCTATTTCGACCTCGTTATCATCCATACCCTCATAATAATTCCATGATTTGTTAAATAACCGAATGTGTTCAAGGCAAAACCACTGGTAGGTTTTTAGATTTTCGCGAGAACGGGGAGCTTTATACTCCCCCCTTTCATCACATTCCGACCATTCACAAAGGCGTTCTTCACCAACCGGATTTTGCGGATTGTTGTATTTTGAATTTGATGATCTTGTTTTTGATGTCATGGTTACTATTTAATTATTTAAAGGTTTGGGTATAAATATTATAAGGGGTAGAAAGAGGAATATATCAACCCTATAACGTCAAAACTGGATACAAAATGTCAGCAGATAGAGAAGAAATGATAAAGGTAGCCCTCACCAATGGGTTGTCACCAACAATGCTTGAGGTCATAGACGACTCATCTCGTCACGCAGGGCATGCTGGAGCAGGAGATGCCCAACAATCACATTTTAAAGTTAACGTTGAATCCGCTCAATTTGAAGGTAAAAATAAGGTCGAATGCCAACGTATGGTGTACACATTATTAGAGGACGTTTTTGCGGACGGCTTACATTCTTTATCAATGAAGACAAAAACCCCTTCCATGTAATACAGTTATATGTAATAGTGACTATAGTTTTATTATTGTAATCTATGTTTTTAAAAGATAAAGTTATCTATATTAGAAGTTATTAATTTAAGGACCACATCAAATGTCAGGAATTCTAGTTAGTAGAAACGTTACGGTTGCTGGGCACCGCACAAGCATTCGTCTTGAAGGAGCCACTTGGTCAGCATTAGATCAAATATGCGAGATTGAAGGTAAAACTGTTAATGAACTCTGCACACTAATTGAACGTATTCGCCATGGTTCAAGCCGAACAGCTTTTGTTCGTGCATTCATCATCACGTATTTCCATACTGTGGCTAATGCACAAGGTGATTTGAAAAGTGGTTCTATGAATTCTGTTTTAGAAACAGCAAGTTCAAGAATTCAAAAGCAACTTCAAGACGCCTAACCCGGTTTTATATTTCGCCAGATTCTATGGGTGTGCCGGTGTATTCATCTGGCCACTGTCTTTGCACGACAGAACTGTTTGATGACAGAGCATGACACGTATTGACCAGACGTGATGCATTCAGCGATTTTTGTGTGTCACTTGATTTGACCGTGCTGCCGCTGAGGGTTTGATAAGCTGTTGTTGCCATCACCCCCAACAATAACTCATTGATATGAGTACATCCCTTTTCACGACCGAACCTTACGATAACATCCTTACGCCACCCCGGCTTTATGTCCAGACCAATGAGAGACTTATAGGTATGCGCAATTCCAGGGCATATGGAAAAGGGGCTTGAATCGATAGATGCTTCTGCATCAATAATCACAAACTCCTTATCAAGAGTTATTCGGACGCTCATATCATGAATATTCTCTCCTGCATGAATGCCTTCACGGTCATGGTTTGAGAATGAATAGGTTTTTGTATCGGTAATGCGACCCTCGATATCCCATAACCCGTCTTCACGGAGGAAACCTTTGCATTCAATATGGCGAGTGTGATTATGCTGGCGAGGGGATGGTTTTGATAAAGGCATGGGGGAATAGTCCAATGAGGAATGAATAGAGAGGCCTTAATATCAAGAAAATAATAAAACTAATAACCATAAATTGGTTAAAACATATAACTTTCTGTTTTGTCGGAAACGATTTTAAGCGCCGTAGCGGTCACCAAAAATGAAAGCTTCCGTTTCTTTGATATCTTCTTCCAAGGATTCTTTTACGGTGCTGTAGAGGTCTCGAATGGAAACCATTGCATTACATTTTCCTTCGACAACAACAGGTAAATGTCGATATCCGCGAGAATTCATGAGTTCCAAAGCATCTTTTGCCGAATCGTCGGGCGATAATGTATCGGGATTTTTTGTCATAATATCGCCAACGATGATCTTATTGCTATCTTTCCCAAGGGCAACAACAAACCGCGTTAAGTCGCGTTCCGTTAAAATGCCAATTATACTTTTATCATTATCAACGATAACAACGGCTGAAACATTGGCGGTGGTCATGGCTTCCGCTGCTTGGCGTGCGGTGGCGTCTGCATTTAAATCACAAATGGCTGATTCTTTAACAACATCTGGGACAATTTTTCTATGCATGGTGTTTGTCCTTCGGTCTTGTTGGTGAACTGGATTAAGTAACAACTAAAGTGTCGAAATTTATACTACCCTAATAATATTAAATATAATAATGCCATTTGCAAATAAATGAAGATTCTCACAGTTAAGCCGATTTATTATAATCTGCCATGTCCTGTGTTGGGGTGATTTTTATGGATACGATCTGATGGCGTTTGCGCTGTAAAATCTCAAAACGGAATCCATAGAAAATATAAGCTTGCCCGATTTCAGGGATGCGTCGAGATGCATGTAAAATCAGCCCTGCAATTGTTGAAGCTTCTTCATCTGGTAAATTCCATTCACATTCCCGGTTAAGATCACGAATGCTAACTGTGCCATCCACCACGTGACTGCCATCGGAACTTATATGAATACCTGGTGTGGAGATATCATGTTCGTCGGCAATATCCCCGACGATTTCTTCAAGAATATCTTCCAAGGTTACTAAACCCATTAAGGCGCCATATTCGTCAACTACCATGGCGATATGCTCATGACGTTTTCGAAAGATACTCATTTGATCATCGAGTGTTGTTGTTTCCGGCACAAACCATGGTTTAGCAGCAATCTCTATAAATCCATCTGCATTTTGGGTTTGTTCAGGCGTATCAAAAAGTGCGCGAAGTAGGGCTTTTGCGTGAAGCACGCCAACAATATTATCTTGATTATTTTGCCACAAAGGAACACGTGTATATGGGCTATCTAAGACCTTTTTTATGATATCTTCTCTTGGTAAATCCGCATCAATGGACATAACGTTCTTACGGTGCACCATGACTTCGCCAACTTGAACCTCGGCAAGGTCAAGAACGCTGCGTAACATGTCGCGTTCTAATTTAACATCACTATCTTTGCGGTCATGTAATTCAATAGCCCCCCGAATTTCTTCATCTCCCTTACCAAGGGCGCTGGCTGAATCATAACTAACGCCACATAATGACAGAATGAAATTAATCAAAATGTTGATGGTTTTTGTAAACGGGTATAGGGCGATGACCAGAAACTGTATCGTTGGGGCTATGGCAAGTGCCATCCTATCCGCATTCTGAAAGGCGTATGTCTTTGGTAAAATTTCAGCGAAAATAAGCACAAGCAGCGTCATGGCGATGGTTGCGTATACAACCCCAGTTTCACCGTAGAGGCTAATCATGATACTGGTTGTTAATGCAGAAGCCAGAATGTTTACCAGATTATTTCCCAATAATATTGTGCCGATAAGGTTTTCTTTGTTTTCGTATAATTTATTAACCACGGGCGCACGTTTATCACCGTTTTGCTCTAACTGATGCATAACCGGGCGCGAGGCAGCCGTCAGGGCTGTTTCGGAGCTTGAAAAAAAAGCCGAGAGAAACAGCAAAACGAAAACAATTATTAATGTCACAACCATTCTATGTGCCTTTTATTATCGATAAATGATCGACGAGAGAGTTTTCAAGCACGGTAAGTATGTCACTCTCATCAATATCACTGGTTACAAAAGCATCGCCAATATCACGGGCTAGAATAAATACCAATTTAGAGTTCGCCACTTTTTTATCTAAGCGCATATGGTCGAGCAATGTCTCAGCCCGCCAGTCTGTCTGGGCTATATTCTTCAGCGAATGATTGATGTCCATTTCGGAGAAATGATTGCTCAATCGTTCTGCGCGTCCTAAAGGGCAGTGTCCCATTTTTTCTGACGTCGTTAAAGCCATAACGGAACCGATGGCGACCGCTTCACCATGTAATAATCCGTTGGAGTACCCTGTTTCAGCTTCAAAGGCGTGTCCAAAAGTATGGCCAAAATTGAGCAGGGCGCGTTGACCGTGCTCCCGTTCATCAATTGAAACAATATCCGCTTTTGCCTGACAACTTTTTTTAACGGCGTATTGCTGTGATTTGGCATCACCAGATAGCACGCGATGACCATTGATTTCCAACCAATCGAAGAAATCAGCATCACCAATTAGTCCATATTTGACCAATTCAGCATAGCCTGCTTTCAATTCACGAACTGGCAACGTCTGTAATGCGTCGGTATCGGCCAAAACTAATTTGGGTTGGTGAAAAGCCCCTGCTAGGTTCTTTCCGTATGGTGTGTTGATACCCGTTTTGCCGCCAACAGAGCTGTCCACTTGGGCAAGCAAGCTGGTTGGGATTTGGATAAAGTCGATACCGCGAAGGGTGATCGCCGCCGCCATTCCCGTTAAATCCCCAATAACGCCACCTCCTAATGCAATGATAATGGTGTCGCGTTCGATGTGAGAACTGAGCAATTTGTTGACGAGGATTTCTAAGTGCGCAAAATCTTTAGTTTTTTCACCCGGTGGCATAATGATGCTATCGGATGATACACCATGATCACTCAGAGACTGTTGAAGGGGCGAGAGCCAGTGCTGAGCAACATTCTCGTCGGTAACGATGATTGTTCTCGGGTGTTTTAAAATTGGGGCAATGTACTGTCCGGCATTACTGATCAATCCAGCCCCAACATGAATTTCATAGCGGCGTTCAGCCAATTCAACGGTAACACTCTCAATTGATTTATTCATACCTTTAGACTTCACCATTCTTTGTTTTAGTGGAGATTAAATAATCCTCGATGCCTTTTAAAACTTTATCAGTGGTTATTTCAACGCCTTCTTGCCCGGTCTCAACGATAATGTTAGCTGTGGCATAAATGGGGTAGCGGATATTAATCAACTTTTCTAACGTTTCTGAGGCGTTTCCATTCTTCAATAAAGGTCGTCCACCCCGCCTAGAGGTGCGTTTGGTAAGAATATCCAGACTTGCTTTAAGCCATACCGATATGCCGTTTTTATGCACGGACAGTTGGGTGTCATCGGCCATAAATGCTCCGCCGCCTGTCGCAAGTATTTGGGGGCCATTTCCCAATAAGCGACGTATGACCCGTATTTCACCGGCGCGAAACTCTTCTTCACCATAGAGTTCAAAGAAATCTTCGATACTACACCCTGCTGCTTCTTCAATTTCTTGATCAGCATCGACAAAAGGCAACCCCGTTGCTTCAGAAAGGCACCGTCCAACACACGTTTTTCCCGCACCCATCAAACCCACCAAAACGATGGATTTATCAGATATTTTGTCTGCGAGTGCTTCATGGGTTTTCAAAGTTGTGCTCCTCGTTATGATTCGATTCTAGCGAAAGTATTTATCAATATTACAGATAATATCCATACCCTGCCAAAAAAATGTCACAGTTCTACATTATATATTTGTCTTAGTCCTATTAATTCTTTGATATTCAATAGAAAATCGATAAGAACATGTCTTTTTGGGGTTGAGAGTTGATCTCATAGAAATTGCTTGTTTGCTGTTGTATGGCAATGTCGCATATTGTCAGGTAAAGGTCATCTATTATGGGAGTTGAGAGTCTAGATGCTAAGAATTTCTACAATATTATTACTACTGTTAATTGCTGGAGGAATCGGGGGGGCTTTCTTTTTGTCTACTTGGGAAATCCCTGCGCCGTCGGCCCCTGTGGAAAAGGTAATCTCTGATGACCAATTCCCCAATTAGGATTGCTATTTTTTCAGCCCTATCCACATTGTTACTAAGTACCGTAGTACACGCGCAACAAAGTGCACCGTTAACACTGGACGCTCCATTGGTACCACAAGTTCTGGAGCCAATTTCAGGGGCGGGTGATGATATAGAAAAATCTGTAAAACAAGCAGGGGAAAAAATAGTCATACCTGTTCCAAAAAACGGGGCTGTTGATTCCATTGAGGTTAATGTTCTTAGCACTGTAACATCTGATACCGCCGGACTGTTGCGAGAACAAGATGGAGGGTACCCATTCCAGATGTGGCGTGGCTCTAATCGTGCAACCGTTGATGCCTTATTTGATCAACTTCCTGTGCTTACCCGGTCCCCCACCATGCGCGATATGATTAGACGACTTTTAATTTCTCAATCCGAACCCCCAGAAAATGGCCCTAACCTGAATAATACTGAAGGTTCTTTTGTCGCGCGTCGTTTAGAGCTACTTGCCAATATGGGTGATTCAAAGGCCGTTTCAAATTTACTTAGCGTAACACCTGGACGGACGTCTAGCGAAAGATTATTGCGGATCGAAAGCGAAGCCAGTTTGCTTCAAAATGACTATGCGAAGGCATGCGTCATTACCAATGAATTCATGAAGGGCAGCATTGATGCCTATTGGCAGAAGCTCTTTATTTTCTGTCAAATACTCTCCTCTCAGACGGTTGAGGCCGAGTTAGGTATGTCTTTAATGAGAGAAATCGGCGTTTCCGATGAGTTTTTGTTTTTGATGTTTGATGCGATGATACGTTCTGAAACCCCCGTTATTGATACCTTGCCTGACCCTTCCCCTCTTCATGTTGCGGTGCTTCGCGCAAGCCAAGCAAGATTAAGCGGTGAAATATTAAGCGATCCGGTCCCCAGCGTTCTACCGGCGATTGCCACAAATGCCGATACGCATATGGAGACCCGATTACTAGCTGCCGAACAAGCGGTTGCGGCAAATGTTCTAGATGTTTCGGTCCTGCGAGAATTGTACGCCTCCGTGCATTTTGATGAAGTTGAAATGAACAACCCCCTCAGTTCGGCCGAAATGAGCAGTGGTCCACGATCTAGGGCGTTGTTGTTTCAAGTTGGTATTAAGCAAACTGTCGATGGAGCAAAGGCAGAGGCCGCGTCGATGGCGCTTTCAAGAGCAAGAACAGATAATATATACGCCCCTGTATCTGACGCCTTTATGCCAGTAATTGTTAATGTTCCCCCCCGATCAGATTTAATATGGTTTGCGGGTGATGCCGTACGGGCTTTTGCCCTAGCAGGGGATTTCAAGGCCGCAGGTGCTTGGCTGAATTTATTACGAGCAAACGCTAATTTGACCGCGGACGCCGCCGATGCTTTGGTAAAACTTGTACCTGTCATCCGCCTTGCAGGTATGCATGATGTTGAGGGTGCTATCACGGAACGTTTTGATACCTTAGATAATTGGTTAAATGCGGACCGTATATTAAACGATGATCCCCACAGAGCCGTTTTGCTTTTCACACTATTGGAAAATCTGGGCGAACCCGTCGATATAACGTTATGGGAATCACTGGGCATTCGGGGTGATAAGAAAGTAGGTATCTTACCCGATCCTGTTGTTTGGCAAAGATTAGAAGCCATCAGTCGAACCGGAAAAATTGGCGAGACCACAACGTTGGCATTGATCATGTTAGGCAATGAAGGGCCAGCCTTTGCGGGTCCCCTTGTCATGGGGCATGTGGCACGTGTCTTGACCCTAAACGGCTATGAAGCGGACGCTCGAGCACTGAGTGTCGAAGCTGCACTGGCCGCTGGGTTATAACATTGCTGGATTATAACATTTCTGGATTATAACATTGTGAAACGACCAGAACCTGTTCAAAATAATGCGCGTCAATTGCGCTGGATAGAATCATTTCTTGAGATGACCAGCGTGGAGCGCGGGGCTGCAGAAAACACCATCGATTCCTATAGGCGGGATTTACATAATTTTGCGGACTTTACGTCGGCGCGAAATTTACGTCCTGAAGATGTGGGAACAGATGTTATCCGTGGTTATATGAAGACCTTGTCATCACGTGGAATGGCGTCATCAACAGCGGCGCGACACTTATCGAGTATCAGACAGTTCTTTAAATTTCTATATGCAGAAAACCACCGTCAGGATGACCCCGTAGCCGCCATAGATAGCCCGGTGATCGGTAAGAGTTTGCCCAAATACTTGAGCGAAGAAGATGTAGAACGATTACTAGTTGCCGGCCAAGACTTTGAAGGCATTGAAGGTCTTCGATTAACGGCATTTCTAGAAATTCTTTATGCAACGGGGCTTCGGGTTTCTGAATTGGTCAGCTTACCGTTATCGGCGGTAACGGGCAATGGGCGCATGCTGATTGTGCGCGGCAAAGGCAGCAAGGAACGCATGGTCCCCCTTAGCGAACCCGCTGTGGACGCTATGAGCCTGTACAGAGATGTTCGAGATCAATTCTTGCCGAAAAAACAACAACATATCGCCAGTAGCTTTTTATTTCCATCACGAAGCAAAGAAGGTCATTTAACCAGAGCTCGATTTGCTCAACTATTAAAAGAAGTCGCCGCTAGGGCAGGGGTTGACCCAAAACGTGTGTCGCCCCACGTATTGCGCCATTCATTTGCGTCTCATATGTTAGCCCACGGAGCGGATTTAAGAACCCTACAACAGATGTTGGGGCATTCTGATATATCGACCACCCAGATCTATACTCATGTGCTTGATGAACGGCTCAAAGCTTTGCTGCAACAACACCCACTCGCAAAAAGTTAGCGTTACTCAGCTTGTAATTGCTTCATCAACCAACGAGCCGTTCTTAACAACCGGGCGTCATCATTTAAACGTCCGACCAATTGAACACCAATAGGCAACCCGTTTTCGCCCGTCATTAAGGGTAATGAAATACACGGCAGACCACAGAATTGCCAAATTGTAGAGAACGCAGGGTTCCCCGTTGCATCAAGTCCTTTTGGTGCTTCACCAGGGGCTGAAGGCGTAATGATCGCATCGTATTCGTCGAAAACTTCATCCAAATTGGCCATCAAACGAGGGCGTTGAGCCAGTGCCGTGTTGTAATCAACGGCACTTACCTTGTGGCCGTCTTCAATTTTACCACGAAGGATAGCGCTCATTTTATTTTCGCCAGCCTTATATTCGTCCGAAAGATTTCGGGCTAAATCAGCGCACATCACTTGCGCCAACCACCCATGAACGTTTTCAAATACAGCTGCTAATTCAATTTCTTCAATTGTTTTCTCATCTCCACCAATGGTATCAGGCTCAATTTCACTGAGGGCTTCGTACAATTCTTCAAAAGCTTCGTGCGTTGATTGATCAGCTTGATCCCAAACGGGAGATTTTATGTATGCAAACCTTGGCTGCATCGGCGGTTCTTCGGAACTGATTCTCGTAAGCGGTATTTTTGTGCCCAATGGGTTTGTTGCCGTATCTCTAGCATCAGGACCTATTAAGACTTCTGTGAGGATTGCGATGTCTTCAATGGAGCGGCCAAAAGTCCCGATGGTATCAAGTGGTTCTGATCCGTTTAAAACACCGATGCGGGGGATTAAGCCGTACGTTGGCTTGAAACCGTATATTCCGCAAAAAGAAGCAGGACGAATCATTGAGCCATTCGTTTGCGTGCCAAGTGCCCCCGGAACCATGTGAGCGGCGACAGCAGCGGCGGAGCCACTGGAAGAGCCGCCCGGCGTATGCTCTTTGTTGTGAGGGTTGCGCGTCTTGCCGGGATGAAGCACAGCGAGTTCTGCTGTTACGGTTTTACCTATAATAACGGCGCCAGCCTGACGCAGGCGCTCTATAATGACTGCATCCTTCATAGGAATGCGACCAGAATGAAGAGGGGATCCCCGTTCTGTTGGCATATGAGCTGTATCAATAATGTCTTTGATACCAATTGGTACGCCATGCAAAGCACCCGTGGCCAAACCTTGACTGTGCATAATATCACAAACCTTGGCCTGTTTCAGGGCATTTTCAGGGTTTAGGTGAGCCCATGCATTGATGTCTCCATCGACTTCTTTAATTCGGTCTAAATAGGCCTGAACCAATTGTTCAGAAGTGATTTCGCCGTCGTGAATTTTACGCACAGCTTCGCTGATAGAAAGTTCGATAAAAGACATTGGTGGAATAGACCTTATTTTTTACGGATGCATGAATCCCAGAAATCGTAAGCAACTAATGATAATACTACGAGGCTGATTACCCAAAACGGCAAGCCGCCCCAGAACCCGGCAAATCCGGATGAAATACTTTCTGCTAAACCAAGAACAAACGTGGCAACCAAAAGGGTCCCGACCAATGCTGAAAATTTTTCTATAGTATCTTTAGACATAACTTATCTCCAATTATCGATCTTGCTTTACGGTATGTATTTACCAAATAGGTAGTCAGGTAACCAAAGCGCGATACCCGGATATTGATACATGAGAGCCATCGTTGCGATAACGATCGCCAGATACGGCATAATCCCTCTGAAGATATCCATCAATTCAATGGCATTGCCGAGTACCCCCTTTAGATAATAGGCCGACATAGCCATAGGGGGTGTCAGGAAGGAGGTTTGAAGGTTTAGCGCCACCAACATCGCGAAGAAATATGGGTTAACACCAAAAGTATCCAACATAGGAAGGAAGATAGGTACAAAAATTATCAAAATTTCTGACCATTCTAGCGGCCATCCAAGAAGGAAAATAATAAGCTGTACCAAAACTAGAAACTGCCATGGGGCTAATTCAAAACCAAGAATGAAATGTTCAATGATTTCATGCCCACCAAGATAAGAGAACACAGAGGCAAATGTCCATGATCCAACAAACAACCAACATACCATTGCGGTGGCCTTGGCGGTTAGATAGACGGATTCTTTGAGCATGGTCCAAGACATTGTTCGATAGAGTGCCGCAAGAACTAGTCCGCCTAATGCGCCCATAGCGGCGGCTTCGGCCGGAGTTGCGAGACCACCCAAAATAGAACCCAGAACAAGCATGATAAGAGCGGTTAAAGGAACAAAGGAGGTCAATAGCTGCCAATATACAACACGAGCCGGCGGTACATCCTCTGCGCGGGGTTTTGGTGCGATTGATGGATTTATCAGGACCCGTATAATTACGTAAACGATATAAGAACCCGCGAGCAAGAAGCCGGGGAAGACGGCTGCAGCATAGAGACGAAGCGGGGACAGATCAGCGATGGCCGCATAAACAATCAACATAATCGATGGTGGGATAAGAATACCCAACGTGCCACCAGCGCAAATAACACCAGAAGCAAAGCTTTTGTTATAATTTGCTTTTGCCATAGCAGGGTATGCAAGAAGTCCCATAAGGGTCACAACGGCACCAACAATACCACTGGCTGTGGAAAAAACCGCGCAGGTAATGAGGGCTGATATTGCCATAGAACCCGGTAAGTTTCGTGCCGCCATTTGTAGGGCGTAGAACAGTTTGTTCACGATGTTGGCGCGTTCAACCACGTACCCCATAAATAGGAACAGCGGTATTGCGACCAAGGTATCGTTCTCCATCACTGAATACGTATTTTGATTCAGAAGATAAAAGATATTGTTATTAAAAATATCACTGAAGGTTTCGATGCTACCTACTTGATGATAAGCGTAATAACCAAAACCGACACCCATTGCGAGCAATGTGAAGGCTACTGGAAAACCAAATAAAACCATCACAATAAATAAGGATAGCATTAAAATTGCTACTTCGGGGTTCGTCATCCTATCGGGTGCTCCGTCTTAATATATAAATGTATTATGGAAAGATTATTTACTGTCGAGATCAAGTTTAGCGCCTACAAGCATCTTTTCTGTTTCTTGGGCGTCTTCATGACGTTTGGGCCAAACATTGGTTTTGATCGTTATATAACAGCGCATGCATTCGCCAACGCCCTGAATGATGAACAAAGCACCTGCCAGGGGAATTAACGTTTTAAAGAAATAAATTTGAATTCGGGCTGGAGAGTTCCAGCTAACCTCTTGGTAGCGCCAAGAATCGCTCGCGATTTCCCAACCATAATAGAGAAGAGCAAACATACCAGGGAAGAAGAACACGATATATAGAAGCATGTCCAATCTTGCTTGCCAGCGGGGTTGAAGGAACCTGTAAATAACATCCGCGCGAACGTGAGAGTCCTGTGCGAGTGCGTAGGGGCCAGCCATTAGGAACAAAGCACCATACATTTGAACCATCATGTCAAAAGCCCATACGGTTGGGTGATTCAGTACATATCGAACAAACACTTCATAGGCAACGGAGAGTGTTAGAATTAGGATGCACCAACCAAAGGATCTACCAATCCAGATGTTAAAGCTTTCAATTGCATGAATAATGGATGTCACAGGTCGATTCCTCGATTTTATGTTTTAAATAATCAAACAAAATACGAGGGACAGCCTTTATAAAAGCCGTCCCTCGAACTTGAACTGGCAATATTTGCCAATTGAATTGGATCAGCCGAAGTAGTGCTTATAGGCACCAGCGTAATCTGGTGAATTCAACAGTACGTAACCCATTACTTTTTCAGCGTAATCTTTTTGTGAAGCTACAACTTTAGCGAAGAATGGATCTTCAGCAGAAATCCGGTCAATAACGATGTCCCAAGCTTTAAGCTGACCAGCCATAACTGAATCTGGCGTACGGTGAACATTAACGCCGTGGTCATTTTTAAGAGAAACAAGGTCATCGGCATAACGAAGGGTGTTGTGCCAATAGAAGTTTGAGTTTTCAGCTTCTGAAGCATATTTCAAAATTGCTTGCTCTTCAGAAGACAGAGAATCATATTTCTTCTTGTTGAAAGTGATTTCGAAAGATTCTTGAGACTGGTGGAAACTAGCAAGGTGATAATCTTTAGATACATCTTGCATACCAAAATCTTTATCAGATGTTGGATTGTTGAATTCAGCAGCGTCAATCAAACCACTTTTCATAGCAGGCTGAATTTCGCCACCAGGAAGTTGAACAACAGACATGCCCATTTCGAGAAGAACGTCAGCAGCCAAACCAACAGTCCGGTACTTAAGTCCATCCAATTGAGCCACATCGGTGATTTCTTCTTTGAACCAACCAAGAGGCTGTGCTGGCATTGGGCTGTTGAAGAAGCTGACGATGTTCAAGCCAAGGCTATCCATCAATTCATTGAACAGTTCCATACCGCCGCCATAGTGAATCCAGCCAAGAAGTTCTTGCGCTGACCAACCAAAACAAGGGCCAGTACCGAACAGGGAAGCAGCTTTGGATTTTGAATACCAATAGGCTGAAACATAGTGAGCACCATCAAGAACGCCACGGTGGACAGCGTCTTGCATTTGGCTGGTTTTTACAACTGAGTTTACTGACAATAAGTCAATTTTCAGTGAGTTACCGGCCATAGCATGTACGCGGTCTACATAGCTTTTAGCATTTTCAAGGAATATACCACCACCCCAAGCAGCCTGAATTTTCAGGACGGTTGCAGCTTTAGCAATATGTGGTGCGGCAAGTGTTGTTGTTGCGGCAGCACCAACAGCAGCAGTGGCACTGTTACGGATAAATTTACGACGCGATACGTCTTTTTTAACTTTCGTCATTATGTTTGTTCTCCCTAGAGACAAAAAAATCCTGAACCACGTTCTGCCGATTTTAACAGGTTCGGGTTATTATGTTTGGTTGGTTTAATCAGCCATTTTGGAATGATAAACCTTGGCAGAAATCTATTTCACATTACTATTATACTCTTTGTTTCTGTGGTATGCCAATAGGAAATATCGATTCTTTACCTTGTTTGGGGTATATTTTTTTAAGCAACCCTATCTTTTGGTTCCGAACCTCCAAAAAATGTATCAAGATTATCCAAAGCTCTAAAACCCATGGCGTCTCGCGTTTCCTCATT
This sequence comes from uncultured Rhodospirillales bacterium, assembly GCA_965603075.1. Lineage (GTDB taxonomy): Bacteria > Pseudomonadota > Alphaproteobacteria > Rhodospirillales > Casp-alpha2 > JABJOR01. The sequence goes on along the minus strand of CBFDBO010000001.1, from coordinate 192,051 downwards.
GGCGCTTCCTATATGGGGAAGTAAAAATGTATTTGGCAATTTTGTAATTTCTGGATTTCCACCTGGTTCAGTATCATAGACGTCCAATCCTGCCGCTCTTATTTTGCCTGATTTTAACGCTTCAACTAGTGCGTCTTCATCGATAAGAGCGCCTCTGGCTGTATTAATGAGAATTACCCCGTCGCGCATTTTACTGATGCGTTCTTTAGATAATAAGCCTTTGGTATCTTCCGTTACCGGACAACTTAGGGAAATAAAATCACACTCACCAAGTAAACCATCTAGATTTTTGTGATAGACGGCACCTGCTTCTAAATCCGGGGCAATGCGATTACGATTATGATAATGTACGGTCATATCAAAACCACGGGCCCGTTTCGCGATGACTTGTCCAACGCGTCCCATGCCCACAATGCCAATGCTTTTACCACTTACGGCGGACCCTACCATGAAGGCAGGGCTCCATGTATTCCAAGTCCCCTGACGCATTAAAGCCTCCCCCTCGCTCGCACGTCTTGCCGCACCTAACATGAGTAAAATGGCTATTTCAGCAGTAGCGTCACTTAAAACATCTGGGGTGTTGGTCACTACGATACCGCGCTTTGATAAAGCCTCTAGATCACAATGGTCTACGCCCACTGAAAAATTGGCAACAATTTTTACACTATCAGGTAGTTTGGCGACAACTTCAGGGGTAAATTTCTCAGAATGACAGGGCATAATCGCATCCATGCCTTCTGCCAATTTGATCAATTCATCGCTGGAATAGAGCCGATCATCATCGTTGAAATGACAGTCATAATCGCGTCTTAGCCGTTCTTCGACTGCAATTGGGTATTTTCTCGTCAGTAGCACAGATGGTTTTTTTGACATAAGTAGGGTTTCCAAAAATCTTTAGTTATAATAACTATTTTTGCAATGTTCTCTATAGGCTTGAAAGCCGCTTGTATTTGACGCATTCTCCGCGCAAGAGCATAATTAGGGCGTTTAATTTACAAAATATACTAGGAGTTTAATATGAGTTTTCACATCGTAGATCAAGCACCAGCACGATTAAATCGTACTGAATTAGCTGTTCCGGGATCAAATACCACTTTTATGGAAAAAGCATCAAAAGGGAATGCCGATGTGGTCTTCCTTGATTTAGAAGATGCCGTTGCACCCGATGATAAAGAACAAGCTAGAAAAAATATTATTGAAGCACTTCATGATCTTGATTGGTCCGGAAAAGGTGTTTCTGTGCGTATTAATGGCCTTGATACTCACTATATGTACCGTGATGTTGTTGATATCATGGAACAAGCCGGTGACAAATTGGACATGATTATGATCCCAAAGGCGGGTACAGCTTCTGATGTTTACGCCCTTGATATGCTTTGCACTCAAATCGAAGATGCCAAAGGTTTCACGAACCGTATCGGTTTTGAACTTATTATTGAAACCGCTTTGGGAATGCAGAACTTAGTTGAAATAGCGGGTGCGAGTAAACGAAACGAATCATTGCACTTCGGTGTTGCTGATTATGCAGCGTCCACAAAAGCCCGGACCACAGTCATTGGCGGTCCAAATGCTGATTACGCCGTGCTGACCGATCCAGACGAAGCCGGCAATCGTGATGTCCACTGGGGCGATATGTGGCATTATCCAATCGCCAAAATGGTTGTTGTCGCACGTGCTCATGGGTTACGTCCAATTGACGGTCCATTTGGTGATTTTTCTGACGCTGAGGGTTATGCAGCACAAGCCATGCGCGCATCCACATTGGGGTGTGAGGGTAAATGGGCCATTCACCCAAGTCAGGTTGATCAAGCAAACACATTGTTTAGCCCTACAGAAGCCGAAGTTACGAAGGCCAAACGCATTATCGAAGCTATGGAAGAAGCAACCAAAGCCGGTCTAGGGGCTGTTGCCCTTGATGGACGTTTGATTGATATTGCTTCCATTAAACAAGCCGAAGTGATGGTTCATAAATCTGAACAAATTACCGGCTCGTAAAAAGCTTTATTCTAATCCTCGCTCGTATATGGTGTCATATAAGGGCGAGGATTTTTTTATTAATTCAGGAACTTAATGAACGACCATGCATAACTATCTCGATTTCGAAAAACCGATTGCAGAACTGGAAGGTAAAATTCAGGAACTCCGTCATCTTAGTGGAGAGGGCGAAGTTAATATTGCTGATGAAGTTGGCAAACTTCAAACTAAAGCTGATAAATTATTGGTTTCCACCTATGCGAAACTCAGTCCATGGCAAAAGGCACAAGTGGCCCGTCATGCAAGTCGCCCCCATACATTGGATTATGTAGCAGAGCTAATCGAAGACTATACGCCCCTTGCAGGGGATCGTGCCTTTGCGGAAGATTTAGCGATGATCGGCGGATTAGGGCGTTTTCGTGGCCAATCAGTCATGGTTATTGGTAATGAAAAAGGTTCAGACACAGAATCACGTATCAAACATAATTTTGGCATGGCCCGCCCAGAAGGATATCGCAAAGCGCAACGTTTGATGAACATGGCAGACCATTTCGGTATACCGGTCATCAGCTTTGTTGACACCCCAGGTGCTTATCCTGGAATTGACGCAGAAGCCCGGGGGCAGGCTGAAGCCATTGCCCGCAGTATCGAGACTTGTCTTTCATTAAAAGTGCCCCTCATATCCATCATTATTGGTGAAGGTGGTTCTGGTGGTGCCATTGCTATTGCCACAGCAAATAAGGTTATGATGATGGAACATGCTATTTATTCTGTTATTTCACCTGAAGGGTGTGCTTCGATCTTATGGCGAAATGGCGAACAAGCAAAAGACGCTGCTGACGCCCTGCGATTGACCGCACAAGACCTGAAAAAGTTAAAAGTAATTGATAATATTGTCTCTGAACCTTTGGGGGGCGCTCACCGAGATCCAAAGACGGCAATCATTGCTGCTGGAGATGCTGTTGAGAAGGCTCTTGGCGAGTTATCCAAGCTTGAAGGTGGGGCGTTAAAAACCCACCGCCGTGAAAAATTCCTAGAAATGGGTAAAAAAGGTTTATCCTGACTTCTTAAGGATATCGCTTAAAGATATTGATAAGGCGTGCTCGGAACCGATGCGCGCCTTTTTCATATGATCGACAAGTGTGCCTTGCCAATGGACACAATGGATATCTTCCATTGTGGACGTGCTGGTAACGGGAAGGTCCATTTCCAAGATGCTATAGAGATCATGTAAACTTACATGATTAAGATCCCGGGTGAGAACGAGGTTCCCATCGGTGTTCAGGCAGATAAACCCATGTTCCATGAACATTTCAAGTTCGGCCTCACATAGATCGCGATCAAAACGCACGTTTTCTAATAACTGCGCTTCATTTTTGAAAGCACCTGATTTGCTGGTATCAAATAAAATTTCGATTACAGCCATTGCAGCTAACACACGTTCATTACGGTGCAAATTGCCTTGCAGTAGGCGAAGTTCACTGCGTTTGAAATCAACCGCTGAGGTCGTAATCACGGCCCCCAATAAAACGATACTCCAGGATAGGTACATCCAAATCAGGAAAATTGGAACAACGGATAAAGTTCCATAAACGTTTTGGTACGTTGGAAAAGTGGCCACGTACCAGCCAAACACATTACGCAATAATACAAACAGAATACCGGATAAGGTTCCGCCGATAATGGCTGACCTGAGGCTTATTTGTTTATTGGGGATGATCATAAAGAAAATGGTAAGCCCAAAGATAATTAATGCCGTTGGTATAAACCGCCCCATCAGGCCCAATGGGCCAGTGAAAAGATCAAGCCCCATCCATTCTGTAGCGATAAATAAATATGTCGTCAGGGAAAAACTTGCCCCCAGTAATAAGGGGCCCAGAGTTATCATTCCCCAGAAAACCAATAAACGGGGAATTAACGGGCGTTGTTTTCGAGCCCTGAATATTGCATTTAAATCAGATTCTATGGTGCCGAGCAGTAATATAGCCGTAGCCGCCAGCGCAACGATCCCCACCGCTGAAAGGGATGTGGTATTGGTGATAAAAAGATCAAGATACCCGCTAAGTGCTTCGGCAGACGAGGGCAGAAAGTTCGTAAATACGGTACTTTGCAAGCGTTCGCGAACTCCTTCAAATACCGGAAATGCCGTTAACATTGAAAAGGCGATGGCGCTTAAGGGGACGATTGCTAATAAAGAGGTATAGCTTAGACCCGCTGCCATTCTCCAGCACCGCTCTGTTAAGAACCGCCGCCAAATCAGTTTACAGAACAGAACAAGTCGTCCATTCCAAAAATGCATTGCTTCTTTGTCCATTATTATCTTGGCCTTACCCTAAACTACCGTTAGAAATCAGTAATGACAGTACGATGTTGGTTTATACAAAAACATCCTATCAGCCAAAGGTTGAGGTGGGAAGATGAACGATAGTAAGAGCGAAAATAATTCTTCTCAAAAAGGCGAAGACCATCTCGGCCCTAACAATTTCCAAAATGGACCGGATTACGATCCTGTCAATTTGATGTCGCAAGTATTTGAAAATGTCAGCACCTTTATCGGACCTGCGCAGGATATATTGCTTTCGTGGTTATTACGGTTACCACAAAGCATTCCCCCTGCTCAGGCAGCGCAAAAAACGTTGAATGAAATTATTTCCGGGCGAACGGAAGGTGCGTCCCGTGAAGCTCTTGAGCTAATAGAACTGATGACGCAAGTTGCCGAGCATAATACAGAAAATCTTAAGAAAGCAGGGCAGGACCGTCGTCGTGGTGGACGGACAGCCAGAGTTAAAGATTAGGTAAAGCCCATATTAAGTCAGTTTGCCGTGACAATGTTTATATTTATTGCCTGATCCACAAGGACAAACGGCATTACGGGCGACACGTCCCCATGAGGTAGGATCGTCCGGGTTTGATACACCGCTCTGCTGGCGACTTTGTACAGGCGTATGAGCTGCGTCAGTTTCCGGTGCACTACCTGGGGCTTGTGACGCTGGGTCGACGCGGCCTTCATGCATAATCTGTTCGCTCGGCCTTAATGCTGATTCTGTGGGGGCAACCTCAATTTCAATATTGGATAACAAGGTTGTAATACGTTGGCGTAAATTACCAAGCATCTCTTCAAATAAATCAAAGGCTTCACGTTGATATTCACGTAAAGGGTCACGTTGCCCATAAGCGCGTAAACCAATACCCTGACGTAAATGATCCAATGTCAAAAGATGTTCTTTCCACATTTGGTCGAGAACTTGTAGGAGAAGGCTTTTTTCTACGTTGCGCATGATTTCCGGTGAAAATCTAACGGCTTTTTCAGCCATTTTGCGATCAGATGCATCGATGATGCGATCGCGGATTTCTATTTCAGCAATGCCTTCTTCTTTTGCCCATTCTTGAACCGGTAAGTCGAGGCCCAATAAACGTCGGCACTCTTCGTGCATTAAGGTGATATCCCATTGGTCAATATAAGCTTTTTCAGGGATACATTTTGAAACGATATCTTCAAGTACTTCGTGACGCATTTCCACAATAGTGTCTTGGATGTTGTCCGTAGACATCAGTTCGCGACGTTGATCGTAGATAACCTTGCGCTGTTCGTTCATGACATCATCGAACTTTAAAAGGTTTTTACGAATTTCAAAGTTGCGGGCTTCAACTTTTTGTTGGGCTTTTTCAAGGGCTTTGTTAACCCAAGGGTGAACAATGGCTTCACCTTGTTCCAAGCCCAGTTTTTTAAGCATTGAATCGATACGCTCTGAACCAAAGATGCGCATGAGGTCATCTTCAAGAGAAAGGTAGAATTTTGAACCACCCGGATCACCTTGACGACCCGACCGTCCCCGAAGCTGGTTATCGATGCGGCGGCTTTCGTGGCGTTCCGTACAGAGAACAAACAATCCGCCCGCTTTAAGCGAAACGGGTTTTTTGGTTTCTATCTCATCGCTAATTTTCTGCACGGCGGCGGCGTGTTTGCTTTCATCTTTAAGGGTGGCAAGTTCCTGTTTGACTTGCATATCAAGATTACCACCCATTTGAATATCCGTGCCACGTCCAGCCATGTTGGTCGCAATAGTAACAGTCCCCGGCGAGCCAGCTTGGGCAATAATGGCAGCTTCATTTTCATGATTGCGGGCGTTAAGAACACTGTGGGTGATCTTGTATTTCTTCAGGAGTGTTGAAATTTGTTCTGATTTTTCAATACTGACAGTTCCGACGAGGACGGGTTGTTTTCGTTCCTGACATTCTCTGATTTGCAAAACAATGGCTTCAAATTTTTCTTCTTCTGTACGGTAGACTTCATCATCTAAATCTTTACGTATGATGTCCACGTTGGTGGGCATTTCGATAACTTCGAGATTATAGATTTCAGAAAACTCTCCTGCTTCCGTCATGGCGGTACCGGTCATACCAGCTAGTTTCGGATAAAGCCGGAAATAATTTTGGAACGTGATAGAAGCAAGTGTCTGGTTCTCATTTTGAATGGAAACCCGTTCTTTGGCTTCAAGAGCCTGATGCAGCCCATCGGAATAACGACGACCTTCCATCATACGCCCGGTGAATTCATCAATGATAACAACCATATCGTTGGAAACGATGTAATCTTTATCACGAACAAATAACTGATGGGCCCGCAAGGATTGATTGGCGTGGTGGATTAAATTGATATTGGCAAGATCGTACAACCCGCCTTCTTGTAAAATGCCAGCTTCGTTTAACAGGTTTTCAATATGCTCGGAACCCTCATCGGTAAAGGTAACGGCGCGGGATTTTTCATCTTTTTCAAAGTCTTCGGCAACAAGATGAGGAATAACCTTGTCGATTTGAGTGTAAAGTTCTGAATTGTCTTCTGTCGGACCAGAAATGATCAAGGGGGTACGGGCTTCATCGATCAGAATACTATCAACTTCATCGACGATGGCAAAATTAAAATCCCGCTGGGCCATATCTTCCATACGGAATTTCATATTGTCGCGCAGATAATCAAAACCAAATTCATTGTTGGTGCCATAGGTTACATCACACGCATATTGTTGTTTGCGTTGCACATCATCCAAACCATGAACGATACAGCCAACGGATAACCCTAGGAATTGATAGACTTGCCCCATCCAATCAGCGTCGCGCTGTGCTAGATAATCATTAACGGTGATCACATGAACACCCTTGCCCTCAATGGCGTTTAAATAAACGGCCAGCGTGGCAACAAGCGTTTTACCTTCACCCGTTTTCATTTCGGCAATCTTGCCTTGATGCAGTACCAGTCCACCCAAGAGTTGAACATCGAAATGACGTTGTTTTAAGGTACGTTTTGCGGCTTCACGTACGGTCGCAAATGCAGCGTCTAAGATGTCATCGAGGGAAGCCCCGCCAGATAGTTGTTCACGAAATTGTTCTGTTTTAGCGCGTAAGTCATCATCGCTTAGATTCTCAAATTCTGGTTCTAAGGCGTTGATTTGGTCAACTCGTGAATGAAGGCTTTTAATAAATCTATCATTAGCGCTGCCGAAAAATTTTTTGGCAATTACATCGAACATAGGGGCGAACTCTCCGAAGCTGCTTCACCACAAAGCAAAAAATAGAATGGTTATTAATGCCGGATAATATTAGGCGATGAAACACATAAGCGGGAAGTGCCGAACTGTCAATGAAACGGGGGCTGTATTAGGTGTTTTATACATAAATATATTGAATTATATTCATTTCGGCACTTATGACGTTAATCCTACCAATGTTTACCCCTTTTTTCAGCTTTACGAGGTAATGGGTGTCGGTGCAATATGCGCCGCAAATAACAGGTGCAATATGCGCCGCAAATAACAGGTGCAATATGCGCCACAAATAACAGGTGCACTATGCGCCGCAAATAACAGGTGCACTATGCGCCGCAAATAACGGGTGTATTATGCACCACACTGAAAAAAAATATGGAGAACTTTTATGTTTCATCGACTTGCTAAACTGAGCCTTGCCTTGGTTGTTACAATGATGCTCTTCGGCGGTTACAGTAATAGCGCCCTTTCACAGGAGGACAAAGTCGTTGCTGTGGTTGATGGTAAAGAGATCTTCATGAGTGAAGTTCTCGAAGCGGTTGGCGGTCTTGCCCCGGAATATCAGAATGTCCCCCTTGAAACCCTATACCCGCACCTTTTAGAACGTATGGTTGCACGGCGGTTGTTGGCAAATGCAGCCATTAAAGGTGGTTTGGACCAAACAGAAGAATTCATTGAAACATTGGATGCATTGTTGGTGCAATTATATGAACGAATCGCCATTTCCACGGAAATCAAAAAAGTTGTTAATGATGAGGCAGTAAGCGCAGCCTATCAGGAATACATTGGCACGTTGACCACGAATAACGAATATCATGCCCGCCATATCCTGCTGGCTTCTATTGAAGACGCGACGGCGGTAATTGAAGATTTGAACGCGGGCGGTGATTTTGTTGAACTTGCTAAAGAGCGCTCAACAGGACCATCTGGACCACAAGGTGGGGACTTAGGTTTCTTCGGTGCGGGGCAAATGGTTCCAGAGTTTGAAGTCGCTACATTTGCTTTGGAAGTAGGTCACTTTACAAAAGAACCAGTGCAAACTCAATTTGGCTACCATGTGATATTGCTTGAAGCAAAGCGGGCGAAGGCAGCACCAACACTTCAAGAAGCAAGCGAAGGTATTCGCAATCAATTAATGGTGAAGGCTGAAAGTGATTATATCAAAAGATTAATTGATAATGCAAAGGTTGAGCGTTTTGACTTAAATGGCGAGCCCATGGATGCTGTTACAGCACAATAAGGATGCTGTTACAGCACAATAAGGGTACTGTTTCAGTACAATAATGAAATAATCGAGAATACATATGTCCGATTTCGAAATGCCCATTGTTTCGCCGCTCTCCCCAGAAAGTTTTCCGGAACTTCCTGATGTAGCAGGTGTGCGTATCGCAACTACGTTAACGGGTATGAAATATCAAGGTCGCGATGATTTATTGCTTGTTGAAATGGTCTCGGGAACAACCGCCGCCGGTGTCTATACCCAATCTTTAACCGCGTCTGCCCCGGTGGATTGGTGCCGTCGGGCTCTTGGTGGTGGCTCGGGCGAGGCGCAAGCCTTGATCGTTAATGCAGGCAATGCTAATGCCTTCACTGGAAAGAACGGCGATGACAGCGTTTTGCGAACAGTAGAGGCGGTTGCTGATCATTTGGTTTGTCGCCCAAGCAAAGTCTTTGTCGCCTCTACCGGGGTTATTGGGGAAGACTTGCCCGATCATATGATCACGGAAAAATTAGAGGATTTGTGTGATAACCTAGCTCCCGGGGCATGGGATATGGCCGCGCGGGCAATAATGACCACTGACACATTCCCCAAGGGGGCTACACGAACGGTTTCGATCGGGGGGGCTGACGTATCAATCTGTGGCATTGCCAAAGGGTCCGGTATGATTGCCCCCAATATGGCGACCATGCTTGCATTTGTCTTTACCGATGCGACTTTGCCTGCCCCTATATTGCAATCTATCTTATCGGACGTGGCATCCAGAACGTTTAATTGTGTGACGGTGGATAGTGATACATCCACAAGCGACACGCTCATGCTTTTTGCTTCTGGTGCGGGTGATGAACATCCTGTTATTGAAGGTCCAGATGATCCGGCACTTGCTGACTTCCGTGACGCGCTATTTGATGTTTGCCGTGACTTGTCACATCAAATTGTTCGTGATGGGGAAGGGGCCTCTAAATTCATCACTGTAAATTTAAACGGTGCTGAAGATGATGTGGCGGCCCGTACAATTGCTCTTTCCATTGCCAATTCGCCTCTGGTCAAAACGGCTATTGCTGGCGAAGATGCGAATTGGGGGCGAATTGTCATGGCCATCGGTAAAGCAGGCGAGAAAGCTGACCGCGATAAAATAAATATTGAGATCGGCGGCTTTCCTGTCGCCCGTCAGGGGCGTGCCATAGCAGGTTTTGACGAAACACCTATTGCTGAACATATGAAGGGTCTTGAGATCGTAATCACAATCGACGTCGGTATAGCGGATGGCTCAGCAACCGTTTGGACCTGTGACCTCACACATGGATACATAGAAATCAATGCCGATTACCGGTCCTGACACAGCCTGTTGGCATAACGATGGACGCTCTGATTCGGGCGTTTTGCCGATTGTATTAGTGTCCGCTGTTGCGCTCGTTGATGTGGATGGTCGGGTCTTGATGGCCCAACGTCCGGTTGGGAAATCAATGGCAGGGAAATGGGAGTTCCCCGGTGGTAAAGTTGAGGCCGGTGAGACCCCCGAAGTGGCCCTGATCCGTGAGCTTAAAGAGGAATTAGCCATTGATGTACGGCATAGCTGTTTGGCTCCCATCGCCTTTGCCAGCCACGCTTATGATGATTTCCATTTGTTGATGCCGCTGTTTGCCTGCCGTGTTTGGCAAGGGGAGCCGACGCCCCAAGAAGCTCAATCTCTACAATGGGTTCGCCCTGTGCGAATGCTTGATCTGGATTTACCACCTGCGGATATTCCATTAGTGGCAATTTTGCGGGATGTTATTTAAGCAATCTCTCGCGCCATGAAATATAAACCCCGCTGGCTGTAATAATAAAGATACCGACCCATGTCAGGCTGTCAGGGATATCGTTAAACATCCAATAACCAACGATGGCAGCGGTTACTAGCTCCACATAACCAAGGGGGGCGAGCAAGGTGGCAGGAGCGTGGTTAAACGCATTGATGACCAATAAATGCCCAATAGCAGACATAGCCCCAATGGCAACGAACATCGCCCAAGCTGTGAAATCGGGTGTTACCCAAAAGAATTTAACAATCATGCTTAAAACAATGGCTGAAATCAGGCATTGATAGGTTAAGGCAAGCTCAGGTGCCATAGATCCCGCTGTTTTGCGAGTAAGCATCAAATACAGCGCAAAACTGACACTGCCGATGAGGGCGTAAATAGCCCCTTGGTTCATGGCTTCAAAACCGGGCCGTACGATTAATAAGGTTCCGGCAAAACCGATGAACACAGCACTCCACCGCCGCCAGCCTGTTTTTTCTCCTAACAAGAATGGCGAAAGAGCCGTGACCACCAAGGGGTAGGCGTAAAATACAGCCATCGCATCCGCAAGGGGCATGGTGGAGAATGCCATGAATAACAAAAAGGTGCTGAGGGTTTGCAATAATCCGCGGCCGAATTGCAATGATACCCGCTTTGGGGTGAAAAGATTCGCCCTATGAATCCACCATGCTATGGGCACGGTAAGCAAAATGGAAAAGAAATACCGGGCCCATAAAATTTGAACCACATGATAACCATCATGCATCAATTGTTTGGCCGTACCATCCAAAAACGGTAGCAAGTTCATGGATATCAAGAACAAAAAAATACCTTTTCCTGCCGTAGAACCGGATGGGGCGCTTGGTGATGTTATAATGAAATTCCAATAAATGAATGATTAGATGGATTTAATTAAGCCGTAACACACAAAGTCATAGTCGGGATATCAAAAAATCTTTATAAAGGGCCGTAATATTGAAAAGGATATTTCCATGGCTTCACAAAATAAATCTGTTACAGCCTGTGTGTTGATCATTGGTAATGAAATTCTTTCTGGTCGCACCCAAGATGCCAATCTGTCCTTTCTGGCAACACGCCTGAATGACATAGGTATCCGTATTATGGAAGCGCGGGTAATCCGCGATGATAGTGATACCATTGTTCAGGTCTTAAACGACGCTCGTAAAACACATGATTATGTCTTTACCACGGGCGGCATTGGCCCGACCCATGATGACATTACGTCTAAATGTGTGGCGCAGGCCTTTGGTTTACCCTTTGGCAGAAATGAAGCGGCGGAAGCGGTCCTTTTGTCTTATTATAACGCAGAAGATGTGACCGAAGAGCGCATGTCTATGGCCGACATGCCCGAAGGCGCTATCCTAATCGATAACCCCGTCAGCAGAGCACCTGGGTTTCAAATTGAGAATGTCTTTGTCTTACCCGGTGTTCCACGAATTATGCGTGAGATGGTCGAAGGTATGCTACACCGCCTATCGGGCGGCGATCCCGTGCAAAGTATATCGATAACATCGGAATTCCCCGAAGGCGTGGTCGCTAAATCCTTAGCCGAGATACAAGACCAGTTCCCGAGTGTGGAAATTGGCAGTTATCCTTATTTTCAAGACCGTAAATACGGTACAAACCTCGTCTTGCGTTCTAGTGAATTAGGGCCATTAGAAGCAGCAGCAGAGGCTGTTCGGCAGATGGTCAAATCAATCTCAGCAGATTATAGCATAAATAACTGAATGTCTGCTTGCCCTATGGGGTTACGCTGTTTATGAGTATTTTTACCAACACTGTAGAGTGCAAACCTACGGTATTTTACAAGCTCGGTCTTCGGACCTCTCAAATATGCGGGCGTGGTGAAATTGGTAAACACAAGGGACTTAAAATCCCTCGGACTCACGTCCTTGCCGGTTCAAGTCCGGCCGCCCGCACCACGATCTGCCTCAATAAGTGTCTGATTTGTTGCTCTTATTTGAAGGCGTAATGTTTGATTGAGACATTTTTACCCGAACGTTATAATTGGCTTAACGGCTGGTGAGAACTCACCAGAGGGGCCGCACTTTACAAACGCCCCCATAATATGCGTTACGTTGCCCTCTTTTTCTAATGGCAAGTCAATCGTCTGAACAACGGTATATTGACGATTAACAATATCAAGAGAGCCAGTTGAAATGCCAATTAATCTATCTGTTTCCAAACGTGCAAAATATTCCCTTTCCGCCTCTTCCCAAAAAGCATCATCCGTACTTCTTTTTCCAAGAAACTTGTTGGTGTAGTCAGCACCCCAACAATCAGTAAATCCCGTTCCCCACAAGATATAATAAATATCAAAAGGATCGTGATGAATTTCCCCCAAATTTATGTGGCCCCACCACCCTTCAAAATCATAGAAATCGAAATCACTCCACTGTGGAAGTGTTCCATCCTTATTCATTTTACTCTGCCATAATGCGACAAATGACTCAAAAGGACCAAAATTATCAGCAGGTAGATCAGAGGGATACCCTGAATAGCTCCATGGACGTACGTAATCTATTTTCATTATTCTTCAACACCGAGTGACATTAAAATAGATACTTTCAACGGGAAAAATCTTTTTAACACGACTTCAATTTATGTGCGGCGACCCCATATTACAAGACCGCTCATGGCTTTTAACAGAAGCTTTTTTTAGGGGGCGGTTTTATTCAACTTCGCCATTTAAATCAGTTAATGTCTGCATCACAAAGGAGCAATAATCAAAAATTAATGAGGGAATGGTTTACTTTGTTTCATTAGAATGAAAACTATGATTAATCACTTTAAATTTGTTTATAATAAGGAGTTCAAAGAATGGCTGATCCTAAAATAGCGCAACCTTTTGCTTACATGACAGATGTTGAAGAAGGCAAAACTTATAAATGGTGCGCCTGTGGTCTAAGCTCTACACAGCCATTTTGTGATAATTCACATATTGGTACGGACTTTGAACCCATTGAGTATACAGCAACAGCAACGAAGAAAATTAGGTTCTGTGGCTGTAAGCATAGCAAAATTGGTGCGATCTGCGATAACACGCACAATCACCTGTAGTTAAGGTGTTTTGATAGTCTGTTTTCAATATTACAAGCGAGTCTTTTAAATGATTGGATCGGAATTATGACGTGCACTTAGATAAGATTGTAAATGTATTATCCCATCAAATAGAATCGGATGCCTATCGCAGTGAGTGCCGCGAAGTCCTCGACCAAAATGGAGCCTTGGTTTTAAAAGACTTTTTAACACCTCAGTCTATTGCCTTAATAGCGGAGGAGGGGAGGAGCAAGCGTCATAAGGCATTCTTCTGTGAGCAACATCATAATGTTTACCTAACGCCCCCTGACCAAAACTTTCCTGATGATCATCCTAGAAATAGAGAAATCGTGTCGTCAAAAGGCTGTATATGCGATGATGATATTGCAGCGGATTCACCATTGCGAACGCTGTATAATGACGCAGGCTTTCAAGATTTTCTGTGTAATGTTCTTGGCGAGGAAGGTCTCTACGAGTACGCAGACCCTCTCTCATCGATAAATTTACATTACGCAGAACCCGGTCAGGAATTAGGTTGGCATTTCGATAATTCATCATTTGCGATTACTTTAATGATTGAGCCCCCTGAACAGGGTGGATCGTTTGACTATGTCAGTGATGTTAGGAATTCAGCTCAAGGTGACATGAACTTTTCCGGCGTCGATGATATTCTAAATGGTAAAACAGATTTCACGACGATGTCACTAGGGGCTGGATCGCTCGCTATGTTCAGGGGGCGAGACTCTCTGCACCGTGTTGCTCCGGTGAGAGGGGGAACAACCAGAATGTTGGTTGTGCTGGCTTACAATTCAAACCCTGGAATCGCATTGTCAGAATCAGCACGGATGGCTTTCTTTGGGCGACTAGGGTGAAGACCTAATAGGCTTCTTAATTTGACTTAAGTCGTTCAGCGGCAATATCAGAATTTACCAGAGAAACACGAACGCCGGGTTGTAAAATCTCAGAGTCAAATGGTGTTCTCGCAAATACGTCAAGTACCATAGGCTTGAAAAACTCTATCGGTAAGTTTTCATAATCAGGATCGAAACAGTTCTGATCCCACCGCTCACAAAACTCAATACAATCTTCAAAGAAAGCATGGTCTTTGTATTTGTCACGGGCGTTTTTGTTGCCACCAAGTTTATCGGCATAATAATATTTCTGAAAATCAGCATGGGTATGGACAGACCACGTACATTGTTCGCGCACATAGGGTTCCACAATTGTTGCGGCATATTGCCCGTGGTTGTAAGGGGCAAACATATCACCTATGTCATGTAACAAAGCACAAACAATCCAATCTACATCGGCCCCATCACGCCATGCGCGAGTTGCTGATTGTATAGAGTGTTCAAGCCGCGTTATTTGATACCCTGACATGCTATCATCAAGATCGCTAAGGGCTTTAAATACGCGTTCACCGGTATGGCTTGCATGCTCTATTTCAAGGGGTTCGAGAAAAGCATAATCTTCCTCGTCTCCATATTGCATCTCAATGAACTTGGCTTTTTCCATTTTGCATTCCTATAAATTATTCCCAGATTTGATGATCAAATAACGTGTCATCTCATTTTACTATGGTCAATGGATAATGTGATTAGGGGCATCATACAAGAGGTGTTATTTAAAAAAAATCCTGAAAATGTAGATTTTTAACAAGTTTTATGGTAGGGTGAACTTAGTCGAATAGTTTGGTTCGACTGTGTACAAACTTTAAAAGGAGGATAGGGATTCCTATGAAACCGCCTGGTAGTTTGAAAGCTTCCTTATCCGATATTGCAATTATCTCATAAGTGAAGCTCCACAAAAACTTGAAAATATTTAACTGTCTCTTTGAGGAGTACAGTCAATAATCCAGCTTACATGTTGGAATACTTGGTACTTATACCATTAAAATGCACCCCGCCCATTGTTATGAATGTGGCGGGGTTTGCTGTTTTAATGAAGGGGTAATGACGGTTTATGAGCGGTGCTTTTGCATTACTATTTTCTTTTCAATCGTGCCATGAGTGATAACGTTCCATAAATACCAATAATGTCAGAAATTTACCGGAGAATTATGAATTCATGAGCCATAAATTACCCAAAACAGCGCACGCTGAAACCATCGCTGCACAAGCGTTGGGAATCATTGATGAGGCAACGGGTGCTGTTGTTCCCGGTATTCAACTATCGACAAATTACGCTCGTGACGAAGATTATCAAAAGCCCGGAGATCGCTCCTACATTCGTGACAATGGACCAACCCAAATACATTGCGAACAAGTCATCAATGCATTGGAGGGTGGGCAGGACGCGATTACGTTCTCATCGGGTATTGCCGCCTGTACGGCACCATTTCACGCTCTTAAACTAGGGGACCGGGTGGCTG
This sequence comes from uncultured Rhodospirillales bacterium, assembly GCA_965603075.1. Lineage (GTDB taxonomy): Bacteria > Pseudomonadota > Alphaproteobacteria > Rhodospirillales > Casp-alpha2 > JABJOR01. The sequence goes on along the minus strand of CBFDBO010000001.1, from coordinate 176,103 downwards.
TTTCGCGCACTATATATCATGGCGTCATAAGCTGGTTAGAGATCTTTGCGCAGGAACGGGGATTGGGTGTCGATTATTTTGATGCCGGAAATCTCGATGAGTTATCCGTTATTGTTGAGCGAGGCGATACCCGGCTTGTATGGTTAGAAACCCCTGCTAATCCAACATGGACTGTTACTGATATAGCGCTGGCTGCAACGATTGCCCATGAAGGGGGGGCATTGCTCGCCGTGGATTCTACGGCAGCAACACCTGTGTTAACCCGCCCCATAGAGCTCGGTGCAGATATAGTCTGTCATGCAGCAACGAAATTTTTGGGCGGACACACAGATGTCATAGCGGGGGTTCTGGTTACGGCTGATAATACATCTGATTTTTGGAAACGTGTACGCGATCACCGAAACTACGCAGGCCCTATATTGGGATCGTTCGAGGCATATTTGCTAATGCGGGGAATGAAAACGCTGTATCTCAGAGTGCCACGCCAATGTGAAAGCGCTCTTACTGTTGCGCGTTTCCTTCACACCCACCAAAATGTTGAAGCTGTTCATTATCCCGGCCTGGTGAGCTTTCCGGGACACGAAATAGCTGTACGTCAAATGGAGGGTGGATTTGGTGGAATGTTATCTTTCCAAGTGCACGGCGGTAAGGAACAGGCTATCAAAAATATTTTGAAGGCTCGGGTATTTAAGCTCGCGACCTCTCTCGGGGGCGTAGAGAGTTTGATCGAACATCGTAAATCCAGTGAAAGTGATGTCACCGATACGCCTGAAAATTTAGTCCGAGTGTCTATTGGTATTGAAAATATTGATGATCTAATTTCAGACTTAGAACTTATGCTGCGTTAATTAACGCTAACGAAGATAAATTGAAAATTTATGAGTATGTTTTCTAAATTTGGGTGGGGGATTAAATTTCTGGTATTTCCAGCAATCCTCTCGCTCGTCGTGTTGGCCGCTATTGCGGGGTACAGTGAATATTACGAAAAACGCATTGCTGTTTTTCTTAATCCATCCCTCGAAAGGGCGGTCGTTAAAGAAAATGACAATACGGTAATCGATATCGTATCTCCACCCGATACAGCCAGTGTAACAACAATGATTTCCGTGGATAGCTATCCACCGGGCAGTGATTATCCGCTTTCCGAATGGCAGATTGTTGAGGAACCGGGCGGCACTATAGAATGGATTACAATCAACGATTCAATCAACAAAATGGATGAAGTGCTTTCTATTAAAGCTGGTGATATTTTAGAGCTTGGCGGCTGGGCTGGTCAGCAAAGATTAGGTATGCGCTTTTCTGAAGTTTTGATATCGATTTGTGGACGCGTTATTGCGGGGGGCTTCGTCGAAGGTGTTCGCGCTGATATTGCCACATCTGTCCACCCTAATTTAATGTCCTCTGGATGGTCTATCAAATTAAACGGTGATGATTTTCCTGATTGTGATAAAGCGGTGATATCGGGTTGGGGACGATCACCTGTTGGTAATACAGTGCGCCCTTTGGAAGGGGCATACGCTATTAGCCTAGATAAGAATTCAAAAACAAACCCACCCATAAAACACGTGTTGATACAATCTGATCCGCAATTCAAACCAAGTGTACCGAACGATTTCAATATCGCCCAACAGCTCGATATTGAAGTGCCACCTGAGGGGGCTCGTCTTTATCAATGTGCGAATATCAAGTGTAACAAACTAGCTGATCTATCACCTGGTATATTAAAAGCTGTTGTCATAGAAGAACTAGATGGGTGGTATTTACTACAAACTGACAAGGGTTCTGGATGGGCATCATCTACCACTATTGTGGTGTTGCACTCGCCATAACAGGCTTTATAAACAATCCTATAGAAATTCGGAATACCACGACAATGGAAGAAACTGAGGCGTTTTTTAGCTGACTAGATATTTTAATAGATGGTGTTCATTAAGCCGCTATACAAATTGATTAATTAAATTTTGGAGTACGACAATGGAAAAAACACACAACTGGACCACGCAGCAATGGGTAGAGGCCGACAAGGATCATCACTTGCATCCCTTTACGGGATTTACGGAACAAAAGTCCAGTGGCAGTCGGATCATTGAAAAAGCCAAAGGTGTGTATATCTACGATACTGACGGAAACGAATTCCTTGATGGCATGGCGGGACTGTGGTGTGTCAATGTGGGGTATGGTCATACTGAACTGGCCGATGCAGCTTATAAGCAAATGTTGGATTTACCTTATTATAATACCTTCTTTAGGACAGCGACAAAGCCCTCAGTAGAGCTTTCTGCCGTACTTGCTGAATTGGCACCAGAAGGACTTAATCATGCCTATTATGCCTGCTCTGGTTCGGAAGCAAACGATACGGTTGTGCGTATGGTACGTCACTATTGGAACGTTAAGAATAAGCCGACCAAAAAAACCATCATCAGCCGAGAATACGCCTACCATGGAACAACCATGATGGCCGCGAGCCTTGGTGGAATGGACTATATGCATGATCAGGGTGATTTACCTTTGCCGGGTGTTACCCATGTTATACCGCCTTATTGGTACGTATTTGGTGAAGATTTGAGCCCGGATGAATTCGGTTTGAAAGCCGCCAAAGCCGTTGAAGATAAAATCATAGAATTAGGGGCTGATAATGTTGCCGCCTTTATAGGGGAGCCTGTGATGGGGGCGGGGGCGGTTCTTATTGCCCCTGATACGTACTGGCCCGAAATCCAACGTATTTGTAAGAAATATGATATTTTATTGGTTGCGGATGAAGTGATTTGTGGATTTGGTCGAACGGGTAATTGGTTCGGTAGTCAGACCCTTGATATCAAACCTGACTTAATGCCTATAGCCAAAGGTTTAACGTCCGGTTACGCCCCCTTATCGGCGGTAATGGTCAGCGATGAAATCGTTAAAACTCTGGGGGACGCGGGTGATTTCCAACACGGCTTTACATATTCGGGGCATCCGGTTTCTTGCGCCGTAGCACTTGCCAATATTGAAGTGATAAAGCGCGAAGGCATGGTAGATAGCGTTCGTGATGTAACGGGACCATATTTGACTGAAAAACTAAAAGCCGTTGGTGAGCACCCATTGGTTGGAGAAGCACGATCTATTGGACTGATGGCCGGTATTGAATTGGTCAAAGACAAAGCCACCAGAACCTTATTTGATTCCATGGGCGATGTTGGCTCTTTATGTAAGGATCATTGTACGGCAAATGGTTTGATCGCCCGAGCAACCCGAGATGTAATGGTTATGTCGCCTCCTCTTTGTATAACCTGTGATGAGATAGATATAATGATTGAGCGCTTCATGAGCGCGCTTGATGCAACAGCCAAGGACATTGGCCTATAAATTTATTTGAAAATGAATAAAAACCGCTTCAGCAATTGTTGAGGCGGTTTTTTTTATGCTGCGTGGTATAATTTAAATCAAATTTTTTATTCACTAATTTGTTATTCCAATGAAAACCAGTATGTGTAACAAAACCGACGACGCAAGTTTATTGTGTTTCTAAGCAAAAGGGTGATATCTGATTTAATCAAGTTAATTAAATAAACTTAATCATTTACCATCATCCTGATATCATTACTATTCTGAATTATGATTGATTATGCTTCAAATATAGACTCAACATTCCAGATGTGGGTTACATTTACCTTCATTTTTGTGACGTTTATATTTTATGTTTCAGAACGCGCTTCAATGGAAATGACTTCTGTTGGACTGATCTGCGCACTTTTGGTTTTCTTCCATTTTTTCCCGGTTGTGAGTGACGTTGGCAATAATCTGGTCGATCCGATTCGTATCCTGCATGGGTTTTCAAACCCAGCCTTAATAACCGTTCTTGCCTTACTTGTCATCGGTCAGGGTATGGTGAGGACGGGTATCCTCGATCATGGAGCCCGCGTAATCCTTTCTTTAGTCCGTAAGGGTACAGGGTCAATCTTGGCTATGTTCATAGCATTAATTGTGGTGATGGCGATAAGCGCCTTCCTGAACAATATACCGGTTGTTGTTATCTTTATCCCAATCATGCAAGCCTTGGCGGCAAGGTTTGGTCAATCCCCTAGCAAATGGATGATCCCATTAAGTTACGCTGCCGTGTTTGGCGGCATGATTACTTTAATCGGCTCTGGCACCAATTTGCTTGTAAATGGTGCGCTCATTGAAATGGATGAACAACCATTTGGGTTTTTTGACTTCTCGGTTTCCGGGCTGGTGTTAGCCAGTGTCGGTTTGGTCTATATTGTCTTGATCGTTCCACGTTTGTTGCCAGCACGCGATCAATTGGCAAACCAAGATGTATCAAAAGAAGGCAAACATTTCCTTGCTCAAATTACCATCGCTCCGGATGCAACGTTAGTTGGCGAAAAAATAATCGGTGGCATATTTCGTAGTTTACCAAATATGACCGTTCGAATGATTGAGCGAAATCAGCAAACTATCCTGCCTCCCTTTGAAGAATATGAAGTTTTGAGTGGGGATGTTTTGGTTGTTGCGGCAACCAGAATTGCCTTAAGGGAAACCTTGACCTCTAATGCGGGGTTATTACACCCGGTATTAGATGATGTTCGACTTAAACTTCAAGACGCAACATCTGAAATTGTTTTCAAGCCTTGGGAAGAAGGCGAGCAAATGCTTGCTGAAATTATGGTTGCCCCCGCTTCAAAACTTATTGGAAGAACGCTGTCCCAGATCGGTTTTCGGTATAAAACAAACTGTGTTGTCATTGGCGTTCAAAGGCGATCCCGCATGGTTCGTTCTCGAATTACCGATATTAGATTACAAGCCGGGGATGTTTTATTAATTCAAGGCCAGCCAACGGATGTTGGACGGATCAAAAACTATCGGGATGTGGTTCTAATTGAATGGTCGACGGAAGAACTGCCCGCGCTTGATCACGCCCGTCGCTCTCTTGGTATATTTTTTCTTGTTGTTTTCTTCGCTGCAACGGGTTTGGTGCCTGTGGTTGTCAGCTCACTCTGTGGAGCGGCGGCAATGGTTGCTTCTGGTGTCATTAATATTGAGCAAGCGTTCCGCTCAATGGACGCTAAAATAGTAACCACGATCGCTGCAGCGTTGGCGTTGGGGGTTGCTTTACAAGAAACCGGTGGGGCTGTGTTTATTGCGAATGGGTTGGTCTCTGTAATGGAGGGACAGACGCCAACTTTTATCTTATCAATGTTCTTTTTGTTGGTGGCGGTATCAGCAAATATTGTCAGTTCAAAAGCTTGCGCGGTTCTCTTTACACCCATAGCGGTTGATATGGCACATGTGATCGGCGCCCCCCCAGAAGCATTTGCCCTTGCCGTGGTGTTTGCGGCAAACTGTTCCTTTGCTTCCCCTTTAGGGTATCAAACCAATATTTTGGTGATGGCACCGGGCGGTTATCGATTTATCGACTTTCTCCGCGCAGGAACACCACTTGTAATATTAATGTGGCTCGCCTTTTCATTATTTGTCCCGTGGTATTATGGGATTTAATGATGGTGATGGAATTGAAAATTAATAAGTGAATTTGCCCTGATAAATCCGTGCTGTTTCACTTGGCAAGGCATCAATTGATTTCACAGCGGAGCAAAGACCTGCTTCTGCGACAGCGCGGGGCATTCCCCATACCACAGACGTTTCTTGATCTTGTGCGATGACATTACCACCGGCTTCGGCAATATCCATGGCCCCCTTTAGGCCATCGCTGCCCATACCTGTTAAAACGACGGCAAGAATTTTAGAGCCATAAATATCAATTAGACTTCTGTACATGGGATCTGCAGAAGGTTTGCAGTAATTCTCAGGCGGTGTATCAATTAATTTAATTTTTGGATGAGGAATGCCTCGCACGAATGTCATATGACACTCTTGCGGTGCAATATATAGCTTGCCCGGTAACAAGGGTGCACCGTCAACCCCTTCAATGCATTCCCAGTCTGTGTTTTTTGTAACACCCGCAGCGAGCGAGGTGGTAAACCCTTTGAGCATATGCTGGGTAATAACAATAGGGCATTTCACTGATTTTGGTAACCCACCAAAGAACCCTAATAACGCCCTAGGCCCACCGGTTGATGAGGCTATCGCAATAATTTCCGGTCTAACAAGGTTGTAAGGACGCAAGGTAAAAGGAATAGGGGTTTTGGCTTTTAATTTTGCTTGTCTGAGTTTTTCATCACGATCAATTGGCGGCCCAAGCGGCATCTTGGTTTGGCCTAAATCCCGTCTGGCAGTACTGAGAACTTTAATTGTCTGTGATAATTGTTTTGTAAATTCTGATATTTTGTTTTGATCCGAGATATCGGGAATATCGAAATATTCAGCCGCACCCCGTGCCAATCCTGTCGACTTGGCTTCTGTCATTTCACCGAGATGATTATCCGAAACCATAATGATCATTGTGTGGATATCAATTCTTCGCATGCGTGAGATGGAAATTGCCCAATTGTCATTTTGATCAGCGACATCAATGATAACAACATCAAGCCCCCGGTTTCTAAACGTGCTTACCGCTTCAATACCATTTTGTTGGCGAAACAATTTGATATTGGGGTCAATTTTTAAGTACGATTCAACTCTGTTGTACGTTTCGTCAGAGCCAGTAACAAACATCACGAAGATATCGTTCTTATTGATCTGGTTGTTTGGGGCTTCTGAAATACTCATAAATCCATTTAATTCTGATAGTGAACAAAAAATAATAAATACTTTTTGTAATATTCTTAACTTAGTGTATCTTTATGCTGCACCGCAACATTATTAAGAGCACTATATGTTTCGTATTACGATTATATCTGGAAATTTAAACGTCAGATATAATCATAACATCTTGAATATTATATGATCTTAATAACTATGGTTATAAATACCTAATAAATAAAGACAGGAATCATGAAAAAGCCAGAAAATCCGAACTTTTCTTCCGGGCCGTGTGCTAAACGTCCGGAATGGAATCTCAGCGACCTATCTGAATATCACGGCGGCCGCTCACACCGCTCTTCAATAGGGAAAGCAAAACTTTCACAAGTGTTAGAGTTAAGCCGTACGACTTTAAAGCTCCCAGATGATTGGCGCATTGGTATTGTTCCAGGTTCGGATACAGGTGCCGTTGAAATGGCCATGTGGTCACTGTTAGGCAATCGTGGTGTTGATATGATGGCTTGGGAAAGTTTTGGCGAAGGCTGGATAACGGATGTCACCAAACAATTAAAGCTGACAGATGTTAATGTTCATAAAGCCCCTTACGGTGAATTACCCAATCTGTCTGAGGTTGATTTTTCAAGGGATGTTGTCTTTACATGGAATGGCACCACATCGGGTGTGCGGTTGCCAAATGGTGACTGGATTCCAGATAACCGAGAAGGTTTGACCATATGTGATGCAACATCGGCGGCATTTGCCATGGATTTGCCATGGGAAAAGCTAGACGTTGTGACCTATTCTTGGCAAAAAGTAATGGGCGGTGAAGGGGCGCATGGTGTGATTATCCTTAGTCCACGCGCCGTGGAACGCTTAGAGAGTTACACACCTGCATGGCCTTTACCCAAAATATTTAGAATGACCAAAGGTGGCAAACTGATTGAAGGTATTTTCAAAGGGGAAACCATCAATACACCAAGTATGCTCGCCGTTGAAGATGCGATTGATGGACTGAAGTGGGCCCAAAGTATTGGTGGGCTCGAAGGCTTGATCGCTCGAACGGATCAAAACGCTGGTGCTGTTGATGCTTGGGTATCAAAAACACCTTGGATTGATCATCTCAGTGTTTCACGTGAAACAATGTCAACAACCTCTATGTGTTTGAAAATCACTGATCCTCGTGTTTCTTCGTTGCCTGATGAAGATCAACGGGCTTTGGTTAAAAAAATGGTTGGATTGCTTGATAAAGAAGGGGCTGCTTACGACATTGGTGGTTACCGCGATGCGCCTCCCGGTCTTCGATTGTGGGCGGGGGCAACTGTGGAAACCAGCGACCTTGAACTGCTTTTTCCATGGTTAGAATGGGCTTTTGAACAAACCGTTCAGTAAAGACTCCAATTAAAATTATAATTATAGCTAAACAATAAAGGGGGGCGTTATGCCCAAAGTACTAATATCCGATAAGATGAGCCCACTTGCTGAAGATTGTTTTAAACGCCGTGGTGTAGATGTTGATTACAAGCCCGGTATGACCCCAGAAGAACTGGAGGCTTGCATTGGCGATTATGATGGTCTGGCAATTCGATCCGCAACAACGGCAACCGAAGCCATTATTTCGGCGGCAAACAATCTAAAAGTTATTGGTCGCGCGGGTATCGGTGTCGATAACGTCGACATCCCTGCGGCCACCGCGAAAGGCATCGTCGTGATGAACACGCCCTTCGGAAACGCCATTACAACGGCGGAACATGCAATTTCGATGATCACATCTTTGGCGCGCGATATCCCGCAGGCCAACGCATCAACGCACGCTGGTAAATGGGAGAAATCCCGCTTTATGGGTGTTGAGCTTATGAACAAAGTTCTGGGCGTTATTGGCTGTGGTAACATTGGCGCCATTGTCGCGGATCGCGCGCAGGGTTTGAAAATGAAGGTCATTGCCTTTGATCCATTTTTAAGTGAAGAACGCGCCGCCGAATACGGTATTGAAAAAGTTGATTTTGACACGCTTGTGGCGAAATCAGATTTTATAACTTTGCATACGCCCATGACCGATAGCACACGCGGCATTATTGATGCCGCTGCTATGGCAAAAATGAAAAAGGGTGTCCGCATCGTTAATTGCGCCCGTGGTGGTTTGGTGGTTGAGGCTGACCTCAAAGAAGCATTACAAACTGGGCAGGTCGCGGGTGCTGCCCTAGATGTGTTCGAAAAAGAACCGGCAAAAGAAAACCCACTGTTTGGTATGGAAAACGTTATTGCGACACCACATCTTGGCGCTTCTACCAGCGAAGCACAGGAAAATGTCGCTTTGCAAGTAGCTGAGCAAATTTCTGATTATTTGCTCAGTGGTGCTGTTACAAACGCTTTGAATATGCCATCGGTTAGCGCCGAAGACGCGCCACGATTAAAACCATATATGACATTGGTTGAACAACTGGGTGCTTTTACAGGGCAAGTCACCCGTTCATCTATTACCGAAGTTGATATCTGTTACGAAGGGGAGGCTGCAGCACTTAATAATAAACCCCTTACGGCTGTATTGCTAAAAGGTCTGTTGGCCCCACAAATGGACGATATCAATATGGTATCGGCCCCCGCCGTTGCAGAAAAACGCGGCATAAAAATTCGTGTGGCAACATCTGACAAAGCGGGTGCCTATAATACGCGCATCATTTTAACTGTAACAACGGATCAGCAAGTTCGCTCAATTTCCGGTTCTCTTTTTAATAAAAAGCCCCGCATTATTAAGATCAAAAACATCGCCATGGATGCAACACTGTCGGAAAATATGCTGTATGTTACCAACATGGATCAGCCGGGTTTGATTGGTAAGATGGGAACTGTTTTGGGTGATGCAGGTATCAACATCGCCACATTCCATTTAGGGCGTGCTGATAAAGGCGGTAATGCAATTGCCTTACTTGAAATTGACGAAACGCCGAACAAATCGGTAATGGATGAAATTATGGCTCTTGACCTGGTAACACAGGCCGTATCACTTAAATTTTAGATCGATCAAGCCAATCATCTTTGGTAATGCGGAAGTCGGCGCTGTTTTCTACACCGTAAGCAAGCCTTCTGCCGACTTCTCGCAAGCCCATCTTTTCAAGGACGTGTCGCGATTTAACGTTTTCGTCTTCCAATGTGGCGACAACCTCTAATAAGGAGGTTTCTTCAAAGGCAAACTGTAATAGCCGTTTTCCAGCTTCTGTTGCGATACCCTTTCCCCAAACAGGCTTTTTTAAAACATAACCAATTTCAATGTCGCCATCAGGGATCTCGGAGCCTTTGATGAGGTCCCAATCCGTATCATCAATATCAATAGGAAGCGGTAATAAGATAGAAGTGCCAATTTTTTCATTGTTGCTTTTATCTATAATGCACCAAATGCCGATGCAACCACCGCCACATCGCTTAATATATGTTGGCATCTCGCGTTCAATTTTTTCAGCGGTTTGCAATCCACCGATATGACGAGATACCTCTTCATCGGTAAATAATTCAAGGGCCAAATCAAGATCATCCAAATCTATTGGACGCAGTGTTAAACGCTCTGTTTGAAGTTCAAGTTTCATTTAAATTCAACCATTGCCTTTTTGTAATACGGAAATCAGCACAGTTTTCTTCACCGTAAGCAAACCGCCTGCCGACTTCTCGCAAACCTATTTTTTGCAAGACATTGCGGGAATTATTGTTTTCATCATCCAATGTGGCGACAACTTCTTTAAGTGGTGTATCTTCAAAAGCAAATTGTAATAAACGTCCCGCTGCTTCTGATGCATAACCCTTCCCCCAAGCCGGTTTATTTAACAAATAGCCAATTTCAATATCACCATCCGGTATGGGGTCATTAAATTCATATTCCCAATTCCGATTTTCTTGTTCAATGGGCATTCCCAGTAGAGCCGTTGTACCAAGTTTCTCACCCGTAGCCTGCTCAATGATACACCAGATACCAATACACCCCAGACCACACCGATTTAATCGATATGTAAAATTGTGTGTTGCTTCTTCTTTTGTTCGGGGCGTGGCAACAAATTTCATGACATCGGGGTTGGTGGTTAGAGCCAGCATCATATCGAAGTCATCTTCGCATAAGGGGCGAAGGAACAAACGTTCAGAATAAAGCTCTAACTTCATGAACCGATTTTTTGTACATCATAAGGCGTGGTTTGATAGATATCATTGAGCCAATTGGCGAATAAGAGATGGGCATTGCTGCGCCAGGTATTCACGGGATCATTATCCGGGTTATCATCTTTATAATAATTAAGCGGAATAGGGACATTGTCGCCTTTGCCTAAATCTCGACGATATTCTTGATCCAAGGTATTTGAATCGTATTCCATATGATTAAACATATGAACATGATTAAGCACCGTATCACGGACAAGACATAATCCAGCTTCATTTGATTCTATAAGAACCTCTAAATTTGGAAAAGCATTCAAATCGTTGTGATGGGTTTCTGTGTGGCGTGAAACGGGAACCGGGAAGACATCATTTAAGCCATGCATAAGCAGGGGGGTATGATCTAGGACACGGTGATTATAGACCCCGAAGCGTTTTTCTGGCAGTCGATATTTAGGGATATCATAATAATGATTTAGAGCGGCCTGCGCCCCCCAACATAACGTAAACATACTGTGGATATTAGATTTTGCCCAATCAAAGATATTGCAAAGCTCATCCCAATATTCGACATCTTCAAAATTCAATTTCTCGATAGGCGCACCTGTGATAATCAAACCATCAAATTTTTGATCCTTGATATCCGAAAAGGGATTATAAAAATCCAGCATATGTTCGCGTGATGTATTCTTCGGTATATAGTTGGTCGGCGCCATCAAGGTCATTTCAACTTGCAGAGGGGAGCCCGCTAGAACCCGAGCAATTTGAGTTTCAGTCTTGATCTTTAGCGGCATCAGATTGAGCAAAGCAATGCGCAGCGGTCGAATATCTTGTCGAACGGCATCTGTGTCCTTGATAAGTTGGACACCTTCTTCGGCCAGTATCTTTCTGGCGGGAAGGTTATGGTGAATTTTGATGGGCATTTCAGCTAACCTGCTTTTTCTTCAATCTATATTTCTTTGACTAAATTTCTTAGAGTTTGGCGTTTTTCGCATGATTCCAGATACATAGCAAAGTTATTCGAAGCATGCGAATGACCGTCAACTTGTGTGCCAATCATTTCATATAGCTTTTCCATGAAACGGCCTGACACTGGATTATCGTCTTCACTATCAGCTTCATCGAATAATTGATCCGCTTCAATGACAAAGCCAAATTTTTCCGCCATTTCCTCGTAGCGAGGCTTACGGAACGTTAATAATTCTGGAAAAAGGGGGCGGGCAAAGGTCACCGGGTCAATTCCAGCACCATCACTGGGTTGATTAGCGAGCTTTGGGGTAATGAAATCAGGATTATAAAATAACGGCTTGGGATGACTGTGAGCGCGTCTTTTGAGGGCTTCCTCATAGACCGTATTGGGTTTTATATACATGATAAGGGTTTCTCTGCGCAGGGCGGCTATAACTGGATCGTCAGGGTTTGATGGATCTACAATCTCACACAAGCTACCACTGGCATCATTAATGAAGTTATTGCAACGATAGATATCCCAAGCCTTGTCGATGAAACGACTGACATCCAGCATAGAGTTTATCTCTGCACGGCGGTACATATCTTGCCGTTCCAGAAACAATGATTTTCCAAGCCCATCGCTTTTGCTATCACCATACATCCCCAAAAATGTTGAAACGGGGTCTAAATTATCGACAGTAATATTGTGATTGATGTAGATAGAATCAGATCGTAACAGGTTTGCGACAAATCGATCCCCCATATGCATGATCTTATATTTGATATTATCGAGGATATCTTCTGCTAAATACCGGGTGCCAATGCGATAATCTGCAGAATAATGATACCAATTCGCCGTACGGCGTAAGCTGGTTGATAGTACGGTTTTGCCAACACCTGACATGCCAAGCAATGTAATTGCGTGGGGCAGTTGGGCAAAATTATCAAAACTAATCATTCTATGTATATCCCTTAAGTTATATAGAATTTTGTTTCATGAATGCATTAGGTTTACTTATTGTCGATATTTTTGAAAATAAAAAACAAAAAACTAACTGCAATATAAATTTGTTATGGTAATATATGGTCAACGTACCTTCATCAAGGACGTAAATAATTCAGATGTTTCGGGTGTAATTTATTAAAAAGATCCCTGAAGTATCTTAAACATAGCCCGTTATGGGCTAAATAAAGCCTGTTCAGGGCTAAAAATGGGAGAGTTTATATGCAAAAATCACTTAGCATAGATCCGTCAATATGTACGGGTTGCCTACAATGCGAACTGGCTTGTTCGTATGAGAATGAAGGTGTGTTCAATCCATCAAAATCACGTATTAAAGTGTTCCGCTTTCATGACGAGGGGCGTGCCGTTCCTTATACGTGCACACAATGCTCTGATGCATGGTGCCTGCAGGCTTGTCCAGTCGATGCCATTACCCTTGATGCGGCAACGGGTGCTAAAATCGTCAATGATGCGACGTGTGTTGGTTGCAAAGTCTGCACCATTGCCTGTCCATTCGGCACAATAAATTATAATGCGGATACCGGCAAAGTCATGAAGTGTGACCTTTGCGGTGGGGACCCAGAATGTGCCAAGGCGTGTCCAACAAGTGCAATTACCTTCGTAGATGCCAATTGGACCGGATTAGATAAAATGCGGTCATGGGCGTTAAAAACTGATGCAGGCGCACAGGTAGCATCTTAACGAATAATTTTACTAGGAGAGTGATATGGCTTGGGCAAAAAACGTCCTTCGAGTTAATTTAACAAGCGGCACATGCACCAATGAACCATTGAATATGGAATGGGCTGAAAAATATCTTGGTCAACGTGGCTTAGCAACAAAATATCTGTCTGAAGAAATCGATCCAAAAGTAGATCCATTGTCCCCAGACAACAAGATGATCATGACCACAGGTCCCTTAACAGGCACAAATGCCTCAACGGCGGGACGTTATTCTGTTGTAACTAAAGGGGCTTTAACGGGTGCGATTGCGTGTTCAAATTCCGGCGGTTTCTTTGGAAACGAAATGAAGAATGCTGGTTATGACATGATCATTTTTGAAGGACGCGCCGATAAACCGGTCTATTTGTTCATTGAAAATGACGATGTGCAATTAATAGACGCCAGTGCTTATTGGGGTGACACAGTTTGGAATACCGAAGAAGGGATCAAAGCTAAACACGGCGATCCCCTTATCAGAGTTGCATCAATTGGTGTGTCTGGCGAAAAAGGCTGTAAGTATGCCTGTATTGTGAATGATATGGACCGTGCAGCGGGTCGTTCCGGTGTTGGTACAGTCATGGGATCAAAAAATCTCAAAGCTGTTGCCATTCGCGGAACAAAAGGTGTGCGGGTCAAAGATGCTCCCCGCTTCCTTGGGGCGGTCAGTGATGGCATTGATGTCTTAAATGGTAACGCTGTTACCGGACAGGGACTTCCTGCTTTTGGAACGCAAGTTCTGATGAACGTTATCAATGAGACCGGTGCATTGCCAACCCGTAATCACCGTGAGACCCAGTTTGAAGGTGCCAATGATATTTCTGCTGAAGCCATGGCAGAAGTCCGTTCAAGCGATGGTAAATCAAACTTGGTTAACACACAGGCTTGTTTTGGTTGCACCATTGCATGTGGACGCGTCTCGGTTATTGAACGGACGCATTTTTCCGTCAAAGACCGTCCTGAATATCAAAAAGCTTCTGGTGGTTTGGAATATGAAGCTGCCTGGTCGTTGGGTGCCGCCACAGGTGTTAACGATCTTGATGCTGCCACATTTGCCAACTTTATTTGTAACGAACATGGTTACGATCCAATTTCGTTTGGGGCAACACTTGGTGCCGCCATGGAATTATTTGAAGAAGGCGTTATCACCACCAAAGAAACAGGCGGTGTTGAGCTAAACTTCGGTAATGCTGAGGCACTCTGCACCATGGCCGAATTGGTTGGTAAACAAGAAGGTTTTGGCGTTGATTTGGGCCTTGGTTCAAAATTAATGTGTGAAAAATATGGCAGACCTGAGCTTTCCATGTCCGTTAAAAGCCAAGAATTCCCGGCTTATGACTCCCGTGGTATTCAGGGTATGGGACTGACTTACGCAACGTCTAACCGTGGTGCTTGTCATTTACGCAGCTATACAGTGGCATCCGAAGTTCTGGGTATCCCTGAAAAAACCGATCCGCTCGCCTCTGAAGGTAAAGCTGGTTTGGTTAAAGCGTTCCAAGATGCAACAGCTGCATTCGATTCTGCGGGTGTTTGTATCTTCACAACATTTGCATGGACACTGGATGATTTATCACCACAAATCGATGCGGCATGTGAAGGTGATTGGTCTACTGAAAAGTTACTGGAAGTTGGCGAACGTATTTGGAATCTGGAACGTCAGTTTAACAACGCTGCTGGATTTACAGCCGCCGATGATAAATTGCCAGAACGTCTTGTAAAGGAAGCCGCGAAAACGGGCCCTGCAAAAGGCATGACCAGTAAACTTGCCGAGATGTTACCAGAATATTACGAGCTTCGTGGCTGGACACCCGAGGGTGTTCCAACAAACGAAACGGCTCAACGTCTGAATATGTGATGAAGTAATTTCCGCAGAGTTGGTTGGTAATCAGCTCTGCGGTTGTTCTTTATCAATTACAGGAGATACTATGAAATACGTCATCATTGGAGCCGGCCCCGCCGGTGTTGTTGCTGCGGAAACTTTGCGCAAGCAAGATCCATCATCTGAAATCACCATGATCAGCGGGGAGGGGGCATCGCCACATTCTCGTATGGCCATCCCTTATTTCCTAACGGGTAAGATCGAGGAATCGGGCACTTATTTACGCAAAACCGATGGGTATTTTAATGATTGTGGCATCAAAGTTGTTGATGATCGTGTAAGCAGCGTTGACGTAAAGGCACAAAATATATCGTTAGAAGGTGGCAGTAAGGTTGAGTACGACAAATTATTGGTTGCCAGTGGCGCGCGACCCATCAAACCACCCGTTCCCGGATTAGACCGTCCTGGTATCTATCATTGCTGGACACTTGAGGATTCAAAGAACATCGTGCAGCGTGCAGCACCCGGTTCTGATGTGGTTCTAATGGGGGCCGGTTTTATTGGTTGCATTATTCTTGAATCATTGTTGGAACGCGGCGTTAATTTAACGGTTATCGAAGCCGAAGATCGTATGGTTCCGCGCATGATGAACCAAATGGCCGGTGGTATGATTAAAAGTTGGTGCATTGATAAAGGGGTGAATGTTCTGACTTCAACCCGGGCAACGGCTGTTGATGAAGTGGGTGGAAAGTTTTCTGTTAGCGTTGATAAAGGTGACGCGGTAAGCGCTGATCTGGTTGTCGTCGCGACAGGTGTTAAATCTAACATCGAATTTCTTGATGGCACAGGGATCAAAATGGAAGATGGTATCATCATTGATGATTGCTTCCGCTCCAGCGTGGAGAACATCTATGCTGCGGGTGATTGTGCAAAGGGTCGCGAGTATGGTGGTGACACATGGACCATGCACGCTATTCAACCAACAGCTACAGAACACGGCCGCATTGCTGCAATTAATATGGCAGGTACAGAAGTCCATTATCAAGGAAGCTTGAGCATGAACGTGCTTGATACGGCGGGGCTGATATCGGCGTCCTTTGGGCAATGGGATGGCGTGGGTGGTGATTTTGCCGAAGTTGTTGACGAAGAAAGGTATCGTTATCTTCGCCTAGAATTCAAAGGTGACGCCCTTGTCGGGGCGTTGTCACTTGGACGTACAGAACATATAGGATGCATCCGAGGTCTTATCCAAGGGCGTAAATCTCTGGGTAAATGGAAAAACCGTCTCATGGCTGATCCAAATTTGATCGCTGATGCCTATGTCGGATTGTCTCAGTAAAGTATTGATGCGTAAATGATTGTCCGCATTAAACTCTATGCCATGCTTGCAAAATACCTTCCTGCAAACGCAGTTAAGAATGAAGCAGATTTGAGCGTTGATGATGAGGCCAATGTTGAGGCGGTCTTGCTTAAATTAAACTTACCTTTGGTTGATTGTCACTTGGTATTGGTAAATGGTGTTTATCTTTCGCCCAGTGAACGTCCCGAGCATTTGCTCCAAGCGGGGGATCATCTCGCTGTTTGGCCACCAGTGGCGGGAGGATGAGTGTGAGGGGATGAAAATAATTTGAGCTCTCACGTCTTCCATAAAAATATGGGTTATACCCATGAAGAGTTTTTACGCATGTTACCCATTGCGTTCAGTTCCTCCGATTATGAAATTCGCGGTCCAATGATTGATTTCGAATCAGACCAAAGCCGGCATATTAAGATTATGTTAGGTGAGGAAAGCATCCGGCAAATCGCCTTGTTGGCGATCCCCACCATGCCTGTCAAAATAGAATTATTTGGTTATACGGATGATGAAGCTAACAGCTATATGCAGCATTTTAATCGGGTCTATCAAAAAGGCGGCGGTTAGATAATTGATTTATGACCAATAATCAATCCGACTAAACCCTAGACTTGAAACGAATGGCAGCACATCATCTTGGGCGCTTTTATTATCCGTGAAGTAAACGGTGTTTTGGTTTGGTTTCAACGTCGAACAATCAACAGATTGAAGCATGACAGATAATTGCTGGGCAACGGGAATAGCCGGGTCCAACCAAGCAACGGTTGAGCTGAATTCCTCTGTCAATTCATCCTTTAAAAATGGATAATGTGTACAGCCTAGGGCGATGGTATCGACAGCTGTATTTGTAAACTCTTCCAAATCTGATTTTATGTGATCTCTGTTTATACAAAGTCCACGCACTTTATTCTCGGCTATGGTGGCAAGATGGGGGCTGCCAACTTTAATAACCTCGCAATCAGCAGCAAACTCTTTTATCAAATTATTTATATAGTGACTTTTAACTGTGGCTTCGGTCGCCAGTAATCCGATCACCTTTGATTTTGATATTTCGCTCGCTGTTTTGATGGCGGGGACCACACCGGCAAAGGGGTGTGAGAATGCTTCCCGTAGGGACGTCATGACCACTGTGCTTGCTGTATTACAGGCAATCACCACAGCGTCATAGGGGCTTTGCTCTAGTGCGCGATTAACCAGATGATGTAATCTGTTTAATAAATTTTCTGAATCCATACGACCATAGGGAAAGAATTTATTATCAGCAATATAAGTAATTGATATTTCGAGCTGTAAGTTTCTGATGGCTTTGACAATAGACATGCCGCCGATGCCAGAATCTATTACGAGAACGCGATAGTGTGGATGATCATTATCCATAATGATAAGAATTCATTGTCCGTATAAACGGTGATTTACCTTTTATGCTTAGCGTAAGGATTATCGCCTTTGCGCATGTTCAAGCGAATAGGGATACCATCAAGGTTAAAGTTTGATCTCAACCCATTTACCAAATACCGAGTATAGGAAGTGGGTAGTTTGTC
This sequence comes from uncultured Rhodospirillales bacterium, assembly GCA_965603075.1. Taxonomy (GTDB): domain Bacteria; phylum Pseudomonadota; class Alphaproteobacteria; order Rhodospirillales; family Casp-alpha2; genus JABJOR01. The sequence goes on along the minus strand of CBFDBO010000001.1, from coordinate 157,960 downwards.
TGCGCGACTTGAGAATATTGCAAACGTCGGGGGTCTGGTTTTGGCTTGGGTAATATAACGAAGGCGGATATGACGACCATTGACTGCGGGTGGTGTATGGGCATCTGTCATCCACGATAACCATTTGTTCAATCTGCCCGTAGAGATACGAATATTCCAGATATCAAACATCTTGAAGACTGTCGGCATTAAGCGATCAAGGCCTTTGCCCGTTAAGGCGGAAAACGTCACTATGGGAATGCCGCGTACTTGTGTCAGTGATGTTTGCAAGCGGTCTTCAACCTGCTTAAGAGCCATGGCCTTATCTTTAACCGTATCCCATTTATTAATGGCGATGACCAATGCACGTCCTTCATCAATAACTTTACCAGCAATGACCAAGTCCTGTTTTTCGATGCCTTCCTGTGCGTCCAATACAAGGACGACAACCTGGGCAAATTGAATGGTGCGCATGGTGTCGAGAATTGATAAGTGCTCAATTTTATCTGTGACTCTGGCTCTACGACGAAGGCCTGCTGTATCGACCAGTTTAATGGCACGATCTTTCCAGGTCCAAGCTGAGGAAATTGAATCACGCGTGATACCGGCTTCGGGTCCTGTTAGGACTCTGTCTTCTCCAAGCATTCGGTTGACCAGTGTTGATTTGCCAACATTTGGTCTTCCAACAATAGCAAGAGAGAGCGGCGAAGCTTTGATAGCCTCGTCCTCAATAGCGTCGATCTCTGCCTGCTTTGCTTCAATTTCTTCTTCGGTTAGTCCGGTTGTATCGAAGGTTAGTTCGTCCTCATCTACGGTCTCATCTTCTTCTTCAATATTTTCAAAAGGAAGCAAGATAGAATAAATATCGGCCATGCCTTCGCCGTGTTCTGCCGAAATTGGTGTGGGGTCACCTAGCCCTAATCCGAACGATTCCATCACGCCCGGTTGAGCGGCGCGGCCTTCACATTTATTGGCGATCAGGAATACAGGCGTGGAATGTGAGCGTAAAATATCCGCAAAATGTTTATCCAAGGGGGTAACACCGACCCTTGCATCAATCATAAACAACGCAACATCAGCATCATCAAGTGCCTGTTCCGTTTGTTTGTGCATGCGGCTTTCTAAACCTTCTTTGGCGGTCTCTAGGCCGGCGGTATCAAAAACTGTGAAGTCGAGATCACCCACACTGCCTTGCGCTTCCCGGCGGTCTCTGGTGACGCCGGGGGTGTCATCGACAATGGCAATTCTTTTGCCAACCAATCGATTGAAAAACGTTGATTTGCCCACATTGGGGCGGCCAATAATGGCTACTCTGAATGTCATTTGTAAGCTACTATTGAGGCGTTATCGGCAAGAAAATAAACAGTGCCATCGGCAATGACGGGTGGAACAGAAATACCGTCTGGTAATTCTATACGGCCCAATAGATCACCTGTGTAGGGTGATACAGCCCAAGCTTCACCATGGGACCCTGTAATTAATAATCTATCACTGGCTAGCACCGGGCCGCTCCAGATGATCAGACCTTCTTTGTCATCAACATCTTCATACTGTGGCAGGCTACTCACCCAATGAATGCGTCCGTCATTTCTTGAAATACAGACTATTTCTGCTTCATTGGACAATAGATAAATATAATCGCCGGCAACCCAAGGGCTACCGATACCGCCTATTTCAACATCCCAAATGCGATCCCCGGTCTTCAAATCAATAGAGGCCATGATACCAGCGTGACTGATGGCCAATACACGGCCACGATCAATAACCGGGTTCCCTCTGATATGAGCAAGGGATGAAACTGAATCTGTTCGACGGTTTGAGGTGAGTGAGTCTGACCAAATCATCCGCCCCGTATCTAGATCGTGGGCGATGATTTCACCAGAGGAATAAGGGACGACGACGGTTCCGCCTTCAACAGCTGGACTTGCGCCACCAAGCAAGCTAGCGGTGTTACCAACGCCTTCATGCTCCCACAGCAATGCACCATTATCAGCATTAAGCGCCAAAATTCTATTATCGATGGTCAAGACAAAGACCCGTCCACTTCGCACGGATGGCGCTGAACGCATGGGAGAACGAATGTATTCTCGCCAAATTTCCACACCACTTGTCGCATCCAGACTGATGACATCACCAAATCCTGTGGTGACATACAATCGATTACGATAAAATGCCAATCCACCAGAAATATGACCATCGTCTTCTTCTGACTCTGGGGGTAAGTGGTTAGACCAGATTTCTTTGCCCGTTTGTGCATTTAAGGCGGTCACGGTTGAATTCGTATCAATAGCAAAAGCCACGCCACCCGCTATAACAGGGGGGCTAACCAACCGAGTTTCATCTGTTGCGCCAGAACCAAAATCAGCTTTCCAAAGAGACGTGATATTATCTCCAATAGCGATATGATGCATAGCATGATTTGGATAACCACCCGATTGAGGCCATTCAGAATTGGCTTCAGGGGCGGGTAGTAAAATGACTTCACCTAGAAGGCTTTGGTCTGCATTGATAGAACGACTATCTAATAATACAGAAATACGTTCACCCGGTAAGCGTGCCTCGCTTTCGGTAATAAACATATCGCATCCGCTAAGGAATGTTATAACCAGCAGAGCCTGAGCACTCAGAGACAGTGCAGATAAGAATTTACGCACCATGATTGGGGATCTCCTTAAACTTGATGCCTCAAAGTATATTAATAAAGTATATATTAATGGCTTTGTTATTGTTGTGCATTCAAAGATGCAAGGATTTCGTCAGATCGTTTACGAACACCAGCTGGGCTTGATGGGTCCGCAGATAATTGTGTCAGCGTATCAATGGCTCCTTGCTCATCGCCTTTACGTAAAGCAAGAACGGCGCTTAATTCTAAAGCAGAAAAACGCCAAGCACTATCAATGACGGTTAACGGGGCCAATTTAGCGCTTAAGCTTTCAGGTGACCCGCTATCAAGGCTATTAACAACAGAAAGAAGCGTAGCTAAATCTCGAAGGTCTTTTGGGTTAGCTGCTTTTGACGCAATATCATTATATGCTAGGGCTGCTGCACTTAAGTCGCCTTGGTTCGATAGAACGCCAGCGGCTCTGAAACTCGCAAGAGCCTGATAACCCTCAGGTGAGTCTTTTGAAATTTCATTGAAGGCTTCAAAAGCTTGATCCATATTACCTTGCTTAACCAACGATGTAGCCGCATAGAACTGAGTTCCAGCTTCACTGCGTTGATTATAGTCATAGTTCTGCCAGCCTTTATAGCCCGCTACACCAACTACGAGCATAACGGCCGCAGCAATTAAATAGGAACCATAACGTTTCCAAAGAACTTCATAGTGCTCTTGGCGCAGCTCTTCATCAATTTCTCGAAGCAGACCTGTATCATTTTTATCGGACTTATTAGCCACTTAAAACTCCGCAGTATTCATGGTTTCTGGAACGCCTAAAATTAAGGCTCAATTGACGCTAAACTAATGACTTCATTGCAAGAACGCAAACCTGTAGTGATGTATTTAAGCAAAAATAGAGGTGTATTTGCCATAAATTGCCCTTATTCAGTTTGATTTACTTAATAAATAAGATTTCCTATGTATTTTCGAGAGGACTAAGCCCAAGAGTAAACGATCAGGCCGAATTGTTAATGATTATTTAACCATAAAATTGGTAATGTATGTATCTCGTTATATTCACAAGTTTATGGTTCAATTATGTACATTGCATTCCCCCGTTTGACGCGTTTTGTTCTCTGGAGTCTCTTATTGTTCTCATTGAGTGGTTGTTATGGGATATTTGCGGCTGAAGGGATATCATCTGCGGTATCAGGTAAAACCGTTAGTGATCATGTGGTATCCTACATGAGTGGTAAAGAATGTTTGTCAACTCGGACCGCGGACGGCTTGACCTATTGTGTTGAAGATGAAGTTCAACACGTCGAGCCTACGCTTTATTGTTATAAAACATTGGCGAATGTATCGTGTTATACAACACCAGACCCCAGTCGATCACCCGATCAAATTATTCAACCGGGTGGATATACATCCCCGCAATAAGTTCCCTCTTATTAATCCCTGTAATTAATATTGAGCAATTTCATGATTATTGTCTCATGATGTTATAGACTGACACATGCGGTTTTTTAATTTTATTATCCTAATCGGTATTATGGCTTCTGCTTGGGCAGGGTATGAATACCTTGGTGATTTGGGGCAGGACAAAGAGAGCCTTGAAAAAGCCGAGCAAGCACAATTGATTGCTCGGTTAAATTCAGAAGCCATTGATGGTAATATCCAATCCCAATTCGAATTTGCGCGTCATTCTATCCTAACGGATCAGAAACTTGCTGCCACTTGGATGGAACGAGCTGCCCGTAGTGGCCATGTAAAAGCTCAGTACTACTTCGCTAGTATGCTAGAAACGGGTTCAGGAATAGATCGCAACTATAAGACCGCTGTATTGTGGTATCGAAGATCAGCAACCATCGGAAACAATGAAGATGCGCAATACGCGCTGGGTCGTTTGTACAATACAGGTGTTGGGGTAGGCCATGATCCGAACGAGGCTGTTGTCTGGTTTAAACGCTCAGCTCAAGGGGGGCATGCTGCCGCACAATTCATGGCCGGAAGAATGTTTGAAACGGGGTGGGGCGGTAAGTTGGATTTAATTCAGTCCTTTGTTTGGTATACGCTCTCGAATAAGCAACGCAGCGAAGCGATGGAAATTGCACCTGGAAATGACCCGCAGGAGGCTTTGGCTCGTATAAATAAGACGATGAACGATAGCCAGCGCTCAAAAGCCAAAGAAATTCTGGAACGCGGATTACCTTTTTAACCGTCATCACACATTCTTAAAAAATATCAAGAAACGGGTTAATTGTTGTTTGCTGGATGCTTTACGGAAGGATATGTAAGAAGGAATTGATAATTTGTTTAATTTTTATTTAATTCTAAGGTCTAGGTCGAAATGTCAAAATCCCCTCGAATTCTACTGTTTGAAGGAAACCTAAGAGAAAATTGTGATCGTGCTGTAGCGCATGGTGCATTGTCTGCTTCGGATCGGTATGCCCACTCTTTAAAACTTGTCTGTCCCGAACTTGAATATGATAAATTCTTTGGGGCCGATGTGGATTGTGAATTGCCCTCTGGCGAAGATTTGCGGGTCTATGACGGCGTTGTCCTTGGGGGATCAGGATTACATGCTTATGATGATGATCCTGCTGTTACCCACCAAATTGAATTCTTTCGAACTGTTTTTGAATACGGTATTCCAGTCCTTGGTAGTTGTTGGGGGATGCAGATTGCCGTGATCGCTGCTGGTGGTGTGGTTTCAAAATCGCCTTTAGGACGGGAATTAAGTATAGCCCGTAAAGTTCTTTTAAACAGTGCCGGTCAATCCCATCCCATGTACGCCGGTAAATCAACCGTCTTTGATACGCCTTGTATCCACCTTGACGAAGTAACCACTATTCCTGATGGGGCAACGGTTCTGGCCTCTAATAATCATAGTTACGTTCAGGCTATCTCATTTACTTCCGGTAAGTCAGACGTTTGGGGGGTGCAATACCACCCAGAATTCGATCTACACCATATGGGACGATTGGCCGTTATGTATGATGAAATGATGGTTGAAGGTGGTTTCAATACAGATATTGCAGACGTTCATTCCCACGCAAAAATGATGGAAGACCTTGGAAAAGATCATTCAAAGTTTGACCTAGCATGGAAGCTATCTATTGATAACGACGTTTTAGATGATGAAATTAGAACTTTAGAGATCCGAAATTGGGTAAATACTAAAATCCTGAGCTAATTAACCCTTTTGTTGTCTCGAAAAATTTCCCAATATGAGAACCGTTCTGATAATAAAAAGAGATAAGTGGTAATTTATCTCAATTTTCACCTGAATTCCATAAAAACACCTGCCTGAATACTTGGCATGGTCGTTGCGTATATATTTATGTGGCTTTTCATTTTATGTCTTCCCTACATTAAATGAATTTAGTTTGTATCTGGACATACAAGCTTATTAAAAACAGGCGGTTAACATCTCCTCCCCCCATATTAGATGTTAACCGTCTGTTTGCCTCAAACTTCTATATAAACCTCTCTCCCAGAAATCATGTCTTGAAGGCATGATTTTTGCTGATATAAAACCTTCATGAAAAATACATTTAAAAATGATCATGCAAATGAATTTGGCGAAATTCGCTCCGTTCTTTTGCGCCATTCTAAAGATTCATTCGGATCCTCTGTGCGTATCAATGCACAATGGAAAGATTTGAATTATATATCCCAACCCAATAGCCTAGAGGCAGACAGCGAATACGATGCATTTGCATCCTTGATCGAACAGGTTGGTTGTAAAGTCCACTATCTTCCGGCGGATGATAATTTGAGCCTTGATTGTATTTATGTACGCGATGCGGCATTCCCTGTACCCGGTGGTGTGGTGCTTTGTAATATGGGTAAGCCCGCGCGCGCGGATGAGCCCGTTGCAATGGCGGAGTATCTTGAAGACAATGGAATTCCCGTCAAAGGATTTATCAAAGGCGATGGTCGTCTTGAAGGCGGGGATATCGTTTGGCTTGATCACAGAACTGTCGTCGTGGGAGAAGGGTATCGCTCCAACGCCAGTGGCATTGCCCAACTGCGTGATTATTTAGGGGACAGTGTTGATGATTTTATCGTTGTTCCATTACCCCATTGGGATGGACCGTCAGATGTGTTTCATTTGATGTCCATGATCAGCCCTCTTGATAAAGATTTAGCGGTTGTTTATTCAAAACCCATGCCGTCCAAGTTCAGAACTTGGTTGATGGATCGTGGCATGGAATTGGTCGAAGTTCCCGATGAGGAATTTTATTCTATGGGGTGTAATGTATTGGCAATACGCCCCCGTGAAGTCATTATGATAGCGGGCAACCCGATCACCCGGAAACGGTTGGAAGACACGGGTGTTACTGTCCATGAATATAAAGCTGACGAAATCAGTTTAAAAGGATTAGGGGGACCAACTTGTTTGTCACGGCCCCTTATACGAGCCTGATTGATCTAAGATAACCGGAGAGCGTTATGCCGCAAAATATTACGAGTACCATTATCAAAGTCGTTGTTTGGTCATTGGTCATTGGATTATTGCTGGCCGCGTTTGATATTCAACCAAAGGCTTTGTTAGAAGGTTTAGGCGAGACGGTACAAAGTATCTTTGATTTGGTTGCCAGCTTTATTGAGTGGACTGTTCCTTACATTTTGCTGGGGGCGGTGGTGGTCATTCCAATTTGGTTGATTATGGCCGCTATCCGGATCGCAAAATCCAAAGCTCGCAAATGATATTAGCCCTTCGTGGGCCAAGCCGGGTCTTTGAATTGCTGGATTTCTAGCAGGTACCCATCTGGATCGCGCAAAAAACAATGATAAATATTAAAGGCCGGGTTTTCCTCTGGGGGCTTCTCAAAGGTCACACCACGGGCAACTAATTTATCATACCAACCATTCACATCATCGCTAACAAAAGTAATAATCATACCATCTGGGCTAACGGGGCGTTGCTCGCTACAGGTGCAAATACCAATAAACCCGGTCGGATGAGATTGATAAATACGGCAGCTTCCTTGATCCAGAACCAAAGGAAGCTTAAGAACGTTGCCATAAAAATTGGCACTCTGATCCAAATCTTTGGTGTATAAAAACGTTACTTGCTGATCAAACATCAGTTTGGTGGGCGCTTGCGTATTTTGACCAAATTAGGTGCGCTGTCATGGTATCTAGGTGGGCGCCACCACCGTTTTTAAACACTGTGATGTCATCATCTGACGTGCGACCTTCTGCACCATTACAAAGATCATAGAAGTCAGCCAGAATGTCATTCTCTGATATAACCCCCGAGGACATTGGTATGATTAGTTCACCAATATGACCAATTGTGGTTTGCCGTGAATCCACAAAGATCTTTGCTTTCAATAATGTTGCATCATCTGCTTCACGCATATCTGGCCTGAAAGCCCCGATAAGGTCTATATGGGTTCCCGGTTGTATCCATTCACCTGTTAGAATAGGGGACGTTGCCAAGGTCGCCGTGGAGATAATATCAGCGTGAGATACAGCGTGCTCTAGATCGCTGACAGGCTTCACGCAATAACCGGATAGTTCAATATCGTGGGCAAATTGTTCTGCGTTGAGTGGATTGCGGCTCCAAACTGATATCTGATCAAGATTTGGATAGAGCGCGTTATAGGCGCCAACCAATGAGCGCGCTACAGCCCCCGACCCGATAATAAGGATATTCTTGGAATCTGGCCTTGCAAGATACCTTGCACCCAGCATGGAGTCCCCCGCGGTTTTCCATTTAGTCACCAAGATGCCATCGATAATAGCCGAGATCGTACCGTTATCGCCATTGTATAAAATGACAGCACCGTTGACACTTGGTAAGGGCGGTGTTCGTTCGGGATTGTCGGGAAAAATTGTTACTGTCTTAAGCGCCAGCCCCAGTCCCGGTATCCAAGCCGCTCGATTGAGCATGCTGTTGTTGCCATTTTTTAAAAGCTGATCGGCTATCTCTGCTCGTGATTTTTGGTGGCCATTATCCAGCGCGTCGACAACATCAATCCACGTTAAATTCTGTTCAACATCTTCAGGTGAGATAAACGGGATGGTGCTCATGGGGGATAAGTCCTTTAGGATACGGTGATTAATTCACCATGTTTCTCACATGTCGGCAGACAAAGTTTTAATATCTCGCGGGCAACGACATCGGGTGTTTTTAGATCTTCAGGCTTTTCACCAGGGTAAGCCTCTGCGCGCATCCGTGTTCGGGTAGCACCGGGATTAATGATATTTACTTTAATGGGAGTTTTTAGAACTTCTTCGGCGTAGGTCATTGTCATATTTTCCAAAGCCGCTTTACTGGCGGCGTAAGCCCCCCAATAGGCGTGAGGTATATGTCCAACGCTTGATGTGAGCATTACCACCCGGCCCGCATCTGATAATTTCAGTAGGGGGTCAAAACTTCGAAGCAAACGCCAATTTGCCGTCACGTTAACCGCCATTACCTCGTCCCAACTTTTAGGGTCAATATGACCCATTGGGCTCAGTTTGCCGAGGATCGCTGCATTGCCAACAAAAACATCAAGCTTGCCATAACGCTCATACAAACTAGCCCCAAGACGGTCGATAGCTGGGTAATCGGTTAAATCCATCGGGACAAGTGTCGCACTCCCCCCCAGAGCTTGAATTTGATCGTCTACTTCTTCTAGCCCCCCGGTTGTTTTAGCGATTAAAACACAGTGGGCGCCGACTTTCGCAAACTCCAGTGCACAAGCACGTCCAATACCGCGTGAACCACCCGTAATCACAGCAATTCGATCTTTTAATACGGTGTCAGTCATCGAGAGTCTAATCCTGCCCTATTAGAAGTGATAACTGATCAACATTACCACTATCCAGATCGGTTAATTCAATATCATAATCGCCACTGAAACATGCATCACAAAAACGGCGGTTATCATTGTCTCGACCGTCCTTTTCGCCAACGGCTTTATAAAGTCCATCGAGAGAAATAAAGGTCAGGCTATCAACGCCAATGATCTTGCGCATTTCTTCAAGGTCATGTTTGTTGGCCATCAATTCCGATCCTTGCGGTGTATCAATGCCGTAGAAACAAGAGTTCTTGGTTGGCGGGCTGGCAATACACATATGGACTTCGGTGGCACCGGCGTTTCGAACCATGGTGACGATCTTGGTTGAGGTTGTGCCGCGAACGATTGAATCATCCACCAACATAACGCGCTTTCCTTTAATAACCGCTGGGTTTGCATTGTGTTTTAGCCGCACACCTAGGTGGCGAATTTGATCGCTGGGTTCAATAAATGTGCGTCCAACGTAATGATTGCGGATGATACCGAGATCAAATGGGATGCCTGAATCCTCGGCGAAACCAATTGCCGAGGGGACGCCGGAATCTGGCACAGGCACGATCACATCGGTTTCAACCTTACATTCTTGTGATAACACAGCGCCAATTTTTTTACGCACGTTATAGACACTTCGATCATTGATGATCGTGTCTGGTCGGGCAAAATAAACATATTCAAAAATACAAAACCGGGGCAGGGCATCTGGGAACGGTTTGATGCTTTGTAAGCCGCCTTCATCGATAATGATAACTTCGCCGGGTTCAACATCACGAACAAAATCCGCACCAATGATATCGAGCGCGCAAGACTCTGATGTTAAAATCCACGACTCACCAAGTTGGCCCAGAATAAGCGGGCGAACTCCATTGGGGTCACGAACTCCGATTAATTTTTTACTGGTTAACAAGACGAGCGAGTAGGCCCCGACAACTTGTCGTAACGCATCAACCATACGGTCGACAACAGTGGTTTGACGGCTTGTTGCAATAAGATGGATGATCGTTTCCGTGTCACTTGTGGATTGGAAGATCGAGCCATTATCAACTAATTTACGTCGCAAAGTATTGGCATTCGTCAGGTTGCCATTGTGGGCGATTGATAATCCACCGAATTTAAATTCAGCAAACATCGGTTGAACATTACGCAACATGGTCTCGCCCGATGTTGAATATCGCACATGGCCAATGGCTTTTGTGCCGGGTAGGGTGTTGATCACATCCTGAGAGTTGAAATTATCACCAACCAAACCCAGCGCTTTATGGGTATGGAAATGATCACCATCGGTGCTGACAATCCCAGCGGCTTCTTGTCCACGGTGTTGAAGAGCGTGAAGACCTAGGGCTGTGTGGGCAGCTGAATCACTGTGATTATAGATACCAAAGATACCACATTCATCATGGAATGCATCGTCATCTATGGATAGTTCTGGTATGGCGGGAAATTGGTCTGACATTCTATTTGGGGTGTCCATGGCTTTGATCCAGCTTGGCAATACTGGTCCGGGTAAAGGGGTGAAATAATTTACTGGCTTTCAATTAAACGTTCCATATCATCACGTTGTTCGGTGCTATATCCATCAACGTCACCATCAACGTTAGCTTCCGTTTTTGGCGCTACAAGTTTTAATAAATCCTGTGCCGCCTGATTTTTATCTATTTCGGGGATTTCTATATCTAAATCAAGATCTGTATTATCGGGTATTAACTGTACCACCATTCCTGATCCCCGGATAATCAAGGGCATGGTTCGTGCGGATGTGATCCATTCTGGCTGTTCTTTTTCCGGGATTAAAAAGACCAAGCCTAAATAGAGTACGCATACGACCAACGCCCCTCTGGCGATACCAAACAAAAATCCCAAAGATCGATCGAGTACATTAAGGGCGCTATCTTTCACACGGGAACTGATGGCGCGTGTGGTGATTGATAAGACGACCAAAGTTATGACAAAAATCGCGGCTCCCGTGGCGAGGTCCGCCGCCAGTTCAACGGGGATATGCTCGCGTGCATAAGGTTGCACATAAGGATAAAAGAAGACCGTCGCAAGTGCGGCCCCCAACCATCCGCCGATCGAGAGGACTTCATGAATGAACCCACGGGCATACGCCAATACCGCCGATATCAGAATGATGATAATCACCCCGATATCAATAGCGTTTATGGGTAGGCTTTCCAGGTTTTCCACCGGTCGCTTCTTCCTATTTATCTTCTCAGGCTATTCCTTTGATTGAGGCGCTTTGGGCACCCCCATCTCAGCGGAGCCGTATCTGGCGACCATATCGGCCAGATGGTTAATTTCAATCACATCTAATGATGTGGTCGGTATGTCTTTTTTACCACGCTTGCGTCTGGGTGGCATGACGACAGATTTAAATCCAAGTTTTTCAGCTTCTTTTAACCTGACATCGCTGTGGGTAACAGGCCTTATTTCACCTGAAAGCCCGACTTCACCAAAAAAAGCAGTTCCGGGCGGTATGGGAATGCCGCTGAGAGAGGAAATCAAGGCTGCCGCCACGGCTAAATCTGCTGCTGGTTCTTGTATGCGCAAGCCTCCTGCAACACTGAGGTAAACATCGGCCCCGCCCATGGCAAGACCACACCGGGTATCCAAGACAGCCATCAGCATGGCAAGACGATTGTTATCCCAGCCCACCACGGCACGGCGCGGGGTTGCAAGTTGTGAATGGGCGATTAAGGATTGAATTTCGACCAATAACGGACGGGTGCCTTCGACACCGGCAAAGACCGCGGCACCACTGGTGCTATCATCATGGTCAGCCAGAAAAAGTTCTGACGGATTAGAAACTTCAATCAATCCCGTACCCGCCATCTCAAAAACGCCAATTTCATCAGTTGCGCCGTAACGATTTTTGACGGATCGAAGAATTCTAAATTGGTGGCTTCGCTCGCCTTCGAAATAAAGCACGGTATCGACCATATGTTCCAAAATACGGGGGCCGGCAATCGCCCCTTCTTTGGTGACATGCCCGACTAGAATAATGCAAAAGCCTTGAGTCTTAGCCAAACGAATTAATTCCATCGCCGAGGTTCGCACTTGTGTCACGGAACCGGGGGATGAGTCCACGTTATCAACGTACATGGTCTGGATTGAATCGATGATTACAACGCGCGGTCCTTTTGGGTCTTCAAGGGTGGTGATGATATCACGAACGGATGTTGCTGCGGCAAGCTGAACCGAGGTTCCAGCCACCCCAAGGCGTTCAGCACGCATGCGAAGCTGATCAATTGCCTCTTCGCCAGAGATATACGCGCAAGAGGTTTTTTTAGAAATGGCCGCCGCTACTTGCATCATTAAAGTTGATTTACCCACACCGGGGTCACCACCGATAAGAAGGGCCGAACCTGCCACCAATCCACCACCGGACACGCGGTCGAATTCATTGATTTCGCTGACAAGCCGAGGGGCTTTAGGGGTGGTGCCCGTTAAGCCAACAAAGTTAATCGTGTTTCCCTTGCGTGGGGTCAATCCTTTAGGGGTCGCTTGCTTGGGGGCTTCTTCAATGAGAGAGTTCCAGGCATTACAGTCGGAACATTGGCCATTCCACTTAGAGTGGCTGGCTCCACATTCCTGACACGTGTATAAAGTTGATTGACGCGCCACGGGTTATTTAACTCCTGCCTCGTATATTAATAGGGTTTAAGCGTGAACGGCCATTTTAATGGGGCCTTCGGCTCTGCCGTTAACGAATTGATCGACGAATTCATTGCCTGACTGGTTCACCTTAGAAGCGGGGCCATCCCAAACGATTTTGCCCTGATAAAGCATGGCAATTCGGTCACCAATTTTTGTTGCACTGGCCATATCATGTGTAATGCTCAGACCCGTTGCACCAACTTCATTGGTTGTTTTGACAATCAAATCATTGATCACATCGGCCATAATCGGATCAAGTCCGGTCGTCGGTTCATCAAAGAAGATAATCTCCGGGTCGGAAGCAATCGCGCGGGCAAGGGCAACGCGTTTTTGCATGCCGCCGGATAGCTCAGAGGGCAGCAGATCTGCAACATCGGCAGACATACCGACTTGGGCTAACTTTTGAATCGCAAAGTCGTGGGCCTCCGTGCGGTTTACACGTTTTTCAGCAAGCAACCCAAAGGTCACATTCTCCCAGATAGGTAAGCTATCAAACAGCGCGCCGCCTTGAAACAGCATGCCAAATTTTTTATTGATGCGTTCACGGCCCTTGGTATTAATACCAATGATTTCTTCGCCATCGATTTTAATGGAACCTGAATCAGCATTCAATAAGCCCAGAATGCATTTTAATAAAACAGATTTACCCGTTCCCGATCCACCGATCACAACAACGGACTCGCCCCGCCCAACATCAAGATCAATACCATCGAGAACAACTTTGGACCCAAAGGACTTTTTAAGACCTCGTACTTCAATTTTAAGCGGTGTTAATTGATCACTCATTTTGCAAAGAACATTTCAGTAAGGATGTAATCGAAACAGAGAATCATGATGGCGGCCGATACAACGGCATTCGTGGTTGCCGCACCAACGCCTTGTGCGCCACCTTTGGAATTGTAGCCATGGTAACAGCCCATTAAGGTGATAATGAAGCCAAAAACAGAAGCCTTAACAAGACCCGAGAACACGTCATGAAACTCTACAAAATTCCAAGTGTTTTGTAGGTAAATAGAAGGGTTAAACCCTAGTTTATAGACAGCCACAATATAACCACCAAAGACCCCGATGATGTCAGCGACCAGAACCAATAGGGGCATCATGGTGATACCAGCGATTAAGCGTGGAGCGACAAGGTATTTCATGGGGTTTGTGCTTAGAGTGGTTAGCGCGTCAATTTGTTCTGTGACCCGCATGGTACCGGTTTCTGCTGCCATAGAGGCACCAATACGGCCCGCTACCATCAGACCGGCCAACACAGGACCAAGTTCACGGGTGATGGATAGGACAACCACCTTGGCAATGGCGCCCTCGGCACCAAAGCGAGAAAATCCTGTGTAACTTTGAAGGGCCAATACCATTCCGGCAAAAACACCTGTTAAGCCAACGACGGGTAGAGAATAATACCCAATTTCAACCATTTGTCGGATAATGATGCGAGGATAAAAAGGCGGTCTAAAGCAATGGGAAACGCTGCTTATGGTAAATTGAGTAAGGCGGCCGACAGTTGCCAAAAAGTGCAAGAGCACACGCCCGATTGGCTGTAGAAAATTCATGCTCTGATTGCGCCTCTGATTTTATCGTGATCCATTTTTTAACCATTACCACCTAAATAACGGCGATGGAAGCGATTCCCGAGGGAGGTTAGTATTTCATACCCTATTGTACCAGCTTGTGTTGCCAATGCATCCACATCATGGTGGGGACCGATTAAATCAACAGCCATTCCCGGTTCACATAGATGCCCAAATTGAGCCGGAACGGAGGATATATCAATTGTGATAAAGTCCATTGAAACGCGCCCAATGACAGGCACCGCAATATCACCGAGATAGACTGTTGCATTACCGCTTAAATGACGTAGATATCCATCGGCGTAACCAACACCAACCGTTGCTATTCGTCCAGGCTCGCTAATGATGTGGGATGCACCATAACCAACGCTTTGTGGGGTGTCAACGCAGCGCACTTGCAAGATTTTACCTTGTAATTGTACCACTTGTTTAAGAGGCGAGGGCTTGTCCGGTGTTGGATTTATTCCATACAAAGCGGCGCCTGGGCGGGCCAAATTAAAGTGGTAGTCCGGGTTGATAAATATACCGCTGGAATTCGCTAAACTGAGGCGTTTTGCCGCAAATACGTCACAGGATTTGCTAAAGTCTGAAAGCTGTTGCCCATTCATGGGGCTCATGGCGTCGTCTGCGCACGCTAGATGTGACATAACCAAATCAATATTAAGTCCGCTGACTAAGGAAGGATTATTCATCACCGTAACAACATCACTTGGGGTTAACCCTAACCGTAGCATACCTGTATCGATGTGAATATCAGCGCGATGAGCAACGCCAGATTTGCTACAAAAATCAGACCATAGTTTGATATCATCCAATGAATTTAAAACCGGGATCAGATTATGCTCGACAAAGTCAGAAGGTTTTCCAGCGGCAAGCCCGGTAAATATATGAATGCGCACATTGGGTAACTTTGCCCGCAAACGTACAGCTCTCTCTAAGAAGGAAAAGAAAAAATCCTCGCAGCCCTCACGTGCCAGAACCGGGGCAACCTTTAGCATTCCGAGACCGTAACTGTCCGCTTTTACGCAAGCACCACAGGCAACAGAACCTAGTTGATTCCGTAAGGTTCGATAATTTGATGCAATGGCATCCAAATCAATCAGTAATCGGCCACTGCCATTGGGCCATTGATCAAAATCGAATGAGCTCATTAGATACCCTGTTCCTAATGTTGATCTTGGTAGGGTATGTGATGCAAATCCAGATCAGAGAATCTGGTGAATTCGCCAAGAAAATGCAGGGCAACCGTGCCAACAGGGCCGTGACGTTGTTTTGCGACAATCACATCAGCTTGTGAGCGACATTTATCCATGCGGTCTTCCCACCGAGCAATTTCTTCTGCGTACTTATCATGGGTATCTTTTGGTTTTAGTTTTTCCAGATAATATTCTTCACGGTAAATGAACATTACAATATCAGCATCTTGCTCAATGGAACCTGATTCACGTAAATCAGCCAGTTGAGGGCGTTTATCATCACGGTTTTCAACTTGGCGAGATAGCTGGGATAAGGCGACTACCGGAACATCTAATTCTTTGGCTAAGGTCTTAAGTCCACGGGTAATTTCTGAAACTTCTTGAACACGTCCATCAGAGCGGGATTTACTGGAACCTTGGAGTAGTTGCAAGTAATCAACAATAATCAGACCTAAATTATTTTGCCGCTTTAAACGCCGGGCTCGTGTGCGAAGGGCGCTGACGGTCAAAGCCGGCGTATCATCAATAAAGATCGGTAAGGTGTGCAAGGTTTGCGCAGCTGCAGAAAGACGCAAAAACTGTTCAGCGGGAACTTCACCTTTACGCATTTTATCAGCAGAAATTTCTGCTTGTTCAGACAAAATACGACTGGCGAGCTGTTCAGCCGACATTTCGAGCGAGAAGAAGCCAACAACAGCCCCTTCTTTTCCTTCGCTATCCATATAGGTTTTTGCTGCATTAAAAGCGATGTTCGTCGCTAAGGCCGTCTTTCCCATGGCGGGCCGGGCTGCCAAGATCAACAAATCCGATTTGTGCAGACCACCCAACAATTTATCTAAATCACGCATACCCGTTGTACAGCCTGATAAAGCACCATCGCGTTTATGGGCGGCTTCTGCGAGCTCAATTGTTTTTACGACGGCTTCTTTAAATGATTGGAAGCCTCCTTCGTAATTTCCAGTAGAGGCCAGATCATAAAGGCTCTTCTCGGCTTCCTCTATTTGACTGGTGGCGATTTCATCGACTTCACCGCCAAAGGCTTGCTCGACAATATCCTGGCCAATAGAGATCAATTCACGTTTTAGGTGAAGATCATAAATAATCCGACCATATTCCCCCGCATTGATGACGGTTACTGCATTGGCAGCCAATTCACCAAGGTAATTGGTGCCGCCCACGTCGGTTAATGTTTCAGCCTGTTCAAAATAAGGTTTTAGGGTAATCGGGTTGGCGATTTGTCCCCGCTCTATCAATTTGATACACGCATCGAAGATTAAGCTGTGCTGGCCGGTGGCAAAATGTTCCGGCCGCAGATATTCTGATACTTTCTCATGGGCGCGATTGTCGACCAAGACCGCACCAAGCAAACCCCGTTCAGCTTCAATATTATGGGGGAGGGTCCGAAACGCGGGGCCACCAATTCGAGAGGGTTCACCAAAATTGTCACCTTGGTGTGAGGCCTCATAGTCGCTGTTCACAGCGTCATAATGTGTATTTGATGTTGTCATAAGCGTATTAATACACTCTCTGTTTTCTTGCGGAAATGTGTATAACTAAAAGTAACGGGGATAGAATCGGTATAATACCATATCAAGGGATTTAAGGGGGGGAGGATTTAACTTGTATTGGATAAAAAAAAATCGCTTAGGTCATTAAAAACATTGACTTCTTAAAAGAGTATATTAACATTAATTGCGTTTTACATTCGTTTTGGCTTTCCTAAATAACCAGTATATCGATTAGCTTAGTACTCCCCTAACAATGTGATCGTTTAAAATATGAGCCCACATGGTGTGTGGTTCCAAACTATACTAACTTTTGTTAGAGGATATAATATTATGGCTACAGGTACTGTAAAATGGTTTAACCCAACTAAAGGTTATGGCTTCATCGAACCAGAAGATGGTTCTAGCGATTGCTTCGTTCACATTTCTGCTGTTGAACGCGCTGGCTTGGGTTCACTAAACGAAGGTCAGAAAGTTTCTTACGAACTTCAGCCTGGTCAGAACGGCAAATCTTCTGCCGAAAACCTAGCTGTTGTTGAGTAACAACGAGCTGCGTTAAGTTCTGAAAAGCCGCCCTCTAGCTTCGGCTGAGGGCGGTTTTTTATTGTCTGAATTATAGTGTCTGAATTTCTTCAATTTTTTCATAAAAAAACGGTGCCTATTTCTAGAACACCGTTTTAATAACTTATAGCTGTAAAGAGTTAGCTTACGCTTTGTCTTCTGTTTCCACAGCAGCTTCAACTTCAGCTTCACTGTCATCAGCAGCTTCTTCTTCAGTTTCCGGTGCAGCACCTTCTTCAAAGATTTCTTCCGCAGCTTCAATAACAGCCGCTTTAGAAGCAGCTTCCGCTTCAGCAATATCCTGAAGTTCGTCAGATGATTTCATTGCTTCACCTGTTTTAGCCTGTACTTCGGCTTCTTCTTCAGAGCGTGCTACGTTGGTTGAAATGGTAATGGTTACTTCCGGGTGCAATGTAATGTGCACTGGATGTATGCCAATTGACTTAATTGGGCTTGCTAATACGACCTGATTACGGGTGATGGTGAAACCACCTGCAATGACAGAATCCGCAATATCACGGGCACTGACAGAACCGTATAGTTGACCCGCGTCACCAGCTTGGCGTACCAAAACAACAGAAAGGCCTTCCATCTTGTCACCAACGGACTGAGCTTCATCACGAAGTTTCAGGTTGTTTGCTTCAAGGTGTGATTTCTCTGTTTCAAAACGTGTCTTGTTCTCTGCGGTTGCCCGGAGAGCTTTTTTCTGGGGTAAGAGATAATTTCGAGCATAACCGGTTTTGACACTAACCATGTCCCCCATCTGCCCTAGTTTCTCAATTCGTTCTAATAGAATGACTTCCATTTTATACTCCTTTAGACGTTATTGACCGTCATTGTCGTTAGCGTCTGAGTTCTCAGATTTAGGTAAATTTTTATCCGTATCGGTATTAAATCGTGATCTGACACCAGCCCATTGTTCAATCATTCCTAATCCCGCGACGAGGATTAAAGCCCAGCCGGAAGAGATCATAATGATATAGAAAACAGTAAGCACAATTGCCGCAAATTGTACCCGTCTGACCGCCCAATGAATGACCGACAAACCCAAAAAGAAAAATGGGGTTGCCAGAATGATGGAAACATTCTGCGCCATGTAGCGAGCTTCACCACCAAGAACAAGGGCCGCAGCAGCGGTTATGATCAGGGGTAAGGCTGCCCATTGAGGCAATTCCATCAAGGTAAACTTGGGTGTCGGGCGAATATTGCATTTCATGCGAACCACAATGGTTTGAGCAAGAACAGCATTAACAATTGTCATCACCACCCAAGAGCTACCCATAGCACCGGGAAAGATGGATGATAATCTGTTTATGGCATTGAGCATATCAAGCTGGCTCATTGCCGGAAACATAATGTTGAACACTTCATGCAAGGCTTGTTCGATGGTTAGCTGTAATGAAAGTTCTGAGCCACTGGTAAATTCCAATGCCCCAATGACCATTAATGCAGCACATAAAATCGCTAATGAACACAATACATTACCGATCGAATACCAATTGTATGAACCATCTTCAAGCTGTTGAGATTTTAGGCTCTGTTTAGAAACAAACCATGCCGGTACGACATTGAATAACGTGTATGCTATAGCGGTTATTAAACCACCAAGAAGACCCGCCGTTGCAATACCGCTAATGGAGGCGACAGAAACTGACGTTGTTCCCAAACTAAAGGCCACCAAGAAAAGTGGTAACGTTGCAAGATAGACAAACAGCAGCGCGCCGGGAATTCCATTTAGGAACGCCAGAGATGCAATGGCACTTAATCCACCACTTCCAACTGCTATGAGCATATTTTTTTGCATTACTTATCCTGAATCTCGAACCTTTGGGTCAGATAGGCGACCTGACTTATTTCACGACGTACGGAATTAAGGCCAAGAAACGGGCACGTTTGATGGCTGTTGCCAAGCGACGTTGTTTCTTGTTTGAGACGGCCGTAATACGGCTAGGGACAATTTTGCCACGTTCGGACAAAAAGCGACCCAACAGTTTTGTGTCTTTGTAATCAATAGCCGGTGCATTTGGGCCAGTGAAAGGACAGCTTTTACGACGACGGAAAAATGAGCGGCTCATGCTTCTGCTCCTTCTGTTGAGGTTTCAGCTTCGCTAGGGGCAACAGCTTTAGCAGCAGGTGCGGCCGCGGTTTCGGAGCCATCATCGAATGAACGGCGACGAGGGCGGTCATCAGAACCTTGTGAACGCATCATTACGGATGGCTCTTCTTCAAGTTCATCAACACGAATTGTCATATAACGAAGAACGTCTTCGTGAATACGCATCTGACGTTCCATCTCTGTGATGGCAGCCGCCGGAGCATCAATATTCAAAAGGACATAGTGACCCTTGCGATTCTTTTTAACACGGTACGCAAGTGTGCGTAAGCCCCAGCTTTCAACTTTGAGCACAGAACCACCTTGATCGGTGATGATAGATTTAACAGTTTCGGTAAGTGCGTCTACTTGTTGGGCAGAAATATCCTGCCGTGCGATGTACACGCTTTCATAGAAAGGCATATTTTATGCTCCCTTTGGATTATCTCAACCCCGGAATCTAACCAGGGCATAGCCGAACCATTCGGCAGGGTTAACGAACGGCGCACTATACACACAGATTGGGGGAGAGCAAGCTTTCTTGTCCAATATAATACGATTGAGATTAAAGAATAATTCGTAGGTTTATTGAACGTATCTACTTTTAAAAATTAACCTTTGATATTTTTCATTTCCAACAAGGTAGGGGAAAGCTATTTAGACGTAAATTACGAAGTTAATTATGACGTGACTTAACGAGCCGTTTTAAATAATGGATATACAATTAAGCATAATTATATACGGGGCTATATATGGGTGTTTTTATTTTTAAGAATTTTTCATATAATTGAAAATGGATGTCGACTTGACACTTTGTTGATGTCGGTGTCCTTTTATTTCATTCTACTTAACGAATTAACATAGAGAGAACGATGACACGCGCATTTGTATTCCCCGGACAGGGGTCCCAAGCCGTCGGTATGGGAAAAGAACTCGTTGATGCTTTTCCCGAAGCCAAACATGTATTGCAAGAGGTCGATGACGCTCTTGAACAAAAATTATCAAAATTGATGTTTGAGGGACCGGCTGATGAATTGATGCTGACGGAAAATGCCCAACCGGCATTGATGGCCGTTAGTATGGCTGCCCTACGTGTGCTTGAAAACCAAGGTGGATTTAAACTGAGTGAGAAAGCGACGTTTGTGGCGGGGCATTCATTGGGTGAGTATTCCGCATTAGCGGCTGTTGGGACATTTTCAATAGTCGATACCGCGCGCCTGCTTAAAACCCGTGGGCAAGCCATGCAGCAAGCTGTCCCTGTTGGTGAAGGGACTATGGCAGCGCTGTTAGGGCTTGATATGGACGCCGCAAAGAGTGTTGCCGAAGAAGCTTCCTCTCTCGGAGTTTGCCAATGTGCCAATGATAATGCACCGGGACAGATCGTCATCAGCGGTGCGGTCGCGGCCGTTGAACGGGCTATTGAATTTGCCAAAGAACAAGGCGCCAAAAGGGCAATTTTGTTGCCCGTTAGTGCGCCGTTCCATTGCTCAATGATGGCACCCGCTGCCGATGTGATGGCAGAGGCTTTAGGGGTGGTAACCATGAACGCGCCTTCTGTTCCGCTCGTGACGAATGTAACGGCCACTGCCACAAGTGATCCGGGGCTAATTAAAGATATGTTAGTTGAGCAAGTCACACATATGGTGCGCTGGAGCGAGAGTGTCACTTGGATGAGTGGTGAGGGAGTCGATTCGCTCATTGAACTCGGTTCTGGTAAGGTTCTCAGTGGCCTGACACGGCGAATCAATCGTGATATGACCTCGATGAATGTAGGGTCACCGGCTGATCTTGAGCTCGTTTTAGCCGCAATTAATTAAGTAGGAGATGTTTTAATGTTCGATCTTACAGGTAAAAATGCCCTTGTTACTGGCGCTTCCGGTGGTATTGGAAATTCGATTGCCCGTGCTTTGCACGGACAAGGTGCCACTGTTTCTTTATCGGGAACCCGTGTTGAAGCACTTGAGGCGCTCGCTGCAGAATTAGGCGATCGTACCCATGTCACTCCCTGCAATCTCAGCGACCCAGAAGGTCCGAATGAATTGCTTAAAACAGCTTCTGAAGCTATGGGGAGTGTCGATATTTTGGTTAATAACGCCGGTCTTACCCGTGATGGTTTGACCATGCGTATGAAAGATGAAGATTGGCAAAGCGTCATTGATGTTAACTTGACGGCAACGTTCCGACTGTCACGGGCCAGTTTGCGCGGTATGATGAAGCAACGTTGGGGGCGAATCATTAATATTTCTTCTGTCGTTGGACAGACCGGGAACGCGGGTCAGGTCAATTATGTGGCCTCAAAAGCTGGTATGGTGGGCATGTCAAAGGCATTGGCGCAGGAAGTTGCTTCTCGGGGAATAACTGTAAATTGCGTTGCGCCGGGTTTCATTGTTACGGCAATGACTGATGTGCTGACCGATGATCAAAAATCTTCCATAACTGGCGGAATTCCAGCGGCTCGAATGGGGGAAGTGGAAGATATTTCCGCAGGCGTTGTCTACCTAGCCAGTGAAGAAGCGGGCTACATTACCGGGCAGACTTTGCACATCAATGGTGGCATGGCTATGGTCTAATGACAAATTAACCACCAAATAAGCTAGAATATGCCGAAATAAGGCGCATTTGGCGGTTTACAGCACTAGTCAACCAGAAAAAAGTATGTTACGAAGCGACACCCTGCAGCCAAGAATTTAATATACTTATTAAGGACAAGGCTAATTAAGCAGAAACTAAATTTTATCCATTGATTTATAGGGATCCTAAGTATGAGTGACGTAGCTGAACGCGTAAAAAAAATCGTTCTAGAACACCTTGGTGTAGACGAAGCAAAAGTTGTCGAGGGCGCAAGCTTCATCGACGATCTTGGCGCTGATAGTCTTGATACAGTCGAATTGGTTATGGCATTTGAAGAGGAATTCAGCTGTGAAATCCCTGATGATGCTGCTGAGAAAATTCTCACCATCAAAGATGCTGTTGATCTGATCACAGAACAAATTTCCTAATCAAACGTATTTTGTACAGGGTGATATTTGTATCACCCTGACATTTACAATATGATAGGACTATATACTGCATAGTTCAGTATAGGCACTGCTTCACATAGTGAATGCGGTGCCTGTTTTGTGTTAGGGTATGGCGTGCTCGTGTGCTAAAACTCTATAAATATTAATGTGCGTAAAACATAAGAATGGTGATTAGAATGAGACGTGTTGTTGTTACAGGATTAGGTATCGTTAATGGACTTGGTTGTGGTATTGAGGCGAACTGGCGCCGAATTTTGAACAGTGAATGTGGTATCAATAACATTGAAAATTTTGATGTATCTGATATTCCAGCCAAAATCGCGGCACAGATTATCCCTTCTGATGATGGGGCTGAAGGTAGCTATAACCCTGATGATTACGTTTCGGTGAAAGATCGCCGTCGTATGGATGATTTTATCGTTTATGCTATGGCTGCGGCTCAACAAGCCGTTGAAGATTCAGGGTGGATGCCAGAGGATGAAGAATCCAAATGCCGTACAGGTGTTATGGTGGGCTCAGGCATTGGTGGCCTTTCAGAAATTGCTAAGGGTACGCTAACCGTTGAGAATTCTGGCCCCCGTCGATTGACACCTTTTTTCATCCCCGCCAGTTTAATCAATCTAGCCTCTGGTCATATTTCTATCCGCTGGGGCTTCAAAGGGCCTAACCACTCCGTTGTGACGGCCTGCGCCACAGGCACGCACGCTATTGGTGATGCAGCCCGTATGATCATGCTTGATGACGCTGATGTTATGGTGGCTGGTGGCGCTGAGTCCGCAATTTGCCGTATTGGCATGGCCGGATTTGCACAAGCTAAGGCATTATCAACAAAATTCAATGAGACCCCAGAAAAAGCTTCTCGTCCTTGGGATCAAGACCGTGATGGTTTTGTCATGGGAGAAGGGGCCGGTATTTTGATTCTTGAAGAACTGGAACACGCTCAAAAACGAGGTGCGACGATTTACGCAGAAGTTGTCGGTTACGGCATGTCGGGCGATGCTTATCATATCACCGCCCCAGCAGAATCGGGCGATGGCGCTTATCGTTGTGTCCAAGCGGCAATGAAGCGCGCGCAGTTAAACCCAGAAGATATCGACTATATTAATGCCCACGGCACATCCACACCCCTCGGTGATACCATCGAGCTTAACGCCATCAAACGGGCGTTTGGTGATGCGGCTTATGATTTATCCATGTCGTCCACTAAATCGGCTGTTGGGCATCTGTTGGGGGCTGCTGGAGCGGTTGAGGCTGTGTATTCGATCCTTGCTATGCGCGATGGGGTTTGTCCTCCTACGTTGAATCTGGATAATCCGTCCGAGGGTTGTGATCTGGACTTGGTCCCCCACCAACCCAAAGAACGCAAAATTCGGGCTGCCCTTTCCAATTCATTTGGTTTTGGTGGAACAAATGCCTCCCTCATCTTTAAAGCATTAGACTGATAAGGGTAGCTGTCATGGGCCGCCATGGGCCGTAAGCTTGTCCTCATTGCTTTGGCCGTCGTTCTGCTACTTTCAATAGCAGCAGGGGGCGCGGCCTATTGGGTGAAATCTCAATACACCGCACCGGGAGCATTATTCACGGATGTAACCATGATTATCGAACGGGGCAGTGGGCTTAAATCCATCGCTCGACAACTTCAAAAAGAAGGTGTCATTGCAAATGCCATCGCTTTTGAAATTGGTGCACGCTACAGCGGTCCGGTTAACGACCTTCACGCCGGAGAATTTGCCTTTAAAGCGCATACCAGTCCACAAGAAGTGTTGGCGGTCTTAAAGAGTGGTAAAACCGTATTACGTCGTTTTACCATTGCCGAAGGTCTGACCACCAAACAGATCTTAGAACAAATTAATGATCTGGAGGGCCTTAAAGGGGATATCTATTTTGCCCCCCCACCCGAAGGGGCTTTGTTACCAGAAACTTACTTCTTCTCCTATGGTGAAGATCGGCAAGATATCGTTAGGCGTATGCAATTAGGGATGAATAAACTGTTGCATGATTTATGGCAAACACGTGCCCCCGATTTACCCCTTAAAACACCAGAGCAAGCATTGGTTTTGGCTTCTATTGTTGAAAAAGAAACTGGAATGCCAGAGGAACGCGCACATGTAGCGGCTGTATTTATCAATCGATTACGCATAAAAATGCGATTGCAATCCGACCCAACGGTTGCTTATGGCATAACCCAAGGCATGTACGTTCTTGATCGACCTTTGAGCAAAGCCGATCTGAAACAAAAGACTGACTATAATACCTATATCATTAGGGGGTTGCCACCGGGACCGATTGCCTCTCCCGGGCGGGAAGCTCTTAAAGCCGTTATGCATCCTGCCGTTAGCCAAGATTTCTATTTTGTCGCTGATGGAACGGGAGGGCATGCCTTTGCCAAGACATTGAGCGAGCATAATCGCAATGTTAGAAAATGGCGGAAACTACAGAAATCAAACTGAGCTTAGTCTTTTTTGGGTAATCGATTAATGATCGGTTCGACAATAAAACCGGGAAGGATACTAAATATCCACATAGCGGCAAACATAGGAAAGGGAAACGCTATACAGCCGCGGTTGTTTCTGAGGCCACGCGCAATAATTTGGGCGGCTTTTCGGGCGCTGATGATTCCGGGCATATGAAATTTGTTGGCAGCCGTAATCCGGCTTTCCACAAATCCCGGGCAAACGACATTAACTTTTACACCCTTGGGTGATAATTGCCCCCTCAGGGCTTCTCCCCAAGCTTTGACCGCGGCTTTACTGGCACTGTACGCCGGGGCGGATGGCATGCCCCGAAGACCAGCCAGTGATGAGATAAGGGCAATCTGTCCTTTACCTCGTTTGTTCATGAGTGGAATGATCGGCAATACAGTATTGAGCACACCCGTTATATTGGTTTCAAAAACACCTCTAATGACATCGTCATTTCCGCTCGAGCTAGAGCTTGAAATACCCGCATTCGCAAATATTAAATCAATGGGGGTTACGTGATCACATTGTTGAATCCAACCCGACATGGCTTTTTGATCACAAACATCAATAATATTGCCTTCAACCGTTGCCCCCTTATTTCGGCAATCCATGATCACTTCATTTAAACGGTCAGAATTTCGCCCGCTTAGAAATAGTGTTGTCGTAGGCGAAGCATAATGCCGAGCAAGCCCCGCCCCAATCCCACTGGAGGCACCCGTTATGAGAATTGAAAATTGTGTTTCTGGTTTATTCATAAGGAACTTTATCCCTTAAATTTGAATAGATAACAATGATTACTCATTAGATAATTAAGGTGATAGGGGACACGGTTATTAAGTACAAGCCTTGCCAGCGACAATTATCATCGATCAACAGGGACAAGAACGTGCAAGGCTTGTGGGGACCACGGATTGGGACAATCCAGAAATGATAACGCTTTTGAAAGCTTGATTGAAAACCAAACATAGGAATTTGCTACCGAATTCGTTGTTGAGAGTTGCAGCCCCCATTAAGCCCTGTATGATAGACTCATATTCTGAAATTAAATGATTGGTAATATTAAATATGGAGACTTCATTGGGTGTATCATCAATGACGGGCTTTTCGCGTTTAGAAGGTCAAGCCGACGATGCTGTCTGGTCTTGGGAAATTAAAAGCGTCAATTCTAAAGGGTTGGATATCAGGTGCCGTTTACCCAATGGGTTTGACCGTTTGGACAGTGTTGTTCGAAGCAAAATTCAAACCGCTTTTAAGCGGGGAAGCTTCTTTGCAAACTTAACCCTTAAACAAGAAACCTCGCAGGGGAAATATCAAGTTAACATGGCAGTGCTTGATGCCGCTATTGATGCCATCCCCAGTATCTTGGAGCGCGTTCCTAATGCAATTCCCCCCAGTGTGGATGGTCTGCTCTCAATCAAAGGGGTGCTTGAGCCGGTAAGCAATGAAGATGATGCGTCCCAAAAATTAGATTCAGGCCTTGATGTTGTCTTAATGAACGCCTTGGATGAAGCACTTGTTGAACTTGCTAACAATCGCGGTGAAGAAGGGGCGCGTTTGAAAGATATGCTGTCTACTCACGTAGAAACCATTCGATCTCTCAACGAACAGTCCATGACTTTTGCCGGCAATCAAACCGCGATGATGCGACAACGTATCGAGCAAGGGGTCGCGGCACTAATGGAAAGTGCCCCCGCCTTGCCAGAAGAACGGTTGGCACAAGAAGCGGCTGTTCTAGCCACCAAAGCAGATGTTCGTGAAGAATTAGATCGATTGACGGCACATTGTCAGGCCGCCACTGATTTGTTAAATGAGGGCGGTGTCATTGGCCGTAAGTTTGATTTTCTGTGTCAGGAGTTTAACCGCGAAGCCAATACTTTATGCTCTAAGGCCATCGACGCAGAATTGACCACAGCAGGACTTGAAATGAAAGTAACCATTGATCAATTACGAGAACAGGTGCAAAACGTTGAATAATACTTCTAATCAATCATCCCCTGTATCCATTAAACGTCGAGGGCTATTATTTGTGCTGTCCTCTCCTTCTGGTGCCGGAAAATCGACAATTGCTCGGGCGTTATTGGAAAGTGACCCTGAATTAAATATGTCAATTTCAGCAACCACGCGCGCGCCTCGACCAGGTGATGTTGATGGAAAAGATTATTTTTTTGTAAGCGAAGAAAAGTTTCAATCGATGATTGCTAATGATGAATTTCTAGAGCATGCCACCGTTTTTGGAAATTCATATGGAACACCAAAAGCACCTGTCGAACTGGCATTGTCCGAAGGTCGTGATGTGATGTTTGATGTCGATTGGCAAGGTGCACAGGAAATTCAAGATTACGCCCGAGAGGACTTGGTCACTGTCTTTATTCTTCCCCCCTCTATTGAAGAGCTAGAAAGCCGTTTGAAAAAACGGGCTCAAGATAGTGATGATGTTGTTAAAGCTCGTATGGAAAAAGCAACCTCAGAAATGAGCCATTGGGACTCGTATGAATACCTCATCATCAATACCGATATTGATGACTCCGTGAACAGTGCCCGTGCAATTTTAGAAGCGGAACGCTTAAAACGAAACCGTCAAAAGGGACTTGTCGGGTTTGTTCGTGAGTTAGGCGTCGGTCAGTGAGTATTATTTTCCTCATACGCTTTTGCTAATTTACAAAACTCTGAAACTTCCAAATTTTCCGCCCGTGAAGTTGGATTAATATCCAAACTTTCAAGGTCAAGATTTAATGACTTTAGGCTAACGCGTAACATCTTACGTCGTTGTCCAAAGGCTGCGGCCGTAACGGTCTCTAAGGACTTGCGTGTTACATCCGCTATGGGCTCTTTGCGGGGTACTAAAGTTACGATCGCCGATGTTACTTTTGGTGGTGGGGTGAAAGCCTTTGGCGATACATTAAATTCTAGATAAGTTTCACACATCCACTGAGCGATAATAGATAGTCTGCCATAGGCTTTTGTATTTGGCGCCGCCGTTATGCGATCAGCAACCTCTTTTTGAAACATCAAGGTCATTGATTCAATGCCTTCTAAATTTCCTAACCATCCAAGCAATAAGGGGGTTGCAATATTATAAGGCAAATTGGCAACAATCTTCTTTGGGGAAGTGCCAAGAGAGGTATAGTCAATATTAAGAGCGTCAGCTTCAATGATACTTAATCGACCCGGCACGGTTTCGGCAATATCGTTTGCAACGGATATGCATCGTTTGTCACGCTCTATTGCATAAACGTGTTTTGCGCCGTTGGCCAATAATGCTCTTGTTAATCCGCCAGGGCCGGGGCCTATTTCAATAACATCACAATGATCGAGCTTGCCAGCCGCGCGGGCAATACGCATGGTCAAATTTAAATCCAACAGAAAATTTTGTCCCAGTGACTTCTTAGCCTGCAAATCATACTTAGAGATGACATCGCGTAAAGGGGGGAGGGTGTTTAAAGTGTCACTCATGTGGTGTCTCTATTTCTAGCAATGTCATGGGCCATTTGTATTGCGGCAATTAAGCTATGGGGCTCTGCTACACCCTTGCCCGCAATATCCAGCGCTGTTCCATGATCCGGAGATGTTCGAATTATCGGGAGTCCCAAAGTAACATTAACGGCTCTATCAACATCTAGGGCTTTGATGGGGATTAACGCCTGATCATGGTAATGACACATGGCAACATCATAGCTGGGTCGTAAGCGCGCCATGAAGAGCGCGTCGGGTGGTACAGGATCAGTTACGTTAATACCTTCGCGACGTAGGGTTTCAATAGCGGGAATGATGATTTTAAGTTCCTCATCTCCCATTGATCCATTTTCTCCGGCGTGTGGGTTCAGTCCCGCCATAGCGATACGTGGTGATTTAATGCCAAAGTCATTGCGAAGGCTATCAACAGCAATGCGTGTTTTTTGAATAATAGTTTCTGTATTTATAGAGGAAATTGCTTTGGCAATAGACTCATGAATACTGATCGGAATGACACGAAGTTCAGGAGAGGTTAACATCATTACCGGTTTAGGCGCGTTACATAAATGAGCAATAAACTCTGTATGACCAGGGTAATTGAAGCCAGCGTCATAAAGTGCATTCTTTTGTATTGGATTTGTTATAATGCCCTGTATTAATTTTCTATTGGCTAAATCAACAGCCATTTCTATTGATTTACAAACATGGCTAGCCGTTGAGGCATTCGCTTCCCCTAAAACATAGTCGCCAATATTACCAAGGGGAAGAACGGGAAGAGCATTGTTGAAAACAGATGGAGTTTCAGAGGGGGCGGCTATTTCTTGAGTGTTTATTGTCCAACCCAATTTATCCGCCAATGAATTTAACCGCTCAATATCATCGATAATAAAAAATGGATGTACGTTATTTTGTTGCCGCTCAATCCATGTCTTAAGAACCAGTTCACCACCAATTCCACCGGGCTCTCCCATCGTTAAGCCGAGAATGATATTAGATTTATGTGTGGTAGTTTGGGGGGACATTTATTATAGCCAACGACATTATAGTCGGATGTCAATAAAAGCATTGCGGCGAATGTCTCTTAAATATTGGCGGGCATATATTGACATGCGTTCATTGAATAATTGAATTCTAATATTTTCTCTGGTTATTTCAGTGTCATCATTTTGGGACGTTTCTCTTTCGCAAATCATTAAGACGATTACACCATCGTTTGTACGAATAGGGGCGCTCGGGGTGTTATCTGCAAGTCCACCAATAGCATCAGCCAAATGAGTTGGTAGTTTAGATTGTTCGATAGTTCCCAAGCTACCGCTTAAGGGGGAGCTGATTGCTTCACTGTTTTTAACGAGCGATTCACAATCTGTTGCTTGCATGGTACTTTTTTTAGCTGAGTCAAAATAAGTGGCAACAGTTGTTTGTGGTGTGTCGGCGGGCAAAGCCAAGTGAACTTGACTGATCGTTAACTTAGGACTTTGTTGATTGGGTTTAGAGTTCTCTCTGTATTCTCTCAATTTCATAATCACGAAACTGGTTTGAAGAGCAACAGGGTTTGAAAAATCTCCCGGTCTCATGTTGGCTACAATCGGTTTTAAATTATTAGGTAATTGATCTTGTCTTAGCCATCCAATATCACCACCACCAGACGCAGAGGGAGATTGAGAGAATGAACGCGCGAGGGCGCCAAAGTCAGCCCCTTTTTGTAAGTCTTGGAATAGATTACTAATTTGTTTTTTGGCTTGTTCAATTTTATTGTTCGTTGGGATGACAATTTCCGACAGAAGGAAAATTGGAAGTTCCCTTTTTTCTTCTGCTTTTTTTAATTCCGTATCAATCGTTGTTTCGGAAATCTCTACGTTGTTTCTATGCTTTAGAACAACTGTTTGGCTCCATGTTAGATTGGCTTTGATTTGAAGTATCAAAGATTCAATATCGATTTTATTGCTTTCTAATAACGCGGGTAATTGCCCCGGTTTTAGATTTCTGCTTTTTTCGATTTGTGAAATAGAGTTGAAAATTTCATCATCAGATATTGAAATATTAAATTTTTCTGCTTCTTGTAATTTTAGAGTTTCATCTATTAAACCACGTAGAGTATCACCTTTTAAACGTTCAATCATATCATTCGTTTTAGGCAATCCAGATAGTGTAATGATCATCCTTATGCGGGTGTTTAAATCATAAGCGGAAATCGCTGATTCATTTACAATGGCAGCAATACGCAAAGAATTTTGTGCGAAGGCTTGGTGAACACTGGCGATGTTTATTATCGACAGAATTATGCAACTCGCCATTAGAGATTTCATTGTTTTTTGAAATGAATTTTTCATATTATAAAATAATCACCAATTAAGTTCATCATTTAGTCGCTTTAAAATGATCTGAATTCACCAAGGGTTTTAAACGAAATATTGAACATTAACGTATCAACGGGTTTTAATTCTCTATCTTTGTAAAAGGACCTTGAGAAGCTGGTTGTGAAAGCAAGGCATTCATCTTCATAAACAAGCGCGCTTCTTATATTACGAGTTTGCTCATCTTCAATATCATGTTGCAAGTTTATAGAACCTTGCCAAAACCGATCGAATTTTGAATTTACAGATACGTTTAAGTCTTCTCGCCCGTTAAATTCGCTGTCTTCTTGTTTTTCAAAAAACTGATACTGAGACGCAATTCTAAAGAGAGGGACGCCAGCTGAAAAGGAAATTTCATTCCGTTTGATATTACCACTCGATTTTCCAATACGGGTTCTATACAAAAGGTCTAAATAACTGTTTGGAGAAACTTCAACTTTGGCGACAAAGTCGGAAAATTTGTTTTCCAAACCTGAATTCTCGTTAAAAGTATTATCTTTATGCAAACGATAACTTTGCCCCAAAAATGCTGTTGCTTTTCCACCAACATTATTAAATATCCCCCATTGCATTCCATAATCAACATGGGTTCCACCTTCTGCTCTGTCTTCACCAGTAAAGCGGCTTCTTCGGAACAGACTGGTTTCGTCGAACTCAAATTCCTGACTATCTTCATTGGCAATTTTATCAGGGTTAACGTTATTTGGAGCAACAACAAGTGAAGCTGTTGGTTCAAATAGTTGATGGAATTTTCCGGATTGATTTACCATCGGGAGGCGCCAATCAAGCTTTGCTTGGGGGACGACTCGTCCTGTGAAGCCTGTGAACTCTTCCATTCCATCGGGTGTGAAATTGCTGATATGGTAGAGATCAGTATCCAAGTTTAGGGATAGTTTATAGGCTTCCCCAAAACTGGAAACGTAATTTGCTTCCCAACCAGGACGTAATGAAAGTCGATTTAGGTCAACGCCATCTTCGCGCATCAATGAGACAAAATTAGCATCGAATGTAGTTTGCCCACCAAAATCATCCGGCGTACCTTTGTGATTGAACGTAATAAGTGGGGCAATAATTGGAATGTTGTCTTGATTATCTTCAGCCTTTAAGCCTTGAAAATAAAGTGTCTCAGCGCGCATGTAATTACGTTGTCTAAATCCTTCAGCATACAAATTACTGGTTAAGGTTTGTGGACTAGAGAAACCATAACGTCTTAAATATGTATCCTCTGAGGTATATTTAGCATCAATCCCCCAGCGCCAAGATTGGTCGATATTAAACCGACCATAACTGTCGAGGTGACCATTTTTATCGTTGGTATCTTCCGCCATTAAACTGGCTTCGATAAATAACTCTCCATCATTGGGGAAGTCTCGGTATTCTGTAATAAGCCCGCCCCCTTGATCAGAGTAAGCAACAGGCGTAACGGTCATATCGGTTTGTTCTGAAATATTAATGAAATACGGCGCCCGTATACCAAAACCTAATTCGGATGAGTTGACAAATGTGGGCGCCAAAAGACCCGTCTCACGTTTAACGGTCGGATCTGGATGGGTTAGGTAAGGTGTATAGAGAACTGGGACGCCCGCTACTTCCAACCAAGCATCATTATATTCAATCGTTTGTAGTGAACTATCATGAAAGATTTTAACGGCTTTGATTTGCCAAAGCGGTGGACGAGTAGGATCTTCCTCACAAGCTCTACAAGGGGTGTAAACGGCTTTACGCATATCCATGTCGCCATTCGTGCGACGTGCTCCGTTTGCGGCTATGCGTGATGTGTCACTGAGGATAATGCGAATATTGGCAATAATTCCGTCTTTAAAATCACCGGACATTTCAAGATGTTCGGCGAAGATAACATCACCACTGGGTTCCAATAAAGTGATATTACCTGTTGCTGTAAGCACATTTGATTTTTGATTAAAGCTAATGGTATCAGCAATCATAGTGCGTTGATTATGGGTGACCTCAACATTACCTCTCGCCGTAACGATGTTGAGGTTTTTATCGAAATCCATTTCATTGGCTGAAAAATTTATGGGGGGATTTTCAACGTTTTGTGACAGCGCAGGCTGCATCACACCTAGAAACACTATCATCATACAACTAAGCTGTAATATTAGCTGTCGAAATGAAGGTAGGTTTAGGTCACCCGTATACAGAAAAGTCTTTATCATATCAGGTCGAATTATCCATCTTCCAAATGAAGCAATGTTGTTAATCCAAGGAGCGTCGCCACCCCGGAAGGTGTCCACGCAGCGAGAATTACCGGAATTGTGTCGGTCTGTCCAAGAGCAAAAACAATGTCCGTAAAGAAATATAAAACAAAACCCGTCAGAACACCCCCCGTAATAACGAAAACAGTACTACCGCGTCTTCCATGACGCAGTGTGAACGTCGCTGAAATTAAGACCATAGCGCACATCAGCAAGGGAGCCGATAATAATGAATGTAAATAAAGTCGGTGGCGAACAGCGGAAAATCCAGCCTCTTCAAGTTGGCTCACAAAACTCGGCAATGACCAAAAAGACATGGTCTCGGGGGAGGCGAAACTATCTTGAATGCTGTCGAATGTTAAATCAGTTTCCAGCCACATCGTCTCTTCAGCAATAGAGGTTTCTTCAGGCGTTTGTATCCTTGCCTTTTTAATGTGCCAAAAGCCATCTTCTAAAGAGGCTGTACTGGCATCAAAGCGCTGATGGAACTGATCATTTCCTTTAAAGAGAAAAACAGTGATACCGAATAATGTGACTGATTTACCTTCGGTTATGATCCGTGATGCTTTTATAACGGCCTGGCCTTGGGGGTTTGATTGCCGTAACCAAACGCCTGATTTACCAATTTCCAGCAAATTACGACCGCCCTTAAATAATAATGCTTCTGATCGCTCGTAATTACTTAAGGTGATTGATGCCAAATGATTGAGCGCTGTTGTTTGAAAAACCCCGAGAAGAAACCCAACGCTGATGACGGGTAGTAAAAATTGCCACGCAGAAATCCCTGCGGCGCGGGTAACGATAAGCTCTTGATGTCTCGCCAAACGCCAGAATGTCAGCATACCCCCAAACAGTGCAGCAAAGGGAAATATTTGTTGTCCCATATAGGGTAACTTCAACATTGCCAATTGTATGATAATATCAAAGGTAACGTTGTGACGAGAATGGGTGCGGCGTAGAATCTCAATGGTGTCAAATAACAATACGATTAGCAGTATCACGCCCAGCAATCCCAAAAAGTTCATTAGGAATTGTCGTCCGATATAGACCGATAAGGTAGATGACAGCCGCATTTCGTAACCCTTGAATCATGTTATATACTGTGATCAACACCGCATTCATCTCAATAATGATGAAACGATGCCTCTAAGAATAAACAATTGCTATGATGTTTTTGTTAAGATTCACCTTGATT
Organism: uncultured Rhodospirillales bacterium; assembly: GCA_965603075.1. GTDB lineage: Bacteria > Pseudomonadota > Alphaproteobacteria > Rhodospirillales > Casp-alpha2 > JABJOR01. Next base: position 123,300 of record CBFDBO010000001.1, on the reverse strand, counting down.
CGTCTAAATTGGAAGAAAAAGTGAAAAAAATCAAGGGTTAAGGCCAGATTTCATTAGATTTTGGATTAATTACTTTCTGGGATTACTTTACCGGGATTGAGGATGTTTTGTGGGTCTAGTGTCTTTTTAAGTGTTCGCATCAAATCAATTTCTATTTCTGACGCATAACGGCCTAAATCTTTACGCTTAAGCTGACCTATTCCATGTTCCGCACTAAAGCTGCCCCCCATGTTTATGGCGATATCATGAACGATACGGTTCATGTTATCCCAAAGATCAAGGAAGTCTTTGCCATCCATCTGAGGCGGTTGGCTTAAGTTATAATGCAGATTACCATCCCCCATGTGGCCAAAACAGACAAGTCTGGTACCGGGCAGGGAAGACAGCACGGCTTTATCGGCTTGTTCAATAAATTCTGGAATAGCGGAAACGGGGATTGATATATCGTGTTTAACACTTGCCCCTTCAATAACTTGCGCTTCAGGAATGGTTTCTCTAACGCGCCAAAATGTTGCTCTCTGGGCATCGTTTTCAGCAATTAAAGCATCCGAAATGACGGATGTCTCCAATGCACCACTCAGAGCATTTTCTAATAAAGTCCGTAAGTCATCATTGTCTCTGGTGCTGGTCAATTCAATGAGGGCGTAGAAGGGGGAGGGGGCATCAAACAAACCAGAGGTGTTGGGAATATGCTTCTGCACCAATTCCAATGCCGTATGGGATATAATTTCAAATGCAGATAAGCTATCGAAACACGTTTGTCGCAATAATGAGAACGCTTTTAAAGCGGCCCGACCCCCCGGAAGCGCAATAAGGGCTGTTTGGCTTGTGCGTGGGGCCGGGAATAATTTAAGAACCGCTGCGGTTATGATGCCAAGCGTCCCTTCTGATCCCATGAATATATGTTTCATCTCATACCCGGCATTATCTTTGCGAAGACCTTTTAGGGAATTCCATATTTCACCAGAAGGTAGAACAACTTCGAGTCCCAAAACCAAATCCCGGGCATTGCCATATCGAAGCACCCCAACGCCCCCTGCATTTGTCGATAGGTTGCCGCCTATCTGACATGTGCCTTCCGCCCCCAAACTAAGGGGAAATAACAGGTTCTTTTGGGATGCGGCTGTTTGAACGGAATTCAAAATACAGCCCGCTTCCACGGTCATGGTCATATTATCGACATTGATCTCACGAATAGTATTCAATCGTTGAGTAGAAAGAACAATCCCGCCATCTGGTACCCCGCCGCCGACAAGCCCCGTATTACCGCCAATAGGGGAGATCGAAACCCCCGCTTCAGCACAATAACGAACAACGGCTGCAACCTCATCGGTATTGGCAGGCTTTGCAACACCGATACAAGATCCGCGCCAAAAGCCGCGCCATTCGGTAATGAAAGGCTCGTTAGCATCACTATCAATGCTCCACCCTTTCGGGCCGAGCAAATTAGATAGGTTTTCAATGAGAGTATCTGTTGTCATATCATGACCCTATCAGCCTTAATGCGCACTGTCATCGATTGTTGCAGCCCGGATTAGACGGTCGTTTATGGCGCCCCCCAGACCATGATCCGGTATGGGCATGACAGCTATGGATTTAGCTTGGCGTGCGTCAAGAGACCGCATCATAGAGAATAGATTGGCTGCGGCTTGATTAAGATCGCCCGTCTCGCTGAGATTAAGTGAACCAGATGGAAGTTTTTCCTTATCAACAGGCCCAAACCCTAAAACCAGCTCTCCTTCATGAAATACCGTAACATTAAGCCGGATTGGCGTGTCTGGTGCATAATGGCGCTTTAACATGCCGGGCGATGAAATACTGACATCCTGTAAGGGGCTGAGTAGGGGGCCTGTTATTGCTTCGATATCTTCGATGGCAACGCCGCCAGGGCGCAAAAGAATCCCTTGATCTCCCTCAAAACCGATAACCGTTGATTCCAGGCCTACCCTACAGGACCCACCATCCAACACCGCAGAAACAGCGTCCCCTAACGAGTCCACGACATGATGAGCCTGTGTAGGGCTGATAGAACCGGAGCGATTAGCGCTGGGCGCTGCGACAGGGCAACCTGCTTTGTGGAGCATATCTTGGGCTATAGAATTTGCGGGTACTCTTACCGCCAATGTATCAAGACCAGCACTGGCAAGCAACGAGATAGAGGAGGATTGTTTTCTGGGTAAGACGAGGGTGAGGGGACCGGGCCAGAAGGCATCAGCAAGCGATTTTGCTTTTGCATTTATCCTAACATGATCCCAAACAGTATTAGAATTTGGAAAATGTATAATTAAGGGATTAAAGGACGGACGACCTTTTGCGTCAAAGATAGAGGCAACGGCACGATCATGGGTCGCGTTTGCGCCCAACCCGTAAACGGTTTCTGTCGGAAATGCCACTAATTGGCCTTCTTGCAGAAGCGTTGCCGCAGTTTGAATACCTGCGGCGTCAGACTTGAGTACCTGGGGATGAGAAATAATCACTTATCCCGCCAGTCGACCATTGCCATAGGCGATGAAATGCGGGTTGTCGAGACCTGGTTTACCGTAACTCAAAGGGGCACCATCAAGCGTTTCAACATGACCACCCGCAAATTTTAGAACGCCATGGGCGGCAGCAGTATCCCACTCCATTGTACGACCAAGTCGGGGGTAAATATCGGCTTTACCTTCGGCGACACGGCAGAATTTAAGGGAACTTCCGGCAGAAAACTCTTCGCCAATATCGTAGGGCTTTAGGAATTCATCAATTTCTGGTGTGCGGTGAGAACGACTGACCAAGGCAATTAATCCTTCGCTGGGCATGGTGCGTACGTTAATGGGTTTAAAGCCAGTAGAACCTGTATCCAAGAATGCTCCCGGCGCGCCGCCGATATACATTAAATCCAACGTTGGGGCATAGACGGCACCCAAAATGGGCGTTCCGTTTTCAATGAGCCCTATATTGACCGTAAATTCTCCGTTTCGGTTAACGAATTCTTTTGTGCCGTCTAAGGGATCGACCAACCAGAAAGGGGTGTTATCGACATCAGGAATATCACCGCCAGATGCGGCTTCTTCACTGACGATAGGAAAATTGATACTTACGTCATGACGAAGGGCTGGAAGAATGATGTCTTCGGCTGCTTGATCCGCCGCCGTCACCGGTGAACTGTCACCCTTAATTTCAACATCAAAATCAGTGGCGTAGATTTCCATGATTTTTGCGCCCGCCAAGCGGGTGATTTGGGCAACTTCGGTCATCAGGTCCATGTCTACTATAACGCTCACAATTCATTCCTTATCATGTTGAGAAGCGGTGAAAGTCTGATGTTGCAGGCTTAAAGTCAATTGAAAACAATAGTTTTCTTGTTTTACTAGCATATACGCAACTATACTTTTGAAAAGTAGCATTGATGCTTCATCAATTTCAGTTTATGAGTAGTATAACAAAATTAAGAATATTAAAAACAAACGGGGGGGCACACAAAGATTATGCCAAAAATAATAACCACATATGTCAAATATGTTGATTATGTCACCGATAAATTCGGTAAAAGCTGTATGTATCTTGTTTTGCTTATGATCGCCATACTTCTTTTAAACGCCATTACCCGAAATGTTATCAATTACCCCTTATCTTGGTGTATCCAAATGGCTCAATTCACCATGACCGCTTATTATTTTCTAGGGGGGGCCTATACGCTCAAAACCGATGAACATGTTCGTATGGATTTAATCTATGACCATCTCTCTGAAAAGGGGAAGGCCATAATGGATATGTTCACCAGTACGTGTTTAATGACGTATCTTGTTTGCCTGTTAATCGGGTCGCTTTCGAGCACGGCGTATTCTATCAAATACAATCAAAAATTATTCTCGCAATGGAACCCTTCAGTTGTTCCCATCAAGGTTATTATGGTCTTTGGGATTAGCCTTATGATCCTTCAAGTGATCTCGATATTTTTTAAAGATTATGCCAAGGTTAAAGGGAAGCCCATAACATGAGTTATGAGATGATTGCGGTTTTTATGCTGACATCCATGTTACTCATGATGTTGACGGGACAACGTGTTTTTGGCGCCATTGGAATTGTTTCCGCCGTTGCGGCTTTGCTGCTTTGGGGAGATGGTGGTGTTGAAATGCCCTTTAATGCGGCTTTCAAGCTGTTCAAGTGGTATCCATTGCTGACCCTGCCAATGTTTGTTTTCATGGGGTATTTGCTTTCTGAATCCGGTATTGCAGATGATCTTTATAAAATGTTCCACGTATGGTTTGGAAATGTAAGCGGCGGATTGGCTATTGGTACTATTGGCTTGATGGTTGTGGTGTCGGCCATGAACGGCCTCAGTGTGGCTGGTATGGCGATCGGTGCCAGTATAGCCTTGCCCGAAATGCTAAAGCGGGGTTATGACAAGATCATGATCACCGGGGTTATTCAGGCGGGTAGCTCGCTTGGGATTTTGGTGCCACCAAGTGTGGTTTTGGTGCTTTACGGCATGATCGCCCGTCAACCCGTTGGCAAGTTATGGTTGGCTGGAGCCCTTCCTGGGCTCATGATGGCTTCATTATTTATCCTCTATATTTATGTTCGTTGTCGTATAAATCCAAAATTGGGACCGACGGTTGCCAAAGAAGAGCTCGATATCCCCCTGTCTGAAAAACTTAAATTGCTTAGGGCGGGTATTATTCCATTTTTGATTTTCTTCTTTATGACCGGACTGTTTATCATGGGGATTACCAGTCTTGTAGAAAGTTCTGCTGTTGGTGCGACCTCTGCAATCTGCGCTGCCCTATTTAAGGGACGATTGACGAAGAAGGTTCTGCACGAGACCCTTCGCAAAACCTTAGGCATTTCTTGCATGTTCCTGTGGATCATCCTTGCAGCCCTTTGTTTCGGTGCGGTATTCGATGGTATTGGCGCGGTTAAGGCCGTTGAGACGCTGTTCATCACTCAATGGGAACTTAGCCCATGGGAAGTGCTCATTATGATGCAGCTTTCTTATCTTATTATGGGGATGTTCTTAGATGATACCGCCATGCTGGTTATCGTTGCCCCCCTCTACGTTCCACTTGTTATTGCCCTTGGGTTTAATCCAATTTGGTATGGTGTGCTTTATACAATTACCTGTCAGATTGCCTATATGACCCCACCGTTTGGTTATAATTTGTTTTTGATGCGGGCCATGGCGCCCAAGGAGATTACGTTACCAGATATTTATCGATCCATAATTCCGTTTGTTATTGTTATGACGTTTGGATTGATACTTGTGATGCTTTTCCCAGAGATTGCTTTGTGGCTTCCAGAATACGTTTATAGCCGCTAGCGTTTTGATTGATAGGAGAGGTATTAAACCAAGATTGGCATTCCGCCAATCATTTAGGGAGGACTAAAATGAGTAATAAAAAAACTAAAATAATACAACCAGAGGCGAATAAACGTCGCGATTTTCTAAAAAAAGCTGGGGCAACAACGGCTGGTGCAGTTGGTGCCGTAGCCGCGTCAACCTTAGGCGCTCCATATGTTTACGCGGCAAGCAACCCAATTAAATGGCGTTTGCAAACCTATTCAGGTGCACCTCTTGGGGCTCATGTTATTAAACCCCAAATTGAAGCATTCAATAAAGCAGCACATGGCGAAATGGAAATTGAGCTCTATTACGCGGATCAACTGGTCCCGACCGATGAACTTTTCCGGGCCATGCAAAACGGCACCATTGACGCTGTTCAAAGTGATGATGCGACCATGGCATCCCCTGTCGATATCAACGTGTTTGGGGGGTATTTTCCATTCTCAACACGCTATAGTCTCGATCTGCCTGTGCTCTTCAAATACTATGGCTTGAATGAGATTTGGGCAGAAGCCTACGGCGAAATTGAAGGCGTTGAATGGCTCGGTTCTGGTGCGTGGGATCCATGCCATATCTTTACCAAAAAGCCCATTAGAAGCATTGCCGATATGAAAGGCAAACGGGTGTTTGGTGTACCGACAGCGGGTAGGTTCCTGTCTCGTTATGGTCTTATTCCTGTCACCCTGCCTTGGGATGATATCGAAGTTGCCCTGCAAACGGGCGAGCTAGATGGTGTTGCATGGTGTGGCTTTACCGAAGCCTACGAAGTTGGTTGGGCGGACGCTTGTGATTACGCCCTACTGAACAACGTTACGGGTGCATGGTCTGGTTCATACTTCGCCAATACAAAAAGCTGGGAAGGTATCTCACCGAAGCTTCAGGAGCTATTCAAACTTTCAATGGACAGTTCTCACTACTACCGTCAAGTTTGGTATTGGGGTGGAGAAGCAGACCTTCGTGTTAACGGCAAGAAAATGGAGCTTACCACGATCCCGGCAAAAGAATGGGATACGGTTGTTGCTGATTCTGCTGAGTTCTGGGATGAGATGGCGAGTATCAGTCCCCGTGCAGCGAAAGTTGTACAAGCTTTCAAAGACTATACAACGGTTATGGAAAAAGCAGGCGTACCGTACCGGTATTCCTGATCTAATCCTTCTGACAATAAAATTCCCCGTTGCGATTATCGTGACGGGGTTTTTTTTATGCCTGATATAATAAGACTAAGCTTAAATAAGGGGGGGCGTGTTTTTAATTTCGAGGGTTCTACGATCAACAAAATCGTTTAGGGACTGAGAAATAGTTGCCTCTAATTGTGGTTTTTTATACATACTTAAAAGCTTCTGAGTGTGCGCTAATCCCCGTTGATCAGCCTTAATGCAGCCCTCTTCAAGCCATTGTTCATAGGTGTTGTAGTCCTGAAGACGGGGGGTGAAACCTATGTTATCTCGGGTGTAATCTTCACCAATGTAATGACCGCCCGGTTCTACGTTCTTGATCATATCAATAATATCATCCGCCGTTTCAAAGGGTAGCCCGAGCATCAATTCATGCATGATCTCGGTGATTTCTAAATCCAATCCAAATTTCATATAGCTCATCGTGAGCAATCCATCGATCATACCCGCACTGTGAACAAGAAAATTAGCCCCCGCGCTGTGGGTGGCAAACCCTGATAGCGTGGCATCAATTCCAGCGTACATATCCGCCCATTTAGAGGATGTGGGATGAGATGTCGCCCGAAGCGGCAACTTATAGAACCGCGCCATTTGGCCCGCCAGCAACATGAAATTACTGACCGATGGAGAGGCCAGCACCGGCGCGCCCGTTCGCATGGACATGGCACCTGCGGGTATGCCAAGGATGGCGGGGGCGCCGGGTCGAATAATTTGACTGAGCGCGATCGCACTTAACCCCTCGGCAATGGAAAGCGCCATGGCGGCAACCTCGCTTGCGGGCATGGACGCGGCAATCATCGTAAATGTGCTTGCCATAAAGACTTGATTATTTCGGGCGTAAACCTTCATGGCATCCAGCATGGTTTCGTCCCAAACCCGGGGCGCATTTGAATTAATTAACCCAACCATAACGGCGTTTTGATCAACAAATTCATCACCAAAAACCAGCTTCGACATATCAACCGCGTCCTGTGCGCGTTCTTTTGAGGTGACAGGACCAAGTATGGGTTTGTCTGATAGCTCAAAACTGGCACGAACCATATGCAAGTGCCTTAATTCAACGTCGATATCTTGTGGCTCAACGGTAACACCACCATTAATATGCAGGGCGTTTGCCACATGTGTCAGTTTATAAAAATTACAAAGATCGTCGAATGTGGATGAACGCCGTTCACCATGGAAATCTTGCACAAAAGGGGCACCGTATCCTGCCGACGTCACGCTATGGCGACCTCCAATTCTAACGGTACGTTCAGGGTTGCGGGCATGCAGATTAAATTCGGAAGGGGCTTTATTAATCAATTCCATGATCATGGCACGGGGAACACGCACATTGGCTCCCTCCACAATAGCGCCAGCATTACGCCATATTTCTAGAGATTCATCGTCTCTAAACTCAATGCCCAAGTCTTCGATCACGCGCATGGCGGCATCATGTATTTCATCGATGTAGGATTGATCAAAGGCATCAAAGGTGTTGATTTTGCGAACCAATGTTGATCTTTGTTCGCCCGTTAAACCATCCCGTTCGGCTTCGCGCTCTGCACGGGAACGACGTCCTTTGCGCCCCACACCCGGGTCGGTAGCTTGCTCGCCATCTTGAAAGCCAGCTTGATCACCCATGTTAACCCTCCAGATTATTTGTTATCTGAAAGAGAACGCTGATTTCGAGAAGCGGTCAATTGTTAATTCTGGTTGTTTGTATCAGACCAGATAGATTGCGGGTCCTTCAAATCGGATTGTTTAACCTCGCCCGTGATAAAACGGTGTGCCGTAAAGGTTTCCGACCAATGTTCAGCCCGCATTCCGGCTTTTATTTTCAACCGCGATAAAAAATTTTCAGGTTCCGGAAGCTGTTCCCATACCGACGGCAGGAATAACGCCCGCCTTGGACCATCTTGGATTATCAACCCATCAATGCCGGGACGGAGCTGGTTTAACAAATCAGCTTCGTCTTTTATGTCCATGGGAGTAGCGGGGCTTAAGACCGAAACGGATAGGGATAGTTTAGGGATTTCTGCGGGCTGAATTTTTGGGAATCGGGGATCTTGGAATCCTGCGGCGTAGGCGTTTTGCGCGACGTCTTCTATTAGCGGGCGATGGGCTTCGGGGGAGCCAATACACCCCCGAAGGTTGCCGTCAATCTTAAGTGTTATGAAACAAGCTCCTTGCGAGCGCAGTGGTTCCGGGAAGGATGCTGTCTGGGTTTTGACGGCTTGAGCGTTGATAAGACCGTTTTGAATACTGGCGGCAGAAATACCCAATAAGGTTTCGCCGTATTCATTGAGCAAAGAAGCGGTTTGTTGTTCAAAATCCACGGCTTCTATATTTTGGTGGGTTTTATTAATTTGATTTTTATTGCCTTCTTCTGCCTGTTCATAAAAGGCCTCGTAAAACGCCCAAGAACCATAACCAACAACACGGTCTTTATCGCCTGCTGTATCGCCTGAATTATTGATACCCAGCGTTTCTATGTGCATGTTTTTATATTTCGCCAAGGTCAATAAACCTTTGAGCGGTATCCGTCCGCACGCTTGATCACGCCCGATATTATCTGGTTCCATTTGTTCGATGGCGTGACAGGTTTGCGTATCAATTTCCACCGCCGCGTCATAATCTAAAAAGTGGCTAAGGTCCGTGGAAATAACAATGAGCGTCTCGCCCCCGCCCCATAATGTATCAAGAACTTGGGCAACGTCTTCTTTGCTGCAATCACCCACGACCAAGGGAATTAATTTAAAATCTCCCAAGACCATTTGTAAAAAGGGTAAGTGCACTTCGAGGGAATGTTCAGCGGCGTGGGTTTGATCAAAGGTTGAAACCTGAGGCAAGTTCTCGATTTTTTTTGATGTGATTTTATCAATTTCTATATCGCCGAGGGGGGTCGTAAAACCATCAGCGCTGCTTAGGGCTAGACCTTTGAGCGCCACCCGGTGACACGGTCCCAACAAGACAACCCGGGTGATAAGGTCGCGGGCGGGCTTTAACGTTGCGTACGCCCGAGCCGCCATGGAACCGGAGTAGACATAGCCAGCGTGGGGCGCGACGAGTGCTTTGGGAACGCTATCTGATTGTTGATCATCAACATCCCCCAACAACTGCACAAGCATTGCCTTTAGCTCTTGTGGCGTTCCGGGATAAAAAGTCCCGGCGACGGCTGCTGGTCGGATGACTGACATTTAAGTTTCTCCCTATACGGAATCTCTGATCAGTGGACAGGTCGAACAATGGATGCCGCCGCCGTTTAATTGAACTTTGTCATAAGGGACGGTGATGATATCGATCATATGATGATCAAGCTCTTTACGGGTGGCATCCGACAAGCCCTCTGGCATGATAACTTTACCGGGGCGAACAGCCAATCCATTCACAATCCAGCTATTATCATCGGGGGTGATCTCAATGGTTTTTATGCCCATCGCCTTTAAATCCTCAAGGAATGTATAGGATAAACCACGCGGATCGATCAGACATAGGTCCACATCGATCATTAACATCCAACCATCAATATGAATGCTGTAGGCTGGCAAATCGACAACCATTAAATCGACATCTTGTCTATTAAGCACTTCGGCTAATTGTTCAATGGCTTCATCATTGACACGAATGCCCCGACCAACAACGGCTGTCTCGCTATTGAGCCACGCAAAGCTGCCGCCTTCAATCATCCCAGCTCCGGTGATCGTACGGATAATGGGCATGCCCAGATTACTTAATGTACGGCTGACGGTTTGTTCTTCGCCTTGCCGCATACGCGGTGCCATACGGCTGACGATTGCCCCACCTTTGATGGCAAATGAACTGTCGCGGGTATAGACAGATTTAAACTGGTTCTCTTTCACTTTATCAAGGTAGACCACCTCAACACCTTCGGCACGAAGAACGTCGCTTAGCGCGTCATGTTGTTCTTGCAATTCGGACAAAGTGGGTATGTGCTCGCTTTGCCAGTACCACCCCTCATTTAAATCACCGTACGATCCGATTTCATCAATGCGTTTTGCGGGATCAACAATATTAAACTCTTCGCCGGGACGGTGCATCAACACTTTACGAATTTGCCCCACATCATTATCGCACCCCCATTCTTCCCCCCAATCCTTGATCTGCCTTTCAGCCGATTCAAATTCTGGTTCAGGTTGTGACCCAAACATCTTGATGGTGGCGTTATAGATATCTCTGTTTTTGGGTGGGATTGTCATAATATTACCTTTAATAAGTATTGGTTCCCGTTCAGACATCTATGATAAGCTCAAAACAGGGATGATGGCAAAGCAAGATAGTGTAAAAAATAGATGACAGTCGCATCCAATGCGATGATTGTCCCCGATTGGGTACGTTAGGACGGGTGCAGACAGAATAATAACACGGCAACCGGCACTATCATTATATATAATTGTAAAGTAACAATTGCTTTTTCCCTATTGTTAGGGTACAAATTTGCCTAACAATCAGGTCGTTTCTGATTATGCATCAATTTTGAAATAGGATAATATTATGAGCGCTCAACGTCTTACTATGACTATAGCCGGTTTATTTATTTTGGCCAGTCTGGCTCTTGCCCATTTTATGGGTCAGATCAACATAGTTGAGATGAGCTGGCTTTGGTTCACCGTTTTTGTGGGTGCTAATCTCACTCAATCTGGAATTACCGGGTTTTGTCCGTTGACCAAAATTCTCAAGGCTGCCGGCGCAAGCTAATCGGGCTAAGTTTCTCCGGTGAAACTGTAGGAGTAACCGGTCACTACAGTTTCTCATAAAACGCGATTATTATTCCTAGTCTTGTGCTAGACTATAACCATGTCTGATGTATCGACTAAATACTGGCACAAGATTAAAGATGGACGCGTCCAATGTGATGTGTGCCCCCGGTTCTGTAAGTTAGGGGAGGGGCAACGGGGACTGTGTTTCGTTCGGGCCTGCACCAATGAACAAATTGTTCTGACCACGTATGGTCGTTCCAGTGGGTTTTGTGTGGACCCTATAGAGAAAAAACCCCTCAATCATTTTCTGCCCGGCACGCCGATTTTATCCTTTGGTACAGCGGGGTGTAATTTAACGTGCAAATTTTGCCAAAATTACGATATTTCCAAGTCCAGGGAATTTGATAAATTAGCCCAGCAAGCGTCACCCGAACAGATTGCCAATGCTGCTAAAGATATGGGCGCTCGCAGCGTGGCTTTTACCTATAATGACCCCGTTATTTTTTTAGAATACGCCATTGACGTGGCAAGGGCTTGTCACGCGCTGGATATTAAAACAGTGGCGGTTACGGCGGGGTATATTTGCCCGGAACCTCGACGGGAGTTTTTCGCCCACATGGACGCGGCCAATGTTGATTTGAAATGTTTCACTGAAGCGTTTTATCACAAACTCTGTTCCGGGCACTTAGAACCCGTATTAGAGACTTTGGAATATATCGTTCATGAAACAGACGTGTGGTTGGAAATCACAACACTATTGATCCCTGGCGAGAACGATTCCGAGCAAGAGATCGATGCCATGACAACGTGGATTGTTGAGAACCTTGGACCGGATGTGCCTATTCATTTCAGTGCCTTTCACCCAGATTGGAAGATGATGGATAAAACAAATACGCCCCCCGCCACCTTATTCATGGCCCGCGACATCGCCCTTAAGAACGGTATACATCATGCCTACGCTGGTAATGTGCATGACCATAAAAGCGGTTCTACGTATTGCGCTGGATGTGGGAATATCTTAATCGGGCGTGACTGGTATGAACTGTCACAATGGAATTTGACGGTCGGTGGCAACCGAGAGGCCCGCTGCGTAAAATGTCGTGAACCGCTTGTTGGGGTGTTTGATGGTCCCCCCGGTAAATGGGGACGTAAAAGAGTACCAGTACACTTTAAATCACAATAAGATTGACGATCCTGACGGTTATATCCGTGCAAGGTGTCTGCGTGCTCTCTTTTTCATTCATTGAAAAATCGAAAAAGCCCATATCAAGCCTTTCTTTTGCGGGTGTGTGCGCTAAAGTCTGTTATCAAATTTTCAGATATTATGTAACCCGTAAAACAAGGACTTTAAATAATGAAGATAGCCTTTGCTAATCCCTCGCTTGCCAAATCAGGAACCCTTTGTGTTGGTGTTATGAGCGGCCGTAAAATGACTGACTCCGCCAAGGCACTTGATAAACAAATTCAGGGGGCGATTACTCGCTCCATTAAAGTCGGAAAGTTCGAAGGCAAAATGGGCCAGTCCATTACGTTGCCCACGCCAGCGGGAAGCTCTCTCGATGCGGTTATCGTTGTCGGTATGGGAGAAGCGAAAAAAATAGATACATTATCCGTTCAAAATTTAGGCGGTAAAATTTATGCTTCACTGAGCAAAACAGGGTCGAGCGCTGTTTCGATCTGTGTTGATGCGCCAAAAGGCTGCAAGATGAGCGCTGCTGAAATGGCTGCTGAAATGGGGTATGGGGCACAATTACGTTCCTACCGTTTTGTTAAATACATCACCAAAAAAGATAAAAATTTCGATCCAACATTAAAATCGCTGACCTTTAATGTTGAGGGGGCTGCTAAAGCAAAAAGTGTTTATGCTAAATTGAGCAAAGTCGCTGATGGCGTGTTTATGACTCGTGATTTGGTGAGCGAGCCTGCGAACATCCTCTATCCTGAGACATTGGCAAAAGAAGCAAAAACCTTAAGCAAGCTTGGTATTAAAGTTGAAGTACTAAACGAAAAACAACTTGAAAAACTTGGCATGGGCGCTCTGCTAGGGGTGGCACAAGGTAGTGTGCGTCCTGCGCGCGTTGTGGTTATGCAATGGAACGGAACAGGCAAAAAATCTGGCAAAGGTGAGCAAGGTCCCATCGCTTTCATCGGTAAGGGCGTAACATTTGATACCGGCGGTATCTCCATCAAACCTTCTGGTGGTATGGAAGATATGAAATGGGATATGGGCGGTTCTGGTGTGGTCATTGGTTTAATGAAAGCGCTCGCGGGACGTAAAGCAAAGGTTGATGTGGTTGCCATCGTTGGATTGGTCGAGAACATGCCCGATGGTAATGCCCAGCGTCCGGGCGATATCGTAACGTCGATGTCAGGACAAACCATCGAAGTGCATAATACAGACGCCGAAGGGCGCTTGGTCCTGTGTGATATTCTGCATTATTGTAACGAGCGTTTTAAACCCCGTATGATGGTCGATCTTGCGACACTAACCGGTGCAATTCTGGTCAGTCTGGGTGAAGAGAGAGCCGGATTATTCTCCAATAATGACAAGCTCGCCAGTGCAATCTATGACGCGGGTGAGAGTGTTGCTGAACATGTTTGGCGGATGCCATTGGGGGATGTCTATGATAAGATGATCAATTCCGACATTGCCGATATGAAGAATATCTCTGGCGGTCGTTATGCGGGCAGTATTACAGCCGCACAATTTTTGCAACGTTTTGTCGGTGATACACCGTGGGCGCATCTCGACATTGCGGGGGTAACGTGGTCCAAAAAAGACGCGCCAACCGTACCAAAAGGCGGCACAGCATTTGGCGTGCGTTTATTGAACCAATTGGTTACGGACGTTTATGAAAAATAACACCTCTTTGGTAATTAATCGGATCCAGTATTGATGAGCGATATAAATTTTTATCATTTACAGCGCTCATCACTGGAGACCGTATTGCCTAAGTTATTAGAAAAAACCATGGGGGCGGGAAAACGTGCCCTTGTCATGGCAAGTTCGACACAAAAATCCGAACAGTTATCCAACCATTTGTGGACCTATGAAGCCTCTAGTTGGATGCCGAATGGATCAAACAAGGATAACCGCCCAAAAGAGATTTCCCCTTTGGACTTTCCCATATGGATATCCGATGATCTAAAGGCGGCGAACGATAATATTAATAATGCAGAATTTCTTTTTCTAACTGACAATGCGCAAACAACAGACTTGGAAGATTTTCAACGGGTCTTTGTTTTGTTTGACGGCAATAATGATTTCTCGCTTAGCCAAGCCCGTGACTTTTGGAAAGACTGTAAAGAAAACAACCACGACCTGACATACTGGCAACAGAATGAGCGCGGTGGTTGGGACGAAAAAGACTCAACAAAGAAACATTAACCATTACCGACTTTATGAAATGAATTTGAATGAATAACTCCTCTGTTAATAAAGGGCGACTTCCAGAAACGCCGACAATGATTACCGATGTAGCGCATTTAACACGGTTTTGTGAGCGCGCTTCCCGTGCGCCTTATGTGATTATTGATACAGAGTTCATGCGTGAAACAACCTACTGGCCCATCCTGTGCCTCGTACAGGTTGCCATTGGTGGTGAGCCCGATGGCGGTGAAGACGAGGATGATTTATCAGCCGTTATTGATCCTCTTGCAAATGGGGGTCTTGATTTAAACCCGCTCTATGAAATTATGGCCAATGAGAACATCTTGAAGGTCTTTCATGCCGCCCGGCAAGATTTGGAAATATTCTATAAAGGTATGGGGCGCTTACCCCACCCTGTATTTGATACCCAAGTTGCCGCCATGGTCTGTGGTTTTGGCGATTCCGTAGGCTATGAGAACTTGCTGTCACGTTTGACCGGGGCGGCCGTTGATAAAGGCGCCCGTTTTACCGATTGGTCCATACGCCCCCTCAGCAAGCGTCAAATTGATTATGCCCTAGCAGACGTTGTATTTCTGAAACCGGCGTATCTCCAACTATGTGCGCTTTTGGAAGAAAGTGGCCGTAGCGAGTGGATTGGCGAAGAAATGAGCACGTTGTTAGACGAGGAGATCTATGATGTTGATCCCCTGAAAACCTACAAACGCATAAAAGCCCGTAATGCCAAACCCAGAACACTGGCTGTTCTTCGAGAGCTTGCGGCATGGCGTGAAACTGAAGCGCGCCGTCGTAACGTTCCGCGTAATCGCGTCATTCGTGACGAGGCAATATTAGAGATTTCACACTCTATGCCAAAAGATAGCGCTAGTTTGGCTAAAACGCGCGGGTTGGGACAAAAATTGGCTGACGGTTCTGCGGGTCAAGCTATACTGGCGGCTGTCAAAAAGGGGATTTCTGTTCCCGATAATGAATGTCCGGATATTCTATCCAAACAAATTTTACCCCGAGGCATTGGCCCAACGGCAGAGTTGATAAAAGTATTATTAAAAATCAAATGTGAAGAATTCGATGTGGCTCAAAAGCTCATTGCTTCAAGCGATGATATTGACCAAATCGCCGCCTTTGGCGAAAAAGCCCCTGTTCGTGCAATGAAAAATTGGCGGTTTGATGTTTTTGGCCAAGATGCGCTTCGTATTAAAAATGGCGAATGTGCGATTGGTATGAAGAATAATAAATTAATTCTCGTTGATATATAAAAAATATTTTCATTATATAAAACCGAATAGAGGAACTGGATCATTAGCCGGGCTTGCTCAAAGCCTGCCTTTTAACCTTTGATGCCTAAATCAATAATTTAGATTTCCATTTCATTCTGGTCGTAGTTATCGAGAACGCGTTTTATCAACGGAATGGTGATGTTGCGGTGTTCTTGTAAAGCCAGCTTATCAATATTTGAGACGATATCATTTACCGCCCGAAAAGACCGCTCCATTCGGGGCAGGATATAGTCAAGCGCCGCACTATCAATGCGTAATTGACGGTCAGAAAATTGTTTAACCATGACAGCACTTAAAAGCGTTTCGTCAGGATCTTGAATGGGTACATGCTGCATTGCACTGAGCCGTGATTTTAAATCAGGCAGTTGAACGTTCCATTTTGAAGGCGGATTTATAGAGCATATCAAGGCGTAATGTCCCATCTCTTTGAGCATATTTAGGATATGGAATAATGCTTCTTCACGGATTGATCCGGCGATGCAATCTGCATTATCGATAACAATTGCATTGTTACGCTCAATGATATGGCGCGCATCGATGGACTCAATCGCGTCTGCTTCGATCATATAAGCATTGGTCTTTGCCATAAACACATGGGCAAGATGGGTTTTACCACTGCCAGAGGGGCCGCTGATGGCGAGAGCGTTTGGCGTGGAATTCGCGGGCCAGTCGGGCCATTTATCAACCCAAGCCACGGCTTCACTATTGGCGGGGGCAATTAGGAAGTCTTCTCCGCTCAGTGATGGTCTATGGGCAAGATCAAATGTCAGTTGACGGGCTGAATTCACGTTGATTTATCTTTGCGAACAGGGCGCCCATGATAAAGGCTGCTTTCCAAATAATTGGAGATCGCAAAACGCAGCAACACACCAATAACCGCTGCGGTGGGAACGGCCAGCAATACACCCGTAAACCCAAATAACGTTCCGCCCGCCATTAAAGCAAACATGATCCATAAATCATGCAGACCGACTTTATCCCCGACCAGACGGGGGGTTAGTACATAACTCTCAACAATCTGCCCAATAAGGAAAATGGCGGCAACCCCTGCAATGGGGCCAATTGTATCGAATTGCACAATCGCAATGCCCACACCCACGACGATGCCTGTGGTGGCACCCACATATGGGATGAAAGAGATCAACCCCGCCGCAAGACCAATTAATAATCCCGCTTCAAGCCCTATAAGGCTCAGTGAAATACCGTACCAACCCATCAGTACCAGACAAACACTGGCTTGTCCGCGTACAAAGGCGGAGATTGTTTGATCAATTAACTTAAGTTGCTCACGAATGGTGCCTGCTTGTTTTAGCGGCAGTAATTTATCGGCCCGTGTGACAATGTTGTCCCACTCAAGCAGCATGAAAAATGAGACAATTGGGGTGATAATGATGACCGAAATCAATCCAAAAACAGCAAGGCCGCTGGACAGTATTCCCCTCAGGGCTTGCTTGGACCAGCCTATAATCGTGCTGCTGTAATCAGAAGCCGCCCCGCGCGCCTGATCGCGCGCATTCTCAATGGCGTCGGCAGGTAACAAAGTGCTGATTTGAGCAAGAGTTTGCGCGCCTAGATTTTCAATCAAGGCCATAATATCGGGCAGGCGCTCTATCATGCTGACTACCTGGTTCTTTAAAAGAGGCAGCAATATCATCAAACTACCGGCGATAAAGATGAAGAAAAGGCCTGTGATGATCAATGTGGCGATAACACGTGAGCAACCTTTCTCTTCCAATTTATCGGCTAGGGGGTCAAGGAAATAGGCAACAGCTAAACCGGCGATAAAAGGGGTTAAAATATCTCTAAGCAAATGGGTGAGTAACAAGAGTATTACAAATCCACCTGCCCAAAATATAGTTCGCTGCGTACGGCTCATCTTCAAATGTCCTGAATGTCATTACGTCAGTATTTTTTAATAGTAACAGTCTTCTACGGTGTAGATTTTATATACCACACACCTTGGTCCTGACTCAAATTAAGTCTGGTTTGCTCCATGGCAAGTTCCAATTGGTTGGCGGTACCCATAAAGTGTAAATTCAGGCGGGCTTCGTCCCGTGATAGTAAAACCACATCAACCCGCTCAATGACGGCAATTTGCTCAATACGGCTTTGCATTGATAACCATTCTTTTAAATTCTCAAAAGGAACCGAAACGGCCAGAACGCCTCGTTCTCCGTAATTCATTAAATTAGTATTTTTCCAGCTATCTTCGATTAACTGACCCGTATCACCGACCCCGCGGGCTAACAATTGAGATATAGGGTCGGTGGTTGGGGCTGTTAGTGTTAGCTTTTGAGCCGAACCCGTTCTTCCACCCGCCCCATAGCGCGAAACAAAAATATCGAGAATATTTATGTCGCCTTCTGGTGATTGTCTTAACGCGGCATGGACAACTTGAGTGGCACCCGCGTTATATCGCTTTGCAATGGTGTCTAAGCGTGGTCGGTCCCCATTAATGGCATGTTGAGCACCAATATCGGTAATATCGTTCAAATCACCCCTAGGATGTACCAAAGGTACTAATCCATTTTGCCCGTCAAGTTGGTGCCAGATCTTGCGCCAGATATTGGTTTCTTCCCATAACTCTAGTGATCCAGCTTTTTCCATGACCGGAATGATCACGGTGGGGGCGCTGATAGTTTCAGCAAATGGGAGACCGAATTCACTGAGTAACAGACGAATATCGTTGCTTTTAAAGCGCACATGCAAATTGGCGAGATAACGAACACTGGATGTTTTCTCATTCGATACAGAGAAATCCAATACATAAGTTGAAACGGTACTACTATCGGGTGCTGGTAACATTGAATGATGCGACCGTAATGTAAGGCGACGCAGCAGGGTGTTGAAGGCTATTAACTGACCTTTAGCGAGTGCTTTGTCGCGGGCTTTGGCTGCTGATGCGGCCGTAGCATCAACGGCAATGTTCTGAATTTCAAAGACGCTTGTCTGAGCCAGGCTATTTTGCGGTAGAATTAGCATTCCAATGGCAAAAAACAGCACGCAGAGAGTTGCTGTTTCGGTATAAATTTTGTATCCATGGCCTGTGAAATGGCCTGTGAAACGGTCTGTGAAAAACATATGCTGAACAATAATCTTTTTGCGGTTATTTACGAAGCAGTTGTTCTAAGATACTTGCGTTCGATAATGACGGTTTATTAGAAACTGCGTAAAGATTCTATTTTAAACGGCGCATGGCAAGCTAAATAAAGTATACACTCTAAAAAACACCAAAGGATTTGAGCTCAATGTCAGAGACCAAACAAAACAAAACCGATACACCAAGCACCAAAAATGGTCTCAATTACCGGGAAGCGGGCGTCGATATAGACGCCGGGAATGCTCTTGTTGATGCGATAAAGCCTCATGCAAAATCAACAGAACGCTCCGGTGTTATGGCAGGACTTGGAGGATTTGGTGGGTTTTTTGATTTAAAGGCCGCTGGTTATAATGACCCGGTTTTGGTTGCCGCCAATGACGGTGTCGGTACAAAATTAAAAATCGCCATTGATACCAACCTTCATGATGACGTGGGAATCGATTTGGTTGCCATGTGTGTGAATGATTTGGTGGTACAGGGTGCAGAACCCTTATTTTTTCTTGATTATTTCGCTACGGGGGCGTTAGACGTACCCTCAGCCACCAAAGTAATTGCCGGTATTGCCGAAGGTTGTAAACAAGCAGGATGTGCCTTGATTGGTGGTGAGACCGCCGAAATGCCCGGTATGTATAGCAATGATGATTATGACCTGGCCGGGTTCTGTGTCGGGGCCGTGGAGCGAGGCGGTGAGCTAACAGGTAAAGATGTGGCCGAGGGCGATGTGGTGCTTGGTTTAGGCTCTAGCGGTGTTCATTCAAACGGCTTTTCTTTGGTCAGACGTATCCTTGAAATATCGGGGTTAACGTATGGGTCTGCGGCACCATTTGAAGATAATGTCACCATGGGTGAGGTTTTGTTACGTCCTACAAAGATTTATGTAAAAAGTTGCCTCGGGGCTATTAAAACCGGGGGCATACATGCCTTTGCCCATATTACCGGGGGCGGGTTATTGGAAAACATTCCCCGCATCTTACCCGATCATTTGGGGGTCGATTTAATAGCAGGAAGTTGGCCTGTGCCACCGATCTTTAAATGGTTATCGGACGCGGGCGGTGTCGATGCCATTGAAATGACCCGTACTTTTAATTGCGGGGTGGGCATGGTTGTGATTGTCGATGCCGAGCAAGTCGAGGTGCTGACGCGTTATTTCAATGATGCGGGAGAAGTCGTTAGCCGAATGGGAACCGTAACAAAACGGGGTGATCAGTCTGTTAACATAGAAGGGCTTGAGGGCGCATGGCTAGGCTAAAAGTAGCTGTTCTTATATCCGGACGGGGATCAAACCTTCAATCTTTAATGAAGGCTTCCCAGCAAGAAAATAGTAACTTTGAAATCGTCTTGGTGATTTCTAACCGCGCCAGTGCAGAAGGTATCAATGTGGCTGCGCAAGCGGGTATTCAAACGGCCATTATCAAATATTCGGATTATGAAAACCGCCCTGATTTCGATGAAGCGCTCAATGATCGTATTAAGCAATCCGGCGCCCGCTTGGTTTGCCTGGCAGGCTTTCTATGGTTGCTAGGGGAAGCGTTCGTCAACAGTTGGCGTGACCGATTGATTAATATTCATCCCTCCTTATTACCCGCCTTCAAAGGTTTAAACGTACAGGCACAGGCCGTTGAAATGGGGGTTCGGTTTGCCGGATGTTCAGTGCATTTTGTACGGGCAGAGCTCGACGATGGCCCGATCATCGCCCAAGCGGTGGTGCCTGTATTGCCCTCTGATGATGAAGACAGTTTATCGGCCCGTATTTTGGAGCAAGAACACCTGCTTTACCCCCAAGCCGTTAATTGGATTGCCGACGGCAACGTACGGGTGTCTGCTGAGAAAGTGATTATCTCCGGTGTAGATATGTTTGATAAATCTATCGTAAGCCCAATTAATAAAACTTAAGAAGCTGCAACAGGCTTTATAACGGGCGATTCGCGTATTGGCAGATGGATAATGGCTGAAAACAGCCCCACACCAATACCAATCCACCAAACCATGTTATAGGATCCATATTGATCGTACATGACGCCCCCCAGCCATACGCCCATGAATGAGCCCATCTGGTGGGAGAAAAAGACGATACCAAACAATGTTCCCATATATTTAAGGCCGTAAATATGCGCGATTAAGCCCGATGTTAAGGGAACGGTCGCCAACCAAAGGCTTCCCATGGTGAGAGAGAATATAATCACTGTATCAGGTGTCATAGGGACCATAATAAACCAAACGGCTGCAATCGTGCGTCCCGTGTAGATAATGGCGAGCAGATACTTTTTGGGCCAATAATTCCCTAATGCGCCTGCGATTATCGTCCCGGCAATATTTGCAAAGCCGATAAGGGCAATGGATAACGCCCCAAGGGAGGATGAGGTATTTACACCGATACTGCGCAAAAGGCTATTGGGCGGGATGGCCGCGCAAACTTCGGTAATAAAAGCAGGGAAATGTGCGGTTACAAAGGCCAATTGAAATCCACATGAAAAGAAGCCTAAGAAAATCATGCCATAGGTCGGGTCTTTAAAAGCCTGTCCCAAAACCTTTCTAAGGCTTTCTTCTATATCGGTTTTGGAGGCAACGACGGGTTGGGTGCGCATCATGGGGAGAAAGATTAAGACGGCTAAGATCGATGCCGCAAAGACAAGAAATACGCTGGACCAAGGCATCAGCTGTAATAGGTAATCGGCTGTTGGCGCGCCGATGATTTGTCCGGCGGAGCCGGCTGCTGTTGCAATGCCAAGGGTAAGGGAGCGGTTCTTGTCAGAGGCTGCTCTACCCACGACGGCCAAAATAACCCCAAAGCCTGTGCCCGCAATCCCAAACCCAACTAAAATAGCGTAAAATTGATGTGCTTCGGGCGTGATAGCGTAGCTGCTGAGGACCAAGCCGAGCGCGTAGGTTAAAGAGCCTAAGATAATGGCTTTGGCATTACCAAATTTTTCAGCCAGCGCACCAAAAATGGGCTGACCGACACCCCACGCAAGGTTTTGAATGGCGATTGCCAGTGAAAATTCAGAACGAAGCCAACCAAACTGATCCGCGATGGGGATCTGAAACACGCCGTAACTGGCGCGAATAGCAAATCCGGTCATCAGGATCAAACACCCAGCGATTAAAACCGGGGTGAATAGATTTGATTTTTTGATTGTTTCCATAATTTACACTGCTGTTATGTCGTGAATTATTAATTAAATATCATATAGTTTCTGTTGAGCTAGATAAGCAAGAGATAAATTGCTCCTGTAACAATCAACTTGGGGCATAAAAAAAGGCCGCCTCTGTTATCAGAAGCGGCCTTTTAAAAATTTGTAACGTGACGTTATCCAACTATTTCAAGAGCGCTGAAGTAGTAGGCAATTTCGCGTGCAGCTGATGCTGGGCTATCAGAACCGTGTACGGAATTGGCTTCAATATTTTCTGCGAAATCGCGACGAATGGTGCCTTCGTCTGCATTTGCAGGGTTCGTAGCACCCATAATTTCGCGATTTTTAGTGATAGCGTTTTCACCTTCAAGAACCTGAACAACCACAGGACCGGAACACATGAACGTGACCAGATCACCAAAGAAAGCCCGTTCGCTGTGTTCAGCGTAGAAGCCTTCAGCTTGTGCGGTGGTGAGTTGAAGACGTTTTTGAGCAACAATACGCAGATCTTGATCTTCAAAACGGGCATTGATTTTGCCAGTGAGATTACGGCGTGTTGCATCAGGTTTAATAATTGAAAGTGTTTGTTCGACAGCCATTGGCTGATCTCCTTAATAAATTTAGGTGGTGGATCGCCTGAAAAGTTACGAACCACAATGCGGCGGGTTTATAGCCACTACTGAGCCATGATGCAAGCCACACATAACTTATTTCTACGGATTAATGATAGGCCTGATTACAGGTTGCGCTTTTTTAAGAGCCTGATATTGCTAAATATGGCTTAAATTAAAAGGATAAAAGTGTGGATCAGTGGGGATGGATCGCCCTCACATTGTTTGCGGTGGTCATGCAATCAGTCAGAACAGCAGGGCAACGGCAATTAACCCAACACGTTGATGCTATGGGGGCAACCATGGTGCGGTTCGTCTTTGGCTTGCCAATTGCTGTGATCTATCTGTGGGGGGTGATGTATCTGCATGATCTATCGTTCCCCCCTTTAAACCAAACATTCCTTATTTATACGGCTATATCCGCCGTTCTTCAGGTGGTCGCGACGGTATTATTAGTCTACTTATTCAGCCTCAGAAACTTTGCCGTTGGGATCACTTACGCCCGTATTGAAACAGTTTTAACGGCAATCATTGGTTCAATCTTTTTTGGTGAACTTATCGGTGCTGGGGTTTGGTTCGCCGTTGTTATCAGTGTCGGTGGCGTGATGGTTCTCAGCATTGCGCGTTCCTCAGAGCTGGACGGGGCCAGTATATTCCAGAAATTATGGAGCAAGTCGACGCTTGTTGGTTTGAGCTCTGGGCTGGCATTTGCGATCACCAGTTTATCCATAAGACGTTCCAGTTTGTCGTTTGGTTCTGATGATTATTTATTTACCGCTGGCTTGGTATTGGTTTTGATGTTGATCATTCAAAGCACTATTACCGTTGTCTGGATGGTATTTCGCAGCAATCATCAATTCAAAATCGTTGCTCAACAATGGAAATTATCCACCTTTGTGGGACTTACTTCTGCTTTGGGCTCCATTGGTTGGTTCGTTGCTATGACCCTAGAGCGGGCGACCTATGTTAAAGCTCTTGGTCAGGTTGAGTTTATCTTTGCTCTTGCCATATCCTACTTTCTCTTCAAAGAACAAACCACAAAATTGGAGCTGGTCGGTATGTTCTTGGTTGGTGTTGGGATCCTAGTGCTTCTAATGTATGGTTGATGACGGGTAATGGTTTACTCTTGTGTATGCTGTGCTATGTAGCGCCCCATAATGTTACATATTAACGAACTTACATACCGGGTCGCCGGACGGACTTTATTTGATAAAGCCACAGTTGTTATCACCCAAGGCCACAAAGTCGGTTTTGTGGGGCGTAACGGCACGGGTAAATCAACTCTAATCCGGCTCATCTTGGATGAAATTCAGGCCGACGGGGGGACGTTGACCCTGCGTCCGCGCATTAAAGTTGCCTGTGTGGCTCAGGAAGCCCCGGATGGTAGTATCAGCCTTATCGATTGTGTGTTGGCCTCTGATACCGAACGGACGTCTCTTTTACGGGAAGCCGATACAGCAACCGACCCCGGTCGTATTGCCGATATTCATGAACGGCTTAACGATATTGATGCCTATACCGCACCAACGCGTGCGGCGGCTATTCTTTCCGGACTTGGGTTTTCCGAAGAAGCACAACAAGAATCCCTAAATAGCTTCTCCGGTGGTTGGCGTATGCGTGTTGCGTTGGCGTCCACTCTGTTTGCCAATCCCGATATGCTGTTGTTGGACGAACCCACCAACCATTTGGATTTGGAAGCCTCTATGTGGCTTGAGAACCATCTGAAAAACTGGCGCGGTACATTGTTTATGATTTCTCATGACCGGACGTTCTTGAACGCGGTTGCCAATGAAATCATCCATTTGGAAAATCTGAAGCTTGTTCGGTACTCTGGTAACTATGACCGGTTTGAGCGCACGCGTCGGGAGCGGCTTGAGCTGGACGGCAAAATGCGGGTCAAACAAATGGAGCAGCGTAAACACCTGCAAGCCTTTGTGGATCGCTTTCGATATACCGCCTCCAAAGCCAAGCAGGCCCAAAGTCGTTTAAAGATGATCGAACGTATGGAGCCCATCGCCGAAGCGATGATGGACCAAAGTATCAACTTCGATTTTCCTCAGCCAGAACAATTATCGCCCCCCATTATCTCTATTGATCATGCCGAAGCCGGGTACGAAACCGGCAAACCGATTTTGCGTGATTTAAATTTACGTATTGATATGGATGACCGGATTGGATTATTGGGTGCCAACGGCAATGGTAAATCGACGCTGATCAAGTTGCTGGGTTCTCGCCTTAAACCAATGGCTGGCACGCTTCGAAAATCTTCTAAACTTAAGGTTGGCTTCTTTGCTCAACATCAGGTTGATGAATTAAGTATGGGTGAAACCGCCTATGAGCATATGTTGAAGCTTATGCCAATGGAACCCGAACCACGCATCCGGGCCCATTTGGGAAAATTTGGTTTCCAAGGTCCCAAAGCCAATACCGTAGCAAGCAGCTTGTCGGGCGGTGAGAAAGCCCGTCTTGTTCTCGCCATTATGTCACGCGAAGCGCCGCAGCTATTGTTGCTTGATGAGCCGACAAATCACCTGGACGTGGACTCTCGTGAGGCGTTGGTGCAATCAATTAATACCTATGATGGCGCGGTTGTGTTGGTCAGTCATGATGTGCATTTGTTGGAAACAACGTGCGACCGTTTGTGGCTGGTCGATGACGGCACGGTTAAAGTTTATGATGGCGATCTAGAAGAATACAAACAATTGCTGCTCGATAAAAAACGCACAGCCCGTCAGAGCACGGACAAAAAACCAGCCGCTGGTAATGGTGGGCCGGTTAATAAAAAAGAACAACGCCGAACCAGAGCCGCCCAACGGGTTCAGGCCAATGAATTATTGCGCTTTGTAAAAGAAACCGAAAAGCGGATGGAAAAGCTGTCGCACGATATTATCAAAGTTGAAGCATCTTTGGCGGATCCCACCCTTTATGAAGGGGGACGTGAAGATGAAGCGACAAACTTGCAAGCCCGTCATAAATCGCTGAAAAATGAATTGGCGAAAGTAGAAGAAAAGTGGGTTGAAGCGACGGGCAAGATGGAAGACGTTGACGACTAAACGCTTTAAATCATGCAGACTGTTTTTGATACTCTAATGACTGGGCTTGGACCGTTTTTGTGGTCTCGGAGAAATTCGCAACAAATTCTTTAAAATTATTTATCTCCATGGGTTCGACAAAGGCATGACCTTGAATTTCTTCAATGCCCATAGACTGAACAAAATCGACTTGATCCAGAGTCTGCGTTCCCACCGCCGTGACGGCAATATCCAATCCAATCGATAGAGTTGCGGCGGCTTGAATGGTTTTTATATCACTGGATGTTTTGGTGCCCATGGGATCGCATTCAGATACAAAGCTTTGATCAATTTTTAAGCGATCAATGGGAAGGTCTGCCAGATGTTTTATGCTGGAATAGCCTGTGCCAAAACTGTCGAGGGCTATTTTAACCCCCATATGATGCAAGGCCATTATGGTTGGTTTGTAACCAACTGGATCGCTCATGAGCAGCCCTTCGGGGAATTCCAATTCCAATAAATGCGAAGGTAACTGACTTTCAAATAGCGCGGCTCTAACCGCATTAAGTATCTCACCAGACTTCATTAACGAGGGCGATACATTGATTGAAAGAACCATGGAGCGCATGCCGTCATCCAGCAAAACTTTATGGGCATTGGTGCATTCAAATAGAGCGCGCCGGCCAATAGCCGCACCTGCATCGCTGGATTCAGCAATGGCGATAAAATCTGCGGGCAATAAAGTTTTGCCCCTGTGGTTCCATCTGATTAATGCTTCTACACCCGTGATCTCATATGAATTCAAATTAAGTCGGGCTTGGTAAACAAAAGATATATCACCCGAGCTAACAGCGTTTCTAATATCCGTACTTATGGAAACATGATCTTTTAACGCCTCATTGGTTTTAGCGGCAAAAAACCGTGCCGAATTACCAGCATCGCTTTTGGCATGATCAAGGGCCAAGGTGGCATTACGGATTAGTTTGGCTGTGGTACGAGCGTCAGCTGGATAACGCGCAATACCAGTTTTTGCAGAAAGTTGAAAGGCAATCGCATTGTCACGGAAGGTTCCTGCCATTGAAGAATTAAAACGTTCTGCATTATTAAAGTGATCGGTGACAGATTGTTTTTTATCAATAATGATAGCAAACGAAGACGGGCTTAGACGGATCACTTTGCCCGTATCCCCAACGCTATCATTCAAACGGTGGAGTGTGTCCATCCTAAATGCATGAGAGATGTCCTCATCTGAATTAGATATCAGTTCAAGTACATAGACTGCACCTGTATAGGGTTCGGATTGCTCTTCTAAATCCCGTTCTATATTCCACTGATGAATAGCATGTTCTAAAAGGTTATCTAAAGTTTTTGCAGGTATATCTGTGGTAGAGAGTTGAGCTGGCTTTTGGATATCAGAAATTTGCAGCGATAATTCAGTCTCGATATTTTTTAGTCGGGCGATTTCCGCTTCTTTCTCGGCAATTAAGATAACGGCATTATCATCAACGACAGAAATAATTTCGGCTTGAGGTTTAAATCTTTTCGATAATATCTGATCGATATCCTGCCATTGCGTTTTGCTGGTATCAATCTCACGCGGCAATCCCACGTAATTACGTAAAGCCAAATAAGGCGTCATGACCAACATGTTCATTATCAAAGCCAGACCCAATACAATGGCAAATGACACCGTAACGGCCATAGCGATAGTTTGCCTTGTGAAGTCACTGACACGCAATTGGACTGCAGCGGTATTGAGGCGAGCATGAATAGGATAGGGCGCGTTAACCTGCTCGGCTTGCCATAACACATCCATTTTTTCTTTGTTGGTGATTGATGCGAGGGGGGCACCAGAATGTACACTTAGATCACCAACACCTGTTAATAATAACCCCCCTGAAATGACACCTTCGGATAGTATTTTGTTTAGTGCAGCTGTTAATTTATCAATGGAAATATCATCAGAGTGGGTTAGAAAGACCGAAGAAACCAAAAGTTTGGCTTGATCGTTCAAGGATTGTAATTGGTTTTTTTCATAGCGATCAATAATGATTGAAATGAGCGCCCCTTCTACCATCACAACCACGGCAAAAGCGATCATCAATACTTTTCTTGAAAGACGGTTGCGTAGAAAAGTAGGGATGATTTTTTGAAACATTCTCAACTGCCGTAACTTAAGTTGGATTTATATTATTGATTGTCAGTCTAATACAATTATTCAGGTTTCTCATTGTGTTGGTTTTATGCCTTTTAGGAATCCGGATTACAGCTTTGGAATCAACACAGTATGGTTATTGCTTTTATTCTAAAATTGGTCTTTATGTGACAGACGATATCAATGTTGAACGAATCGACAATGATCGAGCCTTTATTTCAGGAGTTTAAAATGAGCTACACACTTTATTGGTGCCCCGGAAAAGCATCTTTTGCGCCGCATGCTTTGTTGGCAGAAAGCGGTTTGGATTACACGCTGGAACTGGTTGATATTGCTAAGGGCGAAAGTCATTCTCCAGAATTTTTGGCGCTCAATCCAGCGGGATACGTGCCCGCCCTGAAATTACCGGATGGATCGATTATCTATGAGGCCGCTGCGATCATGCTCTATCTTGCTGACTTCCATGAATTATGGGATTTGGCACCGTCTACAGATGATCCGGCGCGAGCGTTATTCTACCGTTCGCTTTTTTATCTAACCAACTCGGTACAGGATATTTGTAAATCGTATTATTACGCGCGCAGATATACCACGGACGAAAATAATATTCAGTCGATTGAGGAACAAGCCAAGATAAACTTAGATACCCGCTGGCAAGTTGTTGAAGACCACCTGAAATTAAATGGTCCTTACCATCTGGGGGATCGTTTTACGCTGGTTGATATCTATATGGCCATGCTGGCGGATTGGTATCCCGGTGACAGTAATGCGTTCTTTGCTCGAAACCCAGCAATAAAGAAATGCTCTGATCTGGTTCTGGCCCGTCCTGCTATTGTAGAAGTTTGCAAGATAGATTGGGACTAAAAGTGGCTCATGTAGCCACCGTCTACATAGAGGGTCTGTCCGGTCATATACGAACTCGCGTCGCTGGCTAAGAACACTGCCGCCCCGGCAATTTCGGGTGGTTCACCCCAACGCCCCAGCGATGTGCGTTTGTTAAGCCAATCTGTTGTGTCCGGATCATCTACCATGCGCTGATTTGTTTGTGTGGCAAAGTATCCCGGCGCTATGGCGTTTACGGTGATGTTATCGCCACCAAGTTCAGCCGCCAGAGAACGGGTTAGGGCGGCAAGCCCGCCTTTGGCGGCGGTGTAACTGGCGTCGCCTGAGCGGGCAAGGGGCCCGGCGATAGAGGTTATATTAATAATCCGTCCCGATCTTTGCGCGATCATATGCGCGGCAACCTTTTGGCTTAGCATGAAGGGGGCAATGAGATTGCTTTCCATCATATGACGAATGGCATCAGCATTAAATTCCAACAGCGGCTGTCTGTCACGAACCCCCACATTATTGACCAATATATCTAGGCGCCCATGAGTGTCGATAATTTTACGAATGGCCTCTTGGGCGGCGAGTTCATTGGTAATATCAAAATCCAAGGGATGTGTATTTTCCATCGATGAGGCAACCTGCGCCAATTGATCTTTGTTGCGACCATTGATGTACACGCACGCCCCGGCGGCTTGGAAGGCTTTTGCTATTTCAAGTCCCAAGCCGCGACCACCCCCGGTGACCAGCGCAACTTTACCGGATAATGAAAACAGAGAACGGCTCATGCGGCACTATAAATTTTAAAAGGCGCATGGGCATCGGCCCCTTTACGCACATGTAAATTACGATTTGCCAAGTCCATGGCGACGGTAAAAACGGTGCCAAGCTCCTTTACCGATACATCTGGAATGTAGGGGCGGAAAATTGGATATTCCGCATTCGTTCGGTCCGACAATATCTCCAACATGGAGGAAATCGATGCATCTCTCATAGAATTAACCCCATTTTCGGCTTTGGCAAACCGGGCGTAAGAGCTGTTAAACAGGGGGTCCTCTGGTGCGTTTATAACCTTGCCTAAATAATGGTTGGTGTGGATCAAAGCTTCTCCCTCCGGTGTCAGGGTAAAGGCTTCATTGCCAGCGAACTCCGTATCAAAGCATTGACCCGTATCACTCGCCACAATGACGTTGCTTGCTTTGCCCGTGTTGTTGTTAGCGATCATTTGTTGCGCATCAAATATGGAACCGCAATCAAGAATACCGCGCAACATAATATGGATGGGAACCCCGTTTAATTTTTCTCCCAGCTTTAAAATATTCAACGTCACGCCGACACCGGCATTGTTCATACCGATTTTGCCGATGATACCGGCCTCAGTTAGGGTTGTGATCACATGACCATCTTCGCGCTCCATGCGGATGATCACGCTGAGGGCTTCCATGGGCTTTCCCCAATCCCAAGTTTGCCCCAATACTGCAGACCCCGGAAAACACATGGCCGTGCATTCGGTCGCCTGTAAGGCTGGATTGTCATCCAGACCTCCATGAGAAAGAATCTCGGTTCGGGCGTTTAGGGCGACTATCCATAATGGGTCAATCCCGGCTGCTTGCGCCATAGCGTTAATTTCAACCATGTAATCCGGATTAAAATCATTAATTGTTCCCCGAAACTGTTCAGCTAAAGCCAGAATTTCAGGGTCCGGTAAATTAAAAATCACCTTGTAATATTCTAAACTTTTAGCGATCTCACTTGCTAATTGCTCACCATATTGTTGTCCTCGTTCGCGTGGACTGCCGGAGATCGTGTATTCCTTGAAAAAACGCATGACTAAACCTTTATCATTTTTATTGATTTGTATTGTAGATGCGGGACGATCAAGTGTCACCTCAACAATGACACCTAGCACATATCACCAATCATCCAAAATTCGATCACATCTAATGAAAAATTGGCGGCATGGCTTGACATTTGGCGGCTTACATGGCTTTTCACGGCTTTGTAATTTTGCTTTGATTCTTTAGTTGGGAAAATCCGTTATGCATCCATATCGTACACATAATTGCGGCGCTCTACGTGCGGAGCACGCAGGCACAGAAGTTCGTGTTTCAGGGTGGGTGCATCGCATCCGCGATCACGGTAATCTGTTGTTTATCGATCTGCGCGATATGTATGGCATGAGCCAATGTGTGATTGATAGCTCAAGCGAGCTTTTTAAAGAAGTTGAAGCCATTCGCGTGGAAAGCGTTATCACCGTTACAGGTAACGTGCTGAAACGCAGCGAGGAGACCATTAATTCAACCCTGCCAACCGGTGAAGTTGAAGTTTCCATCGCCTCCCTAAGCGTCGAAGGTCCAGCGCAGGTTCTGCCCATGCAGGTCGCTGGGGAATCAGATGCGGGTGAAGAAATTCGTCTTCGTCATCGTTATCTTGATCTGCGCCGTGAAAAATTGCGGGATAACATTTTGCTTCGCTCGAACGTTATCTCCTCTATCCGTCAGCGCATGATCGATCAGGACTTTGTTGAGTTTCAAACCCCGATCCTGACAGCGTCATCTCCCGAAGGGGCGCGTGATTATCTGGTGCCGTCGCGCCAGCACCCCGGTCAGTTTTACGCTCTGCCGCAAGCCCCGCAACAGTTTAAACAATTGCTGATGGTCTCTGGCTTTGATCGTTATTTCCAAATTGCTCCTTGTTTCCGTGATGAAGACGCACGCGCAGATCGCAGCCCCGGTGAGTTTTACCAGCTCGATTTCGAAATGGCTTTTGTGACCCAAGAAGATGTCTTTGCCGCCATTGAGCCGGTTCTTGAAGGAATCTTTAACGAATTCTCTGGTGGTAAAACGGTCACCAAAGCGCCGTTCCCGCGTATTGCTTACGCCGACAGCATGAATAAATACGGTTCAGACAAACCCGATCTTCGTAACCCCATTGAGATGACCGATGCATCGGAGACTTTTCGAGGCTCAGGCTTTAAGGTTTTTGCCGGCATGCTTGAAAAGAATAAAAAAGTTAAAGTCTTTGCGATCCCCGCCAAAACAGGGGGCAGTCGTGCCTTTTGTGACCGCATGAACTCATGGGCGCAAAGCGAAGGCCAACCTGGTCTTGGTTATATCTTCTTCCGTGACGGTGAAGGCGCAGGACCGATTGCAAAGAATATTGGTCAAGAACGAACGATTGCCTTGCGTGATGAGCTTGGACTTGTGGACGGCGACGCCATATTCTTTGCCTGTGGTATTCCT
This sequence comes from uncultured Rhodospirillales bacterium, assembly GCA_965603075.1. Classification (GTDB taxonomy): domain Bacteria; phylum Pseudomonadota; class Alphaproteobacteria; order Rhodospirillales; family Casp-alpha2; genus JABJOR01. The sequence continues at coordinate 91,359 of CBFDBO010000001.1, read as the reverse complement.
TCACAGATTACGGCTTTTGCTGCTGCGGCCCGTAATAAGGTCGGTGAAGATTTAAACCTCTGCGAAAAAGATACCTTTAAATTTTGCTGGATCGTTGATTATCCCATGTATGAAATGGATGAAGAAACCGGCAATATGGAATTCTCGCACAATCCGTTTTCTATGCCACAAGGTGGAATGGACGCTTTGGAAAATATGGATCCGCTTGAAATTCTCGCGTACCAATATGACATCGTCTGCAACGGTATTGAGCTTAGCTCCGGCGCTATTCGTAATCACCGCGCTGATATCATGCTTAAAGCCTTTGATATGGCGGGATATGGTCCTGAAGTCGTTGAAGAGAAATTTGGCGGCATGTTAAACGCTTTCCGTTACGGCGCTCCTCCCCATGGTGGTTCCGCACCGGGGATCGACCGTATTGTCATGATGTTGGCTGATGAGCCCAATATTCGCGAAGTCATTGCCTTCCCTATGAACCAACAAGCGCAAGATTTGCTCATGGGCGCACCGGGTAAAGCTGATCCAAATCAGCTTGAAGAATTACACTTGAAACTGATCACACCGAAAGTCGTGAAAATAACCAGTGATACAGTAGAAGCGTAACTTTAACTCTATGAGAACTCTGCAAAAGGCGTGATAACGTAAAATACATTCATTGGAGCGCAATGACAATTTTTCCCACCTCTAGGGAATTGTTTCTGTTATTTTAGGTCTGATTTTTGTTTTCTGAATTCTTGACGTCTTTATTATGCTGGGGTTGGTTTCCGTCAAAAATTTGTCAGCGATAGCTTTTACTTGCCCGCGACCAGTCATCGAGAACTGTCCCTCTTAGTACGGGGCTCAGTCGGGCTATAGGCTGCGCGGCATAAAGCTTATTCTCGTCATCCCGTAACAGCGTATCGCATTCTTGTCTATCATGATCAATAACGGTTGTGGCGTTCTGGCGATGAATAGAACCATTCTTATCCTCCCCAATATACACAGAACTCATCAGTGGGTTTTTATAGTGCCACGGCGGTAATTTATGACGTGCCATTTGGCTTCCGTAGCGCCTGATTCATGAAGAGCAAGGAAGTCAAGTTTGCTGCTAATAACAAATTTTCGTGGTTATATTTAAACTGTTTTATGCAGTATTTAAACTATTCTAATTTTATTCTATAATGTTTCCTTAAAGTTGCGCTGTAAACCTTATGTGTTCATTTGCGATTTACTTGTGATTGTTTTTATTTGTTATAATTAATTTATATGTTATTGTAAAATAACGATATTCTAAATAATAATAACAAATATACATTATATTATAGTTTAAAGTTTTTGAATTCTTATTATGGGGTAAGATTGCATACGGGGATAAGCCAAAAAGAGGGGACGTGTAATGTCAGTTAAAACTTTGAGTGCCCAAAATAGGTTAAGCAATTCAGCAGTTAATTCATCATCCGATAAACAACACCCACAGCATATTCATAAGATTAGTGACAGTGATATGTCGCGTCGCTCTGCGGTGTGGTTAATGGCCGGGGCGATAGCAACGTGTTTAACGTGTTTGTCGTTATCCGAGCCATCTGCCAACACAGGCACGGTAACTTCTTCCGCTAGCGCAGACCATTCCAAAGCCGTTCATTGGGACTATGAGGGCAAAAAGGTCCGTCCCGTACAGCAAAAGAACCGCAGACATTAGTTATTATTTTGATGGATTAGTTATCGAAGTGTCATGTACCGTTTTTCCGCGTTTTGTAATGAAGGATAAGTAAAATGTTAAAATCAATACAACTAAAAACCAGAATTTTCATGGGCTTTGGCGTAATACTGCTTATTCTTGCCCTTGTCTCTGGCATAGGATATGTGGAATTCGTTAAAGTCGGTCACGAGCTCGATAGTTATTCTGAGACCGTTGATGAAGCATCGGATGTGGCTAAAATCGAGATCGAATTTCTGCGACTGCAGACCTATGCACGTGAATACGCATCATCGGGTATTGAGGAAGACGCAAGACAGGTTCATGAGATTGGCGAGCACCTTCAGGGTGCTGTGGTCGAAGCTACAAATAATCAACGCAACGCGGATAAACACACCGTCTTGAAGAAAATGGGAGAAGATATTTCAATATATCTTGTCGATTTCGCCAAGGCTGAAAAGTTACAACATGAGTTTCGCAATCTGATTAACGATCGCATGGAACCGGAAGGCGTGAAAATTTATGCTGACTTGCGTGAAATGCTGCATGCAGCGGTCGCCGAAGGCAACAATGATGCCCGCATATTTGCCGAAGAGGCTATTGAACATGCCTTGCTGGCACGACTTTATTCCAATATTCTGATTGGCCGGAAGGATAAATCCTTTGGTCCTAGAGCCGCTGAAGAGCTTGACAAGTTACATCATTCTCTAGCGTCCATCGCCAAGGTCGCCCACTCTGAAAAAGAGAAGGCCCTTCTTAAAGAGCTTGATGAGCTTGCCACAGATTACGAACAAACAATTAAAGAAATTCATCACGATGAGCTGGAAGTCCGTCACCTTGTCGAGGGTGAAATGACAGATCTGGTCAATTCACTGGTCGACAATGCTGAAGAGTTGCAGGCACAGGCCTCCAAAGAGGAACACGCAATTCAAGAAGAAACCATGGCAACTATCGGGGAAGCGGAATTACTGATGATGGTGATTGCCATCAGCGGTGTTATTGTCGGTATCATTCTTGCCTGGATCATGGGGGGGAATATTGTCAATCCTATTGCCGGTATGACGGCATCGATGGCAATTTTATCGAATGGTGATTTGGAGGTCGAAATCCCGTCTCGGGAACGTCAGGATGAAATCGGCGTCATGGCTCAGGCTGTTCAAGTCTTCAAGGAAGGTATGATCGAGCGTTTGAAGTTACGTGAAGAGACAGAAAAGCAACGCATCGAGGCTGAGCAGGAAGAAAAAGAAAAAGAAGAACGTCAAGCAACCCGCGAACGAGAAGCCCTTGAAGCAGAAGATCGCAGGAAGCAGGAAGCAGAAGCAGAAAACCGTCGGATACTGAACGAAATGGCTGATACGTTCGAAGCAAATGTTGGTGGCGTGGTCGATGCGGTTTCATCCGCCGCCGCCCAGGCCAATGCCTCTGCTCAATCCATGTCGTCGATTTCTGAAGAAACCAGCACTCAGGCCTCTACAGTTGCCGCCGCCGCAGAACAGGCAAGCGCTAACGTTCAAACGGTTGCCTCTGCGGCGGAAGAACTGTCCAATTCGATTGCTGAAATTACCCGTCAGGTTTCAGATACATCGGTGAAGTCCGGTAATGCCGTCAAGGAGGCCCAGACAAGTCGTGATGCGGTCCAAGGCCTTATAGATGCATCCGAAAAAATTGGCAATGTTGTCACCTTGATTACGGATATTGCAGAGCAAACAAATCTGTTAGCCCTCAATGCAACGATTGAGGCCGCCCGCGCCGGTGAGGCCGGTAAGGGGTTTGCTGTCGTTGCGGCGGAGGTCAAGAACCTTGCCAATCAGACGCAAAAGGCAACAGAGGAAATTGGAAGCCAGATTCAGGGAATTCAATCCTCAACACAAGATGCCGCAAATTCTATCGAAAATATTGGCTCGGCGATTTCCGAAATTGATGGTATCGCGACTTCGGTTGCTTCCTCCGTTGAAGAACAAGGTGCGGCGACGCAAGAAATATCCCGCAACATCGGTGAGGCTGCATCGGGCACACAGGAGGTCTCAGTCAATATTCAGGGTGTAACCGTGGCGGCTACTGATGCCGGTGCCGCTTCCGCTGAAATGCTGGAGGTCGCTGGTGAGCTCAGTAGGAATTCTGAAATACTTAAATCCGAAGTAGCCAGTTTTCTTGAACAGGTAAGGAACCCGTGAGAATACAGCTGTTAAGGAATTTAAAATATTACTTGGCTACTGTATCCATACTTGAAAAGGAAAATAATCAATGTTCTAAGTCTTGTAGATAGAAACATTATAAGACCTCAGCATAAAGCTGATGTGCTGGGGGGGGGAGACGGTTGTCCTGTCGTTCTAAGTCTAGAACTGAGTGGATACCGTCCAGAAGGGAAGGGTGGTAAAACTCGGTAATTGAAAAAAATATCACTGACAATGTAGAAATAGTTTTCTCATGAGGGCACGGATGCAGTGATAGAATGAGAAATCGTCGGTTTATTCAGCGAGTCCTCAGTAAGTGTTTATTTCGATAAAATTTCGAGGTTTTTCAAAATCATGCATCAAGAACACCCTATAGTCGATTGATTCCATAGATTGTTTACAGTTTGTTATTGTCCTGTTGCTATAAAAAAGTAATAATATTACTAAGTTTCGATTTGCTCGGCGTAAATTGAGCCAATCGATAAAAAGTGGAGAGAGCTATTTTATGGGTAACTTACGGATAATTCCTGTTGTATTAAGCAGCGTTTTGTTAAGTGGATGTTTCTTACCCCCACAACTGACGCTAGCGTCTTGGGCCCTTGATGGTCTTTCCGTTATGTTTACTAAAAAATCGATCACCGACCATGGTATTTCTGCCGTCGCCCAGAAAGATTGCGCTTTATGGCGCGGTTTCACAGAGGGCGCTGTCTGTCGGTCAGATGATTCAATTAACGCGCTTGCGGATGCGGGTGATATTGATCTAGAGGGTAATCCTGCCATTACCTCATCCCTCGCCGGTACGGATGTTAAAAAGTCTGTTGATTTATTCAATCGCTCAATTTTCAGTGATTTAGCTTTCAAAGATCATTCATACGATGAGACTGTCTCCTGGCAAAACCATGCCGTAACCGAGGTCGCTTCTGTATCTGTACAAATTACAACGGTTAAATCCGTCGACGTTGAGCAATTAACAGCCCTTAAATCCCCCGTTCTTGAAATTGAAGTAACCGAGGAAAAACCGCCTCAACAAGTAGCTGAAGTGTCTGACGTTGCTGAAACAAATACCCTGCAAGGAAATTATCTTGTTATTGGCAGTTTCTCAAAATGGGCGAATGCAACACGGTTTGCCGAATGGTATGAGGATCTAGGTGCAGAGATCGTTTCTGCAAACGTTGATGACACCAAAGTTTTCCGTATTCTTGTTGGTCCCTATACGGCGGATAATCAAGAATCTGTTGTTGCTTCTGTCATTAATTCCGGTATCGAAGATGCTTGGGGGATGAATGTTGAAAGCCAGACTATGGCCATGAATTGGAAACAAGACGAGCTCATTCAAGTGGTTTCCGTTCCTCAATAACATCCTCAATATCCACGCTTATCCCCCCATTAGACCCGCCATTTTTTATCCATACGCCAAAACACCAGCCATCTGTTGTAACAAGCGGGTGATACGTTGCGCTGTTTTGATGGTTGTAATGTCTTTGTTGTTATAGCGGTTCACAAAAGACAGGCGTTTTTCCCATTCCCGTACAAAATCGCGGGGTTCGTCCGGCTCAGCCTTTTTATCGACTAAAGCACCGATGGTTTTATTGTAATCAGGGTGCAATTCGGATTGAAAGGCCAGGGCGTCATATTCATCCCATGTGATCAAACCTTGCATATAAAGATCCGTGCTGACGTTGGCCATTTGACGGGCGCTCATGGCGCGTACATCGATATCTAAATTAGCAATCTCACGCGCTTTAGCCCGCCGTCTTTCAGTATCATTGATAATCGGAACAGGCAGTCTCTGTTGATCAAAAGTGGGAACCAATGCATCCTTCCCATGCCATAACTGAAAGACATCTTCTGATTGGGGGGCGCTGTCATCTGACGGGCCATGAATTGTGGGTGGGGTCACATGGCTATGATGGGGGTGATGATGTGAATGAGGGTGTGAATGGGGTAAGGGGGCCAAAACGGGGCTGGTCTCTGATTGATCACGTTCAAATGATCGTTTTATATCACTGGATTGTACTTTCACGGGATTGGCTCCTTATTATTCTTATGATCAACATTAATTAAATTAGATTTTTCAGTTTTAATCGCCACCTTTGTTGAAAAAAAATGGCCCTGTATCCTTGTGTGTTGAGGGGGAGTGGTGAGAGGCGGATACAGGGCTATAGTTTCGCAGGGGACTAAGGGTTCGTTGACGTTTCTTAATTATAATCTTTGGATTGGTTCTATTTTCTTGGTTCTATCAGGCGTACTGTAATGAATCTGATTTGTAATTGCTCATACAACACATGGCTTCATCGGCGCGCAAAAGGACCGCTTGTTCTTGATCAGAAGGGGTGAAGCCTTCTGTGCCAAGACTTGCTTGGACGCTGACGCTGGTATCTTGCCAACTGATACTGGTATGATTTAAAGCCCAATGCAGTGTGCACGTGCGGGCGTGGGCATCGACGAGGGAGGCATCGTTCATAAGGACAATAAATTCATCGTCCCCCATACGCGCTACATGATCTGTATCACGGACATAATTTTTCAATACATCAGCAACTTTACAAAGCACTGTATTGCTCGCTTCTATACCATGGGCAATCCCAATTTCTTTAATGTCGGCTAAGTTGATGTAAATCAGCGCTAGGTTCGTATTATGCCGGCGGGCATGGGACATCGAACGGTGTAATTCTTTTTTGAAACCATTGCGGTTGAGCACTTTGGTTAAATTGTCGGTGATGCAATCGTGTTCTAGGACTTCAATGCGTTTCTTTTGCTCATTGAGGCACATATTTGTATTTTGTGCACAGCCTAAAACTTTTTGCGCAATACTCAGAACATTGGTTTGATCTTTACCTGTCGCAATAGCATTGGCCAGTGCGTAAACATTCTTTTCTAGTTCAAAGGCATCTGTGGTTCTTAGTTCGTAAACGTTATCGGATTTTAGCATTAACATGTTGACCTCCTGCGTGATGATCATTGACATTGTTAGTCAGGTTTCTCACTCAGGATATTTGCAACGGCCGTGCCAAAAATTAACGCTTTGTAAATCAAGTGTTTACGGAATGTTAACTTCTTTTAACAGGGCATTAATTACCGCTTTTGTTGCCGAGTAGGCAAAAAGTGCCGCCTTGTTTAAGGGGAGAGGAGGAAGAGGATCAACACATAAGATAAGGGGGATTATAACCAAAGATTAGGGCCGTTCTTGTGGCCATAACCATGCCGCTCCACGCACACCACTGGAATCACCATGGGTGTTTTGCAAAAGCGGCGTATCCGTTCGATCTGAAAACGCCCAGTATTGCCAGATTTTGGGCACGTTCTCATAAATGCGATCAATATTACTGATGCCACCGCCCAGTATAATCACATCAGGATCGATGAGTGTGATGATGGTGGCAAGGCCACGGGCAAGGCGGTTTTCGTAACGATCAAGGGTTTCATTAGCCCTAGCGTCGCCATTACTGGCTAATTCGACAATGTCTTGTGCCTTATGGTCCTTGTCACCGCCCAGTGTACGATAATCATTTTCCATACCGGGGCCAGAAAGAAAGGTTTCTACGCAGCCATTTTTACCACAATAACAATCAGGGCCCGGCGATTCCTCTGCGCTCATCCAGGGCATATTAATATGCCCCCATTCACCAGAGATACCGTTGATGCCGGAATGAACCTCCCCTTTGAAGACCAGCCCACCGCCAACCCCCGTACCAACAATCACTCCAAACACCAAATCAAATCCAGTTCCACTGCCATCTGTGGCTTCTGAAACAGCAAAGCAATTGGCATCATTGGATAACCGGACGGGACGTTTTAACAATGTGGTCAAGTCCTCAGACATGGGATGACCGATGAGACTTGTTGAGTTGGAGTTTTTAATTAACCCGGTTGCTGGGGATATGGTGCCGGGAATGCCCATACCGACACTGCCGGTACGTCCGGTTCGCGTTTCCAATTCAGTAACGACACTCTCAATTGCTTTAAGGGTGCCTTGATAATCCCCTTTGGGCGTTGGTATACGAAGTCGTGCAAGTTCGTTCCCTTTCGAATCGAGGGCGATTCCTTCTATTTTTGTCCCGCCAAGGTCTATTCCAATTCTCATTTCACCATCCGTGATAAATAATTTTTATTTGTTGTTATCAAAAAACCTAAGAAAACAGCCGTTATTCATAAAATTAACAGATTTCGTTCATGGTTACTAAATTATTTACGCTCAGTATTTGTTTTAAGGCAACAAGTCAGGGTAGAAGTTTCATATGCTTTTATCGACTTTGTCCACGGTAATGTAAATAAAATCTAGCGTTTGTTACTGGATAGAGAACGGAATGAAAAATGAAGCAAAACTATAGTGTTGATACAGGGGTGATTTATCCAGTTTTTGAAGGTTTGGCTAACGCCGGATTTGCCGGAAAAAAGCTTGCTGAAATCGTTGGTGTTTCGGCGCCAACACTCAGCAAATGGCGAACCGGTCGGTCCCGAATGACCGGGGCACAGTTGGTACTTCTAACCTTGATTCTTGCTCACATGATTGAAGAAGTCGAAACCATGGAATTGCATATGGGCAATAACCCAGAAACAAACATGAATAAGTTATATAGCACTTTATGTAATAGCCTTCATGTTCAAGAAATCAGAAATCTGGCCTTGTCCCCAACGGAGGTTCACGCTGGGGCACGACTGTACCGTACTTGGTTTGAAAGTACCGGCGGCGCGATTAGCTTACCGATTGCAGCAATGACCAACAGAAGGATTGCCAATTCTGTTCCAGCCCAGATGGCGGCGCAATAAATGGCGAATGAATTTGGCCTTACACAGGAAGGTTTGAAGGCAGCGCTCGATATTAAAAGTCGATACGCTGAGAACCTCCCTATTTGTGTGCCAACAGATGATCCGGGTGATGAAGAACAGATTTTATTACCTGAGTTTTTACTCAATCATGATCTTGATTTAAGCGCCATTGAAGATCCACTCCCCCTTGCAATGTTATCTATGCGAGACCCTGAATCCCCTATGTCCGTGGCGGCGATCGCCCGTTTGAGCCCGCTTGGTCGATCGAATAAATTAATTAATGGGATAGTCCGGATCGTCGGGGAGTCAAGTAAACACCCCTTGGTTCGCGAATGTGTCTCGCTCGTAACCGACAAAGATTTCGATCCCGGCGCGATTTCGAATATTCGTAAGCATGCCGGCGATTTTATTGTAAAATCCCGCCAGCAATATACCTTGGCACTCCGACAAAATTTGCAAGGTTTACTGGATGGCGATCAATCGCCCCGTGAATTTGTTCATACCTTTTTCGAACTGACAGAAGCGGGAAACCTGCGAACGGACATTCGTAAACGTCTCATCCTCAGTATGCTGCTTTCAGAAAACGTTAGACCCAGCGTTAAGTTCCTTGTGCTGGAAAACTTCTATCGCATGCCTAAACCAGTGCGGATTGCCATTATCAGCGGTGTCTTACAGGCGGATCCTTCTCACCATATTGATTTGGTGAAAGAAGAAATCCGCTGGATCGTCGCCCAAGAAGATATATAGGTCGATATATAAGTAATTATTGAATATGGGTTAGCGGGTAATCACGCTCCAACCAAGTAACCATCCCCCCCTCAAGATGCCAAACATTATTATAACCACAATCGTGCAAAGCAGTTAAAGCCAAGGCAGAGCGTTCGCCATAAGCACAATACAGCAAGATTTGTTGGGATGTGTCCGCCTTACTAAAGTTTTTCAGTTCACCAGATTGCGCAATAGTCGTTTGCATTTCTGTATAGGGAATATGAACGGATCCGGGGATGACACCAAATTTGTTGCGTTCGTTTTCTTCGCGTAAATCAACAAAGACCGTTGCCGGATTGTTGACATGGGACAAGGCTTTTTGAGCAGAGATCGTGTTGTCTTTGATTTCATCATCATCGTGCACCATGCCCACGGCTTGGTTCGCTGGAACCGCCACATCCATTAATTTTGGATTGGGCAGATCAAGATTATTCATGATGTCGACAAATTCCTCTATGCTTTTGGCTTGTAAACGAGGGCTAAAGGCGCGCTCTTCCCCGATGGTTGATATCGTGTCTCCCTTGTAATCATGTCCGGGATAAACAAGTGTTTCGTCGGGTAATTTCAACAACTTATTAAAAATTGATCGATAGAGATCTGCGGGATCGCCATGTTGGAAATCTGTCCGTCCTGTACCACGGATGAACATGGTATCGCCTGTAAAGACCCTGTCATCCATCAAGAAACTATAAGAATCACTGGTATGACCCGGTGTATAAAGAACATCCAGTTTTAGCCCTTCTATATCGATAACATCACCATCAGAAACCCGCATAGAAACCACATCGGCGGAGCTTTCCATACCCATTACGGTGATACATTGCGTGGTATCACGTAAGGATCCCAATGCCGTTATATGATCGGCATGTATGTGGGTATCAATGGCTTTAACCAACTTCAAATCAAGCTCTTCCAATAAGCGAAGGTAGTGATCGACCCGATCGATAACCGGATCAATGATCAGGGCCTCACCGCCGTGTCGGCTGGCAAGTAAATAGGTGTATGTATATGAAATGTTATCAAATAACTGTCGGAATATCATTTTGTTACCTTTTAGAGAGTCTTGTGTATATATCAGCTTGATCTATGGCGTAAAATTAATACGATAATACTACGAATGCATACAACTAACCATTATAATTTATCGAGGATTATAGCGATGGGATCATCGGGGGTTACGAAGGAACAGCTAGATTTTATACCCATAATCTATGACACAATGGTCAATCCGGAGAATTGGGTAAATGTTCTTGATCAGCTTGCCTATCATTGCGGGTCTGCTGGTTCTTCGTTGATGTTTGGCGACAATGTTTACCCTGAAATCTCTGATCGTATAGTAAGTACTGAGTTGGGGATTACTTATTTTGAAACTAATCTTGAGGACTATAATACAAAGTTTGGCAAAGATGAAGCCGACGCTCTGGAGGTTGTATCCCAGTACCCGGTACAAACATGGGTCAGCGATGAAACGGCCTTTAAAAAACCAGCCGATGAAATCCCTTGTACTCTTTTTGGACGTGAAATGTTTGGGCTTGATCGGAGAATGGCGGTCCGTTTAAACGATACCCCCATCTGGTTTGACGGTATCAGCCTGAATTATAAATTGGGCCGTGCCAATATGAGCGATGAAGAAAACAGAGTTTCACAATTATTTTTGCCGCATTTGGCTAAAGCACTTGAAATAAATCGCCCTTTTTCCCTCCTACATAAACGCTTCCAAAGCATTCTTTCTGTGTTGGATTATATGAAGGTCGGTGTCGTTATCATGACAAGTACGGGGGAAGTGTTAATTCTGAACAAAGAAGCCGATAATGTCTTTTCTGCTAATAACGGCATAGCTTTGTCTTCGAATAAAAAAATTATACTGCGCTCCCAAGAGCACCTAGGTATGCTCTCATCTCGGGTCCTCGCCGCCTCCAACCCGGACAATCCAACCGATTATGAGGGAACAATTGTCGTCCCTAAAAGGGGAGGAGGTTTATCTTGGCTCATGGACGTACTTCCCTTAAGCAATTTGCAGGGCGATATTGATGGTAAATTTAAGGGGGCCGCTCTCTTTATTACGGACCCGGATCGAGAAGATGTGATTTCTACAAAGGGCATGGATGCTTTATTTAAACTGACATCGGCAGAGAGCGAGGTCTGCGCGCTTTTGACCCAAGGTCTAAAAATCAACGAAGTTGCAGATGCCCGTAATGTGTCGCAGGGTACGGTGCGGACTCAAGTTAAGTCATTATTTGCCAAGACAAATAGTAACAGCCAAGTGGACCTTGTCCGGCTTGCTCTAAAAGTTAATTTGCCAGTTGAAGAATCAAGCTAGATTTATTGTTCTTGAATTTTGACATCTTGATCTGGACGCAAACGTTCGTTACCGCGCACAATGGCAAGATCACCTTCTGCAAGACCTGATAGGACGACAAACCGCCCATCAATGGACGCGCCTAACTTTACGGTATGCATGCTGGCTTTCCCTTCATGGGCAATAAAGACAACTGTATTTCCCCGTTTATTTATCACCGCATCCTTGTGAACGGTGATGACCGAACGGGGGGCTGAAATGGGGATGGAAATCATGACACTCTGGTTCGCCGCTAGATTGCCTTCGTTTCTAAGATCAGCCGAAAAGCGAACGGCGCGTGTTCGGGTTAAAGGGTTCTCGTCAGGAATGATGGCCCGAACGGTAGCGTTTTTGTTGCCGACAGCCTCTTGATTGATTGAAAGTTGATATTTTATTTTTGTACCAACCAGCAAACTTGCTATGCGTTCGGTTGGAACATTTGCTTCAATTTCCAGCGTTTTATCATTAAGTAACGTAACTACGGGATCGCCAGCCCGTACAAATGACCCTTGGTTTTTGTGACGTATGATAATCACGCTGTCATAAGGCGCGCGAATATCGGCGTTATATAAATCAATCTCAGCCATCATCAAATTGGCTTTTATCACATCAAGGGCGGCTTTATGTTCGGCGACCGTGCTTTTCATCACGATGACTTCTTGTTTTTTATCATCCAGCTTGGCTTGAGAAAATGCCGACGATGTCTCTAAGCTTTTAAGGCGTTTTTGCTCCTGATTGAGCAATTCCAGTTGTGCTTGTGTGGTTTGGACCCGTGATTTTGCCTGTGTAACCTGGGCCAACCAAAGTTCTCGACCGGCTTCAAGAGAATCTTTGACCAATACGGCAATAATATCGTCTTTTTTTACGCGATCACCGACATTAAATCGAAACGCGTCAAGGGGGCCGGTTGTCAGGGCGGCAACGTTACCGCTTTGGGTAGCGACCAAATGTCCTAAAATAGGAACGGTTTGGGTAATAGGGGCCAAAGTAACGGTATCAATGACAACAGCGGTTGCTTTAGCGCTTTGAGCTTTAGACGCGGACGGCGTAATGCTAAGGGGAAGGAATAAAGCAATAACAACAAGGATCGTTAGCTTCATTTTTGAGGGAGATGCTGAGATCATAGATTGGACCTGATTTATTTAAATAAGAATATTACGCATTGAATTCAAATAATAATATCAGAATCTGATTTCAGCTAGTATTATCATTCAAACCGGATATTTAAAGGATTAGCATCATGACCACGGCGTATTATTTTCACCCCATTTGCATCGACCATGATCCAGGGGATATGCATCCTGAATGTTCGGATCGACTTCGCGCTGTAGAGAGCGCGCTTAGTGCACCAGAGTTCAAAAATTTGGAACGTCGGGTATCCCCCGAAGCGACAATCGATCAAATTGAACGTGCCCATGATAGCCACTATGTTCGTGCTACACTTGATCAGGTTCCTCATGAGGGAGAACACCGCGTACACCTAGATCCCGATACGGTTATGTCGCCTGCCTCGGGCGAGGCTGCCTTACGGGCGGCCGGTGGATTATGCGCGGCAATTGATGGTGTGATGGCGGGCGATTTCAGCAATGCCTTTTGTGGCTCCCGCCCCCCTGGTCACCACGCCGAACGGGACCGTGCCATGGGTTTTTGTTTGTTCAATAACGTTGCTGTCGCTGCCTATCATGCGCGCGCGGTACATGGATTAAAACGGGTGGCTGTGGTTGATTTTGATGTTCACCATGGAAATGGCACCCAGCACACACTTTATGATGATCCGGGCATGTTCTTTGGCTCGTCCCATCAATATCCAGCCTATCCCGGTACGGGTATGGTAGAGGAACGTGGGGTTGAAGATGACCGTGGGGCCAGCACCAATTGTAATGTTCCCCTGCAACCGGGGGCTGGTTCCCGTGAGTTTAGAGAGGCTTGGGCTGATACGATTTTACCCGCACTGAGGGATTTTGCCCCAGACTTCATTATTATCTCAGCCGGGTTTGACGCGCACGAACGCGACCCGCTTGCCAATTTAAACGTCCAAACCGCTGATTTTGGTTGGGTGACGTTAGAAATCATGAAAGTCGCCGACGAATGCTGTGAAGGACGGTTGGTTTCTAATCTAGAAGGGGGCTACGATCTTGGGGCTCTGGGGGCAAGTGTTGCGGTGCATGTAACGGCGTTGATGGATCAATAAAATAATCAGCTTGAATAAAATATGAGCCGCGCTGTTCATAAGCAATGCTGGACGCTAAGGCGGCATGGGTGTAGAGATAATCGATTGATACTGTTCATCTATATGAAGGTTGGATGCGTAACGTGAGTGATAAAAAGTCAGACCAAAAATCGACCAAAGATGCTGCTAGGGATAGCGGTAAAATTCCCGCTGATATCGCCAAAATGAGCTTCGAGGATGCCCTTGAAGAGTTGGAAGATACCGTGCGGACCTTAGAGGACGGACGCGGAGAACTTGATGCGTCCATCAAAGCTTACGAACGCGGTGCTTGGCTTAAAATTCATTGTGAAAAGAAATTACAGGAAGCCCGTACACGGGTAGAAAAAATCGTTGTTGGTTCGGATGGTGAACCCACAAGTGAACCTGTGGATTTTGACTAATCACTCTTAAAACTCAAAACGAAAATCTAAAATAGCGGAAATCATATGAATAGCCTCGATCAAGCCATGCAGGTAGCGGCTCAATCTGTTCAGGAAACGCTGGAAAGTTTGTTGCTGTTTGATGATTGCCTTGAAGACCGCGTTGTCGAAGCCATGCGATATGCCTCATTGGGGGGCGGTAAACGCATCAGACCTTTTATGGTCCTGACAACAGCTTCATTGTTTGAAGTTGATCGGTACGCTGCTCTGCGCGCCGCAGCGGCGGTCGAAATGGTGCATTGTTATTCGTTGGTCCATGATGATCTTCCTGCCATGGATAACGATGACTTAAGACGGGGCAAACCAACAACCCATAAACACTTCGATGAAGCGACAGCTATTCTGGCGGGGGACGCGCTCTTAACACGCGCCTTTGGGGTGTTAGCGCACGAAAAAACCCATGGTGACCCTCAGGTTCGCGCCGATTTGGTGCTCGCCCTTGCCAAGGCCGCGGGTGATCGGGGCATGATTGGCGGGCAGATGCTGGATATTTTGGCAGAAACAACCGAGTTGAATTTACAAGATATCACGCGTTTACAACGTAAAAAAACCGGCATGTTAATCAGTGTGTCTTGTGAAATGGGCGCAATCTTAGGAAAAGCGAGCGAGCCTGCAAAAACAGCCCTTAATGGTTACGCACATGATCTTGGGGTCGCTTTTCAAATCGCCGATGATTTATTAGATGTAGAAAGTTCCGCTGAGATCATGGGAAAAGCCACGGGCAAAGATGTTGCTGCTGGTAAAGCCACTTTTGTTAGTCTATTGGGAGCAGAACGCGCTAGAGAACAAGCCGCCATGTTAAGTCAGCAAGCCATTGAGCATCTTGATATATTTGAAGAAAAAGCTGACTATTTAAGACAATTGGCCCTATTTGTAGTAGAACGGTCCCACTAACCACAGTCATGAGTAAATTTAGAGAGCTTAAGTTTTGAGTAATACGTCAACCACACCCCTTCTTGATACCGTATCGCAACCGAGCGATATCCGCGATTTCGATGCAGCCCAGCTTATCCAACTGGCCGATGAACTGCGGCAAGATACCATTCGCTCTGTCAGTATCACAGGCGGTCATCTGGGGGCCAGTTTGGGCGTTGTCGAATTGAGCGTGGCAATCCACCATATTTTTAACACCCCCCATGATCGATTGATCTGGGATGTGGGGCATCAATGTTACCCCCATAAAATTTTAACCGGCAGACGGGGTAAGATGAATACCCTACGTCAAGGCGGCGGGATCGCTGGTTTTACCAATCGTTCAGAAAGCGAATATGATCCCTTCGGTGCGGGGCATAGCTCAACATCCATCTCCGCCGGGCTTGGCATGGCTGTGGCCAGTGGCTTAGAAGGCATTGATCGCAATATCATCTCGGTTATTGGTGATGGTTCTATGACGGCGGGAATGGCCTATGAAGCCATGAACAATGCCGGGGCCATGGATGCAAAGTTGATCGTTATTCTCAATGATAATGATATGTCCATCGCCCCCCCTGTTGGTGCCCTCAGTGCTTATTTGTCACGATTGATTTCTTCAAAATCTTATCGCTCAATGCGCACTTTCGCCGCCGATATTGCGAGCAAGTTCCCGCGTCAAATCGAAGAACGTGCCCGCCGCGCGGAAGAATATGCGCGGGGATTGATTTCGGGTGGCACCCTATTCGAAGAACTTGGCTTCTTTTATGTAGGGCCTATTGATGGCCATAATCTTGAACATCTATTGCCAATTTTGAAGAATATCCGTGATGACCTAAATCCCGGCCCTGTATTGCTTCATGTGGTTACCCAAAAAGGACATGGCTACACCCCGGCTGAAAACGCCCCCGATAAATATCATGGCGTTGGAAAGTTTGATGTCATCACGGGTGAGCAAATTAAATCTGTCAGCAACGCACCGTCATATACGTCTGTCTTTGCGGGTGCATTACTGGCAGAAGGGGCGGATGACGAAAAAGTCGTCGCCATTACGGCTGCTATGCCCAGCGGTACCGGGATTGATAAATTCATCGAAACTTATCCAGAGCGCAGCTTTGATGTCGGCATTGCCGAACAACACGGCGTGACCTTTGCGGCGGGACTTGCCTGTGAAGGTTACAAACCATTTACCGCCATATATTCTACTTTCTTACAACGGGCCTATGATCAGGTCATCCACGATGTGGCGATCCAAAATTTACCCGTGCGGTTTATTCTAGACCGGGCAGGATATGTGGGGGCCGACGGCGCAACCCACTGTGGTGCGTTTGATTTGGCCTATTTAATGACCTTGCCGGGCTTTGTGATCATGGCCCCCGCGGATGAAGCAGAATTGGTCCATATGGTGGCAACCGCCGCCGCTATCGACGACGGGCCCAGTGCCATTCGCTTTCCCCGTGGTGAAGGGGTTGGGGTGGAACTGCCCGCCCGTGGCAAAAAGTTGGATATTGGCAAAGGGCGTATCCTGCTCGAGGGCAGCTCGGTTGCCATCTTAAGCCTTGGCTCTCGTTTAAAAGTATCGCTTACAGCCGCTGAAGAATTAGCCGCTTTTGGTCTATCGACAACCGTTGCCGATGCCAGATTTGCCAAGCCTTTTGATCAAGAGCTGATCATAAATCTGGCCCAAAACCATGATGTACTGGTGATGATCGAAGAAGCCGCCTGTGGTGGTTTTGGTGCCCATGTGCTGAGCTTCATGAGCAATGCCGGATTGTTGGAAAATGGTCTTAAAGTCCGCACCATGACCATGCCGGATATCTTTATCGAACAAGACAGCCCCGCACAACAAATTGCCGATGCAGGCCTCGACGGTCCCGCCCTTGTTGCTTGTGTGCTTAAGGCCCTTGGTCGGGGTGATGAAATTTCTAAACCCGCACGGGCCTAAATCTTAAAATGAAAAAGAAGCCCAAAAAAATCCGTCTCGATGTGGCGATGGTTGAACGGGGGTTGGTTGATAGCCGCACCCGCGCCCAGGCTTTGGTCATGGCGGGGCTTGTCTACCGCGATACGGTGCGGCTCGACAAACCGAGCATTACCGTCATCGAGTCCGATGAAATCGAGCTTAAAGGCAAGGATCACCCTTGGGTATCTCGCGGTGGTGTAAAACTCGCCCATGGTTTAGAGCATTTTGCATTCGATCCAAAGGGCTTGATATGCATTGATGTCGGTGCGTCCACGGGGGGCTTCACCGATGTGTTATTAACCAATGGGGCCGCCAAAGTTTACGCGGTTGATGTGGGACATGGTCAACTGGCTTGGAAGCTTCGCAGTGACGATCGGGTGATGGTTATGGAAAAAACCAATGCCCGTCATTTAACGTCGGATGATATCGCCGACCCAATTGACGCCATTGTGTGTGACGCCAGCTTTATCGGATTGCAAACCGTTCTTCCCGCTGCGATGGCATTGGCTAAACCCGGTGCGTTTCTCATCGCGCTCATAAAGCCCCAGTTCGAAGTGGGTAAAGACCAAGTGGGCAAGGGCGGGGTGGTGCGTGATCCTGAGCTGCACCAAGAAGTCTGTCAGAAAATAGAAAACTGGATGGAAAGCCTTGAAGGCTGGCATGTCTTGGGCGTATCCCAAAGCCCCATAAAAGGACCAGAAGGCAATATCGAGT
This sequence comes from uncultured Rhodospirillales bacterium, assembly GCA_965603075.1. GTDB lineage: Bacteria > Pseudomonadota > Alphaproteobacteria > Rhodospirillales > Casp-alpha2 > JABJOR01. Next base: position 73,399 of record CBFDBO010000001.1, on the reverse strand, counting down.
TCCTTATTGGTGCTCGGTTTGGTTAATCCGGTTCTTTGGTAAACTGCTGGGCATCTTTTGGAATGCTGACACCGGGGAACTTGCTCCCTGTCCAAATGTGGTCAACCTTTGAGATATCGGGTGACTGATCCAGCGTGCCGCCCTTGATGCTATAGATATCCGTTGATCCAACCCGAGCGTGCCATACTCTGGTGCCACAATTAGGACAAAAGGCACACTTTGTTAAGTTGCCGCTGTCCGTTGGGCGGGTCCAAAATTTTAAATCACCTTGGGTTAATCGAAATGATGATTGATTTATCAAATAAGAGATACCAAAGGCAGAGGATGATTGTTTTTGGCATTCACGACAGTGACACAGATAAAGATCAACGGGGGCACCTGTGATTTCATAACGCACGTCACCGCACTGACAACCGCCGGTTTGTTTTTGTGAGTTGTTCATAAAATTTAATCCTCAATCAATCTTTTACCATAAACCACAACGTCTTGTGGCTCATACCCCAGGGCTTCGTAAAAGGCTGTTGCCTCAATATTTGTATGACGCACCATCAGATTAATTTTGGGACAGCCTGCGGCTGTTAGCAATTTTTCTACTTCTGCCATGAGCTTCTTCGCAATGCCGATTTGACGGTGGCTAGGATGAACGGCGAGATAATTAACCGCGCCGCGATGACCATCGTGTCCCGCCATGATGGAGCCGATAATGACACCCTTATCATTTAAAGCGATGAGGAACATTTCTGGTTGTACGAGACGTTTTCGCTCTATGTCTTTGGCGGGATCATTCCAAGGTACGACTAAGCCGCAATTATTCCATAGCTCAAAAACAGCTTGCTGGTCGGAGATTTCAAATTGGCGAATTGTTATAGTCTCAGGATTAAACGTCACGAGACAAACCGCATTAACCACATTGCGCACGGTGGCGCAGCAGGTGATCAGCCAGCACACAAGCCATCATAGCCTCGCCCACGGGAACGGCGCGGATACCAACGCAAGGGTCATGACGGCCCTTTGTCGAGACGTCGATTTCCTTGCCTTGCGCGTCGATACTTTTGGTCGATGTCAGGATCGAACTGGTCGGTTTAACCGCAAAACGACAAATAATATCTTGCCCGCTTGAGATCCCACCAAGGATGCCCCCTGCATTATTGGATTGAAAATGCGGGCTGTTGCCGCTCATGCGAATTTCGTCAGCATTTTCTTCACCCCGTAAGGCCGCAGCCCCCATACCGGCGCCAATTTCGACACCTTTGACCGCGTTGATGCTCATCATGGCCGCGGCTAAATCGCCATCCAGTTTGCCATAAATAGGCGCGCCAAGACCAGCAGGGATGCCGGATGCGTGTACCTCTACCACAGCCCCAACGGAGGAGCCTTCTTTGCGAATTTTATCAAGGTAGACTTCCCACGTTGCCGCCATACGCATATCGGGGCACCAGAAGGGATTGTTATCGACAACTTTCCAGTCCCACGCGTCACGGTTAATTTCGTTTTTACCCACTTGAACCAAAGCGCCGCGAATAACCACATTCTCGCCGATTAACGAACTTAATACTTTGCGAGCAATGGCCCCCGATGCCACCCGCATGGCCGTCTCGCGAGCCGAGGAGCGTCCCCCGCCACGGTGATCACGGATACCGTATTTTGCCATATAGCTGAAATCAGCATGTCCGGGCCGAAACTGGTCTTTGATTTCATCGTAATCTTTAGAGCGTTGATCTTCGTTACGAATTAAGAGCCCAATGGGGGTTCCCGTGGTCACGCCATCCATCACGCCAGAAAGGATTTCGACGCTATCGCTTTCCTGACGTTGGGTCGTGAAACGGTTCTGGCCCGGTTTGCGTTTGTTTAAAAACCGTTGAATATCATCGACGGTCAGTGGAATATGCGGCGGACAGCCATCGACCACACAGCCAATGGCCGGTCCATGACTTTCGCCAAAGGTTGTGGTTCTAAATAAATGACCGAAGGAATTATCCGACATAGGGTATCATGTGCTCCGTTAGACGACAGAGATATCTGGCGCGTCGACGGCTTTCATGCCGACGATGTTATAGCCGCAATCTACGTGATGGGTTTCGCCCGTAACGCCGCTGGATAAATCAGAGAGCAAGTAAACACCCGCGCCACCAATATCATCCATGTTGACGTTACGCCGTAGCGGGGAATTGTATTCGTTCCATTTAAGGATATACCGGAAATCACCAATACCGGACGCCGCCAAAGTTTTCATAGGACCCGCCGACATAGCGTTAACCCGGATACCTTGTTTGCCCAAATCTTCGGCCAAATACCGCACACTGGCTTCTAAGGCTGCTTTCGCAACACCCATAACATTGTAGTGGGGCATAACCCGTTCCGCGCCGTAATAGGTCAGTGTCAGAATGCTGCCGCCATCGCTCATGAGGCGTTCGGCTTCTTGGCACACTTGGGTAAATGAATAACACGACACGTTCATGGTGGCGGTAAAGTTGCTCTCTGACGTATCGACATAGCGTCCCTTTAATTCGTCCTTATCGGAAAACGCGATGGCGTGAACGATAAAGTCGATTTTGCCCCATTCTTTCTCAAGGGTATTAAAGGTTTCTTTGAGGCTGTTTTTATCGGTAACATCACAGGGCATGACCAGGGAACTGCCCAAAGAATCGGCCAGCGGCCTTACGCGTTTTTCAAGAGCATCGCCCTGAAAGGTAAAGGCCAGTTCCGCACCGTGTTCGTGGGCGGCCTTGGAAATACCCCAAGCGATAGAACGTTCGTTGGCAACCCCCATGATCAATCCTTTTTTGCCTGCCAAAATAGGGCCTGCTGTGGTGGTATCTGTCATGGGTGTTCTTTCCTTAATTGCAGTAAAAATTGAAATTATTTAGTATTTTAAAATATCAGGCGAGTTCGTGTAGAACAAGTGCCTAACCCGCACGAATTCAGTAAATAATTGTTACACTAATGTTTCATTCATCAAGCGGTAGCACTTTGTTGTTTCTGATCGAGCGTTTCATCCTTGGGTTCCCAATTTGTTAAAAACGCGGCCAATTCTATATCTGGATCAGAGGGGAGTGATATCAAGATTGTCATTATCTGATCCCCCGATTTTCCGTCCGGTGTTTTCATGCCCATGGATGGAATTCGAATGGTATCCCCGGAATTGGAATGTGCCGGGATTTCAATGTTAAGGGGCTTGCCGTGGCTGCCGGGAATTTCCAAGGTACCGCCGAGCACCGCCAGTTTTAAAGGGACGGGTTGATCAATGATGATGTCATTGCCGACAATTCGGAACAGGCTGTTATCGCGAATTAGAATTTCGACGAGTGCCGCGCCGTCTTTTCCGCCACCAACACCGGGCACACCTTGGCCTTTCAGACGAAGCATTTGTTTGTGTTTGGTGCCGCTTGGAATGCTAACTTTAATGCGGCGACCGTTGGTCATGCTGATGTGTTTGACGGCCCCATTGACCCCATCGAGAAAATCAACGCGCAGAATATAATATACGTCGGAGCCATCGATACGAACACTTCGTGTATGTTGGGTATTGCTGGCTTCACTACGGCGGGCAAAATCATCGTAAACCGAGCGATCATTGGTGCGTGTCGAGCGGGATGTGGCTGTGCCGTTCTCATCAATCTCACCCAGATTATATCGTGTTCGTTCCGCCGGATCAGAAAGAATTGTGTAGGCGTTGTTTATCTCACGGAAGTTTTTATCTGCATCTGGTTTATCGGTGGACGTATCGGGATGGTTATCACGCGCACGATTACGGAACGCAGATTTAATCTCTGCGGGAGTGGCGTGTTTACCGACGCCCAGTATTTCATACAGGCTTTGCATTGTGTCAGAGTGCCAAGATCAGGCGCGGTGTGCAATATGGTACTTGATGTTAGTTGACTATTTTCCACGAACCATCGGGCTCACGGCATGCACGACCCTGTGCTACCTCGGTTTTTCCCTCTACGGTAATAGTGGATTCAAAGTCGCGACAATCACCAGCAGTGTCATTTTGAACAGTGGTTTGTGGGGTAATTGTTCCAGAATCGTCCGAATCGGGATCATCCCATACGGTGGTTTCACCATCATCATTGTTCTCAAGAGAGCCTTGGACCACATCATTTGCCCGTGTGAACAAATCTTTATCAAGTGCTTTTCCTAACTCTTTGCCCATGATCATGCCAATAACAGCCCCCAACGTTATGGCAATCGCGGTACCGTTCCCGCCACCAATTCTCGAGCCCGCTGTGCCGCCTATAGCCACGCCAACGGCAGTGCCAATGGTCTCGCCATATCGGTTGTTTTCGCCATCATCGTCACCGGGTTTTGTAGAACAAGCCGATACCGTAAAAAGCAACGCACTTAATGCAATATAGAAAAAACGTTTTGCCAATGAATTCATACCTCTGTTACCTTACATATAACGTACTATTACATTACCAAATAAGTATCATTACATTATATCAGTAAGGCACAACAATGATAAGCGAAGAAATCAATCCAATTGATCTTTTTAACAACTGGTTCAATGAGGCCAAAGAAGCGGAAAGCAATGACCCAAATGCCGTTGCGGTTGCCACATCTACGCCGGACGGCAAACCATCCCAACGTATGGTGCTTTTAAAAGATGTCGATGATCGGGGTTTTGTTTTTTATACCAATCTGGGTAGTCGCAAAGGTCAACAGTTGGCGATCAACCCCAATGTTGCGCTGTGTTTCCATTGGAAAAGCCTGCGCCGACAAGTGCGTGTCGAAGGCATTGCTGAAGCCGTCAGTGATAGTGAGGCTGATGTCTATTTCGACAGCCGTCCCCGGATGAGCCAGATCGGTGCGTGGGCATCCAAACAATCTCATGACTTAGAAGGACGTTTTGAGCTGGAAGCCCGCATAGCAAAATACACCGCCAAATTTAATATCGGTAAAGTACCACGGCCTGATTTTTGGTCCGGATATAGGATCGCTCCCCAAATGATCGAATTCTGGCAAGACGAGAAGTTCCGCTTGCATGATCGATTGATCTATACCCGAGACAATTCAGAAAATAATCAGTGGTTAACCAAACGAATTTTCCCCTAATTGTGACTGATAATATTTCATCAGAACTTAAACCACACAATCTGTCAGCCAGTTCAGCGCGGCTTATGCGGTGGGCTACGTACGCGTCTGTTAGTGTTGCCTGTATTTTAATAGCGGCAAAGTTCTCAGCGTGGATGTCGACGCAATCAGTAAGTTTGTTATCCACTTTGATCGATTCTTTGTTGGATGCGGCGGCATCATTAATCAATCTTGTCGCGGTCCGGCACGCTTTAGAGCCCGCCGATAGTGAACATCGTTTTGGGCATGGTAAGGCGGAATCCTTAGCGGGATTAGCCCAGTCAGCCTTTGTCGCGGGATCGGCGGCTTTTCTGCTGATTGAGGCCGTTGAGCGTATCTTAAACCCGCGCGATATTCATAATATTGATATAGGCTATATGGTCATGGCGCTTTCAATAGTACTGACCCTTTTGTTGATAGCCTTTCAACGTTACGTGATTTCAAAAACAAATTCCGTTGCCATCAAAGCCGATTCTATGCATTACCGAATGGATATTTTGGTTAATATCGGTGTTATTATTTCGATCTATTTGGTTTCGACTTTAGACGCTCAATGGATCGATCCGGTGGTGGCAGTCTTAATCGCCGGATACATCGTCTTTGGGGCGTGGTCCATCGCGAAAGAAGCGCTGCATGTTTTGATGGATCATGAATTACCCGAAACCGATCGCCAAAAAATCACCGAAATTACCTTGACCCATGACCAAGTGCTCGGTGTTCATGATTTGCGAACCAGAACATCAGGTTTGAATATTTTCATTCAATTGCACATGGAATTGGATGGCTCTATTTCTTTGATGAGCGCCCATAACATCGCTGATGAAGTCGAGGTGCTTATCAATGCAGCGTACCCCACCGCAGAAGTTCTAATCCACCAAGATCCAGAAGGGCTTACGGAGCCGACAGATAAATTTCATTGATGTAAACTTTAGCAAAACATGTTATAATGTGCTTACAATTTATACAGGTATCCCTAAATATTGATGAGATTTCTGACGCAGATAAAGACAACAAAAAAACAGTAATAAAGACAGTAATTAAGACCGTAAAAAGAAAACTAAGAACTGAATGATTTAATTAAATCTTGTGAAGAAACTCCAACCATAAGGGGAAAACCATGGCTATTAAAACAATTCTCGTACCACTTGATGGATCAACCGCTTCTCGTGAAGCCCTCGAAACGGGTGCTCGGATGGCACTTGCCAGCAACGCCCATTTGGATGTGGTTCATGTTCGCGCCAATCCTAAAGATGCTGTGCCGCTTTTGGGTGAAGGCATGTCCGGTGCGGTGATAGAAGACATCATCACCGCAGCAGAAAAAGAATCTGTCGAACGGGCCGAACGCGCCCGCGCCATATTCGAAGAAACCTGTCCCGCATCTGAATTTACACGCGTTGATAGTCCCGATGATTGTGACGGTCCCAATTCCAGACCCACTGTCAACTGGTATGAAGATATGGGACGCGAAGACGAAGTGGTCTCCATCAGTGGACGCTTGGCTGATATGATCGTCGTCAGCCGCCCCACCGAACAAACCGCGGTGTCCGCTACCATGACGTTGAACGCGGCCCTTGTTGAAACCGGCCGGGGCGTTCTAATCGTGCCACCGGGTGGCTCTAAACCCTTTGGTCACCGGGTTGCTATTTCTTGGAATGGAAGTGCAGAAGCCGCCCGCGCGGTTGCCGCCGCCATGCCCCTGATCGAAGGGGCGGAAAAGGTCATGATCTTCACCGCAAACAGCGATGATGATGAAACCGATGTGGCTTGTAAACTAAGCCGCTACCTTGCATGGCATGGCGTCAATGCCGAAATCGAAACCACCCATGTGGGGGATCGAAATGTAGGCGAAATGCTGGTGACTAAATGTGACGAGTGGAACGCCGATATGTTGGTCATGGGTGCCTATACGCACTCTCGCCTGCGCCAATTGATCTTTGGTGGCGTGACCCGGCATGTGTTGGCGGAAAGTAAACTTCCCGTTGTCATGGTCCATTAATTGTCCATTAATTGTCCATTAACGGCTCACTAATGGCTCAGTAATAGGACGCTAAAAAATCGTTTCGGGTTATGAGGCTGCTGCTGCCTCTTCAGTATTCTCATAGCCTTCGGCGATTTCTTGGTATGTATCGCTCGTAAAGGCCGGAGCCACCGCCGCCATATGGGGGCTGAAGGCCATGTTTTCTTGATCTTCCAGTGGCGTAGCAGAAGACCGGGTCATCCGGTAGAGGGCGAATAAGCCAACACCCACATGGACCACCGTGAAATACCACATATACCCATTTTCACCAAAATACGTCATGGCGTAGGACACAAATGGTGCCCCCGCAATGGCCCCGATCCCCGCGACCAGTACCAGCGTCGAGCTTGCCGCCAACATCTGTTTCACATCCAGTCTGTCGTTGGCGTGGGACAAACATAATGAATACATGGGAAACGATAGCCCCCCAAAGACAAAAAAGGTGAACATCATGGATTGCATTGAATAATCGCCCGTCGCAATGGCGTAAAACGGTATCAATGCCGCCGCCAGCGTCACGGCAATAATCACCCTGCGTCGATCAAACCTGTCTGACAACATGCCGATGGGGAATTGAAAGGTAACGCTACCAACAAAGATCAATGAGATTAAAATCGAAATCTCCGCAATGGTGAAATTCAACGTATTCAAATAAACCGCGGCCATACCCACCAAAGCACCATTGGACATACCGACCACAAATATTCCCGAAACCCCCAGCGGTGACAATTTATAAAGTTCTATAAATCCAATCTTGGTGGGCGTTTCTATGGTCGGGGCGGGGCTGGCCGCCAATAAAATGGGGATAAGGGAGATGGACACCAAAATAGACGCCAGAATAAACAAATCCACTTGCGACGGGTGCGAGATGTTCATAAGGAGCGGCCCGGCGCCCATGCCACCAATCATCAATACCATATAGATCGAGAGCAGTTTCCCACGGGTCTCGTTCGTGGCCCGATCATTGAGCCAGCTTTCGCAAACAACGTAGAGCCCCGCGTAGGATAACCCGGTCAACAACCGCCCAAAAAACCAAACATAAGGATCAATGAACATCACATGGATAAGCGGCGCGATAGAGGCCAATGACGCAAGGGCCGCAAACACCCGAATATGACCAACCCGGGCAATCATTCTTGAGGCAATTAATGATCCACCGGCAAAGCCCGCGAAGTAACCCGCCATAACATAACCCGTGGTGGCTGTATCAAAGCCTTCGAATGAGGCACGAAGCCCTAAAAGAGAAGCCTGCAGACCGTTACTGATCATCACAATACACATGGAAACAAGCAGCGCCCAACAGGCCGCCGTTGCTGAAAGAATGGATGATTTAATTTTCGGACTTTGTTTGATCATGATACATCAAACTCTACAATTCTAATGGATTCTAAAACGGCTGTAACACCGTATCAATTAGCTCACTATCATAAGAATAATCGATCTGCCAAACGCATTTAATTTGGCGTATCAGAAAGTTTAATTGATTTCGTCCAGCGCCGCACCAAACCGGGCAATCAATTCATCAATGGCGGCGTTGTCGTGGGCGATGCTGATATACAATTTTGTCCCCATGGGGTTCAAGAAAACCCGGCGTCTGAACAGGGCCAACATCAACGCCCGTCCTTTAACGCTGTCCCCCTTCTTGGTGGAACGATAATCAAATACCGGGTCCGGCGAGAACACCACTTGGGCCAGTGGGCCGTCGCCGATGATCTGACCAACAATGCCGCGATCATTCAGGGCCTTGGCCATTTGTTCGCGCAAATATTGTCCCAGAGCATGAAGGCGAGGGTAGGTGCCGGGGGTTCTGAATTCGCCCAACGCCGCGTTTGCCGCCGCCGTCGAGATCGGATTACCGCCCAAGGTCGAAGCCATCCAGACATAATCGCCCCCACCAATGCGGTGTTCGTTGACCTGTTCCATAATGTCGGCCCGACCACCAAAGGCCCCGATGGGGTATCCACCACCCAATGCCTTGCCATAGGCGATTAAATCAGGGCTGATCCCGTAGTATTCCTGCGCGCCACCGTAGGCCAGACGAAAACCCGTGACCACTTCATCGAAGATCAACAACACGCCGAATTCATTGGCGGCGTCGCGCACGGCTTGCAAATAACCTTCTTGGGGCGGGGTGCAACGTTGCAGGGGCTCCATGAGGATCGCTGCGATCTCGTCTTTGTTCTCAGACAAAATAGAGCGCAATGCAACCGTATCATTATAGGGGGCCACCAACAATTGACGCGCCGCCGCCGGGGTGCCGGCGCTGGTCAATTCGGGGGTGGGGAAGTTGACGGTGCCCGATGCGAACAAACTTGTAACACCCGCTTCATTGGCCCCGTGATAGGCGCCCTCAAATTTCAAAATTTTCTCTCGCCCCGTGAAAGCCCGCGCCAATCGCTGACAATACATGGTGGCCTCGGTGCCCGAGGCACAGAACCGCAAACTATCAACGGTGGGGGATATGCGTTTGATCTCCTCCGCCAATGCCAGTGAATGGGTATTAAGATAGGCAAAGTTGGACCCGTTTACCGCTTGGGCCTGTACTGCTTCGACCACCTTGGGGTTGGCATGGCCCACCAGTACCGATCCCCAACCCATGGACATATCTAGGAATTCATCGCCCTCAGCCGTCCAAAGCTGGCATCCGCGCCCTTTTTCCATGACCACGATATCTTGTTCAGGTAAGCCGTATTCGCCATTGGCAATTCCGGCTGTAAAAACGTCGAGGGCACGCTCTTTGGAATTACTTTGCGACATGAGAAGGACTTTTCTAAAGGGGGTTACTGGAACAAATCGCCCTGCGCGGAAACAGGCGGGATAATGGTATCCTCCATAACACAAAGATCATCCCCTTCATAGGGAATAAGAGCCGCCCTTACATCGCCAAAATTCAACCCCGGTGACAACCATAATTTTTGATTATCGGCTGTTAAAATAACCGGCATGCGCCCATGTACGTGCGCCATAACGGGGGCAGCGGTACAAGTGATGATGGTGAAATGCGTGCTGCTCATAAGCCCCGCAAACCCCATGATCTCCACCGTGGGGCTCGAATTAGCACCTTGCAAAAAGATCGAGTTCCGAAAACGGTTTTTACCTTCCTTGCGCCACTCTGGAAACAAGGTTGCTGGAATAATGCAGCGTTGCTCCAAAAACGACGAAAAGCTCGGCTTCTGCTCCAGCGTCTCACACCGCGCATTAAACAACGGCTTCCCATCCCACATTGATGGAAACCCCCACGACAGAAACTGCGTTTCATGCATTTGATTGATCACCAGTGCCATATCGGTGGGTTTGATCTCGGGTGCATTGGGCATCGCCACACTACCCGTAACATCAAATTTCTTTTTGATCTTCTTGGCCTTAGCATCTTGTTCAAATCGTGAGCACATGACTTAGTTTAACAATATTTGAGGGGGAAGCATTAATAGTTTTATCAATTTATCCAGTTTTATCCTTTATTTGTCCTGTGATTGTTAGAGGTTTTCTTATAATGCTATTATCGCAAAAACACCGAATATGACACAGTCGAAAACAATATGTAGCGGGGTGAATGTATTGGACAGGTTGCTGGAATTGTCCTAGCTGTGGATATTGGGTGCGCAACGATAGAAAAGGTAACAAGCGTGAGGCTGGCTGTTTTTAGATGTTTGAAATGTAACCATGAATGGTCGGAAAAACCGTCTACACCAGAATGTCCTAAGTGTGGGAATGTCTATATTAAATGGGTAAATTATGAACGCGATTTTGAAAAACGAAATAAAAAGTGAGCCTTTATAGGCTGGCATAACAATCCCAGATGCCTTAATTTTCCCTATGAGGATGCACCGAAGAATTGAGACGAATATTTATAGAGACTTGCTACCTAATATAAATACGAAACACCCAAAATTATATCATGAGAGAAAAGGTGATCTGCTGTTACATGATCGCCGCCGCTGAAGACACCTGATTCAATAGTGCCAAAATCAACAAACCTGTAGCCAATATCACCAACCCATTGCGAAGATATATTTACTCGCATACCAGTCTGCAAACTGTATGCAAGATTATCTGTGTCAGTTTCAATGGTTTGTTTTACCTCGCTGTCATCATTAGGTTTTCGTGTTGTTGTTGAACTGTTCCTAGCCCATCCTAGCCCGGCTCCTGCATAAGGTTTCCATTTTGAGGAAGTTTCAAAATCATAGAATATTGAAAGAATAAGAGAATGAGTGCTTAAATTGTTTTTATACCCAATGTCTTTAAGTTTTGTCGTACTGTTCACCCATGGTCCGACTTCTTCAGTATCAAAGTCATTACGAAATCGATAAGCATATTCAAGTTCGGTTCTAATTGGGTATTCTTTCTCCCAATCATAACCAATCAATACACCTAGGCCAAAGGTTGTATCTAATTCTTCACCATTTTTATGAAATTCATACCCTCGCCCATTGGAGAGGTTTTCATTATATATTTGAGCTGCAGAAGCCAATAAACGGCTACCAAAATAAAATCCAGACAAATTATTTTCGTTCTCAGTAGGATTTTCAGCGCTGAAAAACGTGTCTGATTGTATTGGATCACTATTGGATAAATTGTTTTCAGGGATGATTTTTAGTGGGGTCGTCACAGGTTGAGATATAGTATCTAGGGTTTTACCAAAACCGGGGTATTGTGTGGCGAAATCATAGAGACCAGATGCACTATGCGCTGGTTGCGTATATATGAAAAATGTTAGATACAGGGCCATAACACTTACGTATTGACTGTATGATTTCGTGCGTTTCATTTAATTATTCTTTTTAGAATTATTGTTATTGTATGCTTCTCGTTTCAAAACATGCTCAAATTAGAATCACTTTTGACTTAATTACAAGAAGGAATGTAGATATGGAAAATTATTTCGCCTAACAAGGTAATTAATTATAAGGCATTATCTTCCCCCAACCTGATTATACCCTATAACAAACAAGCGTTTATACGCTGGCTTATACATCACGAATGCCTTAATTTCTTCTTATGGATACAGAACGCAAAACAGTTATTATTACCGGGGCCAGTCGCGGGATTGGTCATCATACGGCGCGGTGTTTTTTGCAACGTGGCTGGCAGATTATAACCTGTTCACGCGAGGATACGCCCGAGGAGTGTGGGCGGGATCTCAATTGGACGCATCATTTTCCGGCGGATTTGTCGAAACCGGATAGCGTCACGGCCTTTATTGATAGCGTAAACGAGGTTATCGGGGACGGGGCCATTCACGGGCTTGTCAATAATGCCGGCATGTCGCCCAAGACCCCCTATAAAGAGCGCCTTGGCTGTTTAAATGGTGATTTGGACGCGTGGGCCGATGTTTTTGAGATCAATTTTTATGCGCCTTTACGTCTGGCACGTGGGTTTGCGGCCCCGTTGCACCGGGGGAAGGGTTCGATCGTTAATGTGACCTCTATCGCCGGGCATAAAATTCATCCCTTTGCGGGATCGGCCTATTCCATATCGAAAGCCGCACTTTCAGCCTTAACCCGTGAGATGGCCAACGAGTTTGCAGCCCTTGATGTGCGGGTAAACGCGGTTTGCCCCGGCGAAATTGAGACCTCCATGATCCAGCCCGAGTACGAAGCCCTGATCCCGCGTATTCCGCTGGACCGTATGGGAACGCCCGCCGATGTGGCGGGTAGCATCTATTATCTGTGCTCGGACGATGCAAACTATGTCACCGGAACCGAGATTTGGGTCACGGGCGGACAACATCTTTTTTGATGGGTGGGGTGTAAATCATGAACAATAACGCCGTGATGTGCCATGACGTAGCACGAGACCCGACATCATCATGTGATTCCTTATACCGATCATTCTTGCAGGCCTTCGTTGCCCATGGTGGCGTGGATGATTATTTCGCCCGCACCCTAGATCAAGCGGGTTTTAAAGATTTCTCTGAGCTTTTAGGGGCGGCCTCAACCCGAGCGCACACTTGTCACCGCTGTGATTCGGATTTGGACTTGGAACCAAGCGTTTTATACGTCCCCCATCAGGACCAAGCCGCTCCCCTAACGTGGCAAAGACAAGATGAGGCTTGCAGCCTTTGCATTCAAATAATGGGTACAATGTCACCCGCGACCATTAAGGTTATACAGGATTTAATGATCGCCCCTACGTCCCCCTGGGACACGCTTGTTTGTCGCTCTCAGACCCAGAAGGCGATTGTGCTGGGGATGATGGCGGGGTTTGCAGCGTACCTTGAAAAACGTGTAGGGGGACACCTTGAGTTTCTACAAGGGGTTTTACCTGATGTTGCTGTTATTGCGCGTGGAATTGACGTATCAGCGCAAACCACGGGCGAGACAGAGCCCATCGACCGTGCCACGTTGCGTACGGCTTTAGGGATTGAAGACACCGATATTGCCGTGCTCGGATATGGGGCGCTTGATTTCTCGCCAATGTTTAATCCAACGTCCTTGTTGCTGGCCTTGCAAAGTGCTGTCGAAGGCTTGAGCACTGATAATAACCGTGTTGTGCATCTGGTGCTAGCGGGTTGGTTTGCGGATCAAAAGAACGAAAGAGTGCTCCGTCAGGCTGTAAAATCTATTTCTCCTTCAATTAATTTGATTTTGGTTAATGGTAAAGATACCGATGTGCAAAAACGCATTTGGCGCGCCGCAGATATCTTTGTATCTATAGTAATTGAGCTTTCTGACCAAGCGGATGCCCCCATTATTCAGGCCATGGCAGCGGGACTTCCTATTATTTGTAGCGATTGGGGATCGCAGGGAGAGTTATTTGATCACAATGAACAAGGGTTTCTAATACCTTTGTGGATGCCCTATACAGATAAATCAACTGAAAGTAAGTTAATTAACAATAATGCGGTTGTTGATGCTGTTGTCGATGCGGGGGCGCTGATGAGCGCGCTGCGGGTTTTGGTTGAAGATGACGATAAACGGATCGCCATGGGGCAAGCCGCGCGGGTTCATGCCGAGCAAACCTATGATTGGAAAGTTGTTATTCCCCAGTATCAACAATTGTGGGCGGATCAAGAAGCCCGCAGAATGACGGGAGAGGCTGACGGCGAGAATGACAGCGAGAATACCAGCAAAAGTACCACTTTACCAAAATTGTATCCCGCTTCATCACAACCACCCCATTATGCGACTCATCATATTGGTCTGAATACCCAAGTTCATATAAATGATGGTATTTCCAAAAAGCAAATGACGGTGCGGCTAAATGTTTCACTTCAGGCAGCGGATATTAACTCCAATGCCAAGTTGGGTTATAAACTGGAGCGGGAACAATGCTTTGTTTTGATGACGGCATTGGCTGAAAATCGCGGTATGACCCTTCAGGATTTGGCGCTCGTGCTGCCCGATCAACAGTATGATGATGTTGTAAAGATCGTTACGTGGTTGGCCCAAACGCATTTGGTGCGATTAAGCGGGACTGCACATCTGGCAACTATACCGCAACAAATTACCGCTCAACCCGATCAAGATACAGCCCAGATTGCCGAGCTGCGTTATATCGTGTCCCAATACCCCGAAGACCCATCCTGTCACATAAATTTGGGTAAAGCCCTTATAGAGGCGGGGATGCAAGATGAAGGGGTTCATTCTCTACGCGCCGCCGTACGGTTGGTACCCGATGACGCGGATTTATGTTTTCAACTGGGGCTAGCGTTGCGCCGCATTGGGGTTACGACCGACGCCATCCAGCATCTTAAATCAGCAATTACTTTGGATAATGACCATTTGGCGGCTCGGTATCATTTGGCTTTGATCATGGAAAAAACCGGCGAGATTGATACCGCCACCACATTATTACGTGAAATTGAGCAAGTCGCCCCGAAAGACAGCGCCGTTCAGGCAGCGTTAAGTAGTATTAACATTGCAAATGCGAACGCTACCAATGTCGAGAACGTTGCCATCTATTGTCAAAATACGGGTGAATACGCGGCATTTAAAGAATTGTTTCCAGCCCTTCAAGATACCTTTAATCCATTGATTTCGTTTGATATTCAACAAATTACGGAACGAAATCCAAGGGCCGTATTGTGCTCTCGCCACGCCTTAGCTCGGATCAAAGCGGTGTTGCCAGAGGCGTATTTGGTGATGGTTCCCGATCAACCACCTTTACAGATAGCCTCCAGATACAAAAATGACGAAACCTTACACTATGCCGATGCTATTTGCGCCGTTGATGCGCTTGATTTAGGGACATGGATTAATTCTGGGATCGAGCCAGAGAAGGTCTGGTTGACGGGACTGCCCGCGCTGGATCCGGTTTTCAATGATACGCTCAATCGAGAGGCAGAGCTCAATCGAGGATTACCCGATAATTTAAATATTCTTTTGGTCCCCAATTGGTATCCCGGTCCCTGTGATCAGGTGCTTTATGAGTATTGCGACCCAACGGACCAGTCCCCCTTGCAGGTAATGTTGTTAGACCCGTCTGAAGACTTTGCGGTTTCGTGGCAGAACTTTGCTGATACTCACGACAATGTGGCCCTCATGACCAACCAAAGCGCTCGTTTAATTGAGGAATTGGCCGAAACGTCCCTTTTGGTTTCTGGTTACACGGCCGCGAGCATCGCCTATTTGGCGTTTGATAAACCCCTCGTTCTTATTGTCGATTTCGACAAACATGATCTGGAAAGTTTTGATGATCTTGAAGATGACGAGAGTAATGAAAGTGGGGCTGAGATTACCGATGTTCGTTCGATTGGCTGTACGCTACGATCGGTTGCTCATTTTTTAAGCGCCAACGATACAAGCCTTGATGATTGTATGGAAACGATGGATCAAGCCAGAAGCTCGTCTCAACCTCTCTCTGAAGCGCGCGCACGTGCCAGATTATCGGTCTATGAGCTCAGTATGGATGGTAAAAGCGCCCAACGTATCGCGGACGCGTTAATTAAGTCACTGTCCTAAATTAACTCAGTCACTGTCTTAAATTAACTAAGTCATTGTCTTAATTTTCCTAGATATTGTGTTTATCCACAAGAAATACTCTATATTTGCTATATACGCTTCCCTGAACGGGGTGGGATGTGTATGCTGTTGATGGCTTAAATAGTGAGCGCTTAGGTTCTAGCAATCACCGTTCAAAAACTTAGAACAATATGATTTATAACAGTAGCATTTTAAACAGATGGCGAGGCAGTGATGGCGGATACCCCCTCCAACACCGGAAATAATCAAGAAAATCCCTCAAACCAGGGCGATGGTGTTAATTCAAACGGGTCGGACAAATCGTCTGATAGATGGGACGGTGCGTCCTATGATCACGCCCTTGATGGTGGCAAAGGGGATGGTTTGCGTGACGAGTTTGAACGTCTTGGCGAGAATGTAACCGCGCCCCTAGGTTCGGAGGAATGGCAGGCCCCGTTCCTGATACGCTATCATATCCCCGTCATTGTCGGCGCGTTATTATCCTTTGGTTGGTCTTATTTAACATACAGTGCCATCGAACTTTATATCGGCTGGGCCAATTTGGATATTTTGCTGCCCCACGAAATGGGGGGATTGGCGGCCGGCGTGGTCACTCCGCTGGCGTTATTATGGATGGTTGTTGCTTTTTTTGAACGTGGACGTTCGTTACGCATGGAAACAGAAGCCCTCCGGTGGCAGCTTAAGCAATTGGCTTACCCCAGCGATAAAGCCCAAAATCGCCTGAAAACAGTCACGGATTCACTTCGCAAACAAGCCCAAGACCTATCACGTGTTTCTGAAAATGCTTCCTTGCAAGCCGCCAATGTGGCCGGTGAGGTGAAGCGCCGTTCTATTGAATTATCGCAAGTCTCTGAGGACGCTGATCTACGCGCCCGCGCCGTATCGGAAGCCCTAAAACGCCAAACCGAAGATTTGCGCGATGTTACGGATCGCGCCGTTGAACGGGCGCGTGAAGTGGGTGATACATTGTTCGAGCATTCTCAGAACTTAGTAACGTCAACGGACCGGGCATCCGCACGGGCGGAAGGCTTAAACACAACCTTGCGTGAACGCAGCCGAGAGCTTCAAGATATTGCCACCCAAGCCACGGCCAATACCGATCATTCAACCCAGATGTTTGTCGAACGCGGTGAGAAGTTCTCAGGCATTGTTGCCGACACTTTACGTGATTCAGAAAATATCGGTGAAGTTTTAGCCAATAAATCTGATGCGTTGCTGTTTAATGTACGCGAGGCTACAGAACGCTTTAATGAGAGCTCCAACACCATTGCGAGCCGTACTGAAGAGCTAAAAGAACGCAGCGATCAAGCGGCGGAACAAACAACTCAATTGAGTGAAATGTTAAACCAACAACAAACCAGTTTGGCGGAAGCGGCAGAAAACCTGCAATTAAAATCCCATGATATTGAAGGATCGCTTGAGGCGCAAACCACGAACTTAAAGTCATTAACGGATCAAGCTCTGGGGCGGGCGGTCGAGGTCGGCGATACGTTGTATGAACGTTCCAATGATTTGGTCGATGCTTCTAACAAAGCGGCAATACATACCGAAACCCTGAATACGACCCTGCGAGAACGAAGCCAAGAATTACAGGAAATCACCAAGAACGCCCTCGATGAAACCAAACAGGCAACAACGATGTTTGCCGACCGGGGGCAAGCGTTTTCAACGTCGGTTGCCAACTCAATCCATGACACTCAAAAAATCAGTGATGACCTGACGGAAAAATCAAACACCTTGGTGGCGAGCGTACAGCAAGCCACAACCCGGTTTAATGAAAGCGCCGATACAATTTCATACCGCACCGATGAATTGAAAGATCGCAGCGATCATGCGGCCCATCAAACCGAAGTTCTTACCAATATGTTGCATGATCAACAATCATCGCTAACGGACGCGGCGGAAAATTTACAAAGCAAAGCTTATGAGATTGAAGACTCTTTAGCCGCTCAAACCACCAGCCTTCGCGAAGTAACCGAACAAGCCCTGACCCGGGCCAGTGATGTGGGCGATACCCTCTATGATCGATCTCAAAAGTTGGTGACGTCTTCAAAGCAGGTGGCCCAACATACCGATACCTTAAATAAAACTCTGCAAGAACGTTCTGACCAACTGCAAGAAATCACAGCCCAAGCAATTGAAAAGACCGAACAAACAACCGAGACCTTCGTTGATAGCGCTCAACAGTTTAGAGAGGCCGTTGATAAAACTATTTATGACGCTGAAAGCTTAAGCGGCGATTTGATGGTTAAATCAAATACGTTGGTCGATAATGTGCGGGGCGCCTCCGAGCAATTTGGCCAGAGCACCCAATCGTTGATGGAGCATTCGAGCGAATTGGAAACCACCAGTGAACGGGCAAATGAACAAGCCCAACAACTCAATAAAACCCTGTCTGAACAAAAAGCCAGTTTAATTGAAGCAGCGGATCATCTTGAAACAAAAGCCACTGAAGTTGATAGTTCTCTGAAGGCTCAAACTGAAAATCTTCGTGAGACCACAGATCAAGCCTTGTCACGCGCCACTAAAGTTGGTGATACACTCTATGAACGTTCGCAAGAATTAGTAACCTCTTCAACCGACGTGGCTGCCCGTACCGAGAGCTTAAATACCACCTTGCAAGAACGATCAGCCGCCCTTGAGGAAATTACCGCTCAAGCTATAAAGAACACAGAAAAATCAACAGAGATGTTTGTTGATCGCGGTGATCGCTTTGCCGAGGCCGTGGATACGACAATTCAGAACGCTGAAAAATTAAGTGATGACCTGACCGCAAAATCAGAAACGCTCGTTGACAATGTCCGTGATGCATCGAACAAATTTGACCTAAGCACCCAAACGTTGATGACGCATTCGAGCGAATTGGAAGCCGCTAGCGAGCGGGCGAATGAACAAACCGAACAACTTAATAAAACGCTCTCAGAGCAAAAAACGTCGTTGAGTGACGCTGCTGATCATCTTGAAATTCGTGCCACAGAAATCGAAGGTTCTCTGAATCGTCAAACGACATCCTTACGCGATACAGTCGAGGTGGTCTCTGACACAACCCGCGAGACCGTTACCGATCTAGAACGTACTACCCGCAATCTACAAGGGGCAACCCAACGCGCCAGTGAGCGCGTACGGGTGGTCGGTGATGAATTCCGTCGTCGTATTACAGAAGTAAACGCCATTACCAAAGACGCTGAAACGGGTGTTGCGGGCGTGACATCCGCCCTTGAAAGCAGTGCGGAGAGTCTCGCCATCGTTAGTGATCGTGTGATCGGTGATATGGGCCGGGTGGGGGAAGAGCTTCAAAAACGTTCTGACCATCTTGATATTGCCTCAACCGAAGCTTCCGAACGGGTGCAAGGCTCAACGGAGAACCTTGCAAAGCAAGCCACAAATATCGAACGCATCGCCAACACGACGGAATCTCGTCTGTCGGAAGTTGGCAACACATTGAAAGAAAGATCCGTCGATTTAGATGGGGCAACGGAACGGGCTGAATTCCGCATTGGCAAACTGAATGATGAATACCGTCAGCAAGTTGAAACCCTAGAGGGGGCAACCGAACGGGGGATCGCAAACGTTCAAAAAGCAACCCACAATTTGCGTTTGTCGAGCAACACAATTACCGCAACGTCCTCTCAAACCCGTGATGTGGTTAATGATTTCCGTGGACAGCTTGATGATATGAGCCAGATGGCAGAACAACTGTCCACAAGGTTACAAGAATTAGGGCAGGGGGTCGGTGAGCAATCACAAGAGCTGCGCCATCAATCGGGCGAAACGCTTGCGGCGGTTAACGATGTCAATTCAACGCTACAAGATCAAAGCAAACGGTTGGCTGAATTATCGGATCGTTTGAGCGTATCAGCAGATAACGGCACCAACACCATAATGCGTAAAGCATCTGAATTAACCGACGTCACCGATAAGGTCGAAAGTCGATTAGATGATATAACCGAAGCCGTTAAAACGCGGATGTTTGAATTACAGTCGTCGACCGATGATGCCTCGCTTAGCGTCATGTCATTGGGTGAATTGCTGGGGGCTCGCGCCACGGATGTGACCAAAACAACGGATATTGCCATGCAAGAAGTTGGCCGGGTGGATGAAGGCTTGCGCCAATCTTCACGGGACATGACGGTCTCTTCTGATCGTGCCGCACGGTTGTTGGGATTGGTCGGGGATGCGTTTGATAAACAGGTTAACGGTTTAAATACAGCCACGGACGCGGCCGCCAATCGTCTGACGTCCTTAACCTCTACTGTCCATGATGAAGCGGCCTCCATTGAAGAACGCATTAATTTCGCCGAAGAGAATATGATTAAATCCGGTGAGCAACTTGTGAGCCACTCCCATCAACTAGAAGAAATTAGTAACGCGGCAACAACACGCGTGGAGCGGATCAATGAAGGTCTTAAATCCAGTGTTCAAGAAATCTCTAAAGCGGCAAAAGTTGCGGTCCAGGCCGTTGGTATAACGGGTACGGCAACCCGAAACGAACTTACTAAAACCAGCACGGTATCGGATGATAGCGGCGAGCGTTTAAAAGCCATTTCTGAAACCGTGAAACAATATGCGCAGGATTTAGATGTTACGCTTAACCAGTCTGAAAATAAATTGGAACAGGTTGGTAATCTTCTTCAATCGCGTTCTGATCAATTGGATGAGACGTACCAGCGTGCCTCCCAGCATGTTGGAACCTTTAGCGCCCAAATGCATGAACAGGCAAATGGCATTAATGAAGTAACCAATACCGCGTCAGATAAATTAGATAGCGTGGCCCAATCATTACGCGAACGCAGTACAGAAATTGAAAGTGCAGTGGACCGTGCCAGTAAATTATTAAGCAGTGTTAATTCAGCCATGAAGTTGCAATCATCGGATCTGTCAACGGTATCTGAACGCGCATCATCGCATATGAGTTCAGCGCGTGATGAACTGAAAGAACAAACCGATGAACTTAATACAACCGCTAATACGACAGCCGATAGCTTAAACGAAATTGGCAAAGCACTGGTCCAACGTATCGAGGAACTTGATACCGCGTCCCGTCGCACAAAGACTGATTTGACCGTCACGTCCGATACCATGGATATGCGGTCGCGCGAATTGGTGGAAACATCCAAACGGGCAATTGATAGTTTGATGGGGGCGGCAGAATCCTTAGAAAATAGTTCAAGTAAATCTGAAAGGGCGATTGACGATAACGCGACGAAGTTGTCCCAAGCGGCTAATCAATTACGCGAAAACGCCATGAGCGCCGATGCCATTACCACCCAGATCACCAGTAAGATGGCCTCGACCAATCAAATGCTAACCCATCAAATACAAGGCGTTTCAACTGCCGCCGATCGAGCAAAAACAGGCATAACCGAATTAAGCGACGTTGCATCAAGCAAACAAGTCGAATTGGCAGCAGCGTCGGAAGAAGCAGCCAGACGATTAAAGACGTGGGATAACCGCGTTAAAGCCCATGCCACGACATTACAGACAACGTCAATCGAGGTCCTTAAACAAGCTGAGAAAGCATCAATAACATTGCAGAAACGATCGCATGAATTGCGCGGTGTTTCCGATGATGTCGGGTCCATGTTAAAAGAGCTTCGGGAACGGGCAGAGTTAATCGGTCAGGATGATTTCCTACGCCATGCAACATTTGTGATGGAACGGTTGCAATCTTTGGCCGTTGATATGAACCGCTTGTTAGAAACCGAAGTCTCCGAAGATGATTGGCGTCGTTATAACCGTGGGGAACGCAGTGTCTTTGTCCGCAAAGTTCTGGGCTTCCGCGAGAAGAGCAAACTGGGCGTTATTCGGGAACATTATCAAGATGATCAGACCTTCCGCGATTATGTTACAAGGTACTTAAATCAATTTAATAATTTGATTGAAGAGGCCCGTAAGCGCGATAAAGAAAATGTCATGAATACAACATTGTTATCCTCTGATATGGGCAAATTGTTTATGCTGCTTAATCGCGCATTAGGGCGGGATGAATAGGGGCGTGTATATCGCCGTGTCGAGGCATATATAGTTTTTAGAATTTATATCTGAATGCCCAATTACTTAATGCCCAATTATACGGCTATTAACGACACAAAAGCATGTTTGTTTCGGTGTGTTCAAACACCTTACCGTAAATGTCGACCAGCGTTGTTTGGCTATAATCCATCCTGCCATTACCCACGATTACCTGTTGGCTGAATTCAAGGGAGGATGCATTCTTTTTCATGAATGGGGACTCGATAATGCCCCACTTGGGATCGCCATGCTTTGCCTTTAGCTCCAAGATAACCCGACCGTTATCATCGGTTTTACCTGTGTATTGGCCTCCTGCCACGATACTGACTGCCCGTGGAATAACAAAAGAATGCATGACCGTGCTGGTTTCGGCGTCCCACATCCAATAGCCCGTTTGGTCATGCAGCATCTCATTATTTGATTTACGCTGGACAACTTGGCGATAATGAATTGCCCCTAATGTCTGCGATTCCGCATTGGATATATCGCCTATGTCACAATAGGTGATGGTCTCAAAGTAAGGGTTGTTTTCTTCACCGTCTGGTTCCGGGGCGATATCAATGCCTTCTGTCCCTTTCCACACGCCGATTAAGTTTTTTAGTGGACCATAATCAATTTCGGTATCGTCTTTCATGGGTTTATTCCTGAGGGTAAATTAATCAACATTATTAGCATAAGCTCTATTTGAACCTTTGTGTTGGCTTTATTTGATTGACCGTCGACCCTATGATTAAGAAGGGAACCAAAGCGAGAAAAGTTAATTTGGATCTAGTCTAAAAATCACACAATTAATTTGTCGGTAAACTGGAATCATAATAATTCTAGACCACATTATAGCACTTACACTACTTAATATCAGGCAAGGCTTTGACTAATTCTGAACACCTTCAACTTATAGTTGGAAAATTTTCTTTTTTTCTTTTGTATTATTCTACTGTCTGAATTTCTATTTTATTTGTCAATTCACATTGATGGTTGATAGATCAACTTGCCTTGGCTAGAATTGGATCTACTATTTTATATACTGAAATATAAATTAATAAACAGAAGGGAGATTATCATAAATGCAAAGACGTAAATTTATAACCGGGGCAGCAGCGACAACAGTAGCTGCTAGTTCACTTGCTGCACCAGCAATTGCATCAGGGAACCGTGAATTAAAAATGGTCATGACATGGCCTAAAAACTTTCCGGGTCTTGGTACAGGTGCGCAGCGTTTAGCCGACACAATCACCGCAATGACCGATGGTGAATTAACCGTCAAATTGTATGGTGCTGGTGAGCTTGTTCCTGCATTCGAAAGCTTCGATGCTGTATCAAATGGCAGTGCTGATATGTATCATGGTGCCGATTACTACTGGCAGGGTAAATCAAAGGCTTATAACTTTTTCACCGCTGTACCATTTGGTCTGACGGCAAACGAAATGGATGGCTGGCTTCAATGGGGCGGCGGTCAAGAACTTTGGGACGAGCTCGGTGCTGGTTTCAACATGAAACATTTCCCTGCTGGTAACACAGGCGTTCAGATGGGCGGTTGGTTCAATAAAGAAGTTAACAGCTTGGAAGACTACAAGGGATTGAAAATTCGTATGCCGGGTCTTGGTGGCGAAGTTCTTCGCCGTATTGGCGCGGCGGCTGTAACCCTTCCCGGTGGTGAAATTTTCCCCGCCCTACAAAGTGGCGCGATTGATGCGACAGAGTGGGTTGGTCCTTGGAATGATCTGGCCTTTGGTTTCTATAAGATCACCAAATACTACTACTACCCTGGTTTCCACGAGCCCGGTTCAACCCTGTCTTGTGGTATGAATAAACAAGTTTGGGAAAGCCTAAGTAAATCCCATCAGGCCGTCGTTCAAGGCGCTTGTTTGGCACAGAACAATGAAATGTTCGCTGAATTCACCGCTAAAAACGGTGACGCTCTTGATACCTTGGTCAATGATCATGGTGTTCAGTATCGCAAAATGAACGATTCTGTTATGCGTGAGATTGGTGAAGCTTCATCCTCTGTAATGGAAGAAGTGGGTAAGTCTGATGACATTACCGCCAAAATCTGGGCCAACTTCCGTGAATACCGTCGTAAGGTTCTGCGTTATACCGCCGTATCTGAAACGGCTTATGCAAACGCGCGTAACTTGCCGTTTGAATATTGATCTACCCATATGGGGGAGACGTTCAGTCTCCCCCATTTTTTTTTAAAAAATTTAATTATCTGTGAGACTTTTTGTGCAGAACATTATTCGTCGTATTGATGCTTTAAATAATTCAATCGGTCACGCCGCTGCGTGGTGTGCGCTAGGATTGGTGGCTTTGCAGTTTATCGTGGTCGTTCTGCGGTATATTTTTGGCATTGGCCTGATCATGATGCAAGAAGGAGTGGTATATTTACATGCCGCTCTTTTTATTTTGGGGGCGGCTTATACGCTGTGCCACGAAGGTCATGTTAGAGTTGATGTTTTTTACCGAGACGCGAAAGAAAAAACCCGCGCCATAGTTGATATTTTTGGTTCCATCGTATTTCTGATGCCGGTGTGTGGGGTTATTTTTTGGTATTCTTTTCCCTATGTAGCCCAATCATGGAGAGTGCTTGAAGGGTCGCGAGAGACCAGTGGTATTCAGGCTGTGTTCTTGCTTAAATCCTTATTATTGTGTTTTGCCGTTCTCATGGCATTGCAAGGAATTTCCATGCTTCTCAAGGCCATAATAAAATTACGTCAATTACCGAATGGTCAAATATCCAGTGACCAAACTCCTAGTGGATCGGAACTATAATCATGGAGTTTGCTCCAAACGAAATTCTCGACGTCCTGATGTTCTTTGTGTTGTGTGGTTTGTTATTGCTTGGCTATCCCGTAGCGTTCTCACTTGCGGGAACCGGGCTTATCTTTGCCTTTATTGGCAGCGCGATGGGCGTGTTCGATATGTCAATATTTGGCGCGTTACCATCGCGTATTTTTGGCTCCAGCATGACCAACGAGGTTTTGATCGCTGTCCCGCTATTTGTCTTTATGGGCGTGATGTTAGAGCGCTCTAAGGTAGCTGAAGAATTGTTAGAGACCATGGGCATGTTGTTTGGTAAAATGCGCGGCGGTCTTGGTATTTCGGTAACCATCGTGGGGATGTTGCTAGCGGCCTCTACAGGGATTGTTGGCGCGACCGTGGTGACCATGGGGCTGATGAGTTTGCCCACTATGTTACGACGCGGATATTCACCGACACTGGCCACGGGCACCATTTGTGCGGCGGGGACTTTGGGGCAAATTATCCCGCCGTCCATCGTTTTGGTATTGTTGGGGGATCAAATCTCCAATGCCTATGTAGAAGCACAACGCGCCATTGGCAATTGGTCGCCGGAACCCGTTTCCGTTGGTGATTTGTTTGCAGGGTCGTTATTACCCGGTTTATCTTTGGTGGTTATGTATATTGGTTATCAAGTACTTGTTGCTTGGTGGAAGCCCGAAAGTTCACCGGCTATTCCCGCCGAAGAACTTGAGAGCGAGGATATGGTATACCGGGTTATACACGCCCTGATCCCACCGATTATCTTAATTATCGCTGTTCTCGGCTCAATCCTGATGGGGGTTGCAACCCCGACTGAGGCCGCCGCTGTTGGTGCCATGGGGGCATTGATGTTGGGAGGCTTGCGGGTTAATGAGGCCAACGGACGTCCGATTTATTTCGCGGGCGCCGCCCTTATTCTGATGTTGATCCTTGCCAATACCATGGACCTCCGTATGGGGATGAATGAAATCACTTTGGCCGATAAGGTCTCCATTGTGGTATCGCTTATTTGTTGCGCGATTTTGATGTGGGGTATCTGGACAGCCTTCAAACGGGTCTATAATGCCCGCGTAGAAACCGGCAATCGGGTTATTCTTGAAGTTATGCGCAGCACCATGAGCGTTTCAGCCATGGTGTTTGTCATTCTAATTGGTGCGTCTATTTTCTCATTGGTATTCCGAGGACTTGGCGGCGATGATATGGTTCATAACTTACTGAAAGATTTACCCGGTGGAAAATACGGTGCGATCTTCGTGGTTATGTTGGTGATGTTTGTGTTGGGGTTCTTCCTCGACTTTATCGAGATCACCTTTGTTGTTGTTCCCATCGTCGCGCCTGTTTTGTTGATGATGGACATCAACCCGGTTTGGTTGGGTGTGATGATGGCCATGAACCTGCAAACGTCGTTTCTGACCCCACCGTTTGGTTTTGCTTTGTTTTACTTGCGCGGTGTGGCCCCCAAATCGGTCACCACCATGCAAATTTACCGTGGTGTGATCCCCTTTGTGGGCATCCAAATCATCGGGTTGTTATTGCTTGTGCTGTTCCCTGAAATTGCCACATGGTTACCAAAGATTATCTTTGGGTAAAGTTTATTAGGCGGCCGTTTCAAACCAATTAATTTTGTGGGCAAGTGAGACTACATGACCGATGATGATCATTGTTGTGCCGGATATGCCTTCGGTGTTGATCACAGTGGGCATGTCTTGCAATGAGGTGATGATGGCTTTCTGATCGGGGCGGGTGCCTTTGTTTAAGATCGCCACCGGTATAGACGCATCCATTCCGGCACCCCGAAGCATCGATGATATGATGGCAGCATTTGTGGTGCCCATATAGACCACAAGTGTGGTCTTAGGATCAGCCAGTGATTGCCAATCCAGATCTAAATCGCGCCCTTCCTGAGAATGCCCGGTGATAAAGCGGACGCTTTGCGCCACGTCACGGTGGGTGAGGGGGATGCCCGCGTAGGCCGCACATCCAACGGACGCTGTAATGCCGGGAATGATCTGGAAGGATACGTTGTTTTCCACCAGATGTTCGGCCTCTTCACCGCCCCGTCCAAAGATAAACGGATCACCGCCTTTAAGCCTGACCACCGTTTTGTGGGTTTTGGTTAAATCGACCAACGCAAAATTAATCTCGTCTTGGGTCATGTAATGTTTGTTGGCGGCTTTTCCGGCAAACACGCGTTTAGTGGCTTGGGGGATGAGATCAAGAATGGGTTTTGCGACCAAACGGTCATAGACAACCACATCCGCACTTTGTAATAAACGATAGGCTTTTAGGGTTAAAAGTTCCGGATCACCCGGACCTGCCCCCACCAGATAGACAGTATTTTGCATAAATTACTCTTTAAATTACTCTGAAATTACTCTGCCGCCCTAATCCAACGCCGCAACACCGATACGGGTTGACGTAGATCGACGGTGTTTTGGTAAAACAAGGTGATCTCATTCATGGCGATTTTCCATTCGTCAATGGCGGTGTCGTCTTTGACCTCGATTGAATCAAATCCACAGCGATGTAAAAACTGATACTGATCGCGGATCAAATGACCGACGGCTCTAATCTCACCTTTGTAGCCATATTCTTCCCGTAATTGGCGACCATAGGTGAACCCCCGACCATCACTGAAGACAGGAAAGCTAACCGCCACGGCGGGCAACTTATCTAACACGTCTTCAATAATACGGGGCGGTTGATCTGGATCGAGAATGACCCCTTTACGGGTGTCTTGATGAACCAACCAAATATCCAAGGCTACGACTTCCACCGGGTTATGGACGATTTCTCCGTCTTTAAGAATTGCCATAGAGTTTCTCCTTGAACGGGTCAATACCCGTGCGTTTATACGTTCCGGTAAATGTTTCGTCACCTTGCCTGATATCCAAATAGGTCGTGATGATGTTCTCTAACGCATCAACGACTTTCTCACTGGTAAAGGAGGGACCGATGATCTTGCCAATAGCGGCATCTTCAAAGGCACTGCCACCCAGCGTGATTTGATAGTACTCAACACCCTTGCGGTCCACACCGAGGATACCGATCCCCGCAATATGGTGATGACCACAAGCATTGATGCAGCCGGAAATATTCAGATGCAGCGGACCAATATCATGTTGTAATTTCAGTTCAGCAAACCGCTCTGATAAACGTTGAGCTACAGGAATGGCCCGGGCATTGGCAAGGGCGCAATAATCAAGCCCCGGACAAGCGATTATATCACCCGCCAAACCAATATTGGCGGCGGCTAAATTATTGTCTTTGAGAATTGTCCAAAGTGCCAATAGGTCGCTTAATTTTACATCGGGCAGGACCAAGTTTTGACGGTGTGTAACCCGAATTTCGCCCAGACTGTATTGATTAGATAAATCAGCGACCACGCGCATTTGCTGGGACGTTACATCCCCAGGAATACCCCCGACGGGCTTCAAAGAAATACTGACAATGCCGTATCCCGGTTGTTTATGGGCGCTGAGAGATGTCCGCAACCAATTGGAGAAATCCACATTATTGAATTTCTGAACTTCTAATTCACGTTGCACATTTGTCATATCAATAGGATCGTAAGCCGGCGGGGTGAAGTAGGTGTTGATGCGTTCTAATTCGCCTTTGGGTAAATCATAATCTAGATTTTTAATCTTTTCCCATTCGGCGTCCACTTGTGCGCGGAAATCATCAAGCCCTGTTTCGTGTAACAAGATCTTAATCCGTGCTTTGTATTTGTTATCACGTCTGCCGTGTTGGTTATAAACCCGCATGATGGCTTCCATATAGGACAGTAAATGGTGGGTGGGTAAAAATTCACGTAAGGTTTTTGCCACCATGGGGGTGCGTCCTTGCCCCCCACCAACCATGATTTCTAAGCCGGTTTCACCTTGCTCATTTTTATGAATGTAGATACCGATATCATGGAACTTAACCGCGGCACGATCTTCAGCAGCGCCCGATACCGCTATTTTAAATTTACGGGGCAAAAAGGTAAATTCAGGCAATAAGGTTGACCATTGTCGTAATATTTCACAATAAATCCGCGCGTCTTCAACTTCGTCGGCGGCAACACCGGCAAAGGGATCGCTCGTAACATTACGAATGCAATTGCCACTGGTTTGTATGGCGTGCATTTCAACATCCGCCAACTCACTGAGTAAATCAGGAATGTCTTTCAGCGCAGGCCAATTATATTGTATGTTTTGCCGGGTGGTAAAATGACCATACCCTTTGTCATATTTATCGGCAATATCGGCCAACTTATGCATTTGGGTTGATGACATGACACCGTAAGGGATTGCCACACGCAACATATAAGCGTGCAATTGCAAATAGAGACCATTCATTAAACGTAAGGGTTTAAATTCGTCCTCGGTCAATTCTCCGTCAAGGCGACGGTTAACCTGATCGCGAAATTGTGCCACCCTTTGATTGACAAAGGCGTGATCAAATTCATCATAACGATACATTTTTTTATTCCAGATTACGACTTAGAGGCCATTAACATAGGCGAGGGGTGCCGCTTTGTTGGCAGCAATTGCCACATTGGGAAGCACATTAATAGAAGGACCTTTTGAGCGGATGATCTCGCGATAGCGAACCGGCTTGATGGTGCTGGCCTCTTTAATGACTTCAATCAGATAAGCATCAAGAACCTCATTATTGTCCACGGTTGCTTGGGCCAACGATAAAGCGGCCTGGGCTTGTGAACCGGTGGTGCAAAGGTGCGCTTCGCTAATCCATTGAGACCATGTGTCATCCTTTGTGAAGTAGACAACAATCCCATCGTTTAGGCGATTGGCGGTAACGATTTGCGCGTTCATGACATTTCCTAATTCTATATTTTAAAGGTTAATTCCTTTAATACATTTATTATATGTTGTTTATTTTATTTATGTCAATTAATTTGTACAATTAAATATTATACACTAATTAAATGTAAAATAGGGGCGTCGTGTTTAGCAAATGAGTAAAAGATCCTGTCTGGCTGAGACCGTCCGTCCAGCACGGATCGCCCGCCGGCAAGGCCCCGCCTGTCCGGCACGGACCGCCTGTCTGGCCCAGACCCAAAAAATGGCTGACCGTTCGAAAACGGCCAGCCATAGGTATTGCATCCCGTGAGGGCGTTGGAAAATCAGGGATGCAAATCTGGTTGTAAAACTGAGGCGAGTGTTGCCCCCATATCAGAGGGGCGGGGCGAAACGGTAACGCCGTTTTCCCTGAGAATTTCGACTTTCTCTGTGGCGCTTTCGCCAAAGGCAGAGATAATTGCGCCGGCGTGACCCATGCGTTTACCTTTGGGGGCTGATAATCCAGCCACATAGGCAATAACGGGCTTGGTCATGTGCTCTTTAATATAATGAGCGGCTTCTGCTTCTTGCGGGCCACCGATTTCGCCGATCATGACGACGGCGTGGGTATCTGGGTCGTTTTCGAATAATTTAAGGATATCAACAAACGAGCTACCGTTGATGGGATCGCCACCGATCCCGACGCTGGTGGAAACACCGATATCGAGTTCTAGTAACTGTGCGGCGGCTTCATAACCGAGTGTTCCGGAGCGTCCCACGATACCGACATTACCGGGCTTATAAATATGTCCGGGCATAATACCCAACATGGATTTACCGGGCGAGATCATGCCGGCGCAATTGGGACCAATTAATTGCATGCGTTGATCTTTTTTGTAACGCTGCATATAGCGTTTTACCCGCATCATATCTTGCGAGGGGATACCATCGGTGATGACCACGCATGTTTTTAGGCCGCTGTCGGCGGCTTCCATAATGGCATCGGCGGCAAAGGGGGGCGGAACAAAGACAATGCTGGTTGTGGCTTTGGTTGCGGATACGGCTTGTTTAACAGTATCAAAGACCGGCAGACCCAAATGTAGATTACCGCCCTTACCCGGTGTTACGCCACCAACAACATTGGTGCCATAGTCAATCATTTCGCGGGCGTGGAAGGAACCGATTTTTCCGGTAAAGCCCTGAATGATGACGGGGGTGTTTTGATCGATAAGAATGCTCATTTTTTGATCCTTTATCTTACGCGTTCGCTGAATGGTTATTGTCACGCAGTGAAATAACATTACCATCAAGGTTTGGCGTGGCTTTTGCGGCATTGACGGCTAATTCAGCGGCTTGCGACAAAGTCGTGGCGGAAATGATATCGAGACCGCTTTGATCGATTATATCACGGCCTTCTTGCACATTGGTGCCTGATAACCTGACGATCACGGGCATGGTTGGTTTTATTTTACGAACAGCCGTAACAACACCTTCGGCGACCCAATCACAGCGATTAATGCCGGCAAATATATTGATTAGAATGGCATCAATACATGTGTCATTGAGCACGAGATTGAAGGCTTTCTCTACTCGCTCGGGTGTAGCACCGCCGCCGATATCAAGGAAGTTGGCCGGTGCGCCACCGGCGATTTGGATCATGTCCATGGTTGCCATGGCAAGTCCGGCACCGTTTATCATGCAACCGATATTACCATCGAGAGAGACATAACTTAATCCCCGGTCGGTGGCGGCACTTTCTTGGGGGTCTTCTTGTGATTTATCGCGTAGTTCAGATATCTGCGGTCGCCTAAAAAGCGCATTTTCGTCAAAGGACATTTTGGCATCCAAGGCCACGATTTCATCATCCCCGGTAATAACCAGCGGGTTGATTTCGACCATGGTGGCATCCATATCGCGAAAGGCACGATAACAAGCCATAATTGTCGCGCTGGCTTGGGTGATGAGGGCGGCGTCTATGCCTAAATCAAAGGCGATTTCACGGGCTTGGAAGGCTTGCATGCCAACGGCGGGCTCGATGCTCAAACGGATTACACTGTCGGGATGGGTATGAGAAATCTCTTCTATTTCCATGCCACCGGCGGCGGACGCAACCACCATGACACGCTCGGATTTACGGTCCAATACAATACCGAAATAGAATTCTTTTTGAATGTCGGCGGCTTCTTCCACGTATAATCTGTGAACCAGCTTGCCCCGGGGACCGGTTTGTTCGGTTATCAATCGCATACCCAACATATCGGACGCGGCGTCTTGTATAGCGTGGGCGGTATCACAAATTTTAATGCCCCCGGCTTTGCCGCGTGCACCGGAATGTATTTGGGCTTTGACAGCCCATTTACGTCCACCGATTTCCGTCGCGCGGTAGGCGGCTTGTTCTGGTGAATAGGCTATGCCGCCGCGCGGCACGCACACTCCGTACGTGGCCAAGATTTCCTTGGCCTGATATTCATGGATATCCATAAATTTAACCCCAATTATTGAGTGTTAGAAAGCTCGTCCTTAAGCGGTTTTTTTAATCGAAAGCCCCGCTGGTACAGCAGTTTGGCGGTAATATTCCGAAGCCGCCCCGACACCACTGCCGGCTTTAACATCAATGCCCACATCACGCATGGCCATTTCGGCACCAGCGATTCCGCCGAGCAATTGAATTTCACTAATTAATCCGAGATGACCAATACGGAAAACTTTACCCGCAACCTTGGAGAGACCGGCCCCGAATGATAGTCCATAACGTTCTCTGGCGATTGTCAGGACTTGGGCGGCATCGAAGCCTTCGGGAACACGAATGGCGGAGACTGTGTCTGAGTACCATTTAGGTTCTGTGGCACAAAGGCTGAGCCCCCAACCGTCGATCACGGCGCGGCGGACGCCTTCGGCCATGCGGTGGTGACGTGCATAAACGTTTTCCAGACCTTCTTCAAAGATCATGTTGAGGGACTCGCGCAGTCCATACATCAAGTTTGTGGCCGGGGTGTAGGGGAAGTAGCCATCTTTATTGGTATTGATCATGTCGTTAAATTCGAAATAAGCGCGGGTGCATTTTGATGTTTTGGCGGCTTCAAGTGCTTTTTGAGAGACCCCGACAAAGGCTAATCCGGCGGGCAGCATAAAGCCTTTCTGAGAACCACTAACGGCTAAATCAACGCCCCAATCATCCATGCGGAAATCGATACTGCCGATTGAGCTGACACCATCAACGAATAATAGGGCCGGATGTTGGCTCGCATCTAATGCTTTACGGACGCCGGCGATGTCACTGGTTACACCGGTTGCGGTTTCGTTTTGACAGGCGAGAACGGCTTTGATCTCGTGGTTTTTGTCTTCACTGAGGATGCGTTCGTATTCTTCTAAAGGAACGCCTTCGCCCCATTCAACGTCAACTTCGATAACTTGTAGATTATGACGTTGACATAAATCGATCCATAGGTGGGAGAACTGTCCAAAGCGGCTGGCGAGAACTTTATCGCCGGGGGATAGGGTGTTGGTAACCGATGCTTCCCAACAACCCGTGCCGGAGCTTGGGAACATGAAGATCTGACCGTCTTTGGTATTATAAACCTTTTTCAGGTCTTCAAATAACGGCAGTGATAACTCTGGAAAGCTGGGGGAGCGCTGATCTTCCTGGGGGACGTTCATGGCACGACGAACGCGCTCTGGAACATTGGTGGGGCCAGGAATAAAAATTGGGTTATCAAACATTTCTTTTCTCCATATATAAAAACGGTTCTAAATTCGTGGTATACCATAAAGCCACTCTGGTATACCACTATTTTATTTTCAAGTGCAAATTTAAGAACCTGTATAATTGATATTATTATAAGCAGGGTAGGGGTTTGTGCTCAACACCTGCCCGTACAGTTAAGGAATCTCTTATGGGTAGTAATATTTACCCAAATGGGTAGGTAGGTGTGTGTTTCACGTGAAACAATTTCACATTTATTTTATGTAGAACTCAAATCGCTGATATTGACTTCTATTCTCAAAAAGCGCATCCAATCAATTACCTATACAAGAGTAAAGAGGCAAAATGACCCAACAAAACAATCCAGATTTTGATATTAAATTATCGCACGCTAGATTAATTGCTGGTTGGCTATTTATTGTATGCGGCATGATTCTCGCCATGATCATTTTAGGGGGGATGACTCGTCTAACAAATTCCGGATTATCAATGGTCAATTGGCAACCCATTACGGGTTGGCTACCGCCGATGAGCGATACAGCGTGGGTGGCTATTTTTGAGGATTACAGGCTGTCTCCGCAATATTTAGAAATCAATCGTGGTATGAGTGTTGACGAATTCAAGGAGATTTTCTGGCTTGAATATATTCACCGCTTATGGGGTCGCGCCATTGGGGTGGTGTTTTTCTTACCCTTTGTATTTTTTGTCATTCGGGGATGGGTCGATCGGCGAATCGCCCCCGCCTTGGCCTTTTTCTTCATCTTGGGTGGATTACAGGGTGGTTTGGGCTGGTTTATGGTCAAAAGCGGATTGTCAGATAACCCCGAAGTCTCACAGTATAGATTAACCGCGCATTTGGGCTTGGCTGTGTTTATATATGGGGTGATGTTTAGGTACGGCTTACGATTGCGCCATGGAATTGATGCTGTGCGTCCTGTGATAGAATTCGAGGGGGCGAAGTTACGCCAGCGATTGGTTCTGCTTTCGGCATTGATATTCGTCACCATATTATCCGGCGGATTTGTTGCTGGGTTGGACGCAGGGATGACCTATAATACTTTTCCGCTCATGGACGGTCAATTAATCCCCGATCAACTGTATGACGGAAACCCCTTTTATATCAGCGCTTTTGAGGATATTCTGACTGTTCAATTTAATCATCGGGTTCTGGCTATTACCACTTTGGTGGTGGTGATTTTATTGTGGTTTAGGGCGGCCAAGATTAATCTCCGCCCTCGCGTGAGACAAAGTATGCTGTTTGTCTTACTGACAGCGATCCTACAAGTGGCCCTCGGCATTACAACATTATTAATGGTGGTTCCGGTATCGGTTGCAACGATCCATCAATTTGGGGCAATTATCCTATTAAGCACAGTACTATATGCCTTATATTCAATAGAATGGAATCGATAGTATTTTTTGGGTAAATAACAATCGATTGGTTTACTGTGACTTTACAGCCTCTATAATTGAGGTAACGTCATAATCAGCAAATTTTTTAAAATGGAGTTGTCGACAATGAGTAATGAAAAATATCGTTTAGTTACACGAAGTGATTTTGATGGACTTGTCTGTGCGGTTTTATTTAAAGAGCTTGATATGATCGATGAGATCAAATTCGTTCACCCCAAAGATATGCAAGACGGCACAATCCTCATTTCTGGAAACGATATCAGCACGAACCTACCTTATGTGGAAGGTGTCCATTTGGCCTTCGACCATCACGAATCAGAAACCATGCGCATCGGTGAAATTCCCGAAAACTACATTACTATTCCCTCAGCACCCTCCGCCGCACGGGTTGTTTTTGATCATTACGGTGGGCAAGCTACTTTTCCTAATGTCACGAAAGAGATTATGGAAGCTGTTGATAAAAGTGATTCCGCACAATTCAGTGAAGCCGAAATTCTCAACCCAGAAGGTTGGGTGTTATTGAACTTCTTGATGGATTCCCGTACCGGGCTTGGTCGTTTTAGAGAATTCCGTCTGTCGAATTACCAATTAATGATGCAATTAATTGATTACTGTCGTGAGCACACTATTGAAGAAATTATTGCGCTTCCCGATGTTAAAGAACGTGTTGAGCTATATATGGATCACAAAGATAAACATAAAGAGCAAATAGAGCGTTGTGCAACAATTCACGATAATCTTGTTGTTCTTGATTTGCGGGATGAAGAAACCATTTTTGCAGGCAACCGTTTCTTGATCTACGCCATGTTCCCACAATGTAATATCTCTATCCATGTTCTTTGGGGGCTGAACCAGTTGAATACTGTTTTTGCCACGGGCGGCTCGATTATCAATCGTAGCAACAACACAAATATTGGCGAGCTAATGTTAAAATATGGTGGTGGTGGCCATAAAGCCGCGGGTACATGTCAGGTTGAAAATGACAGTGCTGAGGTCATTCTTAACGATCTAATTGACGAAATTACTGCCGCTGGTTAATCCCAATGATGTTTTACCGTCTAATATTTCTTTTAAACAGCTAGGCGTTCGTCTCCATGTCAGGTTGGCGTAAATCTCCAGAGACACTCGTCGCCCTAATTGGTGTGGCACTATTTATATCATTATTGCCGGGGTTGAGCGGTTGTTCGCTCAACGACGGCTCTATTGGTCGCGTTGTTGATACCCTACAGTATGGTACGTCGTATCCTTTATCGGCGGAGGCGGAAAGTGAAGTTGCTCGGTTCGATGCTGTCGTTGATGACTACACCCAATTAAACAATAAATCTCAACTGAAACATTTTCGTGATGTCTATCGCCGCATTCGCCATAATTATGTGCACCCGGTGGATGATGGATTGCTTATTAACGCGGCGATTGAAGGTGTTACAGAATTCAAATTCGAAGGCGTGCCTGGTTCTTTAACACCCCATGAAGTCGTTGAAGTTGGCCTCGATAATATGATGGCGGCGCTCGATCCTCATTCAAGCTATATGAACGCCGATGAATTTAACGAGAGCATGATTTCCACGAGCGGCCAATTCGGGGGACTGGGCATTGAAATTACTTTGGAAGATGAAATTATCAAAGTCGTTTCCCCCATCACCGATACCCCAGCTGAACGGGCTGGCATCTTACCGGGTGATTTAATCACCCATGTGAATGGCGAAGATATTCGCAATAAAGGTCTGCACTATGCTGTTAGCTTAATGCGGGGGGAGCCAGGTTCAAATGTCCTCATCACTATTCAAAGAGATAACCTTGCGCCGTTCGATGTCTCCATCGAGCGGGCGATCATTAAGGTCAGGTCCGTACGCTGGCATATGGAAGGTGACATTGGTTATGTCCGCGTTACCCGTTTTTCCGAACGTGTGGAAATGGGAATCGTTAAGGCGATGAACGACATCCATGCCAAATCAGGCAATAAGTTATCAGGAATCGTGCTCGATCTTCGTAATAATCCCGGCGGACTTTTGGATCAATCAATCATCCTCGCCGATGCTTTTCTTGAAAGGGGCACCATTGTTTCTATCAAAGGCCGCACCACTTCTGATTACCGAGAGTATTCTGCAAGTCCCGGTGATATGGCCTCCGGGTTGCCGATGGTGGTTCTCATAAATGGTGGCTCCGCGTCGGCTTCAGAAATCGTTGCCGGTGCCTTACAGGACCATGGACGCGCGACGATTATGGGGCGACGTTCTTTTGGTAAAGGGTCGGTGCAAACCATTACCCCGCTTCCTATAGAAGGTGCACTGCGCCTGACCACATCGCTTTATTATGCCCCCTCGGGACAGGTTATTCAGGCCAGAGGTATCTTGCCGGATATTTCCTTAAGGCTGGAGGATATTCCCGACGCCGTTGATATCACCCGCGAGGCCGATTTACCTCATTCGTTGGATGGCGCCCAATCGTCAATCCACAATAATGCGCCGTTGGTGGAAAGCAAAACATGTAACGCTGAATTACAAGCGACAGAAATTAAGACTGATGAAATAGACACAGAATTGGCTTGTGCCTTACTGTTTTTACGGTCAGGATCACAATCTACATTTTTGTATTCTGTTTCAATTATACCACAATCTTAATTCACGATTTTCTGTTAATCTTAAATTTAGCGAACCCTCCTCATGAATACTGATACGCCACAGTGGCAAGATAAAATCGATACCTCTCCTGAAATCTCAGATGAGATTAAATATACCACCTGTTATATGTGTGCGTGCCGGTGCGGTATCAAAGTTTACATGAAAGATGGAAAAGTTAGATTTATTCAAGGAAACCCCAACCATCCAGTGAACCGAGGTGTGTTATGCGCCAAAGGCTCAGCGGGCATCATGACCCAATACGCCCCGTCACGATTGGAAAAACCTTTAAAACGGGTTGGTCCACGCGGCAGTGGTGAATTTAAAGAAATTGAATGGGATGAGGCCTTGGAAACAGCTGTTTCTTGGTTAGAGCCGATCCGAAAAACCGACCCTAAGAAATTGGCATTCTTTACCGGGCGGGATCAGTCCCAATCCCTAACGGCATGGTGGGCCAGCCAATTTGGTACTCTCAATCATGCGGCCCACGGTGGTTTTTGCTCGGTTAATATGGCCGCCGCCGGACTGTATACAATTGCGGGATCATTTTGGGAATTTGGTGAACCCGATTGGGATCGCACCCGCTATATGCTGATGTTTGGTATTGCCGAGGATCATGATTCCAATCCCATTAAAATCGGTCTTGGAAAAATAAAGAAAAATGGGGCTAAATTCACATCCGTTAATCCAATCCGAACAGGGTATTCGTCCATAGCTGATGAATGGATAGGCATCAAACCGGGTACGGATGGTTTATTTGTCATGGCGTTGATCCATGAGCTTTTACGCGCCGATAAAGTCGATCTGGATTATCTGGTACGCTACACCAATGCCCCATGGTTGGTCATTCAAGCCCCGGGCACAGAACAAGACGGATTGTTTGCCCGTGATAGTGACGGTAATCCTTTATGCTGGGATAGTGTGACAGACACGACCATCAGCGCCATGCAAGGGGATGTAAAACCAGCCTTGATTGGCACCCGCACGCTTGAAGATGGTAGAAAAGCAATCAGTGTTTTTGAATTGATGGCGGGACGTTATTTAGAGGATCAATACGACCCCGCAAACGTAGCGGAAGAAACCGGCATCCCAGCAGAGGACATTTCTCGAATCGCTGCTGAACTTGCCCACGCGGCCTTTGAAGAAGAAATTCGTATTGATGTTCCGTGGACCGATTGGGCAGGGCGAAAACATGATTATATGATCGGTCGCCCGGTTACCATGCATGCAATGCGGGGTATTTCGGCCCATTCAAATGGTTTCCAAACGTGTCGCGCTATTCATATTTTACAAATGATGTTAGGCAGTATCGATTGCCCCGGCGGATTTAGGTACAAACCACCGTTTCCAAAGCCCTGCCCACCGGGATTAAAACCAACGGGCAAACCGGGCCAAGTTAAGGCGGGAGAAGTTCTCCCTGGACCACCGCTGGGTTTCCCCACGGGGCCCGAAGATTTATTGGTCAATGAAGATGGCTCGCCGTGCCGGATCGATAAAGCATTCTCGTGGGAATATCCTTTGGCCATACACGGTATGATGCACGAAGTTATTCATAATGCGTGGGCGGGCGACCCGTATAAAATCGATACCCTGTTTATGTTTATGGCAAACATGAGTTGGAATTCCACCATGAATACCGGTGGAACCATTGATAAGCTGACCGATATGGATGAGGAAACGGGTGAGTATAAAATTCCCCATATTATCTATAGCGACGCCTATTATTCCGAGATGGTTTCCTACGCCGATTTGATTTTGCCCGATACCACTTACCTAGAACGTTATGACGCGATCTCGTTGCTGGATCGACCCATATCAGAGGCTGACGCCGCACAAGACAGTATCCGTCAACCGGTTGTCGAGTTGGACAGGGATGTCCGTGGTTTTCAGAGCGTTTTACTTGATTTAGGGGCCCGTCTCGGACTTCCCGGTATGACCAATGACGATGGCACGGCCAAGTACCCCGGTGGGTATGAAGACTATCTTGTAAATCATGAACGTGCACCGGGCATTGGCCCGCTTGCCGGTTGGCGTGGTAAAGATGGTCAATCTCATGGCCGGGGGGAACCAAATCCCGAACAGCTTGAACGCTATAAAGAAAATCAATGTTTCTGGAGCATCCCCATTGCCCCAGAAAACCGTTACTACAAAATGGCCAACAAAGGGTATTTGGAATGGGCCACGAATATGGGCTTTATTGGCCATGCCGATCCTATTGTTTTACAAATTTATTGTGAACCTTTGCAAAAATTCCGTAATGCGGCGCGTGGTCATGGCGCGCTACAGCCTCCCGATGAACATCGAGACCGCTTAGATCGTTATTTCGACCCGCTACCATTTTGGTATCCTCCTATGGAAGGGACGCTGGTCGACAACGATGAATTCCCCCTGCACGCATTAACACAGCGCCCCATGCACATGTATCACTCATGGGGAACACAGAATTCTTGGTTGCGCCAGATTACCCATAAAAACCGTTTGTATATGAATATTGAAACGGGTGAAAAACTAAACCTCAAAGATGGTGATTGGGCTTGGGTCAGCAGCCACAATGGCAAAATTAGAGTTCAAATTGGCTTGATGGACGGTGTCAATGGAAACACGGTTTGGACCTGGAACGCCATTGGCAAACGATCAGGGGCATGGAATTTAAAATCCAAAGGACCGGAGTCGGAAAAAGGATTTTTGCTCAATCATTTGATCTCTGAATTACTGCCATCAAAGGGTGAGCAGTATCAATATGCCAATGCAGATCCCATAACAGGGCAGGGTGCGTGGTTTGATCTTCGGGTTCGTATTGAAAAAGCAGAGGCGGACGAACCGCAAAAGTCATACCCTGAATTTGATGATCTCACCTTGAAAATTTATACAGGTGACGCATGACCACATTATATGCATCGGAGAAAAAACTAGGGTTGGTGATCGATCTTGATACCTGTGTTGGGTGTCATGCGTGCGCGGTTAGTTGCAAAGAATGGAACGCAGAAGGATTTTCTGGACCGCTGAATGATATCGATCCTTATGGATCAGCCCCCGACGGTGTTTGGTTTAACCGGGTTCATTCTTACGAAGTGCTTGCGGATAAAGACAGTGGTAATCCGTCCCAGACTGTCAATTTCCCGCGTTCGTGTATGCATTGCGAAAATGCCCATTGTGTGACGGTTTGTCCTACGGGTGCATCCTACAAACGCGATGAAGACGGAATTGTCTTGGTGGATGTCAACAAATGCATTGGTTGTAAACTTTGCAGTTGGGCCTGTCCTTACGGTGCGCGCGAGTATGATACGGAACAAGGGGTGATGAAAAAATGCACTCTGTGTATCGACCGTATTTATAATACTCATTTACCAGAAGCCGAACGGGTGCCTGCATGTGTATCAACGTGTCCGGCGGGCGCGCGTCATTTTGGTGATTTATCCGATCCTCAATCCGATGTGTCAAAACTTGTCGCTGAGCGGGGAGAGTTAGATTTGATGGGTAAATTGAATTACAAGCCAACCAATAAATACTTGCCGCCGCGTCCAAGACGTAATCGAAATTCAGAAATAACAAATCTTAAACCAGTCGTCACTGAAGATAATCCGGTGCTGTATTGGGTTGATAAGATTTTATCGCGATAGAAAGTGGGATAAAATCACATGGCACCTGCATTTTCCGTTATATTCTTCACCACCGCCACGGGCGCCGGTTATGGCATGTTGGCGATCCTGGGTATGTTATATTTCTCGGGACAACCGGTTGATCGAACGGCAGCAATGGCGGCGATTATGATCGGTTTTTTATTGGTCAGCTTTGGTCTTTTGTCTTCCACATTCCACCTCGGAAAACCGTGGCGAGCTTGGCGGGCGTTCAGCCAGTGGCGTTCGTCCTGGTTATCGCGTGAGGGCGTGGTCAGTGTTCTAAGTTTCGTCCCCATGGCATTAATGATGTGGTTATTGATCGATCCCGCCGAATTACCGCCGTACACAGCCACAATTGGCATTAGCCTGACGTTTCTCTCTTGGTTGACCGTCTATTGTACCGGTATGATCTATCGATCACTTCCGACCATCCATCAATGGCATAATAAATATACCGTTCTTTGTTATGTCTTGTTCTCGTTAATGAGTGGCGGGGTTTTGCTCAATGCCATTTTAATGGTCACGGATAATGCAAATATGACCATTACGGGGATAACGGCTCTGTTGTGCATCTGGGGATTTCTGCTTAAACGCCGTTATTGGGTGTTTATTGATACCACAAAACATGGTGAAACGGCGGAAACAGCAACGGGATTGGGCCATATTGGTAAAGTTCGTATGTTTGAATCCCCCCATAGTGCTGATAATTACCTGTTGAAAGAAATGGGGTTTGCCATTGGTCGAACACATGCGGAAAAATTGCGCAAGATTACGTTGATTTTCGGCTTCATAGTGCCCTTTGCTTTTTGTATGTTATCGGGGGCTTTTCCCGGTTCATTCGTGGGTGGTTTATATGGTGTGTTGGCATTGTTATCCGTTGGTCTTGGTATGGTAACAGAACGTTGGTTATTCTTTGCCCAAGCCAAGCATGTGGTCACGCTCTATTACGGAGAAGATACGGCTTAGCTCTATGCCAATTAAGATCACGCTTTGATCCTTAATGGAGGTTAAGGCTTGGTTTTATTGACATCAAAAGCAAATGAGCGTAAATTTTAAGGGCATAAAAAGAATAATAATATTGCTGGTTAGCCGGTATCCTGTTTGATTAAGCATTTCGGTATGCAAGTCAGGATATCTGGATAAGGATACTTGTTATGGCCGATGGCGACTTATACGTCTCCGGTGTGGACCCTGTTGAGGGCTTGATTAATTTACAGGCCGATGACGGTGGTTCCGTTTCTATGCCCGATGGGCATTCCCTAGCGGACGCTTCATTTAATATTTCAGACGGTGATCTGATGATCTCTTGGCCAGATGGCATGCGCGCGAGCCTAGAGGGGTTTGAAGGCGATAGTCCCACCTTAAGCGATGGTGACGGTATTTCGCTCTCCCCCGATATGACCATTCAATTGGCGCAAGTGGATGTTCCCGATGCCCCTCAATCCGTTTATAGCTTTGATCCCGGCAGTGATGTCATTCTGGGCACGGATGGTTCTGCCATTGGTAACGTTGATGATGTCTCAGGCTCCGTGTGGTCCGTTCGTGTCGATGGGACGCGCGTTGAATTAAACGTAGGCGATCCCGTGTTCCAAGGGGATACGCTGGAATCGGGTCCTGACGGTTCTATCGGTATTATTCTGGCCGATGAAACCACGTTCTCTATGGGTGAAGACGGCCTTATGGTCCTTGATGAGATGATCTATGATCCCGCAACCCAAGAAGGTAGCGTTTCGATCTCCGCTCTTGAAGGGGTGTTCTCTTTTGTATCCGGTCAAGTTGCCAAAATGGATCCGGACGCGATGACCATCGATACCCCCGTTGCCACCATCGGTA
This sequence comes from uncultured Rhodospirillales bacterium, assembly GCA_965603075.1. Taxonomy (GTDB): domain Bacteria; phylum Pseudomonadota; class Alphaproteobacteria; order Rhodospirillales; family Casp-alpha2; genus JABJOR01. The sequence continues at coordinate 30,624 of CBFDBO010000001.1, read as the reverse complement.
TTCGCGGTACGCAGGTTGGTTTGAACCTGAACGACGAAGATGGCATGAAAATCATCCTGATGGAAGAAGCTGACGGATTTGTAGGTGAGGTTGTTGTCCAGAACGAAGGCGGGGTCGTTATTTTGAACACAGCCTTTGCCGGAACCAACGTTGGCGATTACGGCTCTACACCCTCCGCCAGTGCGACCATCGACAAAGCTGAGTTTCTTCGTGATTTCGGTTCTGCATTGAAAGCATTACCCGCAGCAAACAACGCCAATACATACGGTGTTGACGAAGCTAATCTGCAAATGATGATCGAAGACGCCATTCAAGAAATTGAAGAGGCTGTTCAAGAATTAGAAGAAGAAGCCGCTGCTGAAGAACTTGCGGCTGAAGAGGCTGCTGAAGAAGAAATAGCAGAAGAAGTTGCAGAAGAATTAGCTGATGAAACCGAGGCTGCGGCTGCAGCAGAAGAAGAAGCTGAAGAAGTTGTAGAAGAAGAAATCGTCGAAGATGTGGTCGTTGAAGACGTCATCTCAGAGGATGATGGCGATAACTTCTTATTTGGTGATGATAATACTGATACTTTCGAAGCCCCACCGCCTGTTTTCCAAGAAATAGTAACCCCTCCACCTGTACAACAAGAAGGGCTACCAGAAAAAGAAGAAGCTGTCGTCGAAACCCAACGTGAAGAAGTTGTTGTTGACCGTGGCCCTGCTCTTGATGGTGAAGGCAGAATTATAGTCAATCCAAGCAATCCCAATGTAAATTGGGCCGGATCAACAGCTGGTCTCTCGCTCAATGCAGGCGGCAGTGACAATGATTATTCAGTCGTGTTTGGCTCTGGTAGTGATAAAATCATTACAGGCGCCGGCGATGATTTCCTCTTCGCAGGTGATGGTAATGATATTGTTAATGCAGGCGATGGTGATGATGTTATTCAAGGGGCCGGCGGTCGTGGAGATGATATCTATAATGGTAATGCGGGTAACGATTGGGTTATCTACCCTAGCGCCAGAGACGGGTATGATCTACAAATCAACTTGGATACCACAGCCGTTGATCTGACTTTGGCCGATGGTTCTTTCGTTCATATGAACGCGGAAAGTGCAACGGACGCATCTGACGCTGTCAGTTGGATCGATGATGATACATTAATCAGTATTGAAAACGCCATGGGTGGCGAGAGTGACGATGTTATCTCTGGCTCCGATGCGGACAATACCTTGGTCGGCAATTTGGGTGATGACGCCCTCTTTGGCGGTGCTGGCGATGATACGCTGATCGGTGGATCTAGTTATGATAACGCCGATGGCACTGTCGGTGGACGCGATTATATCGCTCTTGATCCCCAATCAGGCGGCGGCGGTAATGATTATCTCGACGGTGGTGTGGGGTTTGATACGGTTGTCTACGCGGGCACCTTTGGTGATTACACCTTCCGCGCCAATAGCGATAATCAAGTCGAGGTGGTAAACGCCGATGGCACCATTGATACGCTTGTTAACATTGAAGACTTACAATTCAGTGATGGATCAACCGTTGCGGTTGGTTTACCACCAGTCTTGGCTGTATCCCCAGCGGCCGGTAATGAAGATCAGGCTATTTCACTGGATGTTGCGACAAGTTTTGCTGATGATATTGGTGAGCTTGGCAGCGTCTCGATGACGGGTATTCCAGCGGGGTCAACATTCATGTCAGGAACCGAAATCATAACCATTGATTTCACTAACCCAGAAAGTGGTGTTGTAACGTTAAGCCCTGCTCAATTAACAAATCTGAGCATTACTCCCCCTGAAAACTTTGGCAGTGACTTTACCTTACAAGTAACAGCCCAGAGCGTTGTTGGTCTAAACAGCACAACACAAAGCCTGTCCATTGACGTTACACCTCAAGCGGACGCACCGGTGTTGAATATTTTAACATCGAACATAGGCTTGGAAAACGCTACGTCAGCAAGCTTTGAGCTTTCAACGTTTACCACAGACGCGTCAGAAAGTATCACTTCGGTTGTAGTCTCTGGTGTTCCATTCGGTAGCAAATTATTCGTGCTGACCGATGATGGCATCAAACTTCAAGTTCCAGTGATCAGTGGTGTCGCTAGTATTCCATTGACGTATGTGGGAACAGTTATTGTTGAAAATACTGATGGTTTTACCGAAGATTTCAGTTTAGTCGTTAGCTCCACCTCAACAGAACCCGATGGTGGCGATACGGCAACAACCTACGTCGGATCAGATATCGCGGAAACAATCGTTGGCACCGATGTCGATGATGTTATGTACGGTCTTGATGGTAATGATACTCTCACAGGTGGTGGTGGTACCGATACATTATACGCCGGCGGTGGTGATGATATTGTTACCGGTGGCACAGGGGTCGATACGATCTTTGGCGCCAGTGGCGATGATGATCTGAGCGGCTATGATGGTGCTGATATGCTCTATGGTGGCGCCGGTACAGATACCATTATCGGTGGTGCTGGCAATGATACTATCACCGGTGGTGCTGACAATGATACCCTGGTGGGTGGCGAAGGTGCCGATACCTTTGTCTTCGATGCAACATCGGGTGCCGATATCATTACCGATATCATGGCTGATGATGCCATTGTCTTTGACGGTCAAGAATTCCACGCCGAAGATTTGATTTTCAGCGAGAATTCTGAAGGCGATGTGGAAATTGCCTTTAGTAGCACCCCCGACACCAAAGTAACGCTAGAAGGCGTGAAAACGGCTGATCTCGATCATAATAACGACGGTGATCTAAGTGATGGTTACAGCGTCACCGAAGTGGGTGATCAGGTCACAGTCACCATTGATCCGCAAAGCTAGTGAACATTAAAACAGCAACTTAAATAAACAGCGAAATAACTAGTTTCACTCATAGTACCCCTTATTTTTGTAAAAAGGGGTACTATGGTGCTGACTGTTGTATTTTGTTGACATTTCTAAATAATTATATATACACCGTTAATATAATTAATTCATAAATAACTATGAATCATAGTTATTAGTTAAACTTAAATAAGAAATATATTAAATTAAATATAAAATGTTAAATATAGAAAACCATAAGCAAGAACCTAAAGTGATATCTCAAATTAACTGTGATTGGGAGTTTCTATTCGAAGATAAAATTAATGGTATTATTTCTTTAATATCAAGTTTGGAATCTGTTAGTAAATTAAAAAAATCACTCCATGTCGTCATTGATTCTCTTTACGTACGAAAAACAGATGGTTCTAAGAAGCAAGCCTTGAATGATTTCATTGAAAATATGGGCTCTGCCCAAGGCGCATCATCAATTGAAGAAATTAAGAAGGAAGCTCTTATTTTTCTGCGCGAAATTAAAGAGAACCGGATTAAGAAGGCCGCTTCCCGAAACAGATTTGAAGATCAGGGACGTTCTCATAAAGAAAACCTAAAAAGCGAATTACCTTCGATTACAGAAGAACCGCTAAGCAATCGTTTTAATGATATTGAAGTAGAATTTATCAATGCATTTTGTCAATTAATTCAAGCCAAAATGGACGTTTTAATTGTCTCTAAAGCGATTGGTTCTCTACAGTTACCATTTATCTTATCGGGTGATTTTGCAAAACATTTTACATCAATCGTGCGAAATGACTTTGCCCCAATTCTTATTCAATCCTTTAAACGATATTTATCCAGTTTCGAAAATACACCTGACAATAAAATCAAAGGTATATTCGATAAAGATTTAAAAGAGGCCAGTTTATCGCAAAGTTTCTTGCGGTCCTGGGACATTTGTTGGAATCAAAATATCGAACAATCCACTCTACCTTCAAAACCAAAACAAACGGCCCCTAAGAAAAACCTTCTTGGAATGGTTAAAAAAACAAGTGAAGTCGATAAGAAGAAATATCAAACTACTATCAAAAAGTGGGAAAACAATAGAAAACAAATTATGACAGAGAACATCCAAGCAAAAATTAATTGGGATAAGATCAGGGTAGAAACACAGGATTATCACGCCCCAATCGTCGAAGATAAACAGTTGCTCAAAGACATTCTTGCCCTTGATACTGATGGTCTTCAGACTCAAATAAACGCCTACCGCCAGACAGTGGAACAGGGCGGAGATTTGAACGCATTATTTGAAAGTTTTAAATATAACAACAATGTCGATTTGGCCTTATTGGCAGTGAGCTATCAATGCCCAAGCTCGTTTTTAAAATCCAACTCTGCCCTTAAAAATATAGTTTCAAGCTTGAGCCCCAGTGAGAAAGAAAAGAAACTGCCTCTTATCTTAAGGTACCTTACGGACTATATTTAATGGCTTAACGGACATCTTTTTTTAATCGAAAATTCGGCGTAATTCCAAAACCCTTCGGTCAATTTCACAACGCCGTTCAACTTCATGCGGGCGCATTTTGGCGCGGCGATTGCACTCTGAGCTTTGTGTGCTTCTGCGATCCGTTTGGCGTCTCTCTTGCTCACGGCGATCGACGTTATAAGCAGAATTTGGCAATTGGTTCTCTCCAGACTCGCTTGTTCTAACCGAACAGTATACACGAATCCCTGTATTCCAGCAACGTCGGGCAAGAACCCCGTTAAGGATCAGGAAAAAAAGGGTGGTAAAATACCTGTAGGTGCATACATTCCCACACTGTAAAAGATAAATGAAATCCAGAAAATTGAAGTAGTTGATCCCATAATGACCTCGCAAAATACCGAACTCTCTAACGCCGTTGATATACGACGTACGTTTGCCATTATCGCGCACCCGGATGCAGGTAAAACCACGCTGACAGAAAAACTGTTGCTGCTTGGTGGCGCCATTCAAAGTGCGGGTGCGGTCAAAGCGCGTGGGGATCAACGTCGCGCCAGATCCGATTGGATGAAGGTCGAACGCGAACGCGGTATTTCTGTGGCGTCTTCTGTCATGACCTATGAATTCGAAGGCAAAATTTTTAACTTGCTCGATACACCCGGCCATGAGGATTTCAGTGAAGATACGTACCGAACCCTGACCGCGGTTGATAGTGCTGTCATGGTGCTCGATTGCGCCAAGGGTATCGAGGCACAAACCCTTAAATTATTCGAAGTCTGTCGCTTGCGCGATATGCCGATCATCACCTTCGTCAATAAACTAGATCGCGAAAGCCGTGACCCCTTTGAATTGCTCGATGAGATTGAAGAAAAACTCGCGTTGGATGTAACGCCCGCCAGTTGGCCCATTGGATCGGGTAAAAGCTTCAAAGGGTGTTATGATCTGGTCAATGACCGATTGCTTATGGTCAACCGTACCAAAGGCGAACGCCCGGACGTCATGCACACGGTGGACGGTCTTGACGATCCTAAGTTGGACGAATTGCTCGGCGAAATGGACGCGACCAAATTACGCGACGATGTGGAAATGGTACGCGGATTATGCCCTCCTTTTGATTTGGAAGCGTACCGAGAAGGGATCATGACCCCGGTATTTTTTGGCAGCGCCCTCAACAGTTTTGGTGTGCGTGAGCTGTTGGAAGGCCTCTCTGAAATGGCCCCATCACCCTTGCCACAACCCAGTTTAGAACGCTTTATCCAACCGACCGAAGAAAAGGTTTCGGCCTTTGTGTTTAAAATTCAGGCCAACATGGACCCGAAGCACCGGGACCGTATTGCCTTTGTGCGGATTTGTTCCGGCAAGTTTAAACGCGGTATGAAGCTCAAACACATCCGCAGCAATAAACAACTTAATGTTCATAACGCCGTCCTGTTTTTGGCCCGTGACCGGGAACTTGCCGAAGAAGCATGGCCCGGTGATATTATCGGTATCCCCAACCATGGTAATTTAAGAATTGGTGATAGTTTAAGCGAAGGCGAAAATATCAGGTTCTCTGGCGTGCCCAGTTTCGCCCCCGAACTTCTACAACGTGCACGCGCTGATGACCCTTTGCGGGCAAAACATTTAGGTCGAGCGTTGCAACAACTCGCCGAAGAGGGCGCCGCCAGCGTCTTCAAACCCATGATCGGTGCCGACTGGATCGTGGGTGTTGTGGGCGGTTTGCAATTCGAGGTGATGGCCGATCGTATTCGGACAGAATATGATGTACCTGTTCATTTCGAACAAACCGAACTTTATACCGCACGGTGGGTCACTTGCAGTGACGCGCAAATGTTGAAGAAATTTACTGATGAGAACAAATCATCGCTCGGTAATGATCATGATGGCGATTTAGTCTTCCTCGCCCGTAACGGTTGGCATTTAAACAAAGCACAGGAAGATTTTCCGGATATCATATTCTCAAAAACCAAAGAACAAGCGCACTAAATCATGCATTGCAGACCCGCAACAGCCGATGACGCGCTCGACATTGCACAGGTTCAAGTTGCATCATGGCAGGTCGCTTACAAAGGTATTGTTCCGGACAGTTATTTAATAACCTACACGGTCGAAAAGCGACACCAAGCATGGGACCTTATTATCGGTCGTCTGGAGAAGACGACGTCGTGTTTATATGTTGCCGAAGTCGATAATCAAATAATCGGTTTTTCCCGTGCCGGTCCTGCTTCACTAGAAAATGTTGAATTTGATGCAGAACTATTTGCTTTATACGCAACGCCAGAATTCTATGGCACAGGCGTTGGTATGTCTTTATTCAAAAAATGCATTGAGTTTTTTCAACACCAAAATCACCAAAATTTCTATTGTTGGTGTATGGCTGATAACAAAATCGGAAATAATTTTTATAAAAAAGCAAACGGCACCCTTATGGATGAGAAATTAAAACACAGAGAAATGTCGGGCGTTTCGCTAAAAGAAGTCATGTATGCTTGGAAAGCACTTCCAGATCTATAAAGACAACTTGTAGTGATTTTGAACCAAACCGGACTTAAATGATTTCGTGGTGATATGCTCTAAATCGATGTCTTTTTCAATCTCGCCAAACATTCGAATTCCGTCACCAATTAGAATGGGGATTGTTGTTATGATGATATCTTGGATCAAACCCAGTTTGATAAATGATTGAATTATCCTGCCGCCATCAATATAAGCCCGCGACCATCCATCTGCCGATAATTTATCCATCAATGCAGTGGGGGGCAATGATGTCAGACTGATTTTATCGGTTAGGTGATCAGGGATATCGACATCGGTTAACGTCTTGCTCATGACGACAACAGGGATGTCATAGGGCCACGTTTCGAATGTTAAAACTTTCTCATAGGAACCACGACCCATGACGATACCATCGACGGATTTGATGAAATCAAAATACCCTTGGTCTTCATCACCGGTATCAATTTTCATTAACCAATCAATGTCATGGTTTGTACGCGCGATAAATCCATCCAAGCTTGTGGCAATGAAAACGTGACCCGTTGTCATCTCGTTTTATCCATCAAACGCTTCGTTGCGATAGACCTCCCGACCTTCTAAGAAGGTCGCCATGGTTTTGATGTCCGCGATTGTATAGGGATCGGCTTCATAAATATCACGCTCCAGAATAACCATGTCAGCGTACTTACCCGGCGTGATGGAGCCAGTGGTATCAGCTCGCCACGCGGCTTCGGCAGCGCGGATGGTGAAACCTTTTACCGCAGTATCGATATCAACGCGATGTTGCGGTGTTAATATTTCAGCGTCTTTGCCGACTTCTAAATCTTGTCGGGTGAGGGCGGTTTGGATAATTGGCATGGGGGCAAAGGTTGAGACGCACCAATCACTGGAAAAGGCGTAAGGGGCGCCCGTGTCGGTGATTGCGGCCACGGGGTATATCCACTGGGAACGTTCAGGACCAATTTGATCCATACATGTGGTAACCATGCCGGGCTCCATATAAGCCCATAAAGGTTGAAAGTTTGCAACAACCCCCAATTCTTTAAAACGGGGAATATCAGCCGGATCAACCAATTGTAAATGGGCGATCTGGTGATAACTATCCCAAGTGCCATTTACCGTGCGGGCTTTCTCGAACGCATCAAGGGCCATGCGAACGGCGCCATCGGCTAAGCCATGAACATGAACTTGGATTTTGGCTTTATCAAAAGCAATCACCATGTCTTCGAAAAAATCTTTTTCAAACAACATGGGCGCAACCGTACCATCGGCGTAAGGCTCAAGAAGAACCGCTGATTGGTTCTCAAACACGCCATCCAAGAAAAATTTTGCAGAATGGGTTTTTACCATCTCGCTGTTGTAGGTTTTGCTCATGCCGATAACTTTATCGAGCTGTGATTTATCGCCGTTTGGTTCTACAAGCGCCGTTGAGGCCACCCGCAGAGTAAGCTCACCCGCGTCGTCGGCTTGCTGGTAAGCCGCCATCATGCTGGGTTGTACCAGAGCGTCAAGAATACCGGTAATGCCAACTTTATTGAGTTCAGCACATCCCCATTTCATGGATTTGCGAATGGTCTCAGGGGGTAATTTTTCTAAGACGGCCATGACCGCAAAGGCGGCGGCTTCATATAATAATCCAGTGGGAACGCCATCCGCATCTCTGACAAGATGGTCGCCAAAATGGTCATAATCAGTATCCATCATGTCCATATATTCAAGTGCAGCTGTATTGAGCCATGCATTATGATGGTCAGAGGCAAGGGTCATAATAGGGCGATCAGAACAGACTTCATCAAGGGATTGACGGGTGAGTGTTGAATGATCAATAGAGGCCGCGTCCCAATTTGAACCCCAAATGATGTCAGCATCCGGGTTCGCTTTATCATGCTCCACCAAAGCTTTTTTAATGTCATCAGCATTACCGCACTTGTGCAAAATAGCGCAAAGGAGCATTTCGCTAGAGCTCATCTGAAAGTGCAGGTGGGTATCTTGAAAACCGGGTAACAATAATTTTCCGTCCAAATCGATTTTTTGCGTGTCTGCAGTAGCCAAAGACAGCATGTCATCATTGCTGCCCACGGCAATAATTTTGCCGCTACTAATGACGACGGCTTCGGCTGTTGGATTGCTATCATCCATCGTTCGGATCAACCCACCGTGAATAATTAAATCAGCTTTCATAAGAAATCCCCTTATTTGTCTTTATTACTGCGTTTTATTCTAAAAGTATAACCACCGTCGTCTTCTACTGTTTCAAGAAGTTCGTTCCCGGTTGTATTACAAAAATGCGGGATATCAATGGCGGATGCCGGATCGGTTGTCAGAACCGTCAGAATTTCGCCATCCTTTAGCCCCGTCAGGGCTTTACGCGCTTTTAAGACGGGGATGGGGCAATTGAAACCCCGAGCATCAAGAGTATGGGCATCAAGGATACTGGCATCAAGGGTGTTACTCATAATTTAAATACTAGCCTTTAAAAAATTTTCATAATCTAAAATTCTATGCTTTTCAGCACATTTGCAAGGTGTATTCTCTGGTAAATAATAAACCCATTCGAATTGCTAAAATAAGGAATATATCCATGTCGAACGATCTACAGGGTAAAAGAGTTCTAGTAACGGCGGGCGCGTCCGGTATCGGTGCGGCAACAACGCAACAATTCCTTAACGCAGGCGCACGCGTTCATATCTGTGATATTGATCAAGCCGCTCTTACGGCGTTTTTAGAACATAACCCCTCTGTCTCTGGCACCCTTACAGATGTCAGCAACGAACAAGCCGTAGACGCTTTATTTAAGGATGTCCGGGATAACCTCGGGGGATTGGATGTGCTGATCAATAACGCCGGGATTTCTGGTCCCAATGGGCCTGTTCAAGATTTAAGCTATTCAGAATGGCAAAAGTGCATGGATGTAAATTTAGGGGCCGCTTTTATGTGCGCTAAACAAGCAATCCCCATGCTGAAGGAAAACATCACGGGATCGATCATTAATATGTCCTCTACCGCGGGGCTTTTTGGCTTTCCCAATCGATCACCCTACTGCGCGGCCAAGTGGGCTATAATAGGCTTTACGAAAACCCTCGCCATGGAATTGGGCCAAGATAATATTCGGGTGAATTGTATTTGTCCGGGGTCTGTAACCGGGGACCGGATGGACCGGGTTGTCGCTGCCCACGCCGCAACCACAGGGGAAAGTGAAGCCGAAGTGCGCGCCGGGTACGTCAGCGCGGTTTCCATGAAAACCTTTGTGTCACCGGATGATATCGCGGCGTCGATCCTGTTTTTATGTTCAGAGGCTGGGGGTAAAATTTCGGGGCAGGCTTTACCCGTTGATGGTCATTCAGAATCAGTTCTATAAAATTCTGTTAGCGGATTTTGCCGCTGGCGCAGACAATACAAATGGGGGTAGAGGGATCGTTTTCGAGGCGCTTGCTCTCAATTTCTTCACCGCAACTAACGCAGTACCCCAGCTCACCCTCGGTTATGCGCTCGAGGGCTGCTTTAATTCGAATGATTTCGATTTCGCGACGGCGGTCGGTCTCCAAAGACATCGCTTGAACCTGCAGAGCGTCAATCCGCGATAATCGCCCCGTAGAGGTCTGATCCAAGGTTACAGGCGCGCGGTCTTCCATCGTGGCTTGATGGACCGCTTCCAGTTCTTTGAGCTTGGCTTTTAATTGTTTGCCATAGGCATCGATTTTGCTTTTGCTGAGATCAGACATAAAATTACTTTAGCGGCAATTAAGCACAGATCAAAACTTATATTTTTTCCAACCCACACCACTGGGCGATAAAAAGCGCAATAGACCCTGTTACCCGTTTCACCGAAGAAAGTGATACACGTTCATCTATTCCGTGGATATTTTCCGAAACCGGGCCATAAACCAGACACGGGCAATTGTCGTAGAGCATGAAAACACGACCGTCGAGATAACCCGGTGTTACAAAGCTTTCCAGCGTGCGGCCATAACTCCGCACATGCGCTTGGGCGAGGGTGTTTTCCGCGTCCGTGCCTTCTTCTAACACGTACCCTTCGGCAAAGAATCCGGTGTATTCAACGCGCGGGGGATTGTTGGCGAGAGTTGGATCTTTTTGAGCCGCAATCCGCAAGCAATTTTCTATTTCTGCCGCCGCATCCTTGGCGTGGATACCGGGGTATATAGCGATGCGCACATCAAACCAACACCACGCCGGAACCATGGACGCCCAATCCCCGCCCTCAATCTGACCAAAAACCACATTAATCGGGTGCTCTAAGTCCTCAAAATAGGGGTGTTTGTGTTTCTCGGCGTTCCAATCTTCGGCTAATTGGCGAAGAGCGGTCATCAGGGTGTAGGCCCCCTCGATGGCACTAAACCCGGTGCTCGCCACACGGGTGTGGACGGGTTCGCCGCGCAAGTGGACCCGCGCCCAGATCACGCCTGTATTGGCGCGTACCAATTTATCATCTTCCGGCTCTGGAATGATGGCGGCGTCAGCTGTGTAGCCCCGTAAAAGGGCCGATAGGGCACCGTTGCCCGTGCATTCTTCTTCGGTGACCGATTGAATGTGGGTGGTGGCCGCTGGCTGATACCCCAGGGATTTGAGCGCATCTAAGGCGGCAATATTGGCAATAAGCCCCGCCTTCATATCCGCACTGCCCCGACCATACATCCAATCCCCCTTAATCCATGGCTCATAGGGTGATTTAGACCACATATCCACGGGCCCTGTAGGCACCACATCAATGTGACCGTTGAGGATTAAGGAGCGTCCGGCCTCGTTTCTGGGACGGTGCGTGCCCACCACATTGATCGCATTGTCATAATTAACGGTGATGGGCGAAAACCCCGGGTGATCTTTGATGGCGTTCTCGTCGATGGCCCAACGGTCCATTGTATAGCCACGTTCATTCAAAGATTTATAAACAAAATCTTGCGCCGTGTGTTCTTGACCCCGGACAGAAGGATAACGAACAAGTTCTTGGGTGAAAGATTTTTGAGCTTCAAACCCATCATCAACGGCTTTAAGAATATTATCGGCGAGGGTGCCGTCTAAAGGGGGTAAGGGGGCTAAGTCGCTCATGGGTCTTCCTAAAAATTTTGCCTATGCAGGATCGCGTTTGATGGGCAGGGTTATACAGCGGATCGCGCCCCCCCAATACCCGATATCATCACAAGGGGTCGAAATGGGGTCAATGCCATGCTTATACAGCTCGTCCATGACCCGGTTGTGACGGGGGTTAATCATATAGCTTTTATCATCCAGAGAGACCCCAACCGTGGCGTGAGCTTCCATCTCGCTATGGGTCAGCTCGATCACATCCCAATCTTTGAGGGGCTCGGGCAGACCGTTTTCAAAAGCCGGCAGGTAAGCCATGCAAAGTCCCTCCCGCAGCAAACAGATAATGCCAAGCGCATGCAGGATGTCGCCTTTGATGGGCATAGGGTGGACTTTATAACCATAAGGTTCGATATAACGTTTTAACCAATTGATGCCATTTAAATTGCTACAGAGATTGCCCATGCCAACCAAAATATCTGTCCCTTGAATGAGAATATCACCGCCTTCTAAAAACGGTCCCGGACCTTCCCCAGAAGGGCTCCATGGTTGGGCGGCGGGCATGGCAACGTGATGGGCTTCCGGGTCAGCGTCGATCATGGGTTGGATGATCTCACGCAAGGGAAAAACCTCTTTGCGGCGATAGGCGCGGCGGATATTGATCTCTAGATAATGATTGCCGATGACAAAAACGGGGTCGGCAGAATATAACAGCGAATGACCTTGTTGCAGGGTATCAAGATAGACTTTCTCTTCATCATGATAGGGTCGTACCCGGTGCACGGTAATGTCGTGATCTTCAAAGGTTTTGACGATGCCTTCCATCTGCTCACGCGTGCGTTCCCACCGCTTCGGAAAGTGTTCCTTGATCGAGAGCGGTTTGTTGCCCGTTGCTTCTAAGACCTCACGTAATTCATTATTGTAATGGCTTAAATCTTTGCTGAAAGGGGGTAGGGTCAGGTCATCGGGAATACCAACGACGACTTCGCGTAATAGCCCGTATTCACTATGGTTGCCAAATTTTGTCATTCCACCCTCGTTTGTCCCTAACAATAATGATTGATATGATCATATAAAATTCACGATTACTATAACTCATATTGCCTATTTGCTAACGGGTTTAATGCTGTTAAAGACGAACCATAATAATATCAGACTGGTGTTGATAAATGGATTTGACGTTCCCAAAAGAAATCGAAGATTTCAGAATAGAAGTCGCAAACTTCGTGCGCGAAAATTTGCCTGAAAATATCGCCCGCAAAGTTGCCGCCGAACGCATGGACATTCCGCGAAAGGATCAACAAACGTGGCATAAAATTCTCCATGCCAAAGGGTGGTCCACCCATGGTTGGCCGGTCGAATATGGTGGCCAAGATTGGTCAGATGCAAAGTCCTATGTATTTGAGCGTGAAATGGCACTGGGGAACGCCCCCCGTCCTCAGGTGTACGGTGTTGGGATGCTCGCCCCTTCTATTATGGAATTTGGCACACCGGAACAATTAGAACGCTTCCTGCCGCCCATCGCCAATGGGGATGTGATGTGGTGCCAGGGGTTCTCTGAGCCCAACGCAGGGTCGGACTTAGCATCATTGCAATGCAAAGCTGATTTAGACGGTGATCACTATGTGATAAACGGCACCAAGACTTGGACTTCGGAAGGACATATATCCGATTGGATGTTCGGCCTGTTCCGGACCGACAGTACGGGCCGAAAACAACAAGGAATCACGGTGTTATTATTTGATTTAAAAACACCGGGGATCACCATGACACCGATCATCACCTATGACGGTATTCATGAGGTCAATCAGGTTTTCTTTGATGACGTGCGCGTGCCCCTTAATAACAGATTGGGTGAACACGACGCGGGATGGAGCGTTGCTAAATTTATGCTGGGCCTTGAACGCTTTGGTACGGCAGAGGTTTCACGCTCTCTCGCCAGTCTTGCGCGTGCTCACAAAATGGCGAACGCAATAACCATCAACGATCAGCCCTTAATCGATGATCCTGTCTTTGCCGCAAAGATTGCCGAAGTGGAAATTGAACTTCGCGCCCTAGAGATCACCGAACAACGCTTTTTGTTCCAATCAGGCGGTTCGGACGCACTGGGGGCTGAAGCCTCCATGCTGAAAATTCGAGGCACCGAAATTCAACAACGCATTTATGAATTAATGGTCGAAGCATTAGGCTATGACGCACAGGTCGCCATTTACGGAGAGGACCTAAGTGCCAGCATGGACACCATCCCAAGTACAAGCCAGCCGGGCACCGGCCACTATCCAAGGGCCTATTTTAATTTCCGAAAAACATCCATCTACGCCGGATCCAATGAAATACAAAAAACAATCATCGCCAAAGCTGTGCTGGGTTTATAAGGAACTTTTTGATGGATTTCACCTATACAGAAGAACAAATTCTGCTCCGCGATACGGTTGAACGCTTTGTCCGTGACGAATTTCCTTTTGAAAAACGACAAGCGATTATTGACCAAACCCCCGGTTATAGCCTTAACCATTGGAACACCCTTGCCGAACTTGGTGTTCTCGCGTTGCCCATAAGCGAAGCATCGGATGGCCTAGGCGGTGGTGGCATTGAGACCATGTTGGTAATGGATCAACTGGGTCGCTCATTGTTACCGGCACCTTATGTATCTTCAATTCTGCTTGGCGCTGGTTTGATCGACCGTTTGGCGAGCAATTCTTTACATAAAGAAATACTCGATCAAACAATGACCGGCGATACCAAGTTGGCTTTTGCTTACGTTGAGGCGGGGGCAGGGTATGATATGCGTAACATTAAATCTCACGCACAGCTTAATGCACGGGAAAATGATGCTGGGTATTTAATAAACGCGCAGAAGGCTGTGGTCTTGAATGCCGATACGGCAGATTACATTATCGTCATGGTGCGTACATCGGGTGAGCAAAATGATGAACAGGGTATCTCCTTATTTATCGTATCCAATGATACTAATGGACTTAAGATGCAATCCTATCCCACCCAAGACGGTGCACGGGCCTCAGAAATTACTTTGGCAAATGTTCAGGTTGGTCATGATGCTCTATTGGGTGATTTGGGGAGGGCTTACGAGACGATTATCGAGGTGACGGATTGCGCCACGTCGGCACTCTGCGCCGAGGCCGTCGGTATTATGTGGTCGGTATATGATCTAACCCTAGAATATATGAAAACCCGTAAACAGTTCGGCGCTTATTTAGGGTCGTTTCAAGCCCTGCAACACCGTATGGTCGATATGTATATGATGTGCGAAATGGCGCAATCTATGGCCCTTGAAGCGGCGACATCGATTGAGAAGCAGCCATATGAGCGCCGTAAATCAATAGCTGCCGCTAAAAGTCTCATCGGTCGGTATGCTCGCAAAGTGGGGCAAGAAGGCATTCAGCTTCACGGCGGTATTGGCATGACGCAGGAATACAGCGTTGGGCATTATTTCAAACGGTTATGCATGATCGATACCATGTTCGGTGATGTGTCATGGCATAACGCTCAGTATGCAGAAAGCTTTAGAACCTAACCTGATTTTAGGTTGTTCCGTTTGTCACAAAACCTTTGTCTTTATCCACGATATTGGATAACTCCCGTCCCAGTCTGTAGCTCTCGAAGTTTTTATAAAACAGTTGGGCAAGGCTGGTTCTGTGTTCTTGAAAATCACCACAAACATGCGGCGAGATAAAGGTATTTGGCGCGTCCCAAATGGGGTTATCTTGTTTTAAAGGCTCATTTCTGAAGACATCCAGTGCCGCTCCCGCGATCTCGCCATTGTTCATGGCTGCAATAAAGTCGTGTTCGTTAACCAGCGGTCCCCGACCAATATTGATGAACTGAGCGCTCGGCTTCATGGCTTTAAACTGAGCTGCGCTGAACATGTTTTCGTTTTCAGCGGTTAGGGGGGTGATTAAAATAACATAATCTGCATCACTCAACAGTTTATTAAGTTCGTTTTGGGCATGGACATGACCAAATTCGGCATCATTACCCCGGGCGCTGCGGCCCACCCCGGACACATTAAGCCCGAATAATTTCAACATCCGGCAAATTTCACGTCCAATGCTGCCCACCCCAACGATAAGAGCGTTCTGTCCCAACATTTGATGGTTTAAGCCATAAGCCCATTGTTTCTGTTGTTGGCTTTGGACTAATTGCAGGGTGTTCTTAGCGTGGGCAATCATCATGCCCAACGTCCATTCCGCCATGGCGCGATCAAATAGGCCTCGTGAATTGGTTAAGGTGACGTCAGAATTGACAAGCCCCGGAAACATTGCCGCGTCCACACCCGCACCGCCCCAATGAATCCATTTTAAATCTTTAGCCTGATCCCAACAGTTTTCCAGATCATCGGCGCGGAAATCCCAGCCAAAAACCACTTCAGCACCTACCAATGATGCGCTCAAAGATTGACGGTCGGTGGCAAATCGTAATTCTGCATATTTTGATAGAGCGTCAAGGCCCGGAACGTCATCAACAGACCGTGCCCCTTGAATGACGACTGGAATTGGATTGCTCATAAACAAAAGTACCTTTTTGGTGGACGAAGTTTAACCATGGATTACTCTACCGTTAGATAACCTTAATTCAAAGATGACAGTCAAGGATGAACATGATCGATTTTACAAATAAAACTGCTTTGGTAACCGGTGGGTCCCGGGGCATAGGGGCCGCTACCGTTAAAACCATGGTTGGTGCTGGGGCCAATGTTATCATTCATTATGGCTCTAATCAAAAGGCTGCGGAACAAACAGCCTTGGATGTTGGCGCGGATAATTGCCATCTTGTTCGGGCCGATTTAAATGTCCAAGGTGCCTCTAAGTCCTTATGGAATGAAGCCCTCGCTTGGAAAGGAAATATTGATATTGTGGTCAATAATGCGGGACTGTTTTTACCAGCACCTATTCAAGATTCGGATGACGTTTGGCATGCCGCATGGCAAACCACCCTGCAGGTTAATTTAATCGCCACGGCGGATCTATGCCGCGCCGCTATTAATCACTGGCAATCGACCAAACGCGGTGGGGCAATCGTTAATGTATCCAGCCGTGCTGCATTCCGGGGTGACGGGCCAGACTATTGGGCTTACGCCGCGTCAAAAGGCGCCATGATATCGCTCACTAAAACCCTTGCGCGGGCCTACAGTGCCGCTGGCATTTACACCTATGGTGTCGCACCAGGGTTTGTATCAACCGATATGGCGCTTGAATCATTTGAGCATGACCCCACGTTACGCGCCCGCACCGTGAGCGAAATTCCCATTGGGGATATTGCGCCGGCTTCCGATATTGCCAATACCATTTGTTTCCTAGCGTCCGGTCTTGCCACCCACGCCACGGGGCAAACCATCGATGTAAACGGCGCTTCCTATGTTCGTTAAGATGGAACTGATAATATGGAACTGAATTTTGAAAAACTGCATGCCATCACAGAAGAGGCCGCCCTACAACTGAAGGCCATGACACCGAAATCTTTGGCCATGGGGGCACGGGCGCGACAATCCCAACCTAATGGTGTTCCCATGTCATGGATGGCGGGACTTTATGAACATGCACCGTTTTATATTGCCAGCGGGGAAGGGGGCTGGTTTAACGATGTGGATGGCAATCGATTCTTAGATATGAACCAAGCGGATTTCGCCGCCGCCCTCGGGTTCGCAAACCCGGTTATAACCGAAGCCCTCACACGAGGAAACGCCCGGGGGGCTTCTTTTTTACTGCCCGTTGAAGACGACATCGCCGTTAGCGAAAATTTAGCAGCGCGGAGCGGGTTACCGTATTGGCAATTAACAGGCTCGGCCTCCAATGCCAATGCTGAAATTATCCGTTTGGCCCGTGTGGCTACGGGGCGAGAGGTTATCTTGATGTTTGAAGGCAAATATCATGGTCACCTCGACGATACGTTGATTATTAATAAAAACGGTACCACGGTTCACGAAGGTCGCGGATTAGCAAAAGGCAGCCTCGATAATGCCCGTATAATCCCCTTTAACGACTTGAGTGCCCTAAAGCTCGCCCTTGCACCGGGGGATGTTGCCTGTGTGATCGCCGAACCCCTGTTGACCAATTGTAATATCGTCTTTCCGGGGGATGGATTTTGGCAAGAAGTACGCCAGCTTTGCGATGATACAGGTTCCTTATTGATTATGGATGAAGCGCATACCTTTGCCTTTGCTTATGGTGGACTAACAAAGGCTTGGAATATCAATCCAGACGTACAGGTGTTAGGAAAGGGACTTGGTTCCGGGTTCCCTTTTGCGGCTTATGGTATGACCGCTGAATTATCAGTGCTCTGTGAGAAGTATCTGGACCGCGACCGGAAGGACGAAGCCGGGTTAATGAATGGGGGCACAACGTATGCAAGCTCTCTGGCGGTATCGGTGGCACGGGCAACGTTAGAGGCATGCTTGCGCCCAGAGGATTACGCTCAAAACAACGAACGTGGTTTGCAGATCGCCAAAGGTCTAAATGTGTTATTCGAAAAACACGGTTTGAACTGGCACGCACCTCAGATCGGTGGCCGTTCGGGGTGGGTATTGTCCGATCAACAACCAACGACATCGGTTGAGGCAGCCAATTCTTTGACGCCTGAATTTACCCGCGCAAAAAGATTGTTTATGGCAACCCATCAGGTATGGGAGGCGATCAGCTCAGCCGGACCCTCAGCATCATTTTCTCATACACCAGATGATATTAATCATTACCTTGATGTGTCAGATGAATTTTTGGATGTTATTTTTTAAAAAGTATGGAAATGAATGGCGTCGATGGGATTAATTAACAATGCGTCTAAACAGATTTGGGTTGTTTAGGGCTGCTGTACTATAGGTTAGAGGATGGCGTTCCTCACCCATAGGCGTAATATGGACGTGAGGGGGGTAACCATAGAGATCTAGGACTCGGGTTACGATCCACAAGCTTTCAAATTTTTCGTTTTTACGAAAAACATCACCTTGTTCAATTTGTTTCATTGGTTTTACCATAAACTAAAAACTAACCCTAAATCATTGATTTTTAGTAAACAAAGATATCGTTTCTGTTAAGTTATGAATTAATTCAACAGTATCAAACGTGCTTACCCTTAGGGCTTAAATGGGATGGTTGATAATGCAACCTATGTTTTAATAGGGGCATAAAACTGTACAAGGAGAGACAGAAGATTGGGGCACACGCTATATGACCACCCCGTGTGGGGATTTTATAGTTTTGGTTTAGTTATTTGAATTCTGCCGTAAAATCTTTTTTGAAAACAAGTTAGCTTAATTAGTGAGGTTTTCTGCTAAATTTCATGCAATCTGACATCCCAATCCAGTCAAATTACACTGAATTTTGTGTTTAAATAAGGTTCTATATTTAAATTATTTTTGACCTCAATTCGTATTTTCCGTCAATTCATTTCGTATTATTCATATATGAAAAAAGTATATTAAGAATATGATCGTTATTGTTAATAAAGTGTTGTTCGACATGCTTGACACTTGAACTCACTGACCTAATGTGGCCTAGGACCAAGAACTTTTATTGGTGTAATTATCTATAATTGTTCTGAAAATGAAATAAACGGTCAATAAAAAAACAATACAAATATAAAACAACTTGGAGGCTACAACATATGATGTACAAAAAATTAAGTTTGCTTCCGTTGACAGGGTTAGCATTAATGCTGCTCTCCGGCGGATTGGCAACAGAGGCTAAGGCAGCATCCTGCCCAGCTGTTACTGTTGCTGATGATATGGGGATCACCGGTGATTACCCGCAGCAGTTTGAACTCGCAGAGTTCGAAAAACTGGCAAATTGCGAATTAAGTTTCCGTGAAAATCCATCCATTAGTTCTTTGAACGCTCAAATCGTCGGTAACGGTTCATTACCTGGTGTTAAAGACCGTCTTCCTGATGAGCCCCTCATTATCGCTCCATACGATTCCATCGGTAAATACGGCGGAACGTTTGATATGATTTCAAACAATACAGAAGCCGGCACGTCCGATCTTCTTTCAGTACGCCACGTCAATCTGGTACGCTATTCAGATGATTTGACCACGATCGTGCCTAATATTGCGAAAAGCTGGAATTGGAATGACGACTATACTGTTCTGACTTTCAACCTGCGTAAAGGTCATAAATGGTCAGATGGTGCACCGTTCACTGCAGACGATGTTGTGTTCTGGTATCATAATTTAAATATGGATGTTAATGTTTTTGAAAAACCAAAAGGCTTCATGCTTGCTGGTGGCAAACCAATGAAGGTTGAGGCTGTTGATCCTCAGACTGTTACCTTTACAACAGAAGTTCCCTATCCTGGTTTGTTGTCACATTTTGCATCCCATTATGCGCAAGCTTTCCAGCCTAAACATTTCTTGGGCCAGTTCCATCCTGAAATTAACCCTGATGCAGATAAAGTAGCGCAAGCTGCTGGTTTTGCGACGGGTTATGAATTGCTGTTGTTCTACTACGGTTCTTCAGATTGGACAGACGTTCCATCCCCTATGCTCAGAGATCCTTCAAAACTCGGAATGTTACCTGCGCACATTCAACCTTCACTGGAATCATTCATTACCGTTGCTGATACCACAGAAGGTCGTCATTATGTGGCAAATCCGTATTTCCACATGGTTGATACCGCTGGTAACCAGTTACCCTATATTAATGAGCAAGATGAAACGTACATCAATGATAATGAAGTTCGTATTCTAAAAGCCATTAATGGTGAATATGACTATAAATATCAGTCAATTACCCTTCCTGATGCACCAATCCTTATGGATAATGCTGAAAAGGGTGATTACACAATTGAGCTAATTCCTGGAATTTCCTCATCCGTAATTGGGTTTAACGTAACCCCAGCAGATGAAGAAAAACGTAAAGTTTTCAGTAACATCAAATTCCGTCAAGCCATGTCAATTGCCATGAACCGTGACGAAATCAATGAAGTTGCTTATTACGGTCTTGGTAAACCAGTTCAGTACTCTGGGTTTAGTCCTGTTCCTGATTTTGTAGATCCAAAATGGGCGACTTACTTCACCCAGCATGACAAGGCTCTTGCTGCAAGCTTACTTGATGAAGCCGGTGTTGTTGATGCCGATGGTGACGGTTTCCGTGACCTTCTTAATGGTTCCAAACTTGTTGTGAACATTCAGTATGCAACACAAGGGATTCCTTCCTTGGTTGTCGAACTGGTTGCCCAACATTGGAATGATGTAGGTATCAAAACAATCTTTAAAGAAGTAACACCTGATGAGTACCGTTCTGCTCAATCAGCTAACGAACTTGATGTTATTTCATGGATTAAATCACAACCTATGGCCATTAACCTTGGTAACAACGATTTGTTCCAGGCTCCATTTGGAACATACTTTGAAGCAACAAACGGTCTGTTGTGGAAAGAGTATCTTGATAGTGACGGTGCTACAGGTCTCAAACCCCCTGCATTTGTTGCTGAATTGCAAGATGGCATCAATGCATTGCAGTCCGCTGTTGCGGGTACACCTGATTCAGATGCTGCTGTTACCAAACTGGTTTCAAATATGCAAGAAAGTTTAATGTTCTACGGTATTATCCTGGCCCCTGGTCCGGTTTATCACCGTAACTCATTGAAGAACTTCCCAACCTTTAAAACGGCATCTTATGAGTTCTATCGAACTTATCCGTACAGAGGTCCACAGTGGTATATCGATGAATAATTGATATTTCTAAATCTATGCCGGACGTTATGAAAACGTCCGGCATATTTTTTAAATTTTTTTTTTATTTTTTAATTAACATCGCGTGGGCTCAATACAATGTTACAATTCGGACAATTTGTTGCCACCAGAGCCTTTATGGCTATTCTTACCCTATTGACGGTCTCCTTTATTGTTTTCACTTTAATGGAGTTGGTGCCAGCAAACTGTGCCGAACGGTATTTATCCTATAAAAGTTTTTCCGGTGCTAAAATTACCGCTGAAGATATTCTCATCGAAGAGCGTCGTTTGGGGCTAGATAAACCTTATGTCGTTCGTTGGGGGCAATGGGTTGGCAATGTTTTCTTCAAGGGTGATTTCGGTCAAAGTTGTATTCTACGTGTCGGGATCAATCAGCTACTGGGTCAAAAATTTCTTCTTTCATTGGGCATTTGCCTTTCTTCGCTGATCTTTGCATACATGATCGCCATACCAGCAGGGATATACTCAGCCTCATCCAATAATAAATTAGCAAATAATTTCGTTCGGTTTTTCAGTTACCTTGGTTTGGCAATGCCAAACTTCTTGTTGGCATTAATGATAATGTTGACCTCGACTGTCTTATTCGGAGATTCTCTAACTGGATTATTTAGTAAAGAATTCCGTGATGCGGCCTGGTCCTACGACCGGGTTAAGGATTTTCTGTCACGCGCTTGGTTGCCGGTCTTTATTCTGGGTTGGTCAGCTACCGCATTCGCCTTGCAAACAGTCCGTGCGCTAATGGCCGACGAGAACGGCAAGCTTTATGTAACCGCTGCTAGGGCGCGGGGACTATCGGGCTGGCCATTGTTGTGGCGTTATCCTGCCCGGCATGCTCTGGGGCCTATCGTTAACTCTCTGGGGTTCGATCTGAACCGTGTCTTTAATGAACTTCCTATTATTGCTCTTATTTTGACATTAACGGAAGCCGGTGCGTTATTATTTGAAGCTCTCGCTCGCTCCAATGATCAACAGCTCGCGGGTGCCATCATCTTCATGCTGACGGCCTCTATTGTGACGGTAAACTTTCTGACGGACATTCTCTTGGCGGTCATTGATCCAAGAGTATGGCGCAGTATCGTGGGTGGGGGATAATAACGATGTCAGATACAACAGCGAATACAATCACCCATGAGCTTTCTGCTGCAGAGCAAAAACAAAAGGAAGATTATTTCACAGCCGGCCAGCTACAATTAATCTGGGCTCGGTTCAAACGCAACCGCTCTGCAGTCTGGGGCGGGCGGGTCTTGATTGTGTTAATATTAATGGGCGTTTTTGCGCCATTTTTATCACCGTACGATCCGACAATTGCGGGACGCGATAAAGAATATCAAAACGGTGCCCCTCAAATTCCAAAATTCTGGGACGAAGGCGGGTTTTCCTTCCAACCCTTTGTTTATACTTATGGGCGCGAACGTTCTGCTGCAACCAACTTTCGTTGGGTAAGCAAGGAAGAAAGAGACAAGCGCCGTTATCTGGAATTTTTTGTACAAGGTTGGGATTACTATTTTATCGATTTGGCAATTGATGTACCAGGTGACGCTTTTGATGTGAAATTTCAATTATTCAAGTCTAATATCCACCTGTTCGGTGTCGATACAGGTCAAATCCATTTATTTGGTACCGACAGTCCCGGAAAAGATATCTTCTCGCGTACACTACACGCTGTTTATACATCCCTTGCCGTTGGTACCATCGGTGTGGTTATCAGTTTTGTTCTTGCCTTGTTGATTGGTGGGGTATCGGGGTATTTTGGCGGCAAGCTTGATAGTGTCATTCAGATGATTACGGATGCGGTTCGAACCATACCGACAATTCCCCTGTTTATGGCCCTCGCGGCGTTTATTCCCGATGAATGGAGTGCGGAGCTTAGGTTCTTCTTTATTTCTGTAATTTTGGGATTAATCGGTTGGCCCACTTTGGCGCGACGTGTCAGAACCCATTTATTAACGGAGCGGAACCAAGAATACGTTCTCGCGGCTCATTTGTGTGGTGCTTCACCGGGGCACGTTATTAGACGCCATCTATTACCTAGTTTTACCAGCTATATCATTGTTGATCTGGTCATTTCCTTCCCCTATATGGTGCTGAGCGAAACCGCCCTTAGTTTTATTGGGTTAGGACTTAAAGACCCTGTGAATTCGTTGGGTGTTATGTTGCAAAACGTGACCAAAGCCGATGTGCTATTGAATTATCAATGGTATTTCATTCCCGTCGTATTCTTCATGGCATTGGTGTTGTCATTTGTGTTCGTTGGCGATGGCCTTCGCGATGCAGCTGACCCTTATTCGGATCATAAATAATGAGTGAACAGCTTCTTAACGTTAAAAACCTAACCCTTCAATTTAAAACAGATGAAGGGCTGATCACCGCCGTAGAGAACGTATCGTTTGATATTGCGCCCGGCGAAATTATGGGGCTTGTGGGTGAATCCGGTTCTGGTAAATCTGTTACCGCTAAATCGTTGATGCTGCTTAATCCCGGCAATGCGGTTTATTCCGATGATAGTCATATCGTTTTAACCGCCAATGACGAAAAGGTTGATGTCTTCGACCTTAAATCGGCTAACGAACTAAAATTGGTTCGTGGTGGCGCGGTTTCTATGATTTTTCAAGAACCTATGGCCAGCTTTGCTCCGGCAATTACCATCGGTCATCAAATGGTTGAACAGCTCCTTTTGCATAAAAATATGACCAAGAAGGACGCCAAAAAGCTATCCATCGAAATGCTCGATCGGGTCGGTATATCTGAAGCCGAAAAACGGTTCGCGCAATACGCCTTTGAACTTTCCGGCGGCATGCGTCAACGCGCCATGATTGCCATGGCGTTATCAACAGAACCTAAGTTGCTGATAGCGGATGAGCCAACCACAGCTCTAGACGTTACCATTCAAGCTCAGGTGCTGGAATTAATGACGGATTTGGTGGCTGAATATGGCATGGGTATTGTCTTTATTACCCATGATTTAGCCGTGGTTGCCCAAACAGCCGATAAAGTTGCCGTTATGTATCTGGGGCGTATCGTCGAGCAAGGTCCCGTGCGGGAGGTCATTCGAAATCCAGCGCACCCTTATACCAAAGGCTTATTGAACGCTTTACCTAAACTTGATGATATGGACGCGCCATTGACGGCCATTCCGGGTGATATTCCAAGCCCGCTCGATCGTCCTAGCGGCTGTGTCTTTCATACCCGTTGCCCGGAAGCCATAGCGGGTAAATGCGATGTTGATCGCCCCCAAAAAATTGATATTGATACAAATCACAGCGTTTCGTGTTTTGTGGCCGAGGAGCGTCGAGTATGAGCGAGCAACAAGAGAGTATGAGCGAGCAACAAGAGAGTATGAGCCAGCAACAAAAGACCCTGAGCGAGCAAAAAGAAAGCATGGTCGAACAACAAGACATTATCATTTCAACAAATGACCTGTCGGTATCCTTTCCTTTTGGCAAATCACTGTTTGGTCCGAAACAATACGTCCACGCCGTTGGGGGGATCTCTCTTGATATCCCACGGGGAAGTTTTTTTGGTTTGGTGGGTGAGTCTGGCTCCGGTAAAACCACCTTTGGTCGGGCCCTATTAAAAGCTGCACCGATCTCTAGGGGGCATGTTGAATATCATGATGAAGAAGTATCTTATAACCTAGAAAACATCACCAAAGCTCAATTGAAAGATTACCGCAAACGCATGCAGTTGATCTTTCAAGATCCCTATGCGGCTTTAAGCCCGCGTATGACGGTGCGTGATATTTTGGCAGAGCCATTAGAGCTTATGGGCTTGACCAGTTCACGTGAAGAAACCGATGAAAAAGTACGGGCTATCGCCGCTAAATGTCGTTTGAATTTAGAGCACTTACGTCGTTTTCCTCATGCGTTTTCAGGCGGACAGCGTCAACGTATTTCAATCGCCCGAGCTTTAATTTCCAATCCGAAATTTGTGGTGGCCGATGAATCCGTGGCGGCCCTTGATGTGTCTATTCAGGCTGACGTTCTGAATTTGCTGAAAGAATTACAAACGGAACTGGGGCTGACTTATTTATTTATCAGCCATGATTTAAGCGTTGTCGCTCATATTTGTGATCAAGTCGCGGTGATGTATTTGGGACAATTGGTTGAAAACGCCCCAACACGCGAATTGTTTGCAGGGTCGAAACACCCCTATACAAAGGCTTTGTTATCAGCAATCCCCTCATTGGACCCTGATCATAAAGGCAAGGCTCAAAAACTGGAAGGTGAAATTCCAAGCCCGGCTTCTCCCCCTTCAGGTTGCAAATTCCATACACGGTGTCCTCATGCAATCGACATTTGCAAATCATCCGAACCGGCATTGGAACATATTACTGTTAACCACACGGTATCCTGTCATCGTTGGAAAGAGCTTGATGTTCCTCAATAGTTTGCGTAAATAGGCGAACTCTCTCTCATATCAGGATATTAATATGAACGTACTTTTCATTACCGCTGATCAGTGGAGAGGCGAATGTCTCTCTGCGCGAAATCATCCCCACGTTAAAACCCCCCATTTAGATCAATTGGCGGCAGACGGTGTTTTATTTGAAAAGCATTACGCTCAGGCCGTACCATGCGGTCCCTCCAGAGCCTGTTTGTTAACGGGCATGTATTTACAAAATCATCGTTCCGTATTAAACGGTACACCTCTCGAAGCGCGGTTTACAAATGTTGCCTTAGAATCCCGTAAAGCGGGGCTTGATCCCGCCCTCTTTGGTTATACCGACACCACAAGAGACCCGAGAGAGTTCCCCGCGGGTGACCCGCTACTTAAGACTTACGAAGAACCATTGCCGGGTATGACGCCGGTTTCGTTGCTGACAGGTAATTGGAAACCTTGGCTCGCCCGTTTGAAAGAAAAGGGGTACGCCATACCAACCAGCCCCGCCGATATTTTTGCCCCCAATAAGGACGCACCGGGGATTGCAGGAAAAGGTAAAAGCTTTGCCCCGACTAATTATACAGCCGAGGATAGCAATACAGCCTTTCTGGTTGATGAAACGATCAATTACCTTTCTGTACGTAAGGATGACCCCTGGTTTGTCCATCTATCCCTAATTGCGCCCCATCCGCCCTGGATCGCCCCAGAGCCCTATAATGCCCTGCATGATGCAGAGGATATGCCGCTGCCCTTACGCCGGGAAACTTTGGAGCAAGAAGCCGCCCAGCATCCGTGGTTAAAACATTATCTGTATAATCAAGATGGCAAGTATCACATTATGGACGGCGAGGACTGTGACGTTATATCCTATACCGATCAAGATTTACGCCAAATCAAGGCGACTTATTATGGGATGATGAGCGAAGTCGATGACCAAGTTGGACGTTTAATTAATTATTTGAAATCTGAGGGTACCTACGACGATACTTTGGTCGTCTTTACATCCGACCACGGCGAACAAATGGGCGACCATTGGATGTTTGCTAAATATGGCTACTATGATCAAACCTATCATATTCCCTTAATCATACGCACCCCTGGCACACAAGCCGATGTCGCGCGGGGTAGGGTGGTTGATCGCTTTACCGAAAGCGTCGATATCATGCCGACAATCATAGATAATCTGGGTCTGGATATTCCCGATCAATGTGATGGTCGTTCATTATTGCCCTACTGTCAGGGTGTATCACCGGATGATTGGCGGGAAGAATGCCATTCGGAATTTGATCTCAGAGGCCCCTTTGATGGAAAAGAGGATACCCCACCGCTAGATATACGCATGAAAGATTGCACGGTTAATATTATCCGCGGCGAACGTTATAAATATGTCCATTTCACGAGCTTGCCGCCGTTGTTATTTGATTTGGAAGAAGACCCCAATGAGTTTGAAAATTTGGCAACGAGTGCGGATCACCAATCCATTATGCTGGAGTACGCTCAGAAAATGTTAAGCTGGCGAATGCAACATGATGAACCGGGGCTAACGAATTTCCACCGCGCGGAAAATGGTGAATTATTATCTGGATTACGCTCATCTTAATGCGCTTAAAGATGGGTTACGCTGATGTTTTGGATTAACTAAATAATGTATGAGATTGTAATTACTGCATTTATTTCGATGTTTGTTGTGATCGACCCCATTGGGAATGTACCCATTTTCATGGCGTTAACTCAAAACACGCCCTCGAAATATCAACGTATTATGGCAATGAAAGGTACTTTTATTGCTTTTCTTGTGCTAACTTTCTTTGCTTGGTTTGGCGCAACATTCCTTGATTTT
Organism: uncultured Rhodospirillales bacterium; assembly: GCA_965603075.1. Taxonomy (GTDB): domain Bacteria; phylum Pseudomonadota; class Alphaproteobacteria; order Rhodospirillales; family Casp-alpha2; genus JABJOR01. The sequence continues at coordinate 2,885 of CBFDBO010000001.1, read as the reverse complement.
CTCGGAATTGATTTAGCATCTTTCCGCATCGCCGGGGGGGTCATGTTAGGCTTCATCGGGTTCGAGATGATTTTTGAGCGCCGCAATAACCGTAAATCCCAAACAGCAGAACAATTACATAATACAACATCCCCCGATGACATATCCGTTTGTCCTCTAGCGATGCCTCTTTTAGCAGGCCCCGGGGCCATCGCTTCGATCATGTTGCTCATGAGCGCGCAATCAGGTGATGTGCAAGCTCAGATCGTGGTGAACCTCGCCCTAGGGGGGGTAATGCTGGTGTGTATGGTTTTGTACATGCTGGGGGCGCTTATAGAACGTAAACTTGGTAAAACCATCACGGCCGTAATCACAAGACTGCTCGGCATTATCCTAACGGCCTTGTCTGTGCAATTTATAACGGATGGTCTGCGGGAAGTGTTTATGATCTAGAAGAACGTTGTTAAATTGGAGCAAGAGGATTTAATCAAATCTATCCCAATTTAGAATGACATAAAATTCTTTTCAAATTTAACAAACGCAAAAAGGGTGATTGTTATAAATACGGAAAGGGCAGTAACACCAATGATTAGGTTTTGTATTAAGGAAACATCCATGATTTGAACTCCGTATATTATGTAGATAAAAAGTCTCTACGGATTAAATCGCAACAACCATGCCAGTCTCAAAAGGCCGGTTTTCCTCTGTTTATATGTATTACGATATATTTTTTCTCATTTAATTTCTCAAATAGAGAAAGCACAGCAAATACCCTCCCTTGTTTCTCATTATGGGAAAATCTGAAATTGTTATATAAAGGCTATGAAATTGATTCTTTTTATTCAGCTAATTTGTTATCTGAATAGTTATTAAAAAGAAAAGGACCTAACTGTTTCCAGCTAAGTCCCGTATTTAAGATAAGAAATGGTGCCTCCAACAAGATTCGAACTCGTGACCCCCTGATTACAAATCAGGTGCTCTACCAACTGAGCTATAGAGGCACACCATTTTCTTAACGCCACCGTATATAGAGACATTTGCCTTGCTGCAAGGGGTTGTTTGTCGATTTTTGATTTTTTTTAATGAATTTAAGAAAACTCCCGGTTTGAACTGTCCTTAAACAGCTGATAAAAAGCAATAATTGATCTTGTTGTATAAAGTTGAGAACACCGTGGCACGTCGTAAATTCATGATATTGTTGGCTGTTGTAATCCTAACGGGGAGTGGATTCTATGGCTATGAACAGTGGCAACAACACAAACGCAACGCTGTTCTTGATGGATTGATCGATAGTATCGATTGCACGGCTTGTTCAGCGCGTAAAAAATCCATAGGTGAAAAACGGGCAAAACAAAAAGAGCAAAGCTTGCTTGATGCGTTAAATGCCGATCAGCCTTTAGAAAATTGAAATTTATTGTGCTTTATTGACGTTTTCTGAAGATTTCATAAAGCGCAATGGCTGCGGCATTTGATAAATTCAAGCTCTCCATATCATCTGTCATGGGGATTTTGGTGACAAAGTCACAATTCTCTTGAACCAAGCGACGCATCCCTTTGCCTTCAGAACCCAAAATAAGAGCCGTTTTATCAGGCCACTCCATACTCTGGAGGGGAACGTCACTTTCTCCGGCCAGACCAACGGACCAAAATCCGGCCCCATTCAGTAATTCCATTGAACGAGATAGATTGATCACCCTGATCAACGGCAGGGTTTCAAGCGCGCCAGAGGCTGCTTTTGCCATGGTTCCTGTGGCTTCCGGGGCGTTGCGATCTTGAACAACCACCGCGCTTGCCCCAAACGCACAGGCCGAACGCATCACCGCGCCGATATTGCGGGGGTCGGTACCTTGATCGATAATGACCACCAAGGCTTGATCGCGACCCGACAAATCTTTGCATAGATCTTCTAACTCAAGGGCGGGCAGGGGGGCGACTTCCATGGCGATGCCTTGATTAACTGCGCCTTCTGGTAAGGTTTGATTGATGGTGCCACGGTCCACGACTTCTGGAGCGGGGCGGGACAGTCCTTCTGACGCGGCGTGCGCCAGTATGGGATCAACATCCTTTCTCGCCTCAGCGGTTACTAATAATCGATGACAGGTGCGTTGCGGGTTGTTAATGGCCGCATAAACCGCATGATTGCCAAACAGCCAAGATTGATTCTTGGGTCCTGAACTACGAGCGTTTGATTTGCTTTGATCAAACCCAGCGTCCGAATCACGATCATTACGACCCTTTTGATTCTTAAATTTATGTCGTGATTGCTTGCTTTTTACCATATGAACATTCCTGTCTTCCACTATAACATGCTGTATATCATGGATGGCGTATTTGTCTGTAGGTCATTGCAGAAAAATAACGGAAATAAAATGCTCAAATGGAGCGAAAACAAAATAGTTTGAAAATAGTTTGAAAATTGTTTGATAAGGAGTTGACAAGTCATGGGAATTGCTCATATTTCAGCCTCCTCGCCCTAGCCAGCGAGGCCGATAAAAGATATATCGGAGGGATGCCCGAGTGGCTAAAGGGGGCGGGCTGTAAACCCGCTGACGTACGTCTACGTAGGTTCGAATCCTACTCCCTCCACCATCTCCCGGTTTTCCGGGGTTTTTTAACGTTTTGGGCAGTATGGAAAACACCGTATTACCCTAGACGTTTTTGCGATGGGCGGGTGTAGCTCAATGGTAGAGCAGCAGCCTTCCAAGCTGAATACGAGGGTTCGATTCCCTTCACCCGCTCCACTTCTTTCGAAAGAAAGAGGCGGGGCACGCAAAAAATAAGAGTGATGCCGTTGTTATAAGGATAATGACGGATTGAATTTTAAACGTTCCAGGATTGAGAGAGCGATATCATGGCCAAAGAAAAGTTTGAACGAAATAAACCGCATTGCAACATTGGCACCATTG